>CAYPTB010000028.1:0-103857 GCA_964413535.1 uncultured Planctomycetaceae bacterium | reverse complement strand
CCCCCCCCCCCCCCCCCACGACCCTTGTCGAGCGGCTCGACGCCGCGCGCAGTGATGGCGAACAGGACGAGCGCGCCCGTGTTCGTGGCTTGGAAGGCCTCCCAGTCGTACTCGCGCTCGGCGAGGCGCGTGCAGCGGAAGTGGGCGCCGTTCCAGTAGCGCGAGGTCAGGCCGCCGAACGTGGCATCCTCGCTCCACGGCATGCGCCCCTTGAGGTGCGTGTCCCCTCCCTCGCCCTCTTGCGGGCGGAGCTGCAGCACGTTCTCGCGCCCCATCGTCTTGACCAGCGTCATGCAGGCGAGGGCGTTGTAGTGGTCGTCGCCGGTTCCGGCGAGCACCAGCGACACGCGCTCGAGCGGGAGTTCGTCGAGCGTCTCCTCGTCGAGCACGTCACCGTACAACGCCTCGACGCCGCGCATGCGCGCTTGCACCGTGTTGCGGTAGTTCGCGTCCACGACGAATGCGTCGACGCCCTCCTGAGCCAGCGTGCGCGCGAGGTCGATCGCCCAGCTCGACGCGCCCACGACGAGCAACCCGCCACCGCCCCGTCCCGTGAGGCCGAGCCGGCGGGCGAGCGGCGCCAGCGTGAGACCGTGCAGCACCACGCTCGTGGCGATCACGCCGAAGAGGAGCGGGACGATGAGATCCGCCTGCGCGAAGCCGGCCTCCTCGAGCCGCGGCGCGAGCGCGCCCCCCATCGCCGCGGCCACCACCCCGCGCGGCGCGATCCACCCCACGAGCAGCTTCTCCTGCCACGGGATGCGCGCGAAGGCGAGCGACCCGAGCCCCGCCAGCGGCCGACAGACGAACAGCACGGCGCTCACGAACAACAAGCCCCTCCAGGACATCGCCGCGATCACGTCCGTGGGCGTGAGCCGCGCGGAGAGCAGCAGGAAGAGGACGGAGATCAGGATCGTCGCGACCTCCTCCTTGAAGCGCCGCACGTCCTCCACGCTCGACGAGCGCGTGTTCGCCAGCACGACGCCCATGGCCGTGACCGCCAGGAGCCCCGCCTCGTGGAAGACCCACTCCGACAGCGCGAACACACCCAAGGCCCCTCCCAGGATGGCGGGCGTCTTCAGGTGCTCGGGGATCGCGCCGCGCACGAGGGCGCGCCCGAACAGGACTCCGACTCCCAAGCCGAAGACCCCCGCGACGCAGATCAGCGCGAGCACCTCGCCGATGCGCGAAGGGCCGAGCACCGCGATCTCGAGCACGAACACGGCGAGCAGCGCGCCGAGCGGGTCGTTGACGATGCTCTCCCACTTGAGCAAGAGCGCCGGACGGCGCGCGATGCGCGCCTGGCGCAGCATGGGCTTGACGACCGTGGGACCCGTGATGACCAGGATGGCGCCCAGCACCGAGGACGTCGCCCAATCGAGCCCGACCAGGTGGTGCGCCGCGAGCGTGATCGAGACGAACGAGAGCACCAATCCGCCCAGGACGAGCGAGAGCAGCGGGGCGCCGAGCGTGCGCATCTCGGAGAAGCGCAGCGACAGACCGCCCTCGAACAGGACCAGCGCGACCGAGAGCGAGACGATCGGGTCGAGCAGCTTCCCGAAGGTGGCGTCGGGCTGGACGAGCCCCGTGACGGGCCCGAGCGCGAGCCCGACCGCGAGCAGGAGCACGATGGCCGGCCAGTGCAGGCGCGCGGCGATCCACTGCACGAACACGCCGACGACGAAGAGTCCGGCGATGAAATAGAGGGGGTCCAAGGCTCGTCGTGAAAAGCGAGGCAGGGTAGGGCCGAGGCTCGCTACCGACAAGCGGCGTTGCGCGGGTCGAAGCGCCTCGCGCCCCAGGTCCGGGATCGCGCGGACTCGCTCGATGGTCGCGAGATCCCGCTCGCGGACCGGCGCACGGACTCTCTGCCATCCCCGCCAGACGTCCACGCGCGGCTTGCGAAAATCCCGCTGGTAGGGCGTGATCCCCCGCCTTGTCGCTCCTGCTCGTCGGATACCGCGTGATCACGGTGCAACGAGCTCAGGAGACTCGAGAGACTCCCCTGCCGCGCGAGGTCACGCAGCCGGCGCCCAAGTCTCCGTGAGGCCACGCCCGGACGTGCACGGCGAGCATACGTTGCAGGCCAAGCGTCGACTCGCTGTGGCGCCCGCTAGAATTGCGGCCGGGCAGGCAAGGGCTCGACATCGGGGTGAAGGCAACAGCGACGATAGTGGTGTTGATCGCGCTCTGGCGACCGCTTCCCCACGCAGAGCTGCAAACGCGGCCCGGGGAGCAAGATGCAGAGCACGCCGCGGATGCGCCGTTCTCGATCGAAGTCGTCGAGAGCGAAGGAATCCTGCCGCTCGAGTTCACCGCGACGGATCCGCCACGCGAAGGCCGCGGGCCATCGCAACGCATCGCGTGGAGGGCTGACTTCCGCGGCACGTTGCACGTTTGGACGAAGGCGGCTGAACTCGATCTCTCCCTGAACGTGGAAGACGTGTCGGGCACGCTGGTCGGCCAGGACGACAACTCGGGCGGCGGGACAGCGCCCTATCTCGCATTGGAAGTGACGCCGGGGTTGGAACTCGCGATCGACGTCTCCTGCGCGCCGAGTAGCGCGAACGGAACCGCCGAGCTGCACCTCGTCGCAGCGCCGGAGAGCGATCGGGCTCTCGTTGCCGTCGAGCCGACCGAGCGCGAGCTCGCGGCCATCGAGGAGCTCCGTGCTCGAGGGGCCTTCGACGAAGCGCGCGAGCGCATCCGGCGCCTTGCCGACGGACTCTTGGAGATCGGAGCGACGGATGGTTGTGGCTCGAGCGCTGCTCTCGAGCGCTTGTTGTGGAGTTGTGGAGCGAAAGCCTACGCGCTCGGCGAGGTCGAAGTAGCGCGCAACGCGCGCGCACCCTCCTTGCGGGAGCGCGAGCGCACGCTGCCGAACGATCACATGGAGCTGAATCGCGCGCGCCTGAGCTTCGCCCTGATGATCAAGGGCCTCGGCGACCTGCCCGGAGCGCTCGCCCTCGAACAGCAAGTGCTCGAGATCCGCACGCGCACGCTGCCCGACGACCACCCCGAGCTCTCGAAGACGCGGCTGAACCTCGCCACGACGATCGCGTCGCTCGGGGACCTGCAAGGTGCGCGCGCTCTGCTCGAGAAGGTGCTCGAGGTCCACACGCGAACTCTTCCCGACGATCACGCCGACCTGCAGAAGACGCGGATGAACTTCTCCAACACGCTCTACGCACTCGGTGATCTGAGCGGTGCGCGCGCGCTGCTGGAGAAGGTGCTCGAGGTCTATTCGCGCACGCTGCCCGACGACCATCTGGACCTCCAGATGGCGAGAGCCCAGCTCGCCCTCACCCTGAGCGCGCTAGGAGACCTTGGAGGAACCCGAACGCTGCAAGAGAAGGTGTTGGACGTAGAGACCCGCACGCTCCCCGACGACCATCCGGAGCTGCAGAAGGCGCGTCTGAACCTGGCTGCCACGCTTCACACGATCGGCGAGGTGCAAGACGCGCGCGCGCTCCAAGAGAAGGCGCTGGAGGTCTGGACGCGCACGCTGCCCGACGATCACCCGGACCTGCAAGCAGCCCGGCAGCACTTCGCCGTCATCCTCAAGACGCTCGGAGACCTACAGGGCGCCCGGGCACTCGAGGAAAAGGCGCTGCAGGTCTGGACTCGCACGCTGCCGAACGATCACCCCAACCTCCAGGATGTGCGGGCGAGCCTAGCCTACACGATCCACAAGCTTGGAGACCTGCAGGGAGCGCGTGCACTACGGGAAAGAGTGCTGGACGCCTGCACCAACACGCTGCCCGACGACCATCCCGACCTTCAAGCCGCGCGGCGGGATGTCGCCAGCACGATGAAGGCCTTGGGAGATCTGCATGGAGCGTGCGCGCTGGAAGAAATGGTCCTGGAAGTGCAGACGAGGACGTTGCCGAACGATCACCCCGACCTCCAAGCGACGAGGCTGAGTCTCGCCCACACCCTGGTGGAGCTGGGAGATCTACATGGTGGTCGAGTGCTCGAGGAAAGCGTGCTCGAAGTCTTCACGCGCATGCTGCCGAGCGAACACCGCGATCTCCAAGTCGTGCGCCTCAACCTCGCCGCCACGCTCGTCCTTCTCGGAGACCTCCAGGTCGCTCGCGCCCTTTTCGCGCAAGTCTTGGAGATCTTCACGAGCACTCTGCCCGGAGAGCATCCCGATCTGCAGATGGCGCGGAGGAACCTCGGCCTCACCCTCGATGCGCTCGGGGATTCTTCGGGGGCACTCGCGCTTTTCGAGGAGGTGCTCGAAGTCCAGTCACGCACGCTGCCCAACGATCATCCAGACCTACAGACGGCGCGCAGCAACATGCTGTGGGCGAGGATCGCACGCGGCGAGCGCGAGGAGGCCTTGCGCCTTGCCTTGGACATCGCGACCGCTTTCCGCGACGGCCTCATGTCGGGACTCGCCGTGTTCTCGCCGCGCGAAGTCGAGGACCGCGCCGCAGCGAGCTCACTCGAGCTCTCGGACGTACTTTCGGTTGGCGCTGGACCTGGAAACCTCGAGCCGAGTCCGGACCTCGCGCGCGATGGATTTGCGGTGGTGGAGAGCGCGCGCGCTGCGGGTCTGTGGAGCGCGGCTCTCGCGAGCACGCTGGGGAGCAGCGCGGAGCGCGATCGAAGTCGGGAGGTGGAGAGCCGCCTCGCTGGCGAGCTCGCCCGGCTGGCCCAGGGCGGAGGGTCGCGCGACGAGCTCGCTGCGGTCAGGCGGGAGCTCGATCGGGAGAGGCGCAGCCGCTTGGACACGATCGCGACCGACGCGCGCTGCGCTCCCCTGCTCGTGCAACCGACGGTCGACGCGCTTTCATCGCGCCTGGAACCGGGACAGGCCCTCGTCGGCTTTTGGCGCTACACCCGCAAGACGGTCGATCGCGACGATCCGTCTCTCCAATACCACAGCGAAGCGCTACTCGCCTACGTCGTGCGACCGGGAGGAACGCTCGCGCGCGTGGAGCTGGGACCAGTGAGCGCGGTCGAAGACAGGGCGGCGGCCTGGCTCTCCGCGCAGGCGGGGCTCGGGGACGCGCGCGCGAGCCGCGGTCTGCAATCGGACACCTCCCAGGCAAGCCTCGGCGCCCTGAAAACGGGCTCCGCCCTGCGCGAGCTCGTGTTCGATCCGTTGCTCGCGGCGCTCGGAGATGCGCACCACGTGATCGTCGCGTTAGACGACGTGCTGCACCTCGTGCCGCTCGAGGCGCTGCCTGTGGCCGCCCTGGACGGCAGCGACAGCATCCTGGGCGAGGCGTACCGCATCGAGACGCGCGTCGCGTTGCGCGAGCTCTTGTGGCCGGAACGCTCGACTGTTGCCGGCGGCGAAGTCGTGCTGCTCGGTGGTTGCGACTATGGCGCGGACCCGATGGCGAACGATCGACCCGAGCCCGCCCGGCCGCAGAACGAGGTCATCGCTGCTGCCTTCGGCGGTGGCTCCGCGCCCGCGCTGCTGCGAAGCACCATGTGGGAGCAAGGCTTCGCAGAGCTCCCGTACACCGAGAGCGAAGTTCTGGGCATCGCGAATGTCCGCGGAGCCGAGCAGGATCTCGAGCGCGCGCCGATCGTCCTGCGTGGAACGCGAGCTTCGCGCGAGGCGCTCGAAGAGCTTGCCCCCCGCGCGCGCATCCTGCACCTCGCGACGCACGGCTGGTTCGCGCCCGAGTCGGTGAGCTCGACGGAGGATCCCGCGCCGCTCGAAATGCGCAGCGGAGTCGTGTTTCCGATGACGCGGATGACGCGTGCAGCGCAAGTGCACGGAAGCTCGCCGATGGTCCTGTGCGGCCTCGCGCTCGCGGGTGCGAACCTCGCGCCGAACGAGCAGGGCCGCGTGCGCGGGCTCATCACGGCGGAAGAGATCGCGAGCTTCGACCTTTCGCAGTGCGAGCTCGCCGTGCTGTCGGCGTGCGACACCAACGTCGGCGTGCGCCGCGCCGGCCAAGGTGTCGCGAGCCTTCAGAAGGCGCTGCACATGGCGGGCGCGCGCTCGGTGATCACGTCGCTGTGGAAGGTTCCGGACGAGGCTACGAAGGAGCTCATGGTCGACTTCTACCGGCGCCTGTGGGTCGAGAAGAAGCCCAAGCACCAAGCGTTGTGGGAAGCCAAGATGCGCCTGCGCAACACGGTGGACGAGCAAGGCCGTCCGCTCTACGCGACGCGCGACTGGGCCGCGTGGGTGCTGACCGGCAACCCGGACTGAACCGCCTCGGGCCCGAACGCACTCTTGAAGATCGCGAGCTCCTTGGATGAGGTCAGGTGCGTATCGGCATCCGTCGCGGTTGCTTTCACCAGGGCCTCGAACTGGAAGGCGAGTCCGTGTCCGGGGAGCTGTGGATCGTGGAGGAACACGGCATCCGCAAGCGCTCCGGCGAGTCGACGCGCTGAAGCTCACGGCCCACGGCGCTCCCCCGCTCACTCGTAGTGCAGCGCCGTGATCGGGGTCCACACCCGCAGAGGTTGTTCGCACCCTCTCGAGATGTCCGGTTCCCAGCGCGGACTCGACAGTGCCGGGGATGAACAGGCTCGAGAGCTTCGAAGTCACTCGCGTCCCGGCGGCTCGGATGCGGGGCTCCCGTCGTCACGGCGACGAGAGCCCCATTTCATGAGAGGGCTCTACCCCCTCGAGACTCCGTCAGTAGCCTTCCCTGACGGGTTCCCTTCATCGACGACATTCGGCCTGCGTTGACCGAGCCTGCGCTCACGGAGGGAAGACTTCGCACGTCACGTTGACGGTGACGTTCGAGGTCTGGCCCGCGGTGACCGTCACGGGTACCGCGCTGCCGTGGCACACCGGACTTCCGAACTTGGCGGCCGAGACGGAGTAGTTGCCGGCGGCGACCTTGCGGAAGCGGAACTGACCGCTCGAGTTGGTCGTCGCCAGCGGCGCAGCGATGCCGCCACTGTCGTTCTGGAGCTGGACCTTCGCCCCCCCCAGCGGAACTCCGTCCGCGAGCACCGTCCCGGTGATCTCGCCGGTCGAAGGCGGAGCCGCTTCGCCAACCGGGGTGAGGACTCCGAGGGCCATCCAGCCGAGCAGGAGGGCCGACGCGAGGAGCCACAAGAATGAACGCTGCATGAATACCTCCCTGTGTCGTGGAAGCAGGCACCGATCGGATACCTGCACGGGAAGGTCAGAGCGTAGTGCTCCCGCGCGGAGCGCAGGCAGGCAGAATCGGTAACGCTTCTGTCATGGAGGCGGCGCCCGAGGAGCTCGCGGGAGATCGCTCGCGCGCCTCCAGCTCCTGCGGCCCCGACCCGTGGAACGCGCGCCCCTCGACGCAGGCGCCGAGCTCGCGATCGCCGCGCGCGGAGCTCCTCACTCGTAGCGCAGGGCCGTGATGGGGTCCATGCGGGCGGCGCGGCGCGCGGGGAAGATGCCGAAGACGATGCCCACGGTGCAGGAGATCACGAGCGAGATGAGGACGTAGCTCGGCGCGATGAGCGCCTCCCAGTTCGTGAGCTCGACGATGCCCAGGATGCCGAAGACGCCGAACAAGCAGCCGAAGAGGCCGCCGATGGCGGCGATCGCGGTCGTCTCCGTCAGGAACTGGATCACGATGTCGCGCCGGCGCGCGCCGAGGGCGCGGCGGATGCCGATCTCCTTCGTGCGCTCGGTGATGGTGGCGAGCATGATGTTCGCGATGCCGATCCCCCCCACGAGCAGCGAGATGCTCGCGATGAGGATCATCACCAGGTTGAAGACCTTCTGCGTCTGCTCGCTCTGCTGCAGGAGCTCGAGCGGCACGACGATCTCGTAGTCCTGCTTCGGGTGCAGCCGATCGAGCGCCGCGCCGAGGATCTGCGAGGTGAGCAGCACGTCCTCCTGCGCGCGCGCGGTGACGACGATCTGGTCGAGCTCCACCTGCGTGAACTCCTGCGAGCCCGAGCGCTCGATGAAAGTGATCGTCCCGAGCGTGCGCATCGAGGTCGTGTACGGGACGTAGACCTCTTGCGCGGTCGCGTCGATGTTGAGCGCTTTGCGCGTGTGCGACCGGAACGACTCGTCGTCCAGGATGCCGATCACCTCGAACGGGAAGTCCCCGATCTTGAGCCACATCCCGAGCGGGTCCTCGACGGTCTCGAGCTGCCGCACGAGACCCTTGCGGATGACGCACACTTTGGCGTTCGTCCGCGCGTCGACCTCGTTGAAGACGCGGCCGCGGCCCGCGCGCAGCCCGAACATGCGCAGGTACTCGGGCCCCACGCCGAGCACGGACGCCTCGAGCCGCTTGCTTCCGTACCAGATGCGCTGGCGGATCTTGTTGACGCGCAGGATCGACTCGACCGTCGGCACGACCTCCTCGATGTAGTCGGCGTCGTCGAAGGTCAAGCCGTAACGACTCTTGTACTGCGTCTCGGTGGAAACCGGCTTGATGTCCTCCGGCGGCTTGACCGAGTTCACGATCACGTTCCGGACGCCGAGCTCCTGGATGCGCGAGAGGATCTCGTGGCGCGCGCCCGCGCCGACCGAGAGCATCGCGATCACCGACGCGACGCCGAAGATCATCCCGAGCATCGTGAGGAACGAGCGCAGCTTGTTGCGCAAGAGGTTCCGGAGGCCGAGGAGGAGCACCTCGAGCATGCGGCCGACGATCACGAGGTGGCCCCCGCGAGCGCGCTCGAGCCGCTGCCCGGTCCCGGATCGGCCTGCACCCGACCGTCCTTCATCTCGATCACGCGCGGGAGCCCGCGCGCGATCTCGGGGTTGTGCGTGACCATCAGGATCGTGCGACCGCGGGCGTGGAGGTCGTACAGGATGCGCAGGACCTCTTCGCCGTTCTTCGAGTCGAGGTTGCCCGTCGGCTCGTCGGTCAGGAGCAGGGCGGGTTGGTTGACGAGCGCGCGGGCGATGGCGACGCGCTGGCACTCGCCGCCGGAGAGCTGCGCCGGGTAGTGGCCGAGGCGATGCGTGAGCCCCACGGCCTCGATCAGCTCCAGGCATCTTGGGTGTCGCGACCTGCGCGGCAGCTTGCTGTAGAACAGCGGCAGCTCGACGTTCTCGAGCACCGTCATCTGCGCGATCAGGTTGAACGACTGGAAGACGAAGCCGATCGAACGGTTGCGCACGCGCGAGAGACTGTCGTCGTCGAGCCGCGAGACGTCCTCGCCGTTCAGGCGATAGCTCCCGCGCGTGGGCCGGTCGAGGCACCCGATGATGTTCATCAGCGTCGTCTTGCCCGAGCCCGAGGCTCCGACGATCCCCACGAACTCGCCCGACAGAACGTCGAGGTCGAGCGAGTGCAGCACGGTCAGCGCGTGCTCGCCCTGCCCGTAGGTCTTCGCGATGCCGCGGAGCTCGAGGACCTCGTCCGTCATGGCGAGCGCGCTCGAGAGCCCGTCGCCATGCCGGAGAGCTGGGACGCGAGCCCGCCTTCCTCCGCAGGACCCCCGTCGGGCTCGCCGGCATCGTCGACGGCGCCCTCCGCGCGCGGATCGTAGAGCAGCACCTTCATGCCTTCTTCCAGCCCCGCCCGCACCTCGACGTGGTGCGCGTTGTTCCGACCGACCTGGACCTTCCTGCGCTCGACGGCTCCGGCGGCGTGGACGAAGGCGAAGTACTCGCCTCCCTCGGGGAAGACCGCGTGGATCGGCACCTGCAGCACGTTCGCGAGCTCCTCGACCTGGATCTCGACCTTGGCCGTGACGCCGGCGCGCAGCTCGACCTCGGAGGGCTCCATGGTGATCTCGACCTTGAAGGTCTTGTTCGACTCGTCGGTCCAGCTCTGCGAGGTCGCCACGGCCGCGATGTCGGTCACCACGCCCGCGAAGGTCAGGCCCTTGTGCGTCTCGATCGTCACCGCCGTGGGCAGATCCTTCTTCACGTCGTCGATGTCCGCCTCGTGGACCTGCACGAGTACCTGCATTTCGCTCAGATCGGGCAGCGTGAACATCGTGTGCCCGGAAGACAGGTGGTTACCGACCTTGATCTGGTCGCGCATCCACGAGGACGAAGGATTCCCGTAGTAGACGATCCCGGGAGCCGGCGCCGTGATGGTGTGCTGCGCGAGCGTCTCCCGTTCGCGCGCGAGCGCGTCCTTCGTCTGCTGGATCTGCCGCGTCTGCTGCGTCACGCGCGCGATCTTCTCCTTGACGTTGATGGTCGCCTTCTCGCGCGCGTTCGCGAGCTCGCGGTCGGCATCCTTCATGTCCGACTGCTTCTGCATGAGCTCCATGGCCGTCGTGTAGGTCTGGTAGAGCTCGAGGTCGCGCTCGGCGTTCTCCTTGTTGATCTGCGCCTCGCGCAGGAGGATGCGCTCCTCCTCGACCTGGATCTTCGTCAGGAAGCCCTCGCGCTGGAGCTCGGGGACCTGCTCGAAACGCTCGATGGCGCGCTCGAGCTCCGACGTGGCCTTCTCGAACGCGAGGTCCTTCTTGCGCCGCTCGTTGGGCGAGTCGCCCTTCTCGTAGCGCTCGAGCTCGAGGCCCTTGAGCTCCACCTGCAGCAGCGCCTTCTCGATCGCGGCCGCGTTGTCGCGCTCCTGGATGGCGAGCGCCGAATTCGCCGCCTCGAGCTCGGCCTCGTACTGGATGAGCTGGTTCTCGAGGTCGTTGACGCGCCGCTCGATCTCGGTCTTGTCGAACTCCGCGAGCACGGCGCCCGGCTCGACCGAAGCGCCCTCGTCGATGAGCCACGTGACCTGCCCCGCACCCTTGAACTTCGGTTTGATCTCCTCGTTGTTCTTGGCCTTGAGGTAGCCGTTCTCCGTGACCGTGATCGAGAGGTCGCCACGGCGAACGGTGGCGAGCGAGCTCTCGGGGATCTCGTTCGTCGTCTCGGCGGCGAAGCCGACGAAGCGCGACCCGAAGGCCGCCGCCAGCGCGATCAGTCCCACGATCGATGCAAGGATCTTCATTCCGTCCACATCCCCCTCTCGTCGATGAACAGGATGCCCAGGTCGCGCAGCAGCCCCAGGCGCGCGATCTCGTAGTTCACTTGCTCGCCGATGAGCGCGTTGCGCGCGTCGAGCAGCGACTGCTGCGCTTCGACGACGTCTCGGTTGGGGATCTCGCCGCGCTCGAAGCGGAGCTGCGCGATGCGCACGTTCTTCTGCTGGTCCTCGATGAGCTGGCGCTGGATCTCGAGGCTCTGCTGGCGCCGGTCGAGCTCGCGGAAGGTGCTCTCGATGTCGACCACGAGATCGTCCTCGAACTCGTCGAGCGAGCGGCGCTCCTGCACCAAGGCGATCTGCGCGCGCCGGTAGATGCCGCGCTCGTTCACGCGGTCGACGGGGAGGTCGAGCCTGAGCCCCAGGGCCACGTTCTCGCCCTCGAAGGGCTGGTTGGAGAACGACGCGTCCGGCCCGGCCGGGAACGTCACTCTCGCGTCGAGGTCGAGATCGGGCAGCAGGCCGTTCTCGGCGAGCCGCACGGCGCGCTCGGAGTCCTCCACCTGCTCCACGCGGTTCAGGAGGTCGAGCCGGTTGTGGAACGCGACCTCGATCGCCGACCTCACGTCGAACGTGACCGGCACGAACTCCGGCGCGTACTCCTCGACGTCGACGTAGGCGTCGGTCGAGAGCCCGAGGAAGATCTTGAAGCGGTCGAGGGCGAGCTCGTAGCTCTCGCGCGCCTCGAGCAGGTCGTTCTCGGCCGACAGCCGACTGCGCCGCGCGCGCAGCACGTCGAGCTCGCTCGTGCGGCCGACGTTGAACAGCGACTGCGCCTGGCGCTCCGAGAAGACGAGATTCTCCAGGTTGCGGCGCACGTTCTCGATCGACTGCTTCTGCTGGACGAGGTCGTAGTAGCGCCGCGCCACGTCGATCGAGAAGTCCTCGCGGAACAGCTCGAAGTCGCGGATGGCGTACAGCAGGTTGCGCTCCGCCTGCGTGAGCGCTTCGTGGCTCGCCTCGTAGCCCGCGCCCCGCAGGAGCGGCTGCGCGAGCCGCACGGATACCGCCGAATCGAACGTGCGCGAGTCGAGCGCGGCCGGGTCGTCGCTCCGGAAGTAGCCCGTGACCGCGTCGGCGCTCAGCGTGCCGCCGGTCGGCAGGATCTTGCGGATGTCGGCGAGCCACGAGCCCGTGTGCTGCTCCGGAATGCCGTTGCCGTCGGCGAAGGCGTAGACCAGGCTCGAGGAGACGAGCGGCGAGAAGGCGTGGCGCGTCTCGTAGTAGTTGAGCGCCTGGATGAAGAGCGCTTCCTTCTGCGCCAGGAAGTCGCGGTTCGTCGCGACCCCGATCTCGAGGGACAGGCCGAGGTCGAGCAGCTCTACGCCGGGCCGGTCGTCGCCGCCGGGCGCGTAGTCCGTCGAGGGCTCGCCCTCCCCCGCCGCATCGGGAGCCTCCGTCGGCTCCGGCTCGGGCGCGCGCTCGACCGGGTGCCGGACCTCGGCCGCGCGCCGCGACTCGACCGCGCTCATGCGCTCGTCGAGCACGCCGAGCGCCGAGCGATCCGCGCGTCGGGCGTGGAAGTCGGCGCTGCAACCGAGCGCGCCGAGCGCGACGGCGAGGACGAGCCCGCCGCGTTGGAGCGCGCGCGACCGCCGCGTCCGGATCGCTCGGAAGCGCGCGCGGGCGAGGTCGAAACGAGGGGAGCGGGTCATTGCGGAAGAGAGCGGGCCGGAGGGACGAGGACGCGGGGTTCTCCTTCCCCGGTTCTCGGGGTCCCTACGTCGACCTCCCGCATCCACACGACGCACGCCGCACGGAAATCGCGGAAGGTCCTCTCGACGCGAGCCGACCCCGTTCCCCCATTACCCTCGATCCGCGTCAGGGTATCCAGGCCCGACGCGGGAGTTTCCGACCGGGTGCGCGAGACCTCTTACACGCGCCCAACTCCGGGAGCGATCCAGGCGCGACGTGCGCGGAGCGGCGCTCGACCGCCGGCGTGCGGCCTGTCCTGCAACGGGGACGCTTTCCCTCGCCGCGCCCGTCCTAGTCCGCGAGTTCCGCGAGCCATTCCTGCACCGCGGCGCGGTCGGGCGCGTTCGGCGCGAGCTCGAGGTAGCGCTCGAACGATTCTCGCGCGAGCGCGCGCTGGCCCAGGGCCGCGGCGATGCGACCGAGGAAGTAGCGACACGAAGGATCGCTCGGATGCGCGTCGCGATAGCGCAGGAAGAGCGGCAGCGCCTCGGCTTCCCGCCCCAGCCGATGGAGCGCCACGGCGCGGTTGTACTCGAGCTCCTCGCGCACGCGCGGTCGAAAAGGACTCGCGCGGTGTCCTTCGACGAGGTCGAGCGCCTCCGCCACGCGGCCGCGCGCGAGCAGGTTCGACGAGTAGGCCAGCACGGCGCCGGCGACGTCCAGGTAGGACACGCGCCCGGGGCGCGCCGTGAGGCTCTCACGATAGAGCTCGGTCGCCGCCTCGTGCCGACCGCTTTGGTCCCAGTGGCGCGCGAGCTGCGCGAGCCCCTCGCGATAGTCGGGGACGAGCTCGAGCTCGGCACGAAAGAGCGTCTCGTCGCTCTCGAAGCGCGCGAGCCGCGGCGGGATGCGCGCGGCGCAAGCGACGGCGACGAGGAGCACGGCGACAACGGCGCTCCTGCTCACGCGCGATTCGCGCCAACCGCGCGCGCGCAAGTGCTCGGCTGCCAGGCCCGCGCACTCGACGGCGAAGCCCGCCGCCGCGAAGGTCGCGGTGTACAGGAAGCGATCGGCGCGGAAGTGCAGGATCGGTACGAGCTGCGCGACCGGCAGCAGCGAGACGTTCAGGAGCACGATCCACGGCCGAAGGCGCGGCACGCGCGCGAAGAGCGCGAGCTGCCCCCCGACGAGCGCGGCCGCGGAAAGGAGCGTGTGGACCTGGGCGCGGCCGCCCAGCGCAGAGAAACGCGTCACGGTGTCGCTGATCGAGAGCTCGAACGGCCAGACGAGCTTCTGGCAGTAGCCGACGTACACGCCCGCGAAGGTGAGCAGGCGCTCCCCGAGTGGCAGCGCGCCGCCCGGCGGCGTCGCCCCGAGCTCGCCGCCGCGCCCGGCGGCGACCGCGACCGCGAGCAATGCGCAGGCGAGCGCGTACGCGACGAGGCGCCCGCGAGCCGGGCGCGTGCCGTCGGCGAAGCGCCACGGGAGGAAGCACGCGGCCGCCACGAGCGGCGCATAGAGGAACGCGTTCTCCTTCGACAGGAGCCCGATCAGGAACGCGAGGAGCGAGAGTCCGAAGTGGAGCGCGCGCGACGCGCGACCGCGTCCGCCGGTCTCGCCGCGCGCGAACAGGAGCCACGCCGCGAGGACCGCCGCCAGGTGCAGCGAGTCCATGGTCGCGTGGATCAGGCCGGCCACCGCCGTGTTCACGGGATGCAGACCGAAGAAGATCGCCACCGACGCCGACGCCCCCACGCCGCGGCCGTGCCGGCGCAGGAGCGCGAAGACGAGCGCGCAATTGGCGAGGTGCAGGCCGAGCGACGTCGCGAGGAAGCCGCGCGGCTCGAGGCCCCACAGCGCGAAGTTCGCCGAGTGCAGGAGCGCGTAGAACGGCCGGTGGTAGCCGGGCGTCGTCTGGTCCTCGGAGAAGAGCCCCAACGCCGCCTTCCAGTCGCGCACGACGAGCGTCCCGTCCTCGATCTCCGAGTGGTCGAGCCACACGAAGCCGTTGTCGAGCCCCGTGAGGTAGGGCAGCGCGACGAGCACCAGCACGACCCAGAGCGAGAAGCGCGCGGAACTCCGCTCGCCGCTTGGGTCCGTCATCTTCCTCGCGCGCTCCACGGCCACTCGCTCACGCGCCCCTCAGCGCTCCTCGAAGAGCGCTTCCTCGACGAAGGCTGCGGGGATGCCGATCTCGGCCACGACGACGCGCCCGCACAGCCGCGGACCCGCGCCGCGCGCGAAGCCGGGCTTCTCCGCCACGAAGGTCACCGTCGCGGTCGCTTCCACCGCGACGCCGAGGATCTCGCCCGTGTTCGCGTCGAGCCCGCTCGGCAAGTCGACCGCGAGCACCGGCCGGTGCACGGCGTTCAGCGCGGGAACGAGGTCGGCGTAGGGCGCTCGGAGCGGCCGCGTGAGCCCGGTGCCGAAGAGCGCGTCGACGATCAGCGCGGAGTCCATCGCCCGCCCGGCGAGCCGGTCGCAGGCTGCCGCGTCGGCGGCCTCTTCGATCTCCCCCCCCAGCGCCTTCCACAGCTCGGCGTTCTTCCGAACGTCCTGCGACGCGCTCGCCAGCTTCGCGAGTGGCGCAACGAGGGCCAGCTCGACCTCGAAGCCTCGGTTGGCGAGCGTGCGGGCGATCACGAACCCGTCGCCTCCGTTGTTCCCCGGCCCGCACAGCACGAGCACCGGCCCATTGCTCGCGTCGCCGGCGATACGCGCCGCCTCCGCGGCGCACGCGCGGCCCGCGTTCTCCATCAGCACGATCGAATCGATGCCGTACTCCTCGATCGCACGCCGATCGAGCTCGCGCACCTGCTCGCGCGTGAGCGTCAGACGCCCGGTCTCCACGCGCACGATCATACGGAGCCAGTCCAGTTTTTCACGCTTCCGCGCAGAGCGCAGGACTGCTCCGGCACGCAAGCGCGGAAGGGTGAAAAACTGGACTGGCTCCGTATGACTTACTTCACCTCGATGGAGAGCGTGATTCCTCCCGAGCGTTCGGCCAGCATCTTCCAGTGGGGCACGAACCCGCCGGGTGCATCGACGAGCACGGAGTCGAAGCGCATTCTGCGGAAGCGGTTGCGCTCGAGGAGCAAGGGCACGATGAGCTCGAGGTCCCAGACCTCGCCGCCCGTCGGCGCGCCGTCGGTGAGCACCACGATCGTGTCCACGTCGGGATCCTCCATCGCCAAGAGCGCGGCCTCGTAGAAGTCACCCGTCCCGCTCTCCATGCAGCCCTCGAAGTAATCCAACGCGCGCGCGACGTTGCGCCCGCTCGCCTGCACGCTGCGCGGACTCCACGGAAAGGGCCGATCGGTGTAGGGGATGACGTTGAACAGCGCGTCCTCCGGCAGTGTGGAGAGCGCGCGGCGCAGCGCCTCGTCGGCGAACTCCTTGCGCGTGAGCCCGTCCTCGCGGCGGTTCCACAGGGAGCCCGAGCAGTCGAACAGGAACGCCACGCGATCCGACAGGAGCGGCATCCCGGCGAACGCGGTCGTGGCGCCCTCGCGCGGCGCCTCGACGAAGGCCCCGGGCGTCGGCCGCCAACCCTGCGGCAACCCATCGACCCACAGACGCCATGGACGCGCGTCGAGCCGGTAGTGCATGCCCGAAAGCCGCCGCAGCGCCTCGACGATGCCCCAGCGCAACCGCAGGCGCTCCTCCGCCTCCAGGAGCACCACGAGCGAGTTCGCAGCGTCGGGCGACGCGCGCCGCTCCTGCATCTCCGCCAACAGGCTGCGCACGCGCGGCGCCGGATCGTGCGCGAGCCGGCGCACGATCGCGGCCGCGTGCTCGTCGCGCGTCCCCGCCACCCACGCCGCGGCCATGCGCACCTCCTCGCGCCGGTCGTCGAGCGCGCTCAGAGCATGCGCCAGCGCGAGCTCGGGGTCGAGCGCGTCGAGCGCGAAGAGCATCGCGCCGCGCACGAGCGGGTCGCGGTCGGACGCGGCCTTGCGCCGGACCGCCGGAACGAGCTTCTTCGCCACGTCGCCCGCGAGGCGCTTCGCGCGCGCGAGCCGCTCGATGGACCACGCCACCCGGCGCCGCACCTCGGCGCTGCGATCGGAGACGCCGCCCACGAGCGCCTCGCCGCGAACGGGACATTTCACGCGTCCGACGAGCTCCGCCGCGCGCACGCGCACGGAATCCTCCCGCGCCTCGAGCCCAGCGCGGCCGAGCACGTCCCCGACGATGCGCTCGTCCGCGTCGGCCAACACGAGCTGCGCGCGATCCGCCACGCGTCCGTCGGGATCGGCGAGCGCGCCGAGCACCGCGCGCCAGGCGCGCTCGTCCCCGAGCCGCACGAGCTTGCCGACCGCGACCCGCCGCGCCTCGGGATCCTGGCTGTCGAGCTCGCGCTCGAGCTCGGCGAAGCTCTCCCGCCCTCCCTCGCCGCCGCTCGCCGCGGCCCCCACGGTCGCCATCGCCCGCGCCGACACCCCGAGCGCACCCACGAAGAGGAGCGCCATGACCCGGCGCCCAGAGCGCCGGCGCGCTCCCCCCCCGCTTGGCCCCGAAATCTCCGCTCTCCCTCGCTCCATCGCCATCCTCCTCGCGCGAGAGACGCACGGCCCGGCGCGCGGTTGCACGTTTCCCGCGCGGGACGTGCCAGGTGGCGGGGAAGGCTCGCGCGAAGCGCGATCCGGTCAGCGGGCGTCGAGGCGGAAGTACGAGACCTGCGAAACGGCCACCAGCACCCCCTCCTCGTCGTGCAGCGTGGCCTCGACCGGGACGAGGCTCTTCCCCGCTTTGATCACGCGCGCGTGCACGCGGACGTCGGAGCGCGCGGGAGCGAGGAAACGGATGCTCATGTCGGTCGTCGCGATGCGAGCGTCCGCGCCGCACAAGGTCAGGATCGCCAGGGCCGCGGCGGAATCCGCGAGCGTGATCAGGATGCCGCCGTGCAGCGACTCGAAGATCCCGTCGTAGCGCGGATCGCGCGAAATGCGAGCCGAGCAGGTCCCCGCGCCGAGCTGGAGCGCGTGGAACCCGAGGGTCCGGAAGATCGGTATGTCCGCGGCCCGCTCACGGATCGCCCGCTCCAAGTCGGGATCGAGCGCGGCGAGCTCTGGGTCGCTCTCGGGCATCGATGCATCCTAGTGACGGGTCACGGCGGGCGCCGACCTGCACACGCTCGCTCGGGCCCGAAAGGAGCGCCCGAGGTTGTGCTGCGCGCTCGCCGTTTCCGTGGGAAACCGTGCGGGCCCTCGCGCGTCCTCTCGGCGACGAAGACCACCGGAGCACGGACCGACACTTGGACGAAGCAATGCTGCACCTGGATCGCGCGCTTCGCGTGGTACGGCCGGACGGCTCGAGCCGTCCGGCCGATTGATAATGCGGAATACGGAGCCAGTCCAGTTTTTCACACTTCTGCGCAGAGTGCATCGGCTGCTCCAGCACGCTGGCGCAGAAGTGTGAAAAACTGGACTGGCTCCGTATTCCGCATTACCCCGCTGCGGCGACCTCGTCGAGTTCCTCGTCGCGCGGCTTGCGCGTGGACTCGCGCCAGCGGTTCTCGACCAGCGTCGGTTTCTTGCGCGCGGGCTTCGACGCCTCGGCGACGAACACGGCTTCGCCGCCAGTGTCCATCGTGTCGAGGAGCTGGTTCTTCGGCTTGCCGTACTGGTGCACGCCGCCGAAGCGCTTGCCGAAGATCTGGCCCAGGTTGAGCACGCCCAACCGGAAGTCGTCGAGCATTCCGTAACCCGACACCACGGCGTGCTGGTACCAGAGGAACGCGAGCAGCGTCCAGTCGAAGACCGGGTTGCGCGGCAGCTTCACGAGCCGCTTCACGAGCGGCAGCCCACCGGGCAGGTAGACCGCCAGGTTGAAGAGCTTCTGCAGATTGACGACCTCGCGCAGGTCGGGACGCAGCATCTGCGAGTCGAACTGGATCGACGGCCCGATGTCCTTGCCGATGTCGACGCGCCCCTCCTCGAAGTCCTCGCGCCCGAGCTGAGTGGACTTGAACGGGCGGTAGAGCAGCACGGTGCAGCCCTGCGGCTTGAGCTTCTGGTTCGCCTCGACCGTCTTGAACATGTCGTCGAGCGACTCGGCCGGCGAGCCCATGATGTTGTTCGTGCGGAAGGTGATCTTGTGCTTGCGCAGGAGCTTCGGCACCGAGTACACGATCTCGTCCGTGTAGCCCTTGCCGTAGACGCGCGTGCGCACCTCCTCGGTCCCCGACTCGAGGCCGAACTGGACCGACGCGCAGCCCGCGCGCGACAGGTTCACGATGTCGTCCTCGTTCAGGTAGTTGATGTTCACGTTGCACGCGAACGGCAACCCCACCCGCGCCGGCCACTTCTCGGCGAACTCCGCGAGCCAGCCGTGCTTCATGTTCAGCGCGGCGTCGCCGAAGTTCACCATGCGGAAGTTCGGGTAGCGCGCGAGGATGTCGTTCATCTCCTCGCACAGGTAGTCGACCGACTTCGTGCGGTTGAACTTCTCGTTCCGGCCGCCCGACACCCACTCCTTCTTCATCAAGCCGACCGAGCAGTACGTGCACGAGTTCTGGCACCCACGGCTCGCGTGGACCTGCATCACGCGCTTGTGGGAGAGGAAGCCGTACTTGTAGAAGACGTCGACGTCGGGGAACGGCAGCGCGTCGAGGTCCTGGATCGCGGGTCTTATCGGGTTCTGGAAAGGCACCCCGTCCTTCAGGTACCCCACGTTCGGGATCGACTCGATCGAGCGGTTCCCCTCCCACGCCTGCACGAGCTCGAGCAGCGCGTACTCGCCCTCGGCCTTGATCGTCGCATCGATCGACTCTGCGTCCACCAAGCACTCGATGTCGAAGGAAGGGTGCGGCCCCCCCATCACCGTCTTCAGGTGCGGCAGGTCCTTCTTCCAGCGCTCGATGTACGGATAGGCCCAGGTCTCCTGGCCCGTCGTCGCGTACATGCCCACGACGTCCGGCCGGTAGTCGCGCACCGCGCGGTAGAAGTCGGCCTCGAGGGTCGTGATGAAACAGTCCGTCTCGTGCCCGTGCTGCTTGAGCGTGGCCGAGAGCACCTTGATGCCCTCGAACTCGTGGCAGGTCGTGACGATGAAAGCGACTCGCGCCAAGGTCGCTCCTTGTGGCTTGGGGTGGGCGTCGATCCGAGCGAGCGCCCGAGGGGGGAGCGCTCGAAGGGTGCGCCGAGGGTGAGGGGCTCGGTGAGAAGGGAACCCGAAGGGGGTTTCGTCGGTCCCAACCTACCGCGCACTGGAGAGTGTGCCGTATCCTAACACGCGTGCCGAGGCCCGAACGGGGCCGCTGATGGACGAGGCCGCATCCATATAGGGATGCGGCGGCGACCCTCGAAGTTCCCCATCGAGGTCCCCCACCGACCTCGGCATGCGGCGCAAGGCTCACCCCAGGCGGCGCACGAACTCGAGATCGCTGCTCGAACGGCGTGGGTCTCCCTCCCCGCGCCTCCCCCATGACCTCACCCCACTCCGCTTCGACGTCGGCGAGCGCGACCGGGACGGCCCTGCGCCTCGCGCTGGTGCAGACCTACCACCCCTACACGCAGTTCACGCACGTCCACCCGCTCGGGATCATGATGATCGCCGCGGTGGCGCGCGCGCGCGGCCACGCGGACTGCCGCGTGCTCGACATGAAGGTCGAGGACTGGACGCCCGAGCGCTGCGCCGACGAGCTCGTGGCTCTCTCGCCCGACGTCGTCGGCCTCTCGGCGATGACCTACGAGGCGGGCTGCATGCACGCGCTCGCGAAGCTCGTGAAGGAGCGCCTGCCGAAGGCCGTGATCGTGTGCGGCGGTCCGCACCCCTCCGTCGCCGACGGAGACGTGATGCAGGACACGAACGTCGACTTCGTCGTGCGCGGCGAGGGCGAGTACATCTTCGCCGACCTGATGGACGAGCTCGCACAGGGCACGACCGACTTCTCCCACGTGATGGGCCTCAACTGGCGCAACGCCGCGGGTGAATCGCAGCGCAACGCCGACCGCCCGCCGCCCGCCGAGCTCGATCAGATGCCCTTCCCCGCCTGGGACCTCATCGACCACGCGAAGTACTACACCGTGCCGCGCGGCGGCGTGATCTACGCCCACAAGGAATTCGCGACGATGTTCTCGTCGCGCGCCTGCCCGTGGCGCTGCACCTACTGCCACAACTCCTACGGCAAGACCTTCCGCGAGCGCTCGGCCGAGCACGTGCTGGCCGAGATCGACCTGCTCGTGCGCGACTACGGGGTGAAGGAGCTCGTCTTCATGGACGACATCTTCAACTTCCGTCCGGCGCGCGCGAAGGCGATCGCGCAGGGCCTGATCGACCGCGGCTACGGGCTCAAGCTCACCTTCCCGAACGGCTTCCGCGGCGACATACTCGACGAGGAGCTCGTCGTGCTGCTGAAGCAAGCCGGCATGTACCGCTGCATGATCGCGGTGGAGAGCGCGGTGCCGCGCATCCAGAAGGTCATGAAGAAGAACCTCAAGATCGAGAAGGTGAAGCACATCGTGGAGTTCACGGCCAAGCAGGGCGTGATGGTCCACGGCGCGTTCATGCTCGGCTTCCCGTCCGAGACGAAGGACGAGATGGAGCAGACGATCCGCTGGGCGGCGTCCAGCCACTTCCACACCGCCGCCTTCTTCCGCGTGATCCCCTTCAAGGGCACCGAGCTCTTCCAGCAGGTCGAGCACGCCGGCTACTCGCTCCCCACCGACTGGTCCGCCTACGAGCCCTACCAGACCGACATCAACCTGTCGGAGGTGCAGGAAGCGGAGATCCTGAAGTTGCGCAAGGACGCCTACCGCCGCTTCTACCTCAAGCCCGCGCGCCTCTGGCGCATCTTCAAGCTGATCCCCAACAAGAGCAACATGCTCCCGTTCCTCACGCTCTTGTTCGCGCGCCGCGCTTACGCGAGGTAGACGAAACATGGCCGGCGCGACCGTCCTGCTCGGATCGTACGCCGTCCTGCGCAACCATCCGGACTCTCGTGGACGGCTCCTGGGCCGTGGCTCGCGAGCGCGCTGCCGCTGATCGGTCTCGCCGCTCCGTTCTCGTTCGTGCTGCGCGCGTATCTCGACGCGGGTTACTGGTACCGGCCCAAGGACCCGGAATGGACTTGGGATGGCGATGTGTTCCTCCGTTCACCCGTCGCGTGCGGCTCTCCGGAAAGAATCTATCCGTCGACACCTCGACACCAGCGATCGGCGCTCCCCTCTCGTCGACCACGACGCCTTCGATCCGGTATTCCTCGGGCCGCGCGACGAGCACGACGTCGTCCACGCGAACCTCCTCGCGAACGTGCACGTCGACGGACTCCGGCAACCACCGCGCCCACGCGCTCTCGTGCTGGATCCACAGGTACGCGCGGCCCACCGGCACTCCCACCATCTCGTAGGCGCCGTCGGCATTCGTCACTGCATCCGCGAGCCACTTCCCGCCGGGCCGTTCGCACAAGTGCGAGCCCTGCGGCGCGAACTCCGGCCGGTCGTACGCGACCACGCGCGCGGCGGAGAGCGGACGTTGGTCGGCGTCGACGACGCGACCCGCGACGACGCCTCCCGGAGCGAGGGCGATCCGTCCGAAGTCGTGCTCGCGCCCCTGGGGTATCTCTGCGCTGAGCCTGTCGACGGCGTAGCCGAATGCTCGCGCCTCGCCGGAGAGCCAGAGCGCTCCCGACTCGCGGTCACACGGGATGTCGGCGGTGAAGCGTCCGTCGCCGTCGCACTCCGTGACCAGCTCGTGGGGATAGAAGTGCAAGTCCACACGCACGTTCGGAACCGGGCCGCCGCCTTCGTCGACAAAGTGCGCGAGCACGCGCGCATGGCCTGCGGGGATAGGAGACTGCGCTTGGATCCGAGTCGGAGCGAGCGAGAGCGCGAGGAGCAGTAACAGCATCGGACAGCTCAAAGGTACCTAGCCAACCCCGCATGCGAGTAGACGAAGAAGCCTGGAAACGGCATGCGTTCAGAGGAGGCCGTCGCCCTAGGAGTCCAACAAGGTGTTGCCGGCGAAACCGCGGACGAAGCGGGACGTCCTCGGAGAGTGCTCACGGCCGGGCGAAACCGTGTTGGGCTGACGCAGCGGCAGATCGCGCACTGCCGGGAGGCGTGGAGGTCGCTCTGCGACGATCGCGTTCTGCTCGACGTGTCCAAGGCGACCGAGACCTCGTCGAAGACGCGCTTCAGTGAAACGAAGGACTGGGTGTACCTCGGCGCGGACGCCTATCCGGGCGAGGGAAGCGACGCGAACTCCCGCATGTCGGTCTTGGCGTGCCTTGCACACGAGTTGGCTCACGCGGAGCGCTTCCGCGCAGGGTATCGACGTCCGTTGGAGTTGCCGGACGTACTCCTCGACGAAGCCGAAACGAGCCTGCGCGCTTCCTTCGCCGCCGGACTCCGGATGAAGCCTCGAGAAGATCTCGTCGAGGACGCGCGCGATCGGCTGATACACTGGCTCTCCCTCCATTCGAGGAATGGGTGACAGCGATGAAAGCTCCGAGAGGAAAGGTCGACCCGAGCGGTGTGATCTTCACCGGTCTGTGTGACCTCGAGACGAGAGTCTGTACCGCCCGGACGGCCGGCCCGATCACGCAAGTCTGGGCGCCGCCTGGGCAGACTCCGGTCAACGTTTGCCAGGCCTGCCTGGAGGAGAAGGCGAGGCTGGGTGAGTGGATCGTCGGAGACGTCAGTCTCGAAACCCCTCGAGCAAGATGGAGAACGACGAAGAGCCGGGCGGTCACGGTCGAGCCCAGTGGCGTGGTCATGACCGGTGTGTGCAGCATCCAGGGGAAGACCTGCAGGGCAAGGACCCCTTATCCCATCACTGCGGTCTGGGCTCCGCCCGGACGCACGCAGGTCGACGTATGTCGTCCCTGCCTGGAAGAGAAGATCCTGAACGGCGATTGGTACGTCGAAGGCGCGCGTGTCGAGCCCAGGCCTGGGAAATCGGCATAGGACCGCCGCGCGATCACGGCATTTTCCCGTTCGCGACATCGTCTCAGCTCGCAAGGCGCGTGTGCGCGTCGCGGGCGAGCGCCACGATACGCCTGAGTGCGCAGAAGTCGCCGTCGTTCGTCGTGCGGTTCCCGGTCGACCGCAAGTCCGGCGTGGATCAACCGCGCGCTTCGTCGCTTTGGTCCCGTTCCACGTTCATGGAGAGCAGCGTCGGCGGCGGCCTGCGGCCGAGGAACAGGGTCACGAGCCAGAGCACCAGGAGCGGGAGGAACAGGAGCCTTCCGATCGTCTTGAGCGGCCGCGCGACTTCCGTGAAACCGAAGACCGCAGTGGCGAGGAGCAGCACGATCAGGACTGTGGACCAACCGAGCATCGCTGTGTCTCCACGTAGGTCCCTTCCAAGGCCGGCGCCATTCGGGAATTCCGCGTAGCTCGACGCGCGAGCTCTCCCGATTCCGAGATCCGATTCGCCCGAGGTGCTGCCCCCGGTCTCGCGACTCCCGCGACACCTGGGATCAGCCGCTCGAAGCCTTGCGCTCAGCGCGCAGGGTCCGGTCGGCCGAGCATCCAGTCGAGGATCGGGTCGCGACCGCCGAGGAGGTCGGCGAAGCGGTGCTCGATCGCGACGTCCGGCGCGAGGCTCGGGCGGTCGTCGCCGAAGAGGCGGAAACGCTTCGTCGAGCAGTCGAGCTTCCAGCCGGTGTTCGGCAGCACGACGGTGCGCACTTCCCCGAAGGAGTCGGGCTTTTGCGACGTCGGCTCGCCCACGAGCTGCGCTCCGAGCTCGTGCTGGAGGTCGAACGCGTTCAGCATCGCTGACGAGAACGTGCGCGGGCCGATCGAGACGATCACCCGACCGCCGCGGAAGTCGCGGCGCTCGAGGCCCTTCATCAGGGGACGCAGGACCTCGCTGTCGCCCCCGCCGTTCCGGCGCAGGTCGATCCACAGGCGCTCGACGCCGCCCCGATCGATGCGCGCGAAGAGCTCCGCGGCCGTCTCCTCGAACGGATGCTCGTCGCGCCGGATGCACTGGTTGTACTGCAGGTAGAGCGTCGCGCCGCCCGCGAGCGGACACCACCACCACGGCTCGTACGGCGCGCGACCCGTGAGCGGCGCTTCCCATTCCGGCGGTGGAATGAAGAGCCAGCTCCCGATCTCCGCCGCGGGAGCGGACGCGACGTCGACTGTGCGCCGCTCTCCCGCACGGTCCTCGAGCTCGAGGCGCACGCTCGCGAGGTCTTCGATCAGCCCGACGTGTCGGAGCGCGCGCGGCAGGCTCGCGAGCGCGGCGGCGCCGTGCGCGAGCACGAGCTCGTTCTCGTGCGGGACGAGCGGGCGCAACGCCTCGCGCACCTCCTCCACCGCGTGGCCGGCGAACGCGACGACGCGCTGGCCGAACAGCTCCTGCGCTCGCTCGCCGACCGCCGCGATCCACAAGCCGTCCGACCACGCCTCGAAGAGGACGGGCACGCGCGGGTCGCCGATCTCGTCCCAGCTCGCGAGGCGCGTGTGCGAGTCGTGCGCCAGAGCGACCATCTTCATCAGCGCGAAGTAGACGTCTTCCCGCTCGAGGGGTGTCATCGCGCGCTGCAGCGGCTCGAGCTCCGCCCGGAAGCGCGCGCTCGTCTCCGCGTGGAAGAGATCGGGGTGTCGCACGCGCAGCACGGCCAGGGCGTGCTGCGCGTCCTGCACCCAGCGCTCGGGCTCCGTGGCCGCGCGTTCCGGCGCCTCGGGCAGCGCCGCGGCGCACGCCGCAGCGACGAGGCCGAGGGGGAATGCCCAGAGTGACGCGTGGATCGTCGATGTGGCCATGCACACGATCGCAATGCCGCCCGAGATCGTAGCGGGACGACGTGAGGTCGAGTCGACGCCGTCACGGAACTTTGGAGCACCGCGCACACGGAGGGAACGTTCGAGACCGCCGCGCCCGCGCGCCCTGGGCCTCACAACGGCCAGTAGATCGGGATCAGGAGCATCGCCGTGACGAACACGATCACCGTCAAGGCCCCCCCGACGCGCATGAAGTCGCTGAAGCGATAGTGGCCCGGTCGGTAGACGAGGACGCACGACGGCTCGAGCGGCGTCATGAACGAGCACGACGCCGCGAACGTCACGGCCATCACCAGCGCCCGCGGTTCGATCGCGACCGCGCGCGCGACGTGGATCGCCACGGGCAGGAGCACCAGCGCCGCGGCTTGGTTCGACATCGGCTGCGTCAGCACGACGGTCAGCAGGAAGAAGCCGGCGAGCAGCGCGTGGCCTCCGTACGGGCTGATCCAGCGCACGATCGCGTCCGCCAGGAACTGCGCCGCTCCGGAATTCGTCATCGCGACGCCCAACGCCATGAGCGCGCCGATCATCACGATCAGACGCCAATCGATGCTCTCGTAGGCCTCCTCGGGACTCAAGCAGCGCGTCAGGACCAGCGCCGGCACGCCCACCAGGAACGCGACCGACAGCGGCACGAGCTTGCTGGCGGCCAGGGCGATGCACACGACGAAGACGCCCAGCGCGATGCGGCTCTTGATCGTGCGCGGATGGTGGGCGGACTTGTCCTCGAGCAGCACGAGGTCACGTGAATCGACGCGCTCGATGTCCTCGATGTCGCCCTGCAACAACATGACGTCGCCAGCCGCGATGCGGTGCCGCGACAGCGGAACGTTGCTCCGTGCGCCGTGGATGGCGAGCACGACGAGTCCCGTGCGCTCGCGGAACAGCGACTCGCGCAGCGTGCGCCGGACGAGCCGCGAGCGCGGCAGAACCATCCCCTCGACCATGCGCACGTTCGCCGACACGAGGTCGGGGTCCGAGAGCTCGAAGTCCGGCTTGATCTCGAGGTCGCTCGTGTCCTTGACCAGCAAGATGTCCTCGGCGCGCCCTTCGACGAGCAGGATGTCGCCCTCGTTCAGCACTTCCCTGCGACGCGGCGCGAGGATGCGCGTCTCGCCGCGCCGCACGCCGACCACGACCAGGTCCATGGCCTCGCCGAGCCCGCTCTCTCCGAGACTCTTGCCGGCCAGGGACGAGCCCGGAGCAATGACGACCTCGCTCAAGTACTTGCGGAGGTTGTAGCCCTCGAGGATATCGCTCGGGTCGCGGTTCGGGATCAAGCGCGGCGCGACGAACATCAGGTAGACGAGTCCGATCGCCGCGATCACGAGCCCGGGGCCGGCCATCTCGAAGAACCCGATCCGGGGCATGCCGTACTTCGGGAGCTCGCCCGACACGACCAGGTTGGTCGAGGTCGCGATGACCGTGATGCCGCTGGAGAGGATCGACGCGAACGCGAGCGGCATCAGGAGCTTGCTGACGGGCATCTTCGCGCGTGCCGCGCTGCCGATCGCGAGCGGCAGGAACACCGCAGTGCAGACGGTGTTCGAAAGGAAGGCGCTGAGCGTGGTCACCACCGCCAGCAGCACGCGCGTCAGAGCGTTCGGGTGCGCCTTCGCGAGCGACGCGATCCGCAGCCCGACGCGCTCGACCACGCCGGTCCGCGTCACCGCCGCCGTCAGCACGAACAACGAGATCAGGATCACGATCGTCTCGCTCCCGAAGCCCGCAAACGCCTCGGCGGGCGTGATCACTCCCGGCAGCACGAGCAGGAGCAGGATCACGAGCGACGTGACGTCGAGCGGGATCGCCTCGCGCGAGAACAGCACGAGCGCGAGCACGAGCAGCCCGAGCACCCAGTAGCCCTCCCACGTCACGCGCGCACCTGCCGCGCGGTCACGCTGCACCTGCCACGCGCGAGGCCGCGCGTTTGCAGACCGCGCTCGTGGCACGAGCATTCGAGGGGGCGTACGGCTTCATCCGGAGCTGTCCGCCAACATCGGACCGGCGCGCTCGCTCGAAAGCAACAAGCGCTTCCACTCCGCGCGGCTCGAACCAGCAACCGCCGTCGAGCACGATCGAGCGCCTCGTCTCCGCCGGATCATTGCCGCTTGTACTGACCTTCTTGCCTGCGGATGAAGCCACCGAGCAGCGGAACCGCGAAGGAGTAGCGGCCGTAGCGATTCTTGTAGACGAGGCCATTTCCGCCCAAGGCGGCAAACATCTGGTTCACATGACTCGAGCTGAATGGCTTGGCGAGTAGCTCTTTGGACTTCGCGACGACTTCCTGGACCGTGAACTCGTCGTCGCAGTTGGGGAGTTGGGCGACGACCGACAGGAGATCGCGCTGTCGTTCCGTGACCCTGTTCCAACGCCCCGCAAAGAAATCAGTGTCGAGTTTGCGGATGGTCTGCTCGACCGTTACGGCCGGGTTCGCAGCCCCTTGCGCCTTCTGCTGCAGGAAGGAGTCGAACATCTCTCGGCAAAGAAACTGGATGAAGTATGGGTAACCACCCGAGTGCTTGGTGATCTCGCGTACGGCAGCATCGGTGAACTTGACTGGTGATCGCTGCTGCTCGATCGGCTTCACGATGGCCTGGCGACACTGCGCTTCGTCGAGACGACCCAAGGTCGTTACGTGGAACATGCGTTCCGCGAAGGTTCGAGCGTCCACGAGTTTGGGAAAGAGGGTCGGTAGGCCAGTGAGCACGAGGAGAATCGGCATCTCGCGTTTCTGGATCGACTGGAAGACGTCGAGCAGCAAGGAAAGGGGATACTGCTGGTTCGCCGCCTGATCGCTCAGGTTCTGCGCTTCGTCATAGGCGAGCACGATTCCGCGCGCCTTCGTGTGGGCGAGGCTCGTCCAGACCACGCCGAGGGCCATCTTCAGCTTGTCGGAAACAAGGCCTGGAGTTCGATCGAAGATCGCCTTCAGCACATCGAACTCGAGTCGGATGGGGCGAACCTCCGAGCCCGAATCGAAACCTATCCGGCGACTCTCGGTCGTGTCGATGATCACGGTCGACACGAGCGGCGCGAGATCAGCAAGGATCCGTACCGCAATGGTCTCTTCGGTCACACTTGCGGATTCGGAGAGGTCCGTCCCCGCCCACAGCCATCCGGATTGGATCGCAATCGGCTTGAAGGTCTCCAGGAGCACGGTCTTCCCGACTCCACGAAGACCAGTCAGCACGAGGTTTGTCAGCACCGGCCTTTGTCCGAGCATCTGCTCGAACTCCCGCTTTTCCTGTTCACGGCCAGCCAGGTAGGGGGGCGGATGGCCGGCTCCTGGTCGGAAGGGATTGAGAAGGCCCCTGGCTTCAGTCTGGGGGGTGACCATGGCTTGAGACTGATTTACCCAATCGACTAAATTTAGTCAACCACTACATTGGGTCTAGATCTGAGTCGCCCTGGGACGGCCTGGAACCACTTTGGAGGCCCTCCCCCCCCCGGACGCGTACCCCCCTTGGACCGTCTCTCACAGCTCAGCGGCCGCGCAAGACGACGTCGGGCCCGAGCGCCTCGACGAGGCCCGGGACGAAGCTCGCGCCGCTCGCCACCTCGAAGCCTCCGCTCGCCAGGTCGTCGCCGAAGGGCTCGCAGTCGCCGCCCAGGTGCTCGCGCAAGAAGTGCTCGGCCATCGCCCAGAAGGAGATCCAGCTCGCCGCGGCGCGGTAGTCGTGCGGCTCGTTGGGGTAGACCGCGTACGTCACCGCGTGTCCGCGCGCGGCGAGCGCCTCGACCATGAGCTCGGACTGCTCGATGGGCACGCGCTCGTCCAGCGCGCCGTGCGTGACGAAGAGCGGCATCTCGATCGCGTCGACGGCAAAGAGCGGCGACTGCGCGCGCAGGAGCGCGCGGCCCTCGCTCGTGCGGATGTCGCCGACGCGCGCGAACCACAGGCCGTCGCCGTACGGAACCATGGGCTCGACGAAGCGCTCGAGGTCGCACAGGCCGTACATCGAGATCCCGGCCGCGAACGTCTTCGGCGAGCGCGCAGCCGCCTGGAACGCCGCGTAACCGCCGTACGACCAGCCCCACAGCGCGAGCGCGCCCTCTTTCGCGACGCCCTTCTCGACCGCCCACTCCGCGACGTCGACCACGTCGTCGATCATTCCCGCGCCGAACTCGCCGTCGCCCGCGTCCATCCACGCGCGCCCGTAGCCGCCCGCGCCGCGGAAGTCGGTGCGGATCACGGCGTAACCGCGCGCCGCGAGCAGTTGGAAGCTCCGGTTCGTGAACCACGAGTTCCACTCGAAGCCGATCCACGGACCGCCGTGCACGTAGAGGACGGTCGGCAACGGCTCGTCCGGCCGCCCGTCGCCGTTCGCGTCGCTCCCGACCGGCAGGTAGAGCTGGCACGGGAGCACGAGACCGTCGCGAGCGGGCACGGCGAGCGAATGGCGCGCGGCGAGCTCCACGCCGTCTAGCGCCGGCACGTCGGAGAAGAGGAAGCGCACGCGCCGCGAGCGCCGGTCGTAGACGTGGTAGTCGAACGGGCCGCCGTCCATCGCGCGCACGAGCCACGTGGCGCCATCGCGGCTTCGGTCGACGTAGCTCACGTCGCCCGGCAGCGCCGCCGCGAGCACCGCGAAGTCGAGCTCGAGCTCCGGATCGAGGATGCGCCGGCGCAGCGCGCCGAAGTACGACGCGACCGCCTCGACCTCGCCCGTCACGGGGTCGAGCGTCGCGCCGCTCGGCACGAGGTCGGAGAGCGGATCCTCGTACAGAACCTCGCGCGCGAGCGTCGCGAGGTCGACCCGCACGAGCGCCGAGCGGTCGCGACCGTGGCCGTCGACGAGGTACAGGCTCTTCCCGTCCGCCGAGAGCGACAGCACGCCACTCGCGCGCCGCTCGAGCCAGTCCCAGTCGGCGAGCACGACCCACTCTTCGCCGCGGCGCGCGAACACGTCCGGCCCGGACGAATCCGGCCGGCGGATCTCCGCCGCGTGCACGTCGAGCTGCGCATCGCACCAGAAACGATCGAAGCCCTCGAGCTCGCCCTGCTGCACGGGCTCGCGCCCGTCGAGGAACACGCGGTAGAGCCCGCTCTCGCCCTCGCCGCGCACGGCGACGAGCAGCTCATCGGGCAGCTCCGCGCTCGTCGCCACGATTTCGACGTCCGCGGCCGCGAACGCGGCGAGCTCGGCGAGCTCGCCCTTCTCGAGGTCGGCGAGCTCGAGCCGCACGCTCTCGCCCGCGAGCACCACCACGACCTCGTTCGCGCGCTGCGTGAAGCGGAAGCGCCGCGGCGTGTCGCCGAGCACGACCAAGTGCGGCGCTTCCGTCCCGTCCGCGCGCGCGACCCACAGATCTCCGCCGCCTTCGCCCTCGATCCAGCCCACGTAGCGCCCGTCGGGCGAGAGCGCCACGGCGCTCTTCGTCTGCGGCGCGAAGAACCGCTCGCGCGGCACGAGCTCGCGCTCGGGAGCGGTTTGGACGAGCAAGGAAACGAGGAGAGTTGCAGCGACGAGCATCGGGGTGTCTCCGTTCGGATCGACAAGGTAGGGATCGCTGCGGCGGCCGCCATGCTCCCCACCGCTTCCTACCGGAGTCCAACGACGTCCACACCGCGTTCGAACCGACCGGGGCCGCCCCGGAGGTTGCAGTCCGTTTTCTCGCATAGGATCCGCTTCCCCGTGCACCCCAGGGGGCGAGCCGTGGATTCCTCCTCCCTCCCCACCGTCGACGAGCTGTGCTCGCGCACCTCGTGGATCCAGGGTCTCGCGCGACGCCTCGTCTCCGATCCCGACCAGGCCCTGGACCTCGCCCAGCGAGCCGAGCTCGCGGCGCTGCGACACGGAGGCTCGCCCCCGCGATCCTGGTTCGCCCGCGTCCTGCGCAACCTGATGCGCGAGGAGCATCGCCGAGAAGTCGAACGGCCGCTGCGCGAGCAGCGGGCGGCGCGCGAGGGCGAGCTGCCCGCGGTGGAAGCGATGGCCGCGCGCGTCGAGGTGCAGCGCGAGGTCGCTCGCGCGGTCCTCGGCCTGGAGGAGCCGTATCGCAGCGTGATCCTGTGGCGTTACTTCGAAGGGCTCCCTCCGCGCGAGATCGCGCGCCGCTCGGGACTCGCGCTCGCGACGATCTCGAGTCGGCTGACGCGCGCGCACGCGGCGCTACGCGAGGCTCTCGAGCGCGCGCGTCCGCGAACGGAGGACGGCACGTGGTGGCTCTCGGCGCTGCTGCCTCTCGCGCGTCGGGAAGGGCTCGAACCGGCTTGGATAGCCAGCGGGGCATTGATCGTGAAAGCTCACCTCCCCCTCGTCCTTTCGTTGGCCGCACTCTCGCTCGCACTCGTCTGGTGGATCGACCCCGAGGCACCGGAGAGCCCGGGATTCGCGACGACGAACGACGAAGTCGGAAAGGTCGAGCTCCCGCTCGAGGAGCGTCGAACGCCGTCGGAACCGACGCCGGTCGAGCGCGACCTCGTCGCTCGCTCCCCGACCGCGCTGCCCACGTCGGAGTCGTTCCAGCGCGCCCCGCGCAGCGTGAACGGCAGGGTATACGAGGCGGAGGGTCGACCGCTCGCGGACGTGCGCGTCGTCGCGGGGAACGTGGAAGTCACGAGCGACGCCGGAGGCGGCTTCGAGCTCGAGCTCGATTCGAGCGACGCGACGCAGGCCGAAGTGCTCGTCTTCCTGAGCGAGCCGGGCTTCGAGACCGTCGTGGCGGGTCGCTCACCCATGCTCCTCGCGTCGGACCTCGCGTCCGATCCGGCGCACGGAGAACTCGGACGACACACGAGCGGCGCATCGGCGCTCGTGATCGGCGCGCCCGCACTCGAGCTCTCGGGCCATACGGTCGACGCCGCAGGCGCGCCCATCGCCGGAGCCGAAGTCTCGATCCTGCTCCCGGTGGACTTCGCCGCCCGCTTCGCGGAATCCTTCGATCGCTCGCAGCCCGTTCATCGCGCCTGGCGCACGCGCTCGGACGACGCGGGGCGCTTCGCGCTGCGCGCGGGTTTCGTGTCCGGCGCGGCGCTCGTCGCGCGGCGCGAGAACTACCTGCCTGCGTCGGTCGAGCTCCCCGCGAGCTGGACCGAGGATCTCGTCCTGGTCCTAGAGCTCCCTGCGCTCGACGCGGACGTCGTCCGCGGTCAGGTCGTCGATCCCTGGGGCCGCGGCGCCGGCGACGCGCTCGTCGGAATGGGACTCTCCGCCACGATCTCCGACGCGGACGGGCGTTTCGTGCTGTCCCGCAAGGAGAGCCGCGGAGCGAGCGAGGTCCACGCCGTGAAGCGCGGCTTCGGGCCTGCGAGCGGGCTCGCGCCGCCGGTCACGATCCGCGGAGCCCCGGCGCACCCGCCCTTCCTCTACCTGCAGCTCGGACCGGAGCCGCTCTCGCTCTCGGGCACCGTCGTCGACGGCGCGGGGCAGCCCCTCGCCGGCGCGCGCGTCTGGGCGGCGGACGCGACGCCCTTCCCGGGCATCGCGAGCTTCCCGGGCTTCCTCGAAGCGTACTTGGGAGGCGGACTCACGGGGACGGAGCTGCGCGCGGAGTCCGTCGTCGACGGACGCGCCGTGCACAGCGAAGTCGACGAGCATGCCGAGCGTCCCACGGCGCTGTGGGGCTGGGTCGAGACGGACGCCGACGGTCGCTTCGCGCTCGGCGGACTCTCCGATCGCGAGTACGTGCTGCGCGTCCTTCGGATGGAGGGGCTGCACTCGATGGACGCGGGCCCGTTCCACGCCGGCACCAGCGGAGTGCGCGTCGTCTTCGAGCCGAGCACGTATCCGCGCGTCGCCGGGCGCGTCGTCGGCCGCGACGGACGAGCGCTCTCCGGCGTCCGCGTGCACGCGAACTGCGTCCCGATCGAGCTCGTGCTCGATCACCCGGACGGCACGCGCACGACGAACAGCGAGCCGACCCACGGCGGGCCCTTCGCGATGACCGACGAGAACGGCCGCTTCGGCTTCGAAGGCCTCGGCCGCGAGCGCCTGTTCCTGACGCTCTCGGCCGACACGATCGTCGTGCGCCACGTCGGCCTGACGGAAGGCGGGCTCGCACGAGCCGTCGATCGCCCCGTGGACGATCTCGTGCTCGTCGTCCTGGAACGCTCGACCATCGCCGTGGAGCTCTTCGACGCGACGCTCGCCGACCAATTCGCCGTCGTGGACTCCGAGGGCGAGGCGCTTCCGCTGTACTCCTTCGAAGGCGGCGGCATGAGCGTCCTGGACCGCGGCTCGCTGATTGGCGGACGGAGCCGCGTCTTCTCGATGGGGAGCGACGCGCGGCAAGTTCTCTTGTACCGCGACGGAGACGTCGTGCTGCGCCTCGCCATCCACGCCCTCCCGGGCGAGTTGTGTCTCGTCCGCTACTAGCCCGGACGATCCGAGCCGAGCGTGCGCGGGCGTCCCAGCACCCGCACGGGACGAGCAGCCTACGCGCGGGCAACCCGTGCCAGAACCTCGTCGGCGAAGGCTGCGCTCGCGGAGGGGCGAGCTTCGACGAGCTCCTCTTGCACGCCGCGCCACGTGCGCTGCTTGACGCGCTTCTTCGCGATCGCGAGACGGCTCGAGACCGTCGGGGCGGGCACGCCGAGCATCGCGCTGGTCTCCGCCTCGGTCGCGTCGGCCGCGAGCGCGAGCAGCGCCACGGCGCGCTCCTCGAACGTGAGGTCGAGCACGCGGCCCAAGAACCCGCGTCCCTCGGTGCCCATCGCATCACGCGTCGCAGCTCCCGTGGTAGCGATCTCAGCACTAGCGGAAGGACCCGTAGAAACGCCGCTCGTCGCGCTCCTCCCGCGGAGCTCGTCCCTGGGCGGCGAGTCGCGCTGCACGAGCCGCCGCAGCATCGCAGGCACCTGCTTCGCATCCGTCAGCGCCTTGACCTCGGCGTGCGCGCGCACGAAGACCTCGCGCGCCGCCGCACGCGCGGCGTCGACGTCGCCCGAGAGCGCGAGCGCGTGGGCGAAGACGCGGTCCTCGAAGAGCTCGACCAGCGTGCGGAACGCCGCCACGCTCCCGTTCTGCACGCGCGCGACGAGCGCCGCCGACACGAGCGGACGCACTTCGCTCTTCCGGCGGCGGCGCTGGGCGTCCGAGCCGTCGTCGTCGAGGTCCCATTCGTTCGGCGTAGCCATCGCGTCTCGGATCCTACCTCGTCTGTGGCGCACAGCCGCGCGTCACAGGCTTCCTCTCTCTGCGCGATGCTGGCAAACGAGCCTTCCCTTGCTTCGTCCCCTACTTCTTCGCGGTGATCGCGCGCTCGACGATCGCGACGACCTCGGCCTCGAGCTCGTCCGCCTTCTGGGCCAGCACCGCGCCGCGCGACAGGAACTCGTCGACCAATGCCTTGTCCGCCAGGTCGCGCGCGTTGATGCGCACGTTGAGCCACGCTCCGCGCACGGCCGCGCGCGCGCACAAAGCTCCCACGCCCGCGTCCGACACCGACGACGCCAAGCCCCCCGCCGCCATCGCCTTCACCACGTCGAGCGACGCGAGCGCGACCTCCATGACGCGCAGCGGCACCTCGATCGCCCCCACCGTCGCCGCCTGCACGGCCGCCTTGCGCGCGCGCTTCTCCTCGTCGTTCGCCTGCGGCAGCCGGAACGCCGCGAGGATCGCGTTGAACGCCTCCGTGTCCTGGTCGACGAGCTGCGTGAGCTCGACGTGGCAGCGCTTGCCCTTCTCCGCCCACTCCGAGAACTCCTCCCAGCGCTCGTCCCAGCCGCGCTTGTGCGACGAGAGGTTCGCCACCATCGTGCCGAGCGCCGCGCCGAGCGCGCCGACCGCCGCCGACACCGAGCCGCCGCCCGGCGCCGCGGACTCCGACGCGGTCTCCTCGACGAAGCCCGTGAGCGTCAAGTCGACGAGGCGGTCCTTCTTCTCGCCGGCCGCGAGCCGGTACTCGATGATCTTGTCCTCGGGCACGAACGGCTCGAGGTCGCCCAGGCCCAGCGACTTCACCGCGATCTTCACGAGCTCCGCGTCCGGCACGCCCGTCGAGCGCTGCTGCAGCCGCAAGTAGTGCCGCCCGGCGTCGAGTAGGCACTCGAGCGGCACCATCCCCACGATCTGCGAGCCCGTCACCCGCACGCCGCGCTCCGCCGCCTTCACCACGCACTCGTCGAACGCGACGTGGATCGGCGTCACCGCGATGTTCGTCAGGTTCATCGAGATCTGGCAGATCCCGTACTCCTCGATGAACCAGCCGATGCCCTTCACGCACTCGAGCGAGCCCGGGATCCACACCACCTCGCCCTGCTCGTCGCGCACGATCTCGCCCGTGACCGGATCTCCCTTGCGCTTCTCGCGCCCCTTCTCGCGCACGTCGAAGGCGATCGCGTTCGCGCGCCGCGTCGACGTCGTGTTGAGGTTGACGTTGTAGGCGATGAGGAAGTCGCGCGCGCCGACCGCCGTGGCGCCCGTCTTCGGATCGAACTTCGCCGGCCCGAAGTCGGGCTTCCAGTTCGGATCAGCGAGCTTCGCCGCAAGCCCCTCGTACTCACCCGCGCGCACGCTCGCGAGGTTCTTCCGCTCCGGCCGCGTCGCCGCGCTCTCGTAGCAGAACACGGTGAGGCCGAGCTCGTCTCCGAGCCGCTTCCCGAGCGCCCGCGCGTACGCGACCGTCTCCTCCATCGTCACGCCCGCCACCGGCACGAGCGGACAGACGTCGAGCGCCCCGAACCGCGGATGCTCCCCGCGATGCCGACGCATGTCGATCAGCTCCTTCGCCTTCGCCGCGCCGCGCACGGCGGCTTCGATCACCGGCTCCGGCTCCCCGACGAAGGTCACCACGGTGCGGTTCGTCGCCTTGCCCGGATCGACGTCGAGCAACTTCACGCCCTCCACCGACTCGATCGCGTCGGTGATCGCCTTCAGGACCGACGCATCGTTCCCTTCGCTGAAGTTCGGAACACACTCGATGAGTCGCGGCATGTCGCAAGCCTCCGGAAGGACTCGGGGCGCTCACTCTACGGGGGCAGCTCCCGCACGCAAGCTGAGGGACAAGGCACGTGACTGGTGCAACAACGGTTCCCTTGTGTGCTGCCCGTGCATCCGAGCGTCGAGCTTGCCACGTGCCAGCCGGGCTCGAGATTGTCTTCCCAGCGAAGCTGTGGAAGAATCCTGCCATCATGGGAATCTCGATGGACGATGTTCGACGGCTAAGCGTTTCCGAACGGATACAGCTCGTCGAGGACATCTGGGACTCGATCGCGATGTCCCAGGAGGATCTTCCGCTGACCGCGCGTCAACGCGACGAACTCGATCGTCGTCTCGGGGAGTACTCGAAGGACCCGACAGCCGGTAGGTCCTGGCACGTCATTCGAGAAGACCCTCGCCCACAGGAGTGAAAGTCCGCTTCACTCCAGAAGCCGAGGCAGACTACTTCGATGCTCTCGGTTGGTATCGGAGACAGGCTCCGGGGCTCGCGGACGAGTTCCAGCGGTCCGTCGACGGTTGTCTCTCGGCGGTCTCGAGGCATCCCGTTGCCTTCCCTGTGGTCCACAACGAGCTGCGCCGAGCTCTTCTGCGACGGTTCCCGTATGGGATCCTCTACCTCGTGGACGGGAAGGAGATCGTTGTCTTCGGCTGCCTACACGCTTCCCGGGACCCGCAAGAGTGGAAACGAAGGAACGCATGACTAGCCGATGCAGCGGACGGCGAGGAGGCGGCGCGCCGCCGCTGAACCTGAGCGATAGGCTGACTCATGATGCGTCACACGTGGGTATTGGCTCTGGGCCTCGCACTCGTTGCGTTCTCGGCCTGCTCCGCCTCGGAGACGGCGTCACTGCCGGAGGAATACCTCGGGCAGTGGTACTACGTGGGCTCGAGCGGAGGGATCGCCGGGAGCGGCATGGGCGATGAGCCGGGCTATATCGTGATCCACCCCGACAACACGATCGACCACCACGAGGAAGATGGCACCCGCGTCAGCACGACCGAGTTCACGCCGCTTCGCGGACCGACGATCTTCTCGAGCGAGGACCAGTGGCTGCTTGGTCGCGCAGGCGAATCGCCCGAAGTCGTCTCCGAGGTCATCACGGTCTCCGAGGATGGCCAGACCATGTCCATCTCGGACAACGTCTACGACGGCTTCGGGCGGAGCTACACTCGCTCGCGCTGAGAGAAGAAGTCGTCCGACGCGGCTTCGAGAGACAGTCGAATCTGCGCGTACGCGCTGCGTCGGCGGGAGCGCGTCCGCGGCGTGGCGTGGTGCATGCGTCCCGGTTCCGGCAACGAATCGATCCGTGGCCAACATGAACCCATCGCGACCTTCCCCAGAGCGAGCTCCCATCGTCCTGCGACCCGACGAGGGTCGCTCCTACCCGATGGGGCGCATCCGCGCCGTCTTCAAAGCCGACGGGGGCGAGACCCGAAAGGCGTACTCCATCTCCGAGTGGTGGCTCGAGCCCCACACCCAAGGCCCGGGGACGCACTCCCACGACGAGGACGACGTCTTCTACGTCATCGAAGGGACGATGAGCTTCCTGATCGGCGAGCGCTGGGTCGACGCCCCCAAGGGTTCCTTCGTCTTGGCGCCTGGCGGTACCAAGCACGACTTCGAGAACCGCAGCTCGAGCCGCGCCGGTGTCCTCAACTTCTCGATCCCGGGCGACTTCGAGAGCAACATGCCGGCGATCGCCGCGTGGTTCGCCGAGAATCCGCCAAAGGACGCGTGACGAGCGCCGCCGCCGCGGAGACTACATGAGATCCGACGCCACGACGGCCAGCGCCACGCAGGGTGGCGGCCATCAGCCGGCCTGCGGTCACTACTGATCGAAAGACGTTGGACGAATGGATCTCACGCCCGAAGTCCACCGAGAGTGGCTCACCAACCAGTTGCGGAATCTGCTACGCGCTCTTGCTTCGCCAGGTGAGGTAGCGCTGTCCTACGAGCCAGACGAAACGTGTCGGGCCGACGAACTGGCCCTCGACTACGACAACTTCGTCCATGCCCTCATCGGCAACTTCGGTGTCGAGTGCACCGCCGAGCAACGCGCTTCACTTCTGCGGGTGGATGAGCTGTTCGACGCGATGACCAAGGCGCGCCAGCCCGAGCTGTGGACCGACGAAGCTGTTCGCAGCCATCCGCGCTGGGCCGAGGTTCGCGCGGCGGCGCAGACGGCACTGGATGCCATGTGGTGGAACCCCAGACCTTTCACTTGCCCTTGCTGTGGCTTTCGAACCCTGGCGGAAGCGCCCGGATCCTACGAGATCTGCCACGTGTGCTTCTGGCAGGATGACGGCGTGCAGCTGCTCGATCCTGCCTACAACGGCGGCGCGAACACACTGTCACTCATGGAGTGCCAGGCAAACTACGAGCGGATCGGCGCGTGCGAGGAGCGGTTTCTCGACAGTGTTCAACCACCGAGCCCGGGCGAGAAACGCGACGCCGAGTGGCGACCGGCAAAGGAATCGGATCTAGATCACGCCCCGACACCGCAGGTCCCGACTGTCGACAGCTGGTACTACTGGAAACGTAGATCCACCTAGCAACCTGCCGACCTTGGTGGCCTGACATTGCACGCATTTGGCGGACCATCGCATGGGCTGGGAGCCAGTTGACTTGGGAATCGTTCGGCGCCTGATTGCCGAAGGGTTGGAGGCCGGAGACGACGCCCTCCGGTCTTTCTACCTGCGTGTTGCGCGCGAGCCCGCCAAGTGGGAACTGCATCCGTGGGGCGATCCGGGAGGAGGCTTCTGGGTCGTCGCCGTTCACGAGGATCGTGCGCTCTGGTTCAACGACATCGAGGAAGGGTTCAACGTGTCGACCTTCGATGAGGAGGGACGCATTCTCGGCGACGGGTACCGGTGCAACCAAGACGAGTTCCACTGGGCCCTGCGTGCCCTTCGCGACGGAGGAGGTTCTCGGCTAGAGCCCCCTCGCTCTCCCACCGAGTAGAGGGCCGTCCAACACGCCGCTTCCTCGCGTGCGTTGCAGGAACCATCGCTCTCGTGATGTGGCGACTGCTGCGTCGGTGACGTCCACGGGAACCGATCGACATCGTCCGTGGAGCGACCACACCCGACCACATCCCCCACATCCAACCGGCGCCTACCGGTTAATGGACGGCCGTCGCGGTGCGACCGCTTCGTCTGCAGCGCTTTCCTGTTGCAGACAAGCGGTGAACCGGCGAACGTGCACGCCCCCCGGCCATGAGGATCCAACCGTCTTCGAGCGGCGGACGAATCTCGCCGACGCCGTGCCGTTGCTGACGTTCGACTCGCGCGGCAACCTGTTCACTCCGACGACCGCCACCTTGCCCCTGCGCTGGAAAGAGATCGTGCCATGAACACCAACACCGTGAAGCTCCATCGCGTCCTTCGGGCGCCGCCTGAGCGGATCTACCGTGCGTTCCTCGATCCCGATGCGATGGTGAAGTGGCTGCCGCCGAACGGATTCACGGGGAAGGTGCATCACCTGGAGGCGAAGGTTGGCGGCACGTACAAGATGTCGTTCAAGAACCACACGTCGGGAAAGAGCCATTCGTTCGGCGGCAAGTACCTCGAGCTCGTGCCCAATCAACGGATTCGCCACACCGACGAGTTCGACGACCCGAACCTGCCCGGAGAGATGATCGTCACGATCACCTTGAAGAAGGGCGCGGTGGGGACGGAACTCGACATCGTCCAGGAAGGTGTTCCCGCCGTCATTCCGCTCGACGCTTGTCACCTCGGATGGCAGGAATCGCTGAACCTCCTCGCGCAACTGGTGGAGGCGGAGATCCCGGACTGATGTGCGCCGAGCATTGTTTCGAGTGCGGTGAGCACCAGGAGCCAGCTGAGGAGACGAGGACGAGTCCCTCCGGCGTCCGCAGTGCTTTCGCTCACTCCGTCACTTCGGAACCACTGAATGGAACTCAGTAGCGAGGATTGCGCTGCTCTAGGCGTTGCCTTGAACGAGGCAACTCTCCACCTTGGATGCACAGATGAGTCTTGCTCTTTCGATTGCCCTCGTCGCGGTCCTTGCACCGTCGCCGGCACTCGCGCAGGACGCCGCGCGCGTTGCGAGCGAAGCGGAACCTCTCACCATCGGCGAGACGTTCACGCTCGAGTCGCAAGTGCTCGGCGAAGTTCGGCGCATCAACGTCTACGCGCCGCCGATCTATGCCCAATCGAACGAGACACGGCTCCCGGTCCTGTACATGCCGGATGGCGGCATGGGCGAAGACTTCCTCCACGTCGCCGGCTTGGTGCAGGTGTCGGTCGGGAACGGGACGATGCGGCCTTTCCTGCTCGTCGGAATCGAGAACACGCAGCGGCGGCGCGACCTCAGCGGACCGACTCAGAACGAAGAAGACAAGAAGATGGCGCCCGTGGTCGGCGGGTCGGCGGCTTTTCGCACCTTTATCCGTTCCGAGCTGATGCCGGTCGTCGAGAGCCGCTATCGGACGACGGACGAGACCGCGATCATCGGCGAATCGCTGGCGGGCCTCTTCATCGTCGAGACGTTCTTCCTCGAGCCGGACTTGTTCGACACGTACATCGCATTCGACCCGAGCCTGTGGTGGAACGACGGGGAGCTGGTGAAGAGCGCACCGAGCCGACTGAGCGCCAGTGACGATCGCGAGCGGGTGCTCTACCTCGCGAGCAGCAGCGACGACGTCGACGACCTGACGCAGAAGCTCGCCGGCGCCCTGCGCAACGCCGCGTCGCCAAGCCTGACCTGGTACTACTTCCCGATGCCGAACGAGACGCACGCGACGATCTATCACCCCGCCGCGCTGGAAGCCGTTCGCCGGCTGTTCGAGCCGAAGTAGTCACGCGGTCTCGAGCTCGAGATGCGCCAAACCGCTGGCGTGCGGTAGTGCGGGCGTCACGTGACTCGTTCGCTTCGAAGAGCGCTCCCAGGTCGCCCGCTGGTGGCTCGTACAAGGTCTCCCGAGAATGCCCCGCCGCAACGGGTACGCGCCCATCTCGAGCGCTACCGTAGAGCGGCATGCAGCCCTCCATGCGCATCCTCGAAGGCTTGCCCGTCTACGGACCGGACGCTCTGCGCTTCAGCTCGACCGGTCAAGGGCTCCACTCCGAAGGCCTCGTCGTCGAATTCGAATGCGGTGACGACTCGCCATGGGTCGGCAATTTCGCACGCGGCCTGACTACCTACGATTGCGTCGAGCTCCACCCGGACGAAGCTCACGTGATCGTGATCGCGGGTGGCGGTGGCTACGTCCTCGATGCGGGAGCCAAAACCGTCGTCGAGACCTTCGGGGGAGCGATCGTTGGCATCTTGCGCGATCCGGCTCGCAACCACGTGGTGTTCAATCACCAAGGGATCTTCTTCACTGCGGTGGGTCCAAGTGGCTGGGCCTGGGAATCTCGCCGCGTGTCGTGGGAAGGCATGCGGGCGCTGGTGGTGATCGGAGACGTGCTCAGGGGAGAAGCGTTGGATCTCGACGACGCCTGGGTTTCGTTCGAGGTGGATCTGAAGACGGGCGAATCGACTGGCGGCTCGTTCCCGGCCGGTGTCGGCATGCCGTGAGAACGAAGCGTCGACCGAGAGCGTGGTGGATGGCATCGGCGAGTCGAGCGGTTGCCAGGATGCCGCCGGGATCCCTTGGCGAACGTGAAGGAACCCTAGAGAGGAGATCCCCATGGATTCCGCGGTGATCCTGAAGCGGTTCGAACGGCCGGACGAGGTTCGCGTGTTCGAGAAGGGGCGCTTCGAGATCGTTCGCTTGGGCGGCGTGACGATCGGCAGAGCGACGTATCAGCCCGGATGGAAGTGGTCCGTGGACGTGGGGCCCGGCGCCGGAGCGACGCGCTGCGCGGTCGAGCACGTGGGGCTGGTCGTGAGCGGGACGGCGACGGCGGCCTTCGACGACGGCCGCGTGATCGAGCTCCGGCCCGGCGAGCTGTTCCACATCCCCGCCACGCCCCACGACAGTTGGGTCGTGGGCGAGGAGCCGTACGTGTCGCTGCACTTCCTCGGCGCCGAGCACTACGCCGCGCGTTGAACCCTCGAGAGCTCGGCGACCAGCTTCCGGCGTTGCGCGGTGACGGCGTGCAGCTCCGTGGGCTGACGGAGGACGACGTGCCGGCGCTGCACGCGATCTTCTCCGACGCCGACGTCGTCCGGTTCATGTCCGTGGCGCATCAGACGTCGGAAGCCGCGACGCGCGCGTTCCTCGACGAGATCCATGCCGGCTTCCGCGACGGCACGCACTACCAGTGGGGCGTGGAGCTCGAGGGCGCAGTCGTCGGCACGTGCACCCTGGCGTGCATCGATCGCGAGCACCGGCGGGCGGAGCTCGGCTTCGCGCTGGCGCGCGCGTTCTGGGGCCGGGGCCTGATCCTGCGCGCTCTGCCGGCGCTGATCCGGTTCGCCTTCGAGGAGCTCGACCTCCACCGCATCGAGGCCGACACCGATCCGCGCAACACCGCCTCCATGCGCGTGCTCGAGCGCCTCGGGTTCCAGCGCGAGGGTCTCCTGCGCGAGCGCTACTTCCAGTTCGGCGAGGCCCAGGACGCACTCGTCCACGGGCTCCTCCGCAGCGAGTGGCGCGCTGCGTCCACGGCGGCGGACGAGCGTCGCTCCGCTCGAGACTGAAGGCGAATCGATCGAGCGCCGAGGAGCAGATCGAGGCGCCTCCGAGCGAAGATGGAGCGCGGACGGTGGCACACCCGTGTGGACGGATCCGTTCGAAGGATGACGACGCGCGCTATAGACTGTCGAGCGAGACTTCGGGCATGGTCGAGCGCGTCGCACTGATCACGGGAGGGGCGAAGGGCATCGGGCGCGCCATCGCTCTCGCGCTGGCGGAGGAGGGCTGGTCGGTGGCGGTGGGCTACCGGACGAGCGCCGCGGCGGGCGCCGAGACCGTCGCGGCGATCGAGGCGCGCGGCGGCCGGGGGCTCGCACTGCACGGCGACGTGTCGGATGCGGGCGTGTGCGCGGAGCTCGTCGAGCGGACCATGCGCGCCTTCGGACGCATCGACGCGCTCTTGAACTGCGCCGGGCCGTACCACCGGCGGCCGATCTTCGAGGAGACGCTCGAGGGCTGGCACGCGATGTTCGACCACAACCTGCACCCGGTCTTCTACACGACGCGGGTCGTGGCGCCGATCATGCGCGCGCAGCGCTTCGGGCGCATCGTCAACTTCGCGATGGCGAACGCGGATCGGCTGCAGGCGCAGCCCAACGTGACGGCCTACTCGATCGCGAAGACGGGCATCCTGGTGCTCACGCGCACGTTCGCGAAGGAGCTCGCGCCGGACGGGATCACGGTGAACGCGATCTCGCCGGGCTTCCTCGACTCCGGGAGCGCGCCGGAGGGCGAGCTCGAGGCGATGGAGGGCAAGATCCCGGCGGGCTACGTGGGCGAGGTCGGTGACGCCGTGGCGGCCGCACGCTTCCTGCTCTCGGACGAGGCGCGCTACGTGAACGGCGCGAACCTGGTCGTGTCGGGCGCCTGGGGGATCTGATGGCCCAGGGTTCGGAGGAGCCGGAGAGCACCGAGTCGCTGGCCGCGACGGTCGTCGATCCGACGGAGCGCGAGCGCGTCGACTGCTCGTTCGAAGTGATCGAGACGCTCTCCGGGCGGCCTGCGCCGTTCACCCGCTACCGCTTGAAGGGCGAGGTCGCGCACGGCGGCATGGGCTCGATCCTGCGCGTGTGGGACGAGGACCTGCGCCGGCACCTCGCCATGAAGGTGATCCGCGAGGCGGAGCCCGGCGACGACGAGGCCTCGACCTCGAAGAGCCTCGGCCGCTTCCTCGAGGAGGCCCAGGTCACCGGTCAGCTCGACCACCCCGGCATCGTGCCCGTGCACGAGCTCGGGCTCGATCCGCAGGGCCGGCTGTACTTCACGATGAAGCTCGTGCGCGGCGAGACGCTGCGCGACGTGTACCGGCACGTGGCCAAGGGGGAAGCGGGTTGGACGCTCCCGCGCGCGCTCGGCGTGTTGCTGAAGATCTGCGAGGCCATGGCCTACGCGCACGACAAGGGCGTGGTGCACCGGGATCTCAAGCCGTCGAACGTGATGGTCGGGCGGTTCGGCGAGGTGTACGTGATGGACTGGGGGCTCGCGCGCGTGCTCGGCCGGCGCGACGCGAAGGACGTCCGCGTGCGCCGTCCCGAGCAGCCGCTGCACAGCCGCGTGGAGACATATCGGCGCCGGGGAGCGGGGGATCTCGACTCGCCGCTCGTCACGATGGACGGGGACGTCGTCGGCACGCCCGCCTACATGTCGCCCGAGCAAGCGCGCGGCGAGGTCGAGGCGATCGACGGGCGCACGGACGTGTTCGCGGTCGGCGCGATGCTCTACCACCTGCTCACGGGGCACATGCCGTACGTGCCGGAGAGCGCGAACCTCGGCAACTACGCGGTCTGGGCGCGCGTTCAAGAAGGTCCGCCGCGAGCCGTGCGCGAGGAAGCGCCGGACGCGCCCGAGGAACTCGTCGCCATCTGCGAGAAGGCGATGGCGCGCGAGCGCGAGGAGCGCTACGCGAGCATGCTCGAGCTCGCGGAGGACCTGCGCGCGTTCATCGAGGGCCGCGTCGTGCAGGCGTTCGAGACCGGCGCGTTGGCGCAGTTCAAGAAGTGGGTGCGCCGCAACCGCGCGCTCGCGACGACGGTGCTCGTCGCGGTGCTGGTCGCCTTCGGGATCGTGAGCGCGGCGGCGTTGCGCCTGAGCGCGAAGAACGCGGCGCTGGCCATGGCCAACGCACTCGCCGTCGAGAAGGCGCGCATCGCGGAGGAGCGCGGCGTCGCGCTGCAGGCGGCGCAGGAGCGCTTCCTGCAGGTCGCCGGTCTCGCCGACGCGGCGCGGCTCGCGGAGCTCGAGGCACAGGCCGAGGAGCTCTGGCCGCCGTATCCGTCGGTCGTGCCCGAGATCGAGGCGTGGCTCGCGCAAGCGCGTACGTTCGACTCGAAGCTCGCGGAGCACCGCGCGAACTTGGCGGACTTGCGCGCGAAGGCGGGCGTCGCGATCGAGACGGCCGCGGACGACGAGGACGAGGCACTCACGCCGCGCGGGAGCTTCGCGACGCCCGAGGATCGCTGGCAGCACGACCACCTCGTCGGGCTCGTGGGCGAGATCGAAGCGTTCGTCGATCGCGAGCGCGGGCCGCTCGCGGACGTGGAGCGGCGACTCGCGACCGCGCTCGGGATCGCGGAGCGCTCGATCTCGGGTCCCAACGCCGTGTGGCGGTGGTCCGAGGCGATCGAGTCGATCGCCGACCCGAACGATTGCCCGGCCTACGGCGGGCTCGTGCTCGCGCCGCAGCTCGGCCTGTTCCCCGTGGGGCGCGATCCGCGCACCGGGCTGTGGGAGTTCGCCCACCTCCTGACGGGCGAGGCGCCGACGCGCGACGAGAAGGGCAACCTCGTGATCGAGGAGACGAGCGGCGTCGTGCTCGTGCTGATCCCCGGCGGTCGCGCGCGCGTCGGCGCGCAGAAGCTCGACCCTACCGCCGAGCGCTTCGATCGCGGCGCCTTCGAGGACGAGTCACCCGTACACGAGGTCGAGCTCGACGCGCACTTCCTCTCCAAGTACGAGATGACGCAGGCCCAGTGGCTGCGCGCATCGGGCTCGAATCCGTCGATCTACGGTCCGGACAGCTCGCAGAAGATCACGCTCGAGAACCCCGTGGAGAACGTGAGCTGGTTCGACTGCACGCGCGTGCTCGGCCGCGTGGGCCTCGTGTTGCCGACGGAGGCGCAATGGGAGTACGGCGCGCGCGCCGGAACGGAGACGCCCTGGTGGACGGGCGCAGAAGTGGAGTCCCTGTCGGGAGCGGCCGACTTGTCCGACGCCACGTTCCGCGACAGCGGCGCGCCGGCCGACTGGGAAGTCGACGGCTGGCTCCTCGACAAGTTCAGGTTCCACGCGCCCGTCGGGAGCTTCCGCCCCAATGCGTTCGGCCTGCACGACGTGCACGGCAACGTGTGGGAGTGGGTGCGCGACGAGTACGGGTCGTACACGGTGCCCGCGCGCGCGGGAGACGGGTTGCGCGAGCCACGGGGGGCGCGCAGCTATCCGATCCGGGGCGCCGGTTGGGCGAACGTCTCGTCCTTCGCGCGCTCCTCGCGCCGCTACAACACGCTCGGGAAGGCGGCGAGCAACGACCTCGGCGTCCGCCCGGCGCGCGCGATCGATCCGTAGACAGGGTGAGAGGCGTGCAAGGCGGTGGGAGTTCGCGCGGGTGACTACGCGCCGCCGGCGAGCCGCTCGAGCACGCCGGCGAGCTTGCGCACGATGCGCGCGGGCAGCACGCGGCGCAGGAAGCGGTCGCGCTTGCCCTCGCCGGGCACGCACATGGTCTCGCGGCGCTCGAGCGCCGCGAACGCCGCGCGCACGACGTCCTCGGGCTCGAGCGCGTGCGTGATCGCGCCCGGCGCGAGGCCGGCCTTGTCGAAGAACTCGGTGGAGACGTTGCCCGGGCAGACCGTCAGCACGCGCACGCCGCTCTGCGCCAGCTCGTCCGCCAGTGCGAGCGTGAGGCGGTTCACGAAGGCCTTGGCCGCGGAATAGGTCGCGAGCTTGCCGCGCGGCGCGAAGCCCGCGCGCGAGGAGATCTGGATCAGGGATCCGTTCGTCGCGCGCAGCTTCGGCAGCGCAGCGCGCGAGAGCCGCGCCGGCGCGAGCACGAGCACGCGCACCGCGGCGTCCACGTGCTCGAGCGACTCCTCTTCGAACGGACCGAAGTGAGCGAAGCCCGCGTCGTTGACGAGCACCGCGAGCTTCGGCTCGGCCGCGATGCGCCGTTCGACGGCCACGAGCCCGTCGTCGGTCGCGAGGTCGGCGACCAGTACCTCGGCGCGCACGTCGCGCGCGGTGAGCTCGGTCGCGAGCGCCTCGAGCCGCTCGCGCCGCCGCGCCACGAGCACGAGGTCGTGCCCGCGCGCTGCCAGCTCCACCGCGAACGCGCGCCCGATCCCCGACGACGCGCCCGTGACGACCGCCGTGCCGCCCACGCTTACGCTTCGCCCCGACGGCCGAGTGAGCGGCCGAAGAGCAGCGCGCCGAGCACGGTGGCCACCGCTCCCCCGTAGAAGATCGCGGGGCTGGGCGGCGGCAGGTCGTGCTCCGCCGCCCACTCGCGGTGATGCTCGGCTCCAGTGTCCGTCGTGTAGTTCAGACAGGCGAGACCCAGGACGAGCAGCACGAGCGCGGCGATGCGGACCTTCCAACCCATGGGAGGGATTCCTCGGGTCAGAGACTACTCGCTTCCCCGCGCGCTTCCCAGGTCGACAGCCAACGCTGGGGCCTCGAGCTCCCCTACTCCTCGAGCTCCTCGATGCGCTCGGGCCAGTCGTCCTTCAGCAAGCGCGAGAGGGCGCGGTCGGCCAGGAGCTTGCCGCCGGTCTGGCAGCGCGCGCAGTAGTTCGTCTCGTGGGCGGCGTAGACGATGCGCTGCACGGGCGCGCCGCACACGGGGCAGGGCTCACCGAAGCGGCCGTGCACGGCCATGCCTGCGCGGAAGGCGGTCACCTTCTCGGGGAAGCGCTCGCCCGTCTCCGTGCGCAAGCGCTCGGTCCAGGCCGTGAGCGTGGCGCGCACGGCTTCGAAGAGCCGCGCGATCTCGGCCTCGGCGAGGCGGCTCGTCCAGGTGAGCGGCGAGAGCCGCGCGGCGTGCAGGATCTCGTCGGAGTAGGCGTTGCCGATGCCGTCGAAGGCGCGCGGGTCGGTGAGGGCGCGCTTGAGCGTGTGGTTCTCGGCCACCAGCCGCGCGCGAAAGGCGGCGAGGTCGGCGGTGAAGACGTCCAGGCCGCCGCGGTCGTGCGCCGCGAGCGCGGCCTCGCCACGCACGACGTGGAGCGAGGCGCGCTTCTTCGACGACGCCTCGGTCAGGAGGAGCGTCCCGCTCGAGAAGTCGAAGGCCGCGAGGCCGATCCGACCGGGGACGAGCGCGCCACGCGGCTTCCAGCGGAAGCGCCCCGCGATCATCAGGTGCACGACGAGGAACAGCTCGTCCTCGAGCTCGAAGACGATGCGCTTGCCGAGGCGGCGCAGCTCGAGCACACGCTTGCCCGCCGCTGCCGCGAGCGGCGGGTCGACCGAGCGCAGGAGGAACGGGCTCGCGACGCGCGCGCGCTCGAAGGTCTCGCCCACGAGGCGCGCGCGCAGCGCTCCGACGTACAGGAGGACGTCGGGCAGCTCCGGCATCAGCCCGCGCGGCGCAGGATCTCCTCGACCGCGTTGCGCGACACGGCGTGGTAGCGCGGACGCGAGCGCTCGTAGAGCGCCTTGGCGCGTTCGAGGTCGACGCGCGCGAGCTCCTTGTAGAGCGGGCGCAGGAACTTCGCGCGACCCACGTCCCACAGGAACTTCTCGAGCCGGTCGTCGGCGCGCGCGTAACCGTGCTGCACGGCGAGCCGCAACCAGACGCACAGGACCTCGCTGTTCTCTGTCTTCGTGAAGCCGAAGGCCTCGTCGAGCCGCTGCATGCCGGCGGGGTCGAGCTCGTCCGCGAGCGACTCGAGGAAGTGCAGCCACTGCTGCGTGACCCAGCCCCCGGTGGCGAGCTCGGCCGGCGCCGTACCCGCACGCAGGCGCGCGAGCTCCGCCTCCACGCGGACCATCCCCTGCGACTCCGTGCGCGGCGCGTCGTCGGGTAGCCCGGGCTCCTCGAGCCACAGGTCGAGGTCGAGCGCGGCGCGCGCCTCGGCGCGGTCGGCCAGGAGCTCGCGCTCGAGGAACGCGCGGAAGTCGTCCGTCGTGACGCTCGCGAAGGCGTGCCCGTCGAACCACTTGCGCAGGAAGCGGTCGAGCGCCGCGCGGCCGACGAGCTCCTCGACGCGCCGCAGGAAGAGCGCGCCCTTCTCGTAGGGCACGCCGGAGAAGGCCTCGTCGGGGTGGCGGTCGCCGAGATCGACGTGCAGCACCTGCGCCCACGGCTCGAGCTCCTCCATCTCGCGCACGAGATCGTCGAACGAGAGCGCCTTCTCGAGCGCCGCGCGCTCCGGGCCGAAGACCTCCTCCATGATCCGTTGCTCGACGTAGACGGTGAAGCCCTCGTTGAGCCAGAAGTCGCGCCAAGTCGCGTTCGTGACCAGGTTCCCCGACCAGGAGTGCGCGAGCTCGTGCGCGACGAGCGACACGAGCGACTTGTCGCCGGCCAGGATCGTGGGCGTGCAGAACGTCAGGCAGGGGTTCTCCATCCCGCCGAAGGGGAACGCGGGCGGCAGGATGAGCAGGTCGTAGCGCCCCCAGCGGTAGGGACCGAAGAGCCGCTCGGCGCTCTGGATCATGGCCTCGGTGTCGGCGAGCTCGCGCGCCGCCGCCTCGACCAGCTTCGGATCGGCCCACACCCCGCAGCGCGGCGAGATGGCCTGGAACGCGAGCTCGCCCGCGCCGAGCGCGATCAGGTACGGCGGGATCGGGTGCGCGAGGCGGAAGCGGAACGCGCCGTCCTCGTCGCGCGCCGATTCCGCGGCGCTCATGACGACGGTGATCCCCTCGGGCGCACGCACGCGCGCGTCGTAGCTCACGCGCACGCCGGGCGAGTCCTGGAGCGGGATCCAACTGCGCGTGAGGATCGACTGGCCCTGCGTGAAGAGGAACGGCCTGCGGCCGCCGGCGGTCTGCGCCGGCGCGAGCCACTGGAGGGCGACCGCGTCCGGGAGCGTCGTGTAGCGCACGCGGACGGACGTGTCCCCCGGCGCGAGCGCGATCTCGAGCCTGCGTCCGAGGCGCTCGACTGCGGGGTCGAATTGGAACGTGCGCGCCGTCCCGTCGGTGCCGGAGACCGAGTGCACGGCGAGCCCGTTGCTGTCGAGCACGAGGGGAGCGGCGGGGTCGTGGCGCACGAGCTCGAGCTCGGCCGTGCCCGCGACGCGGAACTCCACGAAGTCGAGCTCGAGGTCGAGCGAGACGTGCACGACGCGCACGCGCTCGGGCTCCGCGAAACTGTGCCGGTCTGCGCGGTCGGCGCGCGCGGTCGGGGCCGTGCCGCTCGTCCCGGCGCCTCGGATCCCCGGCGCGGAGGATGCAGCGCAGCCGTGCAGGGCGGGGAGGAGCAAGAGGAAGTCGAGGAAGGCCGTCCGCATCGTGGATCTTCGAGCGGCCGGAGGGTCTTCGGGTCCTGCCGCGGGGGCGGGGACGCGCTGCGGCCGCGGTTCAGCGCGTTTCGTCGAGCCAGCGTACGACGCGCTGCTCGAAACGCGGAAGCTCCATGTCGAAGGCCTTACGGACGGCGTCGGGCGGAAGCAGCTTCTCCCCGCCGATCGCCGTCAGGAGCACGGGCGCCTTCTCGGGGCATCCCTCGATCAGGTACGAGGCGAGCACGTAGGACCACAGGACGTCCGGAGCGGACAGGGTGTCGACCTTGCGCCCCATCAGGATGGCGAGCTTCGGCGGGCGGCGCTCGGCGAAGAAGATGCGCGCCTCCTTGAGCCAGTCGCACTCCGGCATGAGCATGCGCGTGAAGAGCTGCTTCGCTTCCGCTGTGGCGTTCGGGTCGCTGCCGTAGCGGTCGGGGCTGAGGAAGAAGGTCAGCCGCGTGCCGGTGAGCTGGTAGGTCAGGTAGTAGCCGAATCCCTCCCAGGCCCAGCCGTGGTCGACCGTGATGCCGTAGGTGTCGGACATCATCTTGCCGAGGGTCTGGCGCGTCGAGCGGTCGAGTCGCAGGTGCTCACCCTGCGACCACTCGGCGGTCTGGCTCGAGCCGGGAATGCCCGCGCCCTCGAGCGACTCGAGGAACGGGCGATCCCGCGGATTGACGCGCGGGTGTTTGTCGAGGAACTGACGCTTCTCCGCGTCGCTCGAGAGCAGGAAGATCGCGAACTCGACTCCCGGGAGCGTGTCGTTCTCGAGGAGCGTCCGGAAGAACTCCCCGGCGCCCTGCGTGACGCGCATGACGTTGCGCACCTCCTCGGGGGAGCTCGTGCCGGCCACGCGCACGTAGTCGGTCGCGAGGATGAGCTTCCAATCGAGCCCGATGGCCTGCTCGACGCCGTTGGGCGGAACCGCCTTCCCGATCGGCGCCGTGGCGATGCAGCGCTGGGCGAGCTCCGGGATCCCCGCTCGCCGCTCGAACGCGGTCTTCGTCTCGACGAGCTTCCACTCGCCGTCGATCAGCGTCTCGCCGAGCGCCGAGCGCACCTCGGGATCGTCCGGCGTGAGGTCGAGCAGTTCGAGCAGGACGCGCTCGCGGCGCTCCAGCGAGACGTTCTGCGCGTGCGAGGCGTTCAGGTCGAGGATCGCGCGCTTGTACGTCTGCATCATCTCGAGCCGCTTGGCCGCGAAGGGGATCAGGGCCTCCTTGCTGTAGTTCCTGGGCTGGCGGTAGCTCGACGCCTGGACCCACTCGCCCTTGCGCTTCGTGTAGCGCAACGAGGCCCGCGCGCGCTCGTGCTCCTCGTCGAAGCGCAGGAGGTTGCGGTAGCACACATCGGCCTCGAGCAGGAGCTTGTTGGCCCGACACCAATCAGCCAGATCCTCCAGGTCGTCGATCAGTTGGCTCTGCGCCGCGACGATCGATTCGAGGTAGTCGCTTTCTCTTGCCTGAGCCGCGGCGGGCGGGTCCAGGCTGGGTGCGATCACGAGGGCGACGAGTGCGAAGAGACGCTGCATGGGCAGGAATCCCGCGGGGGCGTTCCCACTCTCGAATGGTAGCCGAATGTCGCGCCCGGGGAAGGTGTCAGGGGGCCGATCGAACGCCGGCCTCGAGCGCCTCGACCAAGCGCGGGATCGCGTCCTTCGGGGTCGAGCACAGGGCGACCCGCACGGCTCCGTCGACGGGCACGACGTACACGCCGCGGCGGCGCATGCGCTCTGCCGTCTCGCGTGCGTTCTCCGTGAACACGGTGACGAAGAAGCCGCCCTCGTAGCGCGGATGGGCGAGACCCGCCGACTTGGCTTGGCGGTTGAAGGCGGCGACGCGCTCCCCGAGCAGCAGGCACAGGTCCTCCCGCTCGCGCTCACTCCTTCCACGCAGATCCGGATCGGAGAGGACCTCGGTGATCGCGAGCATCCCGAGATGGTTGCAGTTCGACCACGTCCCGCGGCAGGAGTAGCCCAGCGCGTTCGCGATCCGCCGCCGTTCGCCGCCGTCGGGATGCAGCGCCACGAGCGCGCCGACGCGCGCCCCGTACTGCGCGAAGGACTTGGATGCGGTCCAGGCGATGAAGACGCCCGCGCTCTCGGCCAGGCGCTCGAGGTGGACCTGCCAAGGCGAGTCCGTCGTCGGGGCGAACTTCGCATACGCGAAGTCGAGCAAGAGCGTCGTCGGGCCGCGGCTCGCCGCGCGTTCGGTGATGCCGACGACCTCGCTCCACTCCCCGTCGTCCAGGGAGTACCCCGTGGGGTTGTGGCAAGGGGTGTTGAGGACGACGAGCGCGCGTCCCTGCTCGCGCATGAGTCGGTCGAGACCCGCTTCGTACGCGCCGAGGTCGAAGGCGCCGGCGGAGTCGAACATCCGGAAGGTGAGGACGCCGCGGCGCGTGTGGTCGGCGAGGGTGGCGTACGGTCCCCAGAAGTACGACGACGTGAGCAGACGCTGGCCGGGCTCGAGGGCGTTGACGATCGTGTGATGGATCGCGCCCGTTCCGCCGGGCGTGGCGACGGCCACGGCGTTCGCGACCCCCTCGCGCTCGCCGAACAGATCGGTGATCACCGCGGAGAGGAACGGCAGCGGGCCGGAGATCGGTGCATAACCCGCCGCCTTCTCGGGCTTCACGCGCCGATATGCCTCGAACACGCTCGGCATCACGGCGATCCGCCCGTCGTCCGCGCAGAGCGTGCCGATGGTCGCGTTCAGGATGTCCTCTCCCGCCCGCTCGCGCTGCGTCGCCTCGCCGTGGAGGGCGAAGATCGGGTCATCGGCAGGCCGGTCCGCGCAGTCGGGGATCAAGGGAGTGTGCAAGGTCGTCGACGGCAAGGGGTTCTCCAGAGCGGTCCGCGAGGTGGGCGGCTCGGCGCGTACCATACCCCATGAGCGCGGCCGTCGGGCCCTTTCCCGAGAAGGGCTCGCGCTTACTGGTTTCCCGTTTCGCCCTGCCGCGTTCGCGCGTACTCCTGCACGTAGTACAGGGCGTTCGTCTCGCGCTCGGTGAGCCGCCGGCCGCGATAGGTGCGACCGTCGAAGTGCACGATCCCGTGCAGCGCGAGATAGCGATCGTAATGGGAAGCCATCTCGAGCTCGCCGAACACCAACCGTGATGCTTCGGCGGCGATCCACGCGAGCTCGTCGTTCAACGGATCGAAGGTGAGCCCGAGGATGGCCTTCTCGCGCGCCAGCCGCCGTCGCTTCGACTTCGACAACTGGGCGATCTCGCGCGGAGTCTCGGCGTCCGAATCCCCGGGCAACGCGGCGCTCGCCTCCTCCAGCAGAGCCTCGGAGCGCGCGTCGTCCTCCGCACGCGCCGCGTAATCCGCCGCCGCCTTCTCGAGGAGTCGCGTCGAGGACAAGACCGCGATCATCCGTTCGGCGCCTTCCTCCTCGCGGGCGATCGCCTCGGCCACCCGCTTCTCGCGCTCGGTGCGATTGCCGATGTCGAACAGCGCGAGGAAGCCCTGCACCTCCTCCGGGCCGGGTCCGGTCGCCTGGGCCGCGTCCATCGGCTCGCGCAAGCTCGCGAGATCCGAGTTCACGGAGCGCAGATGCGCGGCGGCGAGGTCGACGCGCCACGCGATGGCGGACGCCCCGACGTCGTCGAGCGACACGAGTCCGTTCGCGGCCACCGCCAGCACGTCGAGCCCTCCGAGCACCTGTCTCGTCTCGTGCTCGAAGCCCTCGATGACCCGCATCCGCACGCGGAAGCGCGGGTCGAGGAACATGCGGGCGAACGCCTCGGCCCGCCGGTCGCCGCGCGACGCGATGGAGCTCGGATCGCGCGCGTAGCGGCGGAACTGCGCGTGCAGGTTCGCGAGCGTCGGGTCCTGGAGCGGCTCGAGCAGGTCGAAGTAGCCGCGCTCGCGGTAGAAACCCTCCGCGAGGGCGACCAGCACGCCCACGTCGCGCACGAGGTCGTAGAGCTCCTTGTGGAGCAGGGCTTCCGCCTCGTCGGGGGTGCGGAACTGCCGCAGGAGCTTGTCGACGGTCGTCGGCGACCCCAGTCCGCGGCGGCCGTCCGGCGCGAGCCCGCCTTCCCCATCTCCGCCCGTGGGTTGCGCGGCGGCGAGGACGAGCGCGGCGATGGCGAGGAGCATGGCTCTCATGCTTGAGGAACCGGCCAGCGCGAGCGATCGGCCGACGCCCGTTGTAGCTCGCCTCGGCCGCGGATGGTACCCGGCGAGAACGCCCGAGATGCGGAGTCGAGCTCCGAGCCGGACTCGGCCCGCTAGACGAAGGGGCCGGCGACGTCCTCGGCTTCCCCGGCCTCCGCGGGGAAGGAAGGCGTCTGTGACGCTGCGGGCGATGCGCGGCGGCGCGCGAGGAACTGGAGCCGCAAGAGCCGCGTGTACTCGATCCCCGACGCCGACGCGAGCTCGAGCGGCAGGGCCTGGGCGAGCTCCACCAGGCTCGTGATGCCCGCGTTCGCGAGCGCTTCGCAGGCCGTCGCGTCGAGTCCGTCGATCGCATGGGGTGCAAGGAGCGCCCGGCGCGGAACGGGGTCCGGTCGCGGCGGCTTGGCGAGCCGCGCGAGCGGCGCCGGCGGCGCGGGGGCGGCGGAGGGATGCGGGATCAGGACGTCGCGGGCGGGGAGCTCGAGCTCCGGCTCCAGGGCCTCGTGCTCCAGGGGTTCCCCGCGGCGCGCCGCGGGGAGCGCGGGACTCGGCGCGCTGCGCTCGCGAGCCGCGGTCCGCGACGCCGCCGCGGAAGCGGCCGCATCCCCGCCCGGACCTTCGAGCCGAGCGCGGAGGTGATGCGCTTCGCGTTGGAACCGGGTCGCGCGCTCAGCGGAGATCGCGAGCGCGTTCGCGAGGGCCGCGGCGTCGACGCCCTCGAGTTCCGCCAGGGTGTCCCAACCGGCGCGGCGGAGGAGCTGCAGGGTCTCGGGACCGTCTGCGTGGAGGTTGCACAGGAGCGCCAGAGTGTCCATCGAGTCCCTCAGGGAACGGGGGTTCCGTGCCAACCAGTCGGAGTGAGGCCGCGTTCGGCCAGGAAGAGCTCGCGCTCGGCGGAGCGACTCGGAGCCCGGCCTTCTGCGAATCGGACGAGCTCCCGCGCCAGGGCCCGGAACCGAGCGGTCGCTGCGCTCTTTGGAGCGAGCTCGCTCACGGGAACGCCGTAGGCCGTCGACTCGCGCAGCTCGTCGGCGACGTGGATCACCGTATCGAACATCGCGGCCTCGAAGCGCGCGTGCATGCCGATCAGGATCTCGCGCGCGAGCGGCCGGGTCGGATCGAAGAGCGTGGCCAGGACGCGCTGCTCGAGGTCGCGGTCGACCGCGCGCGCCAGATCGTCGAACAGCTTGCGCGCGCGCAAGGCCCCCTGCAGGGAGAAGGCGCCCGTCTCGACGACCAGCACGACGAGCGTGGCCGCGCGAACGGCATTGGCCGCGAGGACGCCGTCCGCGCGCGTCGGACAGTCGAGAAGGACCCAGTCGAAGAGCGGCGCCACGTCCTCGAGGGCTTCGGCGAGGAGGCGCTCGGGGCGGATCGTGCGTCCTGCGAGCTCCTCGAACTCGGCCAGGTCGAGGCTGCCGGGAACGAGGTGGAAGCCGAAGCCCAGCGGGCGCGCCACGCTCGAGAGCTGCCGTCCGTGGAGGAAGACGTCGGCGATGGACGAGCCCGCGAAATCGGCCTGACCGAGGCCGAGGGTGGCGTGCGCTTGGGGGTCGAGATCGACGAGGAGCACGCGCTCGTTCTCGTCGGCGAGCGCGCTGGCCAGGTTGATGGCTACGGTCGTCTTTCCGCAGCCGCCCTTCTGGTTGGCGAGCGCGAGGATGTGCATGGGCAGCGACCCGGTGATCCGAGGTCGAAGCCCCTTATGGCGTTTTGCAAACGGCGAAGCAAGGCAGCGCGGAGGGTGGATTCGGGTGTGTGGAGAGGGGGGAGGGACGTTGCGCGGGGGGCGTGACGGAGAGAGAAGAAGAGGAAGAGGAAGAGGAGAGTGAAACGTCACAGGCCGCAGAGGGCGCAGCGCCCTCTGCGGCCTGTGACGTTTGTTGATCGGATGGTCGGATGGATGGATTGGGGAGGGGAGCGGTCATACGGAGCCAGTTCAGTTTTTCTTCCGCGCTTCCATGCTGGGGCGCTCATGCGCTCCGGGCGGAAGGGTGAAAAACTGGACGGGTTCCGTATGACTAGCGCAGGGCCTTCCGAGCCTTCTCGTAAAAGGCCCGCGAAGTCCGCGCGAGGTCGATCCGGCGCCACTCGGCGATGGTGCAGAGCGAGACCGCCGCCGGGCTGTCGGGGCGGGTGATGGTCACGGGGCGGCGTTCGTGCACGCTCTGCGCGACCGCGTCGTCCGCCGGGACCCATCCGACGTATTCGGGACTGTGGCCGAGGAAACGCTGGGCCGCGCTGCGGAAGCGGTCCATGGCGGCGCTGGCCACCACCTCGGTCGGGCAGCGGTTCACGACGAGCCCGGTCCGGATGTGCGGATTCACCATGTGCGCCTGCTTGTAGAGCGCGTAGCCGTCGGAGAGCGCCGTCACCTCGTGGTTGGTGACGATCAGGAGCGTGCTCGTCGCCGCCAGGTGGGCGACGGTGCCGTAGCCGATGCCCGCCCCGTGATCGATGACCACGAGATCGAACTCCGCCTCGAGCGGTCCGAGGGCGCGGAAGAGTCGGTCCAGCTCGCGGCGCGTGGGATTGGCCAGGGCGTGACGCCCCACGCCCCCGGAGAGCAGCCACAGGCCGTGCGGTCCCTCGACCAGCGCGTCCTCGGCCGGAACCTCGCCCGCCATGACGTGCCCCAGGTCGAAGCGCGGGGCGAGCCCGAGCAGGAGGTGGGCGTTGGCCAGCCCTGCGTCGAAGTCGACCAAGAGCACGCGCTCTCCGCGCCGCGCGCGCACCGAGGCCAGGTTCGTGGCGACGATGCTCTTGCCGGTGCCGCCCTTGCCGCTCGCGATGCACACGACCCGCGCACCCGTCTCGGCGTTCGAATCGAGCCGACGCTCGGTCTTGAAGAAGTTGCGGAGCGCCCCGAAGCGAGGCCGGTCGAAGCGAGCCTTCTCGATCATGGGGACAGCCGCGGCGGAGTATCTTCCGCTCCTGCTCGATTCCGTCAATCGGATTCGGTGCAGAGTTCGCGCGTTCGAGTGGCGCGTGGCAGAAACTTCGGAGCTCCGGCCACTGGGGACTTGACATCAGCTCAAGCGCACGTCCTCGCCCATCCGGTGAAGCTTGATCAGGTTCGTCGTGCGGCTGCGGCCGGGCGGCACGCCCGCGACGAAGACGACCTCTTCCCCCGCGACGGCGAGACCGCGCTCCAAGAGGAAGCGACAGGCCTGCCCCAGCATCTCCTCCAAGCCCGACTCGCGCGACACGAGGAACGGACGCACGTGCGCGAGGATGCTCATCCTGCGCTCCGTCTCCGCGTGCGGCGTGATGGCGAGGATCTCCGCCTCGGGGCGATAGCGCGAGATCTGGCGCACGGTGTTCCCGCTCTCCGTGAAGCAGATGATCTTGCGCAGGCCCAGCGCGTCCGCCACGCGCACGGCCGCGAGGGCGATGGCGTTCGAGAACGTGGGCTCGGAGTCGCGGAAGGTGACCTTGGGCAGACTTCGGTATTGATCGCTCGTCTCGACTGCGGAAGCGACGCGCGCCATCACCTCGACGGCCTCGACCGGGTAACGACCGACCGCCGTCTCCGCGGAGAGCATGACGGCGTCGGTTCCGTCGAGGATGGCGTTCGCCACGTCGGCGACCTCCGCGCGCGTCGGGCGCGAAGAGGTCACCATCGACTCGAGCATCTCGGTGGCCGTGATCGTGAAGACGCCCGCTTTGAGCGCTTCGCGGATGAGGCCCTTCTGGACCATGGGCAGCCGCTCGAGCTCCACTTCGACTCCCAGGTCACCGCGCGCGACCATGATCCCGTCGGCCTCCGCCAGGATGCCCGCGATGGCCTCCAAGGCGGCCAGGCGTTCGATCTTCGCCACCAGCGGGATGCCGGGCGCAAGGTCGCGCACGTGGCGCAGGTCCTCCGCCGAGCCGACGAAGCTCACGCCCAGCATGTCGATCCCGAGCTCGCGCGCGAGCGCGATGTCGCGCACGTCCTTCTCCGTCGGGAGCTCGATCGAGAGCACGCTGTCGGGCAGGTTCACGCCCTTCTTGTCGCCGATCACGCCGCCGCGCCGGATGCCGCCGATCAGCGCCTTGTTGCCGTGGGCCTCGACCACGAGCTCCACCGCTCCGTCGGCGAGGTAGATCCGGTGCTTGGGCTTCACGGCCTCGAGGAAGCCCTCGACGTCGAAGCCGATCTCCCCGCGCTCGACCACGTCGGAGGACTCGACCAAGCGGTAGCGCTCCCCCGCGGCAACGCGCAAGCTGCCGCCGAGGAAGCGTCCCAGACGCATCTTCGGTCCTTGGATGTCGCCGAGGATCCCGACGGCGGTGCCGACGCGTTCGGACGCCTCGCGGATGCGCACGACGCGGCGGCGGTGCTCGTCGGGCTCGCCGTGGCTGAAGTTCAAGCGCGCGACGGACATGCCGGCGCGCACGAGCTCCTCGATGCGCTCCTCGGACGAAGGCCCGATCGTCGCGACGACCTTCGTGTGGGCGCGGGCGATCCGACCGGTCTCGGCGGCGGAATCGTCCAGGACCCGGGTCGGGAGGAAGATGCTCATCGAAACCGCGGGCGCGCTACGGCGCGCGAGTGCGGTTCCTTGAGGCTAGCGCCGGGGACGCGCGAGTTCTCGTCCCAATTCGCGGCGAGGGAGGTTCGTCAACCCGCCTGGAGCAGCTCGCGGTCGAAGTCCTCCGCCCACTTCACCGCGCCGAGGAACGCCTGCTTGATGGCCGCGGTCGACAGGCCCTTGTAGTGGACGCCCTCCCACTCGCCCTGCTCGTACGCGAGCACGCAACTGAGGGCTTCGCCGATCTCGCCCCCGCGACCGAGGAGCGCGTCCTCGATCGTCCGGACGAGCGGCAGCTCGCGCACGACCTCCTCCATCGAGCACTGGAGCAAGGCGGAGAGCGTCGAGAACATACCCGTCGTGAAGTACGCGGCGCCCGTTAGGCCCTCGGCGTTCGCCAGGAGCTCGCACATGCGCGCGCGCAGCATCGCGCTGACGAGCAGGTCGCGCGGGCGATCGTCCATGCCGGAGAGCACGAGCAGGCCGGCCAGGCCTCGAATGGCATCGCGGCCGAGGTAGACGACGGTCTCCCGGATCGATTCGATGCGGCGCGGCATGCCGACGGAGGTCGAGTTGATGTAGCGCAGGAGCTTGTAGGTCAGCGTGACGTCCTGCGAGATGAGGCCCTCGAGCTCGTCGAGGTCGCACGTGGGATCGCTGATGCGCGCGAGGAGCCGCAGGACGCCGATTCGATTGGCGGGGACGCGCCGGCCGCGCACGACGTTGGGCCGCGAGAGGAAGAAGCCCTGGTACAGGTCGAAGCCGAGCGCGAGGCAGTCCTCGAAGTCCTGGGACGTCCGCACCTGCTCGGCCACGAGCAGGAGGTCCTTCACGCGCAGCGCTGCGAGCTGTGCTCGTACCTGCTCGCGATCCAGGGCGTCGATGTCGACCTTGACGATGTCGGCGAACTCGAGGAACGGCGCCGTGCGCCCGTCGAGGACGAAGTCGTCCAGCGCGATCGTGTAGCCGCGCTCGACCAGATCGGCTAGACCGCGCAGCACCTCCCGGTCGGGCTCGACGTGCTCGAGCACTTCGAGCACCACGCCCGCGGTCGGCACGGGCAACGGATACTCCCCGACGATGAACCCGCGCGTGAGGTTCAGGAACGCGTGCTTGCGCCCCACCACAGCCTGCATGCCGATCTCGTGGAACGCGCTCAGGATCACGTGCGACGTGGCCGCGTCCCCGTCCTCGAAGTCGGCCGTGTCCGCGCCTTCCGTGCGGAACAAGAGCTCGTATCCGAAGACCTCGAGGTCGCGGTTGTAGATCGGTTGCCGGCCGACGAGGGATTCGCGCATCAGGGCCGGGGCGAGGGCGAGCCCGGTCGGCGCTTCATCGGCAGCGGGCCCGGGGCGACGTGACCCGTTCCGAGCGCCGAGCCCGTGGGCCCGAGGATTTCGCTCCGCGTCGTCGGGAGGGTGACCCCCTTGCGGGGGTTCCCAGGGGATTCGCGGCGACGCCGGCTCCCGTACGAGGAACCGGCCCGCACCGGGCCGCGGATTGAGTGGCCCATGGCCAGGCACAGGTTGTCGTCGCCGCTACTCCTCCCTCTCCAGGACCCGTTCGTCCACGATCCTAATCGGGAAAGCCGGACTCGGGCATCGGGCTGGAACGAATTTCCCGCGACCTTCGCGGCGAGGCCGCACGGGCTACTCTCCGATGTACCCGAGCTCCTCCAGGAGGGAGCGAACCTCCCGATCGCCGCCCACCACCGTCGGCCGGATCCGGGAGGAGCTCTCCCACCACTCCGAGATGGCCTTCCGCAGGCGCACGACGTCCCCCGGGCGCTCGTCCGACAGGTCGTTCGCGGCCCCCGGATCGCGCTCGAGGTCGTACAGGGCGAAGAGGTCGCGCTGGCCCTCGCGGGGGGGGGACCAGATCAGGAACTCCCCCCCGTCGAGCACGGCGCGCAGGAGCCGCGAGCCCTCGCCCGGCCACCAGCCGAGGTCGCTCCCGAAGAAGATCGGGCCCCGCGCCAGGCCCGGATCCCCCGGCCCGGCGAGGAGGTCGGGGCGCCGGGCGAGGTTCTCCCGCGGCTCCACGCCGCACAGTTCGAGGAGCGTCGGCGCGAGGAAGCGGTTCTCGACGGGGTGCGTCACGCGCCGGCCGCGCGGAACGCCCGGTCCGGAGAGGATCAGCGGCACGCGCACGGACTCTTCGAACACCTGGCGGCCGTGCCCCATCATCCCGTGCTCGAGGAACTCCTCGCCGTGGTCGCTCGTGACGGCGATCACCGTGCGATCGGCGAGTCCGAGCCGCCCGAGAGCCTCGAAGAGCGTTCCGAGGGCGCGGTCGGCCGTCGCGACCTCGGCGTCGTACAGGCTCGAGAGGTACTTGGAGAAGCGCTCGAGCCGCGGCAGATCGACGTCTTCGGAGGAGGCTCGCAGGAGATCGACCAGGGCCTCCTGCGCCGACGGCGAGTAGCCGCGCGGCATCGGCCGGCCGAAACGCTCCGCCAGATCGGCGTCGGGCTCGTACGGTCCGTGCGGATCGACGATGTGCACGTACAGGAAGAAGCGGTAGCGCCCCATCTCGCGCAGCCACTCCTTCGCGTCGCGCACGACGCGCGTCGCCGAGTCCCAGCGGTACTCGCGGAACGTCTGGAAGCCCTTGTCGAAGTTCTTGTCGGCCGAGACGAGCGGGTTCGCGACGAACGCGGCCGTCGTGAAGCCCGCACCCTGGAAGACCTCCGCCACCGTGGTCAGCTCCTCGGACAGGTAGCACGCCGTCTGGTCGAGCACTCCGTGCTCGGGCGGCGAGAGCGACGTCAGGATCGAGGTCGTCGAGGGCCACGTCCACGAGGCGGCCGAGAAGGCCGTCTCGAACAGCGTTCCCCGCGCCGCCAAGCGGTCGAGCGCGGGACTCGTCGGCCGCGTGTGACCGTAGCTCTTCAATCGATCGGCGCGGAGCGTGTCGACCACGACCAGGACGGCGTTGGGCCGGCGGCGCGAGGCCACCGTTCGCTCGACTTGTACCGAGCGCACCACTTCGAGCAGACCGAAACCGGCGCGCGGTGCCTCCCCGTCCGGGCCGTCGAAGGTCGCGCGCAGCACCAGAGTGCCCCCCGCTCCCACGGGAACCTCCGCGCGGCGCCACGTGCGCTCCTGCGGCGCTGCGCCCGCCCAAGTGGTGAGCTCGGCGGCCAGCACCTCCACTCCCTCGAAGACCGCCGAGAGTCCCACCTTCGTCCGTCCCTCGCTCACGTAGGAGTCCTCCGCGATCCCGAGGGCCATGCGTAGCCGCGCGTCCGGCGCGGACGGCGGGATCCGGATCTCGACCTCCGCGGGCGGGACCATCGCGAGCAAGGGCAGCGTGCCGGAGTCGAGCTGCGTGAGGCGGTTCGCGGCGAAGCTCGAGACGGCGACCCTGCCGCGCTCGTTCTCCAGGATCACTTCGCGCGTCACGCCCGAGTCGAGCAACGTGAAGACGACCTCTTCGGCCTCGATGCGCGGCAGCTCGGCGCGCGCGCGGTGCGCGACCGCCCACGCCGTCGCCACGCTCGCAACTCCCACGAGCGCGCCCAGGCCCAGGCGCCGCGAGGGGCGGGAGGTCGACCGGACCAGGCTTCCCACCGCGATCGCCGTTGCGAGGAGGGCGGCGCCTCCCGCGACGAGCGCGTGGATCCAGCGGCCGACGACCGCGTCCGGGAGCATGGACGCGGGGAGCTGGACCGGCCACCCGAGCAGGACCGCGAAGAGCGCGGCGCAGGCGAGGCTCGGGGCGACGACGCGCAAGAGCACGTGGGAGCGCGCCGTCGCCGCACAGGAGAAGAGGGCCACGAGCGCGGCGGCCGCCGCGGCGAGAACGAGCTCGAACGCGAAGAAGACGTCGCCCGCGCGCGCCGGTCCGCGCATCCCCGGTGCGGGCGGAACGAAGCACAGCCCCAGTCGGACGAGCGCGAGGAAACCCGCCGCGAGACCCGCGCGGGCGAGCGCCGAGCCCAGCGAGGAGTCCGCGTCGCGCCGGGTCCCTGCTCTGGTTCTGCTCATCGCGAGCGCTGGATTCTACGCGCGCGGAGCGTGCGAGGAGGGCCGTCGCTCGTCGCGAAGCGTCGGACGGGACTGAGGCGGTGCTGCGGGCTCAAAGGCATACCGATGGACACGCAGTGCGCGAGCGCACTGCTAATGGGCACGCAGTGCGCGAGCGCACTGCTAATGGACACGCAGTGCGCGAGCGCACTGCTAGGCGAAGATCGCGAGCAGGACGAGCGCGACGCCCAGGCCGAGCGCGGCCCACTCGGCCGCTCCGAAACGGCTTCGACCGCACCACGTGCGCGGCCGCGTGCCGAAGGCGCGCAGGTCCATGGCATCGGCCACGTCCTCGCCCGACACGATGACGTCGAGCAAGACGGGCACGATCACGGGCACGACACGCGCGAGCCTTCGGATCACCCCGACGCGCGCGCTCGTGTCGAGACCGCGCGCGGCCTGCGCCCGCAGCGTGCGCTCGAAGCGCTCGGCGAAGGCGGGCACGAAGCGGATGGAGAGCTCCACGGCGAAGGACAGTCGGTCGGACAACCCCAGGCGCCGAACGGTCACGCCCCAGCGCGACGGCTCGATCGTGAACGGCAGCACGGCGGTGAAGGCCACGAGGCTCACCATCCGCAGGCTCTGCGCGAGCGCGTGGCGGCGCCCCGCGGCGGCGCTGCCGTCGTACGTGAGCCACGTGAAGAACACGAGCACCGCGATGACGAAGGCTGCGAAGAACGCGAAGCGCCGGATCTCCCGCCAACGCACGCGCGCGACGAGCACGACCGCGAGGGCGAAGCTCGCCACGATGCCCAGCGCGAGCGGATCCCACGTGCACAGGGTCGCGACCACGCCGGAGAGCGCGAGCAGGACGCGCGCGCGCTCGTCGAGCTCGGCGTAGAACCCCGCGCGGCGCTCCTGCGCGAAGACCTGCATCAACGCCCTCCCCGGACGAGCGCACGCTCGTAGGCCCGCGTCATCGGCGGCAGGAGCACCAGCGTGTTCACGGTGTTCGAGACCGAGGCGGGCAGGAACTCGCCGAGCAACGCCACCTCGAGCGACATGCCGTTGTAGGGCACGTCGATGAGCGCGGCCGTTCCCATCCCCACGAGGATCGCGAACACGCCCCAGACCGTCGCTTCCACGGCCGGCGAGCGCCCGCGCGCGGCGAGCCAGAGCACGACGAGGAACCCCGCGATGCAGAACGGCCAGGCCGCGTGGTTCGCCGGCACGAAGCCCGGGCCGGCCAAGGGCGAATCGAACGGCTCCGCGAGCTGCCTCATCCACAGACCGATTGCGACGAGCAGCGCGGACGAGAGCACGACGAGGCCGTCGCTCGACCGGCGCGTGCGTCCGACGAGCGGCGCGAGACCCGCGACGGCGCCCACGATCCCGTTGCCGAGGTCCCACTGCGGGAAGAAGCCCATCCCCGTCAGCGTGTCGCCGATCAGGTTGCCCACCAGGCCGCTGAAGAATCCCACCGCCGGTCCCCACTGCAGCCCGAAGAAGATCGGTATCACGATCGCGGGACGGATACTGATGAGCGACGCGCTCGGCAGGAGCAGGATGTTCGTGACCCACGAGAAGACGCCGTACAGCGCGGCTCCGGAGGCCATGCGCACGATGGCGCGCGTGTCGAGGCGCAGCACGGAGAGATTCATGCTCGAGCGCCTCCCCCGCGCTCGTTCCGAGCCAGCGCGCGCGCCGTGAGCGGCGCGAGCCCCGCCGCCAGCCGCTCTGCGTTGGCGGCGAGCAGACTCGTGGGACGCAAGCGGGCGCGCTCGAAGATCCGTGGATCGGACAGGACCAGGCCGGGCGGTCCGAGGGCGGCGACGCGGCCTCCATCGAGCACGGCCAAGCGGTGCGCGTGCGTCGCGGCCAGGTCGAGGTCGTGCGTCGCGAAGAGGACCGTCGACGCCCCCGCGCCGGACGCGAGCAGGGCGTTCAGGAAGTCGCGCACGCCCGCCGGGTCCAGGCCGGCGGTGGGCTCGTCCACGAGCCAGCTCGTCACGCCGCAGGCTGCGACGGCGGCCAGCGTCACGCGCTTCTTCTGACCGATCGAGAGCGCGCCGGGCGCGGACGCGCGCAGGTCCTCCAGGTGGAAGCGCCGCAGGGCGAGCTCGACGTTGCGCTCGACGTCCTCGGGGTCGAGACCCAGCGTCCGCGGTCCGAACCGACACTCCTCCAGGACGGTGTCCGCGAAGAGCATCACGGCCGGATCCTGGAACACGATCCCGACCTCGCGTGCGATCTCGGCCGTCGAGAGCTCCGCCGTGTCGCGACCGGCGACGCGCACACGACCCGTATCGGGCCGCAGGAGCCCCATCGCGAGCGCGAGCAAGGTCGACTTCCCCGAGCCGTTGGCCCCGAGCAGCGCGAGCCGCTCGCCGCGCAGGACGCACAGGCTCACGCCGGCAAGCACGTCGCGGCGCGTTCCGCGCGAGTAGGCGAACGTGACGTCCTCGAACTCGAGCGCGGCCTGGGCTCCCGGCGGCGGGGGCGGCGGGAGCTCTGGTTCGTCCTCCTCTCCTTCCACGACCACCACGCGCGGGCGCGCGAGCACGACGCGCCAACGCGCGAGCGCGACGCGCGCGGGAAGGTGGGTGTGTCGCGGATCGGCGCGGGCGAAGTAGCTCGCGAGGTCGCCGTCGAAGGAAACGCGCCCGCGCTCGAGTTCGACGACGCGGTCGGGGCTCGCGCTGGCGATCGCCTCGATGCGGTGCTCGACCACGAGCAACGCGCGCCCTTCGTCGGCGAGCGAGCGCAGGAGCAGCGCGATCTCCTCGGCGGAGACGGGATCGAGCGCGGCCAAGGGCTCGTCGAGCAGCAGCACGCGGGGCTCCATGGCGAGCACGCCGGCCAGGGCGACCTTCTGCAGCTCGCCGCCCGACAACGTGGACGTCTCGCGCGCGAGCAGGTGGGTGACTCCGAGCCGCTCGGCCATGCGCGCCACGCGCTCCTGGACGACCGGCACCGCGAGACCGAGGTTCTCGGGGCCGAAGGCGATCTCGCGCCACACGTCCCAACCGACCACCCCCCGGGCGGAGTCCTGGAGGAGCGTTCCGACGAGCGTGCCCGCCTCGCCCGGCGCGAGGTCGGCGAGGTCCCGCCCGCCGACCCGGACCGAGCCCGTCCGGTTGGAGCCCCGGTAGCCGCGCGGGACGAGTCCGTTCAGGCAGCGCACGAGGCTCGTCTTCCCGCTGGCGCTCTTCCCGACGAGCAGGCAGAGCTCGCCCGCGGAGAGGTCCAGGTCGACGCCCCCGAGCACGTCCCCCCCGCCGCGATAGGTGCACGCGAGCGCGCGCGCGGAGAGGAGCACGGATGCTTGCAGCGACGCTCCGCTCATGGACCGTTCGGGCAGGGGTTGGCGAACCAGCCGGGGCGGACGCCTGCAGTCCTCGGCCTCCGTGCCCTAGACTGGACGTTCGTTCCGCCGCCTCCACCCCTTCCGTCATCGCAGTGTAAGGCGGTCGAATGGCCCCGGTAGCCCAATGTAGCGGCCGCCCTTCCCCGCAGCACTTCCGCGCGCGCCTCGCGTGCGCCGCCACCCGGACCCCGTCACCCCTCCGATGAAGTACACACTGGCGCTCGTCGTTCCGGCTTTCTTCGCGTTCACCGTGCCCGCCGACGAGCTCGCCTTCGCACCGCGCGAGGGGCAGCGCGTGACGAAGACCTTCGTCATGGCGATCGAGAGCGTGCTGGACGAGATGGAAATGGAGGTGAACGGAGAGAAGCCCCCGATGCCCGAGATCGAGAACGAGACGAATTGGACCTCCTCGATCACGGTCACCGATCACTTCGTCGAGATGGGTGAGGGCCGACCCGTGAAGCTCGAGCGCACCTTCGACGGCCTCTCCGCCGAGTCATCGACCTCCGTGAAGAACCCGATGGCGGGGCCGCAGGACTTCGAGACGACCTCGTCGAGCGAGCTCGAGGGCCTCTCGGTGGTCTTCACCTGGAACGAGGAGACGGAAGCCTACGACGTCGCGTTCACGGGCGAGCACGAGGACGAGGACCACAAGCTCTTGGAGGGCCTCGAAGAGGACATGGACCTGCGCGACTTCCTCCCGGGCCGCGCGGTCGCGGAAGGCGACACGTGGGAGATCGATCCGAACGCCGTCATGGCCTTCCTGGCGCCCGGAGGAAACCTGAAGCTCGCCCCCGAGGACCCTCCCGCCGGAATGGACCTCGGTAACGACTTCGACTTCGCCAGCCAGTTGGGCGACATCGAGGGCCATTGCACCGCCACCTATCGGGGTACCAAGGAAGTGGAGGGACGTCGGATGGGCGTCGTCGCCCTGGCGGTCGAGGTGGAGTCCGCGAACGACATCACCGAGCTCCTCGTCGAGGCCGTCGAGCAAGGCGCCCAGCAGGCCGGGATGAACATCTCGGTCGATTCCGCGGACGTCGAGGTGGAGTTCGAGCTCTCGGGCGAGCTCCTGTGGGACCTCGAATCCGGACACGTCTTCTCGCTCGTGCTGTCCGGAGACACGAAGTCGGTGATGGACAACGCCATGACCATCGAAGCCATGGGTGAGCAGATGGACATCGCGCAAACGCTCTACATGAGCGCGACCCTCGAAGTCTCGGTCGAGATCACGCGCGAGTAGAGCGGGCAGGTCCTCGGACGGCAGGTCGCGGGCGGGATACCGCGACCGAAACGTCGGCAGAGCTCGACGCCGTCCCGAGGGACCCTCGGTGCTCCAGCGCACCACGGATTCGCCATGCGCATGGTGCACTACTTCGGCGCCCTGGCCCTGATCGTCGCGCCAGCGCTCCTCGCCACCGCGATCACCGGGATCTTCGCGGATCCGGCGACGCACCTCGCCGTCGGTCTGCTCACGGCCATCTTCGCCGTGGCGACGCACACGCTGATGATCGTGTTCATGATCGTCACGGGTCGGGTGCTCAAGGCCGCGATGCAATCGTGGGCGCTCGACGGAACCTACCTCGCCGAGCTCAACGCCTTCTTCGCGAAGCAGTCCTCCTACCCGGCGGCGATATTGGCGTCGGGCGCGATCGTGGCGACGGGCGTTCTCGGGTACGCGCAGCGCGGCTTCGGGCTCTCGCCCCACGTGCACACGCTCGTCGGGCTCGGTGCGCTGCTGATCAATCTCTGGGCGCTCGTGATCGAGCACCGGACGCTCGTCCAGAACCAGGCCTTGCTCGACCGCACGGCAGTCGAGCTCGACCGCCTCGAACGCGATAGAGCTCCCAGTCGCGAGGCGCACGGAGAGCCGGCTCTCCCCCGCTACTCTCCCTCCGCGCGTTGGAGCTTCGCCGCGCTCTCGGCCTGGGGGCCTTGGCTCTACTGGACGTTCGTCGTGTGGAAGGGGGCGTTCGAGCAAGTCGACCCGCTCTTCTCCTTTGGAACGGCCTTCGCGTCCCTCTTCTGCCTCGCGTGCGCGTGGATCCTGCGCGCCGAGAGCAGCGGGGAACGCGCGAGCTAGCCGAGGCTCGGCGTCACTCCTCCGATGCGAGGCGCGCGAGCCACTCGTCGACGTCGCGGTACTCCGGCCAGAAGAGCTCGAGCTGACGCAGGTAGCTCAGTTGCTCGGCGGGATCGTCCGTCGCCAGGGCGCTCGCATACAGGTCCTCGGCGCGAGCGATGAAGTCCTGCAGCGTTTCCACGCGCGTGATCGCGTCCTCGTAATAGCCCGCGACCGCGAGTAGCTCCGTGTACTTCTCCACCGCTTCGGGGTAGCGCAAGTCGTGCTCGAGCCGCAGAGCCTCGTCGTAGAGGATCTGGTAGCGCGCCTGATCCACGTCGATCGCCGCGGACTCGAAGCGATCGCCTTGGACCTCCGTGAGCTCGCGTCCCTGGTCGAGCTCGGCCCGAGCTTCGTCGAAACGCTCGCGCACGCGCAACCAGTCGGCGTGGGCGAGGCTCTTCGTCGCCCCGATCTCGCGCTCGGTACGCTCACGCCCGACCGACGCCTCCGCGTTCGTCGGGTCGAGCAGCAGCGCCAGGCGGTACTCGTTCCCGGCGGCGAAGAAGAGACCCTCGTCCTCGAACTCCTGCGCGATGTCCACGCGCTCCTGGGCGAGGAGCCGATCGACCATTTCGCCGCGTTGCGCGGCATCCTCGTGGTCGGGAATGTACTTCTCGGTCGTGTAGTCGAACTGCACGCGCGCGCGGTGCAGCCAGTAGGAGCGCAGGGACCTCACGCCTTCCTTGTAGTACTCCTCCCCGCGACCTTGCCGGTAGTTGATGAGCAACAGCACGTTCTGGAGGCCTTGCTGCGCCTGTGGGCTCGTCGGATCGTGCGACAGGGCTTTCTCGTACGCGGCGTAGGCGTTCGCATACTCGCCGCGCGCGCCGAACTCCTGAGCGTGGGTCAACCACTCGTTGGCGATCGTCCGATCCACCTTGAGGCGCCACATCGCCACGAACTCGTTCCCCGGATCGACGCGCTCGGCCTCGGCGATGTGGACGAGGGCGTCCTCGTCGCGGTCGTCGAAGGTCGCTTCGCGCGCGCGCTGCAGGTGCACGGCGACGGTGGCCATGCGGTACTCGCGCTCGACCTCGGGGTCCTCCGGGCGCTGCGCGTGACGCTCCGCGGCGGCATCCAGGGCTTCGACGTAATGACCGCTCTCGATCAGGCCGGGGACGGGCGACGGCTCCAGGCTGCCCGAGGCGCAAGCGGAGCCCAGACATGCGAGTGCGACGAGGAGCGAAAGGCGGGCTGAAGTCATCTTCGGAGGGGATCGTCGTTCCGGGGCCGGCGTTCGACGCCGTCTCGGGGGAGTTCTTCCAATCCGCTGCACACCGTCCGCGAACGCCCGTTCAGGTCTTCATGGAGCTGTAGAAGACGATCCCCAGGCTGCCAAAGAACAGCACGGGAAGCCAGCTCGCCATGAGGGGCGAGAGGAGGCCCTGCATGCCGAGGGCGCGGGTCACGAAGTCGGCTGCGAAGTAGAAGATGCACAGGAGGAAGCCGGCCACGAGCTTCTCCATCCTCCGACCACGCTCGTGTCGGACGAGGAACGGCAGACCGACGAGGAGCAGCACCAGGTTCGCCAGCGGAAAGGTCTTGTGGTACTCGATCAGGGTCTGGAGCTGCGCGTTGTCGGGGTCTCGACGCCAGAGCTCGCTCGTCTCGCGGAACGAGAGGTCGAGGGGACGCTCTTGCCCTTTCCACAGGACGTGCAGGTCGCGCGGCGTGAAACGGATCTCGTCCAGGTAGTCGATACGCACGGACTCCGTCGAGGGTTCGATGCCGCGCCGCTCGCCGCGTTCGAGCCGCCAGCGTCCGGTCAGCTCTTCGTACACGGCGCGATCGGCGCTGAGCATCGACAGGGAGGGGCCGTCGCGCAAGGTCGCGACGAGCCCTTCGATGCTTCCCCTCCTTCCGCGGCTCCCGTCCGTCACGAAGCTCTCGATGCGGACGAGGTTGACGCCACCCGGGCGCGGGTCCTTGAGCCAAACCTCCTCGTAGACCGGAGCTGCGCGCCGTTCGACGAGCCGGTCGAGCACGAGATCCCGCCGGAATCCAAGGCTCTCAGTGGCCCACTCGCGGAGCCCGAACATCGCGGCACCCAGCGCGAGTCCCCCGAACAGGATGGGGCCGAGGAGCCGTTGCGCGCTCACGCCGGCATTGAGCGCCGCGACGACCTCGTTGTTGTGGACGAGCTTCGACGCCGTGAACAGCCCCGCGACCAGGGTCACGAAGGGAGCGACTTGCAGGTAGATGAAGGGAATGCTGTAGATGTAGTACTGGAGGACCATCGCGCTCGAAGGCTCGTAGCCTTCCGAACGTTCGAAGTACTCGTCGAGATTGCCCGCCAGGTCGAGGATCAGGAACAGCCCCACGACCAGGAAGAACGCCACCGAGTACGAGGCGACGAACAAGGTCAGCACGTACCGGTCGAGCCGTCCGACCAGGTTCAGTCGGAACTTCCGAGCTCGCGCAGCGGCGGGTCGTCTCACTTGCGCAACACCTTCCACGAGAGGAAGGCCCCGAGCGGGCACGCGATCGCGTTGGTGATCCAGGGCGCGAACGCCGCGGACAACGTGCCCGACATGAAGAGCTGCTGGGCGAGGCGCAAGGACAGCACGTAGTAGACGATCGCGTACGCCACCGCCGCGGCGAAGGCCGCGAGCTGCGTCCCCCGCCTCAAGCGAATTCCCGTCGGGAAGCCGAGCAGGAGGAACAGGACGTAGGTCGCCGCGAGCGAGTGCCGCCGGTGGATCTCGTAGGTCAGCTCGCCGCGCTCCTCCTCGGTCACTTCGGTCGTCGCCAGACGCCTGCGCATCTCGCCCGAGGAGAGGAACTTCGGGCGGTTGGGATCGCTCGCCTTCACCTGCGCGAGCTGGTCGAGATCCAGGCGGAACCGAAGGCTTCCCTTCCCCTCCTCCTCGCCCTTGATGAGGCGCGCGTTCTCGAGGTCGACGACGAGATGATTCCCATCGAGCACGAGCGACACCCGGTCGGCGTAGATCCACTTGTCGCGCGGGTCCTCGTTGCCGCCGCCGGGCTGGAGGATCGAGATGTGCGCCTGGTAGAACACGGGGTGGTCGGGGTCGCGGCGCGCGGCCGTCAGGAAGAAACCGGGCACGCGCACTTCCGTCCGACCCGGCCCGAAATGCTTGATGACGTTCGCCAACACCTCGCGCCGGTAACGCTGTTGACGGAGCGCCCAATTCGGCGCGACGGTCGACGTGAGCCAGTCGGTGCCGGTGGCCAGGACGATCGCGACGAGTCCGCACGGCAAGAGCAAGCGGATCGGGTTGATCCCCGCCATGCGCACGGCCGTCCATTCGCGATCGGCCGCGAGTCGACCGAAAGTGGTCACGACCGCGAGCAGGAAGCCGAGCGGCAGTAGGTACGGGACGAGCTCGGCGAGCACCAAGGGAAGGTAGCCCCACAGGGCGTCGAGTCCGGCGCTCCCGACCTTGTGCACGGCGTTCACGAGGATCGCCGGCAGGAGCACGAAGAGGATCCCTCCCGCGGCGAAGCACAGGGACACGAGGAGCTGCTTCAGTACGTAGCGCTGGAGGATCACGGGGACGACGTTCGAGGGCCAGGCTATCGGATGCCGCACGGGCAAAGAAGCGAGCGCAGGTGCCGACGCCGGGCGTGCCGTACGATGTCGCCCCCATGACCGTTCGGAGGATGCTCCTCAAGCGCGGGCCGAATCGCAGCGTCCTGCGCGAGGAAGTGCGCGACGGCGAGCCCGCGCGGGATGCGGGCGCCGTGCGGATCGTCAAGCGCTTCCACCGGCAGGGCCCCGCGCGCTTCGCCGACCGGCGCCGCGCGCGACGCGAGAAGAACGTTCTCGACCGCCTGCGCGAGCTCGGGCTCCCGGCCCCGCGCACCGGCGACGTCGCCCGCGAGCTAGACGGAGCGTGGGTCCTCGCGATGGACTGCGTCGGGGAGCGAACGCTCGCGCGCATCCTGGCCGAGACGTCCGGGCGAATGGAGCGCGCCCTCGCGCTCGCGCTCGGCGAGCTCGTCGCGGCCTTCCTCGCCGCGGGCGCCCTCCACTCCGATCCCCATCCCGCCAACGTCGTCATCGACGCCCGCGGAAGGCCCTGGATCGTCGACGGAGGCGGCGTCCGCTTCTCCGTCGTTCCGCGCGCGGGAGCCGTCGTGGCGCAGCTCGCGGCGATGACGGCGACGGTGCGCGAGCTCGTCCCGGCGCGCGCGCGCGCCCGCATCTTCGCGGAAGTCTGGCGGAGGCTTCCGCAGCACTTGCGCGGAGATCCTGCGCAGCGGGTCGAGCTCGTGCGCGAGATCGAGGCGCGCGCCCGCGCGCGGCGGCTGAAGAGCGTGCTCGCGAACCTCGATCGCTGGACGCGCGAGAGCGGCGTCTGCGTCGCCGCGCCCGGGATCGAGAGCTCGAGCCGGAGCGAAAGCACGGCGCCGCGCGCCCTCCTGCGCCGCGACGGCCCGACCGACCTCGTCGGGACGGAGCTCTTCGTCGTGGCGGGCGATCGCGCGCAGGCCGCGTGGCGCACGGCCGCGCGACTGCACGAGCACGGCTTGCCCGTGACCCCGCCGTTGCGCTTCGAGCTTCCGCCGCACGCGCGCGCCGTGTTCGAGCTCGACGCGCGCGCCCGACCGCTCGACGCGACCCTGGGCACGCTCCCGCGGGAATCCGTCGCCTCCCTCGCCCGCCGCGTCGGTCGGCTCCTCGGCGCGTTCCACGACCGCGGGCTGCGGCTCGTTCTCGTTTCGAGCGACGACCTGCGGGTGAGCCCGAGCCTCGAGCTCGTCGTTTCGCCCCTCGCGCGCGTGGACGACCGCACGGCTTCTGCGGCCGACCGGCTCTCTGCGCTCGCGCTCGCCCCGGGGTTGCGCGAGCTCGAGGGCGATCCGCACCTGCGGCGGCTCCTGCGCGCGAGCTACGCCGAGGCCTTCGGGGAGGCGGCGGAGCGGCGCGCGATCCAAGCCGAGCTCTCCCGTGGCTGAACCGCTGCGCCGCCGGCTGCGCGCGCGCGGCCTCGAGCTCCTCGTGCGCGTGGCCGACGCCGCGCCTGAGGGCGCGGTGCGCGCGCTGCTCGCGGGCGCGGCCGAGGCGGCGCGCTTCGCGCAGGTCGAGCGCGCGATCCGCGCGAACCTGCACCTCGCGCTGGGAGCGGAGGCGACCCCGGCCGAGCTCGCGCGCATCGCGCGCGGCGTGCGCCTTCACGCAGCGCGCCAACTCTACGAGTGGACGCGCCTCGCCGCCGGTCCGCGCAACCGGAGCTGGCTCGCGGAGCGCGTGCGCTGCGACGCGTCGATCGCGATCCTCGAGCGCGAGTTCGCGCACGGCCGCGGGGTCATCGTGGTCACGGCCCACCTCGGGAACTGGGAGCTCGCCGCCGTCGCGCTGCGCGAGCGCGGCTTCGACGGGGTGGTGGTCGGGCGCGAGCGCGAGCGCGATCCCACGCGGCGCTTCCTCTCCGACTTGCGCCGCGCCTGGGGCTTGGAAACCGTCCCCCAGGACACGCGCGCGCGTCCGCTCCTGCGCGTGCTCGCGGGCGGCGGGATCGTCGGCCTGCTCGCGGATCTCGAGGTGCGCCGCATCGCCGGCCAATTCCTCCCGTTCTTCGGCGTCCCCGCGCTGACGATGACGGCGCCCGCAGCCCTGGCGCGCGCCGCGTCGCTCCCGCTCGTGCCCGTGCGCTGCACGCTCGACGCGGACGGCGTCTACCGGCTCGCCGTCGAGGAGCCCTTGGCGCTCGACGCGACGCTCGCGCCGCGGCGCGCGACGCTCGAGCTCACCGGGCGCCTGAACGCGGTCTACGAACGCTGGATCCGCGCGGCGCCGGCGCAGTGGGCCTGGCACCAGCCGCGCTGGCGCACCCGACCGGGCGAGCACGTGAGCGTGCCCTACTCCGAACGCGCGCGGCGCTCGCGTGCGGGCGAGCGCTCGGCCCCTGCTACCCTCGAGGCGCGATGGCCGGACGTCACGCGGTCCTGATCCACCCCACGCTGTGCTTCTCCGGGGTCACGGAGCGCATGCTGGCCACGGCGCGCGCGCTGGCGGAGCAGGGACTCTCCGTCACCATCGTGTCGACCCCGGGAACGCGCAGTCACGCGATCGAGGCGTCGGGCTCGAGGGTGTGCTTCGCCGAGCTGCCGTCGGATCCGTGGCGCGCGCCGTTCGCGGCGTGGCGGGCGCAGCGCCTCCTGCGCAAGCTCGCGCCCGACGTCGTGCACGCGACCGACGACTCGCTCGCGCCGCTCGTCGCCGTCGTGGCCCCGCGCCTGCGGGTTCCCTGGATCCTCGAGCTGCACTCGCCGGCCCAGGGTCCGCTGCTCGGAGACGCGCGCAACCTCGCGGCGGTGATCGCCTCCTCCGGATCGCTGGTGGAGAGCGTGGTCAACCACGGCGGCGTCCAGCGCGAGCTCGTGCGCGTCGTCAAGAACGCTCCGCGACCGATCGAGAGCGACTCGTTGGACGCGTCCGGCGAGGAGATCCACCACGACGGGCCCGTCACGATCGGCTGCTCGGGCTTCCTGAACGACGCGCATGCGACCGAGTGGTTCCTGGAAGCCGCGCGCTTGCTCGTGGTCTCCGGTGCGCGGGCGATGTTCCTGGTCCTCGGTGAGGGCCCGAACGAAGGGCGGCTGCGGCGCTTGGTGCGCGAGCGCGGGCTCACCGAGCGCGTGACCATCGCGGTGCCGACGACGCCCGAAGCCGGCCAGTGCCTCGCGGCCCTCGACGTGCACGTCTCCTGCAAGCTCGACGGCGGTCCGGGCTGGCTCGCGTGTCTCGCCATGGCGCAGGGCGTGCCGTCGGTCTTCGTCGCCTCGGGCGACGCCTACGACCTGGTCGAGGACAGGCGCAGCGGCGTCATCGTCGAGGCTTCGAGCCCGCGGCGCCTCGCGGACGAGCTCGCCGTCCTGTGCGCGAACCCGCGCGCCGCCCGCCAGATGGGCCGACGCGGGCGCGCGCGCATCCAGGCCTACGCTCCCCCCGCGCGCTTCGACTACGAGATCGCCGAGCTGTACGCCGTCACGCTCGGCACGGCGTCCCGCGGCCGCTGAGCCCGCGCGCGTAGACAGCTCATTCGACGCCCGTCCGGCGCGCGAATTCGGCGATCACCTCGTTCTGCACGAGCTCGTCGAACGTCTCGCGACGCTCGCTCGCGTAGCCGCGCAGGACGGCGTCGGCCTTGGGGAACTTGACGAGGATCGAAGCGGCCTCGTCCGCCATCCCGACGTCGCCCAACCCGACGATCGATTGCACGAGCCATTCGATGGCGCGCTCGGTGTTGCCGCGCTGGTACTCGGCACGCGCCTGTTGGAGCTGGTCGGCGTGGTAGGACGCGCGCTCCGTCTCGAGCTCGGCCAGCATGGCGTCGACGGCGGCCCGCTCCTCTGCGCTCGCGGTCTCGCGGTAGCGTTCCAGCAGCCCGAAGGCCTCGGCGTAGTCGCGCGGCCGGGCGTGCGTGAGCACGCGCGCGCGCCACAACGCGTCCTCGAGACCCTCCGGGTCGTCGAGCCCGGGATAGTTCGCGAAGCGTCTCTCCTGACGCCCCACCCAAGCCAGCTCGGGATGCGTCGGCCAGCTCTGCCTGAACTCGGCGCAACGCTCGAGGAACACGCGCACGACGGCGGCCGACGGCTCGCCCGACAGGTAGCGCTTCTCGTACTCCTCGAGCTTGAACTCGAACCACGTGTCGCCCTTCTCGTTCTCCTTCGCGCGCCGCCATTCGGCTTCGATGGCGTCGATCGCGGCGAGCAGCTCCTCGTGCTGGCGGAGCTCCAACACCGTGAACGTGCCCACGTCGACCTGCGCAAGGTGCTCGCGGGCGGCGACGGTGTTCTTCTCCACCACGAGCTCCTCGGCCCTTCGCAGGTGGAAAGCCGAGTTCGAGCGCGACGCGTCCTCGCGATTCCCCTCGAAGCTCCTGTAGATCACGAGCCCGGCCACGGCGAAGACGAGCACGGCGCCGGTCGGCACCAACCAGCCCGGGACGCCGCTCTTCTCCTTGCGTCGGCTCGCGGTGCGGCCGCCCGCGTCCGCGCGATCCCTGCGCGCGGCCGCACCCACCGTCCTGCGCTTGCGCGGACTGCGCGCGGCCCCGCGCTCGGGCGCTCGAGCCGTAGAAGCACTCGTCTTCGGCGGCGTCGGCGCAGGAGCCTCCTCGTCCTCGCGCCAGGTCAGGACCGCGCGACCGATGCGGAGCTCCTGCCCCGACTCGACGCGTGTGCGCCCGCTCACGGCGACGCCCTGGAGCGCCGGCGGCAGGACGCCCGGCCGCGGCGTCACGAACAGCTCGCCCGCCTCGAGGTCGAGGTCCGCGTGCAGCAGGGCGACGTCCGCGGCTTCGAGCCGCAGCCCCGCGCCCTCGGCGCTCCCGACCGTGAGTCGGCCCTGCGAGACGCGGAAGCCGCGCCGCTTCCCGTTCTCGTCGACGATCAGCGTGCCCATCGTTCCCCCCCGTCCGTTCGTCCGCGCCCGCGACGCACTAGCGCCGCGAGCGCCCACTGTAACCGGCTCCCTCAGGCCAGGACGCGCGGCGAGAGGTCGGGGACGTCGATCACGCCCGTGGACATGGCCACGGCGCGGCGCACCTCGTTCTCGAGCTCGCGCACGTTCCCCGGCCAGCGCCACTGCGCCAGGACCCGCACGGCCTCCGGCGTGATCTCGACGCGCTTCTGGTCCTCGCGCATGAACCTGTCGAGGAAGAACGGCACGAGCACCTCCACGTCGCCCGCGCGCTCGCGCAGGGGCGGCAGGGTGATCGTGATGACGTTGAGGCGAAAGTAGAGGTCTTCGCGGAAGGTGCGCTCGACGATCATGGCCGCGAGGTCCTTGTTCGACGCGGCGAGCACGCGTACGTCGACGCGCAGCGACTTGTTCGAGCCGACCGGCCGCACCTCGCCGTCCTGCAGGACGCGCAGGAGCTTCGACTGCATCGCGAGCGGCATGTCCCCGATCTCGTCGAGGAACACCGTCCCGCCGTTGGCGGTGACGAAGTGTCCGTGCCTGTCGCCGACGGCGCCCGTGAACGAGCCGCGCACGTGCCCGAAGAGCTCGCTCTCGAGCAGGTTGGCGGGCACCGCCGCGCAGTTCTCCGCGAGGAAGGGCTTCTTCGCGCGCCGCCCGTACTGGTGCAGCGCGCGCGCCACGAGCTCCTTGCCCGTGCCCGTCTCGCCCTGGATGAGCACGGGCACGTCGCTCGGCAGCACCTTCTCGATCAGTGCGAACACCTTCTCCAGCGCCGGGCTCCGACCCACGATGCCGAAGCGTCCGGGGTACTCGCGCTTCGGCACGGAGATCCGCGCGACCGGGCTCGCGACGGCAGGCGGCGCTTCCCGCGACCGCTCGAAGACCGCGCGCAGCTCGTCGAGGCGCCCGTACGCGCGCGCTTCCTCGAGCAGCGCCTCGAGCCTGGCCACGAGCTCCGACGCGTCGCTCATGGAGCTTCGGTCACCTCGAGCTTCGCGTACTGCAGGAGCAGGAGCTTCGTCCCGTGCCGCGCGAAGCGCACCGTCGCGCGCGCGTTGATGCCGGAGCCCGAGAGCCCCTCGACGAGTCCCGTCCCGAACGCCGCGTGCCTCACCCACGCCCCGACGGCGAGCCCCGGAACGTCGCTCGGCGCCTCGAACGCCCCGAGGACGTCGTCGTCCTCCTCGTCGAACGTCGTGCCCTCGACGAACTGGGCCGGGATCTCCTCGAGGAAGCGCGACGCGACGCGCGGCATCGACTGCCCGAAGTGGAAGCGCCACTCGGCGCGCAGCAGGACGAGCTGCTCCATCGCCCGCGTCATCCCGACGTACAGGAGGCGCCGCTCCTCCTCGACGCCCTCGATGCTCGTCACCGAACGCGCGTGCGGCAGGAGCTCTTCCTCGAGGCCCACGACGAACACGAACGGGAACTCGAGGCCCTTGGCCGAGTGCAAGGTCATCAACGTGACCTTCGCGACGTCCTCCTCGAGCGTGTCCACGTCGCTCACGAGCGCCACGTCCTGGAGGAAGCCCATGAGCCTCCCCTCGGGACTCTCGCCGTCGTACGTCGCGGCGTGCGCCAGGAGCTCGACGACGTTCTCGGCGCGCATGGTCTGCTCCGCGTCCGCGAGCCCTTCCAGGTACGCGTCGTAGCCGGTGGCGACGATCACGCGCTCCAGCGCCTCCGCCGCCGGCGCGCTCGCGAGCGGCGCGAGCTCTGCGATCGTCCGCGCGAACTCGGCCGCGCCCTTCTTCGCGCGCCCGCGCAACACGCCCAGCGCCTCGTCCGATCCGCAGGCCGCGAGCAGCGGCACGCCGCGCTCAGCCGCCCATGCCGCGAGCTCCAGGACGCTCTTGTCCCCCACGCCGCGCTGCGGCACGTTGAGCACGCGCGCGCAAGCCACGTCGTCCGCCGGGTTCACCAAGAGGTGCAGGTACGAGATCAAGTCCTTGATCTCCTTGCGCGCGTAGAACTCGAGCCCGCCCACGATCTGGTACGGGATGCTCGCGAGCCGCAGCGCCCGCTCGAGCGCGCGTTGCATGAAGTTCGCGCGGTAGAACACGGCGCACTCGTCCGCCCGCCGACCCGACTCGAGCAACGTCCTCACCTGGCGCGCGATCTCGTCGCCCTCGTCGTTCTCGTCCGCGCACACGACGACGCCGACCTTCTCGCCGTCGCCGCGATCCGTCCACAGGTCCTTCTCCTTGCGGCTCTGGTTCTGCGCGATGAGGCCCTGCGCCGCCTTCAGGATGTTCCCGGTCGAGCGGTAGTTCTGCTCGAGCTTGATCACCTTCGCCGCGCCGAAGTCCTCCTCGAAGTCGAGGATGTTGCGCAAGTCGGCGCCGCGCCAGGCGTAGATCGACTGGTCCGGATCGCCGCACACCGCGATGTTCCCGTGGAAGCTCGCGAGCGCCCGCGTGAGCAGGTACTGGACGCGGTTCGTGTCCTGGTACTCGTCGACCATCACGAAGCGGAAGCGCCTCGCGTACGCGTCCCGCACGCCGGGATGGTCGCGGAAGATCCGCTGCGTCACGAGCAACAGGTCGTCGAAGTCGAGCGCGTTGTTCTTGCGCATCGTCTTCCCGTAGGCCGCCTCCACGGCCTCGAAGACCTCGTGCTCCATCGCCCCCTCGGCCACGTCGCCGTCCGCCGGAGCCTCGTTCTTGCGCTCGCTGATCCAGGCCCCGATCGCCTGCGGCCGGAAGCGCGTCGCGTCGTACCCGAGCTCCCCCACGATCCGCTTGATGAGCTGGTTCCGGTCGTAGGTGTCGTAGATCGTGAAGTTGCGCGTGAAGCCCCCCAGCACCTCGATCTCGCGCCGCAGGATGCGCGCGCACGTCGAGTGGAAGGTCGACACCCACACCCCGCGCTCCGGCACGAGCGCCTCCACCCGCTCGCGCATCTCGCGCGCCGCCTTGTTCGTGAACGTGATCGCGATGATCTCGTGCGGCCGCACCCCGGCCGCCGACAACAACCACGCCACGCGCCGCGTGATCACGCGTGTCTTGCCCGACCCCGCGCCCGCCAGGATCAAGAGCGGCCCCTCGACGTGCTGCACCGCCTCGCGCTGCGGCGGGTTCAACCCCTCGAGCAGCTCCGCCGCCGCGGACTCCCCCACCACATCGTCGGCCGCGCTCCCACCCGCGTCCTCGAGATCCATCCAGTCGATCGCCACCAAGGAATTCTAGGGCCGCCCCCCACGTGTTCACCCGAGAAGTTCTCAGAGAAGGCAGTGACCCAGACGCCCTCGCTTGCTCATCCCTCTGGCGGTCACCGTGAAGCAGTCGCTCATCGCTGGTCATCCGAAGAGGAACGCGACGGCCTCCGCCAGGTCGCTCGACTGCGCCGACTGGTATGTCACGACCTCGAGCTTGGACGGCTTGGCGCCGGCACCTAGCCTCTCGAGCAGTGGACTACGCGGGAATCATCACCATCGAACCGGGCAAGCGCGGCGGCAAGCCCTGCATCCGAGGCCTCCGGATCACGGTCTACGACGTCCTCGAGTACCTCGCCGCCGGAATGACCGAGGACGAGATCCTGAACGACCTCCCCGACCTCGTTCGGGAGGACATCCGCGCCTGCCTCTCCTTCGCCGCCGACCGTGAACGCAGGTTGATGATCATCCCTGCGTGGGTTTGAACCCGGAGATCATCGCGCTCCACGCTTCTTCCGTCCCGGCGCCGGCGCTACTGCCTCCGTGTCGGCGACCTTCTGCTCCAAACGCAGCCGGGTCCGAACGAGGGCATCATGCAGCCGCTGTTCGAGCAGCTTGCGGGGCGGAAGCTCGGTCAGGTACTCGGCGACATGGATTCCCCTGGGCTCGAGCGCGAGCACCTCGACCGTCTCGCGCTTCTTGCCGGCGCAGAGGATGAGGCCGATCGGCTTTTCTTCTCCTTCCTTCCGCTCATGGCGATCGAGCCAGCGAAGGTAGAGCTCGACCTGTCCGGCATCGGCCGGCTTGAACTCTCCCAGCTTCAACTCGATGACTACCAACCTCCGCAGGAGGCGATGGAAGAAGAGGAGGTCGATGTAGTAATCGTCGCCGTCGAGGGTGATGCGCTTCTGACGCTCCATGAATGCAAAGCCGCGACCGAGCTCGAGGAGAAACGACTCGATTTCCCGCAGCAGCGCGCGCTCCAGGTCCTTCTCGTCATAGGTATCCTTCAGCCCGAGGAAATCGAGCACGTAGGGATCGCGAAGGAGGAGATCCGGGGTGAGCTTGCCTTCCTCGCGGAGTTGCTTGAGTTCGTGTTCGATCAGCTTCGCCGGCTTCTTGGCCAGCGCGGTGCGCTCGTAGAGCATGGACTGAATCCGCTCCTGCAGAGTCCGTGTGCTCCAGCGCTCGATGCGACACAATTCGGCGTAGAATGATGGACTTGAAGTGAGTCCACGACAATTCTCCCAGCAGCGCGGAGACAACCTGCGCATCCGGGAACGCCTCGGCGAAGCGGATCATGTGCCGAAGAGATTTCTCGGAGTAGCCACGGCCGAACTCAGCCTCCAATTGTCTCCCCAGTGCGGAGACAATCCGCTGACCGTATCTGGCGCGCTCTGCCTCGAGGATCTCGCGCCGAATACGGTCGCCGATGCGCCAGGCGGCCAGGGTGAGCGCTGCATTGACGACCTGCGCCGTCTGGCGGCGTGCATCGACGATCAGTTGGCGAACCTCGGCGAGCAGTACCAACTCGAGGACCGGCGCAACGGCCCGTTTCCGGGTAAGCCTGGATGAGCGCTTCTTGCTCACGCCTCCCTACCCCCGATCCTCTTGCTAGCAGAGCACTCACGACCCAGCTCACCGAGATCGGGCGTCTGGCGAAAACGCACGTCGTGCCAAACCAGAGGGGCCGTCATGGCCTTTTCCGCCGCCTGTTGGGCATGGGAACAAGACGTCGCCCAGGAGCGGGGTTTCGGCGGTCATCTCGAAATCTGCTGCGCGTAGATCCCCGGCGGCCTTCTCGATCCACGAGCGGGTCTCCGCGACTTGCTCCGGATCGAGCGGCATAGAGCAACCGGCTCTCGTCGAGAACCAACGAGAGCTCGCTCGTCCCCTGACGAATCAGGGGACTGGCTTGCGCGCGAGGATCCCGGCGCGACCTTCGACTTCGCGCTCGAAGACGGTCTCGAAGTCCGCCAGGCCGCGCGCGAGCTCGCCGGGCTCGAGGCGGAAGCGCATGGGCGGTCGCTCGCCCGCGAGCTCGGTCGTCGCGGTCGCGAAGATCAGGTGACCTCCCGGCGCCACGAGCCGCGCGAGATGGTTCATCAGGCCGCGGTCGAGGAACAGCACGCACACGACGAGGTCGAACGGCTCGCCCAGGCCTGGCGTGGGGTCTGCGAGCACGTCGACGGCGTGCGTCGTGACCGCGACGTTCGCCTCGCGCGCCCGCTCGCGCAGGATCGCGAGCCCCACCGGGCTCACGTCCCACGCCGTCACTTCGAACCCGCGCCGCGCGAGCTCGAGCGCGTGCCGTCCCGTCCCCGCCGCGAGGTCGAGCGCACGCCCGCACGCCGGAATGCGCTCGAGCGCCGCGAGCACGAACTTGTCCGGCGCGGTGCGTTCGCTCCGGAGCTCCCCCGCGTACTTCGCGTCCCACCGCTCGCGGTCGTCCACCCGCGAGAGCCTACCTCCAACGACGGCATGAAGCCGCGACCAACGACTTCACATTCGCGACCCCGCTAGGGACTGAACTCGTTCAGCACCGACGCGGCGCCGTCGCGGCTTCCTCGCGTGCGACGGCCTCTTGCCTCAGCCGGTCGGCTTCGGCGGCTTTCTCGTCGGCGCGTGTTGCTTGCTGCGCCGCGAGGTCGGCGTTCCGAGTAGCGAGCGCGGCCTCTTCGTCCGCGCGCGTGGCGTTCTCGGCCGCGAGGATGGCATTCCTCTCCGCCCGTGCACGGAGAGCCAAGCTTGTCGCGAGGCCGGCGACGAGCAGAAACAGCGCTGCGGCCAGCGAGGCGGCGAGCGGCTTGTTGCGCGCCACCCACTTCTTCGCTTCCGCCCACGCGCCGGTCTGGTAGGCGGCGACGACGCGGCCCTCGAGGAAGGCCGCGAGGTCGCGTGCGAGCTCGGACGTGTCGCGGTAGCGTCCCGCGATCTCGCGTGCCATGGCTTTCTCGCAGATGGCGACGAGCTCGGTCGGCGCGTCGGGCGCGAGACGCTGGATCGGCGGCGGCGGGCCTTGCTGCACCACGCCCCACACGGCGTAGTTGTTGAGGCGCGCACCCTTGGGCACGAACGGCATGTGCCCGGCGAGCAAGTGGTAGAGCAGCGCGCCGAGCGCGTACACGTCCGAGTGCGGGCCCATCGCGTCGAGATCGCCGCGCGCTTGCTCGGGCGACATGTACGCGGGCGTCCCGACGACGTCGCCGTCCATCGTGTAGAGCGGCGAGTCCGGAGTCTCGCCGCGACTCGCTGCGCGTTGGGAGAAGAGGGAGCTCGTCGTGAGCGGCCTTTCGGGTCGAATGCGCAGGTTCTTCTGGTCGTCTTGCGCGAGCACGCGCGCGAGGCCCCAGTCCATCACGTAGACCTCGCCGTACTTCCCGACCATCACGTTGTCGGGCTTGAGGTCGCGGTGGATCACGCCCTTGTCGTGTGCGTAGGCCAAGGCCTCGCAGACCTTCTGCAGCACGCCCAGAGCGCGTGTGCGCGTCCAACCCTCTCGTCCGTCTTGCACCAGCCCGAAGACATCCTTGAGCGTCTGGCCCTTCACGAGCTTCATCGTGAAGTAGACCTGTCCGCTCGCGTCGAGACCGAGCTCGTGCACGGGAACGATGCCGGGGTGATCGAGCTGGCCGGTGACCTGCGCCTCCTCGAGGAAGCGCGCGAGCTGGCGCGTGTCGACCGGCGGCGTGCCGCCGCTCGTGCTCGCTTCGTCTCGGCCCAGGATCACCTTCATCGCGAGCTGGCGGCGCAGGTCCTCGTCCCACACGCGCAGCACGACGCCCATCCCGCCGCGCGCGATCTCGCCGCGGATCTGGTAGCGGCCGGCGGCGACCGAGCGGCCGGTCAGGCGCAAGAGCACGCTGTCGGTGAACGAGGCTGCCTGCTCCTCTTTGGCATGCAGCGAGATCTCGGGCTCGACCTCTTCGCCGTAGCGTTTCGCCAAGCGTTCCGAGAGCGAGACGGCGAGTCCCGCGCGACGCATCAGACGATCGACCTGCTCCCAACGCGCGTGGAGCTCGCGCAACGCGCTCTCGTGGGCGGGATGGTCGCGCACGAGAGCCTCGAAGTCCGCGGCGCTCTCTCCCCTGCGCGCGAGCCACTGCGCGAAGAGGTCATCGGGAAGCGAGCCAGGATCTCGGAAAGCGGAGGTCACGAGCGCCCGCGATTCTAGCGGCCTCGCGCGAGCCCCGGTGCGAAGCACTCAAGCGGGCGGCATCGCAAGCAGCGTTCCGGTTGTCTGTGTTTCCACGAAGGCGAAACGGGCTGGCCGCGCGTGGTCAGGCGTGCCCCTCGCCCGTCTCATCAACCTCGATCTTCAGTCGAGTAGCCTGCCAGAAATACTCCACTTCAGTCGCAGCTTGGGCTTGCAGTCGTTCAACCTCGGCTTTGGCTTCGTCCAACGAAGCCACTACCCGAACAACCGTGATCCTGTTGCGAACGTCAACGCTGGCATCGTGGAACGCATCGTGACGCACAATTGCATAGGCCTGTCGCCTCCGATATGAGTTTGCCATCCTGGTTTCGCGCCGCCTTCGGTGAGGCTTCCAAGCCACGTTCTCGTCTTTGGATCGTAGACACCGTCCGACAAGTCGAACAAGACGTTGTCGGCTGGGCGACGTCCCGTCGCCTGCTCAATTGCGTGCAACCGTTCGCTCGCTAGCCTAGGATTGATGCCATTGAACTTTTCCAGGCGCCAAAACACCTCGGCCACGTTTGTTGTGCTTCGCGCCGTGGAGGGCAAAACGTTCGCCCCAAGGCTCCTCGCTCCTGCCCTTGCGGCGATGAATAGTCCCTTGCCCACTGTCGTCAAAACCCTTACCACTACAATCTCCTCGGTCACGGCAATACCCGTTTGCAGAGCCCCTCGCCAGTAGTTCCCCCGCTGGAAATGATCGACAGCCGACGCCCGACCTTGGACCTCGACGTCACGATGCTCGAGGTACGGTGCAAAGGTACAGAGCCGCGACCACCGACAACCGATTCGGGATCCCGGAAGAGTCGAGACTCGTTCGATATTAGGTCGCGGGGGAAAGCCTGCGAATCCGTTGTCGTTGGTCGCGGCTCTGTACCGCCGGGAGCGTCGAGAGGGCGTGCGCCGCGTGTCTGCTAGAGTTGGTCGCTCGCCGCCATGCCTCTCCCCTCCCAGTCCGGCTCCGCGTCTCGTCGCCGCGGGCTGCTCGGTTTCGGGATAGCGCTCGTTTCCGCTGCGTGTGCGGCCACACCCGAGACGACCCCGGCCGAGCTCGCTGCGCGCGAGCGCGATCGCGTGTTCGCAGAGCTGCTCGAGCGGTACGAGCGCGACGGCGACGGGCGCATCGGCCGCGCGGAGTACGGCCGGGACGAAGCGGGGTTCGAGAACCTCGATCGCGACGGCGACACGCTCGTCACGCGCGCGGACTTCGACGTGCCGCTCGCGATGCCGGCCGACCTCACTTCGCCCATGCTGCTCATGCGGGCGTTCGGCGTGCCGGGGGAGGCAGGCGTGACGCTCGAGCACATCGAGGCCGCATTCCCCGCGCACGACGCGGATGCGGATGGGCGGCTCGCGCGCGCGGAGTTCTTTGCGATCCCCGCCGTGCAAGGCGGCAACCCGGACACCGACCGCTACGCGACGCTCCTCGCGGCGGCCGACGTGCCTCCGGCGGGCGACGGGGACGGACAGCTTGCCCTGTCCGAGCTCTCCGCCTACTTCGCGCGCCGCGACGTCGACGGCGACGGCGTGCTCGTGCCGCGCGAGCGCATGCTGCCCGGGCCCGAGCCCGCGATCGGCTGGTTCGAGCGCGGGGCGCGCGAGATCGCCCCCGACTTCACGGCCGCTGCGCCTGAAGGCGACGGAAGCGTCTCGCTCGCGTCGCTGCGCGGGCGACCCGTGGCGCTCGTCTTCGGCTCCTTCACATGAGGGCCGTTCCGCGCTTCGGCCGGTCGGCTGAAGGAGCTCTTCCTGCAGTATCGCGCGGACGTGCAGTTCCTGGTCGTCTACATCCGCGAGGCGCACGCGGTGAACAGCGTCTGGCCGATGACCGATCCGGACTTGCCCGTCATCGAGGAGCCGCTCTCGCTCGCGGAGCGCTGCGAGGTCGCGGCCGCATGCGTGTCGCAGCTCGCGCTCGCGCCGATGCCCGCGGTCGTGGACGACATGCAGGACTCGGTCAATCGCGCCTACGAGGCGTGGCCCGACCGCTTGGTCCTCGTGGACGGGGACGGACGCGTCGCGTATCGCAGCGCACCGGGTCCCTTCGGCTTCGAGCCGGACCAGCTCGAGGACGCCATCCGCCAGGAGCTCGGGCTGCCCGCGTTGGAGCGCGCGGAGCCTACGTCTCCCTGAGCGTGCTCTGGAAAGTCCTGATCCTTCTTCACGGGCCGAACGCCGGCCTCGCGGAGATGGGCACGTTCACCCTCGATGCGGAGTTCGACACGAGCGCCGAAGCCCTCGAGCGTGCGCGCGCTGTCGCTTCAGGCCCGCATCCGGCCGCGCTAGCACTCATCGCCGGCTGATTCCCTTCGGCTGGGCCCCGTTGCGCGATCTCTACCGCAGGCCATGTGATCGCTGCGCTCAGCTCTGCGGGCGCGGCGAAGCCGGCATGGCGTACTCGACCGGAATCGGGCGGCCGCGTTTGCGCCGTGTGCGCACCTGGGTGATCTCGGCGCCGAGGAAGAAGATCAGGGAGGCGTAGTAGATCCACGCCATCAGCACGACGACCGAGCCGGCGGCGCCGTAGGCGGAGCCGATGCTCGCGCGGCCGAGGTAGAGGCCGATCAGATACTTGCCGAAGGTGAAGAGCAGGGCCGTCACGACCGCGCCGAACCACACGTCGCGCCACCCGATCTCCACGTCCGGCAGGAACTTGAAGATCATCGCGATCAGGAGCGTGATGACGCCCAGTCCGAGCAGCGTGTCGAGCGCGCGCCAGAAGAACGGGTCGAAGGACACGCGGTGGTCGAGCCAGTCGCCGGTGGCCGAGAGCGCCGCGCTGACGAGGAGCGAGACGAGCAAGAGGAAGCCGACGCCCAGGATCATCGCCAGGGAGAGCAGGCGATCGCGGGCGAACACCCACAGCACGTGGCCCTTCTTGGACGCGGGTTTGGCCTCGACCTCCCAGATGCGGTTGAGCGCGCTCTGGAGCTGCACGAACACGGACGTCGCGCCGAGGAACAGCGTGAAGAGGCCGATCGCGAGGGACACGATGCCCTTCTCGGGACCCTCGGCGTTCTGCAGCACGCTCTGGATGACCTCGGCGCCAGCCGTTCCGACGAGCCCGTCCATCTCGGCCACGATCCGGCCTTCCACGGCTTGGCGCCCGAAGGCGAGACTCGCGACCGCGACGACGACCAGCACCAGGGGCGCGAGCGACAGGAGCGTGTAATAGGAAAGGGAAGCGGCGAGCTGCAGCGGCTCGTCGGCCCCCAGCTTCGAGACGACCTCCTTGGTCGCCTTCCAGAGCCTGAGCGTCTTCATGCTTCCTCCGCCTCGATCGCCGTTCGTCGCCTCGGTTTTCGCGGTCGCCCGCCGTATTGTCCGCAACCTGTAGGACATGCGAGCGCCGCGTGCGGCCGAGCGACCGCGGCGGTCCCCGCATTCACGGCGAGCCGCGGCGGCCGGTCCTACCTAGAATCCCGGGGTGGAGAAGCAGGAGGGCTCGCTCGCTCCGCGCGAGAAGTGGCAGGGGTGCGGCGCGGGAGCGCGCTATCGCGGCGAGCGCTGGGGCGCGCGCCGGCGCGCGGAGGTCGATCCGCGCCTCGTCGCGGAGCTCGTGCGCCGCCACGGCCTCGCGGGCGGCTCGATCCTCGACGCCGGCTGCGGCGCGGGTCGCCTGCGCGCGGCGCTCGTCGGAACGGGGGCGCGATGGGTCGGGCTCGATGCGTCGCTCGCGATGCTCGCGGAAGTGCGCGCGCTCGACGCGGCACTCACGGGCGCGCGCAGCGCGAGCACGGGTCGCGACGCCTCCGCGGATGCCGACGTCGCGCCGGGTCGCCGTCGGGGACAGCGCGACGAGCGGGTAGCGCGCGTCGGATGCGAGGCGAAGGCCGGCGGGGCGACGCTGCTCGCCGGGGACGTCCTGGCGCTGCCCTTTCGCGACGGCGCGTTCGACGCGGTCGTGGCGTGCCGGCTGCTGCACCACTTCCGCACGCGCGAGGAACTCGCCGGCGTGGTGGCGGAGCTCGCGCGCGTCGCGCGTCGCGTGGTGATCGCGTCCTTCTGGGACGCGGGGTCGTTGCCCGCCCTGCGGCGGCGCGTCGGCTGGAAGCAGGACGAGGGCCCGTCGGGCCGCGTGGCGTGCTCGAAGCGGGAGCTCGAGCACGTCGCGCGTGCGGCAGGCGCGCGGGTCGTCGAGTACCGCCACGTCCTGCGCTACCTCTCGCAGCAGACGTTCGCGGTGCTCGCGGTCGCGCAGGCCGGCGCGCGCGGCCCCGCGCGACGCACCGGGGAGCCGGCGCAACTCGGCGCGGCGCGGCGCGACGGCGAACCCACGCAGCTCGGGGCGGCGCAGCGCAGCGGCGAACTCACGCAGCGCGGCGCGGCGCAGCGCGCCAAAGAGCGAACGCGGTACGGGGCGGCGCAGCGCGTCCGGCCGCAGCGCGAGTCCACGGGGAACGGGCTCGCGCTCGAGACGCGCGGCGAGCCGGAGTACGTCGCGTGCGTGCGCGAGGTCGTGCTCGCCGCCGCGCGGGACGGCGCGCGGCTGTCGGGACCGATCGCGCTCCCCGAGTTGCTCGCGCTCCCGGCGCTGCTCACGTTGGACGGGAAGCCCGGCGGCGCGGCGACGCGGATCGGCTACCTCAAGGGCTCGCCGCTCGCCGGCAAATCGCGCCTGCGGCACGGGATCCGCGAGCGCATCCTGGCGCGGGCGCCGCCGCGGCTCTCCGAGTTCGAGAACCTCGAGTGGCTGCGCCGGAACGGCTTCCGCGCGCCTCAGCCGCTCGCGGCGGGCGTGCTGCGCGCGCGTGCGCTGGGCCTCGTGCTCTATCAATTCCTGCTCACGGAGGAGGTGCGCGGCGCGGCCACGCTCGAGCGCGCGCTGGCGGCGGCGCCGGCGGCGGCGCGCGAGGCGTGTCTCGCGGCCCTGGGGCACCAGGTGGCGCGGCTCCACGCGCGCGGCTTCGTGCACCGCGATCTCTTCCCGCGCAACCTGCTCGTCGTCGGCGATCCCGCGCGCGGCGAGATCTGGTTCCTCGACGCGTGGCGCGGCGGCGCGCGGCTGCAGTCGCGCGGGCCGGACTACGACCACGCGTGCCTGCTGCTCGGCGGAGCGCTCGACTTCTCCGACTCCGAGCGCCAGGCCTACTTCGATGCGTACTTCAGCGAGCGCGGGCGGCTGGGCGCGAAGCTCGACCGCGCGCGGCACCTGGCCGCCGTGGCGCGCGAGCGCAGGGCGCTGGTTCGGCGCGCAGGCACGCAGTGATACACCCTTCCGCTGCAGCGATGCAGGCAGTCATGCGCTCTGCGGCGTAATACGGTGCCAATCCAATTTTTCACCTCACCGCGCAAGGGTGTTACGGGGAGCAGGGATTTTGCGCGGTGAGGTGAAAAATTGGACTGGCACCGCATTACTGGTTGAAGGCGCTCTCGCGGTCGCCGGCGGTTTGCATCAGGCGCGCGCGCAGGGCCTCGATCCCCTCCGCCGGCACGTTCACCGCCGTCCACTCGCCGAACAGGCGGAAGCGCAGGTGCAGGCCCAGCAGGCGCCACTCCTCGAGCTCGCCGAACGAGCGCACGGTCCAGCCGCGTCGCACGCCCTCGCTCCCGCACACGCGGTCCGCGGCCGAGGGTCGCAACTCGTGGACGGCGATCAGCACGCCGAGCACCGGAACGATGTGCGCCACCTGCGCGAGGGCGCCGGCCCGATCGGCGGGGAGATCCGCGAGGGCGAGCGCGACTCCCGCGAGCGCGAGCCCGAGCGAACCGACGTGGCGCAACGAGCGCCCGGGCAGCTCGCTCGCGAGGATCGCGCCGATCACCTCGCGCTCCCGCGCTCGCACGCGCAGGACGAGCCCGAGCGAAACGAGGGAGAGCACGTGCAGCAACAGGAACGCGATCAACGCGATCATGGGTGGGCCTCAGACTACGCGACCGCGGGGTACTTCCATCCGAGACGCCGTGTCGAACGGACTGTCGAGCCGTGCGTGATCACCACGGTCGCTTTCGCAACCTAGAGGCGCTTGCGGATGTAATCGGCCATCGTCTCGTACAGGTGGCGGCGCTGCGCCGGGTCGTTGATCCGGTGCCGGTTCCCGGGGTAGAGCATGAGATCGAAGCCCTTACCGGCCTTCTGCAGGGCCTCGGCAAGCTGCAGCGTGTTCCCGACGTGCACGTTCTCGTCGCGCGTGCCGTGGATCAGGAGCAGCCGACCCCACAGCGCGCCCGCCGCCTCGATCACCGAGCTCCGCGCGTAGCCCTCGGGGTTCTCGGCCGGGAGCCCCATGTAGCGCTCGGTGTAGATCGAGTCGTACAGGCGCCAGTCCGTCACCGGCGCGCCCGCGATGCCGAGCGCGAAGCGCGTGCTGTGCGTCAATGCGAAGGCCGTCAGGTAGCCGCCGAAGCTCCAGCCCCACAGTGCTACGCGCGAGGGATCCGCTGAGCCCTGCGCGACGAGCCAGTCGATGCCGTCCTCGAGGTCCGCGAGCTCGCGCGTGCCGAAGTCCTTGTACACGCCCTTCGCCCACGCGAGCCCCTTGCCCGACGCCGAGCGGTTGTCGCACACCCACACGAGGTAGCCCTCCTGCGCGAGCATGCGGTGGAAGAGCCCGTCGCGCCCGAGGTTCGCGTCGCGCACCTTCGACGCGCCGGGGCCGCCGTAGCAGAAGCTCACCACCGGGTACTTCCGCGCGGGATCGAACCCGTCCGGCTCGTACAGGAGCGCCTCGAGCGGGACGCCGTCGCGCGCCGGGAAGGTCACGTACTTCGGAGCGACGACTCCGTGCTCGCGCGCGAGCTCTGCGTCGGCCTCGAAGAGGGCGCGCAGCTCCTCGCCGTTCGCGCGGCACAGCACCGCGCGGCCGAAGCTCGAGCGCGAGCTCCAACGGTCGACGAAGAACGCGTGATCGGGCGACATCGCGACCGCGTGTACGCCAGGTCGTTCGGTCACCGCCACGGGCGCGCCGCCCACGAGCCCGACCCGGTAGAGCTTGCGGCCCTTCGAGTCCGCGAGGTCGGAGTCGAACCAGACGACGCCCGCCGTCTCGTCGCAGCCGTGCAGCCGCTCCACCTCCCACTCGCCCTGCGTCAGCCGGCGCTCCAGCGCGCCGTCCCTTCCATACAAATAGAGATGGCGGTAGCCGTCGCGCTCGGAGAGCCACAGGAAGCGCTTGCCCCCCTCGAGCCAGCGCGGCCCGCCGTCCATCGGCTCGATCCAAGCCGGCGTCTGGTCGCGCAGCACGCGCCGCACGGCGCCCGTCGCGGGATCGGCCAGGCACAGGTCGAGCCAGGTCTGGCGGCGGTCCTGCAGCATGACCCACAGGTCGCGCCAGTCCGGCGTCCAACCGACGCGCACGACCAAGAGCTCGGGGTCCTGCCAGGCCGAGAGATCGAGGGTGCGCGTCTCGCCGCGCGCGAGCTCGACCACGGCGACCATCGCCGTCGGGTTGGGATCGCCGGGCCGCGGATAGGGCAGCACCTCGACCTCCGCGTGCGTCGCTCCGTGCTCGACGATCGTGTGCTTCGGCACGGCGCTCTCGTCGAGGACCAGGAACGCGATGCGCTTCGAGTCCGGCGACCACCAGAAGCCCTGGAAGTTGCCGCGCCCGTAGATCTCCTCCTGGTAGACCCAGTCGAGCCGTCCGTTGAGCCGCGTCGCACCGCCGTCCTGCGTGAGCGCGCGCTCCTTCCCGCCCGCGGCGGGCACGACGTACAGATCGTTCGCGCGCACGAACGCGACCTGCGTTCCGTCGGGCGAGAGCGTCGGGGCGATCTCCGCCGCGGAGTCCGCCGTCAGGCGCGCCGCGCGGCCCGCGCGCGTGTCGAAGGCGAAGAGATCGTCCGCGTGCACCGCCAAGAGGGTTCCGTGCGCCAGGGAGAAGGCGAGCGTGTCGTCCGCGTCGACGAGCGCTCCGTCGCGCTCCGTCGAGAGCTCGGCATTGGCGCGCTTCGCGATGGCGCGCGCAGCCTCGCTCCCGATGCTCTCCACGGCCGCCCCCGCGCGCTCGAGCGCCACTGCGTCGATCAGGAGCCGCGGCTCCTCGGGCTTCCACGGATGCGCGCCCTCGACCTCCCATTGGACGAGCACGCGCGAGTCGTCCGGACTCTTCTGCGCGGCGACGTAGCTCTTCCCGTCGCCCATCCACGCCAGGAACACGTCGTCGGGGACGCGCAATCGCTCGTCGAGCTCGAGCAGCTTCGGGACGGTGAGCCGCGGCGGCGGAGCGCCTTGCGCGGCCACGACGCCGCAGGCGACCAAGCTCGCGCAAACCGACACAGACCATGCGACGCGTCGAAGGCTCTTGAACGTCATGACCAAGACAGTAGGAGGTGAGTACGGTGCCAGTCCAATTTTTCACCTCGCCGCGCCGGGTGCTACGGAAAGCAGGGGTTCTGCGCGGCGAGGCGAAAATTTGGACTGGCACCGTACTCACCTCCGCCGGCGCGAGTAGGGTCTTGCCCATGTTCCCCTCCCTCCTCGCCATCGCGTCGCTCCTCGCCACCCTCACGAGTCCCGCGCGAGACGCTTTCGACGCGCGCTTCACCGGCCGCGCCCTGCGCTTCGACTACCACCACTCCGGCACGACCACGGAGGAGCACGTCGCGCTCGACGAGCTGCGCCTCGAGGGCGAGTGGCCCGGCAGCCGCGTGCACCTCGTGGACGACACGGGCTACGGCAAGTACCTCTTCGTGCTGCTGGACGCCGACACGCTCGAGACGCTCTATTCGCGCGGCTTCGCGAGCATCTACGGCGAATGGGAGACGACGGGCGAGGCCAAGACGCTCTCGCGCTCCTTCCACGAGTCGCAGCGGTTCCCCGAGCCGCGCGCGCCGGCCTGGCTCGTCCTGAAGAAGCGCGTCGCCGCCGACGGCTCGTGGGACGAGATCTACCGCGCGCACTTCGACCCCGCGAGCCACTACGTGAACCGCGCGCCCGTCACGCCGCGCGGCGAGGTCCACACGCTCTTCGAGAACGGCCCCGCACGCGACCACGTCGACCTGCTCGTGCTCGGCGACGGCTACACCGCCGCGGAGAGCGCGAAGTTCCGCTCCGACGTCGAGCGCCTGACCGGCGCGCTCTTTTCGACCGAGCCCTTCGCGTCGCGCCGCTCCGACTTCAACCTGCGCGCGATCCACGTGCCGGCCGCCGAGTCGGGCATCTCGAACCCGCGCAAGGGCGTCTGGCGCGACGCGCCCCTCGGCTCTTCCTTCAACGCCTTCGACAGCGACCGCTACGTGCTCACTTACGCGAACGAGATCTTGCGCGAGGTCGCCGCCCAGGTCCCCTACGACGCGCTCGTGATCGTCTTCAACGACGAGAAGTACGGCGGCGGCGGCATCTTCAACCTGTGGGCTACGTGCGCCGCCGACACGTCGGTCGCCGACTACGTCTTCGTGCACGAGCTCGGCCACTCCTTCGCGGGGCTCGCCGACGAGTACTACTCGTCGCAGGTCGCGTACGAGGAGTTCAACCCGCCCGGCACCGAGCCGTGGGAGCCGAACGTCACCGCGCTGCTCGACCCGGCGCGGCTCAAGTGGAAGGACCTCGTGCTCCCCGACACGCCGCTCCCGACGCCGTGGGACCAGGACGCCTACGACGCGATCGACCGCGAGTACCAGGAGAAGCGCGCGGCGCTCATCGCGGCGAAGGCGCCCGAGGAAGCCGCCGAAGCGCTCTTCCGCGAGGTGAAGGCCGCCACGGCGCCGCTGCTCCAGGCCGAGCCCTACTTCGACCGCACGGGCGCCTTCGAAGGCGCCTCCTACGAGCCCAAGGGCCTCTACCGCCCGGCCGCCGACTGCATCATGTTCACGCGCAACCCCACGACCTTCTGCGCCGTCTGCGCCCGCGCCCTCGACCGCACCATCGACCTGTACGTGGAGTAGAGGAGCCCCGAGCCGAGCTTGCGCACGCCCCACTCGCGTTCACCGCGTTCGACGCGCATTCGCCGCCCGCAGGTTCAGCGGCGAAGCAAGCTCGCGTCCGTTCTCTTCGTCCTCGCACTCGCGACGGCGTGCGTCTCTCCTCAGCCCACGCCACTCGATCCGGCGGCGGACGCGAGCGAATACGCCGCGCGCGATGCCGAGATCCTCGACGCCGTGAGCGCGTACTACGACGCGCTGAGCGCACGCGACTGGGAGGCCTTCGCCGAGTGCTTCTGGCCCGGCGCCACGATCACGACCGTCTGGCAGCCGCAGGGCGAGCCCGCGCCACGCGTCTTCAGCGTCAGCATCCCCGAGTTCGTGGCCAAGGCCCCCGAAGGCCCCGGCAGCAAGCCGATCTTCGAGGAGCACATGCTCGGCGCGCAGGTCTGGTTCCAGGGCACCGTCGCCCAAGTGCGCGCCGATTACGTCGCGCGCTTCGGCGACCCGGGGCAGGTCATGGAGTGGACCGGCATCGACGCGCTCACGCTGATGGAGCACGAAGGCCGCTGGCGCATCACGTCGCTCGCCTTCGCGGCGGACGAGTGACATGGGCGCGAGTTGGTAGTCCCTTGTCCGGACGGCAGTCGCATAATCTGGAACTGCGAGAGCGAGGCCAGCTCCGGTCTGTGGATTAATCGAGCAGCAGGAGTAAGATGGGCGAATGTGGTCAGATCGCGAGACTGAGAGGGACTGTCTCGGCTATCAGAGTTACGTCGCTGTTCTCCACGACGTCTGTGTTCTGAAGGACATCGCACCCCTCACGCTCGGCGTCTTCGGCTCATGGGGCAGTGGCAAAACCAGCCTCATGAAGATGCTCAAAGCGAGGATCGACTCTGCGGTCAATGACGTCCCCAAAGACGTGAAGGCAGTTAGCCTGACTGCCTGAATCAGCAGCCGGCGCGGACGGTGGGGCGCCGAACGGACATTGGATGGCGTCGGCATCACCTCAGAGCCGAGAGCTTGGTCGATGGAGACGGAGGACGTCTCGTTCGCGCCGCCCCGCATCGCGGCGGTCAAGCTGACGCGCGGGGGCCGTGGAACCTGGAGTTGTTCGGCGGAGCTTGGGAGTTCCGCCCAGCCCGCGAAGCCGTCGTCGTGGTGACGAAGCAGAGGTATCCGACGCGCTATCGGCATGGAAGCGACAGCGAGCTTCGGGGAGCGCGGCTCGAGCGCCGATGAGCGGTCCATGGAGATCCGGATCACGAGGTTGGACCCTTTCGAGAGCAACCGCCTTCGAGCCTCGTTCGCGACCCGAGTGGGTACAGACTGCGGGATCCGGCGCGGAACCGAGGCGCGGGGAGGCGATACACGCCAGGTCGAATTGACGCTGCTCGACGACCTGGACCGGGCTGGAACGCCCATCTCGTCGAGGATGCGGCGTTATCGATGTCAGTGGCCGACGACGTCGTCGTCATGACGGTCCGTGTGGAAGCGTTCGACCCCGACGCCGTCGCTCGGATGCACCTGGGCAGCGACTGCGTGTTCCTGGCGGACGTCGTCGGTGAGGAGCTGTCACCCGGCCCATGGCTGCGCCTCTCCGTTCCGTCCCATCGAGTCGAGCTCTGGCCCTACGACTCGGGCTCGATCGCTGTGCGCGAGAACTGATTCGAATCGAGACCGAGCCATGACGAAGGGGTCGCCTGTTGTCTTGTTTCCCTGCCGTGTCGATGATCACGCGGTCACGTGATGTCTCCTATCGCCGTGTACTAGCAAGTCCACCTATCTACCGACGACGACATGCAGACGAGAATGGATCAGCTCGAGATTCAGCTGACGTCCGCGGACTTGGAGTCCATCCGAACGGCAATCCAGGCCTGGGGCAAGCCGCGCGAAGTCCGTGATCGGTACGACGAGGCCATGCTGCGCTTGCACTTCATGACGTGGCTGCACTTCGTCGAGAGGGACTGGTCCGACTGGGACGCCTCTGAGTACGACCACGACTTGGGATCGCGGTTCTGGATCCAACTCGCGATCGAGCACAGCCAACCGGCGACGCGGCAGCTGCTCGAACGGGTCGTCGCACCGCTCGACGAGCGATTCCGGGCGCGAATGACGCCGGCCAAGGACAAGAAGTCCCCAACCGTCGCGCCCCTCGCCGGAGGGCCCTACTTCTGGGAGACCCATACGGTTCACCCGGACCTCGCAGTCCCGTGATGCGGAGCAGCGACGCGTTCCGCTGCAGCCCGGAGCGGGATGCGTAGACTCGCCCACCTGGAGGTTGGCCGCAGGCAAGCCACGCGCATGACACTCGAGGAGGGGGAGCACGTTCTGGTTCGGCTGGAGGAGATGCCGCGCCATCTCGAGGTCGTGTTCGCAGCTCTCTCGCCGCGTGACGCTCTTCGGCTCGGTCCGGACGACTCGTTCTCGCCGGTCGGTCGTGATCAAGGTCCGACGAGCCGGCTGATGCCGAGCTTCGGGCCGATCCGGCGGCGGGCGTTCATCGCAGAGGCACCAGCTCGTGCTGACGATTTCCAACCCGCATCGAGGCGACATCGGTCCGAAACTCCTCGGCCTGCTGCTTCGGCAAGCAGAGATCTCGCTGCAGATGGTCGTTGCGTGCTGCGCGTCAAGCCGGCGAGCGGATCATCGTGAGCAGCATCCGGAACGGTGTCACGGCATCGAGCGCATGCGGGCGATTCGCGGGCATGACGATCGCGTCTCCCGCCGAGAGCCGGAACGGCTGACCCGCGATCACGACGTCCGCCTCGCCGTCGATCACGTGCACGAGCGCGTCGAAGGGGGCCGTGTGCTCCGAGAGCCCCTGACCCGCGGCGAACGCGAAGAGCGTCACGTTGCCGACGTCCTTCTTGATCAACTGGCGACTCACGATCGAGCCTTCCTGGTAGGGGGCGAGATCCGCGAGCCGCAGCACCTGCGGCGAGCCGGGGATGGTCACGTCAGCAGCGCTGGTTTTCATGGGAATCGTCCTTTCGTGCGCGAGCGAGTCCACTGTCCGTTTCGCCGCGGGCTGGATCCCGCTCGAGTCGAGCGCGCGCCGGTCGCGACCCTCAGTCTCTCGTGATACACACGTTTGCGCTCACGCGGATGATAGCGACGGCCGCTGGCGTATCACGTCCGCCGCCGACCGGTTCGCCTCAGCGGACGCGCGCAATCGCCTCCGCCGCGGACGAGTGACGCCGGGCAACTAAGATCGCGGCTCCGTGCTCGTTTCCCCCACACTAGGATGACGGCCGACAGGCCGACGCCGTCACCTACCGCGAATGGAGTACGTCGTCATCTGCTCGGTGACCGTCGCGGCCGCGGCGCTGACGCTCTTCTCCGGGTTCGGGCTGGGCACGCTGCTCATGCCGGCGCTCGCCCTGTTCTTCCCGATCCCGGTGGCGATCGGAGCGACCGCGGTCGTCCACCTCGCGAACAACTTGTTCAAGGTCGTGCTCGTGGGCCGGCACGCGGACCGCGCGACCGTCGTTCGCTTCGCCATCCCCGGCGCCGTCGCGGCCGTCTTCGGAGCCTGGCTCCTCGCCTCGTTCGCCGACGTCCCGCCCCTCTTCGGCTACGCGCTAGGCGACCGGCGGCACGACGTGACCGCCGTGGAGCTCGTGATCGGCGTCCTGATCGTCGCCTTCGCGCTGCTCGACCTCGTGCCGCGTTTCGCAAGCCTGTCCTTCGACCGTAAGTACCTGCCCCTGGGCGGCCTCGTCTCGGGCTTCTTCGGCGGGCTCTCCGGCAACCAGGGCGCGCTCCGCTCCGCGTTCCTGATCAAGGCCGGGCTCGACAAGGAAGCGTTCATCGGAACCGGCACCGTCTCCGCCGTGATCGTCGACGTGGCGCGCCTGCTCGTGTACGGCCTGAGCGCCACGCGGCTCGACGTTCTCGCGCCCGACCTCCAGGGTCTCGTGAGCGCCGCCATCGTGGCCGCGTTCCTCGGCTCGTATCTCGGCGTGCGCCTCGTCGGCAAAGTCACGCTGCGCACCGTGCAGCGCATCGTCGGCGTCATGCTGATCGCCGTAGGCTGCGGCATGGCGTCGGGTCTGCTGTAGGGGCTTGCTCGAGTAGGCGCGGAGCAGTCGCGCGCACTTCGATGGATCGGAGAGGCAGTGAGGATGCGAGGAACAGGGAAACTCAACGCCGGGAAAGTCGTCGACGGTCCTGGGATCGTGGCTTGACAGCTCCGTCCGGGCCCGCGGATGATCCCCGACGAGGAGGAGGAAGTGTCGGCAGGAGCCCCGCTCGCCCCGGTACGCGACCAGCCCGTCCGCAAGCCGCGACATCGCCGCCGCGGATCCCACTCCACTGTGGAAGCGCGGCGCTCCACGGATAGCGCACATGCTCTCCCAGAGACCCCGATGCCGTAGTCTTCCCTAACTCTCTCCGCGGGTAGCTCGCGGGCCTTGCGTCTCGTTACGCAGGTCCGTCTAACGCCGAGCATCGCTACTCGCACGGGCACTCAGCATCTCCCGGATGCGGCAGCCTGACTGCTCATGCGGGTCCATCCAGACTCGATTCGGCAGACCCCTCTGCCGCGTTTACCCCTAATTATGCAAGTCTATCCAATACACGCTAGACGCACAGAGCGCCATAGAGAAAGATCGGATGGCACGTAGACGCAAAGAGCCGGATCCTCCCGAACGTCCGGAGGTTGACCCTACTACGGGGATCCGCCTCCTTGAGGAGCAACTCGGGAAGGGACGCGCACTTCTGCAATCGCGTCCTCTCAACAGTGATTGCTATGAGCAGTGGGAGCTGGTGACCCGGAACTACCTTGAGAAGGCGTTCGGTCGGAACTCACCGAACGTGAGCAGCGTGACGGATGTGGGAAAGTACGGGGCTTTCCCGATGGGCGCAGGCGAAGGATGGTGGGAAAACCACCGGGCGGAAATCCTTCAAACGCAGCTTGCCCGTCTTGAGGGCTTGGTGGAACTGCTCAGGACGGAACAGCAACTCCAAGGGGCCGGAACTGTTTCCGGCGTATTGGCAAACGCACCAAAGGGCCATCGAATATTCCTGGTGCACGGTCACGACGAGGCGGCAATCCAGGGTGTGGCGCGCTTCCTCGAGACACTGGATCAAGAAGTGATCCTACTTCGGGAGCAGCCCAATCGCGGCCGCACTATCATCGAGAAGTTCGAAGACTATAGCGACGTCGGCTTCGCAGTCGTGCTTCTCACGGGTGACGATCATGGTGGGCTGGCGACAGCATCGAATGACGAACTGCATCCTCGTGCGCGACAGAACGTGATCCTTGAGCTCGGGTTCTTTCTTGGCAGGCTCGGACGGTCCCGCGTGTGCGCCCTGTTTGTGGAGGGCATCGAGATACCTTCCGACTACTCGGGAGTACTCTACGTCAAGCTTGACGCCGAGGGTGGCTGGCGATTGCAGTTGGCCAAGGAACTGAAGGCCGCTGGGCTACCTGTAGACATGAACAAGGCGTTATGAGAACAAGGCGTCTAACACGTGTAAGGTCCCATGGAAGGGGAAGGCTACCTGCTTGTGTCCGTTCTGGGGCAAGTGTGGCTCCCGATGCAAGCTGTGTTTTGGATTACACAAGGGCGCGACCGGCGTATTCGCGCGGGTGATCGAAGGCTGTGGCCATCACAGTAAGGAGTCTGCCTAACGCGACGGTGCAACGACCGGCCTTCGGCCGCCGTTGATCGCCACGGCGTTAGGTGGCGTGAGGGGAGAGAGGGAGTAACATGACGAATCAAAAAGATCTCGGCACTGTCCTCGCTGCTGACCTGCTCCAGTTGGCTGTCGTCGGGGTGGCAATTACCCTCTTCGTGTACCTTCGGGCGGCCTGTGGCCGCCAAGCGAGGTTTCTCGTTCATCTCGCGCTGGCCTATGCGGGCGTGGGCGTGTTCTATATGTTCGACATGGCACTCAACGCCTTCCAGGCGAGTCCGGCCAAGACGATGCCTGAAGCGATGACGGAGGTGATAGGTTCCACTCTGTCACTCCTCAACACCGCGTTCTTCTTCACGGCCTGGTATCTCATGCGCGATCTCCGGCTTGAGAGAGCGGCCGACGAAGAGAATCCGATTCCCACGATGTCAAAGCCTTTTGCGGCCGGAGTAATTGCTGGCCTAATGGCTGGTATAGCGGCTTACATCGCAATGGCCGACAAGTTGGCCAACAACGAATCTCTTCGGACCTTGTTTGTCGGCATCGATGCCTTCCTGTCAACTGGTGTGCTCCTGTGCATCGCGATTGAACTCGGCCAAATGAAAATGATTCGCGACGCGGACGAGGGTAGCCTCTTCGGCTCTACGAAGTCACATCTCCTCTTTCGGATCTTCACTGTTGTCCTGTTTACACTCTGGGGGGTGGCACAATGGGGTCGCGTGATTTGGATTCTATCGGACAAGCAGTGGCACATGGTCGCGCCCTACACGGGCCAATGGCATCAATGGTCGGCAATGCTAAAGATCCTCTGTGCTGGCTCAACGTGTATCCTCGCACTTCACGCACTTCCCAGCGTCCGGTGGCGGCACAAGCTTGTCACCCGAAAGAGGCGCGCCATCTAACACGTGTAAAGCCCCACGTTGTCAAGGGGCAGATCCTCTCTGACCACGGCTGCGGGACGTGGATGATGTCGAGACGGGCAGTGGCTCTCGGCAAACACGGCGCTCCAGGCGGACCGCGTTACGCGCGGCGGTTGAGCCTCAACATCGTTGGGTGCATCGATGCACGTTTTAGTGAAGATCGACACAGGCCGAATCACTGACTGGGAATCGTTCCACAGAGTCTGCGCGGAGGCGCAGGGCTTCCCGGACTTCTATGGGCGCAAAATGGATGCTTGGATCGACTGCATGACGTCCCTGGATGAGCCGGCTGACGGGATGACAAGTGTTCACGCTCCGAAAGGCGGCGTCCTCGTGCTGTCCCTCTCGGATGCGACTGACTTTGCTGATCGGTGTCCGGACATCTTCGACGCACTCGTAGAGTGCTCTGCCTTCGTCAACTACAGGAGGATGGATGTGGGAGAGCCGCCGGTGTTGGCGCTGTCCTTCTGGAAGCGAGCACCCAACACGACGCAGCAGCCGACCGGCGTCCCAAGCGGCGCCGGCGGCTGAGCGTCAAAGACGTTGGGCAGACGAAGCCAAGGATCTCTCATGAGCCAATCACTCCGACTGACTCGGATCTTGCTGGCCGCCTTGGTGCTGCAGGGCTGCGTCGGCATCGGGGTCATTGGCGCCACACGAAGCGACCGTGAGTTGAACGACGTGTTCTTCGGGGTCGATCAACCGATCAGTATTCAAGCAGTTATCGATAGGTGGGGAGAACCAGACGAAGTTCAGACAGCAGCCGATGGTGCCGAGGTGTGGATCTACGAGTCTGGCCTTCGATGGGCTGGTTTGGTGGCTTGCGTTGTGATTCCCATCCCGCTGATCATTCCCGTGGGACGAGAGGTCACTTCCCTTTCCGTGCGGGACGGGCTTGTCGTCTCCGCCAGCCGCTTGGCTGAATCCACAACTCTCTACGTTGCCGGATTGGTTCCTGGAATGTGCACTGAGTTCGGCTTCGGTGTCTATCATCGATGAGAGTGACGCATCGCATCGTCGACCCACACGGGCAGCCCAACCAGACGCTGCATCGGATTGCGCTAGGCGCGGCGGTTGAGGGCCAACACCGTTAGGCACATGAGCGCCCGATGATCGGATGGGTGATGTTCGGACTCGGCGCCACCGTGTGCGTGGTCAACTTCTATCTGAGCTGGCTGCGGTATCCGCTGCACCGCGTTCGGGGCGGAGACCCGAGGAGCTATCAGCGGGTGTCGGGTCTCCCTCTCGTCGGCTCGCTACTGGTCATGGGCTCTTGGGCGTTGTGGTTGCACGGCGTCGGATCCGTGGCGCTCGACGTGACCGCCTGGGCCATCGCGCTCATCGACACCGGTGGAATTCACTGGTTCCTAGGAGTCATGGTCGTGCAGTGGGTGCGGACCGGTGGTCGAGCCAGTGCCTAACTCGCCGCGGCAGCCGACGCGCCGAAGACGACGCGCGGCTGAGCGGCCGACCCGTTAGCCGAAGGAGTTGACCTTGAAGCTTGGACTGGGGCTGTTCGCTGCAGGCGTTGTCCTGGGGGGCTACGGTCTCTCATTGCTGACCAAAGCCGGTCCCTGCACGGTCCACGTCGCCCTTGGTGGCTTTGCCTTACTCGGTGCCGGCAGCGCGTTCGCTGTGTGGGGCATCGCCAAGCTTGCTTCTCGGCACAGGGCTCCGAATGACTAGGGTTCTCCAGAACATTGGCTCGCAGCTATGCCGGTCTTGGTCGATCGTTGACCCATCCGCATCCGCTCACCTAAGCTCCGTCTTGCCGCAGTGGCTGTGGCCCTCGGCTAACACGGCGCTGCAGGCGGACCGCGTTACGCGCGGCCGTTGAGCGTCAACATCGATATACGTCATGAATCTCTTGAACTTCACGTTCTCCGATGACCGCATCGGGATCCATTTCCGTGAGCGCTACTTGGACCTGCACAACAACTTCGACTTTGTTCGATACACAAGGGATGGCGATGCCGTTCAACTGCACTGGAAAAAGACGAATGGCGATTGGGTGCCGGACCCGTTACCGCGCACTTTCAGTATTACGATCAGCGGTGTGACCTATTTCGCTGTGAGAGGCAACTTGTCAGACTGCCTCAATGAGTTGGGCTTCTTCGACAACGATACCCTCGGCAACGTCGACTACAACGGCACGACTCGGCCGACAGATGGCCAAGATGTGTTGGTTCTGAGATTCGTAGGCGGCGGAGAGGTCGCAATGCAGGGGCAATCGGCGACTGCCAGTAGTGACGAATGATATAACAAGCAGTTGCAGCGAACCGATACGGCATCGCGGCGACGGACACGGCACAACCAAACGTCAGGCCGACAGGAGAATCTGATGCACCGGGCCTTGGCCGAGACGATTGCGAGTTTCTCCCGGGGAATCGAGCGCTCGCAATGCCCCGAGGATCGGAAGCTCGCGGCGGACTATCTCGCGGCCTTGGCGCCGCTATCGCCCGGGCGACCTTGGGCGAGAGCATCCTTCAAGATCTTCGCGTGATCGAGCGGCTCTTCGGGCAGACGTGGATAATCGAACCTGCACCCTTCGAGGAAGCCTTTGAGAACTGGCGCGTATTCCAAGCAGAGTATGTGCAATCAGCCGTCTCTGGAATGACCGTCAACGAGCGCCTTCACGCGATGGGCCTTCTTGCAGCATTCGACGAGGCTTGCGCAGTACGAGACGTGGACAAGGTCAGGGCACTGCTCCTGAAAGTTCATGTTGATGAGCCGTCGATCCGGAAGATCCTGGAGCAATTGTGAGCGTGGGAGCTCATACGCGCCGGACAAGAACGATGACCGACCGCGATCAGGAGCTGCTCGCGATCCTTCGAATCGGACACGAGACATCGATGCGAGCCGCGCCTTTTCGCTGCGCGGGGCCCAGCGCTGCTGAGCTTTGCGTCAGACGCGTGAATACCGTAAGACTGGTGGGCGTTCGAGTATGTTAGTATCTCCACTCGGGACCCGTGGAGCCTCTATGAGCGAGCCATTGGTATTTGAGCAAAATCGTGGTCGACCGACACATGTGCGGGACTTCGATCTGAATGCCGGTGTGCATAGCCTCCGAGATGTATCCGACGCACCACAGCGACGAATTTGGGCCACACCGCTGTGGCATAATCTCCTGTTCCTGGTGGTCTTTGGGGTTACGCTTGGGGCCGCGATCTACATTTACCTCTTATCGGAAGAGAGGCTGGAACAGCATGGGCCGCCTTGGTCAGAAGTAATCAGGTGGACGTGTGTGACGATCTTTGCGGTGGTGGCGGGGATCAGCGGTTTGGTAGCGATCCATCGGGGACGGCTTGTGCTCAATCGCGACCAGCGTACGCTGTGTTTCTATTACCTTCTATTCTGGCCCCGCATAGGACGGCGGCAGTTCTCCCTGGATGAGATTGTGGCACTGAATGTACGAGCGCTAACCGTAGCCGGTGACGACGAAAATCTACCGTGGACATATCGAATCG
>CAYPTB010000027.1:0-209174 GCA_964413535.1 uncultured Planctomycetaceae bacterium | reverse complement strand
TATGGGGTGAAGAACGGGGTGGCCCACCTGCGGATCGAGAACCGCACGCTCCCCGCCGGTCCATCGGTGGTCGACGAGATGGCGAACGCCGCCTTCTTCTTCGGTCTCCTGACCGCGCTGGGCGAAGAGTACGGCGACGTGACCAAGGTCATGGAGTTCGACGACGCGAAGGCGAACTTCATGGCGGCCGCGCGCTACGGGTTGAAGGCCCAGCTCACCTGGCTCGAAGGACGCATGTACACCGCCGGCGGACTCATCCTGGATCACCTGCTGCCACTCGCGCGGCAGGGGTTGCTCTCGCGCAAGATCGACTCGTCCGACGTCGACCGCTACCTGGGCGTGATCGAGGAGCGCGTTCGACTCATGCGCACGGGCGCGCAGTGGATGCTCGACTCGCTCGCCAACCTGTCGGGCCGCGCGTCGCGCGACGAGCGCTATCGCGCGATGACGGCTGCGATCATCGCGCGCCAGGAAGAGGGCGGCCCGGTCCACACCTGGGAGCTCGCTTCGCTCGAGGAAGCCCCCAAGTGGCAGGCGAGCTTCCGCACCGTCGCGCAGGTGATGGAGCAGGACGTGTTCACGGTGCACCCCGAGGATCTCGTCGATCTCGCCGCGAGCGTCATGGAGTGGGAGCACATCCGCCACGTGCCGGTGGAGGACGCCGACGGACGGCTCGTCGGACTCGTCTCGCACCGCGCGCTCCTGCGCCTCGTCGGCAAGACGGGCAAGGGCGAGCCCGTGGCGGTGCGCGAGATCATGACGCCCGATCCCGTGACCATCACGCCCGAGGCCTCGGTCCTCGGCGCGATCGAGACCATGAAGCGCCATCGCGTGAGCTGCCTGCCCGTCGTCAAGGACGGCGCGCTGGTCGGCATCGTCACCGAAGCCGACTTCATCGAGGTGGCCGGAACCCTCCTGGAAGAGAAGCTGCGCGAGCATTGAACGACGGAAGATTGGTCATGCCGACGAACGCGCGACCGAACGGCGTTCACTGCAATCGGTGCTTGGGCGAGTACTCGACGGGCCGGTCGGGTCCGCTCTTCTTCGTCGTCGGCGGCCTCCACGGCAACGAGCCCGCGGGCGTGCAGGCGGCGCAGCGCGTGCTCGCGGACCTCGCCGAGCGGAAGCCCGACGTGCGCGGGAGGATCGTGGCGCTCGCGGGCAACCTGCGCGCGCTCGCGAACGCCCAGCGCTACGTCGAGAGCGACCTGAACCGCCTGTGGCGCGACGACGTGATCGCCCGGCTCGAGCTCCAGGATGCCTCGTCGGATTCGCCCGAGCAGCGCGAGCTGCGCGAGTGCCTCGCGGAGTTCCGGCGCCACCTCGCCCGGCACACCGAGCAGGTCGTCTTCCTCGACCTGCACACGACCTCGGCCGGCGGAGCCCCCTTCCAGTGCATGGGGGACACGCTGCAGAACCGCCATATCGCCTACGACCTGCCGATCCCGCTGATCCTCGGGCTCGAAGAGGTGATCCACGGCTCGCTGCTCGAGTACGTCGGCGAGCGCGGCCACGTCGCCATCGCGGTCGAGGGCGGCCAGAACCAGGACCCGCGCACGATCGAGCACCACGAGGCGGCGATCTGGACCGCGCTCGTCTCCGCGGGCGTCCTGGACGCCGCGGACGTCCCCGACCTCGACCGCCACCGCGCCCGCCTCGTCGCGGCCGCGCGCGGCGTGCCGCACGTGGTCGAGATCCTCCACCGCCACGGCGTGACGCAGGACGACGGCTTCGAGATGCTCGCGGGCTTCCACAACTTCCAGCGCGTGCGAAAGGGCGAGATCCTCGCGCGCGACCGCCGCGGCGACATCGAGAGCCCGCTCGACGGCCTGCTCCTGCTCCCGCGCTACCAGGGCCAGGGCAACGACGGCTTCTTCCTCGCGCGCGAGGTGCGCCCCTTCTGGCTCGAGGTCTCCGCCGTGCTGCGCCGCCTGCACGCCGAGCGCCTGCTGCGCCTGCTGCCCGGCGTGCGCCGCGACGGCGCGAACGACAACCGCCTGCTCGTCGACCGCCGCATCGCGCGCCTCTGGCCGGTCGAGATCTTCCACCTCTTCGGCTACCGCCGCCGCGAGCCCGCCCCCGACGGCCGTCTCGCCTTCGAGCGCCGCCGCGAAGGGAAGCACGGGTAGGGCGTGCCACGGCCAGCCAGTCGAGGGACTTTCCCACGCGAGCCACGGACGCGTGGAGCTGGCCGGCGAGTGGGTCGCCGCGATTCCCAAATCTAGGTAGCGCCTGCGTCCGTCCGCTCCGCGGGAAGCCTCTGCGGCGAACGATCCGGAACTCGGAGACCGTGCGAACGCTATCGTGTGTGCGCCGTGGGCCAAGCGCCGCTCGCCGAGACCGCACTCGATGGACGCACTCTCTCCCCTCTCGCTCGATCTCGCACGGCGGCTGATCGCCCTCGAGAGGAAGCACGAGGGAGCGTCCGAGGGGGACGAGAACGGCAGTGACCGCGACCATGCCGTCTCCGCCGTGCGCGTGTGCGAGAAGCTGCGCAGCGTGCTCACGACCTTCGCCGGAGCCGCAGGATTTCGCGCTCTGCTCTCGCGGTCGTTGACATTGGCCAAGCAGCGCACGCCGTCCCTGGCCCAGGTGAAGGTGCGCGAGGACGATTCCCTCACCGGGATCGAGGGGCCGGGAGCGCGAGCGAGCGCGAAGGGCGCGGGAGCGGGCGGTGAGATCCTCGTCGCCCAGCTACTCGACCTCCTGACCGTTTTCATCGGCGAGCCGCTGATGTTGCGCCTCGTGCAGGACGCATGGCCGAACGCGCCGGCATTCGATTCGAGGACCGAGGACACAACACCATGAAGGGTCATCAGAAGGTCGAGATCCGCAAGCTCGGGACCGGCGTGCCGGGCCTCGACGAGGTCCTTGGCGGAGGGCTTCCGGAGTTCTCGTTCAACCTCATCGCAGGCGCTCCGGGGTGCGGGAAGACGACCCTGGCGCACCAGGTCGTCTTCGCCAACGCAACCAAGGCGAAGCCCGCGCTCTTCTTCACGGTGCTCGGCGAGCCGGCGATCAAGATGCTGCGTTACCAGCAGCAGTTCGACTTCTTCGACCAGTCGAAGCTCGACCGCGCCATCCGCTTCGTCAACCTGAGCGACTTGGTCTTGGAGAAGGACCTCGACGCGGTGCTGGCCGAGATCGTCGCGCGGGTCGAAGCCCTCGGCCCCGGCATCGTCGTGGTGGATTCGTTTCGCACGGTCGTGCGCAAGGCGCAGGGCCTAGCGAGCGACGTGGAGCTCCAGGGTTTCGTCCAGCGCCTCGCGCTGCACCTCACCAGCTGGCAGGCGACGACGTTCCTCATCGGCGAGTACGCAGAATCGGAGATCCGCGACAACCCGGTCTTCACCGTGGCCGACGGGCTCTTCTGGCTCTACCAATCGGTCGAGCGCAATTCCGTCGTGCGCAAGTTGCAGGTGATGAAGCTACGCGGTCAGGCATCGGTGCCAGGGCTGCACACCTTCCGCATCAGCGGCGACGGGCTGCAGGTGTTCCCGCGCACTTTCGGGCTCACCGGGCATTCGACCCGGAAGAAGGGAACGCGCCGGCTCTCCACCGGCGTGCCCGACTTGGACAAGATGCTGGGCGGTGGCATCCCCTCCGGGCACAGCATGCTCATCGGCGGCCCATCGGGGTCGGGGAAGTCGATCCTCGGGAACCACTTCATCGCCGCGGGGATCGCCAAGGGCGAGCCGGGAGTCGTGGCCGTCTTCGAGGAGCTCCCGGCGGAATACGTGGCGCGCGCAGGGAAGCTCGGCCTCCATCTCGAGAAGGCCATCGGGAAGGGGATGCTCGAAGTCATCTATTTGCGTCCCCTGGACCTGTCGGTCGACGAAACGGTGCACGAAGTCGTGGCGGCGGTGCAACGCACGAAGGCCAAGCGAGTCGTCATCGACTCGCTCGTGGGCTTCGAGATGGCCTTGGCCCCGGGATTCCGCACCGACTTCCGCGAGTCGCTGTACCGCATGGTCGGCGCGCTCACCCGCCTCGGCATCACCATCATGTCGACCGTGGAGATCGAAGAGAACTTCACCTCCATGGGCCTCTCCAACTTTGCCATTTCCTTCCTCTCCGACGAGATCATCCGCCTGCGCTACGTGTCGATCGATGGCCAGCTCCGGCGGATGCTGATGGTGGTCAAGATGCGCGGGGGCAAGCACAGCATCGACTTGCGCGAATTCAGGGTGACGTCCAAGGGCATCGTCGTGGGCGAGCGCCTGAGGGGCTATCGGGCTCTGACCTCCGGCATCCCTGGCCCGTGGGACCTGGGGCTCGAGGGCCCCGCCGAGCCCGATGACGATCGGGAAAAGGACCGCTAGGACGGCCGAGGAGTTACAAAGGGACGGGGAACGAGACATGGGCACGACGCAACGACAAGTCGCCCGCCAAGAGCCGCTCGAGTTCTCCCTGCTCGCGCGGTGTCTCGGCGAGCGCTCGCACCAGCCGATGATCGCGGTCGAGGGACCGACGCACGTCGTGCGCTACGCGAACTCCGCCTTCTGTCGGCTCCTCGGGTGCGAGGCGGCCGATCTCGTGGATCTGCCCATCGCCGAGGCCGTGCCCGCGGGGACGGCGAACGGCTCTGTTGCCATGCTCGACCGCGTCTTCGAGAGCGGAGAGCCCGAGGAGCTCTCCGAGCAAGAGCACGCTCCGGGCAGCGGACCCGGACAACCGGGCTCGACCCGCTGCTGGACGTACTGGGCCTGGCCCATCCTCGGCCCAAAGGACGAGGCGCCGGTCGGAGTCATGATCCAGGTGACCGACGCGACCGAGGCCGCGATCTATCGCCGGAAGTCGGCGGCGATCAACGAGGCGCTGCTCCAGTCGGGCGTGCGGCAACACGAGCTTGTTGAAGCGTCCAAGCTACTGAGCGTCCATCTGCGCGAGAGCGAGGCTCGTCTCGCCGGTTTGAAGGAGGCATTCGAATCGGCGGTGCACGGCGCATCCCTCGGAACCTCGCTCGAGATCCTCGTGCACACGGCCGTGGCGCAAACCGACGGTGACCCGCGAGCCGCCTTCTTCGTCGTCGATCCCAATGGAGAGTGTCTGCACAGCGTTCCGGGTGCATCCACGATGCCCGATACGTATCTCCGCGCCGTGGAAGGCTTCGCGATCGCTGCGAACTCTCCCTCGTGCGGCCTGGCTGCGCATTCGGCGCGCCCGGTGATCGTGAGCGACGTCACCCTGGATCCGCTGTGGAGGCCCTGGCTGAGCGTCGCGCAGGAGCACGACATACGCGCGTGCTGGTCGTTCCCGATCCAGACCCGCGCGAGCGAGGTCATGGGCACGTTCGAGATGTACTTCGCGACGCCGCGCGAGGTCGCACCGCGCGACGTCGACCTCGTCGAGACCCTCACGCAGGCCGCGGCCATCATCATCTCTCGCAACAACGAGGCACAGGAGCGCGAGCGGGTGGAGGAAGCGCTTCTCCGGAGCGAAGCGAACGAGCGCGAGTCCCGCGTGGAGGCACAAGAGGCCAACCGCAGCAAGGACATCTTCCTGGCTACGCTCTCGCACGAGTTGCGCTCTCCGCTCAATGCCATCCTCGGTTGGACCGTGCTGCTGCGCACCGCCGGTGTCATCGGCAAGCCGCTGGACAAGAACGTCGCCGAGGGCTTGGCCGTCATCGAGCGCAACGCGCGGGGCCAGGCCAAGATCATCGAGGAAGTGCTCGACGTGGCGCGCATCACCTCGGGCAAGTTCGTGCTCGACTCGCGCCCCATGGACGTGACCGCCCTCGTGTTCGCGGCGGTCGACGCGGTGCGGCCCTCGGCCGACAACAAGGGGCTCGTGATCGTAGCGAGGCGCATCGGCGTGCCCGGCCGCCTGTGGGTCATGGGCGACGATTCCCGGCTCCAGCAGGTGATCTCGAACCTGCTCACCAACGCCATCAAGTTCACTCCCAAGGGCGGACACGTGACGGTGTGTGTCGAACGCATACCAGGCAGCCATGCCGACAGAGTGCGCGTGACCGTCAGCGACACGGGCAAAGGCATCGACCCCGCGGTCCTCCCGTTCCTCTTCGAACGCTTCATGCAAGGCGGAGTGGGAACCACTCGTCACTACGGAGGCCTGGGGCTCGGGCTCTCGATCGTGCGCCACATCGTCGAGGCGCACGGTGGAACCGCGAGTGCCGAGAGCGAGGGCGAGGGACGCGGCTCGACGTTCGCGATCGAGCTCCCGCTCATCCCCGAGCCTCTCGTCCTGCACCAGGAGACGAACCCCGACATCCACCCGGCGCAGCGCCTCGACGGCTTGCTCGTGTTGGTGGTGGACAACGAAGAGGATGCTCGCACCCTGGCCGTCCGAGCGTTGGACTCGGCTGGCGCAAAGGTGATCCAGGCGGAGTCGGCGGAAGCGGGTTACCGGCTCGCAGTCGAGAGCGAAGCCCAGCCGCACGTGCTCGTGATCGACATCGGGATGCCGGAAGAAGACGGCTACTCGATGATGCGCCGCCTGCGGGCGAAGAAGAGGGCGAGCGAAATGCCCGCGGTCGCCATGTCTGCCTTCGCCGCGCCCGAGGACAAGGACCGGATGCTGCGCGGGGGATTCCAGGTCCACCTGGCCAAGCCCGTCGACCCGAACGATCTCATCGCGGCGGTCGCTGGCTTGACCGGCCGTGCGAACGGCTGACGCAGGAGCACCACGAGGCGGCGATCTGGACCGCGCTGGTCTCCGCTGGGCTCCTGGACGCGAGCGACGTCCCCGACCTCGAGCGCCACCGCGACGACTTCGAGATGCCGGCCGGCTACCACCACGCTGAGCGCCTCCTGCTTTCGGCTCCCGAACACCGCGATCGGGCGGTCGGTCGTCAGTCCTCGACGACGTGCTTCGCGAACACGGCGCGGTGGCGCGACCAGGCTTCGTCGTCGAAGCGGCCGTTCGTGAGGCAGTCGGCGGCGGCGTAGGCCATGGCGAGCGCGTGGTGGGTGTTGTCGTGGGCGAAGAGGCCCTGGCGGCCGTAGCTCGTGAAGCGCGGCAGGCTCGAGACGAAGCGATCGAGGACGCCGAAGGGCTCCTCGTAGCCCTCGAGATAAATGGGATAGGCCTGCGGCAAGCGCTGCGTCGTGACGGCGGTCGGAGCGGCGGGCAGCGTGAGCCCGGAGTGCTCGAGGTCGCGCACGACCAGGCTCCCTAGCTCCGCGTCGCTCGTGTTCCAGACGGCGTCATCGCGCATGCAGGGGAGCTCGGCGCACAGGATGGTCGTGCCGGCGGGCTCGCTGCGCGCGGCGTAGTTCTTCGGCTCCGACAAGCGCGTGATCGACACGTCGGCGCCGGGGAAGTAGTGCGCGTCGTACTCCGTGAACTGCGCGACCGGGAGCTCGAGGTAGACGAGGATCATCGCGCGGTAGTCGATCGCGCGCGCGGCTTCGACGGCCGTGGCCGGGGCGTGCTTGCCGAGCGCGCGCACGAGGACCGTCAGCGGGACGGTGGAGAAGATCCGATCGAACTCGAAGCGCTCGCTCGCGCCGGCGCGCTCGGCGGTCAAGCGCCACGGCTCCTTCTCGTGCGCGGGGGGCACGAGCTCGGTGACGCTCGTCGAGAGGCGCAGGTCGGCGCCGAGCTCCGCGGCGCGCGCAGCGTAGGCGTCGCTGATCTGTCCGAAGCCGCGGCGCGGATAGAAGAAGCGCCCCGCGCCGGGCGGCTTGAGCCCGGGCACGGCCGAGAGCACCTTGCGCAGTAGCTTCGTGAACGAGCCGGCGGCGACGCGCTTCTTCGCTTGGATGCCGGACAGGGCCTGCGGCGCGTGGCCCCAGAGCTTCACCGCGTAGGGGAAGTAGAAGTGCTCGCAGATCGTGCGCCCGAGGTTCGCCTCGAGGACGCTCGCGAAGGTCGTCCCCTCGTCGGGCTTCGCGACCACCTTGCGCACCGCGTCGGCGAGCGAGCCCGCGGCGAAGGACTTGTCGAGGTGCAGCAGGAGGTCGGCGGGCTTCAGCGGGAAGTGCACCCACTTCCCGAGCAGGCGGATGCGCCCGTGGCGCGGGCGGTCGAGCAGGTCGTCGCCGAGCAGGCCGCGCACGTCCGCGAGGATCGCGGGATCGCACGCCGGGTGCAGGCGGTGGCTTCCGAAGTCGAGCCGGTGGCCCGCGAGCTCGAAGCTGCCGGCGTTCCCGCCGAAGCGCGCGTTGCGCTCGAAGAGCACGACGTCCGCGAGCTCGAGGCGGCGCAGCCGGAACGCGCCGCCGACGCCGGCCGGCCCGCCGCCCAGGATCGCGACGCGCGTCATGCGCGCCTCCCTTGCGGACGATGGGTGAGCAGGACGTACGCGAACACGGCGGCGCTGTAGGTGAGGTGGAGCTGGTGGAAGAGCCAGCCGAACGCGGCGAAGGCGAGTCCGCCGCGGCGCGCGAAGAAGGCGGCCATGCCGGCGTTGAGGGCGAGCCCGAGGAGGACCGAGGCCAAGGCGACGAGGCTTTGGATCGGCGGCAGCGCCCAGAAGACGAATGGAAGAACGAGCGCGCCGGCGAGGGCGAGGGGTGCGACGGCGGCGGCGACGCGCTGGGACGTGCGCAGGTTGAGGTCGTTTCGCATCTCGCCCGAGTCCACGATCAGTTTCGACCAGGGCAGGGCGCGGCTGAAGACATCGGTCCGGATCACGGACGCGATCGTCCAGCGCTTCAAGTGCGTGACCTGAAGACGCGGGTCCAGGGCGGTTCGGCCGAGCGGTTGCAGGCGCAGCGCGAGCTCGATGTCCTCGATCATCGGGAGCGGGAAGCGCGCTGCGTCGAATCCGCCGACCGCGAGGAAGGCCTCTCTGCGCACGGCCCCGAACCCGGCCCAGAAGGACGCGCCCTCGCGCTCTGCGTGCTGGTGCGTGTAGTGGTGGCGCAGGTTCATGTACAGCGACGCGAAGCCGCGGTGGGGTGGGTGCTCGTCGTAGGAGCCCGTGAGGCTCACGAGCGTCTCGTCCGCGGCGAAGGCGGCGCGCACGCGCTCCACGACGTCTTCGTGCGCGACGCAGTCGGAGTCGACGAACACAACCACGTCGGCGTCGACGCCCGCGACCCCCGTGTTGCGCGCGTGCGCCGGACCCTCGCGTTGCGGCAGGCGCACGACGCGCGCGCCGAGGCGCTCCGCCGCGTCGCCGGTCCCGTCGGTCGAGGCCGGATCGACGACGACGAGCTCGCCTCCGCCGCCCTGCTCGAGCGCGCGCAGCGCGGCCGGCACGGACGAGGCGACTTCGCGCACGGCTTGGTAGGCCGGCATCACGATCGCGAGCGTGGGAGGGACCGCCATGCTCAGGCTCGGCCCGGGTCACCGGTCACGTAGCCCACGAATTCGCCCAGGGCCCAGGCCCCCTCGAGCACGACGATCCACGGCAGCGCCGCGGCGAAGCGCCGTCGCACGGCGCGCGGGAGCTCGCGCTCGCGCACGCCGCGCGCGAGGCGCGCCGTGAGGACGAAGGGCAGCGCGAAGGCGAGCGCCGCGAAGACGGCGCGCCGGCCGAGCGACACGGCGCGCACGCGCGTGCCCGCGAAGGAGCGCGCCCACACGAATCTCTCCATGAGGGCATGGCCGGCGGTGAGCTCGCCGCGCTGCTGCCACACCACGCTCTTCGGAGTGAGCCAGATCTCGCCTCCGCGTGCGACGAGCGCGCCGTGCACCAGGGTCTCGTGGTAGTCGTCCTCCCACACGTCGCGGATCGCCTCGAGCGCCTCGCGGCGGTAGGCGACGTTGCTGTCGCTCACATACTGGGCGGGACCCTCGCGCAGCGGGTTCTGGTAGCGCCCGAAGTCGCACCAGTAGACGGCCCAGTTGAGCAGCCGATCGCTCCGGCACTCGACCGCGCCGCCGATGGCGGCGAGCGACGGATGTTCGTCGACGAGCCGCAGCATGTCGCGGCACCAGGTGGGCGAGGCGACGGCGTGGTCCTCGGTCAGGGCCACGACGCGTCCGCGCGCGGCCTTCAAACCGATGGTGCGCAGCGCGTCGTGGTGCTCGCGGCTCCCGCCGGCGCGCGCGGCGCGCGTGTCGAGCCCGACGGCTTCGAGGAACCTGACGGGCGGCCCGCGCTCCGCGCCTGGACGCTGCGCCAGCGTCGCGACGTCGGCGCACGGCGCGTCGAAGGGCACGACGACCTCGAACGCGGGAGGATCGACTTGGCACCCGAGCGCGTCGAGGCAGCGCTCGAGGTCCGCGCGGCGGCCCGAGATCAGGCCGACGACCACGGAGAGCTCGGGCGCGGACGGTTCGCTCATTCCACGCGCTCCAGGGCGTCGCCGGTGCCGAAGGCGTAGCCGCACCACTCGCCGGCGACGTAGGCGCACGCGATCGGGACGAGATGGGGGAGCGCCCCGAGGAAGCGGGCCGTCAGACGCGCGCGCGAGGCGCGCGAGGCGATGCGCGCGAGCAGGAGGAACGGGAACAGCGGCGCGGCGACGAGGTAGACGAGGCGCTTCGCGGGGCTCGAGCTCGCGCGCGCGCCGCCGCCCCACACGCGCGAGAGCAGGTAGCGCTGCTCGAGGTACTCTCGGTAGTCGAACGGACCGGCGTGGTGCACGAGCATGTCCGGCACGGACCGGAAGGCGCCGCGCCGCGCGAGCCGCGGATGGAGCACGACCTCCCAGTAGCCCGAGTCGAGCACCGCGCGCTCCGCGAGGACGTGCTCGCGCGAGTAGGCGATGTTGACGCCGTTCAGGGCCAGCCGCTCACCGGGCGCCCAAGGCGGCAGGTAGTTGTGGAACTCGGAGAGATAGATGGCCCAATCGCGCGCGTGTGCGTAGGCGCTGTCGGCGACCGGGCCGCCCAGCGCCGCGTCGCCCGCGCGCCAGTTGCGCGCGATGACGTCGAGCCAGTCGGGTGCGGCGGCGCAGTGCTCCTCGATCACGCACACGACGTCGCCGCTGGCGCGCTCGACTCCGAGCGCGCGCAGCTCCGGAACGCTGCGCTTCCGATCGCCCCCGGCCTCGACGATCCGGACGAAGGGATGGTCGCGCGCGATGCGCCGCACGTGCTCGCCGCCGAGGCGATCGACGACGATCACCTCGACCCTCTGCGCCGTCGCCTGCTGGCGCAGGGAGTCGAGGCAGCGGAAGAGATACTCGCCCCGCGCAGCGGAGGCGATCACGACGGAGAGCGTGGGAGGCATGGCCTGCGCGCGAGCTCGCGCGCGACGCAAGCTAGCGGTTCTCGTGCCCGGGTAAAGGGAGCGGGGCGAGCGGAGGTGGCAGCGCGGCGATCCTCGGCGCCTGGACAACCCTTCCTCCCCTGGTCAGACTCCCGCCGCTCTCGCGCACCCGGAGCACCAGGGAAGCGCCCGAGGGAGAACCCCGATGTTGGAGAAGAAGATCCGCGATCGGTCCGCCACGGTCGGCGTGATCGGCCTGGGCTACGTCGGTCTGCCGCTCGCCGCGGCGATGACGCGCGCCGGTTTCACGGTGCTCGGCTTCGACACGGACGAGTCGAAGATCGCGTCCCTCACGAAGGGCCGGAACTACATCGGGCACCTGGGGGACGAGATGGTGCGTGAGATCCAAGGGACCGGCCGCTTCACGCCGACCGGGGACTTCGCGCGGCTCGCGGAGGTCGACGCGGCCATCATCTGCGTGCCCACGCCGCTCGGCGAGCACAACGAGCCCGACCTGCAGTTCGTCGAGTCCTCGGCCCGGTCCGTCGCGAAGACGCTGCGCAAGGGGCAGCTCGTCGTCCTCGAGTCGACGACCTTCCCCGGCACGACGCGCGAGATCCTGGGCGGCATCCTGTCGGCCGGCGGGCTGCGGATGGGGGAGGACTACCTGCTCGCGTTCTCGCCCGAGCGCCAGGACCCCGGGCGCCAGGAGGGCGGCGACGTGCGCCAGATCCCGAAGCTCGTGGGCGGCACCTGCGCGCGCTCCGGCGAGACGGCGCATGCGCTGTACAGCGCGGTGCTCGACTCCGTGACGCTGGTCGAGAGCGCGGAGATCGCGGAAGCCGCCAAGCTGCTCGAGAACGTCTTCCGCTCGGTGAACATCGCCCTGGTGAACGAGATGAAGGTCATCCTCGACGCCATGGACATCGACGTGTGGAAGGTGATCGAGGCCGCCTCGACGAAGCCCTTCGGCTTCATGAAGTTCACGCCCGGGCCGGGGCTGGGCGGCCACTGCATCCCGGTCGACCCGTTCTACTTGACCTGGGCCGCGCGGCGCGTGGGCCTCGCGACGAAGTTCATCGAGCTCGCGGGCGAGATCAACACCCAGATGCCCGAGTACGTCGTGAAGAAGACGATGCTCGCGCTCAACGACGCCGGAAAGTCGGTGAAGGGCGCGCGCATCCTCGTGATGGGTCTCGCCTACAAGCCCGACGTCGACGACGTGCGCGAGTCCCCCGCGGTGACGCTCATCGAGCGCTTCGCCGAGCTCGGCGCCGACGTGGCCTACACCGATCCGCACGTCCCGATCCCGCCCAAGATGCGCGAGCACGACCTCTCGCACTACCAGTCGGTGCCGCTCACGGCCGAGACGCTTGTGGCCTGCGACGCGGTCGTCGTCGCCACCGACCACCGCGCGTTCGACTGGGACCTCGTCGCGCAACACGCCCGCATCGTGGTGGACACGCGCAACGCCCTGGGTGACCGCGCCCACGCGATCGCCTCCTACGTGCGCGCCTGAGCGCGCGCGTCAGTGCAGGACGTCCCCGTAGCGGCTGGCGGCGAGCTCTTGGAAATCGGGATCGGAGGCGAGCTCCGTCTTCTGGAGGGGGAGGAGCTGGAGCTCGGCCAGGACCTCGGACGCGCGGCGCAGCTTGTCCGAACGGCACAGCGCGCGGGCGAGCAGGATCCCGATCGGGTAACGCTGCTCGAGCGGTAGGCGGACGATCTCGAACGCGCGCTCGAACTCGCGCGCGGCCTCGCTCGGCTCCTCGAGCCGCAAGAACAGTCGACCGCGCGCCAAGTAGGCCTCCAGGACCTTCGGATTCGCAAAGCGCGCGCCGACGCCCTCGAGCAGGTCCCGCCGCGCCCCGCGGTCGCCGAGACGCGCGAGCGCGACCAGGCAAGCCGTGGAGAGCTCTCCGCTCGTGCGCGTCCCGAAATCACGCAGGAGATCGATCCACTCGACCTTGCCCGCGCGTGAACGCGCGAGGTCCGGCAGGCGCTCGATCAGGGCCACGAGACGCGCCGTGGGCAGCGGGGAACGCTCGATCCGGTCGAACAGGAGCTCTGCTTCGGCGGAGGCGAACTCGGTCGGTCGAGCGAGGTAGTAGGCGAAGAGCGCCTCGAGGCGCGGCTCGGCGAGCGCCGGTTCTTCGAGGACGCCGCGCACGGCTTCCCGCGCGCTCTTTCCCGTTCGGAGGAGCGCCTCGAGAGCTGCGTCGATGCGCTCCGGCTCACCGGCTCCGAGCGCCGCCGAAGCGAGCTCTCCCGCCGCCTCGGCGTCCGAGAGTGCGAGCAGCGCGGCGAAGACATCCGCCGCGAGATCCGGCGGTCCGTCGTCCCACAGACCGCGGAGCACGGGGAGCACGCGCGCTCCCCCCGAGCGGGCGAGCACCAGGACGGCGCGCTTGCGACCGCTCGGGCTGCCGTTGCGCGCGAGCAAGGCGAGCTCGTCGAGCACCCCGCCGATGCCGATCGGCCCGAGCGCGAGCGCGAGCTCGTCCGCGCGGCGCGATTGCGCCGTTCCTTCGCCGGGATCGAGGTAGGGGACGATCAACGGCGCGGTCTCGGGCGGCAGCCGGGCGAGCTCGGCCTGCAGGGCGGCCAGCGCCTCCAAAGGAGCGTCCGGGCGCAGCAGGTCGAGGCGCCCGACGAGCTCGACGACGCGCGGCAGGAGGACCGCTCGCGCCGCGTCCCGGCGCGCGCGCAACCGCACGAGCACCTCCTCCAGCGAAGGGCGCTCGGATCGGCTCGGCTCCTGGAACGGCGAGGCGAGCACGAGCAGGAGGAGCCAGCCGGCGGGCATTCGCCGATTCTAGGCGCGGAAGCCGGCCCTGTTACGCGCCGCGCGGGCGCGGTCCCGTTACTACGTACTACGCGCCGCGCGGGCGCGGCTGGGGCCGGCGCTTGGGATGGGGACGCAGGACCTCGCGCGCGTCGCACAGGCGGGGATCGCGTTCGACCTGGCCCGCGCCGAGCGCGTAGAGCGCGCCGAGTCCCACGCGATTCCTGAAGACCCACGAGTGCACGCCCCGTGGATCGACCGCCCGCGCTGCTCGGGTTGAGCGCGCTCGCCCGCCCCGGTCTGGGCGCGCGCCCTCCGCTCGGGTTGAATGTGCTTTGCGCCCGAGCGCCCAGAGCCTCCCGTGAACATCCGAGCCCATCCCCATCCCCACCCGCGCCCGGCCGAGCGCGGGCGGCGCGACGCCGACGTGATCGTCGTGGGTGCGGGGCACGCGGGCGTCGAAGCGGCGCTCGCGGCGGCTCGCTTGTCCGCGCACGTCGTGCTCGCGACGCCGCGCCTCGATCGGATCGGCGAGATGAGCTGCAATCCGGCGATCGGCGGCTTGGCGAAGGGCCAGCTCGCGCGCGAGGTCGACGCGCTGGGCGGCGCGATGGGCGAAGCGACGGACGCGACCGGCATCCAGTTCCGGATGCTCAACACGGGCAAGGGCTACGCGGTGCGCGCGCCCCGCGCGCAGGCCGACCGCCACCGCTACCGCGAGGAGATCACGCGCCGCGTGCGCGCGGCGCCCGGGCTCGAGCTCCTGGGCCTCGCCGCCGACGAGCTGATCGTCGAGGAGGGCCACGGCGGACGCCGGCGCGTGGCCGGCGTGCGGCTCGCCGACGGACGCGAGCTCTTCGCCGACGCCGTCGTCCTCACGACGGGCACGTTCCTCCAGGCGATCATGCACACCGGTGACGAGCAATCGGCGGGCGGCCGCGTCGGCGAGGGCTCCTTCGGCGGGCTCTCGCGCGCGCTCGAAGCGCTCGGCCTCGCCGTGGGCCGGCTCAAGACCGGCACGCCGCCGCGCCTCGCGCGCGAGGGCATCGACTGGGACGCGCTCGAAGCGCAGTGGGGCGATCCGCACCCGCAGCCCTTCGCCTTCGCGTCGGAGGAGCCGCACGCGCGCTTCCCCGTGCTCGAGCAGGTGGCCTGCCACCTCACGCACACGAACGAGCGCACCCACGCGCTCATCCGCGACAACGTGCACCGCGCTCCGATGTACGCGGGTCGCATCCGCGGCCGCGGCCCGCGCTACTGTCCGTCGGTCGAGGACAAGGTCATGCGCTTCCCCGAACGGGAGCGGCACCTCGTTTACCTCGAGCCCGAGGGCCTCGACACCGACGTCGTCTACGTCAACGGGATCTCCACGTCGCTGCCGGCCGAGATCCAGGAGGCGTTCGTGCGCACGGTGCGCGGCCTCGAGCACGCGCGCTTCCTGCGCCACGGCTACGCCGTCGAGTACGACTTCGTGCAGCCGTCGCAGCTCGACCCGACGCTCGCCGTGCGCGACGTGGAAGGGCTCTTTCTGGCGGGGCAGATCAACGGCACCTCGGGTTACGAGGAAGCCGCCGCGCAGGGGCTCGTGGCCGGCGCGAACGCGGCCCTGTGGAGCAGCGGACGCGCGCCCTTCGTCGTCGGACGCGACGAGGGCTACACCGGAGTCTTGGTGGACGACTTGGTGGTGAGCCAGCCCACCGAGCCCTACCGCATGTTCACGAGCCGCGCGGAGTACCGGTTGTGCCTGCGGCACGACGACGCGGACGAGCGGCTCACGCCGCGCGCCGCCGCGATCGGGTTGGCGAGCGCGGAGGCGCTCACGCGCTGCCGCGCGCGGCGCGCACGGAAGGACGGCGCGCTGGACGTCCTGCGCGCGGTGCGCGATCCCGAGCACGGGGGGCGGACGCTGATCGAGGTGCTCCGGCGGCCGGAGATCGAGCTCGCGGGCCTCGAGGCGCGTTTTCCGGAAGTCGCGGCGCTCGAGCTGGGCGCGGGGTTGCGCGCCGGCGTGGAGGCCGAGGTCAAGTACGCGGGCTACGTGGAGCGCCAGCGGCAGAACGTGGAGCGCATGCGGCGCCAGGAGTCGACCGAGATCCCCGCGGATCTGTCGTTCGCAGAGCTCACCGGGCTCTCGCGGGAAGCGCGCGAGAAGCTCGCGTGCCTGCGGCCGCGGACGCTGGGCGCGGCGTCGCGCATTGCGGGCGTGAATCCGCCGGACGTGGCGTTGCTGGCGGTGTACATCGAGAGGGGGAGGGTCGAGCCCTCGTCCTAGCGAGACTCCTCCAAGCTGCGGAAGTAGACGCCCTGGTTGCCGCCGCGCTCCTTGGCGCGTCGCAGGGCGCGCTCGGCGTGCAGTCGCAGGTCTTCGAGCGAGCCGACGTCCCCCCCGTCGAAGGTCTCGAAGCCGATGCTCGAGCCGACGCGGATCTCCGCGTTCGCGCCGGGCACGCGGCCCGAGAGCTTCCCGATCTCGTCGCGCAGGCGGTTCACGACCGACGACGCGTCCATCTTGCTCGTGTACGGGAGCAGGACCGCGAACTCGTCCCCGCCGAGCCGCCCGGCGACGTCCTCGGTGCGCAGCGCCTTGCGGATCACCTCGCCGACCTGGGCGATCAAGCGGTCGCCGACGACGTGATCGTGGCGCTTGTTGACGAGCCCGAAGTCGTCCAGGTCGATCAGCACGAGCGCCAGCTCGAAGCGGTGGCGCTGGGCAGCCGAGAAGTGCTCCTGCAAGCGGCCCTGGAAGGCGTCCTTGCGCAAGAGACCGGTGAGCTCGTCGTGCGAAGCGCGGTGGGCGAGGTCCTGCATGCGGCCCTGGTCCTGGCGCTCGCGCTCCAGGCGCCCGATGCGCAGGCGCCACTCCTCCGCGGGGGCGTCGGCGCGGATGACGTCCCAGGGGCCCCCCGTGAGCGAGGTTCCCGCGGCGAGCCGCGAGAGCTCGGCGTCGCCCACGATCAGGAGGGCGGGCGGGACCCGGCCGTCCTCGTCGTTCGTCCCCGGAGCGCCGCCGCGCGCTCGATCCATGGCCTGGATCTCCACCTGGCCCTGGGACGCGAGCGGGTGCACGACGACGACGGCGGGGGAGAGCTTCGCCAGGCTCTCGAGGGAGCGGCGCAGGAAGGTCGTCGTCGCGACCGGGTAGCCGAGCGCCTCCAGGACGCCCGCGATGGCCTCCGTTCGCTCCCCACGGTGATCGCAGAAGAGGATCGGCGATCTCTTGGACATGGTGACGAGCCTTGGGTGCGGGAGGCGAGCTTCGAGCGCTCTCCGGTCGACTGGAGAGAGCGGCGCGACGGGTTCGAGGAGGGAGCGCCGCGTCCGGTCCCGTCGCGGCTTGGAAATTATGCTAGGAAGTCGCAGTCGAGGCCTTCGGCGGAGGGTTTTTTTTCGGCGAAGCGACCCGCGTGCGGGCTCCGGCGACGCGTCCCGCCGCGTTGCGCTGCCGAATCGGCGCGATTGACACGACCCCCTCGGGGACTAGAATCGCCCGCCGCATTCTCTCCGGGACCGCCCGATCCCGGTGGAATCGCCCGACTTCGTGGTGCCGCGCGGCGCCGACCTCTCCTGCCGATGCGCGGTCGGAGCGGCGTGGTCGTCTCTCTGGCGTCTCGAGGGCGAGTTCCCACCAACCCAAATTGCCGCCGCGTGCCCGTGCCGGATGGATCCGGCGGGCGCTCGGATCCTTCATGGATAAGATCAACGTCCAATCCCTGCTCGAAGCGGGGGTGCACTTCGGATGTCGCGTGTCGCGATGGAATCCGAAGATGGCGCCGTACATCCACGGGCGCCGCAACACGATCCACGTCATCGATCTCAAGCAGACCGTTCGCGGCCTGCTGCGAGCTCAGAACTTCCTCTATCACCTGGCTGCCGAGGGCTCGCAGATCCTGTGGGTCGGAACCAAGCGCCAGGTCAAGGGAGTGATCCGCGAGGCGGGCGAGCGCACCGGCATGCCGGTCGTCACCGAGCGCTGGATCGGCGGGACGCTCACGAACTTCTCCGTCATCCGCAGCCGCCTGCGGCGCCTCGAAGAGCTCGAGTCGATGGAGGAAGACGGCACGCTCTCCCAGTACTCGAAGAAGATGGTCGCGTCCCTGCGGCGTGAGCGGCGCAAGATCGACCGCAACCTGTCGGGCATCCGCGACATGGCCGGGATCCCCGGCGCGATGGTCGTGGTCGATCCGGCGCGCGAGACCAACGCGGTGCGCGAGGCGCGCAAGCTCGGCGTGGCCGTGATCGGCGTCTGCGACACGGACTGCGACCCGAGCGAGGTCGACGTCGTGATCCCCGGCAACGACGACGCGCTCAAGTCGGTGCGTCTGCTCGTGGAAGCGCTCGCCGGAGCCGTCGAGGAAGGCGGCGCCAACAACCGCGAGCGGATGGCCACGACGGACTCCGCCCGGCGCACCAGCGACGAGATCGCTCCGAGCGACGAGCCGCGGCCGACGCGCGGCCGCAAGCTCCCGCCGCGCCGCACGCAGGAGCGCGGACCCCAAGAAGCCCAAGCCGACGAGGCGGGAGCGGAGGAGCCGAGCGAGGCGACTCCCGAGATCGCGGAGGACGACGCCGCCGCCGTGGAGCACAAGACCGCCGCCACTCCGGGCGATCACGGGTCCTGAGCGCATCCTGCTGATTGCCGAGCGACGCGCGCGCCGGCGTGGACGCGCCGTGCGCGGGGAAGCGGGGTTCCCACGCGCGCCGAGGCTTTCCCCGGGCCGAATCGATCCCTACGACACATGGAAATCACCTCAGCGATGGTTCGCGAGCTGCGCGAGAAGAGCGGCGCCGCGATGATGGACTGCAAGCGCGCCCTGTCGGAGGCGAAGGGCGACATGGAGCAGGCCTTCGACTACCTGCGCAAGCAGGGGCTCAAGTCGGCGGAGAAGAAGGCCTCGCGCGAGATGGGCGAGGGCCGCGTCCACGCCGAGACCTCCGGCACGAGCGGCGCGATGGTCGCGGTGACCTGCGAGACCGACTTCGCCGGGCGCGCCGCGGACTTCGAAGCCTTCCTCGGCGATCTCATCAACCACGTGCGGGCGCAGCCCGCGACCGGCGTGGACGAGCTCCTGGGCCAGCCGTGGGGCAAGGGCGGCACCGTCTCGGACCAGGTCAAGGCGCTCGTCGGCAAGCTCGGGGAGAACATCTCCATCGCCCGCGTCGCGAGCTACGCGAACCCGAAGGGCCGCGTCGCCGCCTACATCCACCACAACAACAAGGTCGGCGTGCTCGTGTCGGTGACGACGGACAAGGGCGCGGACGCCGATCCTCTGATCAAGGACCTCTGCTTCCACATCGCCGCATACAAGCCCGAGTACTCGAACCGCGAAGAGGTTCCTGCGGCGGCGGTCGAGCGCGAGAAGGAGATCCACCGCGGCGAGGTGGAGAAGAAGCCCGAGAACATCCGGGAGAAGATCCTGGCCGGGAAGCTCGACAAGTTCTACGCGGCGAGCGTGCTGCTCGAGCAGCCCTGGGTGCGGGACGACGAGCTCACGGTCGGGAAGGTGCTCGAGAAGGAGCTCGGGAAGTCGGCGCGCGTCGAGGCCTTCTCGCGCTTCGAGATCGGATAGTTTCGCCCGCCATCCGCGCCGCGCTCGTCGCGGCCGACCTCACGAGTGGGTACCATCCCGTCCGCCCGCATGGCCTACGAGCGCATCCTTCTCAAGCTCTCCGGAGAGGCTCTGGGCAACCCGGAGACCGGACACGGCATCGATCCCGACGCCGTGAACCTCGTGGCCCGTCAGGTCGTCGCCGTCGCGAACAGCGGCGTGAAGACGGCGGTCGTCGTGGGCGGGGGGAACATCCTGCGCGGGGCGCACTTCAGCCAGATCGGCGCCAACCGAGCCAGCGCCGACACCATGGGCATGCTCGGCACGCTCATCAACGCCCTCGCCTTGGCGGACGCGATCGAGCGGCAAGGCGGTCAGGCGCGCGTGCTCTCGGCGCTCGACGTGCGCACGGTCGCCGAACCGTTCGTGCGCCGCCGCGCCCTGACGCACATGGACCGCGGTCGCGTGGTGATCCTGGCCGCGGGGACGGGCAATCCGTACTTCACGACGGACACCGCGGCGGCCTTGCGCGCCACCGAGCTCGGTTGCGAAGTGCTCTTGAAGGCGACCAAGGTCGACGGCGTGTACACGGCCGATCCGAACGAGGACCCCACCGCTCGGCGCCTGACCGACGTCACGTACATGGACGTCCTGCGCGACGGTTTGCGGGTCATGGACGGCACCGCCATCGCGCTGTGCATGGAGCACCAGCTCCCGGTGGTGGTGTTCGATCTGTTCGTGGAGGGAAACATCGAACGCGTCGTGCGGGGCGAGAACCTCGGCACGACGATCAGGAGCAATCGATGAGCTACAAGACCGTCGTCGACCAGACCACCGACAAGCTCGAGAAGGCGCTCGTCCACCTGCAGCAGCAGTTGCGCGGCATCCGCACCGGACGCGCTTCGTCCGCGTTGGTCGACAACATCAAGGTCGACTACTACGGCACTCCGACCCCCGTCAGCCAGATGGCGTCCGTGTCCGTCCCCGAGCCGCGTCAGATCATGATCAAGCCGTTCGACGGCTCGATGCTGAAGGAGATCCAGAAGGCGCTGCACAAGTCGGACCTCGGCGTCACGCCGCAGGACGACGGCAAGGTCCTGCGGCTGAACCTACCGCCGCTCTCCGGCGAGCAGCGCACCAAGTACGTCGCCAAGGTCAAGGAGATCTGCGAGGAGACGCGCGTCGCGATGCGCAACAGCCGCCGCGACCAGAACAAGTCCGCCGACACGATGTTGAAGGACGGCTCCTTGACCGAGGACGAGAACAAGAAGCTCCACGGCGAGATCCAGGACCTGCTGAAGAAGTACGAGGGCAAGGTCGACGACGTCATGAAGAAGAAGATCGACGAGATCCAGGGAACCTGAGCCGTCCGGGGCAGGAGAGAGCTGCCCGGTTTCCCGAGGAGCCTCCGCGGGCGGGGTCGCAGTCGGGCCGCGCCGCCCGACGTCGGGCGCGCTCTCCTCCGCCGCCGACCCGTCTTGCCTCCAGCGGCGGGCAGTCGCCCCTCCACGGCGCGCTCGCCTTCACGATCGGCAACTACGGAGGGAGCCGCGCGCGGCGCGTCCGCGGCGCAGACGATCCTTGTCCATCCGGGCGCGGCCCGGCTATCCTCGCCCGCCCGCGGGCGCATAGCTCAGTCGGTAGAGCAGCTGGCTTTTAACCAGCGGGTCCCAGGTTCGAGTCCTGGTGCGCTCACCCCGCGGTCGCAGAGCGCACGCACGTCCGCAGAGCCCGTTGGCATCCGCGACGACGGAGCCTAGACTCTTTCGCCTCGCGCGGCCGACAGGTGCGCGCGAGTTCGGGCGCGTAGCTCAGTTGGTAGAGCAGCTGACTCTTAATCAGCGGGTCCCAGGTTCGACCCCTGGCGCGCTCACCCCGCACACCGCCACCGTCGGGAATCCGGGCGTGCTGGCTGTCCGCGCCGCTCAGCCGGCGCTCGGTCGCTGGAGGCCCGTGGTGACGCGCGCCTCCGATTCGAGCGTCGAGAGCCCGCCGAGCGCGTCGTACGTCCGCGCCCAATAGCCCGCGCGGGTGACGCCGACGAAGCACCACAGGAGCCAGGCGACCGCGACGCCGAAGGTCTCGAAGAGCTGCTCGAGCACGACCGCGACGACGAGGATCGTGCACTGCAGCGCGAGGTCCACGACGGTGGCGCGAACGGCGCTCCACGGGCTGTTGCGCACCAGTCGCCAGGCGTGCGTCAAGGCCGACGCCGATCCGCGCCCGTTGCGCGCGAGCGAGTGCAGCGCGAGCTGGACGAGCACCTGGAGGAGGATGCCGTAGCCGAGGACGACGGCGCCGACGGGCATCAGCACGAGCGCGAGCACCGAAGACAGGTAGCGCGGTACGTCCAGCAGATTGAGCAACAGGACCACCGGACCGAGCAGGAACAGGACGGCTCCGAAGAAGAGCAGCGGGAACGTGAGGATCAAGCCGAAGGCCGACGCTCCCAAACCCTTTCCCCCGCGCCACGCCGCGCGCAGCTTCGGAGGCCGCCGTCCGCTCGAGGCCCTGCGCCAGGTCTCGAGGTCCGTCAACCGCGCGAGCCCGACGACGAGCCGCGCGATGGGGACCAGGAGCACGAGCTTGAGCGCGCTCTCGCCGATCTCCCCCGAGTCGCCGAGCGACAGGAGCGTCCCCGGACCGGGCAGCGGATCGGGACGCGTGAGGAAGCGCTCGATCCCCCAGTCGCGCAAGAGCTCGAAGCTCACCTCGGTCGTCGCGCCGACGATCTCGAGGATGTCGCGGACGACTCCCAGGCCGAGCCCGAGGCTCGGGTAGACGAGCCCCACGCTCCACAGCAGCCCGGGAAAGCCCGCACGCCGCGCCGAGGCGACCAGCGCGTCGACTGCGCGCGAGAGCGGCCAGCGCTCGTTGGGGTTCCCGAACAGGCTCGCCATGCGGATTCGAGCCGCCTACCCGTCAGGGCCCGACCGCGGCCAGGGCTTCGCCGCGACACGCCGCCTCGACGTCGTCGACTTCCTTGGGGATGGCGCTCGTGAGCACGTCGTGACCCGACTCCGTCACGAGCACGTCGTCCTCGATGCGCACGCCGATGCCGCGCCAACGCCGTTCGACCGTTTCGTCGTCCGGCGCGACGTAGAGCCCCGGCTCCACCGTCGTCACCATGCCCGGCTCGAGAACGCGCGAGCGTCCGTCGACGAAGTACGCGCCGCAGTCGTGCACGTCCAAGCCGAGCCAGTGACCCGTGCGGTGCATGAAGAACCGCCGGTACGAGCCCTCCTCGATGACGCGCTCCACCGTCCCCTCGATCCAGCCGAGCTCGAGCATGCCTTCGACGAGCACCCGCAGCGCCGTCTCGTGGACCGAAGCGAAGGTGTGGCCCGCGACCGTGTGCGCGATCGCCGCCTTCTGAGCGCGCAGCACCAGGTCGTACACCGCGCGTTGCTCGGCGCCGAAGCTCTTGTTCACCGGGAAGGTGCGCGTGACGTCGGAGGCGTAGTAGCTCCACTCCGCACCCGCGTCGACGAGGACCAGGTCGCCGTCCGCGAGGTCCTGGTCGTTCGTCACGTAGTGCAGGATGCAGGCGTTGGCGCCGCCGGCGACGATGTTCGTGTAGGCCGCGCCGGTGCATCCGCGCCGGCGGAACGTGTACTCGAGCAATCCGTCCAGCTCGGCCTCGTTCACGCCGGGTCCCGCCGCGCGCATCACGCTCGTGTGGGCCTCCGCGGAGACCTGCGCCGCGCGACGCATGAGCTCGACCTCGCGCGGCGTCTTGAAGAGCCGCATCTCGTGCACGAAGCGCGACGGATCGATCCACTCGGAGGGCGGGACGATGCCGCCGCGCACCTTGGCCCGCAATGTCGCTCCGAGCTCCAGCAGCTTGCGGTCGCGCGACTCGTCCGCGCCCGTGCGGTACACGATGCGCGCGAAGCCCTTGAAGAGCTCCGGGAGCCGCGTCCACAGCTCCCCGATGGGATGGGCGGCATCGACGCCCAGCACCTCGACCGCGGCCTCCGTGCCGAGCCGCCGGCCGGTCCACACCTCTTCGTCGCGGTTTCGCTCCTGGAGGAAGAGCACCGCGCGCTGCGCGCGACCGGGCACGAGCACGAGCACCGCGTCGGGCTCGGCGAAGCCCGAGAGGTACCAGAAGTCGCTGTCCGGCCGGAAGCGGTAGGCGGTGTCGTGGTTGCGGATCCTGGGCGAGCCCGTGGCGAAGAGGGCGGCGGCGCCCTCCTTCTCGAGCAGCGCGAGCAAGAGCTCACGCTGTCGCCGATACGGATTGCCCTCTGTGTCCATCTTGCTCCGACGATCCCGGCTCGACGCGAGAGCCTATCCTCGCCGCCCCGAGCCGGCCACGCCGCTTCCGAGCGCGCCGCATCCGCGGGACGTCGGTCGGCCAGGCGACCCCTCGGCGTTGCACGCGCGAGCCTCACGTTCGGCAGCGACGCGCCCGCCGCGCGAGGGCACGCCTCTATTCCGGGAGTAGGATGCGCTCGCTCCAACTCACCCACGTGCAGAGGGCGTGCAGCGCCCCGTCGTCGTCGGACAAGCGCAGGACGACCGGCGCGAGAGCGGGGGAGGCGTCGCGCTCGGCGGCGAGGGCGTCGACGCGCGTCTCGACCGCGAAGAGGGCGTGCAGAGCCGCCGCGAGGCCCTCGGCCGTTCCCCTGCGCGCGGGTGCGGCCGCGACCGCGATGCCGCGCGCGCGCAGGTGCTCGAGGACCAGCGTTTCGACGGTCCCGGGCGTGAACGCGCGCCGCGGGGCGAAGCGACCCCACGCGGCGAGCGGCTCCGCACCGGGAGCGAGCGTCACCTCGAACGGGACGCCCGCGACCTCGCGCCGCTCCCAATCCAGGTAATCGAGGCGGATGGCGTAGGCCGCCGGCTCCGGCAGCAGGAAGTCGATCCGAGCCGGCCCGCCCGCGACGTGCGCGAACTCGAGCTCGACGCCGTCGCTCACCAGCTCGAGCGCGACGTCGCACACGGCGTCCCCGACACGCAAACCGGAGGCGCTCATACGACCGGGAACCAGCAGACCGCGCTCCGCGTCGCGCGCGCGATCGGGCGCGCTCGGCGGCAGCACCGGACGGAGCAGCGTTCCTTCCGGCAGCGCAGCGAAGGGATCGACCTCGTCGGGGACTCCCGGGAACAGGCGCGGCAGGAGCGCGGCGACGATCGCCGGATCCGCCGCGCAGGCCGCGAAGTGGCGCCACGCGTCGACGTGTCGACCCTGACGCGCGGCGAGCACCGCGAGCGACGCGCGGCGGCGCGGATCGGGCATGCTGGCCCGGGCTTCCGCGCCGACGAGCGCCGCCCACGCGAGCCACGGCTCGCGCTCGCTCCAGCGGGGGGAAGCGAAGGACTCGGGCCAGGGCGGATCGCACAGAGGACCGCGGAAGGGAGGGACGTCGGCCGCCGCGCGCGCGACCCGAGTCGCGGGAACGAGCGGGTCGGCGGGCAGCGTGATCGCGAGCCGAGCGCCCGGGTCGAGCGCCGCCGGTCCGTCCTGCGGCGAGCACGGCGCGAGTCCGAGGAACCAGAAGACGGCGGCGTGCACGCGGCGAGGATACGCGGCACGCGCGCCTGCCGGAACGCCGCGCGCCCGCGGAGCTCTCCAACCCGCGCGCTCGGAGCTATGCTCTCCCTGCGGATCAGGGAACCCGAAGCCGCGGAAGGAACGCACGTGATCGACAAGGACCTGCTTCAGATCCTGGCCTGCCCCGAGACTTATCAGACGCTGCGCGAGGCGGAGGAAGCGCTGGTCGTCGCCCTGAACGCGAAGATCGCCCAGGGCGGCGTCGTGAACGTGGGCGGGAGCGCGGTCTCGGAGCCGATCGACGGCGGGCTCGTGCGCGCGGACGAAGCGATCCTGTACCCGATCCGCGACCAGATCCCGATCCTCCTGATCGACGAGGGCATCCCGCTCTCCGCCGCCCGCTGAGCGAGGGGAGCGCGGGCCGCCATGCGTTGGCTCCATCCGCCGTCCGGCCGCCGGCTGCGGCTCGGGTACTGCATGAACCTGCATCCCGCCGACACCGTCGACGGAGTGCTCGAGCGACTGCAGGCGGTGACGTTGCCGCTGAAGGAGCGCTTGCAACCCACCGGCCCCTTCGGCGTCGGCCTGTACCTCCCGTCGCGTTTGGCGGAGACGCTCGCGCGCGACCTTGCGCGCGATGGCACCGGACGCGACCTTGCGCGCGATGGCACCGGACGCGACCTTGCGCGCGATGGCACCGGACGCGAGCTCGCGCGCGATGGCACCGGACGCGAGCTCGCGCGCGATGCCCGCGAAGGCAGAGCCCTAGGTTCGCGCGCCGGAGACTTCCGGCGCCTGGCCGACTTCCTCGGCGACCACGACCTCGATCCCTTCACGTTCAACGCGTTTCCCGCGCAAGGCTTCGCACGGCCGGGACTGAAGGAGCGCGTGTTCGAGCCCACCTGGCTCGACGACGCGCGCCTCGCGTTCACGCGCGACGTGGCCGACGTGGCGGCCGCGCTCGTGCGCGGGCGCGAACGCCACGTCTCGATCAGCACGCACCCCGGCCTGCACGCCTCGCGCCCGACGAGTCCGGCCGATCGCGAGCGCTGCGCCGACAACCTCGCGCGCGCCTGCGGTTACCTCGCCGAGCTCGAGGAGCGCGGATCCGTTCCGATCGTGCTGTCGCTCGAGGCCGAGCCGCGCGCGAGCGCGAACGACACGTCCGAGCTCGCCGACTTCCTCGCGCTCGTGCGCGAACGCGGAGCGCCGCTCCTCGCGCGCGAGGGCGCCCTCGATCCGGAACGCACCCTGCGCCGCCACCTCGGCGTGTGCCTCGACGCGTGCCACGCCGCGGTCGAGTTCGAGGACACTCGGGCGGCGCTCGCGAACGCGACGCGCTCGGGCACGCCGCTCGGGAAGCTCCAGTTCTCGAGCGCCCTCGCGCTTCCCGATCCCGACGGCGACGCCCTCGGCCGCGCGAGCCTGCTCGCGCTCGACGAGCCGTGCTACCTGCACCAGGTCACGGGCGTGCGCGACGGCGAGCTCGTGCGCGCAGGCGACCTCGGCGAGGTCGCGCGCGCGCTCGCCCGCGGCGATCCCGCCTGGACCGGCTGCGCGGAGTGGCGCTGTCACTTCCACGTGCCGGTCGACCTCGGCGGCGAGATCGATCGCGTCCATTCGGGCGGCTTGGCGACGACGCGCGCCTGGGCCGACGTCGCGCTCGCGCGCTTGCTCGCCGACCCCGCGCGCTGGGGGACCGAAGAGCTGCACCTCGAGATCGAGACCTACACCTGGGACGTGCTCCCCGTGGAAGCGCGCGGTGCGGGCGACCTCGTCGACGGCCTCGAGCGCGAGTACCTGCACGTGTGCCGCCGCCTCGAGGCCGCCGGTTGGAGCGCGGGATGAGGCTGACGCCCCCGTCGACGCACTAGCGCGTGGGCGCGAACTCCATGGGGACCGGCGACATCGCGGCCGTTCCGATCGCTCGCTCTCCCGCGCGCGAGCGTTGACACCGCTCGGCGGCGACCGTAGCTTCCTCGGCCTCCACCGGCGCCGGACCCCGCGCAGCGTCCTTCCGCCGAACGCCGTCCACCGGTGGCCCCATCGTCTAGTCAGGCCTAGGACACCAGGTTTTCATCCTGGCGACAGGGGTTCAAATCCCCTTGGGGTCACCACTCTCTGCCTTCTCGCCGCGCCGGCATGTGTTGGGCGAAGCAGAGCGGGGGGGCTACGGCGCGCCCGCTCGCTCTCATGGTTCGTGAGATTCGGGCAGCCGGACGGTTGGAGACTCCTTTCCGCAGGTGCATGTCGCGGCAGCGGGAACGGTCCTCTCTTCCTTGACTCGCAAAGGCAAGACTCGCGGGCGCCAATGACAAATCTCGGACCCATCATCAAGCCACTTCGCACGTTCCTGGACACCAATCACCTCGTCAACATTGCCCATTTGCGCGCTGGGCGGGAACTACGAGGCGGTCAGGACGAGAGGCGAGTCGCCGCATACCGGATCCTGGACGAGTGGCTCAAGGTCGGCAGGTGCGTCCCGTTGTTCTACGAACCAATGAGCTACGAGTGGATCCGGCAGCAGTCCGCGGACGGTGCGCGGCAGATCGCCGCCGTGCTGGACTCCGGCATCACCGTCAAGCAGGTTCCGCCGGACTTAGTAGTCTTCATCCTTGAGGCCCTTGGGGAGGCACAGCGCATTGAGCCCTACTTGGGCTTCCCAGGTTTCCAGATCGTTCAAGACTTCGCCTCCGACGGAGACTTGGCCGAGTGGTTCAACGAGTTTTGGCCGCACAGAGACGAAAACGCCACGACGATCGGTCACTTCGCGCGACGAGGCCAGCGCCCCACGGTTGTCGCCTTTGTGCGAACGCTGGCAGCATACATCAAAGCAGGGAATGATCTCTGGCGGGTGGCACTAGACGGTGAGCGTCACTCGCTCGCTCAGACGAGGAAGACGCAACGGGAGCACGGAGCGAAGGGGCACGTGCCTGATGCATACCGCAGGTTCTGGTTGAAGTCCGCGTTAGGTCTCGACACCGTAATCAGGCGTATGGCCCCGAGCCTCGACCCTGACGAGATTCTGAGGCAGATCGATCTAGACGCTTGTCCAGCGATTCAACTCAAGCTCGACGCCTACTGGAACTACGCCAAGGCGACATCCGAACCCAAGGCGGGGGACTTCGTGGACTTGACGATGTTCGGGGCGCTGCCCTATGCAGACGTCGCCCTGATTGAGAACCGCATGCACGAGTTTGGAAGACAAGCTCATCGCTCCGGCTACCAAGAGCGAGTACATCGAGACGCGGTTACGATGACGAAGTACGTTGTGCGACTTCAAGAGGGATAGAGAACGTGCCCTTGATAGAAGTCTGAGCGGTCTATGCCGTCGACGATGGCTCCATCGCGAACGTGCCGGGCACGAGCAGGTTGAAGGGCGCCTATTGAGGGCGAGCACTGCGCCGGTCGCCGCAGCTCTTCCGCTTTAACCGCGCCTGTCATTCCCTCGGACCCAAGTAGACCGGAGTCTCCGGACCCCACCCGAAGCCGTCTTCGTTCGGATCGACGCACCCCCAGGTGACGATCCAGTCCTTGTAGCGGAACTCCAGGCTACCGGGCTTCGTGTCGAGGTTGATCCAGATCATCCCCTGCGCGTCCGTCCTTCCGAAGGACTCGCCGTCCACGACCAACTCGACACCCTCGATCGGCTCGGGTTCGCGCGTCGTGACCTTGAAGATCTGGCCCCAGCCCCGTTCGAGCTTCGCCTCGACGACCCGATGGTGCGCCTCCGTGCGAATGTCCCGCTCGTCACCCCTCGCCAACCGGTAGCCCTCGGCTCGCACGACCCACTTGAGCGGCACGCCTTCGGGAACTTCCTCGTAGAGCTCCGTCTCCCAGTCGTCGTCGAGCCGCAGGTCCTCCAGCGGGTCCCCTTGCCAGACGATGTTCCAGATCTCTTCGATGGGCGCTCCAGTTCGAGCGTCGATGGCTCGGAACCCCAGGTCGAAGGTGGGGACGTCGTCCTCGCAGATGAACTCGAGCCCCTCCGCAGGTGGGGAAACGGTCATCGTCAGGGTTTCCCAACGCATGTTGTCGAGCGGCTCGAGGCTCAGTTCGTAGTGGCCACTCGGCACGTTCTCGAACACGAACGCGGCCGTGTGCTCGCCTTGCCGCTTCCGATAGCTCACGGTCTTGAACAGGTAGAAGTCGGGGTCGTCCCGGCTCGCGAGAGTGACGATTCCGCCTTTCGAGCGATGCTGCCCGGTGCGGCTGCGGAGGACTCCCGACACCGTCCCGAGGAAAACGCCGGCCGTCAGACGGACCTCCAGGCGCTCCGTCGTACTCTTGACGATCGAGATCGTTGATCTCGATTCCTCGTAGCGATGGGTCTGGACGACCACCTCGTAGTCTCCTTCCGTGAGCCACTTGAACTCGAATCGCCCCTTTGGATCCGCACCGGCCTCTTGGATCGGCGACGACGGAGCAGACGCGGCGACAAGTTGAATCCATGCGGTCGGAACCGCTCTACCTTCCCCGTCGAGGATGGTTCCTTCGACGGCTCCAGTGGCTTCCAAGGCGATCGGGACGATCTCGGGGTAGATGCCCACGATCGAAGACACTGGCGCGCTCCCGAACCAATGACCGTCTCGGCTCCGAACGTGGAGAACATGATCGTCCTCGTTCTCCGACGGCTCGTGCATCGTGAAGACGGGGTCGCGGAAGCGCGCCCAGACCGGTTCACCTTCCCGGAGTAGCGCTTCTTGTTCGAGCGCGTTGGGTTTCAAGGCACTGCCGTAGAACAGCGCCATGGGTGAGCCCGGATCACCCCGCACGGCTCGGTGCATCTCACGCAGGCCGGAGGAGGACCGCGGGAACGTCGCATGGAAGTCATCGACGCTCGTCCCGCTCGGGAGAGACACGTCGATGCGATAGGTCGGTCCTATGGCGATCTTGATCTCCCCGTCTTCCGGCGGGTTCCCCTCGTCGAAGACGTGCTGATGCTCGATCGTGCTCTCGTTGCCCCCGAAGCTGGGTCCCTTCTCGAGGAAGAACGGGTGATCGACGAGGACGAGATCCAACAATCCAGCCTCGAAGCCACCGTCGCTCGCAAACCGACCGTCCGTGCCGGTGACGATGTTCTCGGTTCGTCGAGGCGGTGAGCGGAACTCGAAGGTCGCCGACGGCTCGTCCTTGTCCGGGTGTCCTTCCGACTCCGACCTCTGAAGCTCGTCGCGAGGTCCCCGCGCCTGAATGAAGTACTGGGGAACGGGTTCGCCAGTCCTTCGATCGAGGAGTGATCCCCGCAGGGGCGCGGAGACGATCCGCTCCGCACGGAAGACCAACTCCGTGAGCCCCTTGCTCTGGTCCTCGTCGAGCCTGTACCTGCTCGGCGCGGTGCGCCACTGCTCGGAGTCGACCTCGACCGTCCGGTGACTGCGCGCGGGCTCGGGGAAGAAGAACGATCCGTCTAGGTTCGTGACCGTTTCGGCGAGGACCTTCTTGCCGAACTTCAGCTCGACGGAAAGCCCATCGACGGGGCGCTCCGTTCCTGCCTCGACGACTCTTCCATGCGGGCCGGTAACCGGCGACCGGCGCGAGGAAGTCTCGTGCACTTCCCCAGGTCGCGAGGGTGCCACCGCGGTGAGCTGGACCAGATCTGGAGAGCGAGCCTGCGCCGGTGCGTTGGACCGAGCGCCAGAAGACTCCATCGGCTGCTCACGAGCACCGTCACCAGACAGGAAGAGCGCAAGAAGGACAACTCCAGCGACGATCACCAAGCCAGCGAGTAGGGCTCTCTTCATGCCTGTTCCACGCCGTCGGCCTTGCGCAAGGAGCAAGAGCCAGGATAGACGCCTCGGCTCCACCAGTGCCAAGAATCGCGGCCCTGTCCCACTCTTCTCGCCCTCGAGCTCCATCGAGCGTGGCCTGCCGAAGAGTGGCGCGACTTTGGATGGAGTTCCTCCTCGTCGAGCCAGCGCGCAAGTGCCGCAGGCTCAGCGGGCAGCCGCCACGAAAGCACTGATTCGTCCCTGGATCGGCCCGTCGCCGTAACGGGCGCGGAGGGCTGCGGTCGCGACTGCCGTGGCCCGGTCGAGGCCACCCGGCTCGCGGGCCTCGATCTCGTTGCGCAGCGGAGTGCCTTGGCAGTAGGCGATCGCCGGAACGTGGGGACCGGCGGCGGAGCTCGTGTCGTCACGTCGGCAGAGGGAGCACTGATCGAAGCCGGCGGCTTCCAGGTCCGACTCGATTTCGTCCGGGCGCCCGTAGCCGTGAGGAGTTCGGGCCAGGAAGAGCGGAGGGTCGCCGGGGTAGAGCGTGCTCAAGGCCTGGGTGACCACGTCGGCGAATTCGTTGTCCTCGATCCCGCTCCAGACGTTGAACAGGAACGTTCCGCCCGGTCTGAGTACCCGTCGGATCTCTCGATAGGCGGCCACTCGATCGGGGAAGAACATGGCCCCGAACTGGCAGACGACGACGTCGAAGAGCTCGTTCCCGAAGGGGAGCGCCATCACGTCGGCCCGACGCCAAGTCACCGGCCTGATCGTTCCGACACGTTGCGCGTGGGCGACCATCGCCTCGTTCAGGTCGGTCGCCGTGATCGCGCACGCGGTGGGAAGGGACGCGGCGAGGGCGCGCGTGACCACCCCCGTGCCGCACGCGACTTCGAGCACGGAGGTGGGTCGAAGGACCTGTGCCCTGAGTGCGAGGTCGTTCGCGTAGGGCTCGAAGATGAGCGGTACGAGGGTCGACTCGTAGAAGGTCGCCACGTCGTCGGTGAACGAACGGTCCGACGAGGGCTCGGTCATGGCGTGTCTCCTCACGACCCGCGCGTGTCGCGCAGCGCGGCGGCGTGGGAGGGGCTCGTCGTCGCGCCCGCGTCCGCCGTGGGCTCCGCGCCGACGGCTGCGCCCGCCGCGGCGATCGCGTCGCGCACCGTGGCGTGGAGCGACGCGCCGCTCTCCGGGCGGCCGAGGCCGGCGCGCTCCATGGCGGCGCGGGTCTGGCCGCGGACGCCGCCGAGCAGGACGCGCACGTTCTGGCTGCGCAGGCGGTCGATGGCGGAGCGCAGGTTGAAGAGGCCGGTGGCGTCGATGATGGGGACCTGTTGGAGGTCGATCACGAGCGCGCGGACGTCGGGCGACATGCGATGCAGGGCGCCGGTCGCCTTGTGCGCCGCGCCGAAGAAGAGCGGGCCCGCGATCTCGTAGACCTGGACGCCGGGTGGGAGGTGCACGTGCTCCTCGGGGTGGCTGTCGGCGATCAGGCGCACGGACGTGATCTCCACCATGCGCCGCATGAACAGCACGGCGGCGAGCACGAGGCCGGCCGTGACGGCCACGGTCATGTCGAAGACGACCGTCAGCGCGAGGCACGTCACGAGCACCACGGCGTCGCTGCGCGGCGCCTCGCGCAGGACGCGCGCCACGTGGCGCGCCTCGCCCATGTTCCACGCGACCATCAGGAGGAGGGCGGCGAGCGACGCCATCGGCAGGTGCCCGAGCACGGGCGCGAGGGCGAGCACGGCGATCAGCACGAAGAGCGCGTGGAAGATGGCCGCGAACGGAGTGCGCGCGCCGCTGCGGATGTTGGTCGCCGTGCGCGCGAGCGCGCCGGTCGCGGGGAGGCCGCCGAAGAAGGGCGCCACGAGGTTTCCGATGCCGAGCGCCAGGAGCTCGTTGTCGGGGTCGTGCTGCGTGCCGGTCGCGCCGTCGGCGACGACGGCGGAGAGCAGGGACTCGATCGCGGCCAGCATCGCGATCGCGACGGCGGACGGGAGCAGCGCGCGCACCGTGGCGAAGGTGAGCGCGTCGCCTCCCGCGACCGCCCACGGGAGCGCGAACGCCGGGAGGTCGCGCGGGATGCCGAAGGGGTGCGCGGGCGTGCCGAAGCGCGAGGCCAGCGTCGCGACCTCGAAGCCGTCGACGAAGCGCGCCAGGACGAACGCGGCGCCGCCGCCCAGGGCGAGCGCGACGAGCGGGCTCGGGATGCGGCTCCTCGTGCGCGGCCAGAACGCGAGCACGGCGAGCGTCGCGAGCCCGATGCACGCGTCGGAGAGCCGCAGCGAGGGGAGCGCGCGCGCGATGGCCGCCACGCGCTCGTGGAAGTGGGCGTCGCTCGCGACGTCGACCGAGAGGCGCAGGAAGCCCTCGACCTGCAGCGTGCCGATCACGACCGCGATGCCGGCCGTGAAGCCCATCGTGACCGGGTAGGGCACGAACTGGATCAGGCGGCCGAGGCGCAGGACGGCGAGCCCGATCAGGATGAGCCCGGCCAGGAGACTCGCGAGCGCGAGTCCCGAGAGACCGTGGGTGGCCGCGATCGGCGCGAGCACGACGACGAAGGCCGCCGTCGGACCGCTGACCTGGTGGCGGCTGCCGCCGAGGAACGCGACCAGGCCGCCGGCGACGATCGCGGTGTAGAGGCCGGCCTCTGGCGGCGCGCCGGAGGCGATCGCGAGCGCCATCGAGAGCGGTAGGGCGACGACGCCGACCACCGCGCCGGCCTGGAGGTCGGCCCGCAGCCAACCGGGCTTGCGCGCGGCCCACGCGTCCCGGAGCGCGCCGCACACGCGTAGCGGTGTGCGCGCAGTCAAATCGGGGGCTCGGTTCATCGAGGTGCGCGTGAGGGGCGCAACTCTGCCACGCACCCTCGCCGCTCACAAGGAGCGCCGCCTGCGCCGAAGATCGTAGATCGTCAGGGCGCGCCTGCACGGCGATCGACCTGGCGCGACGTCAGAGCGGCGCGCGGCCGTCGGCGCGACCGTCCTCGAGGTCGATCTCGCGCAGCTTCGAGTCGAGCTCGCCGGGCGAGCAGACGCTCTTCTCGACCAGCATGCGCTGGATCGTCTTCGTCGCGAGGGCGAGCTCGCCGAGCGCGCGCTCGAGGCGCGCCGCGTCGACGCTGCCGCTGCTCGTGCGCACCGCGGCCAGGTCGCGGCGCGCTTGGGCGGCTTCCTCGCGCGCGCGATCGATCTGCGAGTGCTGGTAGAGGTCGAAGATCCAGTTGATGAGGCTCATGCGCGCGTCCCTCCTGCGCTCGAAGTCTACCGGTAGCGGGGCGCGCCAGGCTCGCACGAAACGTCGGATGCGTCGCCGCGTGATGGCTCGGGAGGCAGAAACGACTGCGCCGCGCCTTCCGGTTGCCCGGAGCACGCGGTGCAGGGGCGTGAGCGGGGCTACTTCGCGTCGAGGATCGCGTTGAGGTCCGCCGCCATCTCCTCGTCGTCGATCTCGAAGTCGAGGGCCCGCGCGGCGAAGCGCTTGGCGCGCTCGTGGTTCCCCAAGTACTGGTCGGACCAGCGGGCGCAGTACGCGAAGATCTTCACCGCCAGGTCTTCGTCGTGGATCACGCCGGTCTCGAGCAGCTCCAGCGCGGCCACGCAGGTAGGCTCGAGGTGCTCCTCAACGCGCACCGCCTGGAGCTGCGCGAAGACCGCCGCTTCGAGCGCGCCCGCCGCGTTCTTCGGATCGAGCGCGCGCGCCATCGCGATCAGGTCGGCGTCGGCGGCGCCCGCGCGCAAGAGCGCCGTCAGCGCGCGGACCTTGAGGCCGGAGGCGTTCTCGGGGTCGAGCTCGAAGGCGCTCCGAACGGGAACGAGCAGCGCTTGGGCGCTCGCCACTTCGCTGGCATCGACCTCCGCGAGGAACGCGAAGATGCGCTCGAGCTCGGCGCGCTTCTTCGCTTCGTCCTTGGCCGCCTCGAAGTCGCGCAGGAGCGCCAGGCCCCGGAGGCCGCTCTCGCGCAGCGTCCGTACGTGCTCGAGGTAGACCTCGGGCCCGCCCTGACGGTAGCCGGTGCGGCCGTAGAGCTCGCCGTCCGCGCTCATCAAGAGGATCGTGGGGAAGCCCATGACCTCGTACTTCTGCGCGAGCTCGTTGCTGCGCGCCGGGTTGGGCGCGCTCGTCTTGGCTTCGCCTTTGTTGTCGAAGTCGAGCGCGACGAGCACGAACTGCTCGGTGATCGCGCTCGCGAACGCGTCCTGCGAGAAGACTTCTTTGTCGAGCCGGATGCACCAGCCGCACCATTCGGACCCCGTGAAGTCCACGAGCAAGTCCTTCTTCTCGCGCTTGGCGATGGCGGCCGCCGCGTCGAAGTCCGCGGACCACTTGACGACGTCGCCGGCGAAGGCGGTGGGAACGAAGACCGTCGCGAGCGCGAGGGCGAGGAGGTGCGTGTTCATCGTGTGGATCGAGGGTGGCTTCGAAGGATTGGGAAGGCGGCCATGATAGGCCCGGGGCGGCCGACCGGCTCGACCTGCATCGGATCCGGCCGCCGGCACCCCGCGGGCGGGTTCCCGGCCGGGCGGCGCGGGCTACGGCGGCTGCCGCGCAGGTGTGACGGGGGCCGGTACTCCCCGACGGCGCCGGGGAGAGCGGGTTCGACGCGCGGCGCCCGGCCGCTACCCTCGTTCGCCCATGGGCCGGCGCACGCGCATCGGACGAGCCGCGGGCTTCGTCTACGAGGACGTCGATCGGGCCCTGCTCGAGCGCCTGGTGGAGTCCATGCCGAGCTCCGTCCTGCCAAAGGATCTGGGCGGCGCGCTGCTCTTCGACCACGGCGTACGCATCGGGTACCGCTTGGGCGAGCGGGTCGTGAAGTACTACCGCGGAGGGAAGCTGCGCGACGCCCTGCGCCCGTCGGCCGCGGTGCGCGCCGCCCTGGCCTATCCGAAACTCCTGCCGATCCGCAGCCCGAAGCCCGCGTGCGCGTTCGAGGTGCGCAGGGGACTCCGGCTCGAGCGCAGCCTGATCCTGTGCGAGTTCGTCGACGGTCCGCTGCTCGGTCAGGCCTGGGGGCACGTCCCGGAGGCCGAGCGAGCCCTGGGGCCGTTCCTGGCGGACATGCACGAGCGCCGGATCTACCACGGGGTGATGAAGTGGGATCACCTCGTGTGGAACCGCGGCGAGTGGGTGGTGCTCGACACCGAGTCGTTGCGGCATCCGCTGCGCAAGCTCTTCCCGCGCGGGCTCGCCGAGCGCCAATGGGCGTCGCTCGCCTTGGATCTCGGCCCATCCGAGGCGCTCGAGCGGGCGTTCCAGAGCTATCTCGCCGCGCGCAAGCTCGACTGGGACCCCGTCCGCACCTGGCGCTCCATCGAATGGCGCCGGGGGGAGATCCTGGCCGGCCGTGCTCGGCGCTGAGCGCGCGCGGCCGCGTCGACGCGACGCCCGCATTGATGGCCTCCGCGGATCCGGTTAGCCTTGCGCGCTCCTTCGGCTCGGAGCCGGTGCCCGTTCGCCCCGAGCCTCCGAGCGAACCGAGAATCCGCACCGGGGGGCTTCCGTGTCGAAGAAGAGCGTTGCCGTCGTCGGGGGCGGTCATTGGGGGAAGAACCTCGTCCGCAACCTGCACGGGCTCGGCGTGTTGCGCACGGTCTGCGACACGGACGCGGCGCGGCTGGAGGGCTTTCGGAAGGAGTACGGCGTCGCGGTCGAGTCCGATTTCGCCGCCGTGCTCGCCGATCCGGCGATCGCCGCGGTCGTGATCGCCACGCCCGCCGAGCATCACGCCGCGATGGTGCGCTCGGCGCTCGAGGCCGGTAAGGACGTGTTCGTCGAGAAGCCGCTCGCGTTGACGAGCGCCGAGGGGCGCGAGCTCGTCGCCCTCGCGCGGGCGCAGGAGCGCGTGCTCATGGTGGGGCACCTGCTGCACTACCACGGCGCGGTGCGCAAGCTGAAGGAGCTCGTCGCGACCGGTGAGCTCGGGCGCGTGCGCTACATCTACTCGAACCGCCTGAACCTGGGGAAGATCCGCCGCGAGGAGAACATCCTGTGGTCGTTCGCGCCGCACGACGTCTCGGTCGTGCTGTCGCTCGCGCGCGAGGCGCCGGAGGTGCTCGCGTGCCAGGGCGGCGCCTACCTGCACGAGCGCATCGCGGACGTGACGGTGTCGACGCTCTCGTTCGCCTCGGGGCTGCGCGCGCACATCTTCGTGTCGTGGCTGCACCCCTTCAAGGAGCAGAAGCTCGTGGTCGTGGGCGACCGGAAGATGGCCGTGTTCGACGACCGCGAGCCGGAGAAGAAGCTCGTGCTCTACGCCCACGAGATCGCGTGGAAGGAGGGCATGCCGATCCCGCTCGAGGGCAAGGCCGAGGCGGTGGCGTTCGACCGCGCGGAGCCGTTGCGCGAGGAGTGCGCGCACTTCCTCGCCTGCGTGGCGAACCGCTCCACGCCCGACACCGACGGCGCGGAGGGTCTGCGCGTGCTCGAGGTGCTGGGCGCGCTGCAGAAGAGCCTCGACGCGAATGGTGCGCCGGTGCGGCCCGGTGCGGAGCCTGCGAAGGCCTGGTTCGCGCACCCGACGGCCGTGATCGACGAGCCCGTCACGATCGGCGAAGGGACCAAGATCTGGCACTGGTCGCACGTCTCGAAGAACTGCGCTATCGGGCCACGCTGCAACCTCGGCCAGAACGTCTTCGTCGCCCCGGGCGTGAAGCTCGGCAAGAACGTCAAGATCCAGAACAACGTCAGCCTGTACGAGGGCGTCGAGCTCGCCGACGACGTGTTCTGCGGCCCGTCCATGGTCTTCACCAACGTCCTGACGCCGCGCAGCCACGTGTCGCGCAAGGACCAGTACGCGCCGACGCGCGTGGGCCGCGGCGCGACCCTGGGCGCGAACTGCACCGTGGTGTGCGGCCACGACGTCGGCGAGTACGCCTTCGTCGGCGCGGGAGCCGTGGTCACGAGGAACGTCGTGCCGCACGCGCTCGTGGTCGGCAATCCGGCGCGTCAGATCGGCTGGATGTGCCAGTGCGGCGAGCGCCTGCCCGCGAACCTCGCCTGCAAGGCCTGCGGCTCGAGCTATCGCGAGAAGCTCGGGCGGCTGTCGGCCGCGTCGCAACGCTCGTCGCTCGTCCTGGACTGAGAGTCCGTCCCCGAGGAAACCCATGCCGATCCCCTTCGTCGACCTGAAGGCGCAGTTCGCCCACCTCGAGCGCGACATCCGCGCCCGCATCGACGCCGTCCTCGCCCACGGGCGCTACATCATGGGACCCGAGGTGGCGGAGCTCGAGCGGACGCTCGGCGAGTGGGTGGGCGTGAAGCACGCGATCTCGTGCTCGTCGGGCACGGACGCCTTGCTCATGCCGCTCATGGCCCGGGGCATCGGTCCGGGCGACGCGGTCTTCACGACGCCCTTCACCTTCGTCGCGACGGCCGAGGTCATCTCGCTCGTCGGCGCGACCCCCGTCTTCGTCGACATCGACCCGGAGACGTTCAACATCGATCCCGCGGCGCTCGAGCGCGCGCTCGACGCCTTCCTGAAGCGCGACCCGTCGCTCTACCCGCTGCCGAAGAACGTGTCGGAGCTCACGGCCAAGGCCGTCATCCCGGTGGACCTGTTCGGGCTGCCCGCCGACTACGCCGCGCTCGAGCACCTGTGCGACAACCACGACCTGTTCCTGCTCGAGGACGCCGCGCAGTCGTTCGGCGGCGCGCAAGGCGGCCGGCGCGCGGGAGCCTTCGGCGATGCGGCCGCCACGAGCTTCTTCCCTGCGAAGCCGTTGGGCTGCTACGGCGACGGCGGGATGATCTTCACCGACTCCGACGAGCTCTGCGACGTGATGGTCTCGATCCGCGTGCACGGCCAGGGCGCGGACAAGTACGACAACGTGCGCGTGGGCTTGAACGCGCGCATCGACACGCTGCAGGCCGCGATCCTGCTGGCGAAGTTCGGCCGCTTCCCCGAGGAGATCGAGCGCAGACAGTGGGTCGCGGACACCTACACGCGCTCGTTCCAGGCAACCCTCGGCGACGCCATCGGACTGCCCGGTACGCCGCCCGAGTGTCTCTCGGCCTGGGCCCAATACACGATCCGTCTGCGCGAGCTCGCCGGCTCCCGGTCGAAGATCCAGAAGCTGCTCGAGGCCGCCGGCGTGCCGACGGCCGTCTACTACGTGAAGCCCCTGCACGTGCAGGGCGCCTACCGCGGGCTGGGCTACGCTCCCGGCGACTTCCCGCACTCCATGCAAGCGAGCGCCGAGGTGCTGAGCCTCCCGTTCAGCGCGGACATCACCTCTGCGGACATCGAGACCACCGTGCAGGGAGTGACCGAGGCCTGCCGGGCCGTCGGCGCGCACGCGGAGACCTCGGCATGAGCCTCGTCGAACTCGCCCAGTCCGTCAGCGGAAAGCGCATCTTCCTCACGGGCGGCGCGGGCTTCATCGGCTCGACGCTCGCCGGCGCCCTGGTCGAGAGGAACGAGGTCGTCGTCTACGACAACCTCTCCCGCGACGCGCTCTCGGGGAAGTCCTTCGCGAACCACTCCAACCTGACCTTGATTCGCGGCGACGTGCTCGACTTCGATCACGTCCGCGGCTCGATGAGCGGGGCGAACGTCGTGATCCACTGCGCGGGGATCGCCGGGATCGACACCGTCGGCAAGAGCCCGGTCACGACCATGCGCGTCAACATGGTGGGCTCGGCGAACGTCCTCGAGGCGGCGCGCTCGCTCGACCACCTCGAGCGCGTGGTGTGCTTCAGCACCAGCGAAGTCTTCGGTCAGATGGCGTTCCGCGCCCAGGAGACCGACTGCACGAGCCTGGGCGCGGTGGGCGAGGCGCGCTGGACCTACGCAGTCAGCAAGCTCGCGGAGGAGCATCTCTCGTACGCCTACCACAAGGAGCACGGGATGCCCACCGTGACCGTGCGGCCGTTCAACATCTACGGTCCCGGCCAGGTGGGGGAGGGAGCCCTCAGGACCTTCGTCCTGCGCGCCCTGGCGGAGGAGCCGATCACCATCCACGGCGACGGCACCCAGATCCGCTCCTGGTGCTACGTCGACGACATGATCCGCGGCGTGCTCCTGTGCATCACGAAGGACGAAGCCGTCGGCGAGTCGTTCAACATCGGGAACCAGCGCGACGTGGTGACGATCTACGGCCTCGCGAACACGGTCGTGCGGGTGCTCGAGTCCTCGTCCGAGATCCGTTTCCAACCGAAGGTGCACGCCGACATCGAGCTCCGCGTCCCGCAGGTCGAGAAAGCCACCAGGGTCCTCGGTTTCACCTCCGAGGTCGATCTCGAGGACGGCATCCGTCGCACCGCCGATCATTACAGGGCACGCGCGTGATCCGCCTCGCGCGGCCCTCGATCGGTCCGGAGGAGATCGCTGCGGTCACGTCCGTCCTCGAGTCCGGAATGCTCGTGCAGGGCGAGATCGTCGCGCGCTTCGAGCGCGAGATCGCGGCCTTGGTCGGTTGCGAACACGCGGTCATGACCTCGAGCGGTACGGCGGCGCTGCACGTCGCGCTCCTCGCGCTGGGCATCGGCCGAGGCGACGCGGTCTTCGTGCCCGCCTTCACGTTCCCCGCGACCGCCAACGTCGTCGAGCTGGTCGGGGCCAGGCCCGTCTTCGTCGACGTCGACCCGCGCACGTATTGCATGACCGCGGCGAGCCTCGAGCGTGCGATCGACGCGTGGGACGGTGTCGAGAGAGCACGCGCGGTCATGCCGGTCCACGAGTTCGGCGCACCATGCGGGCGCGACGTGTTCGAGTCGAGCCATGCCCGCGACCTGCTCGTGGTCGAGGACGCGGCCTGCGCCTTCGGGACGCGCGTGGGTGCTCGCCACGCGGGCACGCTGGGGAATGTGGGCTGCTTCTCGTGGCATCCGCGCAAGGCCATCACGAGCGCGGAGGGAGGATGCCTCGTCACGGACGATGCCGAGCTCGCCCGGCTGGCGAGGCTCCTGCGCAGCCACGGCCTCGAGCGCAGCGCATCCGGGGCGTTCGACCTCTCCCTGCCGGGCTTCAACTACCGAATGACCGAGATCCACGCAGCGCTCGGCCTCGTGCAGCTCGGGCGACACGAGCGCTGGCTCGCGGTGCGTCGCGAGCTCGCCCTGCGCTACCGGGCGAATCTCGCTTCGTCTCCGCACCTGGAGCTCCCGGCCGACGTCGAAGGGCACGCGTGGCAGACGTTCATGGTCGTCCTGCCGAGCGCGGTGGATCGCGATCGCGTGATCGGTCTCCTACTCGAAGAGGGAGTCGAGACGAACCTGGGCGCACACGCCCTCCACTGCTTGGCCTTCTATCGCGACCGCTATGGTCTGGATCGCGGCGCCCATCCGGTCGCCACGCGCCTCTTCGAGCGCGGCCTCGCGCTGCCCGCGCACCCGGGTCTCGAGCCCTCGGACGTCGACCTGGTGTGCGACCTCTTGGGCGATGTCCTCTCCGCGTAGTCTCCATGAGGATCCTGCACCTCCCCCTGGAGATCTCCGGTCAGGCAGGCATGACCTGCCGTGCCCTGCGCGAGCTCGGCGTCGAAGCGCACTCACTCGCTCGCCGTCACCCGTTCGAGTTCGAGAACGACTTCTACTTGTCGCGGCATCGGAAGCTGCGGCGCGTACAGGTCGCGTTGGCCTGGCGCAGGTGGATCCGCGAGTACGACGTCTTCCACTACCACTACGCCACCCCGTTGATGGAGAGCTTCCGTGACGTCGAGGTCGCTCTCGCCGCCGGCAAGCGAGTCGTGGTGGAGTTCTGGGGCAGCGACGTCCGGATCCCGAGTCTGGAAGGACGAAGGAATCCGTTCTGGCCGGCCTTCCCTGCGGCTGACGACGAGAAGCCCAAGCAGAGACTGCGGCGCTGGGCCGAGCTGACCCACGGCGAGGCGATCGTCGCCGACCACAGTCTCGACTACCACCTGGAGCCGCTCTTCGACTCGGTCCACATCGTGGGGCAGAGGATCGAGGTCGACGAGATCGCACCGAGCTACCCGAATCCGGACGAGCGCCTGCCCCTCGTCATGCACGCTCCACGCATCAAGAGCCTGAAGGGCACCGAGTTCGTCCTCGAGGCGATCCGTGAGCTCGAGGCGCGCGGCCTGAGCTTCCGCTACGAGGAGCTCTTCCGCGTTCCGCATCGAGTCGCCATGGATGCCTATGCGCGCGCGGACATCGTGATCGATCAGCTCCTCGTGGGGAGCTTCGGAATCCTGGCGTGCGAGGCCATGGCCTTGGGCAAGCCTGTGATCTGCTACATCCAGCCGGACCTGGTGGGAACCTACACCGATCTTCCGATCGTCAACGCCTCGCCCAGCGATCTGGCCGAAGTGCTGGAAGGGCTGATCCTCGACGGAGCCCGCCGAGAGCGGCTCGGCCGTGCGGGTCGGGCGTACGTCGAGCGCCACCACGACTCGCGCAAGGTCGCGCGCAGGCTGCTCGAAGTCTACGCGTCTCCCGGTTCGACGCGGACTCCGACGAAGCCTCCCATCGAGCCCGTGAGCGCAGCGAGGACGGCGTAGCGACGTCGACTCAGCGTGCGCGCAGCCGGCGAGCGGGAACTCCGGCCCAGATCTCGCGCGCGGGTACGTCGCACGCCACGACTGCTCCCGCGCCCACGATCGCTCCTTCCCCGACCGTCACGCCGGGCAAGAGGATCGAACCGACTCCGATGTCGCAACCGTCCTCGAGCACGACCGGCGCGAGGTCGATCTCGCTGAAGAGCACCGGAACCTCCAGGTCATCGGCGCGATGCTGCGAGGTCAGGATCTTGACCATCGGACCGATGCCGACCGCTCGTCCGATCGCGATGCCGCCCGCCGAGTGCAGGAAGCAGCCTTGGCCGATCCACGAGTGGTCTCCGACGACGAGGCGGTTCTTGTGCCATGCCTTGAGGATCGCGTGGTGCCCGACGTAGACGTTGTCGCCGAGTTCGACGTTCTCGGGGTGGAAAACGAGGACGCCCGGCTCGAACACCACGTTCTCGCCCACGCGCGCGAGGTCCGCGGGTCGAAAGGAACCGGACCCGTGGCTCCGATTCAGCTTCGGTGGATCGATCCTGATCTCGCTCTCGCCTCCTCCGGCGTCGACGCCGACGATTCGCATCGTAGCTCGCGAGCTGCGCTCGTCCCAGCGACGGGCGTACTCTTGGAGATCCGAGCGCGCGCTTGGCATACCTTCTCTGCGCCTCAGCGATGAAGATCGCCTACCTCACCGGAAACCGCTGGCCCGGCCGCGAGCCCGGGCTCTCGTTCTCGCTCCACAACGCGCGCGGGTTCCTCGCGACGGGAGCCGACTTCACGCTGATCCTGTTCGCCGAGGAGAACGGCGCGCCCGAGGCGATCGCCTCGCAGTTCTTCCAGGGCGGCCCGACGCCGCGCATCCTGGCCTTGCGCGCGCCGCTGCTCGGGGGCTCGCGCTTCCTCTATTACCTGCGCGCGCTGCACCACCTCGCGACGACGCCCTACGACGTCCTCGTCTTCCGCGCGCTGACGTTCCTGCCGTTCGCGGCGCGCCTGAAGCGCTGGACCGGGATGCCGGTGTGGTTCGAGGCGCACGACTTCTGGACCGACCCCGCGCTGCGCGACGGACCCGTGCGCGGGACGCGGCGCCGGCACGTGCGGCTCGAGCGGCGCTTCGTGCGCGACGTCGACGGGATCCTGTGCGTGTCGGAGCCGCAGGCGGAGCTGTACCGCCGCTACTACCCCGACCTGCCGGTCGTCACGGCCGAGACGGGCTGCAAACCGCCGCGCGCGCCGCGCACCGAACCGTTCACGCACACGCTCGGCTACGTGGGGTCGCTGACGCCCGAGAAGTACCCGCTAGAGCTCGTCATGGCGGCGTTGGCGGAAGGGAGCGACCGGCGCGTACGGTTCGTGTGCGTCGGCGCGCGCGACGCGTCCCAACGCGAGCGCCTCGAGCGCGTGGCGGCAGACTTCGGCGTGGCCGAGCGCGTCGAGGTGCACGACTGGGCGCACGGCGCGGAGCTCGCGCGGCTCGAAGCGCGCATGGACGTCGGGGTCGCGCCCCTGTCCGATTCGTTCCTGAACCGCATCGCGTCGCCGCTCAAAGTGCTCGAGTACCTCGCCGCGGGCTTGCCCTTCGTCGCGACCCGGCTGGGCGGCATCGAGCGGCTCGTGACCGACGGCCGCGAGGGCCTGCTCGTCGCGAACACGCCGTCGGCGTGGCGAGCCGCGCTCGAGCGCATGTACGCCGATCACCGCGGCTGGGCCGACATGTCGGCCCACTGCGTCGACACGGCGCGCCGATCGTCGTGGGAAGCGCGCGCGCAGAAGATCGAGACGGCCTTGCGTTCACGCGTCGCCATCCGCGCCCTGCCCGCCTCGACCTGAACACGTGGTCGCCGACCGTCCGTAGTTGGACAGGATCGCTCTCGATCCCTATCGTTCGCCGCGCTCGGAGGGAGGGGACCGAGACGGGGCGCTTTTCTCGAGCGCGGGGCGCAGGATCGCTCCGGACCGATCGAGAGCCGACGCCGTTCGGCGATCCGCAGTCAATGGGAGGTTCGCACATGGATCAGCTCGCACGCATTCTTTCCCTGGTCTTCCTCGTCGTGTTCACGTCCTGCGCGACGATCGGGCCGCTTCCGGACGCGCCGACTTCCGGCGCGAGCGCCATTCAACATCTTGGCGTGATCGTCGGGGCGCGCACGTTCGACGAGGACGAGTTCGCTCCGGTCGAGGACCAGACCGCGTTCGGGGTCGAGTACACCGGCTACTACTCGCCCACGGCCCATGCAGGTTTGACGGTGGGCTTCCAGCATTCCTCCGAGGACGATGAGGAATTCGCACCGGGGTTCGGCAACTTCGACGTGGACGTGAGCGTGGACGAAATCTACGTGGGAGTTCAAGTGCCGATCCTCCATCCGGCTCGCAGTCCCGTCGTTCCCTACGTGGGTGCGGGGGCGACGTACCTGCGCGGAGATCTGGACGTGAGTCTCAACGGAAGCTCGGCTTCGGAGGACGATTCGACCCTGGGCGTCTACGCGCACGGAGGTGTCCGCTTCGTCCTGGCCGAGCACTTGGTCCTCGGCATCGATCTGCGCGCGGTCTTTCCCGAGGACTTCGAGATCGCGGGCATCGATATCGACGGGAGATACACGCAGATCGCCGGTTTCTTGGGCTTCGCCTTCTGAAACGGGAAGGCTCCGTGGCCTCACGCGCCCGGTCGGTCTTCTGCGGCGACTTCGGCGAGCAACTCTTCCCAGCGAGCAGCCACCACGTCCGGCGCGTGGCGTTCGCGGGCGCGTTCGCGCGCACAGCGGCCGAGCGTCAGCCGTTCCTCCGGGCGCGACAAGAGACGCGTGAGCGCGGCGGCGAGCGCTTCGGCATCTCCCGGCGGCACGACGAGGCCGCCGACGCCTTCGCCCACCGTCTCGGGTAGGCCGCCACAACGGGTCACGATCGCCGGCCGGCCGTGCGCCATCGCTTCGAGCAGCGTGTTGCTCGCGCCCTCGTCCCGCACGGACGGGACGACGAGTAGATCGAGGCCGGCCAGGATCGCGGCCGCGTCGCGGCGAAAGCCCGTGAGGTGCACGGAGGCCGGGAGCCCGCGCGCGGCGACGTCGGTCCTGAGCTCGGCTGCGAGTTCGCCCTCGCCGACGAGGAGCAGGTGCGCCCGCCCGGCGGCCGAATCGGCCGAGGCGTCCGCGCGCATCGAAGCCCAGGCCTCGACGAGGTGTCGGAGCCCCTTCATCGGCGACAAGCGACCGACGGCGCCGACGAGCGGCGCCGACGCCTCGATGCCGAGTTCCGCGCGCACGCGCGCGATCTCCGGCACGGCCTCGGGACCGGGGAGCTCGACCGCGTTGGGCACGACGACCACGCGCGCGGGATCGAGGAATAGGGCGCCCTCGAGCAGGCGCGCGCGGATCGCCTCGCAGTTCGCGACGATCCGCCGCACGGAGCGGCGGTAGAGGAAACGGTGCAGCGGATCGCGCTTGAGCGGGCGGGCGATGCCGCGGCGTTGGAGGAGGCGCGCGCCGGAGAGGGCGCAGGCCGCCGCGCCGAGGCGCACGTCGCGCCCGACGTTCGCGACGACGAGTTCGAATGGTGCGCGCGCGAGGTAGCGCGCCAGTAGGAGAGCCCCGAACGGAGGGCGCGCGAGGACGAACGTCTCGAGGTTGCGATCGCGTGCGCGCTCCAGGAGCGCCGAGCCCCGCGCGCACGCGATCGCGACGGCGTGTCCGCGCGCGCGGAGTGCCGTCGCCGTCTCCACGCACCACTTCTCGCCGCCGCCCCAGGTGCGGATCGAGTCGAAGAGCACCACTCTCAGGGGGGCGCGCGGGATCAGGCGGCTCGTTCCTCGTGCGGCGTGCGGAGCCGGAGCTCGCGCAGGAGCACGATCAGGTACAGCATCAGGAACAGCGCCAGGAGGAGCTCCTTCGTCTCGCCCATGTCGAACACTTCCGGCGGGTCGTCCACGAACCTCTTCGCGACCTTCTCGGGCAAGGTCACGGTCACGGCGAGCACGGCCACCGGGAGGCACGCGGCGGTCGGCCACAGCCAGCCGAGCGGGCTCGCGCTCGCGAAGTCGGGGCGCACGTCGCGCCGCCGGCGGGTGAACGGGACGAGGATGCCGCCGACGAGCGCCGCGAGCGTGAGCAGCGTGCGCGGGAACGAGTCGAGCAGCGGTCCGAGGACCGAGTCGTTGTGCAGGTTGAACTCGGCTTGGTCGTTGCGCGCGGCGACGTACTCGGGCGGAGCGAAGCCGAACCAGTGCTGTCCCCAGCTCGCCTCCTCGCCGGCGAAGAACAAGCACCCGAGCGCCATCACCGCGCAGAAGGGTCCGAACCAGCGGCTCGCCACGCGCTCGCGCAGGCTGCGCAGGCGCAGGGCGGCCGCGATGGCCACGACGAGGAAGACGATCGTCAGGTTCTGCACCAGCCCGAGCTCGGAGCCGATCCAGCTCTCGTAGAAGTCGGGGGCCGCGAGGACCAGGACGGGCTGCGCGAAGACGAGGACGAGCGGCAGCCAGAGCCACAGCCAGGCCGGCAGGTGGGGACTGCGGCGGGCGCCGGATGGGACCGCGGTCGCGGAGAGCTCGGTCATGGGTGGAGCGGGCGTCGAAGGCCTGCCGGAGGGCGCGATAGATAGCAGATCAGGGCTCCGCTTCCCAAGCCCTTCACTCCGCGCGCGGGTGGGCCTTCTCGTACACCTCGCGCAGTCGCTCGACGGACACGTGCGTGTAGATCTGCGTCGTGACGAGGTGGGCGTGGCCCAGGAGCTCCTGGACGGCGCGCAGGTCGCAGCCGTTGTCGAGCAGGTGGGTCGCGAAGCTGTGCCGCAGCGTGTGCGGCGACGCCGGACGGGTGATCCCGGCCGCGAGGACCGCACGCTCGACGATCCGGCCGAGCGAGCGCGTGGTGAGCCGGCCGCCGTCCTTGTTCAGGAACACGGCGTCCTTGTCGCGCGCCTTGGATTCTGGGCGCCGCGGATCGGAGAGGTAGTCCGCGAGGGCGCGACAGGCGTGGCTCCCGAGCGCGGCGAGCCGCTCCTTCTTGCCCTTGCCGCGCACGCGCGCGACGCCGCCCGTGGCGTCGAGCGCGAGGTCCGCGCGGTCGAGGCCGACGGTCTCGGCGGCGCGCGTGCCGCCCGAGTACATGACCTCGAGCAGGGCGCGGTCGCGCAGCCCGAACGGAGTCGTGGGATCGGGAGCGGCGAGCAGCGCCTCGACTTCGGCGCGGTCGAGGCAGACGGGCAGGGGACGCGTGCGGCGCGTGCGGCGCAGCCCGGTCGCGGGGTGCCCGTCGACGACGCCGCGCGCCTCGAGGTGGCGGAACAGGGAGCGCACGGCGGAGAGCTTGCGCTGGATCGTGCCGCGCGAGAGGTGCTCGCGCTCGCGGTGCGGACGCCGTTGCCCACGCTCGTCGAGCTCAGCCAGGAAGGCGCGCAGCACGTGCGCGTCGACGCGCGTCGGATCGTCGATCTCGCGCGCGTCGAGGAAGGCGGCGAACTCCTCGAGGTCGCGCCCATAGGCGCGCAACGTGTGCGGCGACGCGCCGCGCGCATGGGCGAGCTCGCTCAGGAAGCCGCGGACGTGCTCGCGCATGACAGGCAGAGTGCCGCGCGAGCCGGCTCGGGAGAAGCCGGGAGTTCCGCTTGGCGGCGCGTCGAGCCGCGCCGATCAGCGGCGAGTCGAGCCGGGCCGATCAGCGGCGCGTCGAGCCGCGCCGAACCGGCGCGTCGGCGGGCGCAGGCGGGGGCGCGCCCGGGACGCCCTTCTGGCGGTCGGCGAGCTCCTTGCGCCAGCCCGCGAGCAGGATCTCGCGCGAGTTCGGGTTGATGCCGAAGGTGAAGCCCGCCTCCTCCGAGGCGGACAGGACCCGCGCGAGCTCGGCGGCGGCCTTCGAGCGGCGCTCGAGGTAGCTCACCGTCTCGTCGAGCAGCGCGCGCGTCAGGTCGAGCTCGGTGCGCAGGGCGGCGACGTCCTCGCGCAGCAAGAGGACCTGCCCCTCGAGCGAAGCCTTCGCGTCCTGCCCGTGCGTGAGAGCGCTCGCGCCGACGAATGCCGCGACGACGAGGAAAGGAATGCACAGTCGTTCCATGGTCGATCGATCCTCCGTTCCGCCTCCCCCTATCGGGCACGCGGGTCCCGAAGCTTCAGTTCGTGTGGCTCGGCACGGTGGCGGCACCCTCCGCGGCCGGAACGGGGGGGAGCGCCCGCGCGAGGCCCAGGGGAACGAGGAGGCAGGCCGCCCCGATGTAGTAGGGCGCCGCGCTCCCCAGGCTCCAGTAGGCCAGACCCCCCAGGATCGGACCGGCGGCGCGGGCCAGGGAGCCCATCGAGCGCAGCACTCCCTGCGAGAGTCCCTGGCGGTCGGCGGGCGTGTAGCGCGAAACGAGCGAGCTCAGGCACGGGGACGCGAGCGCGCTGCCGACCGCCATGAGGAACAGGCCGAGGTAGAACACGGTGAGCGAGCCCGCGAAACCGATGGCGGCGATGCCGGGCACGGTCAGCGCGAGCCCCGTGACGGCCAGGTTCTTCTCGCCGCGCTTGGGCGCCAGGCGCCGCACGACGCCGCCCTGGACGAGCGCGATCACGACGCCGACGAAGACGAACATCGCGGCGTTCTCGCGCGCTCCGAAGCCGAAGCGCTCCGCGGCGAGGAACACGAGCGTGAACTCCATCGCGCTGAACACGGCGTAGTAGCACAGGTAGACGACGTTCGCGCGCTTCACGCCCGGGAAGCCGAGCGTGCCGAGGCGCGCGAACGGGTGCAGCGTGCGCAGCTCCGCGCCGGCGCCGCGGCTCTTCGGCGCGAGGGTTTCGGGGAAGCGCGTCGCCACCCACACGAGGTTGCAGAGGGCGATCGCGAGCGACGCGAGCGCGCAGCCCGAGAAGGGGTTGAGCGCGAACACGGCTCCGCTCGTCGCACCGTCGAGCTTCCAGCCCGCCGTGAGCGCACCCAGCGCGGGACCGAAGACGAAGCCGAGTCCGATCGCCATCCCGACGATCCCCATGCCGGCCGCGCGCTTGGAGCCCGTGGTGCTGTCCGCCACGGCCGCCGACGCGGTCGAGATGTTGCCCGCCATGATCCCCGCGACGACGCGCGAGAGCACGAGCACGCCGAAGCTCCCCGCGAAGGTCCACAGCACGTAGGCCGCGGCGGTGCCGGTGAGCGTCACGAGCAGCGTGGGTCTGCGGCCGATGCGATCGGAGAGCCCGCCCCACACGACGGAGAAGACGAACTGCAGTCCGCCGTAGAGCGAGCCGAGGATGCCGCCGAAGAGCGTCGCGACGGCCAGCGAGTCGTCGCCCTTCCCGTCGCTTCCGCCGTTCCCGACCAGGCCGCGCAGGAAAGCGGTCAGGCGACCGAGCGCGCTCGCTTCGCCCTCGACCGCGAGGTAGTGCTCGAGCAGGGCCGGGAAGATCGGGAAGAGGACGGAGAACCCGACGATGTCGAGGAACACCGTCAGGAACACCAGGCCCAGGACGGAGCGGGGTTTGTCGTCGCGCACCGCGACCTTATATGGTCTCGCCCCCGCCATGGCACGGACCCTGAGCTTTCGGCCGCGCGTGTTCGAGCTCGACGCTGCCGCGCTCGCCGTGGGAGACGTTCCGGGGAACGTTGCGGGGAAGCGCGGGGGCAGCGCGCAGGACGGCGCTCCCGACGCCTTCAGCGTGCTCACGCGGCTCGCCGCGCGTCGCCGGCCGCTGTGCCTGGACAGCGCGGCGGGCTTCCCGCGCCGCTTCGGTCTGGTGGCCTTCGATCCCCTCGCCGGCCAACCGCCGCAGACCACGCGGGAGCTGCGAGCGTGGGCCGAGCGCCTCGAGCCCGGCGCGACCGAGAGCGTGCCGGGTCCGTTCCACGGCGGATTCGCGGGGGCGCTCGCCTACGATCTCGGCGTGCACGGCGAAGCGCAGGAGCTCCCGCCCGAGCCGTGGGGCTTCCCGCTCGTCGTCGGAGGGCTGTACACCGACTTCGTGGTGATCGACCTCGAGCGCCGCCGCGCGTGGCTCGTGCTGGGCGAAGACCCGGGCGACGACCGTCCCTCCGTCGCGGAGCGCCGCGCGGAGCTGTGCGAGCTCCTGGCGGCGCCTTGGCCCCAGGCGGGCGGCCGGTCCGAACGCGCCGCGTCGGGGCTCGGTCCGCTCGTCCGCCACACTCCGCCCGCGGTGCACCGCGAGCGCATCGAGCGCGTTCGCGCGGCGATCGCCCGCGGCGACTTCTACCAGGCGAACCTCGCGCATCGCTTCACGCGCAAGACGGCGAGCGACCCGCTCGAGCTCTACGGCGCGCTGCGCGCCGCGAACCCGGCGCCGTTCATGGGCTTCTGCCGCTTCGACGGCGAGCAGGAGGGCGCGCTCCTGTGCTCGTCGCCCGAGCTCCTGCTCGAGCTCGTCACGGCGGAGGACGGACGGCGCAGCGCGCGCACGCGACCGATCAAGGGCACGCTCGCGCGCGCCGACGATCCCAAAGAGGACCTTCTGTGCGCCGAGCGCTTGCTCGCGAGCGCGAAGGACCGGGCCGAGCTCGCGATGATCGTCGACCTCGAGCGCAACGACCTCGGGCGCACGGCGAAGCCCGGCAGCGTGCGCGTGGAGGCTTTTCCCGCGCTGCGCAGCTACGCGCGCGTGCATCACCTGACGGCCGACGTCGTGGCCGAGCCGCGCGACGAGTGCGACGCGTGGGACGTCTTGGACGCGATCTTCCCCGGCGGCTCCGTGACGGGCGCGCCGAAGCTCGCGAGCATGCGCGCCATCGCGGAGCTCGAGGGCGAAGGGCGCGGTTTCTTCTGCGGCGCGCTCGGCTTCGTCGACACGCGCGGCCACGCGCTGTGGAACGTCCTGATCCGCACGCTCCTGTGGCGCCCGTGCGCGGACGGCGGCGGCGAGGTCTCGTTCCGCGTGGGGGGCGGCATCACCTTCGCCTCCGATCCCGCCGCGGAGGAGGAGGAGACGCTCGCCAAGGCCTCCGCGCTGTTCTCCGCGTTCGAGAGCGCGCCCGCTGGCGCACGAGGAGCCCCGTGATGGCGAGCTACGCCGCGTTCGTCGACGGCCGCATCGTCCCGCCCGGCGAGCCCGCGATCCGGGCCGACGACGCGGGCTTCCTGCTCGGCCTCTCGGTGTTCGAGACCGTGCTGTTCGAGGAGGGCTCGTTCGACTTCGTCGAGGATCACCTGGCGCGCATGCAGGAGGGCGCGCGCGAGCTTGGAATCGGATGGCCGCCGCCGTGCGATCCGCAGCAGGCGCTGCGCGTCCTCGTCGCGGCGCTTCGAGCGCCCGGTCCGCTCGCGCTGCGGCTGACGCTCTCGCGCGGGCCGGAAGGCGGCTCGCCGACCCTCGCCGTCACGGCGCGCGACGTGGTGCGTCCGGCCGACCCGGGCGTCGTCGTGACCCTCGCGTCGGAGCGCCGACGCGCCGGCGACCCGCTCGGACGCGTCAAGTCGTCGAGCCGCGTCGCCTACGTTCTTGCGCGTGAAGAAGCACAACGCCAGGGCGCCTACGAGGCGCTGTTCCTGACGGACGCGGACGACGTCCTCGAGGGAACCATCTCGAACGTCTTCGCCGTGATCGACGGAGCGCTGTGGACGCCCGCGCTCGAGCGCGGCTGTCTGGCCGGGACGTGTCGCGGCCGCATCCTCGCGGATCTCGCGCGCGAGCCGGCCGCGCTCGGCGGACGCGAGCTCCCGGTGCACGTCGGGCGCATCGAGCGCGCGCGGCTCGGGGGGGCGAGCGAGGTGTTCCTCACCAACACGACGGGCGGCGTGCTGCCGGTCGTCTTGGTGCGCGGCGTGACGGGACCCCTGCCGGGCGCAGCGGGGCCGGTGGTGCGACTCGTGCGCGAGCGCCTGCGGGCGGAGACCCTGCGCTACCGGGCGGGTCAGCGGCGCCCCGGCTGAATCCTCCGGTTCCTGACAAGAGCGGACGGCCGGCGCGCCGATAGAGGCGCCCGTTCGACGGCCGCCCTGCCGGGGAAGGAAGGCGCGGCTCTTTCGGCTCCATCAGGAAGGGAAGCGCCCGCCGGGCCTTCGGGAAGGGATTTCCATGCTCGCGCACGTCCTGTGTGCGCTGGTCGTCGCGTCCGCGACGGGAACCAGCGCCGACAAGGTCCCGGACCGTCTGCCCGTCATCGCCATGCTCGTGGACGAGCTCGGGCGGGCACGCCGCGCGCCGCCGGGCAAGGCGCGCGGGCTCGTGGCCGAGCTCCACTCGCGCTTCGACGCCGCGGGTCCCAAGGACCGGCGTTCGATCGCGGGCGGCATAGCTGCCTTCGTGAGGGACTGCGATCTCAGCGGACCGGTGGAGCGGGATCGCTTGCTCGACATGCGCCGCGAGGTCGCCTGCGGGGCCGTGAACGCGCTCGCCCGGATGGAGGACGAGGGATTGGCTGAGCTCCTCGCGGCGCTCGGCGACGAGCGGCGCGCGCCGGACGCGGCCGTGGAGCGCTCCCTCGTGCTCGCGCTCGGACGCACGCAGAGCGCCGTGGCCCTCCCGCGCCTGGTCGGACTGCTCGACCATGCCGAGCCGAGCGTCCGGGGGGCCGCTGCAGAAGCGCTGGGCGAATTCAGTAAGCTGGAAGGCGAGCGCCGGAAGGACGTCTTCTACGAGCTCTTGCAGGCGCTCCTTCACGCGTGGGAGGAGATCGAGAGGCATCCGTTCGACGCCGTCGGCCGCCGGCCGTACGACGCGACCGTCGCTGCGATCGTCACCAGTCTCCAACGCCTGTCGGGGCACGACGAGCGCGATCCGATCCTGTGGCAGCGATTCTGGAACAAGCACGAGCGCGACGACTGGGACGAGCTCAGGCCCTGAGCTGGCTGCTGCTCGTCCCCGCGCTCGTCCTGGTCGCGGCGGCGACCTTCCTCGCGGTGCGCGGCGAGTCCGGACGAGCGGCGGCGCCGTTGGCGGAGACCAAGTCCTCGGATGCGGTGCGTGTCTTCACCGTCGAGTTCGACCATGGGGAGCATGGGGAGCAGCGCGTCCTCGTGCGCCTGGGTCCCCTGCACGGCGAGGCCCCGCTGCAGGCGCACGAAGCAGAGGTCCTCGCGCGCCGCTTCGCGCTGCCCTCCGGCGAGCCCTGGCGGCTCGAGCTCTCTGGACTCGAGGCCGTGCGCGTGGACGGCGCGGCGGTGGAAGACGGTCGCGGCCAGGCCCTCGCTCCGCTCGCCGACTGGCTGAACGAGTCGCGAGAGCCGGGCGCGATCGATCCCCTGCGCGCGCTCCTCGGCGCCGGCGGGGCGCGCCTCGCAGACGGGACGCGCTCGATCCTGTTGTGGGGGCGACCTCCGGAGGGCGAGCCGGAGCTCGCGGTCGACTTCGGCTCGGGTGCGCGCACGACCTGCGCGCTCGTCCCCGAGGAGGTCGCGTGCGGATCGCTGCCGCGCCACCTCGCGCGCCTCGGGGCACAACCGGCGGATGCCGAGCAGCAAAGCGGCCTGGAGCCGAGCGAGCGATGAGGGGGTGGCGGCGCTGCGCGGCGGCCGTCGCGCTCCTCGGCCTTCTCGCCGGCGGATACGCGCTCGTGCGCGCGGGAGCGCGCGCGGCTCCCGCGAACGCCAGGGTTCGGAGTCTCGAGGCGGAGCTCGCGGCGGTTCGCGCCCAGAGCGCGGACGACCTCGCGCGCGAGCGTGGGCGCATCGCCGAGCTCGAAGGCCACGTGCGCGAGCTCGAGACCGAGCTCGGCCTCGTCCAATCGGAGCGCCTCGAGCGCGAGATGAACTTCCTCGACTTCACGAGCGCCGTGGCGACGCTCGCCCCCGACGGTCCCGGCGGTCGGTTCGTGCGCGAGCTCCTCTCCGACGAGCCGGGGAAGCTCGAGTCCGCGCCCGAGGTAACACCCCCCGAGTCCGCCGAGGACTCGGCGCGCGTGGAGCGCAGCGCGACCATGCAGCGCACCCTGCGCGCGCTGCTCGCGGCGGAGTGGGTGCACGGCCTCGATCTGCTCGACATCGGACTCCTCGACGACGGGTGGATCGGTCCGGTGGTCTTCCGTCTGGTCGACGACCGCGGCCGGCTCTCCGGCGGCCTTTTCGCCGAACGCTTGCGGCTCGAGGGCAGCGCGAGCGGACGCGTCGTCACGCTCGTGCTCGAAGAGGGCAGCGAGAGCCACGCGGGAGAGAGCGTTCCCTTCAAGCACGGCGTGCGCCGCATCCTGCTGCCCGGCGTCGACCCGGCGCCCTTCCGCGCCGCGCTGCCCGAGCTCTTCGCCGTCGACCGGGATCCCGTCGGCCCCGACGACGCAGGCTTCGATCTCGGGCAGCTCCAGGCTTCGCTCAATCGGCTGCTCGAGGAAGACGCCACGGGCGAGGTCTTCCGTCTGCGGCACGTGGGCGGGGTGCGCGGAGGGGTGCTGCGCGACGTGCACGTCGCCGTGCGTGATCGCGACGGCCGGACGCTGCGGCACCTGTTCGCGGATTCGCTGTCGCTCGCCTGGCTGGGCGAGGGCGTGCAGCTCGTGCTCGAGAACGGCGTCAGCATGCGCGGCGACGCGCGCGCGCCGTTCCTCGACGGTCGCTATCGGATCTTCCTGCCCCGCGCGCGCCGCGCGGCCTGGGAGGCCGCGAACTTGCCCGGGCTCGTGGAGCCCGCCGCCGACGGTCCGCGAGGGCAGTAGCGCGGGCTTCCGACGCGACGGCAAGGGCCGCGCGTCGCCCGCGGAATCGCCCGTGTCGTTGACCGTCCGCCGGCCCACGGCGATAAGGGGCGCCATGGCGCAGGAGGACTTGCCCTTTTCGGCCTCCGACATCCGGCGCTCGGCCGCTCGGCGACCCCTTGCCCCCGCGGGCGGGAGAGCGCCGGTCGTGCCCGAGCCCGAGCGGGCGAACGCGGGGGGCACGGCCGATTCCGGCGCGCACGCTCCGTTGGAAGCCGCTCCCGCGCCGGACGCGGCGGCGGCGCCGGCCTGGACCGTCACGGAGCTCACGCGCGCGATCGCGGGGAGCCTCGTCGGGCTCGGGCGCGTGCGCGTCGAGGGCGAGATCTCGGCCCTGAAGCGCACGAGCTCGGGACACGTCTACTTCGACCTCAAGGACGCGGGCGCGCTCGTGTCGTGCGTCGTGTGGAAGAGCCAGGCCGAGCGCGCACTGCGCGCGAAGCCGGCGGACGGCATGCAGGTGCTCGTGCACGGCGCGCTCGACGTCTACGGACCGCACGGGCGCTACAAGCTCGCCGTGGACAGGATCGAGCCGCTCGGGCTCGGCGCGCTGCTCGTCCGGCTCGAGGAGCTGAAGGCTGAGCTCTCGGCGAAGGGTTGGTTCGGCCGCGCGCGTCCGCTTCCGACGCTGCCGCGCGTGATCGGCATCGTCACGAGCCGCGACGGGGCGGCGCTCAGCGACTTCCTGCGCACGCGCAGCCAGCGCTGGCCGCTCTACCCGCTGCGCCTGTGCCATGCGGCCGTGCAGGGAGCCGACTGCGCGCGCGACGTCGCCCGCGCCATCCGCCGTCTCGACGCGAGCGGCGTCGACGTGATCGTCGTGATGCGCGGCGGCGGCTCGCTCGAGGACCTGTGGGGCTTCAACGAGCGCGAGGTGGCGGAGGCCATCTTCGCCGCGGGCGTTCCGGTCATCTCCGCCGTGGGACACGAGAAGGACACGAGCCTGTCGGACTTCGTCGCCGACCACCGCGCGCACACTCCCACGGACGCCGCGCAGACCATCGTTCCCGATCGGCGCGCGCTCCTCCTGCGGATCGAGCGCGCCGGCAACCGTCTCGTCGAGGCGGCCGACCAGGCGCTCTGCGCGCGCGTCGAGCGCCTCGGCCGCCTGGCGCGAGCCCGCGTGTTGCGCGACCCGACCGCGATCGCCGCGCACCGCCTCCACGCCCTCGCACAGACGCGCGCACGGCTCACGCTCGCCTCCAACCGGATCCTCGAGCGCGCGCGCGCGCGTGCGGCGGCCGCGCGCCTGGCCCTCGAGCGCCACGCGCCCGCGCGACGGCTCGCGGCCGCTCGCGCGCGACTCGCGCTGGTCGGCGGGCGGCTCGTCGCGCGCGGCGCGGACGTGCTCGCCGCGCGCGAGCGGCGCCTGGCGCTCGGGGCGCGCTCGCTCGAGGCCACTTCCCCGCTCGCGGTCCTGTCGCGCGGCTACTCGATCACGACCCGCGAGGGCGGGGGGGCCCTCTTGGATGCGAGTCGGGTGAGCGCGGGAGAGCGGCTCGAGACGCGGCTCGCGCAGGGCAGCGTCGTGTCACGCGTCGAGAGCGTCCGGCCGGGGGCCGAAGAGCCCTAGTGCCGAGCGTCGCCGCGGTCGTCGTCAACTGGAACGGCGGGGACGAGAACCTGGCGTGTATCGGCTCGCTGCTCGCGGAGGGAATCGAGCCGACCTGGATCTACTTCGTCGACAACGCTTCGCGCGACGGCTCGCTCGAACGTGTGCGCGAGCTCCACCCGGACCTCGTGTTCCTCGTGAACGACACGAACCGCGGCTACGGCGACGGGAACAACCAGGCGATCGACGTCGCGCTGGCGCGGGGCGCCGACTTCGTGATGCTCGTCAACAACGACGCCGTGCTGGATCCCTCGTGCGTGGCGCGGCTCCTGGTCGCCTTCGAGCGCGATCCGCGCCTCGGCATCGTGGGCCCGCGCGTCCTGTACAAGGAGCGCCCCGACGTCGTGTGGGCGGCGGGCGGGAAGCTCACCTTCCGCCAGAATCTCTCCACGCTCGTCGGACACGGTGCGAAGGACGGACCGACCTTCCGCCGCACGTTCGCGGTCGACTACGTGATCGGCGCCGTCATGCTCGTCCGACGCGAGGTGTTCGAGACCATCGGTCTCCTGGACGGCGCGTTCTTCGCCTACCACGAGGACCTCGACTTCTGCGTGCGCGCCTCGTACGAGGGCTTCGGCGTCGCGTGCGTCGGAGAAGCAGCCGCGCACCATGCCGCCGGCTATTCGACGGGCGGCGGCTACAACGTGCTGCGCAAGTACATGGTGGGGGTCAACACCGTGTGGTTCCTGCGGCGCCACGGCACGCCTTCGCGCTGGCTGCGCTTCCTCGTGTTCGACGTTCTCTCGCTGCCGTTCGTGTGGTGCGCCGGGCTCTTCCGCGGGCGTGCGCGCGCGGTCGTCGCGAAGGGGCGCGGAATCCTGGACGGGCTGCGCGGCCGGCGCGTCACGGAGGCGACCGTGGCCGAGCGCCACTGACTCGGGGGTCACCAGCCGAGCGCGGACCAGCGCGGATCGGCCTGGACCAAAACGGCGGGGAGCGCGCCCTTCTGGACCAGGCGCAGGAACTGTTCGTACTGACCGAGGAGCTTCGTCGCCTCATCGGGGGGAGCCGGGGCGAAGCCGTCGTCCGTCTGGGGCCGGGTCGTCGTCTCCGCGACGAGCTTGGTCTCGTCCGCGCTCGCGACGCGCCCCTCGCGGAAACGCAGCACCCAACCGCGCTCGTCCTCCAGGAAGAGCCACGGGTAGCCGCCGCCGCCGCCGAGGTTCCGTCCCAGCGCGCGCCCGTCGGATTGCGTGAAGGCGTCGCGCGGGCCGGGGAGCGGGAGCGCGAGGATCTCGCACACCGCTCCGGCGACGTCGATGAGGCTCGCCGCACCCTGTCCCTCGTGGCGCGCGTTGATGCCGCTCGGCAGCGCCGCCCACAGGTCCACGCGCGCCTGCGCGTCCGCCGAGCGGAACCCGGGACCGGGGGGAGAGCGCGGCGGACTGCTGGCGAAGCCCGTGACGATCCACATCGTCGTGAGGCGCATGACGGGATCGGTGATCGCCGCGCCGACTCGGTCGAGGAGCTGCGCGAGGTCGCGAGCACCCGGTCCGGGGCGCGCGAGGTGCAGCCACAGGCACGTGCGCTCGCCGGCGTGTTCGGCCAGGAACGCGCTCGCGAGCTCCGCCAGTCCTGCGAAACCGAGCGTCGGATCCTCGACCACCGTCTCGAAACCGCCGATGCCCGTGACCGAGACGAACGGCTCCTCGAGGAAGGCCGCCGTGCGCGCGCCGGCGGACGAGGCCGAGCGCGCGAGCGTCCACGCGTCCTCGGGCAGCCCGAGGCGGTTCGAGCTCACGCCGTGGTGCATCGGATAGCGGCCGGTCCACAGGCTCGCGGCGGCGCCCGCCGGGCTGCGTGATGGCGAGTAGCACTGATCCACGTGCGCCGCGCGCTGCGCGAGCTCGCCGATCGAAGGTTCGGACTCCCCTGGGAGCGCGGGCCAGACCGAAGTCGTCACGACGACCAGTCCCGAGGACTTCACCTTGGGTCGGGCCTTCTCGAGAGGCTGGATGCGCGCCGCGCGCAGGGTGAAGACGACGGGCGCCGCGAGCGCGAGCGCGATCACGAGCACACGCGCAACGGCCTCCGTCCGACGCTCGCGGGGCGACACCTAGAGCCTCCCGCTGAGCGCCATCCAGCGCAGGCGCAGGACGCTGCCGAGGCCCTTCAACAGGATGGGCAGGGTCAGCGTGGAGTCGCCGCGCACGCGGTCGACGAACTCGATCGGGACCTCCGCGATCGCGATTCCCGCGCGCGCCGTCTTGAAGAGCAGCTCCTGGACGATCACGGGCCCCCCGGAGAACGCGTCGGCGACGCGGATCCGCTCGAGGGTCGAAGGCCTCCAGCAACGGAATCCCGAGTTGCAGTCGCGCACGGAGACGCCCAGCAGCGTGCGGATGTAGAGGTTGGCGAGCTTCGTGATCGAGCGTCGCGCGAAGCCCCGGTCGCGGTCGCTGCCCCCGCTCACGCCGCGCGAGCCCAGGACGAGCCCGACCTCGGGTCCCGGAGCGAGCATGCGCTCGACCAGGATGGGGACGAAGCGCGGGTGGTGCGAGAAGTCGGCGTCCATCTCGACCACCAGGTCCGCGCCCAGCTCGACGGCCCGCACCAGGCCGTCGCGCCCCGCCGATCCCCGTCCGCGCTCCTCCGTGCGGTGCAGCAGGTGGAGGCGCGGCTCGTCGCGCGCCGCGTCGCGGACGAGCTTCCACGTGCCGTCCGGCGAGTCGTCGTCGACGAAGAGGACGCGGACGCGCGGACCCAGGGCGAGGAGCTCGCGCGCGAGGGGGAGGACGTTCTCCGCCTCGTTGTAGGTCGGCACCATGCAAACGATCGAGAGCGCCGCCGCGTCAGGGGCGAGTCGCGCGTCGACGAGGCCTTCAACGGACGACATGCGGGCGTGCGAGTCTACGATCGCTCCGAAGGACCGGCAACGCGGGCGACGGCGTGTCGAGCCCCACGAGGACGGCTCGTATACTGCTCGGAGCCTTCGGCCTCGCGCGTCCTGCCACGACGAGCGGTGGACGGAACGACGTCATGGGGCCCGCACCGCAGACTGGATCGGCCGTCCGCGGCTCCCTCCTTCACGCGCGCGCGCCGTTTCTCGCGCGCTTCTCCGCTTGGGACCGAGGCGCCTGCGTCGTGCTGGCGATCTTCTTCGCCCTCCTGCTCGTCGGAGCCTGGCGAGTCGGCCCCACCTACGACGAGCACTATTACATCGCGAGCGGCTACCTCTACTGGGTGACGGGCCAGTTCGGTTTGAACCTGGAGCACCCTCCGCTCGTGAAATTCCTCGTCGGGCTGCCGCTGCACTTCGCGCCGGACGTGTGGTGGAGCGACCGCGCGCTGGAGCTCGTCGCCTTCCCGCGCACGTGGTTCTTCCAGCTCAACGGCGAGCACATCGATCGGAACCTGTTCCTGGCGCGGATCCCGATGTGCCTGCTGACGGCGGTCCTCGGGGGCGCCGTCTACCGCGTCGCGCGCCGCCTCTTCTCGCCGCGCGCGGCTTTCTTCGGGCTGTGCGCGTTCGCGTTCGATCCGAACGTCCTGGCCCATGGCCGCCTCGCCGCGCTCGACGGTGGGCTGACCGTCTTCCTGTTCTTCGCGGTGGTGAGCTTCTCCGACCTCTTCGCGGATTTCCGCTGGAGGCGGCTCCTCGCCGCGGGCGTGGCCTTCGGTCTGGCGAACCTCGCGAAGTTCACGTCGCTCGTGCTCGTGCCCTTCACGCTCGCGTGCGCGCTCGCGGCATGCGTGCGCGCGCGCTCGGCGCGGCCGCTGGGCTGGCTCCTTGGGACCTGGATCGTCGGTCTGTCCGTGTTCGCCGCGGGCTACGGCTTCGAGGCGAAGAGCGTCGCCCAGGTGTGGAGCCGCGGCAACTACCTCGATCGACCGGTGGGTTTCGAAGCCAAGTGGCCCAAGGCGAGCGTGCTCGTGGAGGCCGGGCAGGAGGCCGGACTGGACGCGGAGCGACTCGCGAAGTTGCGCGGGCTCGACCTCGAGACGGCGATCGACGAGCTCGGCGCGCTCCTCGCGCAGGACGACGCAGGGGCGCGCGGAGCCCTCGCGACGTTGGCGGTGCTCGAGGACGCTCCCGGCGCGCTGCGGCGGCGCGCGTTCGACGCCGTGCTCCGCGCGCCGCTACCGGAGACGGAGAAGCGCTCCGTGCTGGCGTGTTTGGCGCGCATCGAGCTCGCGGGCGACGAGGCCTGGACGACCTGGTTCGAGAACAACGCCACGGCCGATTGGGACCGCGAGATGTTCAGCAAGCCCTGGATCGAGCGCCTGACGCGCGGCGTCTTCGGCGACATGCGGCCGATACCGCTGCTCACCGCGTTCAAGGGGATCGACTCCCAGCTCGAGCACGCCGCGAGCGGTCACGGGACGTACTTCCGCGGCCGCGTCCTCGACACGAGCGACGCGTTCGAGGACGGGAATCCGGTGCCGCACTACTATCCCGTCGTCATGGCGGTGAAGAACCCGCTCGCCTTCTCGTTGCTCGTGCTCGTGGGGTTGTTCGCGTGCGTGCGCCCGCGCGGTGCATGGACGCGCTGGCGCTGCGCGTGCCTGGTCGGATTCCCCCTCTGTCTGTTCGCACTGTTCGTGAGCGGCAACGCGCTGCTCGGCGTGAAGTACGTCCTGCCCGTGTACCCCTTCCTCGCCCTGTGGGGGGCGGGAGCCGTGCAGCGCTTCCCGCGCTTCGGCGCGGCCGTGTGCGTCGCCGCGGCGCTCGAGGGTCAGGTGCTCCTGCCGGAGCCCGCGCTCACCTTCCCGAACGAGCTCATGTACTACAACGCGCTCGCCGGAGGTCCCGTGGGGGGCCCGTGGACGACGGTCATGGGCGACGATTGGGGTCAGGACGTGCGCAGCGCGGGGCGTTTCTACACGCGCTACGCCGAAGAGATCGAAGCGGCCGGCGGGCTCTACTACGACGCGTACACTCCGGGCGATCCGGGCTCCTTCGGCCTGGAGCGGGTGCAGCGCGCCGGCGATCGACCGCGGGGCATCGTCGCCGTGCACGTGGTCGATCTCTACCGCTCGGCGGACCGCTACGGCTGGCTGACCGAGTTCGAGCCCTTCGAGCGGCTGGGATGGTCCGTCTACCTCTACGACACGCGCGTGCCGGCGCCGGGCGGCAATCCGCTCCCCGCGTGGGAGCGCGGTCGCGAATGACGAGGCCCTCCGGACCCCGGGGGAGCGGGCGCTGCGCGCTCGCCTGCCTCCTGCTCGCCGCGTGCGGGGATGACTCGCGCGAACCGAGCGTCCTGCTCGTCACGGTCGACACGCTGCGCGCGGACCGCTTGTCGTGCGCGGGCTACGAGCGCGAGACGACGCCCGAGATCGACGCGTTGGCGCGCGAGAGCGTGCTCTTCGAGCGCGCGTACTCGATGGCGCCCTTCACGGCTCCCTCGCACGCGAGTCTCTTCACGTCGCTCGTCACGCAGAGCCACGGCGTCACGACGTGGGGGAAGAAGCTCGACCCGACCTTGCCGTCTTTCTTCCGTCTCTTCCGCGACGCGGGCTTCCGCACGGGGGCGTTCCACAACCACCCCGGGCTGCCGCCGTCCGACTTGACCGATGGATGCGACGAGGTGCAGCTCTTCTACCGCGGTCCCTACGAACCCACGGTGACGGCGTTCCTCGAGTGGGCCGCCGCCTCCGACCGCCGCTTCGCGGCGTGGGTGCACCTGTGGGACGTCCATCGCCCCTACGGCTATCGGAGCTGGAACGAGGACTTCATTCCCGAGCACGCCAAGCGCCCGCCGCTCGCTTTCGCGGAGAACCACTTCGGCGAGCGCGGCGATCGGAGGGTCGGCCGCACGGAAGCCTTCTACAACCTGAACGCCGAGAAACGCGCGACCGCGAAGCCCACGAGCAGCGGACCGCGCGTGCTCACCGAGGGCGATCTCGCCTACATCTCGGATCGCTACGACGGCGGCGTCTGGTACGCCGACCGCGGAGTGGGGGAGCTCGTCGACGGGTTGCGCGCGAGCGAGCGCCTCGACTCGACCGTCCTGATCCTGACGTCCGACCACGGTGAATCCCTGCTCGAGCGCGAGAGCTGTCTCTTCACGCACGATCCCTTCCTGTACGAGGAAACGCTGCGCGTGCCGCTCGTCGTGCGTCTGCCGGACGCCCTGCAAGCGGGCCGGCGCGTGCCCGACCTCGTGCGCGGGATCGACGTCCTGCCCACGGCGCTCGAGCTCGCCGGGCTCGCCACGCCCTCGGGATTGCAGGGCCAGAGCCTCGTGCCGCTCTTCCACGGCCGCGAGCTCCCGCCGCTCGCGCTCCTGGCCCAGACGCAGTCGCGCCACGCGAAGGAGACCACGGCGCACGCGGACGAACCGGTGCTCGAGTTCCGCCAGGCGATCGTGACCGGGAAGCACAAGCTCGTGCACGACCTCTCCCTGGAGCGCTTCGAGCTGTACGACCTGGCCGCCGACCCGGGCGAGCGCCGCGACCTCGCTCCGCTCCCCGAGCACGCCGCGCTGCTCGCGACCATGCAGGCGCGCCTGGCGGCCATTCGCGCCGCGCATCCCGAGCGGACCGCGGAGGGGAGGACGACTCCGGAGTTGGAGCAGGAGCTCGAGCACATGGGCTACGCGGACGACGGCTGAGGTCAGCCCCCCGGCGCGCCGAGCGACCCGCGCTGCGCGCGTCAGGGCTGGCGGATCTCGACCGTGCGGTCCCAGGCTTCAACGGGCTCCGACGACTGCGTGCCGTCGGGCCAGCGCACGCGCGCGCGCACGGGCCGCGCGCCGCGCGGGATGCCGAAGAGCGGAGCGAGATCGTCCTGGCCGAGGTAGCCCGTTCCCGACTGGACCCAGCGCCGCAGGACGCGCCCGTCGTCGAGGATGAGGCCCACGAACGCGCCGATGCCCGAGGTGTTGCTGCCGCGCGCGACCAGGCGCGCGCGCAGCCAGTGGGTGCCGGGCTCGGCGAGCTTCGTCCCGACGACCAGGAGGTCCCCGCCGGAGCTCGAGAGCACGAAGTCGACCTCTCCGTCGCCGTCGAGGTCGCCCGCGGCCAGTCCGCGTCCGACGCGCGGGACGTCGAGCACCGCACCCGCTCCACCCCAGAGCTCGAACGAGAGGCGCGGGCCGTCGCGCGCGCCGCGGAAGAGCTGGGCCGGCTGCGCGAAGCGCCACGGACTCCCTTCGCGACCGGCGTTGCGCATCACGTGGCCGTTCGAGACCAGGAAGTCCAGCACACCGTCGCGGTCGAGGTCGGCGAGCGCGATCCCGAACCCGAGCGCCGGTCGCGAGGGGACGGCGATCCCCGTCTGCCGCGACGCTTCGCGGAACGTGCCCGCGCCCTGGTTGACGTAGACCGAGTTCGACTCGCCCGTGAAGTTCGTCACGAGGACGTCCGGGCTCCCGTTGTCGTCGAGGTCTCCGACCGCCACGCCCATGCCGGCTTCCGGCAGACCGTCGGCGCTGTACGCCGCTCCCGAGCGATCGGTTGCGTCCACGAGCCGCCCCCCCTCGTTGAGGTAGAAGTGGTTCTCGACCGAATCGTTGGCGACGTACAGGTCGACGTCGCCGTCGCGGTCGAAGTCGACGAGCGCGAGCCCGAGCCCGCGCCCCGTGCGCGCGCCGACGTCGTGCGCCGCCGTGTCGTCGCGGAAGCCTCCGCGGCCGTCTCCCTTCCAGACGCGGTCGGCCAAACCCGTATAGATGCTCACGTGGCAGTAGTCGCGCACGCCGCCGGCCATGCACTCGTGCTCCGTCTCCGCGGACCACTCGACGTAGGACGCGACCACGAGGTCGAGGTGGCCGTCCTGGTCGAGATCGGCGAAGCCGCAGCCGGTCGTCCAGCGCGGATCGGCGAGGGGCGTGCCCAGGGCCGCGTCGCGGAACGCGAGCCCGCCTTCGTTCAGGAGCAACGCATCGGGCCCGGTGTTCGTGAGGAACAAATCCGGGAGCCCGTCCCCGTTCACGTCGCCCGCGCAGGTTCCCATGCCGTAGCCCGCGTGCGCGGCGTCGCCGCTCGCGTCCGTGACGTCGTCGAAGGTCCCGTCGCCGCGGTTCGCGAAGAGCTGGTTCGTCGGGTGGTGGGAAGCCTCGCCCGCCGCGGCCAGGCTGCCGGGGACGATGCCGGCCTGCACCGCGTAGACGTCGAGGTCGCCGTCGGAATCGAGGTCGCACGACGCGACGCCGGACGCGATCGTCTCCGGGAAGTAGAAGGGCCCGCGGAAGCCGTTGTCGTGCCGGAAGCGGATCCCGGAGTGCGCCGTGCGGTCGGTGAGTCCCGCCGGTCGCTCGCCGCCGCAGCCCCCCGCCCCGAGGGTGACGAAGGCGGCGAGGGCGGCGAGGGGAACGAGGACGAGCGCCGCGAGCGCGGGCAGGAGCGATCGACCCACGGCTACTCGCGCGCTCCCCGGGTCGGGTCGAGGCCGGGCTCGCCGTCCGTGCCCGGCAGGAGCGAGAGCTCGGCGTGCCGCTCTGCGCCCGCATCGTCGCCGAGACGCAAAAGGAGCGCGGCCATGAGCTCGTTCGCCTCGGGACCGTTGGGATCCAGCGCGAGCGCGACGTCCATGCGCGCGCGCGCTTCTTCGAGGAGTCCGGCCTGCATCAGCGCGCGCGCGAGCTCCATGTGGCCGAGCTGCCACTCGGGGAGCAGCACGACGACGCTCCCGAAGGCGGCGATGCGATCGTCGGGCGGGAGGAAGCGGAAGCCGCCGGGCGTGGCGCGCACGATCGCCGTGTGGATCGCGCGGTGCTGGTCGGCCTCCGCGGCGCGCCCCATCCGCAGGAGCAGCGTGGCCAGGTGGTCGCGCGCGCCGAGGTGGCCGGGATCGAAGCGCAGGACCTGGCGGAAGTACGCGCTGGCCTCTTCGAGGGCGCCGTCGGCCTCGCGCGCGAGCGCGATGATCTGATTCGCCGTGGGGAGCTCCGGCTGGAGCTTCGCGGCGCGTCGCGCGTGGCGCTCCGCTTGACCGAGATCGCCGCGCTCGAAGAAGTACTTGGCCCACAGGGCGGCCGTGCGCGCGTGGTCGGGCTCGAGCTCGTCGAGGCGCGCCACCGCTCCGCGCGCCAGGTCGAGATCGCCGTCCAGGAGCGCGACGCGCGTGATGCGCGCGAGGGCGTCGGAGCGCTCGAGGGCGTCCGCGCCGTGCTCGGAGATCCAGTTCGCCGACTCGATCACCTCGTCGTGGCGGCCGGCGCGCTCGGCGAAGATCATGCGCGCGCGGTGAGCCCCCGCGTGGTCGGGGTCCAGCGCCAGGGCCTCGTCGAGGAGGAGCACCGCGTCGAGGTTCTTCTCGAAGCCCTGGACCGCGAGCGCCTGTCCGTAGAGGACCGCCGCTCGTGCGAGGTCGCGCTCGCTCGGGCCTGGATGCTTCGGCGCGCAGGCGCACGCGAGCACGATCGAGGAGAAGAGGAGCGATCTCATGGCCGAAGGCGGCGAAGTCGCGCGGAATCGGGGCCTCCAGGCGACGCAGCCGTCAGACCTCGCCGATCTCGGCGAGGCACGCGGCGACGTCCGCAGCCGCCAGGTCGCGGCTGTTCGCCAAGAGCGCCTCCGCGAAGCCCTCGGACTCGGTCACGCAATCCTCCGCCAGGAGTTCGGACGCTACGCACGCGGCGTGCACGTTGATGGGAGCGGTTCGCATCTGCCGTCCGAACTCCACGCCCCGTCCCAGCACGACCCGGAAGCTCGCCTCGGCGATCGGCCCGTCGCAGTGCTTGCACTTCGAGCGCCCGCTCGGGGCGCGCTCCGCGTAGGGCAGGGCCTTCTTGTCCTTCTGCGCCTGCTCGGCCTTCTCGCGCAGCGCCGCGAGCTCCTCGAGCGGCGGGACCTCGACACTCTTCTCCCACGCGCGCTCGCCGTAGGCGGCTTCGACGTCCTCGAAGCGCCGCTTCGCCGCGCACAAGAGGTGGTGCCAGAGGTAGCCCGTCCCGTAGGGGCCCTCGAGCAGCACGCCCAGGCGCAGCACGCCCTTCTCGATCGCCCGCCGGCAGGTCTTGCACTTCGCGCGCGACGAGCGCGCCGGCTCGATCTTGTACGGAGCGAGCTGCTCCTCGGGCTGCGGGGGTTCCGTTCCTTCGCTCATCGCTCCCTCGCGTCCTTCAGCATGCGCTCGAGGAGCGCGTCCTGTGGCGGATCGGCCAACGGGTAGTCGTTGCGCGCGAGCGGATCGCCCCCGCCCGCGCCGAGAGCCGCGAAGAGCTTCTCCACCAGCTCGTCGCGCCGCTCGAACAGCCGGTAGCCCTCGGTCGGTCGCAGGTAGCCCGCGGCTTCCGGGTGGCGCTCGGCGAGCGTGTCCGCCCCGAGCTCGGCCTGGAGCCGCTCGAAGCGCGCGCGCTTGTCCAGGAGCGCCTTGACGAGGAACGGCATCACGATCGTGTAGTCGCACTGGAAGCTTTCGCAGGTGCGGCGATACTCGTCCTTGTCCACCTTGCCCCACGTGACCGCTTCCGACGGCGGGCACGACGAGAGCGAGCCGTCGGTGATCGGCGCCGTCGTGATCTGGATGTCGTACAGGTAGCCCGACACGCCTTCGAGGCCGAGCACCTGGCCGAGGGCCGGCTCCGGCTGGAGGTTGTAGTTCTTCGGCACGCCGCCGCCGAGGATCAGGGTGCCGAGCGCTCCCGTCGCGCTCTCGAACAGCCCCCAGCCGTGGAACGCGCAGCGCTCCAACACCACGGCGAGCAGGTCGAGGACGAAGCGATGCGCCGCGCCGCCCGTGCGCTCGCGCGCCCACAGGTCGAGCGAGTTCAGGAACACCGAGCCGTCGGCCGGCGCGCCGACGAAGATCGGGATCGCCTTGCGCCAACACAGCGCGAGCAGGCCCTCGGGGGCGCCGTTCGCGAGCTCCTGGGCGCGGAAGCGCCGCCCGAGCAGGTAGCGCAGCTCGGTGCCCGTCATGCGCCGCTGGAACTCCTCCTGGCGCAGGACGGCGCGCAGGAAGCGGTCCTGCTCGAGCAGCACGTCCTCGTCGAAGCCGATGTCCGTGACGCGGATCGTGCGCTCGTCGCGCAAGGCCCCGTCGTCGCCGAAGATCTCGACCTCGTGGATCGGGTGCGCGCGCGCGCCGTCGAGCGCGCGGTGCCCGTCGTGGTAGCAGACCGCGTCGGTGGTCGAGACGTAGGCGAACCAGCCCGTGTCGAGCAGCGGGTCGAGCCAGGTGTAGGTCTGGCCCGAGAGCGTCACGGGACCCGAGACCGAGAGCGTCATCGGCACGCCGCTCCCGATCGCCTGGTCCAGCAGCTCGAAGATGCGCCGCAGGAACGCGCCGCCGAACGAGGGGAACGAGCGCTCGATCAGCCGATCGAGGTCGCGCACCCCGGTCACGGGCTCGGCTATGAGCTCGCGCCGCGGAGCGTCGCCGCCGCTCGAGCGGCAGGCCCGCCGATCGTTGCGCGTGGGGCACATGGGGCGAGTGAGTCTAGCGGTGCCCAGCCCCGGCGACGATGTGCTAGAGTCCCCCGAGGAGTTCTCTGCAACTCCTCGCTCCTCGCTCCTCCATCCGCCGCGCCAGGGGAACGCGCGCGGGGGAGCAGCGATCCACTCGCTCGCTCGGGGATTTCGTGATGACTCGTTCCTTGGGCGCCAGGGCCTGGCCCGGCGCCGTGTTCCTCACCCTCGCGATCTTCGGCGTGACGCCACCGGCTTCGGCCCAGTGCGAGATCGACAAGTTCACGGGATCCGGCGTCAACCAGAAGGACCAGTTCGGCTTCTCCCTCGCCGCCGAGGGACTGCTCGCCGCCGCGGGCTGCTTCAAGTGCGACGACCAGGGCGGTGAGTCGGGCGCGGTCTACGTCTTCGCCTACGACGGTTACGCCTGGATCCAGACGGGCCGGCTCGCCGCGACCGACGGCGCGCCCTTCGACCACCTGGGCACGGACGTCGCCCTCGATCCCGGCGGAGCGGGTGCGGTCGCCGGTGCGCCGGACGACGACCGGCCGCTGCTCACCGATGCGGGGGCGGCCTACGTCTTCTTCGACGCCGGCGCGAGCTGGGTGCAGCACGCGAAGCTCACGGCCAGCGACGCCGCGAACGGGGCCCACTTCGGCTTCGCCCTCGCGACGGACGGGGTGCTCGTCGCCGTCGGTGCGCCGGACGAGGCGGGCGGCGGCGCGGTCTACCTCTTCCGGCTCTTCGGAGCGCAGTGGCTCGAGGTGCAGAAGCTCGAGGCTCCCGATGCCCACCCGGGGGCGCAATTCGGCTACGACGTCGCCTTCGACGGGACGACGCTCGCCGTCGGCTCGCGGCGCTTCGACCGCCCGGGCGCCGTCGGGGCCGGGAAGGTCTATCTCTACGTGCAGGCGGGCCCGACCTGGACGCTCCAGGACACGGTGGCGTCGATCGATCCGATGACGGGCGACAACTTCGGGAGCTCCCTTTCGATCGACGGCGGCCGACTCGTCGTCGGAGCACCGCACGACGACGACCAGGGCTTCGGTCCGAACTCGAACACGGGCGTCGCGTTCCACTTCGCGCGGAGCGGCTCCTCCTGGAGCTTCGTCGAGAAGATCCTCCCGCCGGCGACGAGCCACGGCTTCTCGATCGCGCTCGCGCTCGACGGGGACTCGCTGCTCGTCGGCGCGTACCTCGACAAAGAGATCGGAGCGGACGGAGGCTCCGCGCACGTCTTCGAGCTCGACGGCGGGAGCTTCGATCACGTCTACAAGATCCTGCTCTCCGACCACGTCCCGCTGTCCGAGGTGGGCGGGGCCGTCGCGCTCGCCGGTGACCTCGCGCTCGTCTCGTCGGAGTTCGACGACGACGTGGCGTCGAACGCCGGGGCGGTCTACGGCTTCTCCGTCTCGGAACGCAACTGCCAGCCGCTCTACGCCTGGCCCGACACGATCTCGCTCTCCGCCGGCGGCGCACAGGCGTGGACGCTCGACATCGGACTCGTCTTGGCGGGCTCGATCTACTGGGTGCTCGGCAGCCTGACGGACGCGGGCGGTTTCTTCGTGGGCCCCACCTTCGTGCCGCTCGCCCCCGACGCCTACTTCAAGCTCACCATCCAAGCGAAGAACGGTCCGAACCTCCCGAACTCGCTCGGCGTGCTCGACGCGAACGGCGACGCCACGGCGGCCATCGTGCTCCCGCCGGGAGGGGATCCCGGTCTCGCGGGGCTCGAGCTCTTCCACGCCTACGTCCTCGACCACCCCGTGTTCGGCATCGCCTTCGGGAGCAACTTGACGAAGGTCGTGCTCGTGCCCTGAGCCGGAAGGGCGCCTCGACGCCGAGGACTAGCCGCCCGCGTTGCGCGGGTCCAAAGCTTGCGCCCGCGCGGCCGAGCCCCGATCCTCTTGCGCCTCCTCCGACCCGAAGACGCCTCCATGACCGAATTCAACGCCGACGCCGCCAAGGTCTTCTCGCTCCAGGACTACTCGCCGAAGGGAGCGATCGACGGCGTCCAGTTCGTCGACCTGAAGCGCTTCAACGACGACGGCGGCTCCATGACGGAGCTCGGGCGCTTCGACGGCGGGATGCACGCGGGTCTCCCGGGCTTCGTCGTGCGCCAGGTCAACTACAGCACGATGGATCCGCTCGCCATCAAGGCCTTCCACCTCCACGCGCGCCAGACGGACGTGTGGTACGTGCCGCCCTCGGACAAGATCCTGCTCGTGCTCGCCGATTGCCGGGCGGGCTCCAAGACCGAGCGCCAGGTCCGGCGCTACGTGCTCGGCGACGGCAACTCGAAGCTCGTGCGCATCCCGCCCGGCGTCGCGCACGGAGCCAAGAACCTGCGCTCCAAGACGCCGTCCGTCATCGTGTACTTCGTCGACGTCCTCTTCTCGACCGGCGCCGACTGCGACGAGGGCCGGATCCCTTGGGACCACTTCGGCGCCGAGGTCTGGCAGGTCGAGCGCGGGTAATCCGAGCCGGGGCTTGGCGCGACGTTCAGACGATCAGCCGCCACAGCGCCGACAGGCTGATCACGGCCCACACGAGCTCGAGCACGACCGCTTGCCAGGCGTGCTTCTTCCACGCGAGCAGCGCGATGCCGAAGGCGCCGCTCGCGTTGAGGAACAGGTACAAGCCGTCCTGCTCGATGTAGCCGTGCGTCGTGAGGAAGTAGGCACCGAGCAGCGCGGCCACGCCGTACCAGCCGGCGAGCGTGATCCACAGCGGGACCGGCACGCGGAAGCCTCGCGTCCTGCCGGGGTCGGGCGGCGAGCCCGCCTGGGCCTCGGCCCGGGGGCTCGGACTCGCTTCGGTCCGGACGCCGCCCAGGGCGGCACGCTCTTCCGTCGCTCGGGTCATGGGTCTAGCTCGCGGCCTCGACGATCTCGATCATGCGCTCGAGCGCTGTGCGCGCGTGGACCACGAGCTCGGCGCGCTCGGGCGCGGAGAGTCGCTCGCGCGCCAGTGTGCGCTCGTCGATCGAGTCGCCGGGCAGCACGCGATTGATCTCGGGCGCGCGTCCCCGGCGCAGGAGGTCGAGCAGGCCGGCGAGGTGCGGCGGATCGTTGCGGCTCATGGTGGCGCAGGCGCAGCCCGCCGAGCCGTAGCCGGGCAGCGGCACGTCGGCCAGGTGTACGACCTCGACGCCGCGCGTGGCGCCGAGCTCGCGCGCGTTGCGCACGAAGTGCCCCTCCGTGCCGATGGCGAGCTTCGCGCCGCGCTTCGCCCCGGCGATCTCCTTCCACAGATAGTTGGTGCTGCCGCTCCCGTCGGCCGCGCGCACGACCTCGAGCGTGCACTCGGGGTGCACGAGCACGCGCCAGCCGCGCTGCTGCCAGTAGCCGACCATGGCGGGCGTGAAGACCGTGTGCACGCCGCAGGACGAGCCCCACAGGATCATCTCCGCCCCGTCGAGGGCCGCGAGGTCGCGCGCGTCGAGGCGGATCGCTCCGCGGCTCGGATCGGGCAGCGTTGCGACGCGCGCCTGGCTCATCCCGAGCTTCCAGGCCGTGTTGCGCCCGAGGTGCTGGTCGGGGAGGAACAGGATGCGCTTCTTCTTCCGCCGCGCCCAGTCGAGGACGAGGTGCGCATTCGAGCTCGTGCAGACGGCGCCGCCCGTCTCGCCGGCGAGGGCCTTGAGCCGCCCGGAGGTGTTCATGTAGGCGATCACGACGAGCTCGTCGCCGTAGCGCTCGCGCAGAAGGTCGGCCACGGGGTCGACCATCCAGTCCTTGGCGAAGAGCTCCATCGTGCAGCCGGCCTTGGGGTTCGTGATCCAGACCGCCTGGTCGTCGCCCGCGAGCAGCGCGATGGCCTCGGCCATGAAGTGCACGGCCGACTCGACGATGACTTTCTTCTCCGGCCGGTTGCGCGCCGCGAGCGCGAGCTGGTAGCTGTCGGAGACCACGCCGCCGAAGTGCTCGACCAGCTTCACGATCTCGCCGCCCATGTAGAAGTGCGCGAGCAGGAGGAGCGCGTCGCCGAAGTGCTCCTGCGCCGGCTTCACGTATCCCTCGAGCCAGGCCATCACCGTCGCAGGCTTGCGATCCGGCAGGGCCTGGAACTCCAGGGCGTAGGGCCGGAACTCCTCCTGGTACCAGTCGAGCGGGAAGTCCCCCTGGCAGACGGGCAGGTCGGGCACGAGCGCGAGCCCGCTGGGCTCCACCCGCTCGCGGGTCGGCGTGGGCACGAACATGTCGGCAGGATATCAGGACTTCGCCCCAGGCCGCTGCGCCGCCGAACTGGATCCGGCATGCCCCCGCGTACTTCGGAAGTCCCGGAGTCGGGGTGCTGCTAGCGCAGCGCGGCGAGGAGGGCCGCGAGCTCGCGCGCCGCGGGGTCGGCGTCGCGCTCGTCGCAGGCGAGCTCGACGGGCAAGCCGTCGCGCCAGTGCACGATGCGGTAGTGGAAGAAGTCGGCGCCCTCGCTCGGCGCGCGCGGGGATGACTCCGGAAGCCGCGCGAGGAGCTCCTCGATGCGCGCGAGCGCCGCGCGCGAGAGGCAGCGCGTGCGGGCGCCGTCGCGCTCGGAGTAGAAGCGCGCCTCGCCGCGGCCGAGCACCTCGCAGTCCTCCGCGAGGCCCTGGATCCCGCCCGAGCGGCGGAACGAGCCCAGGTGGTCGGCCGGCAGCACCTCGAGCTCCCCCCAACCAGGCTCGACGCTCGCGCGGCCGACGACACGCAGGCGGTAGCGGCCGGGCGCGAGGCCCTCGAGCTCGGCGCGCGGGCGCACGGGGACGAGCGCCTGCGCCGCGACGCCCACGGGCTTGCGCGACCAGGGAGCGAGCTCGAGGTCGCGGCCGTGCTCGCCCGATTGCACGAGCACGAAGCCCTCGAAGCGCCAGCCGGCGGTCGGATGGTCGGCGACGACGTCGACCACGACGGGGTGGCCGGCGCGCACGCGCGCGGGTGCGACCCAGCGCGCGACGTAGGGCCGCTCCACGAGCGCGGCGAGGCGCGCCTCGAGCGCCGGCGTGACCGTCACCGTCGCGAGCGCGGCGAAGTCCTCCGCGCGCAGGAGGCGGCCGGTCTCGAGGTCGACGACGCGCTCGCGCCCGTCGCGGCAAACGAGCGGGAGCACGAGCCGCGGCCCGCCCGCGGTCTCGAGCCAGGTCGTTCCGCGCGGCACGCCGTCGTGCGCGAGCCAGAGCTTGCCGGTCGCGGTGCGCTCGACGTCGCGCGGGTCGAGCTCGAAGGCGCTGCCGCTCGGTCCGCTGACCGCGCGGCCCTCGCGCAGGATCTCGAGCACCTCTTGGAAGTCGTGGAAGTCCTCGCGCACGTGCACGAAGGTCGAGCCGTCGTCGGAGAGCAGCCAATGCCGCGCGCTCCCGTCCCAGAAGAGTAACGCGGACCAGCGCTCGGTTCCGTCCGCGTCCTCCACGACGACGCGCCAACGTGCGAGGGGACCCGGTCGACCCTCGCTGCCGGGAGCGCGGCGCACGCGCGCCGTGTAGCAGCCGTTCGCGGAGACGACGTCCGTGTCGCGGTAGGGCAGCGCGTCCCGCAGCGCTTCGACCTGAGCGAAGCGCGCGGGTGGGAATGGCTCGGTCGGGGGGGAGCTCGCGCTGGGGCGGCTCGCGAACGCGAGCACGATCAGTAGGGAAGGGGAAGGCATCACCGATCTCTCGCCACGCACGGACCGCCGTCCAAGAGATCCGCGTCCCGCATCGGATCGCGAGCTCGCGCCCTCGGAATGGACGGTGCGTCCCTGCATGATGGCCGCCCGCGCACCGCGCGCAACCCATGACGACGACCGCGCTGGTCCTGATCCTCGTATCGGTCGTCCTGCACGTCGCCTGGAACCTGTTCTTCAAGCGCGGGAAGCCGACTGCGGCGTTCTTCCTCGCGGCGAACACGGCCGGCGCGCTCGGCTTCACGCCGTTCCTCCTCGCGCACGGCGCGCGGCTCGGCGACCTGCCGGCGAGCGTGTGGGGGCTCCTCGCCGCGACGGGCGGGTTCCAGGCCGTGTACATGATCGCCCTGGCGGGGGCCTACGAGCGCGGCGAGCTCTCGGTCGCCTACCCGCTCGTTCGCGGGACGGCGCCGGCCTTCGTGGCGCTCGGCGGCGTCGCGCTCGGGCGCACCGACTCGATCGGAACGGCGTGCGCAGCCGGGATCGGGCTGATCCTCGCGGGCGGAGTGCTCTTGCCGCTCGAGCGCTTTCGTCTCACGCGCAGGGAGCTCGCGAACGCCTCGCTGGGCTTCGCGCTCGTCGGCGCGTGCGCGACGGCGGGCTACACGCTCGTCGACGACCGCGCGCTCGCGCTGCTGCGCGGGCTCGCGGAGCCGCTGGGGCCGACGTCGGCGGCGCTCCTCTACGCGCCGCTCGAGGCCTGGTCGGCGTCGCTCGCGCTCTCGCTCTACGTGCTCGGCGCGCGGCGCGAACGAGCGGAGCTCGCCCGCGTGCTGGCGGGGCCGAAGACGCGCGTCGTGGGCGTGGGGCTGTGCATCTACGCGTCGTACGTGCTCGTGCTCGTCGCCTTCGCGCACGTCGAGGACGTGAGCTACGCCGCGGCCTTCCGCCAGGTCTCGGTTCCGCTGGGCGCGCTCGTCGGCATCCGCTTCCTGCGCGAGCGCACGTCGAATCCGAAGCTCGCGGGCATCGCGCTCACGACGGTGGGGCTCCTGCTCGTGGTGCTCGGGTGAGTCGCCGCGAACGGAGAGCCGCGGGAGGCCCTCGGATGGGTATCCTGGGGCGCGCTGCATGCCGCGCTCGACCCACATGCTGGCCCTCGCCGTGTTGACGGCCGTCCCCGCGCTCTCCGGGTCCGGTCCGTCCGTGTCGGCTCCCGAGGGCATGCGGAAGTACCGCTCCAAGCAGGCGAACGTGAAGTCGAACGCTCCCGCGGCGGCCGCGCAGGCGTTGGGGCGCCGGGTCGACCACTACTGCGAGCTCTTCGACGCCTTCTACTCGAAGTTCGATCTGTCGCGGAAGAACGACAACGAGATCAAGATCCGGCTCTTCGCGAGCCACGAGGAGTTCGAGGAGTTCTATCAGCGCACGACGTCGAACCCCGGCGCCACTCCGCTCGCCTACTTCTCGCCGAGCCTGAACTCGGTCGTGATGTACGACGACGAGGAGGACGTCGCCCTGCGGGCGGTCGTCTTCCACGAGTGCTCGCACCAGTTCCTGAACCGCTACACGTACGACGCGCCGAGCTGGCTGAACGAGGGGCTGGCGGAGTACTTCGAGGGTTGGAAGGTCGTCGAGGGCGTGTCGGGCACGACACGCCCGCACTTGTTCGACATGTTGCTCGTGCGCGCCGCGATCGCGGCGGACCAGTACCTCACTCCGGAGGAACTGGTGACGATGCCGAGCGCCGACTTCCGCGCGTTCCGGTCGCATCGGGGCGACAAGCACCCGTACCTACACTACGCGACCGCCTGGAGCGTCGTGTACTACCTGCTCGAGAGCGGCCACGAGGACGACCGAGCGATCCTCGTGCGTTACTTGCGGGACCTGAACGCGAAGGGGTCGTCCGCGCGCTTCGAGGTCGAGGACTGGGATCGGCTGACGGAACGCTGGAAGGCCTTCCTCGCGCGGCTCGACGCGCAGCCGACGGACGCCATCGATCACTTCCTGATCGCGAGCAGTCAGCGCGAGGGCCAGCAGTGGAAGGAAGCCATCGCGGGCTTCGAAGCGGCGCTGCAGGCCGACCCGAAGCTGCCCGCGGCTGCGTACTGGCTCGGGTACTGCCTGAAGCGCGCCGGGAGCTACGCGCGCGCCATCACCGTCCTGGAGGAGGTGGCCCGGTCGGATCCGGCGGACCCGAGACCCCAGTACTGGCTCGCGCGCCTGCACCTCGGGCTGGATCGCGCGGCGGACCGCGTCAAGCACGCGACGGATCCCGAGCGCGCCCTCGCCCACGCGCGCGCGGCGAGCGCGATCCACGACGGCAAGAACCCGCTCTACGCGTGGCTCGAGGCGGAGTGCTTGCTCGCCCTCGGGCGCGGCAAGGAGGCGACGGCGCTCGCCCGCAAGTTGCCGAAGCTCGCCGAGGACGACGACCGCGAGCGCTGGGAGGAGCTCTCGGACGAGATCCGCGAACGGGCCAAGGGGCTGCGCTGAGGGCCGTTCACGCAGAGAGCAGGGGACGAGCTCGGCAGGTCTTCCAGTCGGCCCCTGCGTCGGGGCGGCATACGAACACAGCTCCCCTCCAAGGTGGCCGAGCAGGGTACTGCAAGCGAAGGAGACCAGCCGTCAACTGGTCGTGAGCCTCCGGGAGGACCCTCATGCCGGCACCACGACGACGCTGGAACGCGCGGACACGCGAGGCGTTCGGCGTGGGCGGTGCCGGCAGGTTCCTCTGCTCGCCGCTCTTGCTCTTCGCCACGGCTTGTGGGGAGGACCTCGGGTTGGCGCAGGTCATCCAAGCGGAAGCTCCCGCGGTCCGGGGGGAACCGGAGAGCGGCTTCCAGGTGCCACCGCCGCCCTTCTCGGCGGGAGTGTTCCCCTGCACGGATTGCCACGATCCGGAGATCCCGGTGAACACGACACGGCGCGAGATGAAGGCCGCGCACCAGGAGATCGAGCTCCGTCACGACCAGGAGCACCGCTGGTGCCTCGACTGCCACGACGAGCGTAACCGCGACATGCTGCACCTTGCCGGAGGCGCGCTCGTCCCCTTCGAGGAGTCCTATCGCCTGTGCGGACAATGCCACGGCGACAAGTATCGAGATTGGCGCGCGGGCGTGCACGGGCGGCGCACGGGGCGCTGGGACGGCGAGAAGTCGTACCTCCTGTGCGTGCACTGCCACAACTCGCACGCGCCCGCCTTCCAGCCGCTCGAGCCCATGCCCGCACCGACTCCGCCCAGGAGGACACCATGAGCGATGGATGCGGCACGAGCGCGGCGCCCGGACTCTCGCGGCGCGATTTCCTGTGCGCGCTGACCGGCTGCGCGGCGGCGCTGGCGGGGAGCTGCTTCGATCCGACGCACACGCCCTTCTTCCGCGACCACCTGCGCGAGCTCACGCCGGAGGACAGGGCGCAGATGCTGCGCGAGCTCGAACTGAAGTACTCGGCCGAGTACGGCCAGGACGTGCAGGTCGCGCTCGACGGGCCTCGCCCGGGGGTCGAGTTCGCCTACGCGCTCGACATCTCGCGCTGCGTCGGCTGCCGCCGCTGCGTCCACGCCTGCGTGGCCGAGAACAACCTGAGCCGCGACCCCGAGGTGCAGTGGATCCGCGTGCTCGAGATGGACAAGGAGAAGGGCGTCGACTTCGCCCACGCCGACGCCTACTACGACGGCGAGAGCGTCCCGCGGGCCGGGCACTTCTACGTGCCGGTCGCCTGCCAGCACTGCCGCAACGCGCCGTGCGTGAAGTCCTGCCCCGTCGGCGCGACCTGGCAAGAGCCGGACGGCATCGTGGTGATCGACTACGACTGGTGCATCGGCTGCCGCTGCTGCATGGCGTCCTGCCCGTACGGCGCGCGGCACTTCAACTGGGCCGAGCCAGAGATCCCGGCCGAGGAGCTGAACCCGAAGACGCACTACCTCGGCAACCGGCCGCGTACGGCGGGCGTGGTCGAGAAGTGCACCTTCTGCATCCAGCGCGTGCGGCAGGGGCTCTACCCGGCCTGCGTCGAAGTCTGCCCAGTCGGCGCGCGCAAGTTCGGCAACCTGCTCGATCCCGCCGGCGAGATCCGCTACATCCTCGAGCACAAGCGCGTGTTCGTGCTCAAGAGCGAGCTCGCCACGCTCCCGCGCTTCTACTACTTCTTCGGGGTCTGAGCCGATGCGAACCCTGAGGGCCTTTGGCGAGTTCGTGCTGGGCAGCCTGCGCATCGTGCTCCGAGGAAACGGGCTCTACTGGCTCTGGATCGCGTTCCTGGTGAGCCTGATCGTGCGCGGTGGAATGGCCTACGCCACCCAGCTCGAGGTGGGGCTGGTCGCGACGAGCATGCGCGACCAGGTGTCGTGGGCCTTCTACATCGGCAACTTCACGTTCTTGGTCGGCGTCGCGGCCGCAGCGGTGCTGCTGGTGATTCCCGCGTACGTCTACCACTGGAAGCCGCTCAAGGAGGTGGTGATCTTGGGCGAGCTCCTGGCCATCTCCGCCATCGCGATGTGCGGCCTGTTCGTGCTGGTCGACGTGGGCCGCCCGGAGCGGCTCTGGCACCTCGTGCCCGGCCTCGGACTCCTGAACGTGCCTTCATCGCTGCTCGCGTGGGACGTCGTGGTCGTGAACGGCTACTTCGCGCTGAACCTGGTCATCGCCACCTACCTGCTCTTCGCGCTCTTCCTGCGGCGGAAACCCGATCCACGCCTCTTCACGCCGCTCGTGCTGCTCTCGATCCCCTGGGCCGTCGGGATCCACACGGTCACGGCCTTCCTCTACATGGGGCTCGCGGGGCGACCCTTCTGGAACTCCGCGATCCTGGCTCCGCGCTTCCTGGCCTCGGCTTTCTGCTCGGGGCCGGCCGTGCTGCTCGTCGTGATGCAGCTCCTGCGGCGTTTCACGCGCTTCGAGATCCAGGACGCGGCCATCTGGAAGGTGGCCGAGCTGATGGCCTACGCCATGGCCGTCAACCTGTTCCTACTCGGCGCGGAGGTGTTCAAGGAGTACTACTCGGCCACCGAGCACCTCGCGCACATGCAGTACATGTTCACCGGTCTCGAAGGCCATGCGCCGATCGTGCCCTACATGTGGACGTCCGTCGCCTGCTCGATCGCCGCGTTCGTGCTCTTCCTCGTGCCGCGCACGCGCCGGAACCCGCTCACCCTCAACCTCGGCTGCCTCCTGATCTGGGCCGGCGTCTACCTCGAGAAAGGCATGGGCCTCATCATCCCGGGCCTCACGCCGGACACTCTGGGCGAGATCTACGAGTACTTCCCCTCGCGCAACGAGCTGTGGGTTTCGGCCGGGATCTTCTCGATCGGCTTCCTGCTCTTCACCTTGATGGTGAAGGTCGCGACGCAGATCATGCTCGGAGAGTTCAGCGTCTCCGGCGCGGCAGCAGAGCGTTCGGCGGGCGCCGCATTGGAAGCGACGTGAGCGCCGCGCTCGGCATGCGCCCTGTCGCTCGCGTCTAGCGCGCTCCCAACTCCTCCAGTGCGTCCAAGAGCAGGCGCTCGACCAGCGCGAAGTTGTGCACGCCGCGGCTGCCGTCGGCCTCGACGAGGTCGAGGGCGGCTAGCGCGGACTCGAGCGCCGGCCGCCCTGCGGTCAGGGGCGGCGCAGCCAGAACGGCTTTCAGCCTGCTCGTGAGCTCAGCCGTTGCGCCTTGCCACTGGGAGAGCTTCTCGTCGTAGCCTTCCTCGTGGCAGAGAACGCACATCGCTCCCGACGGGAGGATGATGTCAGGCGGTTCACCGTGACAGTTCGTGCAGTCCTTGTCCGGCATCGAGACGGGGGCATCGGGGAGACCGCCACTCACGCCGCTGAAGAAGGACTGCTGGAGCGCGTGGCAGGTGGAGCAATCGGACGGATCCAGGCGGTCGGTCTCGGTGTGGTGACAGGTCGCGCATTGCTCGCGCGGGAAGCTGGCGGATCCGTGCTCGGCGGAGCCATAGGGCGTGCTCACGTGGCAGGTCGAGCAAGTGAGACCCGCCTTGCGGAGATGGTGCTCGTGGGAGAAGGGACGGGAATGCACCTGGAGCGGGTCGTGGCGGGCGGCGTCGAGGTGACAGGAGCGGCAGGCTGACTCTCCCTCCGCCGGCAGGAGATCGACGGCGCGTTCGGCGCGCTCCGGATCGACGAGCGCGAGGGCCTGGTCCATGCGCTCTGCCGCGGAGCGCAGGACGTCGAGGGCGAAGGTCGCATTGTGCGCGCCGCGAGAGCCGTCGCGGCCGAGCAGCTCGAGGTCTTGCTGCGTCTCGTCCCAGAGCTTTCTCGCCACCGGGTCACTCGTCTCGGCGAGCTGTCCGTCGAGCGCGCTCGCGAACCCATGCAGGCGCTCCATTCCATTCCCGATCGTCTCCTGCCACCCGGCGAGCATCCCGGCGAAGGCGGTGCCGTGACAGTGCAGGCAGTCGACTTCGCCTGCGGCGGCGATCGCGGAGGAGGTGTGTGCGAGGCCCGACGAGCGCCCGGTGTGGCAAGCCGCGCAAGCGACGTGAGTCTCGAGCATCCGGCTCGGACGGCCCTCGATGCCGGTCGCGCCCGCACCGGCGAGGACGAGTCGGGCGGCGTCGTGCGGGCTCGCATGGCAAGTGGAGCAGGTCTCGTCGCTGCTCGGATGCCGGCCGAGCGACGCAACGGATCCGTGCAGGATCTCGACGTGACACTCGAAGCACTCGACCTTGCGCTCGGTCACGTGAGCGCGATGCAGCAGGACGGGATCGTCGGACCGAGCCAGGAGCTCGGGTTCGCCGTGGCACGAACGGCAGCGCTGGGGGTGGACGGTGCCGGTGCCCTCGACCACGTTCGCGTGGCATTCGCCGCACTCGACGCCGCGGTCGAGGTACTCGCGGTGGTCGAAGGCCCGGCCCGCAACCTCGATCTCGCCCTCGGGCGGACCGTGACACAGAAGACAGTCGCCCGTGCGCTCCGGTATGCGCCCGTCGCTCCCGGGCATGAAGTGGCAGGTGAAGCACACCGATTCCTCGACCGCGAAGTGCTGGTCCACCAGGACCTGCGAGTGGCACGTCACGCAGCGCAGGCGCTTGCCGCGCGTCTCGAGCAGGTGCGGGAAGTGATCGAAGGTCACGCGCCCGAACTCGACCGGCCCCTCGAGCGCGCTCATCGAGTGGCAACCGGAGGTGAGACAGCTCGCGTCGCTCACCTCGGCCCAGGGACGCGTCCCCGCCGTGCGCGTGACGTACTTGGCGAGCTGGGAGATGGCCTGGAACTTCCCGAGCACCGTGCCCATGGCGCCCGGCTCGAAGTGGCACTCGATGCACTTGACGTCGCCGTGCGCCGAAGCCTGCCAGGACGAGTAGTAGGGCTCCATGATGTGGCAGGAGCTGCAGAACTCCGGCTGCGAGCTCCGCTCCACGGCCACGAACGTCGTCGGGGTGAGAACGGCCAGGCCGATCACCGCGGCCACGATCCCCCAGCGGAACCAGGAGCCGAGGCGTCGCAAGGAGCGCCGCACGCGTGTCTCAGCCACGGCGTCCTCGCGCCATCGACGTCGCGTCGAAACGGCTCGGTATTCCGGTCGTGCGTCCGGCGACCTCGCGAGCATGCACGATCAGCATCGCCGCCAAGAGGAGGTCCACGACCAGGAACACCAGCACGAACACCTTCCGGTTGAAGAGCTGTCGCTCCTCGATGTGCACGCCCTCGAGCGTCTCCGCCAGCATCCCGTGCCCCAGCTCGAGCAGGTCGTCCAGCGCTTGCGTCGAGAGCGTGTGAACCAGAGGACCCGCCCGGCGGCGCAGCGCGCGCGCCTCGCGCAGTCTGTCACTCTCGGGCTCGACGAAGATCCCGCGCTCGGAGCCTCTCGCGAGGATCGATGCCACGGAAGCGAGGTCCGCGTCGAAGCCGGCGAGCTGGTCGTGGAGGTCGGCGCCCAGCGCCAGCGCTTCGGGATCGCCCGCGTGGCAGTAGCCGCAGTGCCCCACCTCGTCGCCGATCAGCATCTCCGCCGAGGGCTTGCCGACGGCGTGGCTACCGTGGCAGGAGACGCACTCCTCGAGTTTTCCCGAGCGGGAGGCTGCGAAGTGCGGGCTCTGCGCGAAGCGCTCCCGGACCGCGGTGTGGCAGCGCCCGCAGACGTTGCCGATCTCGTCGACGCGCGGCGGAGTCGCGCCGTGAGAGCCGTGGCACGACGTACAGGACGGAGCGGAGTGGAGCCCCTCGGCGAGCAGTGCGCGCCCGTGCACCGATTCGCTGTAGAGGCCCGGCTGGTCGGCCGAGTGCCCGTGACGGCCCATCAACGCTTCGTCGGCATGGCAGCGCCCGCAGGTCTCCACCTGGCGGAGCGGATGCACGGGGGAGCGCGGATCCGAAGCGCCGAGCACGCCGTGCGCTCCGTGGCAGCTCGTGCAGGTCGCGACGTCCGGATCGTCGGCTTCGGCCAGGCGCAGGCCGTGATCGCTCGTCCAGAACCGGAGCAGTTGGTCCGTGCGCTGACCGCTGCCGCGCATCCGCTCCGGATCCGCGTGGCAACCGCCGCACAGCTCGACCTGCGCGCGAGGCTCGCGCACCACGCGCACGCCAGCACCGTGCGCCGAGGGAAACTCGAGCACGCCCGCCGCCCCTCCGTGGCAGTCGACGCAATCGATCCCGGCCGCCGCGTGGACCGCACCCGCCTCGACGTGTCCCACGTCGCCATGGCAGACCGCGCAGCTCTCCTGCGATGAATCCTGCGTCGCGAGCACGGCGATCAGGGCCAGCGTGCCGAGCATCAAACCGGTACCCCCGAGCCGGGGGCCAAGAAGGCGAGGACGACCAGCGCTGCGAGGAGGACGAGTCCCGCGAGGAGCACCGGCCAACGCTCCCGCGCGTGGGATCCGCGCGTACGATCGAGCACCGGTAGCGCGAGCACGAGCGCGGCGAGCAGCACGAGCAAGGTCGGACCGATCCAAGACGGTTGCGTGGGCGCCAGCGAGAGGAGCCCCCGCAGGGGAGCGAGGTACCAAGGCCAGACGGGCGGCGGCAGCGCCGCGCCCGGCGCGAGGGCGCTCCCGACGCCCGGCGGGAAGAATCCCGCAAGCGCGATCAGTGCACCCAGCAGGCCGAGCCCGGCGGCGCCGGCGCGCAGCGCGTGGTACGGATAGAAGCGCCGGCCCTCGCGGCGAACGCGCGGACCCGAGGTGGGCACGAGGGCCTGCACGCACGAGTGTCCGAGCAGGCGTCGCGCGCGCCGGGTCGATCCGCTCGTGACGTGGATCAAGGGCTGCGGATCCTCTTGGAGCACGCGGCCCTCGAGCCCCAACGCCTGCATGTGCTCGTGCACCGAGTAGAGCTCGTCCGCACTCGCGCCGCGTTCCAGGACAACGATCACTGTCGATCCTTCCCGCGTGTTCGCGCGAGGAACCACAGGTTGAGGAAGAGCAGCAGGAACGCGAGCCAGGGCAGGATCAGCGCGTGCGCCGCATGGGCACGGGCGAGCGTGGCGACGCCCACCTCCGAGCTCCCTCGCATCAGAGCCGCCAGGGGCGGGCCAGCGAGCGGAATGGCGTCGGTCCCATCCAGCGCAGCGGAGGCGAGCGCGACCGAACGTTCGTTCCAGGGAAGGAGCTCGCCGGTGAATGCCATCCCGAGGACGACCAGCAGCAGGAGGACACCGAGCACCCAGCTCCCCGACTTGAAGGCGCGGTAGCGACCCGTGAGGAACACCCGTACGAGCTGCGCAGCCGAGAACGCGATCAAGAGCACCGAGCCCCAGTGGTGGATGCCGCGCACCAGCCAACCCCAGGTGACCTCACGCATGACGAAGTGCACGCTCGCGGTGGCGGCATCCACGGCCGGTAAGTAGTAGATCGACAGCAACGCGCCGCTCAGGCCGAGCACCACCAGGAGAGCCGTGCAGGTCCAGCCGAAGGCGAGCCAGCCGCCGTGGCCGGGCCGGACCGGCCGGCGCAGCGCGCTCCCGATCGCGCGCAGGAGCCCCTCTGCTGACTCCGCGCTCACAGCGTCCTCCGCACGAAGAGGCTGCCGCCGCTCTCGACCATCATCAGGCGCACGAGCGGGAGCGACGCCGGCGCGTGCACGACGTTGCCGTGGATGTCGAAGGCGCACCCGTGGCACGGGCAGAGGATCTGGCGGGTTCCAGCGTCCCACTCGAGCGTGCAATCGTCCATGAACGTGCAGCTCGCCGAGACGGCGTGCCAGCGTTCGGGGGCTGTGCGGAGGACCAGCACCGGCTTGTCTCCCAGGCGCACGAGCGTAGCTCCTCCGACCGCGAGCCCGACGGCCTTCGGAACGCGCACGAGCTCCGGAGCGAAGATCGTCCCTGGCGGCGGCTGGAGGAAGCCGACCAGAGGCAAGATCAAGCCGGCCACGATGAGGAGTCCGAGGCTCGCCACCAACGCGGACAGGAAGCGGCGGCGAGCGCGCAGGCGCTTGTACTGCGCGCCCTCGAGGATCTGGAGGACGTCCACTTCGGTGCATCCTCCGAGCACGGACTCGAGCTCCGCCGCGTTGCGCGGGCCCCGCACGGCCACGACCGCCTGCTCCCCTCCGCGCGAGGAGTCAGCCGTCCAGCCGCGCACCTGGATCGCGGAGAGCAGCCGAGTCAGCTCTTCCTCCGAGACCCACGGCGGCAAGACGACGAGCCAGGTGGGGGAGGCGTGCTCCGCAGGCTCGTTCACCGGCGCGGCCTCACTCGGGGAGCTTCGCGAGTGCCTTGCAGCTCTCGGGACAACCGCTCGCGCACTTCGGGCACGCGCAGTCGCCGATGTCGACCTCCGTGCGCGGCTTCTTCGGGTTCAGGTGGCGGATCCTCGCGTTGAACTCGTGGTAGCAGAATGCTTTGTAGCTGGGGCTCTTGTCGTTGTGGCACGCGAGGCAGACTTCCTGCTTGGGCACCAGGACGATCTCGTCTTCCGGGACCTGCACGTAGTCCTTCGATCCCGCGCTCTTGGCCGCCGCCGCGAAGCGGGCCTTCAAGTGCTGCTCGCCGGGCCCGTGACAGCTCTCGCACTGGACGCCGTGCGCGCGGTCGAAGCCCTTCTTGATCTGCTCCTCGGGCACGCCGAAGGCCGTGACGTGGCACTGGACGCACTCGTCGCTCTTCTGCGGATCGGCGATGCCCCGCTCCGCGCCGGCCTTCTTCGCCTCTTCCGACGCCAGGGTCTCGAACGCCATGGCGTGCTTCATGGCCTTCCAGTGCCCGAACTGGTCGCCGCTCTCGGCAGAGCTGTGGCAGCTCTTGCACTTGTCGGCGCCGATGTACTTGTTCTCCGCGCCCAGCACCCTTGCCGGACCCGAGCCACCGGCGGCGAAGAGCACGCGCATCGAGACGGTCGAGGTCATGATCAGCGCGCATGCAAGAACGAGGACCGATCGAATTCTCATGTTCTCTCCTCAGTGTGCTGCCAGTGTGCGCTGCCCGCAACGCTCATGGTCGAATGGTAGGGACCGGGGTCGATCGTGACTGCGGCTGTGACGGCCGATGTGCGATGACTCATGGTATCGGGGGTATCTACGGGACGTCGCCCTCGCGGGCGGGGGGGTCGCCGGCAGCGAAGCCGTGAGAGCGGCAGATCTCGGCCCAGCGCGGGTCGGCGGCGAGAGCACTCGCCTCCGCTCCAGCGATCCATGCGCCGACGACGGAGCGATCGCTCTCCAATGCAAGCAGACCGGAGATGCGCGACAGGTCCGCGGGCTCGAGGGCGGCGGCCAGCCTGTGCGCGGCGCGCCGGCGGAGCTCGGGGGCCAGTGCGCGCTCGTCCTTTGGCCACAGGGCGGCCTCGAGCCAGCTCGCCGCGCGTGCGTCGCTCGCGCAGCGTTCGCCGAGGAAGCGCACCGCGAAGGCGCGCAGCGCTCCGGCCTCGTCCGCGGACGCGCTCGCGGGGACACCGAGCAGCGCGTCCTCGAAGGCGGCGCCCGCGGCGTCGCTCACCGACTCCCATAGGGCGCGCAGGAGCGCCACGCGCTCGGCCAGCTCCGCGCGGCCGCCGAGGAGGACCGAGTCGACGCGCGCGGCGAGCGCCGCAGGGTCGCGCCGCGCGAGCTCGCGGAAGAGCGCCAGATAATCGCCCTCGCGTGCGCCGGCGGCGCGTGCGCGCTCGAGCTCGAGGAGGGTCGCGTCCGCGCCCGGCTCCTGCGCTACGCGCGCGTCGCGCGGCTCGGCCGCCGCGAGCGGGACCGGGCCGCGCCGGCCGGGCGCAGCGGGCTCGGCCGGCTCGGCGCTCGCCCGCGTCGCGCCGCCGCCGCCGGGAGTCGCCGAGTCCGTCACCGCGAGCACGACGCCGAGCCCCGCGAGCGCTACGGCGCACAGGAGCCCGACCGCGCGCGCGCGGTAGACGGCCGGAGTACGTGTGCGGACGCGCCACCATCAGCGGATGGTGTGCATGACCGGGACGGACCACTCCTCGTTCGCGCCGTGGCACAGCGCGCACGCCTCCTCGCCGGTCGTGGCCGAGGTCTGCGTGTCGAAGTGCGCCGCCTCGGTCGCCGAGTCGTGGCACGAGCCGCACACGAGGCGCCACTCCTGGCCGGGCGCGCCCTGCTCCGTCGGGTGGTCGAAGTCGAAGGGCTCCTCGAAGGCGTCGCCGGTGCCGTGGCAGATCGCGCAGTCCTTCACGCCGCTCGGCAGGGACGGGAAGTGCACCTCCTCGAACGTGATCTCGCTGAAGTTGGCGGGATAGGCCATGTTGCCGAAGCCGACGACGACGTAGGTCGACGGGTTCGCGAGGTCCGCCCCGCGGTGCAGCTTGTGCACGAGCTGGGCGAAGTCGATCGTCACGCCGGCCGTCTCGGGCGCATCCGCCGCCACGTAGCGCGTGCGGTCGCCGGAGGCGGCGTTGCCGTGGCAGGCGATGCAGGTCGCGAAGCCGCGGCGGCTGCGTCCGTGGAACGTGATCCCGACGTGACAGGCGTAGCAGTTCGAAGCCGACGAGATCTTGTCGTAGGGCTCGAGCGCCGCGGCGTTCCCGACGAGGAAGTCGAAGCTCTCGCCCTCGGCGAGGTCGCGATAGGTCGTCGTCTCGCCGAGCAGCGGCAGGCTGCGGTCGAGCCGTCCCCACAGTGTGAGCGTGTAGGTGCCGTCGACCAGGCTCTTGCCGGCCCACCCGCCCTGGACCTCCGTCAGGTCCGGCCCGGCGTTGATCGCGAGCGGGTAGCGAGCGGGGAGCACGAGGTCGGTCGTGTAGGTCACGAGCACGGCGTCGCCGTTGGCGAAGTCCACGAGCTCCGTGACCGTTCCGTTCGGCGCGTCGAGCATGTAGCTCGCGCCCGAGACGACCGACGTCGTGACTTCCTCGACCGCCGCGCCCATGGGATGGTCGAGGAGCGGTCCGGGCGGGTAGGCGGCGTTCCCCGGCGACGAGAACCACAGGCGGTTGCCCTCGACCGTCTGGATCTGCAGGTACTCGCGGCTCGCGATCCCGTCGTCGATCACGACGAAGTCGTTGCGCAGGAAGCCCGTGGCGTCGACCACGTCCACGAAGTTCACGGGCGCCGCCACGGCCTGGGCGAGGTTCGTGCTCCCCGCTCCGAGCCCGGTGCGCACGCGCACTTCGGTGGCCGCCCCCGTGACGTTCCAGTGCGGGGCGAAGCTCGTGGGGAAGGCCTGCAGGCCGCCCGCGTCGTCGCCGACGTACTCGAAGTAGCGTCGCGTGGGGACGTTCAGCGTGAAGGGTTGGGCGCCGGTGAGCATGCCGAGCGGGATCCCGCCCGTCTCCAGGATGTTCTGGTGGGTCGTCGGGCCGTTGAGCGAGAAGTTAATCTGGTTCAGGGCGCCGGTCGGCACGTCGTTCCCGGCGTCGTCCTGCACCGTGAAGGTGAAGGCGATCTTCTCGCCGGGGTCGACGGTGCCGTCCATGTCGTGCACGCCCGCTTCGACGACGTCCGTGATCGCGAGGTGGAAGCCGGTCGCGAAGCTCGGATCGAGCAACGGGTGGAGGTGCGCGTCGCGCGTCGCCAGGGGATCGCCCGCGACCGCGTGGCAGTCGAGGCAGGCGCCGTCGGAGAGCTGGGGATCCATCGTCTCCCCGTTCGCGACGTAGGGCAGCTCGGGGATCCAGTCGTCGTGGCACGAGGCGCAGGCTCCGCGCGACGGCTGCGCGAACGCGAGGTCGCCCTGCGCGGGCGCGGTGAGCCCACCGGTCCCGTCGGGGTCGCCATGGCACAGGTAGCAGCTCGTCACGCCGCGCCGCACCGTGTCCTCCTTGGTCTGGTTCGGCCCGGAGAGCAGCGCGTGCCCCGCGTCGCGCGGCATGGGCTCGTCGAAGTTGGGCCAGGCCGGGAAGAGGACCCCGGAGAAGTCGAGGACGTTGTTGTTGAAGCCCACGAGCTCGTAGGGGACCGACGCTGCGGTGTAGTCCCGCGCTCCGTTCACGTCGGTCGTCATCCCGACGACGGAGGGCAGGTGCGCTCCGTTGTGGATCCGGTGGATCATGATGCGGAAGTCGATCGACGCGCCGGGGGTGCCTCCGGCGGCGCTCATCACGTTGCGGTCCTCCGCGCCGGCGGTGTGGCACAGGAGGCACAGCTCCGCGCTCTGGCGCGAGCCGCCGTGGGCCTGCAGGTCCCCGTGACAGCGGTTGCAGTTGTCGCTCTTGACCACCTGCCGGCTTTCCAGGACGGCCGTCGGCCCGAGCAGGAAGTCGAAGGTGTCCTCGCCCACCTCGCGCTCGGAGTCCCCGTCCACCAAGTAGCTCCAGCCGAAGTACAGGCCGACCGTGTAGGTGCCGTCGAGCAGCGCCTGGCCGGCGAGCTCGCCGTCGTCGGCGCCGAACGCAGCCGTGTCGTTGAGCGGGGGGAGATAGGTCGCGGGGATCGGGCTCGCGAAGGTGTAGGTCCACGAGCCGTCGGCGTTCTGCACCGACGCGGCGCGGACGTTCGTGGCCTCGGCCAGCACGCGCTGGTAGTTGAAGGTCGGACCCGAGACGAGCGCGCGTCCGAGCGAGAGCTCGTCGATGCCCCAGGGGGAGCCGTCGTCGTGCGCGAGCGTGAAGGTGACGGAGGGCGTGTCGCCCGGCTCGAAGTTGCCCGTCGCGCCGCTCGCCCCGGAGACGCCGGTGATCGTCACGACGACCCTTGGGGCGACTTCGTCCTTGTCGAGGACGGTGCTCGTGGGCCCGATCCCGGTGCCCGCCGGACCCGCCGGACCCCGATCACCGTCGTCGCCCTCGCAGGCGCAGAGCGAGGCGAGGAAGAGTGCGATGAAGGCTCGGCCGTGCGGCCGCTCGTCGTTCCTGGTCGTCATGGGGATTCCCTCGCTGGGCTCGCCGTTTCCCTCGCTCCGTGTCACGGGTGACACAGGCTGCATTGGCTCCCGTCGTCGACGTGCGGCAGCGGAGCCTGGAAGCCGTGACAGAGCCTGCAGTTGGCTCCCGGTTGGTGATCGGGGGGCTGCGGCGCGCCGAGCTGGTGGCTCGGCGTGGACTTGTGACACGTGAAGCAGCCCTCGTTGGAGAGGGGGAAGTGGCAGGTGAGGCAGTGATTGTTGCGGAGGCTGCCGAAGCTCGCGCTGTGCGAGAGCGGCGGCGTCTCCTCGTGGCAGCGCGTGCAGAAGTCGTCGCGATGGCAGACCGCGCAGTCCTGGCGGTCGAGGCTGGCGGGGATGGCGTGTCCGCGCAGCCGCCAGAAGCCGTTGTGGCTCGCGGGGGCCACCTCGTTGTGGCACTGGTTGCAGCTCGACTGTTCGTGGCACAGGTCGCAGCGGTTCGCGACGCCGGCCTCTTTCGCGAGCGATACCTCGCCGTGCAGCGCGAGCCAGGCGCGCTCGTGGCTCGGCGGAGCGAAGTCGCGGTCGACCTGCGAGTGACAGGTCGCGCAGGAGGGATCGACGTCGTTCGCGGCGTGGCAGGCCGTGCAGTCGTCCATGGTCACGACGTCGGCGGCCGTGACGCGCTCGCTCTCGTCCATGCCGACGTGACAGGCGTTGCAGTCGGAGGCCGTGTACTCGACGTGCGCCGCGTGCGAGAAGCGGATCTCGGACGAGAGGGCGAGCACGCCCGGGCGGAGCACTCCTTCCGTGTACAGGGCGTCGGCGCGCCGTTCCGGCGGCTTCTCCTCGTCGAGGCCGTCGTGGCACAGGGAGCAGCTCTCGAGCGCGGGCATGGACGGGCGGTCCGCGCCCTCGGCCGGCTCGTGGCAGATCGCGCAGTCGAAGCCCTGGTCGACGACGTGCACGCGGTGGGGGAAGACCGGACCCTGGTCCGAGTCGCCCCCCAGCAGCTCGTTCAGGATGCAACCCGCGAGCACGAGGAGACCCGCGGCCAGCGTCGCGCGCAGAGCCGTCGTCCGGGCTCGGGAACCTTGCAGCGGGCTCGTCAGAAGCGCCATGACAGTTTGACCCTCAGCCTCGTGAAGTCGATGTCGGCGTCCTCGAAGTCGAAGCCGACCTGGAGGTCCAGCGCGTCGGAGAGCTCGCGTTGCGCCTTGACGTAGTAGACACGCACGTCCTCCCGCTCCGCCACGAGCAGAGCGTCGAACTCGTACAACGCGTAGTAGGTGCCGAGCGAGGCGTTCGTGGTCTCGGAGAACTCGTGCGAGAGATCGGCTCCGAAGGAGCTCGTCTCCTGGTTGTCGCTCTCCCACACGTCGCCCGTGACGCTCACGCTCGTCCCGGGGGAGAGCACTTCGTCGACGGTCGCGGTCACCCACGTGCGCCAGACGTCGCGGTTGAAGACGCCTTCGTCGTCGTCGTCGTGCACGTCGCGCAGGTCGGTGCCCGCTTCGATGCGCAGGCGCCGCGAGATTCCCTTCGCCACGACCAGTCCGTAGCGATCGAAGGGGAAATAGTCGAGCAGGGTCGTGGCGAACGTGTCGAACTCGAGCGGGTTCGCGGACTGGGTCTCGAACAGGCGGTAGTACGAGGCACGGACCGTGAAGTCGGGCTCGGGGTCGTACCAGGTCGCTCCCAGGTCGAGGTCGCGGTTTCGACCCTCGAGCAACGTGTAGGAGGCTCGCGCGCTCAGGTTGTGCGTGAGGGTCTGCCACGCAGAGACCCCGAGCAGGCTCGCGAGCTCCTGGTCGGAGGCGAGCTCGTCCGCCGCGCGCATCCAGTCGAGCCGGACGCGGCCGCGGCGCCAGGGTCGGCCGTCCACGTACGCGCCGCCCAGATAGTCGCCGCTCGGAGACGATTCGTAGAGGTGGTTCGACACACCGCCGTAGAGCCCGAAACGCACCTCGCGCGGACCGAAGGGCTGGCTCTCCAGCCGCACGCCGTCGTAGAGCACGGGATCCGGCGTCTCGTAGTCGCTCTGGCGTCCGATGCGCACGAGCGGGACGTGCTCGACGTCGTGCACGTCGATCCACGCGTCGTAGAGCCTGGCCGTCACGGCGTGCGAGTACGTGTCGGAGATCCCGTCGAAGACGTCGCCGTCGTCCGCGTCGACGTCCCACGCCAGTCGGCTCGCGGCGTGGAAGGTGAACGGATGGAGCTCTGGATCGCCGGCGTCGACGGACAGGAATCCGTGCAGGTCCGCGTCCGACGCCCCGCTCGTGTCGCGCAGGGTTCCTCCCAACGTGAAGCGCCCGCGCACGGGAACGCCCGCGCCGCCGAGGGGCGGAGCGAGCGGTTCCTGTGCCCGCGCCGCTCCGCCGATCGAGCAGGCCGCGAGCGTCGCGACGAGGGACGCGAGCCGCCCTCGGACGCGCTTGCGCGAAAGCGCGCCCCGCGCCTTCGGCTCGCAACCGGCGATCGCACGCAAGACGTCGGTCATCCGCCCCTGAGGTTCCTGCGGAGCTCGGCCGGGTAAACGGTGTCGAGCTCTCTACGCTCTCTTTTCCCCTTTTCAGGCCTACGCTTGGATACGCATCCCTGCGCAGGCTCCTGCGAGCCAGTGCGTACGAGCCGCCCGTGTTCGCGGGCTCGACGAAGGGCTAGCCTAGGCAGGTCGTCGCCGTCGTGCCGCCGGCACAGGAAGGGCTCCATGGTTCGTCGCACTGCTCGTTCGCTCGTCGTCCTCGCGTTCTCCTCGGTCCTCTTGCTGGCGGCCGCTTCGCTCGCGGGGGGCGCGTCGGAGCCCCCGGGCGGGCAGGCCCCCAAGAACCGCTACCTGGGCGTCGCGAAGTGTAAGGCCTGCCACTCGAAGGAGGAGACGGGCAACCAGTTCGCGCGCTTCCAAGCCGGACCGCACGCCAAGGCCTTCGAGGTCCTCGCGAGTCCGCGCGCGAAGGAGGTCGCGGCCGAGCGCGGCATCGCCGATCCGCAGAAGAGCGACGAGTGCGTGCGCTGCCACGTCACGGGCTTCGGTCTCCCCGACGATCACTTCCAGAAGGGCTTCGACCGCACCGCCGGCGTGCAGTGCGAGACCTGCCACGGCCCGGGCGAGCAGCACATGCTGGCGCGCATGCGCGCGGCCAAGGACGCCGGGCCCGGCTACCCCGACATCCCCGAGGGCGAGATCGTGCTCCGGCCGCCGCTCTCGACCTGCACGACGTGCCACAACGAGGAGAGCCCGACCTTCGTGCCCTTCTGCCATCACCGGAGGATGGCGCTCGTGCGTCACCTCAATCCGCAGAAGCCGCGCACGGCGGAGGAGCTCGCGGCGCTCGACGCCTGCACCTGCGAGGACGCCTGCGTGTGCAAGACGGGGCCCGACGCCACCTGCTCGAAGGAAGCCGGCGGGTGAGGTCGCGCCCGAGACCGGGCGCAGGTTTGCGGACGCGGCGCAGCGAGCGCACCGATCCCCTTCGTGCTACGGCACGAGGAGCCAGCGCTCGAGCACGCGCTCGAGGTCCGCGAGCCGCATCGGCTTCGAGACGTAGTCGTCCATGCCCGTGTCCCGGCAGCGGTCTTCGTCACCGGGCATCGCGTTGGCCGTGAGGGCGACGACCGGTGTGCGCCGGGCGCCGCCCAGCTCCGATCGGCGCAGCCTCCGCACGGCCTCGTAGCCGTCCATCTCGGGCATCTGGCAGTCCATGAAGACCATGCGGTACTCCGCGCGGTCGAGCGCCTCCAGCGCCTCGTAGCCGTTGGAGGCGACCTCGACCGCGCAGCCGAGCTTCTCGAGCATGCGCGCCGCCACGCGTTGGTTCACCTGGTTGTCCTCCACGAGGAGGACGCGCGGCCGCAGCGCGAAGCGCGTCTCGCCCAGCGTGCGCGCGTCCTTCGAGCGCGCGCGCGGCGGTGCAGAGGGGTCGTGTGCGGAACCGAGCGTCGCGCACAGGCACTCGAGCAGCCTGTGCTCGCGCACGGGCTTGCTCAGGTGGGCGTCCAGAGCGTTGCGCTGCGCGTCGCCGAACGCGGCTTGCTGGACGGCGGAGCTCAGCATGACGAGCCGGATGCCCCGGAGCGACGGGTCGGCGCGCACGGCGCGCACGAGCGTGAGCCCGTCCATGCCCGGCATCTCGTAGTCGACGAGTGCGATGTCGTAGGGCGAGCCGCGCGCCGCCGCGGCGCGCATGAGCTCGAGACCCGCCCCGGCGTCGGGAGCCTCGTGGGCCACGAGACCGAAGGCCGCCGTCTGGAGCGTGAGGATGCGGCGGTTCGTCGCGTTGTCGTCGACGACGAGCAGGCGCAGGCCCGCCAGGCTCGCGGCGGGCGCGGGCGAGAGGGGGAGCTCGGCCGGCGCCTCGCCGAAGGGCGCCTCGAACCAGAACGTACTGCCCGTGCCGGGCTCGCTCTCGAAGGCGATGACGCCCTGCATCAGGTCCACGAGCCGCTTGCAGATGACGAGGCCGAGCCCAGTTCCCCCGTACTTGCGCGTGGTCGATCCGTCGCCCTGGCTGAAGGCTTGGAACAGGCGCGTCTTGGCGTCCGCCGGAACGCCCACGCCCGTGTCGCGCACCTCGAAGCGCAGTCGGACGCAGCCGCCCCCGGTCGTGCCGGGGCGCAGGGTGACGCACACCTCGCCCGAGCTCGTGAACTTGACCGCGTTGCTCACGAGGTTCGTCAGCACCTGGCGCAGCCGCAGCGGATCGCCGAACACGCGAAGCGGGACGTCGTGCTGCAGCAGGCACGTGATCTCCAGCGACTTGCGGTGGGCGAGCTCCGCGAACAGGTCGACGACCTCCTGTACGACGGCGCGCGGATCGAGGCTCACGCTCTCGAGCTGGAGGCGCTCCGCTTCGATCTTCGAGAAGTCGAGGATGTCGTTCAAGATCGCGAGCAGCGCGTCGGCCGACTCGCGGATGGTCGTGACGTACTCGCTCTGCACCCGATCGAGATCCGTCCCGAGCATGAGGTCGGCCATCCCGATCACGCCGTTCAGCGGTGTGCGGATCTCGTGGCTCATGTTGGCGAGGAACTCGCTCTTGAGCCGCGCCGCCTCGAGCGCGGCCTCGCGCGCGAGGACGAGGTCGTCGACGCGGTCGGTGACCATGACGACCCCGCCGATCTCGCCCTCGGCCGTGTACCAGGGGTGCACGGCCCAGCGCAGGTACATGCGCGAACCGTCGGCTCGCTCGAACACGTCCTGGGGGTTCGTGACGACCTCTCCGGCGAGGGCGCTCCGGTGGGCCTCGCGCCAGCGCTCGGGAACGTCGGGGAAGACCTCGTAGTGGGAGCGACCGATCACTTCGCCGTCCGTCAGCCCGTAGTCGGCGAGCCAGCGCTCGCTGTGCACGAGGTAGCGCATCTCGCGGTCGAACATCGCCATCGCGATCGGCGCCTGCGAGATGATGCTGCGCAGTTTGTCGTGCTCGCGCGCGAACGCTTCCTGCACGCGCTTCTGCTCGGTGACGTCGCGGAAGACGAGCACTGCTCCCTGTACGCCGCCCTCGCGCACGATCGGGTTCAGCACGTAGGCGACCGGGAACTCCGTGCCGTCGGACCGGTGGAAGACACCATCGTCGTCGCGGATGCGCGAGCCGTTGGCGATCCAGCGCGGCTCCAGGCCGTCGCACAGTTCCTCGATGCGCAAGGTCGCACCTTCGTCGAAGCGAGCGCCGAGGAGACGTTCGGCCTCGGGGTTGAGGTACTGGCAGCGGCCGTCGACGTCGAGCACGCACAGCCCGTCGCCGAGCGACGTGACGACGGCCTGGAGCTTGTCGCGCTCGTCCGCCAAGGAGGCTTCGGAGCGGCGCAGCGACTCGTTGAGTCGCAGCATCTCCGCCGAGAGCGTCTTCAGCACGTTCTCCTGGAGGAGGCGCTCGCGGTCGGCGTCGCCGTAGGCACGGCTGACGCGCTCGAGGAACTCCCCCCAGCCGGGAGGGCCGAGCGCCGGATCCTCGGTCAGCCCGCAGCGGCCGAGCTGGCGCCGGATCAAAGGGTGGTAATCGGTAGGGTCGGCCATGCCCAGGGGAGCGAGAGGTGGATCCGGCCGCGCGCCAGGGCGCGTCCGGCGCGGCGAACCGGACGACTGGGACACCAAGCTCACGACTCCGAGAAGGTCGTCAGCGTCATCGTCTGGTTGTGCAGGTCGCAGTGGCCCGAGGCGTAGGGCGAGATCTCGCCGTAGCTGTAGAAGCCGACCTGCCGCGTGCCGGGCGGCATCGACTGGAACGCCGCCTCGATCTCCTCCTCGGTGCGCTCGCCGAGGATCAGACGCCGCCCCACGCACGAGATCGCGATCGCGAGCACGTCCGTGCCCACGACGTCGCCGGCGGAGTGGAGCGTGTGCAGCGCTGCGCTCGCAGCTCCATCGATCAGGCGCTCGAAGTTGGCGCGCATGAGCTGGGCCAGGTGTCCCTCCGGCATGTCGCCGGCGAACGTCATGGACTGCTGGGCCTCGTCCACGGCCAGCACCGTGCGCACGAGCTCCTTCGTGTCGTCGGCGTTCGCGCGCAGGGCGAGCGGGAAGAGCAGCGCGGTGGCAGGCAGTCCAGCGGCGCGCTCCCCGAGGTACTCCTTGTAGATCTCGAGCGCCGGGCGCCCGTCGAGCTCGTACAGCACGTTCGCCTTCGAGCGCGTGATGAGCCGCGCGGGGCCGAACATGTCCCAGCCACCCTTCGACCCGTGGCCGACTTGGAGGCCTGCGCCGTACATGCCGACTGCCGACACGAGGTGGGTCCGCGGCTCTCCGCCGCCCATCACCCACGTGCGTTGGAAGCGCGCGCCGTCGCCTGCCAGCCCGCCCGTCACGACGACCGAGTCGGGGACGATGTCGTTGAGACCGCGCACGAGCTCGCTGCCGTTGACGTTGAGGCCGTCCGACAGCACGAACAGGGCGCGCAGGTCGTCGCGCCAGAGCTCCTCGGCCAACTGCTTGCCGACGGTGAACGAGTCCTCCGAACCCTGGATCGGCGCGGACGTCGACGCGAGCTCGCAAGACTCGAAACGGCAGATCGCGACCGAGAGCGAATCGTCCGCGAGCAGCGTCCCGTGGATCTCGCCCGAGGTGGAACAGCCGACGACGTGCGAGCGCGGGAAGGCGGCGCGCAGCTCGCGCAGCGGCGCGGGATCGTCCACGTAGCGCGGAGCTCCGAAGACGACGAGCAGCGTGCGCTCCGAGTCGAGCGCGGGGAACGGTCGGACCGACCAACCTTCGTCGATCGTGTAGGCAAGCGTTTCGAGCTTCAAGCGGGGGCTCCTCTGGTGGAAGGTCGGAATCCCGCCCATCGTCCCTTTCCGAGAACCACTTGAGCCCGGCGCGCGCGGAGGCCGGGGATTCGCCTCGATGCCGGGACGCGGGGGAGGAGCCTTCCTCGTTGCGCTGGCGGACGCTAGGTTGCCGCCGAGCTCTCCCCGACAAGTCCAAGCCACCTCGAAGGAAGGAAGCGTGATGAAGCTAGCACTGATCGCGTCCGCGGCGCTGCTCACAGGATTCGGTTACGCAGGCCTGCGTTCGCAGGCGACTCCCTCGACCACGGTCACCTGCTACTCGTCCCTGGCTGACGCCATCCTGGCGCTGCACGAGACCGAGGAGCAGTTCGTGCGCGGGATGCTCTCCGGCCACTACCAGGCCGCGAAGATGCACCACGAGAACAAGAAGCACGAAGAGGCCGCGGCCGAGATGGCACTCTTCGGCAACGAGGGCGACAACGCCATCGGCGGCGTGCGCAAGAAGCTCCTCGACGGCGGCTTCAACCACAACGCCGCGGGCGAGGCCAAGGGCATCTTCGACCCCGGCTACGTGCTGGTGACGAAGAAGGCGAAGGAGGGCGCCCTCGCCGCCGCTGCCGCCATGCGCTCCGCCAGGGACGACGCCGCGCGCGACAAGGCCTGGAAGGACTTCGCGGCCATCGCCGATCCGCTGCTCGCGGCGAAATGAGACGTACGGGGTGGCTGCTCGTGGCGCTCGTCGCCTGCTCGGACGACGCCACGCAGCCACCCGCGGGCTCGGCCGACGCGCCAGCGCCGCTCCTCTTCGTCGACGTCGCCGCGGACGCCGGAGTCGTCGCGCCGATCTGGTGCGGCCGCCCCGAGAGGCCCCACATCCTCGAATCGGGCGGGTCCGGGCTCGCGCTCTTCGACGGCGAGGGTGACGGCGACCTCGATCTCTTCCTCGCGAACGGCTGGCGCCTCGCGGGCGCGCAGGTGCTCGAGCGCGGGCGCGACGTCTACTACGACAATCGCGGGGACGGGACGTTCGCGGACGCGACCGAGCGTTCGGGGCTCGGCGACGAGGGGTGGGGCACCGGCGTCGAGTGCGGCGACGTGGACGGCGACGGGGACGTCGACGTGTTCGTCGCGAACTTCGGCCCCGACGTGCTCTACCTGAACGGCGGCGACGCGCGCTTCGTCCCGGCGCCGAGCTCGCCCGGCATCGACGGCTGGTCGACGGGCGCCGCGCTCTTCGACGCCGAGGGCGACGGCGATCTCGACCTGTTCGTCGCGGGCTACATCGCGTGCACGCTCGAGGAGGTGCTCGAGGCCAAGGCCACGTTCGACTGGAAGGGTCAGAAGGTCATGGTCGGCCCGTTCGGGCTCGAGGGCGAGCCCGACCGCTACTTCGCGAACGACGGTCGCGGAGGCTTCCGAGACGCGACGGAGGAGGCGGGGCTGACGGACGTGGGCCTGTACTGGGGCTTCGGCGTGCAGGCGCTCGACCTCGACGACGATCTCGACCTCGACCTGTACGTCGCGAACGACTCGAACCCGAACTACCTCTATCGCAACGACGGCACCGGCCACTTCCAGGAGATGGGGCTGTGGAGCGGCGCGGCGCAGGACAAGAGCGGTCTCGCCCAGGCGAGCATGGGCGTCGCGGCCGGCGATGTCGACCTCGACGGGCGCGTCGACATGCTCGTGACCGCCTTCGCGCTCGACCCGGCCACGCTCTACCTGAACCGCGGGAACTGCATGTTCGACGACGCGACGACGCGCTACGGCTTGAGGGGGCCGACCTACGCGACGCTCGAGTGGGGAGCAGTACTCGCGGATCTCGACCTCGACGGCTGGCTCGATCTGTTCGTCGCCTGCGGGCACATCTACCCCGAGGCCGATCTGTTCGCGGCCGAGCTCATCGGCTATCGCCAGCCGGACCTGCTCCTGCACGGCGAGGGGGGCAAGTTCGTGGACGTGGGCGCGCAATCGGGGCCGGGCCTCGAGGTGGTCCGATCGAGCCGCGGCCTCGCGGCCGGCGACCTCGACGGCGACGGCGACGTGGACCTGGTCGTCTCGAGCATCGACGCGCCGCCGACCGTGCTGCGCAACGACTCGCCGCGCCGCGGCGCCTGGCTCCTGGTCGAGGCGAACGGAGCCGTGCGCGTCGAGCTCGGGGCCGGCGAGCGCAGGTTCGTGCGCCACGCGGTCTACGGCGGATCCTACTGCTCGGTCTCCGACCGCCGCTTCCACTTCGGGCTTGGAGCGGTCGAGCGCGTGGACGAGCTCTCCGCGATCTGGCCGGACGGCGAGCGCACGGTGCTGCGCGACGTCGCCGTCGACCGCGTGGTGCGGCTCGAACGCTAGTGTCCGCGTCCGGTAGCGGGCAGAGCGGGGCTTCCCGAGGCGCTCACCAGCGCTTCTGCTTCTTCAGGTAGGTCGCGAGCTCGTCGTACTGGCCGCCGTCGTTGGCGTAGCGCGCGTAGTTGCGCGCCGTCGTGAGCCACTCGATGGCGGTGCTCTTCGCCTCCGAGAGCGCGCGCGCGAGGTCCGCGGCCGTCACCGCCTGCACCTCGCCGCTCTCGAGCGAGTGCTCGAGGGCCCGCTCGGCGGCGCGTTCGCACAGGGACCGGAGGTCGGCGCCCGTGAAGAGCTCCGTCCTCCGCACGGTCTCCTCCAACGCGAGCGCGGCGCCGCCGGGGAGCTCTGCGGCGTGCCGCGCGAGGATCTCGGCGCGCGCCGCGGCGTCGGGCGGCGGCACGAAGATCACGCGGTCGAAGCGACCGGGCCGGCGGAACGCGGCGTCGACGCTCCACGGCATGTTCGTGGCGGCGAACACGAGCACGCCGGCGTTGTTGCGGCCGATCCCGTCCATCTCCTGCAGGAGCTGGTCGACGAGCGTCTTCCAGAATTGCGAGTCGCTGCCCCCGCGCGAGGTGCCGAGCGCGTCGAACTCGTCGAAGAACAGCACCGTGGGCTGGTTCTTGCGCGCGTCCTCGAACAGCGCGTGCACGAGCTTCTCGCTCTCGCCCCAGAACTTGTCGACGATCTCGTGGATCGTCACGGACACGAAGCGCGCGCCGATCTCGCCGGCCGTGGCGCGCGCGATGAACGTCTTGCCGCACCCGGGCGGACCGTACAAGAGGAGTCCGCCGCCGCCCTCGCGCTTGAAGGCGCGGTAGACGTCGGGGTTCTGCATGGGCGCGAGTACGCGCAACTTGATCTGGCGCTTGACGTCCTCCAGGCCGGCGACGTCGCCGAACGTGACGCGCAGGTCGCCCCAGTCGAACTGCTCGGCCCACGCGGCGGTGTCGAGCGGTCCCTCGCTCACGCCCGCGAGCGCCGGCGTCCCGGGCGCGGGCGTCCCGGGCGCAGGCGTCCCGGAGGGGGGGGCTTCGAGAGGCGTCTCTACCTTTCCGCGCGCTCGTTCGACGAGCTCGAGCTCACGGCGCAGCTCCGCGTCCTCGCCCTTCGCGAGCAGCGCTTCGGCACGAATGAGCGCTTCGGCGAGCTGCCCGGTCTCGCGAAGGAGCGGCACGAGCCGCTTCGACGCCTGGTGGCGCACCGAATCGATCTCGGCCGCCGAGCGCAGCGCGAGCACGGCTTCGGCGGGCTTCCCCGCGGCGTGCAGGAGCTCCGCGTAATGCAGCCACAGCGCGCCGTTCTGCGGATCGCTCTCGAGCACGCGCTGAAGCGCGGAGAGTACGTCGTGTGAAGGGTCGTCGTGATTCATCGGGTCGGAAAATGGTGCACCCAAACTCGGCCGAGGGGGTACGCGATGCACGGGTAGAGACACATATTCAAGTAGAGGCCGATCAATGGAATCATTGCCTTTTCCGGCACTTGGAACCAGCTCATCGTCAACAAGATGGCTATGAGAAGGGCCCACACGCCGATGTGCTTGCCCGGCACACGCTCGACGAAGAGAGACCACCCGTACAGTGGAAGCAGGATCCACATGCAGGCCATGTCGGCCTCTTCGTGACGTGCCTGGAGGTTGACGTCGCTCGGATCGAGCCGCAGCGCTTCACGCAGGTGGCGCCGCGCACGGTAAGGATGGCCGGACCGCAGGTAGGCTTCCGCGAGCGCTACGTGCGTCCCGTCGTCCTCCGGAAGGAGCGCGACGCCCCTTTCTCCGTGTTGCACACCGAGTCGTCCAAGCCCCCTTTTGGCGAGGATGTGACCGAGGAGGCCGTGCGCGGCCTCGTCGCGGGGATCGAGTGACAAGGAATGGCGCGCGGTGTGCTCTGCTTTCGCCAAGTGCCCCGTCTTCGCCAGGAGCTCTCCGTACGCGATCCACAACCCCGTTTCATGAGGAGCAAGCCGCAGGGCGGCGAGGAAGATCTCCTCGGCTTCGCGGTGGTGCCCGCGATAGGCGCGGATCGCGCCGCGTAGGGCGAGTGCTCGAATCGAGCGTGGGTCGCAGCGCAGCGCCTCCCCGACAGCGCACTCGGCTTCGTCGACGAGTTCCCTGCCGATCAGGGCCTGCGCGCGCAGTAGGTGTACGGACCCATCGTCTGGATTCGCGCGCAGGAGCGCGTCGATCTCGCGCTCCGCGAGGTCGATGCGACCGATGGCGAGGAAATGCTCCGCCTTCTCGTGGCCGCGGGACTGAACCGGACGAGATTCGGTTCGACCGGTCACGACCGAACTCCCGACAACTCCACCAAACCGTTCTGGAGCGCGACGTCCGAGATCACGCCCATGACGACCGCGACGAAGCCCGGTTTGTAGGCGAACTCCGGATCGCCTCCACTTTCGAGGTACACGTGAAAGCGACGTTCTTGAATTCGCACGATGATCGCGGCAACGAGCGATGAAACGGCGCGCACCGCGAGCTTGGTCGTGAGTGACAGCTCCGTATCGAACCGAACCGCTCCCCAGGAGAAGAGGAGCGACATGGCGAGGAAAACGGGCGTCCAGACGAGAACCGCGCTCCTTCGACCGAGCCGGTGGAAGTTCATGACGTAGAAGAAGCCCGTGCCGACCGGACCGGCCAAGAGGGTCCAAGGGAGGAATCCCGTCGGATCCCATGGCTTGCCGCAGAAGCCCGTCGCGTCGTCCACCTCCGCAAGTACCGGCACGAGTAGGTCGCTGTCTGGGCGAGCGGTAGGCCGGGTCATCGGGGCGGCGCGCGCGAGATGCGGTGGGCGCCGCTCGTCTATCGGCAGCTCCCTTGGTCGAACTCATTGGGGCGGAATCGAGGGGAGAACGACCTCCGTCGGCAGCAACTTCGCCGGCGGCACGCTTCGGGTTCAGCGCGCCGGGAAGAAGCGGATCCAGGCGCGGACGAGGTGGTGGGCGACCCAGGTGTAGACGACGAGCAGCAGGTAGCCGAAGGCGAAGACGCCGATGACGAGCTCCGGCGCGTCGAGCCAGCGCAGGCCTTGCAGCACGACGATGAAGATCACCCACGCGCCCACTTGCTTGCCCGGCAGGCGGTCGACGAGGTGCGACCACCAGTACATCGGGAGGTAGACGAGGCGACAGGCCGTGTCGGCTTCGAGGTAGGCGGCTTGGAGGTCGGCGTCGGTCGGATCGAGGCGCAGCGCCTCGCGCAGGTGGCGCCGCGCGCGGAACGGATGGCCCGAGTGCAGGTAGGTGTAGCCGAGCGACGCGTGCGTCGCATCGCTGTCGGGCGCGAGCGCGACGCCGCGCTCGCCGTGACGCACGCCCAGTCGCGCGCGCCAGCCGCTGGCCAGCACGCGCCCGAGGAGCCCGTGGGCGGACTCGTCGTCGGGATCGAGGGCCAGCGCTCGGCGCGCGACGCGCTCGGCCTTGTCCATGTGACCCGTCTTCACGAGGAGCTCGCCGTACAGCACCCACAGGGCCGGAATGCCGGGCGCGAGCCGGAGCGCGGCGAGGAAGATCTCCTCGGCCTCGCGGTGCAGCCCGCGGTGCGCGCGCAGGGTGCCCTGCAGCGCGATCGCGGGGATCGACTCGGGATCGCAACGCAGGGCGTCCTGGAGCGCAGTCTCGGCTTCGTCCACGAGCTCCTTGCCGAGGAGGGCCCGGGTGCGCAACAGGTGCGCAGCGCCGTCGTCGGGATCCGCGCGCAAGAGGGCGGCGATCTCGCGCTCGGCGAGGTCGATGCGGCCGATGCCGAGGAAGTGCTCGGCCTTCGCGTGACCGCGCTCGAGCTCCTCGCGCGCGCGCGCGGCGCCTTCGCCCGTCACGCCGGGTCTCCCAACGCCGCCACGAACACGACTCCGAGCGCGACGTGGCAAGCCAGGCCGAACGCGATCGCGAGCAGCCCGACGCGCAGCGTTCCCGGTACATCGCCGCCGCTGTTCGCGAAGACGCGGAAGCGCTGCTGCTGGAGCCCCGCGGCGATCGCGCCCAGGATCACCGGGACGGCACGCGTGACGAGCTTCGTCGACTCGCGCGCTCGAGCGTCCAGCAGGAAGGGCATCCAGGTCAGGAGGATCGCCAACGCGGCGAAGGCGAGCGCGCACGAAACGACCGCGCGCCGCTGGCCCAGGCGATGGAAGTTCACGGCGTAGAGCGCGCCCGTGCCGATCGCGCCGGCGAAGACGGCCCACGGCACGAGCGCCCACGGGTGCCACGGTCGGCCGTTGAAGCCCGTGGCGTCGTCGCGCTCGCGGAGCACCGGCGCGAGCAGATCGGCGTCGTCGGCGTGGGCGGAGCGCAGGGTCATGGAAGCCGTCGACTCAACCGAGGAACGGGTAGCGCCAGTCGGTGGGCGGCACGAACGTCTCCTTGATCGTGCGCGGCGAGACCCAGCGCAAGAGGTTCAGGATCGAGCCTGCCTTGTCGTTCGTGCCCGAGGCGCGCGAGCCCCCGAAGGGCTGCTGGCCGACGACGGCGCCCGTCGGCTTGTCGTTGACGTAGAAGTTGCCGGCGGCGAAGCGCAGGGCGTCGGAGATCTTCGCGATGGCGGCGCGGTCGTGCGCGAAGACGGCGCCCGTCAGGGCGTACTCGGCCGTCGTGTCGCACAGCGCGAGCGTCTCGTCGAGGCGCGCGTCGTCGTAGACGAAGACCGTCAGCACGGGACCGAAGAGCTCGGTCTTCATGGTCTCGTAACGCGGGTCCGTGGCCTCGATCACGGTCGGCTGCACGAACCAGCCGGTCGTGTCGTCGCACTCGCCGCCGAACACGACTTCGGCGTCGGGGCTCGAGCGCGCGAAGGCGATGGCGTCGGAGAGTTTCTTGAACGAGTTCCCGTCGATGACGGCGCCCACGAAGTTCGAGAAGTCGCGCACGTCGCCCATGCGCACCTCGCCGAGCATGTCGCCGAGGAGGTCTCGCAGGTCGCCCCACAGGCTCTTCGGCACGTAGGCGCGGCTCGCGGCCGAGCACTTCTGGCCCTGGTACTCGAAGGCGCCGCGCACGAGCGCGACGGCCAGCGTCTGGACGTCTGCCGACGCGTGCGCGAAGACGAAGTCCTTGCCGCCCGTCTCGCCGACGACGCGCGGGTACTGGCCGTAGCTCGACATGTTCTCGGCCATCGTCCGCCACATGCCGCGGAAGACGGCGGTCGAGCCCGTGAAGTGCACGCCGCCGAAGCGCGGCGAGGCGAGCACGGGATCGCCGACCTCGCTCCCGCGGCCGGGCAGGAAGTTGATCACGCCCGGCGGCATGCCGGCGTCCTCGAACAGCTTCAGGAGGAACCAGTTCGAGTAGACCGACGTCGACGCGGGCTTCCACAGGCAGGTGTTGCCCATGAGCGCCGGCGCCATGGGCAGGTTGCCGGCGATCGACGTGAAGTTGAACGGCGTGACGGCGAAGACGAAGCCGTCGAGCGGCCGGTGCTCGAGGCGGTTCCAACAGCCGGGCGACGACTCGGGCTGCTCGGCGTAGACGCGCTCGGCGAAGTGCACGTTGAAGCGCAGGAAGTCGATCAGCTCGCAGGCCGCGTCGATCTCCGCCTGGTGCACGGTCTTCGACTGACCGAGCATGGTCGAAGCGTCGAGCCGATCACGCCAGGTCGAGGCCAAGAGCTCGCCCGCGCGCAGGAAGATGGCGGCGCGCTCCGCGAATCCCAGGCGCTCCCACTCCGGTCGCGCGCGCTCGGCGGCCTCCACGGCGCGCGCCACCTCCTCAGCGCCCGCCTGGTGGAAGGTGCCCAGCGTGTGGCGGTGGTCGTGCGGCATCGTCATGCGGGCGGTGTCGCCGGTGCGCACCTCCTCGCCGCCGATCACGAGCGGGACCTCGATCTCCTCCTCCGCGAGGGCGTCGAGCGTGCGCTCGACGGAGAGGCGCTCGGGCGAGCCGGGCGCGTAGTCGCGAACGGGTTCGTTCCTCGGAGGAGGGGTCTTGAAGCTGCCGTGCGTCATGGGGTGGGCGGGGGTCCTTTCGACCTCGGCGGAGCGCTCGAGGACCGAGCGGGGGGAGAGCGTAGCGCTCGGATCGCGCGGGTGTCGATCGCGCGCTCGCCGCGCCCGGCCGGACCGCGCGCGGCCGTCCGATCGCATGGCCGGGGAACGGAGCCCTTTCCCGTCCGGAGCCCGCGCTCCATGATGGTGCGCTTTCTCTGCGCGCCGCCGCGCGCCGATCCGCCATGTCCCCTCGATCCGCTCCGAAGCGCCGCCGCACCGCCGCCGCGAGCGGGCGCCGCGGACCTCGGCGCGCGCGCGCCACCTCGCGCGTCCCGCGCGTCCCGCGCGTCACACGGGGAGCGCGCGAGGCGTGAGCGCGACGGCGGAGTTCCTCGCGGAGCTGCTCGCGACGCGGCTCGACGGCCGCGGGGCCGATTGGCGCGCGACGGCCGTGGCGGAGATCGCGGGAGCTTCGGACGCGCGTTTCTGCTCGCTCCTCGCGCTGGCCTCGCGCCACGCGCGCTCCGCGCCCCTCGAGCCGCGCCCGGAGGATCTCGTGCGGGCCGAGCGGATCGTCCCGGGCTGGAACCCGGAGCGCTGGAGCCTGCTCACGGCGCTGCGCGCGTCGCTCGTGCTCGCGCGCGGCGATCTCGCCCTGGACTCCGGCGCGCGCGCGCTCGAGGATGCGTTCCGTTTCGCCGACGAGGGCGAGCTCGTCGCGCTGTACGCGACGCTCGCCCTCCTGCCCGAGCCCGAGCGCTTCGCCCGGCGCGGCGCCGAGGGCTGCCGCACGAACATGCGCACCGTCTTCGAGGCGGTCGCGTGCGACACCCCGTTCCCGTTTCGCTGCTTCGACGACCTGGCGTGGCGGCAGTGCGTCGTGAAGTGCGTGTTCGTCGGCGCGCCGCTGTGGCGCGTCCACGGACTGGACGAGAGGCTCTCGGACGAGCTCGCGCGCATGGCGCTCGATCTGGTCGACGAGCGGCGCAGCGCCGGGCGCGAGGTCCAGCCCGAGCTGTGGCTGTGCCTCGGGCCGTACGGCGGCGGGCGCGCGACCGCCGCCCTCGAGCGCGAGCTCGAGAGCGGTCCGCCGATCGGACGCGCGGCCGCCGGGATCGCGCTCGCGCGCGCGGGCGAGCTCGGGCTCCTGCGCCGCGCCATGGAACGCGAGCGGGACGAGCGTGTGGCGAAGCGCCTGCGGCGCGCAGAGGGCGGCGACTTCCACCAGCGCGCGTTCCGGGACCTCGATCGACTCCGGGCGACCCCCTGACAGAAGCTTCGAACGGACAAGGCCAACCCCATGCGCTTCTTCGACCCGCACATCCACATGACGAGCCGCACGACGGACGACTACCAGGCCATGGCCAAGGCGGGCGTGCGCGCGATCGTCGAGCCAGCCTTCTGGCTCGGCCAGCCGCGCACGGGCGTCGACACGTTCGTCGACTACTTCTCGAGCCTGATCGGCTGGGAGCGCTTCCGCGCCGCGCAGTTCGGTGTCGCGCACTTCTGCGCCATCGGCCTGAACGCCAAGGAGGCCAACAACGAGGCGCTCGCGAAGGAGGTGCTCGAGCTCGTGCCGCGCTTCGCGCTCAAGCAGGGCGTCGTGGCGGTGGGGGAGATCGGCTACGACGAGATCACGCCGGCCGAGGAGCACGCGCTCGAGGTGCAGATGGCCTTCGCGGTCGAGAGCGACATGCCGATCATGATCCACTCGCCGCACCGCGACAAGCAGCGCGGCATCGTGCGCACGCTCGAGGTCGCCGCGCACCTGGGCGTCGACATGGCCAAGCTCGTCGTCGACCACAACACCGAGGAGACGGTCGAGGACACGCTCGAGAGCGGCGCGTGGGCCGCGTTCACGATCTACCCGCACACGAAGATGGGCAGCGAGCGGATGGTCGAGATCGTGAAGCGCTACGGCCCGGAGCGCCTGATCGTCGACAGCTCCGCCGACTGGGGCGTCAGCGACCCCCTGTCCGTGCCGAAGACCGCCAAGCTCATGCTCGAGCGCGGCATCGACGCGCGCGCAGTCGAGCTCTGCTGCTGGCAGAACGCGCTGGACGCCTACGCCCAATCCGGCCAGATCGACGTCGAAGCGCTCCTCGCAACACCCGTCGTCGACCAAACGCGCCTCTTCGCCGACAACTCCGTCCTGCGCGGCCAGACCCCGCGCGTGGACGCCGCGGTGCCGAATTGAGCGCGCTCGGCATGCGAAGCGCGCGGCTCGGACCGGTTCCGGACCGAGCCTTCGTCACGCGTTCCTTCGGGCTGGACCGGAGGCTCTCTGCTCCTGGAACGACAGCGCCGGGGATCCTACCGACCGGAGGCTGTGTGGGATGCATGACGCGCCCGAGGGAGATTGGCCACGGGTCGGCCGGTGTGTCGAAGAGATCACCCGGCTACGTTCCGATCTCGAGCACGACTCGGAAGCGCGCCTTGCCGCTCATCATGCGGTCGTAGGCTTCGGTCACGCGCTCCAGCGGATAGGTCTCGTTCATCGACCGCACGCCGTTCCGCAGGCTGAACCCGAGCGTGTCCTCCGAGTCGATCGACGTGCCGGAGTACCAGCCCTTGACCGAGCGGCATCCCATGAGCAGCGACAGGGGAGACACTTGCATCGACTCGGCCGCACCGACGATCAGAAGGGTGCCGTTCACGGCCAGGCCGCCCTGGACCGCGCTCATCGCCTCGCCACTCGTCGCCGTCGCGAGAACGACCTTCGCGCCGCCGAGCTCCTGGAGCTCCGCCGCCGGATCCTGGGCCTGACTGTCGATGTAGACCGACGCGCCGAGCTTTCGGGCGAGGGGCTCCTTGTCCTTCCCGCGCGCGATGCCGACCGTGCGAAAGCCCATCTTCGCGGCGTACTGGACCCCGAGGTGGCCGAGCCCGCCCAGGCCGAGCACGGCGACGACGTCGCCCGGCCGCGCGCCGCTGTTGCGCAGCGCGTTGAAGGTCGTGAGGCCGGCACACAAGAGCGGGGCAGCCTCGACGGGCGGCAATTCGGCCGGCATCAGCGCGACGGCGCTGGCGGGGGCGATCATGTACTCGCCGTAGCCGCCGTCATAGGTGACACCGGTCGTCTGCCCGCGCACGCAGGCGAAGAGCTCTCCGCGGCGGCAAGGGTCGCAGTAGCCGCAGTAGCCGCCGTTCCACCCGACGCCCACCCGTTGGCCCGCCTCCCATCCGGCCACGCCGGTTCCGACGGCGTCGATCACGCCCGTCACCTCGTGTCCGGGAACCCTCGGATACTGGATCGGGAACAAGCCTTCCTTGGTGATCGAATCGCTGTGACAAACGCCGCAGGCGTGCACCTTGATCCGCACCGATCCGGCGCCCGGTTCCGGGATCTTCCGCTCGACGATCTCGAAGGGCCCCTTGGGGCGAGAGACCTGCACAACACGCATCGTCGCCATGGTTCCTCCAGACGTGATCCTGTTACTCGGGTCGACCCAGGGAGTTGTTGTACCCGCCAAGGTGGCGCAGCCACGCGGGGAGTCCGGCCGCTGCCAGCACGCCGGCGCCGCTCTGGAGCGCCGTGCGGCGCGAGACCAAGCTCTTCGAAGTCGTCTGTTTGCTGCTCATCGTTGGTTCCTTTCCTTTCGCGCTCGCAAGTCCCGTCGACTCGCGAGGAGCGCTGCGCGGGGCTCGCGCTCGACCTACTGAGCGCGGCGTGTGGACAGGGGCCGCTGGTACCCGCCGAAGCGCGCCACCGGGGACCACGCGGGGCTCACCGACGGCAGTGGCGCGGGCGCGATGGCGGCGAAGGGCTCGGCTGCGTGCACGACGTCGCCGCCCGTCACCGTCAGCACGGACTCGATCGAGCGGATGTCCTCGTCGGGGACGGTGAAGTAGTCGGCCGACAGGATCGCGAAGTCGGCGTACTGCCCGGGAGCGATGCGGCCCTTCACGGTCTCCTCGCCGCTGAACCACGCGCTGCCGAGCGTGTAGAGCCGCAGGGCTTCCGCGCGCGAGAGCCGGCTCTCCGGCGCGAGGAGCTTTGTGCCGCCGACGGTCTCGCCCGTGACCATCCAGGCGAGCGCGAGCCAGGGGTTGTAGCTGCTGACGCGCGTGGCGTCCGTTCCGGCGCCGACCGGCAGACCGGCGGCGAGCATCTGGCGAATCGGAGGCGCTCGGCGCGCGGCCGCGACGCCGTAGCGCTCTGCGAAGTACTCGCCCGCGAACGCCATGCGGTTCTGGATCGCGATGCCGCCGCCGAGACGCGCGATGCGCGCGAGGTTCACATCCGAGATCGTCTCGGCGTGGTCGATGCACCAGCGCGCGCGATAGCCGTGCTCCGCGAAGATCGGCTCGAACACGTCGAGCACGCGCGTGATGGACGCGTCGTAGGTCGCGTGGATGCGGATCGGCCAGTCGTGCTGGACGAGCACGCGCGTCACCGCCGCGAGCTCGGCTTCCATCGACTTCGCGAGCTCCGGGCGCGCGGCGAGGAAGTTCTCGAAGTCGCCGGCCGACCACACGAGGTTCTCGCCGGCGCCTTCGGTCACGTAGCCGTTCAGCCGCTCGACGGCGCGATCGAGGTCCAGCGTTTCCTCGGCGATCCAGCGCTCGATCTCCGCGAGCTCGGTGCCCTTCTGTTGCGCGAAGAGGTAGCTCGAGATGCGCAGCGGCAAGCCGGGCTGCGCGGCTAGTGCGCGCGTCGCCTCGTAGTCCGCCGGGTACGCGTGCCCGCCGCCGCCCGGGTCGACGACGCTCGTGAGCCCGAAGCGATTGAGCTCGCGGTAGAAGTGGCGCGTCGAGTTGAGCTGGTCCGCCGGCGAGAGCTGGGGGAGCTTCGCGATCGTCGAGTACAGGATCATGGGATTCGGCTCGGCGTGCAGGATCGCGCCGCCGTCGACGAGCTCGTAGCGGCCGCCCTCGGGAGCCTGCGTCTCGCGCGTGATGCCGAGCGCCTCGACGCCGGCGCCGTTCAAGAGTCCCTGGCTGTAGAGGAACAGGACCAGCACGGGCGTGTCGGGCGCCGCGGCGTTCAATTCCGCCACGGTCGGCATGCGCTTCTCGCGGAACTGGTAGGGCGACCAGCCGCCGACGACGCGCACCCAATGGCCGGGCGGCGTGCGCCGAGCCTGCTCGTGGACCATCGCGAGGCCGCGCTCGAGCGAATCGACGCCGTCCCAGCGCAGCTCGAGGTTGTAGAAGCGCCCGCCGCGTACGGCGTGCAGGTGCGAGTCGACGAGGGCGGGGACGACGCGCCGTCCGCCGGCGTCGACGACGCGCGTCGCGTCGCCGCGCAGGGTCTCGACGTCCGATTCGCTTCCCACGGCGACGATCACACCCGCGCGCACGGCGAACGCCTGCGCGTCCGGCCGCGCCGCGGCCTGCGTGGTGACGCGTGCGTTCCGCACGATCAGGTCGGCCGGTGCGCGCACTTCGGCGAGGACATTCGTGCGAGTGTGACAAGCGAACCCGGTTGCAGCGGCGACGAGCGCGGCCAGGCGTACGAAGGATCGTATGGACGTGGGGAGCTTCAAGTGCGTTCCTCCGTGAGCGGATCGCGTGGGAGAACGAGGAAGAGCGCCCACGCCGGCCGCCTGCCGGCGCGGGCGAGGCGATCAGCGCGCGGCGGGCGCCGACAGCGCCTTGTGGCTGTTGAACACCTCGGCGTACGAGGGCATGTGATCGATGAAGAGCTGCGCCGTTTTGGCACCGGCCGGGTTGCGCCAGTCGGAGAGCAGCTCGCACGAGAGCGCGAACCACGTCCCGATGGTCGCTCCCGCGTCGGCCATGCGCATGAGCGCCGCCGTCTGCACGTCGTGGTTCATGGATCCCGACGCGTCGACGACCACGTACACCTCGTAGCCGGCGTCGAGCGCCGAGAGCGCGGCGAACGCGACGCACACGTCGGTCGTGATGCCCGACATGACGATCTTCTTGCGGCCGGACGTCTCGATGGCCTTCACGAAGTCCGGGTTGTCCCAGGCGTTGATCTGACCGGGGCGCGAGATGATGGGAGAGCTCGGGAAGAGCTCGACGACCTCCGGCACGAACGGGCCGTTCGGTCCGGTCTCGGCGCTGGTCGTGATCACGACCGGCACCCCGTGCAGCTTCGCCGTCTCGGCCAGCGCGACCACGATGTTCTTGAACTCGACCGGCCGAGCGTTGTCGACCAGGTTCATCAGGCCGGTCTGGTGGTCGATGAACGCGAAGACGCAGTTCTCGGGCGTCAGGCGCTCGCGCTTGCCGCCCGGTGCCCAGGTGGGCGTGCTCCCCGCGGGTGCCTGCTGCTCCCGAGCGAGGGCCTGCTCGCCGCCTGCGAGGAAACCCGCCGTGGCGACCGTCAGGGCGACGAGGACGAACGTGGACGAGAGCAGCTTCGGATGCATGGGGTCTCCTTGGATCTGGCGTGGGTCTCGCGGACGCGGTCGCTCCTTGTGGAGTCGAGGTCCACCCGCAGCATGCTAGGCGCAGGCGGTGGACAGCGGCCAGGGCGGACGCGCGCGCGGTCCTCTCTCGTCTCGCGAAGGTCGCTTCCGAGCCGTCCGCTAGCGGGCCTCGAGGGCCTCGAACTGATAAAAGCGAATCATGAAGCATCTACAAAGCAAGGTCGCGCTCGTTACCGGCGGATCGCGCGGCATCGGTGCCGCGATCGCGGTGCGTTTGGCGCGCGACGGCGCCGCCGTGGCGCTCACCTACTCCAAGGCCAAGGAGCAGGCGGACGAGGTAGTGCGCGCGATCGTGGCCGCTGACGGGAAGGCCGTGGCGATCCGCGCGGAGGCCACCGACGCCGCGGCCGTGAGGCAGGCCGTCGCGAAGACGGTGCAGACCTTCGGGGGCGTCGACGTCCTGGTCAACAACGCAGGCATCGCCGCGTTCACTCCATTCGAGGAGTTCTCGCTCGAGGACTTCGACCGCATGGTCGCGGTGAACGTGCGCGCGGTCTTCGTGGCGGCGCAGGAGGCGGCGCGCCACATGGCCGACGGCGGTCGCATCATCACGATCGGCAGCGTGAACGCCGAGCGCATGCCGTTCGTCGGAGGCAGCGTCTACGCCATGACGAAGTCGGCCGTCGCGGGGCTCACCCGCGGGCTCGCGCGCGACCTCGGTCCGCGCGGCATCACGGTCAACAACGTCCAACCCGGTCCGGTCGACACCGACATGAACCCCGCCAACGGTCCGCTCGCCGCCAGCATGCGGAGCATGCTGGCGCTCGACCGCTACGGTCGCGGCGAGGAGATCGCCGCGCTGGTCGCCTACCTCGCCGGTCCCGAAGCCGCCTTCGTCACCGGCGCGAGCCTCTCGATCGACGGGGGCTTCCTGGCCTGAGCGAGCGTTCGCGGCTGCGGACGCTACAGCGCGGTGGACGGCTGGTGTCGGCGCGCCGGGACGGCGAGCGAGAGCAGGCGGCGTGCGTTGCCGTCGAAGACGAGGTCGCGCTCCGGGTTGGTGAGGCCGCAGGCTCCCACGGCTTCGCGCTGGTGCGTGAGGATCGGGTGGCGCCAGCCGCGGTTCGGCGCGCCCGAGCCGGTCGCGAACAGGAGGCGTTCGGGACCCAGGACGCCGAGCGCGCGCTCGAAGACGTCGACGAGCCCCAGGCTCTCGGGCTGCGCGGCGCGCCAGCGGTTCCACGAGCCCGTGTCGGCGTAGACGTTCTCCACCAGGCTCGCGAGGAGGAGCAGCTCGCGGAACAGACCCGCGCCGAAGCTCGGCACGACGAACGCGACGTCCGGGTAGCGCTCGGCGACGGTGAGGAGCTCGAGGGGATTGGCGGCGACCGGATCGAACGCGGGACGGAAGCCGAAGGCCTTGTGCAGCGCGCGGCCGGGGATCCCGCACTCGACGAGGCACACGCCCGCCGAGCTCGCGAGGAGCTCGAGCACGTCCGTGGCGGCGCCGTCGCTCAGGCGATAACCGTCGGACGAAGGCGACAGCACGATCCCGCGGAAGGCGCCCGAGCCCACCCAGCGCTCGACCAGCGCGAGCGCGTCGGGCGACGTGGGGTCGATCGGCGCGAGCGGCGCGAGCACGCCGCGCGCGACGTCCGCCGCCTCCGCGAGGTTCGCGATCTCCTCGTGCGAGCCCGCGACCGCGCCCGCGTGCTCGACCCCGTGGGCGGCGAGCTCCGCGACCCACTGCGAGACGTGCTCCTCGAGCTCGACCGGCGGCAACAGCGCGTCGCCCGAGAGCCGCGCCACGCCTTGCTCGGCGCTCACGTGCGGCTCGGACCGACGGGCGAGGGCCTCGAAGAATGCGTGGGAGCGGAACGAGGTTCGGAAGTCGATCACGAGGGCTCCTGGGCGCAGGTCAGGTCTCCCTCATCGGTCGGATCGCGCGCCGGCCCGAGGAGAAAGGCCCGGGGCCCGGGCCGATCACTCCTCGCGCCAGGCGCGCCAGGCCCCGTGCAAGCGCTTCGCGAGGCCCTGCACGTGGAAGGGCAGCCCGCGCGTGCCGTACAGATCGAGCCCGCCCTTCACGGGATCGCGCGCGAGCGCCTGGCGCAGGATGCGCTCGGGCTCCATCGGATAGGGGGCCGCGGTCGCCTTGCCGAGCATGAAGCCCTCACGCGCGAGGAACGAGAGGAGCTCGCGCGGCTCGGTGCCGCGCAGGGCGTAGGGCCAGAACTCCACGAGGAGCGCGAGCTTCGGGCTGCGGAGCAGGAGCTCGCGCGCGCCCGACAGCGCGAGCCACTCCGAGCCCTGCGTGTCGATCTTCAGGACGCGCGCGGACTCCGCCACGAGGTCGTCGACGCGCGCGACCTCGATCTCCAAGAGCTCCGCGCCGCGCATGTCGGCCGGGAGGGCGCCGTCGGTCACGCGGTTGTCGCCGCGGTTCGTTGGCGCGAGCGCGATCTGCGCGCGACCGGGCGCCGCGCCGGCCGCGCAGCGGTGGAGCACGCCGCTGCCCGGGCCGAGGGCGTTCGCGCGCTCGATGTTGCGCTGCGCGACGGCGGCGATGCCCGGTACGGGCTCGAAGGCGTGCACGCGCGCTCCGGCGCGGATCGCCTGCACGGCGAACCAGCCGACGTTCGCGCCGAGGTCGACGACCGTGCAACCCGGGACCACGTGCGCGAGGAAGAGCCGCGTCTCGTGCTCCTCCCACGCGCCGTGCTCGATGGCGGGCCCGATGATCGAATCGGCGGCCAGGACGTCGAAGTCGAGACCGAGTCGGTCCAGGCGGACGGTGCGCGTGGCGTAGTCCATGGCGCGGACTCTAGCGGGGCGCCCCCCCGAGCCCGACGGGCATGGCGGAGAAAAGGCTCGGAGACCGGTGCTCGGCAGCGCAGTCGGCGGCTGACCCTAAGCGGCGAGCCGCGATTCAAAGGGGCGAGCCGCGCGCCGCACGCTACTGCTTGAACGTCGCTCCGCTGCCCGTGACGTAGGCGAAGGTCGTCGCCCAGTCGCGGCCCTTGCACTTGAAGAAGCCGCGGTGTCGGTCCGTGAACGGCTCGGTCTCGAAGCGCCGGATGCCGAGCAGGAAGAACGGACCCGATCCCTGGCAGCCGTAGGAGCCCTGGCTGTACACGTAGTAGCGGTAGTGGAACTCGTTGTCGTTGATGGGATCCTGTGCGTTCTCCGGGAGGAAGCCCGTGTCGCGCAGCTCCTGGATGAAGTTCCCGTCGTGCGAGACGTCCCAGCCGCCGAAGGCGTCGTTCTTCTGCGGCGGCGGGTAGTGACCCTTGTCCGCGTAATACGCCTCGATCGCCGTCTTGACGGCCTTGATGTCCGCCAGGCGGCGCGCGTCGCGCGAGGTGGCCATGCGCGCCGAGAGCCGCGGCACCATGACTCCCGCCAGGATGGCGAGGATCGAGATCGCGATCACGAGCTCGATCAGCGTGAAGCCCTTCTGCTTGTGGGTGGCGATCATGTCGGCGTCCTGGCGCGTTCGCGGCGGTCGGGGAACGTCTCCGCTATCGACCGCACGCGCGGACGACCTGAGTCGCGGCTCGCCGCGCAGAGCGCGGGGAATCGCGGCGAGGGCGCGCTCAAGGGTCCGGGCCTTCCGACCGAGAGGAGGGTGCCGCGTTGCCATGAAACCGCTTCCCGTGTCGCCGCACGGTTCCTCGAGCCCCGCGCCGCCCCCGTTCGCGGGTGCGCGGCCGTCCGCGTTCGCGGGCGCGCGGACGGGCCGGGCGCAGGCCGTGCTCGTGCTGGAGCGAGGCTGTGCGGAGTGGTTCGACGCGCGCGGCGGCGTCTCGGCGAGCTACGGCCGCGCAGCGTCCTACGGCCGCGCAGCGTCAATAGGAGAGCGCCCGCAGGATCTCGCGGCCGCGGCCGAGAGCGCCTGCCGTGCGGGCGGGGGCACACCCGGCGCGTGTGTCGTCTCGCTCGGCGAGGGCCTCGCCTTCGAGCGCCTGCTGCACCTGCCCGCGCTGCGCCGGCGCGACCTGGCGCGCGTGCTCGCGCGCAAGGCCGCCCTGCTCGTCGGCGCCGAGGCGCACGACGTCGTGTACTCGGCCGTGCTCGTCGACGACGAGGGACTCGGTGGAGAGCGGGGATTCGCGCCGAGCGGGGAGCCTTCGGTGTCGGCTTCGCGAGCGCCCGCCGACGCGCCGCACGCCGAGCTCGAGTTCGACGGGCGATCGACGTATTCGGACGCGGTGCTGGACGCCTCGCACACCGCGTCCGGCGCAGCGCGCGTCGCCCCCGGCGCCGGGGGGCTTTCGACCTGGCTGCTCGTCGCGGCTCGGCGCACGGTCCTTCGCGCGCTGGTCCGCTCGCTCGAGAAGCGCGGATTCCGTCCCACGGCGCTCCGCGCTGCGGGACCGGCCGTTCTGTGCGCAGCCCACGCGCGCGCGCGCCTCGTGCAGGAGGACACGCGCCGCGCGACGCTCGTCGTGACGGTCGGCGCGCAAACTTCCAAGGTCGCCTTGCTCGCGGGCTCGCGGCTCGTCACCCAGTACCGGCTCGAGGGAGACTTCCATGCCACGCCGCGCCTGGGCGCGAGCTTGCTCCAGGACGCGGTGAACGCGTCGAGCTTCTGGCGCAAGACGAGCCGCGGCGGCGACGTGGGGCTGGTCGTGCTGCGCGGTCTCGATGCCGCGCACGCCGAACCCCTCGCCCACGGGCTCGCGGCCGCGCTGGACGGCGTCGCGGTCGACTGGAAGCCGAACACCGGCGCGTACGTCGCGCACCCCGCGCATCCCCCGCCTCCATCGGCCGGGCGCATGGAGCTCGCGGCCGCCGCGCTCGAGGACGGTCCGTTCCAGGTCGACCTCCGCCCGCGCCTGCCCGTGGCGCTGCGGCTCGCGGGCTTCGCTCTGGGCGGCGTGGCCGCGACCGCGCTCGCGCTCGCCGCCGTCACGCGCCCGCGCGTCGAGCTCGACCTCGAGCGCTTGTCGGTGGAGCTCTCGGACCTGCGGCGGCGCAACGCCGGCGTCGCCGCCGTGGAAGCGCGGCTCGAGGAGACGCGCGCCGATCTCTTCCGAACGATCGCGGCCCTCGAGCGCTACGCGGACGCGCGGCGCCTCGGACTGCCGTTCGAGGAGCTGACGGGAGCGGTCCTGGTCGCTTTCGACGGTTCGGGAGACCGCGTCGAGATCCTGGGGCTCGAGGTGCTGCGCGAAGGTGACCTCGGTAAGGGCGCGGGTCACCGACTGCGCGTCCGCGGTCGGATCCGCGGCGAGCCCCTGGAGGTCGCGCGCGAGCTCGGCGCCGCCGCCCGGCGGCTCGCATCGAGCCCGGAGTTCGCATCCGGCGCAGAGCTCGCGGACATCTCCCTGCGGCCCGGCCTGCAGGACGGCTCGCTACTCGAATTCACGCTCGAGGCCGCGCTCGCGCCCGTTCCGGATCCAGCGGAGCGCGCGGCGGGCTCGGACGACGGCGGCGCGCAAGCCGCTGCGGGGAGGACGCCCTGATGCGCCGCGTAGCCAATCTGCGGCGCGGGTTCCTCGGCTCGGGAGCCTTCGCCGCCGGCTCCGTGCTCCTCGCCGTGGGGGCGATGGGAGTCGTGGTTCCGCGCGCGGCCGAGCTCGAGCGCAAGGCCGAGGAGCGCGAACGCGAAGTCCTGCGCGTCGAGCGCGCCCGCGAGGTGGTCCAAAGCTCGGAGCGCTTCGCGGCGGAGGGTCTGATCGAGCGCATCGCCGAAGCGGAGCGTCTCGTCGACGCGCTCCTTCCGGAGCTCGTGCAGCCGATCGACCTCCACGCGGCGCTCACCTTCGTCGCCCGCGCCGAAGGCGTCGTGCTGGAGGGCGTCGTGCAAGGCGAGCTCGCCGATCCGGGGCTCGCCGTCCTCGACGACTGGATCGCGCTGCGCGAGGTCGCGCTCTTCGGACGCGCTTCGATCGCGAGCCTGAGCGGATTCGTCGGCGGGCTGTGCAGCCTGGGTTTCCCCGTCGTCGTGCTCGACGTCTCGCTCGCGCGCGAGCACGAGGAGGGCCTTACCGGAGACGACCTCTTCGCCTTCGCGCTCACGCTCGGCGCGCTCGAGCGCGCGCCGCTCGCGACGCGGCCCCCAAGCGACGAATGGAGCCGCGAAACCGGCGACGAATGGAGCCGCGAATCGGACGACGAATGGAGCCGCGAAACCGGCGACGAGGGCGGACGGTGAGGGGGACGGGACCGAAGCGCGGGCTCGCCGCGGCGGCGCTGGTCGCCGCCGTGTGCGTGTGGATCCACCGCGCCTGCGTCGAGCCTCCCTACGCGGCGAGTTTCCGTCCCGACGCCGCACCGGCCGAGGGCTCGCTCCCGAAAGGCGCTGGGCGATGAGCGCGCCGACCCGCGCCTGGCTCGCGTGCCTGGCCGTCCTGGCTGCGCTGGTCGTCGTCGTCCCGGCGCTCACCGTGGGGACGCGGCCGGCGCAGCGCGCCTTCGAGCCGATCGAAGACGCAGAGACCGGCTTCGACCCCGACGCAGAGCTCGTGTTCGAGCTCGAGCGCGCGCTCGAGCGCGTGCGGACGCTCGCGCAGCGCGACGCGCACGCTTCGAACGCACGCGAGGGGTCGGGTCCCGCGACGGTCCGAGTCGCCGCGCGCGTCGCGGAGCCGAGCGAGCCCGTGACGCTCGAAGCCTTCGTGGCCGAGGCGTCGCTGCGCGGCGTCTACTACGGCGCGTCCTACCGCGCCGCGGTCCTGAACGACGAGCTCGTGCAGGAAGGCGACCTCCTGGCGCCGGGTCTCTCCGTGTGCGCGATCGGCCAGCGGCACGTGCTGCTCGAGCTCGGGGGCGAGCAGGCGCGCCTGGACCTCATCGTTCCGGCGTTCGCGAGCCGCGGGCCGCGCGTGCGGGGCGGGCGGGGCGTGCGGGAGGAGTCGCGATGAGCCGTGTCGTGCGGGTGCGTCTCGGCGACCGCCTGCTCGAGCGCGGCGTCGTCAGCCCGAGCGAGCTCGAAGTGGCCCTGGGCGAGCAGCGCCGCGCGCATCGCCCACTGGGCAAGATCCTCGTCTCGCTCGGCTTCGCGAGCGAGGCCGACGTCGTCTCGGTCCTGGCCGAGGACCTCGGGCTCGCCCACGTGCGCGCCGCCGACCTCGACCCCGACCCCGAGGTCGTCGCCGCGCTCGACGCGGCCTTCGTGCGCGAGACGCACGCCTTCCCCTACGCGCTCGAGGACGGCGTCCTGCGCGTCGTCATGGTCGAGCCCGACGATCCCGGGCGCGTCGCGGCGGTGCGCGCGCGCTTCCCGTACCCGCTCGACGTCGCGATCGCGACCGAGTCCGACTTCCAGACCCTCGTGCGCGATCACCTGCGGCCGCCCGCGAGCCGCGTGGGCGAGCTCTTCGCGCTCTTCGCGGAGGAGGTGCCGGAAGCGCTGCCCGTCGACCGCCTGGTGCACGCTCTGCTCGAGGACGGCGTCGGGCGCGGCGCGACGGACGTGCACGTCGAGCCCGAGGAGCGCGTGACGCGCGTGCGCTACCGCGTGGACGGGATCCTCGTGGGCGCCGAGAACCTGCCGGCCGGCGTGACGGCCGCCGTCGTCTCGCGCATCAAGGTGCTCGCGAACCTCGACATCTCCGAGCGCCGTCGCCCGCAGGACGGCAGGCTGCGGCTCGAGCTCGACGGGCGCGTGATCGACGTGCGCGTCTCGGTCGTGCCCTGTCCGTTCGGCGAGAACGTGGTGCTGCGTCTGCTCGACGCGCGAGCGGGGGCGCTCGCGCTGGCGGAGCTCGGCGTCTCGGGCGACCACCAACGCCTGCTCGCGGCCGTCGCGCGCCGCTCGCACGGTTTGTTCCTCGTCACCGGACCCACGGGCTCGGGCAAGACGACGACCCTGTTCGGGATGCTCGGCATCGTCGACGCGGTCGCGCGCAAGGTGGCGACGATCGAGGACCCGATCGAGTACCGCTTGCCGCTCCTGCGGCAATCCCAGGTCGATCCGGGCGTGGGCTTCGGCTTCCACGAAGGCTTGCGCGCGATCCTGCGCCAGGATCCCGACGTGATCCTGGTCGGCGAGATCCGCGACGGCGAGACGGCCGACATGGCCGTCAAGGCCGCGACGACGGGTCACCTGGTGCTCGCCACGCTGCACACGAACTCCGCGCTGGGGGCGATCCCGCGACTCCTCGACCTCGGCGTCGAGCCGTTCCTGCTGGAGGACGTGCTCGTCGGGACGCTCGGGCAGCGCCTCGTGCGCAAGCTGTGCGCGAGCTGTCGCGCGCCGCGGGAGGCGAGCCGTGAGGAACTCGCGTGGCTCGGCGCGGCCGAGCCGCGAAGCCTCTGGTCGGCCGTGGGCTGCGAGCGCTGCCGCGGGAGCGGCTACCGCGGGCGCACGGCGTTGGTGGAGCTGTTCCTGCCGCCGGCGGAGGGAGATCTGCCCCTCGGGGACGGCGTGGAGCTCGCGCAGAGGGCGGCGCGCGGCGAGCTCGCCGGGCACTATCCGATGCAGGACGAAGGCCGGCGGCTCGTGGGCGAGGGGACGACGACCGTGGAGGAGGTCGAGCGCGTTCACTGCCGAGTGCGCTTGACCGCGCGCGAGAGAGCGCCCGACGCGGGCGGACCCGAAGCTCGTCGACCGGAAGCTCGTCGACCGAAGGAGCGCGCGTGAGCGTGAAGACCTTCGCGTACACCGCGTCCGACCGGACGAGCCGAACGGTGCGGGGACGCGCCCTCGCAGAGGACGAGCCCGCGCTCGACCGCCAGCTCGAGGAACGCGGGCTCCTGCTCACGCGCGCGCGCGAGGTGTCGGCGCGCGCCGGCGTCATGGCCCATGTCGTGAGCGCGCGCCGTCTCGGCGCTTCCGAGCTCGTGCGCGTCTCGGCACAGCTCGCGACGCTCGTGGGCGCGGGCGTACCGATCGCGACGGGGCTGGCGGGCATCGCCCGGCGCGCGGCGAGCGCGAACGAGCGCGAGGTGCTCGCCGGCATGATCGCGCGCCTCGAGGCGGGCGAGAGCCTGTCGCGCGCGATGGAGCTCGCGCGCTTTCCCCGCGAGCTCGTCGCCGCCGTGCGCGCCGGCGAGGCGTCGGGTGCGCTCGAGCGCGTCCTCGGGCGCGCGGCGCGGCACCTCGAATGGGTCCATGCGATGCGCGCGACGACGCTGCAGGCGCTCGTCTATCCCGCGCTCCTGTGCTCTGCGATCGGCGGGCTCGTGCTGATCCTGCTCCACTACGTGATGCCGCGTCTCGTCGGTCTGTTCCCGGGCGGCCGCGCGGACCTGCCGCTCGAGACGCGCGCCTTGCTCGCCGTGTCCGATGGGCTCGCCGTCCACGGTGTTCCGATCCTGTGCGGCCTCGCGCTCGCCGTGCTCGGCGTGCTCCACGGGCTGCGTTCGCCGGGGACGCGGCGCGCGCTGCACGGGATCCTCTTCCGGCTGCCCGCCGTGGGCGACCTGGCGCGGCGCATCGCGACCTCGAAGCTCGTCTCGACCGCGGCCACGCTCGTGTCGGCCGGCTGCGACGTGTTCACCGTGCTCGGCGTATCGGCGCAGACCTCGGGCAACGCGGCGCTCGAGGGCGCCTTCGAGCGCGCGGCCGAGCGCGTGCGCGCGGGACGCTCGATCGGCGAGGCCCTCGCGCCCGAGCCGCTCGTCGATCCGCTGCTCGTGCAGATGGTCGGCGTGGGGGAGGCGAGCGGCGACCTCGCGGGCTCGCTCGACCGCCTCTCGCAGTTCTACGACGACGAGGTGCCGCGCAGCGTGAAGCGCACGCTCGCGCTGCTCGAGCCGAGCTTGCTGCTCGGGGCCGGCGCGCTCGTGGCGTTCATCCTGCTCGCGGCGCTGCTGCCGATCCTCGACGCCTACGAAGCGTTCTAGGGAAGCCATGACGACCCGCTTGCAGTCTCCAAACGACATGAGCGCCGCAGGGCGGCGCGTTCGGGCCGCCGGTGGCGGCGCGAGCGCCGTTCGGCGCGCGAGGGACTGCTCCTCCGACGGGACGCGCGGCTTCACGCTGCTGGAGCTCGTCGTCGTCATGTCGATCCTGGCGCTGCTCGCCGGCGCGGCCATTCCCGTCGCGCGCCGCCTCGTCGACTCGGCCGCGCGCCGCGCGACGCGCGCGGAGCTCGAGGTGCTCGCGGAAGCCGCCGGTGAGTGCTTCCGCGACACGTGGCGCCTGCCCGCGAAGCTCGAGGACCTGCTCGAGGACCCGGGGACGCCGGGTTGGACCGGACCGTACGTCGAGGTCACGGGACGCGACGCGGAGGGCCGGAGCGATGCATTGCTCGACGGCTGGTCCCGTCCCTATGTGCTGATGCGCGACACGGAGTCGCGCGTGCGCATCGCGAGCCGTGCGCTCGACGGCATGCTCCCTTCGAGCGAGAAGGAGAACGAAGAGCTCCACGGCGATCGCGGCGAGCTCGAGGTCGTGCTCGACGTCACGCCGATTCGCCGCGCGCGGACGCTCGAGACGCTGCGCATCCTGAACGCCGCGCTCGAGCGCTACCACGCCGAGCATCCGTCGCAGCCGCTGCCCGCGGACCCCGCCGCGATCCTCGCGCGGCTCGTGAGCGCGGACTACCTGCCCGCGAGCGAGCCCTGGTCCCGCGACGGCTGGGGCGAGCCCTTCGTGTGCGACCCGCCGAAGGCGACGCCGGTCGTGCGCCTGACGTCGCGCCGGTTCCTGCGCTAGCTATGGCTGTACCGGAAGTCGAATGGCCCTTCGCGCCCAGATCAACCTGTCACCCCAGGTCCAGTGCCATCGAATCGGAGTCGGTGCCCGGCCCGTACCCTCACTCCGGCTCGCCGCTCAGGACCCACGCGGCCCAGGCGCGCAGCGGCTGGCCCTCGTCGCGCAGCGCCATCTTCGCTCGCCAGAGTGCGTCGGCCGCGCCGAGGCCCTCGACCCACAGGTGGGTATAGAAGAGCTGCATCAAGCGGCGGGTCGCTGCGTCGTCGACTTTCCACAGGCTCGTGATCGCAGTGCGCACTCCGGCGACTTGCAAAGCGGTTTGCAGCGATTGGATGCCCTGGCCCGCGCGGCGGAGGCCGACGTTCGTCTCGCAGGCGGAGAGCACGGCGAGCTCGCAATTGGATAGATCGAGCGCCGCGAGCTCTTCCGCAGTGAGGATGCCAGGTGCCTTGCCCGACGAGTCTAGGCCCCGATTCGCGCCCGCGAGCACCAGCCCGCAGAGAGTCTCCGGGGCGAAGCCGCGCACGTCCTCGCCGGCGCGCGCGAAGAGCGCTCGGTCGAGCTCGCGTTCGACGCCGTCGATCAGCGAAGTGAACGTCTCGGGCGCGAACCAACCATGGGTTGCGATGTGCAGATAGCGCGCTCGCGGAGCGAGCTCGCACAGAACGCTCTTCGAGGCTCTCGCGCCGATCGCCAGGACGGGGTCGCATTCGTGGTTCACCGCGAACAGCGCGGCCAACGCCGTGACCTCGGCCGTGGTGTGGGCCAGCGATTTCCAGTTTCGCGCACTCCCAGAGCGATCCAACGCGTCGGAGACAGGAGGAACCGCAGCAACCGAGAGGAGCGGCACGAGCGGATCTCCGCTCGGCTCTGCGTCGTAATCGGCACCGCCGAGCGCGACCAAGGTTCCGTCGTCCGGAGTTGGCTCGTGAGACTCGACGAGGCGCTGCACGGAAGTCTCGAGGAAGACGCGCAGTCCTTCCCCCAACCGATCGCCGCCGCTCGCGGGCAACGCGTCCATGGGTACCAAATACAAGAAGTCGTCCAGTACGACATGGAGCGTCGTGGGCGATCGCTCGCCGAAGATCGCCAGACAAGGATCGAGGATGCGTTTCCGCAGCTCTGCTCCTATGGCGAGCTCGTCCTCGAACGCCGGGCGCGGATCGATTCCCACGCCGCGCGAGGGATCTGCACGGACGTCCGTCGACGCCGAGCACCCGATGCTTTCCCGCCAGCGCAGGACCAGGTCCTCGATCTCCGCGCTCGGACCGAGCTCGACGCGCTCGACGCGCGCCTCGGGGGAAACGACGTAGGCGAGCAAGGAGTCGAGCGGTTGTACCTCTCGATCCCGCCCGAGGTGGCGTTGGTAGCGCAGATAGCTCACCAATGCCGATCCAGGCGCGAGTCTGCTCGCCACTGCTGCTGCCGTGACGTCCAAGACTCTCCCTTCGCGCGCAAGAGACGTGCGTAGGTCCCTTTCGAGCCGATCACGCGAGTCGCTGAGCTCCAAGAGTTCGGCGCGCCAGGCCTCTACGGCGTCGGCCTCGTCGGGATGCGCCTGTATATGATCGTTGAGTTCACGACGACTTGCTGCAACTCGCCCGCGCAGGCGTGCGAGTTCGGGATCCAGAGCCGCTGCGTGCGCCACCTCTCGCGAGGCGGTCGAGACGATCCGCAAGCTCTCGATGACGCCGAAGAGTTCTGCAGTCAGTGGCCTCAGGCCCGCCGCTGAAGCGGATTCGCTGAAGAAGAGCACTTCCGAGAGCCGCTTGAGCTCGCGCAGAGCCAGAGCTCGCGCGACGCGCGGCGCCTCGCCGTGGAGGCTGCCGGCCAAGAGAGTCTGCCCAGCCAGCAGAGAACGAGCCTCCTTCAGGGATCCGGACGCGTCCCCAGACGCATAGCGGGCGGTGACTAGGTTCAACTTGGAGAGGAGGAGGTCCGGATGGTCGTCCGGCAAGACCCTTTCGCGTGCTGCATGCACTCGTTCACACAGCGCCAGCGCTCCTTCGAAGTCGCCCATTGCATAGCGGATTCCGGACAAGTTGGTCTGAGCCAGGACCAGCATGGGCGAGTCGGGGAGTTGCAATCGTGCGAAGGCGTCGTGAACTTCCTCGAAGAGCGTGCGGGCGGCCACGAGATCGCCGAGCGCACAGCTCGTGACACCGAGGTTCAGCTTGGCCTGGAACACGGCCGGATGGTCGGGACTCTCCTGTCGCACGGAAGCAGCGTGAACCTGCTCGAATAGAGCGTGTGCGCCTTCGATGTCGCCGAGCTCCCTGCGCGTGACGCCGAGGTTCGCCTTGATTCGGATCAGATCTCGATGGTCGGGAGGCAGCGCTCTCTCGCGCACGGCGAGAACGTGCTCTCCCAAGGCCAGGGAGCCCGCCAAGTCACCGAAAGTCAGGCGAACGATCGCAAGCTCCTCCTTGGCTGCGATGAGCTGTGGGTCGTCCGGGGGCAGCGCTCTCTCGCGTGCGGCGAGCACCTGCTCGACGAGGGCAAGGGCGCCCGCGAAGTCGCCCTGATCTCTGCGGATTCTCGCGACGCTCAGCTTCGACCCGAGTATCTCGGGGTGGTCGGCGGGGAACAATCGTTCGCGCGCGGCGAGCACTTGTTCTTCCAACATGAGCGCACTCGCCAGATTGCCCAGCTCTCCTCGAGCAGATGCGACCACCTGCTTTGCCTGGAAGAGCTCGGGATGATCCGCGGGCAGATTCCGTTCGCGCGCGGCGAGGACCTGCTCGCCCAGCAGGAGTGCGCGCGAGTGGTCGCCCGACTCTCCGCAGTAACGTGCAATACTCAGCTTTGCGGCCAAGAGCTTGGGATGATCGGCAGGTAGGCTCCGTTCGAGCGCGACGTGGACCTGCTCGGACAGAGCGAGTGCACCCGCGAGGTCGCCTAGGGACCAGTCCAGACCCGCGAGCCGAAGCTTGGCGTCCAAGAGATCCTCGTGGTCGGCGGGCAAGGTCCTCTCGTATGCGTCGTGCACTTGCTCGATCAATGCGCGCGCTCCGGCTGGATCAGCGGCCAACTTGCGCGCCTCGGCAAGCCCGATCTTCGCCCTCGAGAGTTCGGGGTGATCGGCGGGGAAGAACTGCTCCCTGGCGGCATGCACCTGCTCTTCGAGCGCGAGGGAGCCCGCGACGTCGCCGAGCTGTCTGCACTCGAAAGCGAGCGTTTGCTTCGTCCACAAGAGCTCCGGGTGGTCCCAAGGCAGTATCCGGACCTGTACCGCGAGCATCTGCTCCAAGAGTGCTCGAGCTGCGGCGTGGTCACCGAGCTGCCCGAGCGTCACCGCGAGGTTCCCCTTGGTCGAAAGGAGATCGTGGTCTTCTGGGGGCAAGAGTCGCTCGCGCAGATCGTGCACGTATTGCTCGAGTGCAGCGGCTCCCGCGATGTCGCCCAGGCGCCCGCGCGTGACTGCGAGATTCTGTTTGGCCGTCAGGAGGGACGGGTGATCGGGCGGATGGAGCCGTTCCATTGCGGCGTGCACCTGCTCCTCGAGCTGGAGTGCACCTGCGACGTCGCCGCGCTCCTTGCGAGTGGCAGCGAGATTCTGCTTCGCCGCGAGCAAGTAGGCATGGTCTGGAGGAACGACGCGCTCGAACCCGGCGTGGACGTGTTCGAAGAGCTCGTGCGCGGCCTCGATCTCGCGCAGGTCGTACAGAGTCGAGCCGAGGTTCAACTTCATCCCAAGCACGTTCACGTGGTCTTCGTCGAGCAAGGTCGAATAGCACTCGACCCTGTCTTCTCTCACTCGCTTGACGATCCGCAGGTCATTGAGCGCAGTCGCTTCGTCGTCGAGCGCTGCAAGTCCAGCGCGCACGACCGAGCTGTCCATCGCGAGCAACTGCTCGTAGAGGCCCCGGTCGAAGACGGCCCGGAGCTCCGCTCGCGCGGCGTCCAGTTCGCCTCTCTCGCGCGCTGCTCGAATCACCACGAGCGCAGTCGAGACTTCTTCGGGCAGCTCGCCGAGCGGCGGAAGCTCGGGAAGCGACTCCGCAGGGGGATCGCCCTGGGCCGGCGAGACCTCCGGAGGAGCTGAGTCCTGTGCCGAGGCGAGGACGAGCACGAAGGCGAGACACACCCAGTTCTCCTTCACGACACCACTCCTGAGCGACGACGACGTCCTGGGTCGAATGGCCAGCACGTCACAGTGCGCTGAAGAGAGCGTCGACGTATGCCGTTCATCGATTCATTTCCTCGTGTCGTTCGAGGACGGGCCGTGCTCGCGATCGACGGGAAGAGAAGGACGAGGCCCGGAGATCCGTCGAGGCGTCAATCGCACGCCATGCTAGCCGTGTCGATGCCTCGTCGGTGGGGGAAGAGGAACAACGCTCCCGTGTCGGCGCCCGCGTGCTGGGTGCGCATCGACATGAGCGTTCCGTACTCCTACGCCTCGACCCGCATGGCGCCGGCGATCGCGCCCTGGGGCGCCGCCTACGTCGACGTCTATGCGTTCAGCGGGATCCCGGTCGACGGGAGCGAAGCGGCGCCGCGCAGTTCCCTCGGGAGCTCGCGGCGCCGAACTGCCGAGTCAGCTCACTTCTTGCGGACGTAGGTGATGGTCATCATCGCGGGCTCGTCGGCGCTGCCCATGTGCATCGTGAACACGTGGTGGTCGTCGTCCGTCACCTTGACCTTGTTCACCATGAGGACCTTCCCGCCCATCGGGTCGTGGCTGTCGCCCGAGAGCGTCAACGTCTGCGTGGCCTCGTCCCACGTGCCTTCGGTGAGGGTCATCGAGGGCGTCATGGAATCGACCCAGCAGGCGACGTACTTCTTCTTGTTCGGGTCGTAGCCGAGGACCTCGTGGCCGGTGAAGGGATCGCCCATCATCGTGCCGGTGAAATCCGAGACGACCCACAGGTCGTTCATCGCGAGCTTCGTGGTCTGCGAGCCCTTCGACTTGCTCCCGCTGAAATCGACCTCTGCGTCGAAGTTGCCGGCGAGGCGCTTCAGGACGGCGTGCTCCGGCCCACGGGCCGCAGGGGCCATGCCTTCTTGGAGCGCACTCGCACCGAGCGCACCGGCGGCGAGGGTCAATCCCGTCAGGACGATCGTGCACAGCTTCATCGGATTCTCCTTCGTTTCTCTCTGTTCGTTGGCGTTGCGGGGTCGAATGGGCGGAAGAGGGTAGTTCCGCCCCGGCGAAAAGAGAACCGTTGGGCTGCGACCCGGCCGCTCGGCCCGCATCCCTTCGCTACCATTCGCGCGATGGAACGCTGGTCGATCGAGCTCGAGAAGGAGTCGTTCAAGTTCTCCGCGGCGCACTTCCTGATCTTCCCGGACGGGAGCGCGGAGCGCTTGCACGGGCACAACTACCGCGTGTACGCGGAGGTCGACGCGGCGCTCTCGCGCTTCGGGCTCGTGATCGACTTCACGATGGTGAAGCCGGTGATCCGCGAGATGTGCGACGAGCTGGACGAGCACTGGATCGTGCCCGGCCGCCACCACGAGCTCTCGGTCGAGGAGCGCGAGGACGGATCGATCGAGGTGCGCTACCGCGAGCGCATCTACTCGGCGCCGCGCGAGGACGTGCTCGTGCTCCCGATCAACAACACGAGCGCGGAGAACCTCGCCACGTACCTCGGCCGCGATCTCCTGCGCCGGCTGGGCGAGCGCTTCCCCGACCTGGACGTGGAGCGCTTGCGGCTCGCCGTGGAGGAGACTTCGGGACAGCGCGGCGTGTACCACTTCCAGCGCGAGGGCTAGGGCGAACGTGACGCGCGCGCTCGTCCTCGATTGCTACCTCGACGAGCGGGGCGGGGCGCGCAACGTCGTCGACCGCCTGGGGCTGCGCGAGAACCGCCTGGGTCTGCGCGAGAACCGCCTGGGGCTGCGCGAGAAAGGGAAAGGCGACGCGTGCAGCGTCGTGCGCGCCGCGCGCGAGAGCGTGCCAAAGCGCTGCGACGCGGACCTGCTCGTCGTCACGGGTTCGGCCGCGTCGGTACTGGCCCCGCCGGCCTGGCTCGAGTCCGTGCTGGAGCTCGTCTCGGACGCCGTCCAGCGCGACGTACCCGTGCTCGGGATCTGCTTCGGCCACCAGGTCCTGGCGCGCGTCGCCTGGGGCGAGGACGCGCTGCGGCGCAGTCTTGCGCCGGAGCTCGGGTGGGAGGAGATCGAGCAGGCGGGCGGCGACCCGTTGTTCGAGGGCGTCGACGCGCGCTTCGCGTGCTTCGTCTCCCACGACGACGAGGTCGACCCGGGGGCGCTGGGCGCGGATGCGCGCGTCCTCGCGCGCAGCGCGGCGTGCGCGGTCCAGGCCTTCCGCGTGGCGAGCCGACCGCTGTGGGGCGTTCAGTTCCACGCGGAGATGGGGTTCGCGGAGAGCGAGGAGCTCGTGCGCGCGCGAGCGGCGCGTCGCGGCCTCGACGCGGAGGCGCTCCTCGCGCGGCGCGTCGACACGAGCGCGCTGTGCGCGCGGCTCTTCGACAACTTCCAGAGGGCCGCGCGCGAGGGACTTTGAGGCGACGAGTCCGGCCGCGCCTTCACCCCGCGCGGCGCCGCGGGTGACCCGGGAGCGGCTGGACACTAGGCTCTCGCCCACATGTCGCACGCGAAGCGGAGCCCCACCCTCGGCCTCTCCCTCGCCTCGCTGCTCTTCGTGCTGTCGGGCGCGACGGGGCTCGCCTACGAAGTCGTGTGGTTCAAGCGCTTCACCCAGGTGTGGGGCGCCTCGTCGGCTTCGACCGCGGCGGTCGTGGCCTGCTTCCTGTTCGGCCTCGGGCTCGGCGCGCACCTGTTCGGACGGATCGCCGACCGCGCGCGGAAGCCGATCCGTCTGTACGCGCTGTGCGAGCTCGGGATCGCGGCGCTCGCCATCGCGATCCACTTCGCGATCCCGCACCTCTTCCCGGTCTCGTCCTGGATCTACTCGACGTTCGAGGATCGAGTCAGCGCCTCGTTCGCGCGCTTCGGGGTGACCTTCCTCGTCCTCGGTCCGCCGACGGTGCTGATGGGAGCCACGCTGCCGCTCTTCGTGCGGCAGTTCGCGATCGCGGGTTCGAGCGTGGGCGCGGCCACGGCCTGGCTGTACTTCGCGAACAGTCTCGGTGCGGCCCTGGGAGCGTGGGTGGCGGGCTTCTACTTGTTGCCGGTCCTCGGGCTCGCCGGCACGAACGCGCTGGTCGCCGGGGTGAACATCCTCGTGGCCGTGCTCGCGTGGATGCTGACGTCGGAGTTCCCGGACGCCGCGCCTCTGCGAGACGACGCCGCGCCTCTGCGAGACGACGCGCCGCACTCCGCGCGAGCTCCCGCGTTGCCGCGCCCGCTCGTCCTCGCGGCCTTCCTCTCCGGCACGGGGTCGATCGTGTTGCAGATGGTCTGGACGCGCAACCTCGCGGTGCTCGTCGGCGGGACGACCTACGCGTTCAGCGCGATCGTGGCCGTGTTCGTCTTCGGACTGGCGTGCGGGAGCCTGGTGCACCGGCTCGTCGTGCGCCAGGACTCCGACGTGCCGCGCGTGATCGGGATCGCGTGCCTCGGGGTCGCGACGAGCACGATCGTCGGTTGGTTGCTCCAGTTCCCGCTGACGGGGCTCGTCGGGCAGGTGGGATCCCTGCGCAGCGATCCCGCGTTCAACGCGCTCGTGTGCGTGGGAGCGAGCGCCGCGCTGGTCTTCCTCCCGACCTTCTTCATGGGGCTCTTCTTCCCGGCGCTCGTCCAGCACTCGGGCGCGGGCGGCGAGCACGCCGGCCGCACCGTCGGCCGGCTGTACGCGTGGAACACGGTCGGAGCGATCCTGGGCGCGACGACGACCGCGGTCGTGCTGATGCCGCGGCTCGGGAGCTTCGGGACGACGCTCTTCGTGCTGACCACCTACGGCGCCATCGTCTTCGTGCTCTTCCCGCCCAGGGCGCGCGAGCTCCACCCGGCTCCGCTCGCGCTGGGCGCGAGCACCTTGCTCGTGGTGCTCGTCTCCTGGCTGTTCTTCGCGCCCGACGAGGAGGACCACAAACGCCTCAACATCGGCTCGTACCTGTACGGCGCGGGAGCCTACGAGACCGTGGCCGCACCGTCCGAGGTCCTGCTCTTCCGCGAGGCGCCGACGGCCAACGTGCTGGCGCTCTTGTTCGTCGAGGACGACGGCTTCGAGACGCTCACGCTGCGGGTCAACGGCAAGGTCGACGGCGGGAACCTCACCGACATGGGCACCCAGCTCGGGACGGCCTACCTGCCGCGCTTCCTGCGGCCCGACGCCTCCGACGTGCTCGTGATCGGCTTCGGCACCGGCACCACGGCGGGCGCGAGCCTGCTCTTCCCGGGAACGCGCGTCGATTGCTGCGAGATCGAGCGGGCCGTCGTCGAGGCGTCGCGCTTCTTCCACGGTTTCAATCACGCTCCCGACCTCGCGCCGAACTTCCGCGCGATCTACGAGGACGGGCGCAGCTTCGTGCAGGGAACGGAGGAGAGCTACGACCTCGTCATCTCCGAGCCCTCGAACCCCTGGATCGCCGGCATCGCGAACCTCTACACCCTCGAGTTCTACCGCGCCGTGCGCGCGCGCCTGAAGCCGGGTGGAATGCTGTGCCAGTGGATCCAGGCCTACAACCTGCGCCCCGCCGAGTTCGCGCTGGTGGCGCGCACGCTGCGCGAGTCCTTCGATCACATCGCGTTGCTGCGCCTCAACGACGACGACCTGATGTTCCTCGCGTCGGATTCCCCGATCGTGCCCGACGCGACGGGGATCGACCGCGCGCAGGCGCTCGTGGACGGCGTGCCGGTCGTGCGCGACGAGCTCGTGTGGCGCTTCGGCTCGAGCGACGTGCGCACGCTCCTGCTCGCGCACTTCGCGTTGGACGCGGAGGGACTCGAGCGCGTGTCGGTCGGAGTGAGCCAAGTCGATAGCGCGTGGACCGCGGACGAGGTGAACACCGACTCCAACCTGCGGCTCGAGTTCGACGCGCCGCGCCGCCTGTTCGGCGCCGTGCCGGCGGGTGAGGAGACCGTGCTGCAGGCGCTGCTGCGCGCGACCGACGCGAGTCAGTACTACGCGCTCATCGAGCGTTTCGGCTGGAGGGAAGCCGAGCTCGAGGGACTCCAGGCCCTGCGCCGCTACTACTTCCGGCACGGGCAGGCGCAGTTGGCCGCCGAGATCTCGATCCTGGGCCAGATCCACGCGCCGGACACGCCGGAGTTCGTCGCCGACGAGCTGCTGCTCCTCCCGCCGAACGATCTCGAGGAGTTCCGCGCGGGCGCGCGCCACCTGCTACGCCTCTCGACGCGGGAGCTGCAGCGCGTCGCGGCGGGACTCGGACAGTCAGGCGACTACCCGCGCGCCGCCGTCGCCTTCGAGACGCTCGTGCAAGAGCTCCCGACCTCGGCCACGGCCTTCGCGGGCCTGGCGGTGGTCTACGGCGAGCTCGGCCGGCGCGAAGAAGCCGAGCGCATGGCCGCGCGCGCCGAGGAGCTCGATCCGATCAACGAGACGACGGTCATCATGCGCCGCGTCCGCGAGCAGAAGGCGAGCGGCGAGGTCCTCGGCGCGACGGACGTCCCGCCGTAGCGCCGGCGCGAGCTCGGGAGCTGGCACCCCACGCGAGCCCCGCACCGAACGCGACAGAGCCGCGCCGGCCTGGGCCGATCCGAGGGAAGCTCCACGCCGTTCCCGTGTGCGCGGACGTCCCGTCTGGCATGCTGTCGCGCCGCCATGACGCTGACGCGCTTCCGCTCCAAGACCACGGCCCCCGACGGCGCGGCGCCTGCGCCGGTCGATGGGTCTCCCGCGCCGGACGCACCGTCGCACGCGACGGAGGCTCCCGGAACGGAGCCCGCGCTGCACGTCGTGACATTCGGCTGCCAGATGAACAAGTACGACTCGCTCCTCGTCGAGGGGCGCTTCCGGCAGAAGGGCTACCGCGTCACGGACACGGTCGAGGACGCCGACGTCGTGCTGTTCAACACTTGCTCGGTGCGCGACCACGCCGAAGAGCGCGCCTGGTCGTGGCTCGGCGAGCTCAAGCGCGAGAAGGAGCGCCGCCCCGAGCTCGTGCTCGGCGTGATGGGCTGCATGGCGCAGCGCGTCGACGACGGCGTCTTCGCGCGCGCCGGCCACGTCGACCTCGTGTGCGGCACGCGCCGCTTCCAGCACTTGCCGGAGATGGTCGAGGAGCTCCTCGAGCGCCGCGCGAACCCGGAGCTCTCGCGCGCGCGCGACCTGCGCCTCGCCGACACCGGGACGGACGACGCGGTGGCGGTGGAGCGCGCGGGCGAGCTGTACACGGGCGGCTTGCACGGTTGGCTCGCCGTCATGCGCGGCTGTGACTTGAACTGCACGTTCTGCATCGTTCCCACCGTGCGCGGTCGCGTGCAGAGCCGTCCGATCGCGGACCTCGTGCGCGAGGCGCGCTGGATGGTGGACGGCGGAGCGCGCGCGATCACGCTGCTCGGGCAGACGGTCAACAGCTACGGCGAGGACCTTCCGAAGCCCGCGCCGGGCGAGCCGCGCGGCCGCGGCCGTCAGGGGCGAGCGAGCCTCGCGGACCTCCTCTTCGCGCTGCAGGAGTTGGACGGCCTCGCGCGCATCCGCCTCGTGACCCTTCACCCTTCCTATGCGACCGAGGCGTTGGCGGAAGCCGTGCGCGATTGCGACAAGGTCGAGCGCTACCTGCCGTTGCCCGCGCAGTCGGGCTCCGACGCCGTCCTGCGCGCGATGAAGCGCGGCTACACGACGGATCTCTACCGCCGGCGGCTCGCGATCCTGCGCGAGGCCGTGCCCGACCTCGAGCTCGCGAGCGACTGGATCGTGGGCTTCCCCGGCGAGACGGACGAGGACTTCGCGCGCAGCGAGGCCTTCCTCGAGGAGGTGTCTTTCGCGACGAGCTACATCTTCAAGTACGACCCGCGCCCCGGCACGCGCGCCGCCGCCGGAGCCGACAGCGTGCCGCCGGAGGTGAAGAAGGATCGCAACCAACGCCTGCTCGCCGCCGCCGAGCGAGCGGGGCGGGTGCGGCACACGGCGCACGTCGGCGCGACGCGCCGAGTCTTCGTCGAGGAGCCGTGCGAGCGCCGCGCGGGGGTGCTGAAGGGCCGCACCGAGCACGGGCTCGCAGTGTCCTTCGAAGGCGATCGCGAACTCATCGGTCGCAGCGTGGACGTGCACATCGAGTCCGCGTCGGCCTTCGGTCTCGCGGGCGAGCTAGTGGTCGAGGGAGCGCACTAGCTCAGCGAGGACGCGCCAACTCTTCAGGCCCGCCCAATGACCGCGCATGCAGCCGTGCTCACGACGCTCTTCATTCGCCCAATAACCGACTTGCGTCCATCTCGCAGCCACGCTCCCACAATGTTAGACGGACCCGCCCGCCGCGTTATACGTATTGTGCCGGTCTGTCCAATACACGTTAGACAGAATGACTCTATCGACACAACAACATACTCTAGACGATACCAATGACGTTTCCTCTTATCGATGAAGTGCGTGAGCTCCCACGGTGGGCGGCGCTTGCGCTGGCGGCCCGAACGGCTCGCCACGTTCAAGCTGCCTTTGTACATGATTGGCCCAACGCACCTCAGGGCGCGCGCGAAAGTCTCGAACAGTGCATCGGCATCGCGGAGACGGCCGCTGCTCAGGGCCGCCTGGATGTAGATGAGGGGAAGGCGATTGCATTATTCATGAAGTGCATGGGTTTCTATACACTCGCGGCCGCTGAAGGCCATGAGGGCGCGGGTTGTGCCGCGGGAGCGGCTGCCGAGTCTCTGCGCGTCGCGGTCGCGGCGAAACAAGGTGATCAAGCTAGTGTCACTAAGTCTACAATTAGCGGGCTTAATCATGCTTCAGTGGCCACGGGGTGTTATGGCCACGCACGAACTCTCGCAGTTCAAAAGCAGATCCTCGACGAGACTCTGGCCATCCACGAGCGCGCGACGACTGACCGTTGGACTGAGGGAACCCCCGTCCCACTCTCTTTCTGGAGAAGCAAGAAGGACAACAAGCCGTGGTGGAAGGTGTGGTGAGGTCATGCCTAACACGCCGATGCAGCGGCTGGCCTTCGGTTACCGCTGATCGGCAGGGCGTTAGGCTCCACTAACCAGCATCACCCTCGCGAGGAAGACAAATGGATCTATTTGCCGAAGAGCGCGAGCGTCTTGCACGGGGCATGGAGACGTACCTCCGACTCCGCAATGCCCTGGAGGCTTCTGGTTATCTACCTCTCATAAAGCAGATAGAAGATCTTCGCACAGCTCTGTTCAAAGCACGCGGAGTGGCGCCCCCTGACCACGACGTAGTGACTGTGCTGCTTGCCTACGTGGGTGCTGAAGGCATCGCTCAAACGAATCGCGAACCTCCAATGAGCATTCAGTCCAGCCTATCGACCTATGTTCGTCGCGGAGCTTGCCGGTCTGGTGCCGAAAAGGCGGCCGTGCTTGCTGTCTTGAGGGATTCGGCAGACTTTGCACCCCAGCCCAAGAAGGCCGGCCTCTTCTCTCGACGTACGAGGTTTGAACGTCTCTACTCTGCGTGGGAGGCTGCGACTCCCGAAGAGCGGCGGCGAGTTCTTGATCGCGGCTCCAGCCCGGCCTCCCCACCTGAGTTGACACTGGAGCAGGAACTTGAGAAGTGCGCTTGGGATCTTGCTCGTGCGATCGGTGGACAGGCACCACGGTAAAGTATCGCGGTGAACCTTGCGCAACCAACCGCCTAACAACGGCCTGCAGCCGCCGCGCTTCGCGCGCGGCTGATGCCGAGCGTTAGACGCACAGAAGTGGATCCCAGAAAACTCATCGGCCGCGACGAACGACTGGTTGGTATCTGCGCCTACTGCGGCGGCGTGCCCAGTACACGCGACCACGTGCCTTCACGAGTCCTCCTTGATGAGCCTTTCCCTCCCAACCTCCCGGTAGTGGAGGCATGCGAGCCTTGCAATGCCTCATTCTCATCGAGTGAGCTCTACGTCGCGAGTCTCATCGAGTGCGTGTTGGCAGGTAGTGCAGATCCCAGGACGTTTGGGCGCCCAAAGATTGCCGAACGACTTGCTCAAGAGCCATCCCTCGCATCCATGCTGGAAGCGAGCTACAGGCCCGGAGAGTTTCCTTGCTGGCAGCCCGACCAACGGCGCCTTGACCAAGTCATCTTGAAGTTGGCGCAGGGTCATGCAGCATGGGAATTGACGCTCCCGGCGATGGACGAACCCGAATCTCTGCGCTGCTTCCCCATCGTACTCATGTCAGCATCGCAGTTGGCTGCGTTTGAGATGCCGCCATCCGCGCCGTTATTGCCAGAGCTAGGCAGTCGAGCGTTCTACGACGTACTGAAAAGCAAGCCTGGCTTCGGCTGGAGGGTCGTACAGGAGGGCCGGTATCGGTATTGCGTTGACCAAGATGAAGGCGTTGGGGTCCGAATTGTGCTGAGCGAGTACCTTGCGTGCATGGTAACTTGGCAATGAACAGGCGCCTAACACGCGCTTGCAGCGGACGGTCCGCTGCGCGTTCGCCGCTGAACCGCAACAGCCATACGCGACTCGGGGACGCATGAATGGCAAGCAGAGCACGTGAGGCCTGCGATCGAAATGTGGACGCCAAGGCAACGGACCGCCGCGCCATGCGGCCGCCGCTGACCGGATTATCGTCATTCAGCGTTCCGTCCCTGGGCACTTCGCAGCAGCTTGCCTCTGCCCATGAGACGCTTAAGTTGCCGCTTCTTGCAACTCTGTGATCCGGTTGTCAGCGTTCCACATGGGAATCCAACGACAAGAGTTCTACGAAGGCGCGGCCCTGCATCAGCTCATTCGCGGTTCGAGCGGGACAATCGTCATCGTCCATGCTCCGCCGTTCTTCATTTGCAACGGGGCCTTGCAGGTACACTTGAAGTACTCCACAGCCAAGCGCGGCCCATGGGGATTCACATTCACGCCCAACGAGCAGGTGCTTCTGCGAGAGCGCGCGCAGGAGATGCCACTTGTTATCGGTTTGATCTGCGGCGCGGACGGCGTCGCCGCTGTCCCGTACGAGGACTACGTCCGGGTGGCGCCGGTGAAAGACGCTGCTCTGCGTGTCTCGTGCAGGCGTAACCATCGTGAGCACTTCGAGATCAGCGGTCCCGACGGCACTATGCCTGGCAAGATAGCGCCGTTCGAATGGATCAGGCTTCTTGAAAAGCGGGAGAGACCAGCATGAATGGCAAGCACACCGACGAGATCCTCAGCCTGCTGCGACAACAGTTGGGCAATGACGTAGAGGTAAACGACATCGCGGCGACGGCCCGCGAGGTGATGGGTAAGTGGGTTAACCCAGTGAGCGGCGGTAAGGAGGAGACGAATGGCCTCATCTACGGTCTCGTGCAAAGTGGCAAGACTGGTGTGCTGACTGTGACGGGAGCGATGGGTGCCGACGAGGGGTATCGCACGCTCATCGTGCTCACTTCCGATATCGACCCTCTGTACGAGCAGACGCGCGGTCGCATTCAGGAAGCATTCCCGGGCATGGATGTCTTAGGCAAAGAGGACCTGCGCGACCCGGATGGATTCCTGCAGCGCATCAAGCGCGGCACCTGTGCGATTGTCGCCACGAAGAACGGTAGCATCCTTAAGGCGCTTACCGAGAACCTCAAGGGAGGCAATGTTCGAGGATTGGCTTGCCTCATTATCGACGATGAGGCCGACCAAGCGAGCCTCAACACCAAGGCGCGCAAGAACGACGGCACGCAGAGCAAGATCAATCAGCAGATCGTGGAACTCCGCGGGTTCTTTCAAAAGAACACCTACTTGCAGGTCACAGCAACACCCGGCGCCTTGTTCCTCCAGGACGGCAAGCACGCGTTCCGCCCGAAGTTCACCGTGCTCAGCCATCCGGGCAGCGACTATGTTGGCGGCGATGACTTCTTCTCTGACGGCGTGGAAAACCTGGTCCGCGAGTTCCCGCTGGCAGATCTGACGGCGCTGTCGGCTGGGATGCAGCCCGCACCGGGAAGCCAGATCCCCGCATCTCTTCTGGCAGCACTCGACACCTTCATGATCGCCGCAACCTACAAGCGCGAGGCGCAGTCCGATCAGAAGTGTGCGTTCCTGTGCCACGTGAGTACACGCACCGCCGACCACAAGCACATCGTGGAGTTGCTCCGGAAGTACAAATCCGACCTAGGCGACAAACTAAAAGCGAGGAACGAAAAGGTCATCGCTCGCCTGCGCGACGCATTCGACGACCTCGCCAGCACGCACACGGAGCTGGGGAAAGCGGACTTCGAAAAGCTGCTCAGCAGAATCGAGTTTCTGTCGCCCGGCATTCACGTGAAGCTGGTAAACGGTGAGACGGACGAAGATGTCGCGCTGCACGCGCCCTGCAACCTGTTTGTGGGAGGCAACAAGCTCGGTCGCGGCGTGACCATCAAGAACCTCCTGGTGAGCTACTACGGACGTCACCCGAAAACACCACAGGCTGACACAGTACTGCAGCACGCCCGCATGTACGGCTATCGCCGCAAAGACATCGGTTTGCTCCGGTTGTGGCTGCCTTCCGAGCTACTTGCGGTCTTCACTGCCATCAATGAGATGGAAAGAAGCCTTCGTAAGCTCATTGAGGAGAGTCCGGACGAGGAGTTTCGGGGCGTCTATCTAAAGAATGGACTTCAGCCCACGCGGCGAAACGTACTAGTGCCCGGCGCAATCGGCGTGTACACGGGCGGCAGCAGCTACACCCCCGCTCAGGTTCTTCGCGACGACGTCGGTGCCAAGAACACGGCCAAGCTCGATAAGTTGCTTGCCGACGTTGGCGACAAACAGTTCGGGGAGTTCTCCATTGATGAACTCCAGCATCTAATCCGGTTGACGGTGCCGGACTCCGGCGAGTCGCAACATGTGTGGAATACGATCGCAGTGGCCGAGTCTCTCAAGCAGTGTGCGGACATTCTGGAACAAGAGAGCGGATACGCATACGTCGATCGAGGGCGCGACTTGCGTGGGACTCGACGTGAGACGCAGGGAGTGCTGACCGGAGGGGAAGGGGGCACCGTGCCTTCCGACCGGGTGACGGTATTCATGCTGCGTACCAAGGCATATGGCAAACAGCAGGCGGTTTGGTGGCCACAGATCCGCTTTCCGTCCGGACGATACGCCCTGGCCTTTGCCATTTGACCTGGCGTTAGGAGAGTGCTGAAACTGCGCGACGAGGAATCACCGCCTGTGAACGTGAATCCGTGGGCGACAGACGCTAGTGTTGTACCTCGTCGCGGTGCAGCCGTAGCGGTGAGCCAGACGAAGCCGAATCTCTACACGGACAAGTGGTGTACTGACTGCCGATGACACGGGCAAAGAAGAATGACAAGCAGACTCTGCGCGCCGTAGACCTCTTCAGCGGGTGCGGCGGGTTGAGTCTTGGACTTGCGAACGCTGGGTTTTCGGTCGTCGCCGCAGTCGAGATCGACCGCAAGGCGCGGGAGACGTACCGGATGAACCATCCGAATGTCCACCTCTATGCGCAGGACATTCGCGAGCTAAGCGCTACAGAGATGCTTTGTAACGCAGGTCTAAAACCTGGTGAACTAGACCTCCTGGCAGGCTGCCCGCCATGTCAGGGGTTCTCCCGTCTACGAACTAAGAACAAGGGGAGGTCGGTCAGAGACGATCGCAACAACCTTGTTGCCGACTTCCTTCGCTTCATCAAGGTCATGAAGCCCAAGACGGTAATGTTCGAGAACGTACCGGGGTTGGCAAAGCATGACCGCTTTCTCAACATGCGTCGCCAGTTGCACGCGATGGGCTACGGGACTGTCGTGCACGTGCTGGATACTGCCGACTACGGAGTACCGCAACGGCGCAAACGTCTTATCATGCTGGCGTCGAACGTTCACACGCCCGTGCTTGCCGACAAGGTAAGTGAGCGCATCACGGTTCGCGAGGCCTTGAAGGGCCTGAGCGGTCTGAATCAAACGCATGACAAGCTTCACGCCGTAGGAGAGAGCCGCTCGAAGGAGGTCCGCAACCTCATTGCATTGATACCAACGAACGGCGGCAGCCGCGGTGACTTGCCCAAATCGTATCAGTTGGACTGTCATAAGCGCAGTAACGGCTTCAGCGACGTGTATGGACGCATGGCTTGGGACGATGTTGCGCCGACCATTACGAGCGGCTGCCACAACCCGTCGAAGGGGCGCTTCCTACATCCGTCGGAGAACCGAACCATCACTCTGCGTGAAGCAGCTGTACTCCAGGGATTTCCTCGCCGGTATCGGTTCGACGTGCACCATGGCAAGGAGGCAATTGCGCTAATGATTGGAAATGCTTTGCCGCCGCGTTTCGTCGCCGCGCATGCGCGTGCGCTGAGAAAGGGGCTGCAGAAAGCGAGCGCAGACTAGCGCCGCATTGGCGCGAAGAGCTGGCGCACACATGACCGATCGTGTTACTAAGGAGCAGCGCAGCCTCAACATGGCGGCTGTGCGCTCGTCAGACACGACGGCTGAAAAGACGGTGCGCTCCATCCTGCACAGACTGGGATTGAGGTTTCGGCTTCACCAGCGCACGCTTCCAGGAACCCCCGACATCGTGCTGAAGCGCCACGAGACCGTCGTGTTCGTGCACGGCTGCTTCTGGCACAGCCACGAGTGCCCGCGAGGCAAGGTCCCATCGGTGCGGTCCGGGTTCTGGGTGCCCAAACTGGCACGAAACCGCGAGCGAGATCGTGCCAACGCGGATTCGCTGCGCGAACTGGGATGGCGTGTGCTGACCGTATGGGAATGCGAACTCCGCGAGCCGACGCGACTGGCCTGCAGACTGGGGCGGGACTTTGCCGTTCAACCAGAGCAGACGATTCGACAAAATGACTAGTGCGATGCCTTCGCGCGGTCATCAGCGACAGCGGGTTTCGCCCGCTTCTGCCGACAGGTGATGCAGGGCGTTAGGCATGGGGGACGTGAGGGTGCACCTCATGCATGACCCCGACCGGCTCGGCTGGCGGCACGACGGGCCTCGATTCGTCCTCGTGGCGTGGGGGATCGCGACCGTCGCCATGGTGGCGATGGCGGCGGTCGTCGGGATCATCGTCTCGGTCGTCGCCACGGTGCTCGCCGCCCTAGGTGGGGAGCAGTCCGGCGAGCAGCTCGGTGAGATTGCCAAGCAGGCGATCGACTCACGCGCCTTCTTCTGGACCGCGCTCGTCGCTTCGCAGGTGACCCTCTTTCCTTGCGCTTGGCTCGCGTGCCGCGCGTTGCGGAAGTCCGCGCGCGAACGTCTCGGCCTCGTCGCGACGAATCTGGGGCGCGTGCAGGGGGCGGTGCTGCTGAGTGCCACCAGCGTGCCGTTTGCCGTTGGGCTCGCGGCGGCGTGGCTCGTCTCCAGCGCGATCGGCTCGTCGAGCGACGTTCAGTTCGGCCTGGAGAGGATGTGGTACGAGGGCTCGCGCGCAGAGAGCGCCGCGTGGATCCTCGTGATCGCGCTCCTGCCGGGGTTCGTCGAGGAGGTCTTCTACCGCGGGTTCCTACAGCGCGGGTTGCTTCTTCGTTGGGGACCCGCCGCGTCCATCGTTACGAGCAGCCTGCTCTTCGCCGTCGTCCATGGTGAGGCGGCGGCCGCGGCAGCGATGGTCCCGCTCGGCCTCTGGCTCGGCGTGGTGGCGTGGCGCACCGGTTCGGTGGTGATGACCTTTGCCATGCACGCGACCCTCAACGGCCTGTGGACGGCAGGCATGATGGTCCTGCACCGCGAGCCGGCGAGCGAAGCGATGCTCGACTGGATCGCTGTTGCAGTGCTCGTCCTCGGCGTCGTCGCCTTCCCATGGGCGATCGCGATCCTGCGGCGCCAACCTGCGGTCGCGTCGAGCACGAGCGGGCCGATTGCACCCGTGCTGCGACCGCTGTGGCTCTTTTCGCGGGTCGTAGGCTCGGCGCTGGTGGTGGGATCGCTCGCGCTCGTGCTGGTGCCGCCGGAGGTCGCCGTGCCCGCACGCGCGGAGGTCCTCGAGCGCGACTGGCCGACGCTCGGCGAACTCGAAGCAGGGGCGACCGAAACCGCCGTTTGCACGGCGATGGGCGAGGCGGGCGCGGTCGAGTTCTCCCTCGTGCCCGGGATCGGCACGCGCGTCGCGCTGCCGGAGAATCGTGCCGGCATCGACGAGGTGATCGTCACGCTCGATGACGGGGGCGAGACCGTGTGGCTCGTCTACGCAGGCGAGCACACGGGCAAGGGTGCCACCGGACGCCCGACGGGCATCGTCGAGCAGCTCGCCTCGGGTGACCCGACGGTGCTCTCCATGACGCTCTCGCAGGGAGAGCCGCCGGTGAGCGTGCGCTTGACGCTCGAGGACGACGAGGCGAGCAAGGTCGCAGCGTTCGAACGGGCTCGAGCCGAAGGCTGGGCCTTGCGGGGAAGGTAGTCCACCAGGGGTCGGCTGAACTCGCACATGCCGCCATACGCGAGGCCATTGCATCGACGGCGAGCGGATCGAAGAACTCCGGCGCTTTGCGAGGGGGGAAGGCTTCGACAGACCCGCCTGGTGATCGCGAGTGCGGCCGTGCCCACGACGCTCTTCATTGGCCCAACAACCGACTTGCGCCCATCTCGCAGCCGTGCTCCACGGTGTTGGACGGACCCGCCCGCGGAGTCATGCGCATCGTGCAGGTCCGTCCAGTACACGACGGGCGGACCGCCTCACGCTGCGGAGTCGAGGTTCTCGCGGACGATTCGTGGGTGACGTGCCGCGATGCGTAGCAAGGCGAGCCCAGGTCCATCCGGCTTCACCCTGTCCTGTTCCCAGTTGCGGAGGGTGTGAACGCTGATCCCAAGTGCCTTGGCGAATTGCTCCTGCGTCAGGCACACAAAACGTCGCAATGCGGCGACATCTCCGGGTTCGAGTCCACCGGCGATGATTCGCTTGCGCTGCGCGCGGGTCAGGGCTCGACCTAGTTCTTCTCTCGTTAGCTCTTCCCGGTCGCTCATCGTCGATTCTCCACGTATTCTGCGTACAGCTCTTGCTCGGCTTTGGTGGCCCACCATGCGCTGATGATCCGGACGAGATCCTCCGTGCGCTCGGTCCAGACGACCAACACCAACCCGCGACGTATCGGTCCGATGGACTTGAACCGATCTTCGGTTGCGCTGTGGTCGACGTCGTACACTTCGAGAACCGGCGCGTCCGTCGTGAACAGTTCGCGCGCTTCTTCGAACGACACCCCATGGACGCGCTCGTTCCGCGCTGCCTTGTCGGGGTCCCATTCGAAGCGCACACCCTAGTGTAAGCTATTAGCTTACCATGTCACCTCCACGTTCCTGCCGAGGGCGGCCGAGCCATCGTCCAGTAGAACCGCCCCCCTCGACTGGATCGCCCTTGCCGTGCTCGTCCTCGGCGTCGTCGCCTTCCCCTGGGCGATCGCGATCCTGCGGCGCCAGCCGGCGGTCGCGTCGAGCACGAGCGGGCCGATTGCACTCGTGCTGCCACCGCTCCGGCTCTTTCCGCGGGTCGCGGGCTCGGCGCTGGGTGGTGGGGTCGCTCGCGCTCGTGCTGGTGCCGCGGGAGGTCGCCGTGCCCGCGCTCGCGGAGGTCCTCGAGCGCCAGTGGCCGACGCTCGGCGAGCTCGAGGCAGGGGCGGCCGCAACCGCCGCTTGCACGGCGATGGGCGAGGCGGGCGCGGTCGAGTTCTCCCTCGTGCGCGCGGGATCGGCACGCGCGTCGCGCTGCCGGAGAACCGTCTCGGCATCGACGATGTGATCGTCACGCTCGATGACGCGAGCGAGACCGTGTGGCTCGTCTACGCAGGCGAGCGCACGGGCAAGGGAGGCACTGTACGCCCGACGGGTATCGTCGAGCAGCTCGCCTCAGGTGACCCGACGGTGCTCTCCATGACGCTCTCGCAGGGAGAGCCGCCGGTGAGCGTGCGCTTGACGCTCGAGGACGACGAGGCGAGCAAGGTCGCAGCGTTCGAGCGGGTTCGCGCCGAAGGCTGGGCCCTGCGCGGACGGGATTAGTTCACGGGAATCGCCAGCACTCTGGCGTTTCGCCGCCGTCGCAAGATCCTCGGACACCGGTGGACTTCCCGTTCGTCGGGTCGACGGACTCGCGCGCAGAGAGCGCAGCGCGAATCCCAACCCATGATCTTCAAGACGGACATCGAGGCCTGGGTTGCCCTCGGCGAAGGCGAGATGCTCGAGTGCAAGGCGACGACGGGGGAGCGCCGCGCCGCGACACAGACCATCTGTGCGATGCTCAACCATCGAGGCGGTCGCGTGTTGTTCGGCGTCGACGCCGCGCGAAAGATCGTGGGTCAGGACGTTGGCGCCCGCACGCTCGAGGAAGTCGCCAACGAATTGGCCGAGATCCAACCACCGGCGTTTCCCTCGATCGATCGTGTTCATGCCCAAGGCGGCCGTGACGTCATCGTGGTCACGACGTCGACCGGTGCGAGTCGCCCCTACACGTACAAGGGTCGGGCGTACCAGCGCGTGGGCAGCACCACGCGCGAGATGTCGAGCGAACAGAGCAATCGGATGCTCGTCGAGCGATTGCACGGCGAGCAGCGCTGGGAGAGCGAGATCGCGCAAGGCTGGTCCATCGCCGACCTGGACGAGGCCGAGATCGTTCGGACGCTCGAAGAATCGATCCGACGCGGTCGCGCGGAAGATCCCGGCCTCCGTGATCCTCTTGCAATCGTGCGCGCGCTTGGTCTCGCGCGAGACGCATCCATTCTCCGTGCGGGGGCCCTGTTGTTTGGACGCGGCGAACGACTGGAGAGTCATTTCGCGCAATGCACGCTGCGCGTCGCGCGCTTCCGCGGTTCGGATCGCACGGAGTTCCTCGACAACCGTCAGTTCCACGGGAACGCGTTCGATCTCCTGCTGCGCGCGGAGCGATTCCTGCGCGAGTCGCTGCCCGTCGCCGGACGCATCACGCCGGGGCTCTTCGAGCGAGCGGATGATCCGTTGTATCCGCCCGTCGCCCTGCGCGAAGCACTCGCCAATGCAGTGTGCCACCGCGACTACTCGATCGGCGGCGGAACGATCGCGATCGGCGTCTACGACGATCGGCTCGAGGTCACCTCGTCGGGATCACTCCACTTTGGATTGACCGCCGAGGCCCTGTTCGAGCCGCACGACTCGTTGCCGTGGAATCCGCTCGTCGCCCGCGTTCTATATCGTCGCGGCATCATCGAGTCGTGGGGGCGCGGCACGCTGAAGATGGTCGAGCTGACCGAGCGTGCCGGTCTGCCCAGGCCCGAGATCGAGGACAAGAACGGCTGCGTGACCGTGCGCTTCCGGCCTGGGAAGTACGTCGCGCCGCGGCGTGTGGGTCACGATCTCTCGGAGCGTCAGCAGAGAATCCTCGAGGTCCTGGGCGCCGCGGCGGGGCCGATGCCGCGGCGGGAGATCATCGCTCTCGTGCAAGCGCGAGACGATGCGGTCAGGGAGGATCTGAACCTGCTGCGGAAACTCCGTCTGGTGGAGACCGACGGGCACGGCGCAGGTTCGGTCTGGTTCCTCAGCGAGCCTGGTCGAGGTACGGATGCGTAATGAGAATCTCATTCGGAACGGAGGAGGAGGGCCTCATCCCGAAGTTGCGTGGTGATCGGCCTGGGATGTGGACGCTGCAAGCGTGCATTGCATGAGGGGTTACGTGCGGCTCCGTTAGAAGCGTGGTCGTGAGCCCGGAGCAATCTGCTTGGCGGACGGGACGCGGCCGGGAATGGGATATCCATTCCCTTACCGTCGCGCGGACGCCGAGTTGATCGAGGAACTCGGCCGCTGTGTGCGGGGCGAAGGATCGACGATCAGCCCGTTCCGCCTTCGACTCGGAAGTCCGCCACTTCCGAGCGGCTTCCGAGTTCTGCGCAGCCGTCCGCAAGCTTGCGCGCATGAGCCCGCCCTCTAGCCTGGGCCACGAGAGTCGACGCGATGGCAGTTCAGATGAGCTCGTGTCCCGGTTGTGGCCTCGAGATGCCGCAGAGCCCGCGGATCTACGATCGGAAGTTCCACGCGTCGGCCGAGTGCTGGTCGGTGTTCGAGGAGGTGCTGGCGTCGGAGTTCCAGAACGCCGTCCTCTTCGGACAGGTCCACCAGCTGACCGTGGACGCCTACGCAGTCCAGCATGCCGGTGGTGACCATCCGGACAAGTCCGTGTGCATCCATCTGGTCGGGCTTCACCTCGTTCTGGAGCGGAGCGTCGTTCCGGTCGACGTGCCATCGCGACTGCAGCGCGTCGCGGCCCGCACGAGTTGGCCGCATCTCGAGCCTCCCGTGGAGCGCTCGAGCCTGACCGTGTGCGACGTGGCTCTCGCCGACTCACCGCAGACGCATGCACTCCGCGTCCGGGAGTGGGCGGCGCAGGTCTGGCGGGCTTGGAGTGCGCACCACGACGTCGTGCGTGAGCTTGCGAGCGACGTCGTCTGAATCCGCGGATCGCCGCGCTGCGCTCGGGCTTCACAGTGCTTGGGCTCCGCGCGGCTCTCCCAAAAGTCGCGATGGCACTGATGATCGGGCAAGGCGTTCGGCGAATGGAGACGAGGATGTTATCAGTATCGTCCAATGGCTCCTGAAAGGAAGCTGCCCAGCGACCCAGTCGGGTTTGTTCAGGACTGCATCCGGCGTGGACGTGTCCTCTGGACGTACCACGTCAACATGCGCCTCGCGGGCCGCTTCCTTGCCCGCGAATCCATTCTGGGGGCGGTCGGGACCCTCGAACTGGTGGAGGCGTACCCCTACGACAAGTACCTTCCAAGCTACCTGGTGCTGGGCAGGTCCGGTGGCGACGCATTGCACGTGCTCGTGGCAGTGGACGTGGAAGGCGACAATGTCCGCATTGTCACTGCATATCGCCCAAACGCCGATGACTGGGAAGACGATTTGAAGACTAGGAGGCTCGAGCGATGAAATGCACCGTGTGTGGTGGAGTGCTCATGACGGCGACGACAGACCTACCTTTCAAGGTGAGCGACGTGAGCATCGTGATCGTCAAAGGCCTCCCCGTCGTTCAGTGCGCCAGGTGTCCCGAGTATCTGATTGAAGACGAGGTTCTTCGGCGTGTTGATGAGATCTTGGCGAGGGTGGAGGGCGAAACCGAACTTGAAATCGTTCGTTACGCGGCGTGACTGTCCGCCTACGAGAAGGCGATTCTCTTCACGGACAAGACCAACGGCCAAGGGCGGACCTCGAGCGACGCATGCTCCACCGCTGAAGGATCCGCCCAACGAGCCGATGCACCGGCCGACGGCATACCTCGCCGCCGGCGTGCTCACGTCCAAGATGCGAGCGGATGCACAGCACATCGCCATCGTCAACCTGCAGCGGATCCACGGCTCTGAGGCGTCTGCGAGATGGGGCTGCCCAACGAGCTGAAGCGCCAGACCGGCCTTCGACTGGCCGCTGATCGGCAAGTCGTTGGGTAGGGGGAACGTGGGAGGGCACGTCATCCTCGACCCTGCCCAACAACCGCTTCAGCGGACGTCCCGACCACACGCGTCATCCGACGCGTCGCAAGCGGAGCGATGCTGAGCCGCCGCGTTGGCGAGTGCGCGAGCCCTGTTAGTTGTCGACAGCGTCGTCTTCACTCGGTGGCCGAGCGTCGCTCTGGGCGTCTTCCGCGCGGTTGTGCCAGACGCGGACTTCGCGGCGGTAGGGGCGGGGATTGGGGCCGCGGCCGCGGTGTTCGAGGGACTCGAAGAGCTCGTCGGGGTCGGCGTGCGCGAGGGTGGTTGCGTCGTACACGCCGACCGATCCGAGCCAGGCGACGCCGCGCGGGCCCATGCCGGCCAACGTGAGTAGGCGCGCTTCTTCGAGCACGCGCAGGCGCTCGTACTCCGTCATGCCCAAGGGGTCGTCGAGGGCGCCGGCGCGGAGCTCTGCCACGAGCTCGTCGAGGTCGTGCACGCCAAGGGCGTCGAGCACGGCGAGGCGGTGCTCGTCCTGGATCAGGTCGCGCACGCGCGGCGCAGTGCTGCGCACCGTGCGCGACTCGACGCCCGGAAGGACGAGCGAGGAGAAGAAGAAGGCCGCCGAGACGCCGAGCAGGCGGATCTCGAAGTCGCCGCGGCGGCGCGGGTCGGGTAGGTCGCGCTCGAACTCGGGCACGAGGCGCGCTAGGACGAGGAAGCGCGCGAACGTGTAGCACTCGAGCGCGAAGGGCGGGAAGCCGAGGAAGCCGAGGAGCGGCATCTCGAAGAGGCGCAGCTCGTCGAAGAAGGGCACCGTGTAGATCCACTTGGCCGCGGACCAGTAGTTCCAGAACTCCCACAGCCCGCCGCACACGAGGCCCGCGAGCAGGTAGCGCAGTGGGGCCGCGTACTCGCCCTGCGCCATCAGGGAGAGGTAGCAGCGCGCGCCGCGGCGGTAGAGCAGGGGCTCGAGCAGGAGCACGGTCGCGCCCCAGACGAGCGGATAGGCTTGCTCGGGGAAGACGAGCGGGAGCACGAGGAACGCGAAGCCCGCGAAGGTCGCCGCGCGCAGGAGGCGCGCGCTCGGTTCGAACGCGGGCCCGCGCCGCGTCGTGAGGATGCCGAACGAGGCGAGCAGGTCCGCCGTCTCGAGCACGGCGGGCAGCACGGTGGCGAAGGAGACGGTGATGCCCGCCAGGCGCGTGAGGCGGTCGGTTGGTACGCGCACGTAGTACCAGTTCTCGAGCACCAGGTTCGCGGCCTCGAAGAAGAGCCAGAACGCCACCGACCACGGCACGAGCAGGAGGAACGCGCGCGGCCGCGAGAGGAGCAGCGAGCGACCGCTGCGCAGGTGCACGATCCCGTCCGCCAGCGCGACGTACGACCACCAGGCGAAGACGTAGAACCAGGTGGGGAACGGCTCGACGTCGAGGAAGAGCCCGAGCTCGGAGACGAGCAGGAGGACGGCGCCGAGGACGACGAGCGTGCGCGCGAGCCGCGGGTGCTGCGGCAGGGGAGCGTCGGTCATCCGAGCAGATCGGAGACCGTGTCGCGCTCCGCTTCGAGCTCGACGACGGACTTCGCGACGCGCTCCTTCAGGAAGCCGTCGAGCTCGAGGCCCTGGACGATCTCCCAACCGCCGCGGCCGTCGGCGTTCACCGGGAACGACGAGATCAGGCCCTCGGGCACGCCGTAGGAGCCGTCGCTCTTCACGCACACGGAGCGCCACTCGCCCTTCGGCGTCGGCGCGCGCAGGTCGCGCACGTGGTCGACGAGCGCGTTGGCGGCGGAGGCTGCGCTCGAGAGGCCGCGCGCGGCGATGATCGCGGCGCCGCGCTTCTGCACCGACTCGATGAACGCGCCCTCGAGCCAGGCGCGGTCGGAGATCACCTGGTCGGCCGGCTTGCCGCCGATCGTGGTCAGGTGGAAGTCCGGCACCTGCGTCGCGGAGTGGTTGCCCCAGATGAGCGCGTTCTTCACGGTCGCGACGTGCACGCCGGCCTTCTTGGCGAGCTCAGCCGCCGCGCGGTTCTGATCGAGGCGCGTCATGGCGCTGAAGCGCTCGTCGGGCACGTCGGGGGCGGCGTGCATCGCGATCAGGCAGTTCGTGTTGCACGGGTTGCCCACGACGGCGACGCGCACGTCGTCGGCCGCGCACTCGTTGATGGCGCGGCCCTGGCCGGTGAAGATCGGGCCGTTCTCGCGGATCAGGTCGTTGCGCTCCATGCCCGGTCCGCGCGGCTTGCTGCCCACGAGCAGGCACCAGCTCGCGTCGCGGAAGCCCTCGCGCGGATCGCTCGTGAGCGTCATCCCGTCGAGCAGCGGGAAGGCGCAGTCCTCGAGCTCCATGGCGACGCCGCGCAGGGCCTGCATCGGCTTCTCGGCCGGAATCTCGATCAAGGAGAGCGCGACGTGGCGATCGGGCCCGAACATCTGGCCGCTCGCGATGCGGAAGACGAGGGCGTAGCCGATCTGACCGGCGGCGCCGGTGACCGCGACGCGCAGGGGAGCCTTGCTCATGGGGATCTCGATTCGTTCGTACGTGGAAGCGGACGCGGCCGCTAGTGTGCCGAGCGCCGAGCACGAGGGAAGTCCGCGGAAGGCGATTCTCCGGCTCTGTCGTGACGCAGGCAGCGAGGCGCTCTACTGTCCTTTGCTCGAGCACCCGAATGGCGCCGGCGCCGCGCGTCTTCCGAGCGACGCTCGGGGCGCGGACGGGAGCGAGCTCGAGCCGACCCTCCTCTTGGAAACGAGCCCGCGAGCATGCCGTGCAGTAGACTGTCGATGGAGCCTGCCGGATCCCCGGGGAGCGGCGCGAGGAGAGAGGCTCTGACCGCTGGGAGCGCGGCTCCCGAGCGCGAGCCTCACTCCGCCCCCATGAAGCAGACTCTCCGCGAGACGACGGGAGAGGCCCGCCTCCGGACCCTGCTCCGGGAACTGGCCGGGGAGGCTCGTAACCGGCGTTTCGAGGTCGCACCGAACCCCTGCGTGGGCGCGGCGATCCTCGCCGCCCAGGGATCCGCCGAGGGAGAGGTCCTGGGCCGGGGCATTCACGAGCGCTGGGGCGGTCCGCACGCCGAGATCAACGCGCTCGCCGCGGCCGGCGGGAGTCCGTCCGGGGACACCCTGGTCGTCACGCTGGAGCCCTGCTCGACCCACGGCAAGACGCCGCCCTGCACCGAGGCGATCCTGGCCGCCGGGATCCGCTGCGTGGTGGCGGGCGCGCGCGATCCCGACCGGCGCCATCGCGGGCGCGGGCTCGAGCTCCTGGCTCGCGCCGGGTTGGAGGTCGTGCTGCTCGAGGAGAGCGCTCCGCTCGACGTGATCGCGCCGCACTTCGTGGCCTGGACCGCGGACGAGCGCGTGCGCCGGCCGCGGCCCTGGGTGATCGCCAAGTGGGCCCAGACGCGCTCGGGGCAGCTCGTTCCACCGCTCGGCGTCGGCGGCGGACGCTGGATCTCCGCGCCGGATTCCCTGCGCGAGGTCCAGACCGTGCGCTCGCGCGTCGACGCGATCGTCACGAGCGTTCAGACGGTGCGCGCGGACGATCCGCGCATGACCGTTCGTCCCCCGGGCGACCTCTCGCGTCCGCCCCTGCGCGTCGTGCTGGACACGGAGCTCCTGACGCCGCCGGAGGCGCGCATCCTGCGTTTTCCGGAGTCGGCGGCCGAGGCGGCGGGGCGCACGCTCGTCCTGTGCCGCGCGGGTGCCGATGCGGGCCGCCACCGTGCGCTGGTGGCCGCGGGCGCGGAGGTGGAGGGCGTGCGGGCGGGCCCGGGCCGCCATCTCGCGCTGCGCTCGGCGCTGGACGCGCTGTGGGCGCGCGGCGTCCGACGCGTGTTGCTCGAGTGCGGTACGGTTCTGTTGGAGGCGTTCCTGGAGAGCGGCTTCGTCGATCAGCTCCTCATCTACACCGGAGCGGTCAACGGGGGGCGGGGACCGTCCATGGGGCGTTGGCTCGAGGCGTCGCGCCTCGCGGATCGGCTCGATCGGGAATGCGGAGAGGACAGCGTCCTGGAGGCCTTCGTGCGGCCGCGGACGTGACGCTCGGAAACGAATGACGAACATGGGGGGTCGGTCGAAGATCTTGGGAGGGGCCAGCGCGGTGCTCGCGCTCGCCGGCTTCCTGCTCACGGGTTGCAGGCTCGTAGCGCCCTTCGAGGCGCCCGCGCCGATTCCCGTCGAGGCCGAGACGGCCTTCGCCGAAGCCGAAATCCACCTGCGCGAGGGGGGCGACGGCGCAGCTCTGCGCGCGCGCGCGGCCGCCCAGCGCGCCGCGCGGCTGGCTCCGCGCTGGGTGGCGCCGCAGCGCGTGGTCGACGACGTCGACCGGATGCTGCTCGTCGGTCCGGAGCTCCTCGCGCGTTACGAGGACCGGCTCGCGGCGGATCGAAACGACACGTTCGCGCTGTACCTGTTGGGAAGGCTCGAGCCGGCCGAACGCGGCCTGGAACGCTTCGAGCGCGCGATCGCGGTCGATCCTTCCTTTGCGTGGGGTCATCACGGCCTGGCCTGGGCGCGGGCGAGGACCTCGGACCTGCGCGGAGCCGTGGAGGCGCAAGAGCGGGCCGTAGCGTGCGCACGCGGCTCGTGGGAGCGTTCCTACTTCGCCGATTCGCTGGCGCGGCACCTCGCGGCGATGGGGAAGGACATGGCGGCGCTCGGGATCCTGCTCGATCGACTCGAGGACGACGACGTGCTGCAGAGCGACCGCGTCGCGCTGGGCGTGCGCGCCGCTCTCTTCGAGCTGGAGCGGCCCTTCGGCAAGGCGTCGAAGCGCGGCGTGCGGCGGGCGCTCGAGTGCCTTCGGATCGGCGGGACGACCGAGTCGGAGACGCGCGACCTCGTGGAGGTGCTCGTGCGGGCGGTGCCGTCGGGAGTCGTCGCGCTGCCCGAGATCCGCGCGGCGCTGCAATCCGTCGGCGGTCCCGCGCGCGAGGAGTTGCTCGGCCTCTTGTTGCTGAGGGAGTCGCCGTCGCCGCTCGCCGTCGCGCTGCTCGGCCGCGCGCTCGGAGCGGACCGCTCGGCGCTCGCCCTGAATCCCGCCTTCCGCTCGGCGCGCTTGGCCGTCGGGGAAGTGGGAGCTCCGATCGAGGAGTGGCTCGCGCTGCAGCCGAAGTTCGTGCTCACTGCGTCCGGACTGCCGCGCGACGCCTCCCTGGCGCGCATCGTCCTGGACGCCCGGCGCGCCGAAGCGAGCCGCGGCGACGTGCCGCGCTTCGCGGCCGAGCTGGTCGGCCTGGGCGACGCGTTCGTGGCGGCCGGCTGGTTCGAGGATGCGGCGGGGCTCGCCAAGGAGCTCGCGCGGCACGACCTCGATCGCGCGCTCGCGCTCGACGCGCGCGCGACGGCAGGCCTGGTGCTCGTGCACTCGCTCGTGGACGTGATGGAGCGCGTCGACGCGCGCGAGCCGATCCACCTGGGCGCGAACGACGACCCCGCGAGCGGCGAGGTCCGAGCGGCGAACCTGGCGCGACTCTTGGTCGCGCTGGAGCCGCGCTTCCAGCGCTTCCGCGACGGCGCGCGGGAAGGGGGCGCGATCCCCGAGGTCGAGCTCTCGCACTCGCCGCGCCTGCGCTACGGTCCGGTCGGCTCGGTCGTGCATCCCGGTCCGCGCTTCTCGGACGAGGACGAATCGCTCGGGCTCGGGCGTGCGGGCGACTCCGTCGGCGGCCTCGCGCGCGAGTTCGAGGACATCGGACGCTTCGCGGTGTTCGGGGAAGCGCTCGGCAGCGGACCCGACGGAACGGTCCTGCGCCGTCTATTGGTGGAAGAGCGCGCGGGCGAGTTGCTCGGGACCAAGTGGTCCGGCACGGTGGCCTGGTGCGACGGCGCCGACGTCCTGTCCCGGCCCGGCCGGCGCGGCGCGCGCATCGGCGGCGCCGCCCTGCACGAGGGCTACTGGATCGACGTGGGGACGCTGCGCGGCGAGGCGAAGCGCTTCGGCGCGCTCGGTGAGCGCTTCCTCGACGCGAGCGGCGAGCTGCGGGTTCGGGCGCTCGAGCCGCAGGCCTTGCCGCTGCGGGTGCCGGGTGACCTCCGCGTGCAGCGTCCGCTCCTGGGCGAGGCGGACCGCGTCCGGCTGGCGGTGCTCGCCGAGCGGGCGCGCCTGGGCGACGACGGCGCGAAGACCTCCGAGCTCGTCTCCCTCGACGAGCTCGTGCTCGCGACGGCCACGCACGAGGAAGGGCACCTGTGCGACCGCACGCGCTTCCTGCCGCTCGGCAGGCGCTTCCTGTCGGTGATGATGTTCTTCGTCGAGTCGGGGTTCTCGGCCAGCCGGGTCGAGGAGCGCCTCGAGTACCGCGCGCAGCTCACCGCGTTGTGCGAGACGAGCGAGACGCGTCTGCCGCTGGCGGAGATCCTGGCCGCGGCGGAAGAGGGCGCGGGCGGCATCACGCCGCACGGCGCGGCTTACACCACCCTGCTCGAGGACTTCGTCGCGGAGCTGGCGCGCGCCGTCGAACGCGCTCCGGCAAGCTTCGCGAGCCTCGACGGCGAGAGGAGCCTCGTGCACCAGCTCCACCGCCTGTCGCGCGACGAGGTGCGCGCCGTGGCCTTGCGCCTGGCGCGCCGCGAGGGACTGGTTTCAGACCAAGGCGGCGAGGACTTCGTCCGCTTCGGCGAAGAGTAGGTCGAGCTCCGCCGGCAGGTGGTCGCCCATGTGGCCGATGCGGAACGTCTCGAGCTTCCAGTCGCCGTAGCCCGTGCCGATCTCGTGTCCGCGCCGGATGAGCCCCGCGACGAAGGCCGGGACGTCGATCGTTCCTGCGCGGATGCACGCGACCGTGGGCGAGATCCCCGCTTCGACCGGGAAGGGCTCGAGCCCGTGCCCGGCGGCCCACTCGAGCGTCCGCGCGCGCATGCGCGCGTGCACGCGGTAGCGCGCGTCCCAGGCCGAGCGCGGCATCAGGTCCGACGCCTGATCCTCCGGCGGCAAGGTCACGCCGCGCGAGATGTCCTCGAGCTGCCGCGCGAGCGCGCGGTACAGCGAGATGCACGGCGTCGTGGCCGGCTTGCGCGTCCCGTGACCCTCCACGATGCGCACCGGATCGAGGTGGAAGCCGCGGTTCTGCTGCGCGCGGGCGCGCTCCAGGTAGGCCGCGGAGACCGCCATGACGGAGATGCCGGGCGGCAGCGCGAGGGCCTTGTTCACGCCCGCCAGGGCGAAGTCGATGCAGTTCCGCTCCAGGGTGACGGGCGCGCCGCCGAGCGCGCTCACGACGTCCACCAGGAGGAGCGTGTCGGGGAAGGCCTGCAGCACGCGCGAGATCGGGAAGACGTCGGTGTAGACCCCGTTGCTCGTCTCGTTGACGATGAGCGTCATCGCGTCGAACGGTCCCTCGGCGTCGAGCGCTTCGGCGAGCGCCAGGTCCTCCACGATCTCGCCCTCGGGCACGTCGAGCACGCGCACGTCCTTGCCCATGTCCTTCGCGATCGTCGCCCAGCGCCGTCCGAACGCGCCGCCGACGACGCACAGGATGCGCTTGCCGGCGCCGTGCAGCGCGGCCTCCATCAACCCCGTCGCGCTCGTCGTGTGCACCGCGACGCGCGAGCTCTCCTCCTCGAGGCCGAACGCGATCCGCAGGTGCGGGTCGATGCGCTCCATGATGTCGGTCATCGCCTTGGTGCGGTGGCCGATCATGGGGGCGCGGAGCTCGTCCAGGATCTCGTCGCGGACGTGGGTCGGGCCGGGGATCCACAGCATGGGTCGTTCGCTTTCCTGTCAGGCTGGGTCGGGTGCGGGTCGGAGCCAGGGCCGAGCCGCGTCCACGAGCGCGCGATGCGCCGGATGGGATCGGAGCTCCTCGATCTCGGCCGGCGAGAGCACGAGGGGGACGAGCGCAGCCAGGTCGGGGGCTTGGCACGTGACGGCGGCCGCGGCGAAGACGCGCTCGCGCCGCGCCACGCCGCCGAACGCGATGAAGCGTGCGCAGGCCGGAGCGGCCTCGAGGTCGGTCGCGCCGTCGCCCACGAGACACGCGGTCCCATCGGGGGCGATCGCACGCACGACGTCGAGCTTCCCGCCGGCGCGCGCCAACGGGCTCGTTTCGTCGAACCCGGCAAAGGCGCCGCCCGCGTCGAAGAACAGGTCGACGGCGTGCACGTCCGCCTGCGCGAATCGGAGGTGAGCGCCCAGGGCGCGCACCGCGGGCAGCACGCCGCCGGACACGATGGCCACGTGCTTCGAGAGGAAGCGCAGGGCCTCCACGAGCTCGACGGCGTGCGGCAGGCACTCTTCCACGTAGCGCCGTCCGACCGCCGTCACGGCCTGGCGCGTGGGGGCTGCGAGCGCGAGCCGGCGCGCGTAGACGGCCTCGAGCGGGAGCAGGCCCTCCATCGCCGCGCGCGTCAGTCGGGCGAACTCCGCGGCGTGCGTGACGCCGAGCTCCTCGATCCCCTCGATGCGCGACAGGGTCGAGTCGCAGTCGAAGAGGACCGCGCCGTAGGGGGGCGGGGAGTCGTCCTGGAGCATGTCGGGGGTCAGAGCCGGATGAGCTGCACCAGGTCGACGGCGTCGAGCGCCGCGATGCGCGCCACGACCGCCTCGTCGGGCGCTTCGTACAGCGAGAAGAAGCCCCAGGCGAAGCCGTCACCGTGCTCGGCGGGGGGGCCGAGCTCGACGCGCCGGATGTTGACGGACGCTTCGCCGAGGATCGTCCCGAGCTTGCCGACGACGCCGGGCGCGTCCTTGTGGCGCGTGATGAGCAGCGGACCCGTCGGCACGAGGTCGAGGTGCACGTCGTCGATGCGCACGATGCGCGGCTCGCGGCCGAAGACGGCGCCGGCCACCACGTGCGACGGGCCGCCGGCGCGCATCGAGGCGCGGACCTTGACCTGGCCCTGGCGGAAGTAGGGCTTCTCGTCGCGCGCCTCGAGCACGCGAATGCCGCGCTCCTCGGCGATGCGCGGCGCGTTGACGAAGTTGACCTCCGACTCGAGGGACTCGCGCAGCACGCCGACGAGCAGCGCGAGCCGCAGGTGCGAGGGGTCGTGGCGCGCGACCTCGCCGCCGACGGTGAGCTCGAGCTTGCGGATCGGCCCGGTCGTGCGCTGGGCGAGGAAGGCGCCCATCTTCTCCAGGAGGCGCAGGAAGGGCGCGATCTCCGCCAAGAGCTCCGGGGCGAGCGCGGGCGCGTTGACGGCGTTCTCCGCGACGCCCTTCTCGAGGAAGTCGGCGATCTGCCGCGCGATGTCCTCCGAGACCTGGCGTTGCGCCTCGCTCGAGGAGGCGCCGAGATGCGGGGTCACGATGACGTCGTCGCGCTGCACGAGCGGGTGGTTCTTCCCCGGAGGCTCGTCGGCGAGCACGTCGAACGCCGCTCCGGCCAGGCGGCCTTCGACGAGCGCTTCGAGCACGGCCTCTTCGTCGACGAGACCGCCCCGCGCGGCGTTGATGAGGCGCGCGCCGACCTTCATCTGCACGACGCGCTCCCACGAGAGGAGGTTCCGCGTGGACTCGTTGAGCGGCACGTGGAGCGACACGAAGTCGGAGCGCGCGAGGAGCTCTTCGAGGGACACGAGCTCGAGGCCCGGCAGCGGCGAGCGCCCGTCCTGGAAGAACGGGTCGTAGCCGATCACGACCATCTTCAGGCCCAGTCCGCGGTCGGCGACGATGCGTCCGATGCGTCCCAAACCGATGACTCCGAGCGTCTTGCCGGTGATCTCGGTCCCGAGGAGGCCCTTCTTCGCCCACGAGCCGGCGCGTACGGCGCGATCCGCGCGCGGCACGTGTCGGGCGAGGGAGCACAGGAGCGAGATCGCGAGCTCGGCCGTGGTCGTCGAGTTCCCCGTCGGGGTGTTCATCACGACCACGCCGAGCTCCGTCGCCGCATCGCAGTCCACGTTGTCGACGCCCACGCCCGCGCGACCCACGACCTTCAGGCGATCGGCCGCTTCGAGCAACCGGCGCGTGATCGTCGTGGCCGAGCGCACGACGATCGCGTCGACGCCGCGCACGGCCACAAGGAGCGCGTCCTCGTCCAGTCCGACGCGCACCTCGGGCTCGAAGCCGCGCGCACGGAAGATCTCAAGGGCCACGGGATCGAGGTCGTCGCAGACGAGGATCCTCTTGTGCGCGCGCGAGGGGTTCACGCTGGGATCACTTCCGGAGAGCGGTGCGGACCAGGACCTCGAGGTCGCTCGGATCGACCTCGTCCGCGGCGGCGTCCACGCTCTTCTTCGCATCGCGCTCGGAGAACCCGATCGAGACGAGCGCCGAGATCGCGTCCTCGATGTTCTCGGACGCGCCGGGAGGGGGAAGGGGCTCTAGCGTGTCGCGCGCGGCGCCGGCGCGCATTTGAGCGAGCAGTGCGGTGGCCTTCTCGCCGAGGTCGAGCAGGATCTGCTCGGCGCGCTTGCGGCCCAGGCCCTTGATGCGCACGAGCGGAGCGACGTCGCCGGCGGCGACCGCTTCCAGGAGCTCGAGGCGCGTCAAGCCCGAGAGCACCGTCAGCGCGAGTCCCGGGCCGACGCCCTTCGCCCGCAGGAGCAGGCGGAAGAGCTCGCGCGAGTCGCGATCGGGGAAGCCGAAGAGCTGGTGCGCGTCGTCGCGGACGACGAAGTGGACGAAGGCGCGGACGCGCTCCGGGCCTTTGACCGGGCCTTTGACCGGACCGGGGGCCGGTCCGGGGGCCGGCTCGAAGCTCGAGCCGAGGGGGACGCAGAGCTCGAATCCGACGCCCCCCACGTCGAGCACCAAGCGCGCGGGCCCGCGCTCGGCGACCCGGCCTTCGAGGTACTCGTACACGCGTTCACTCTCCGCGGAGTTTCAGTCCGAACTCGGTGAGCGTGGACTTGAGCTCCTGGAGCGAAGTGACGCCGAAGTTGGGCATGCCGAGCAGTTCCTCGGCCGAGTGCTTGAGGATGTCGCCGATCGTCAGGCAACCGAGCGCCTCGACCGTGCGGCGCGCGCGGATGGAGAGCTGGAGGTCGGAGATCGGCTTGTTGTAGACGTCGGCGTTCTCGCCCGTGTAGACGCGGCGCGCGTGCAGCTCCACGGAGGCGACCGCTTCCTCGCGCGGCATGCCGAGGCGCAGTCCCTTGGAGTGCAGGATCTCCTTGATCTCCGCCAGCGAGGTCTCGCCGAAGTTCTTGTACGACAGGAGCTCCTGCTCCGTGCGCTGGACCAGGTCGCCCAGCGTGTTGATGTTCATCTTGTTGAGGCAGTTGCGCGCGCGCACGGACAGCTCGAAGTCGGTGATCGGGATGCGCAGGATCTGGTTGAGCCGATCCTCTTTGCGCTCGCGATCCTCGTCGTAGTACATGTCCATGGCCGCCCGCGCATCCTCGAGGTAGATGCGAGCGCGGCCGTCGGTCGGATTGCGGCGCTGGACGAGGTCGTAGCAGGTCGCGGCGTCCTGGTCGCGGCCGAGGTCCTCGTACAGGACTCCCAGGTTGAACAGGACGTGCGAGTCGACCGGGGACTGACGCGCGAGCAGCTCGTAGAAATCGATCGCCATTTCGTCGAGGCCCGAGCGCTCCGCGAGATACGCGCCGCGGAAGAGATTCTCGCGCATCGTGGGGTCGAGCTCGCGCGAGGCCTGGTAGTGGTCGAGCGCCTCCTCGAAGTCGCGCTCGAGCTCGGCCTTCCGGCCTTGCAGGTAGGCGCCCTCGGCGGACTCGAGGAATGCCTTGGGGGCGCGCGCGAGATCCGACTCCAGGACGGAGCGAGCGGCTTCCTCGTCACCCTGCGCGAGACCGCCCTCGAGGCGCGCCTCGATCCAACCGCCGCGCGGCGGGGCCAGGTCCGGGTAGAGCTTGGAGAGCCGATCGAACACGGACGCCGCTTCCGCGTGCCGGCGCAGCGACATGAGCGCCTTGGCGCGCGTGAAGGACGCCACGGGATCCGTCTCGTGGGGAGCGAGGAGCGCTTCCGCGCGCTCGTAGTCGCCGAGCATCCAGTGCCCCAGTCCGCGGCGGCGACCCTGCTCGCCGGTCTCGGCCAGGGCTTCGACCTTGCTCCGGAACACGTCGTGGTTCGCCGGCTTCTTGAAGACCGTCGAACGCGCGTCGCGCAGCACGCGGAAGCTCGGGATCTCGTCGCCCGCGAGGTCGAGGAGCGGGGCCGTTTCGACTGCGGTCGCGCTGGAGCTCACCATGTGTCCGTCCTGTTCCAAACGTTGGGGGGTCATGTCCGACATGCGGAGGATCTGCGAACGCGCGTGCCGAAGCGGAGCTCGCGTCCGTCCTTCGCTCGAGGACCGGCGCGCACCCAGGACCTCGGCTCGCGCGGCCGGCGATCCTTCCGCCCTCCGGCGGGGCCGGACGACCTGAGTCTCCCCGCAAAGGGGCGAGATGATAGGAGTGCGCGTTCCGGCGGTCAAATGGCCGGTTGCCGCCGGGCGTTGGTTCCCGCGCAGCTCCGTGGTCGCGCCTCGGGCGCCGAACGGGCGCTGTCGACGCGCGTTCCGAATCGCTACCTTCGCACGGGACGGCGCCGCGCGCGCCGCACCCATCCCGTCTCCTCCTACCGATCGACCCGCTCGTGCAAGTCACGACGGGCGGCGGCTTGCCCCGGGAGCGCTCCGGGAGAACGGCAAGAGCTCGGCCATGGATCGCTTCCTCATCGAGGGCGGTAGACCGCTCGCCGGCACCGTTGCCACGTCCGGCGCGAAGAACGCCGTCCTGCCCGTGCTCGCCGCCTCGCTCCTCTCGCGCGAGGTGCTGCGCATCCCGCGGGCGCCGCGGCTGGTCGACGTGGACACGATGCTCGAGGTGCTCGCGTCCCTGGGAGGGGAGACGCTCACCGAGGCGGACGGGACGCTCGTGGTCCAGAGCGCCCCGACGCCCGTGAACCGCGCCGGTTGGGAGCACGTGCGCCGCATGCGCGGATCGGTCTGCGTGCTCGGTCCGCTGCTCGCGCGGACGGGTACGGCGGAGGTCAGCCTGCCCGGCGGGTGCGTGTTCGGCGTGCGCCCGATCGACGTGCACCTGAAGGGCCTCGAGGCGCTGGGCGCCAAGGTGCGCATCGAGCACGGCTTCATCGTGGCGGAGGCGCCCGCCGGCGGGCTGCGCGGCGCGGAGCTGTTCCTCGGCACGCCGTTCGGCTCGTCCGTCACCGGCACGATGAACGTGATGATGGCGGCCGTGCTGGCGCGCGGGCGAACCGTCCTCCAGGGCGCCGCCTGCGAGCCGGAGGTCGAGGACCTCGGACGCTGTCTCGTGGCGATGGGCGCCGGGATCGAAGGTCTGGGCTCGCCGTGCCTCGAGATCGAGGGGCGCGAGGAGCTCGGCGGTGCGGAGCACGAGGTCATCCCCGACCGCATCGAAGCCGGCACCTTCCTCCTGGCGGGCGTCCTCTCCGGCTCGCGGGTGCGCGTCGCGAACTGCCGCCCCCAGCACCTCTCCGCCCTCGTCGACCGGCTGTGGCAGGCGGGCATGCCGGTCGAGCGCGGCCCGGATTGGATCGAGAGCTTGCCCTGCGGTCTAGGGGCACGCCCGCGGCCGACGGACGTCACCACGCAACCCTACCCGGGCTTCCCGACCGACCTGCAGGCGCAGTGGATGGCGCTCATGACGCTGGCCGACGGCGTGAGCGTCATCACCGAGCGCATCTACCCCGACCGCTACATGCACCTGGCCGAGCTCGCGCGCATGGGCGCGCGCGTGCGCAGGCAGGGCGCGACCGCGATCGTGCAGGGCGTCGATAGCCTCTCGTCGGCGCCCGTCACCGCCTCCGACCTGCGCGCGTCCGCCGCGCTCGTGCTGGCGGGACTCGTCGCGCGCGGCGAGACGGAGGTGCACCGCGTCTACCACATCGACCGCGGCTACGAGCGCATCGAGGAGAAGCTCGGCGCCCTCGGCGCGGCCATCCGCCGGCAAGCCGACTGAGCGCTGGCGCGGGCCGACGCGCTGGCGCGGGGCGCGGCCGCCGCTCGGTACGCTCGGTACGAACGAACCGGCGCGCGAGGCGAGCTCGCGCGCCGGACCGTGGCCCGCCCTGGCGGTGGCGTCCTATTTCAGGAGCGCGATCAGGATTCCCGCGAGGGCGATCAGGAGTATCAGTCGCTTCATGTGTGGACTCACCCAGTCGGGAGCCTTCGACGCGGCTCGCGGCGAGCTCTTCCCGGCGCAGGTGGATCTTTCTCCGGCCGGGGCGGCCCCTGCCCGCGGCTGACAGCACCGAGAGAACCCCCTATAAAGGTCGCTCCCCAATGGTCGCTCCTGGTCGCTCCGCCGCGCGCGCGTCGCGGCCCGGGCCCGCTCCGACGCCATGTTCGAGAACCTGACCCAGCGGCTCGCCACCGCCTTCCAATCCCTGCGCGGCGAGCGCTCCGTCACCGAGAAGAACGTGGCGGGCGGCCTCGAGGAGGTGCGGGCGGCGCTGCTCGAGGCGGACGTCCACTTCCGGGTGGCGGGCGACCTCGTCGCGCGGGTGAAGGAGCGCGTCCTGGGCGAGGACGTCCTCACGGGCGTCGACGCGTCCCAGCAGTTCGCGCACGCGGTGCACCGGACGCTCGTCGAGCTGATGGGGCCGAGCGGCGCCGCGCTCGACTTGTCGGGACCTCCACCGGTCGTGATCCTCATGGCCGGCTTGCAGGGCGCGGGCAAGACGACGACCTGCGCCAAGCTCGCGCGGCACCTGCGCGACAAGCACGGCCGGCGTCCGTTGCTCGTGGCGGCGGACGTGAAGCGTCCCGCGGCGGTCGAGCAGTTGCGCGTGCTGGGCGACAAGCTCTCCGTCCCCGTCTTCCACCAGGCGGGTATCTCGCCCGAGGAAGTCTGCGCCCGCGGCGTGGAGAAGGCGCGCCTCCAGGGCGCGGACCTCGTGATCCTCGACACGGCCGGGCGCCTGCACGTCGACGACGAGCTGATGGACGAGGTCGCGCGCATCGCCAAGCGCGTCGAGCCTCGAAACCAGGTGCTCGTCGTGGACGCGATGACGGGTCAGGACGCGGTCCGCTCGGCCCAGGCCTTCCACGCGCGGCTCTCGCTCACCGGGGTCATCCTCACCAAGCTCGACGGGGACGCGCGCGGCGGCGCCGCGGTGAGCCTGAAGGCGGTCACGGGCCGCCCGATCCTGTTCGCCGGTACGGGCGAGAAGCTCGAGGACCTCGACGCGTTCGATCCCGAGCGCATGGCGGGCCGCATCCTCGGCATGGGCGACGTCGTCGGCCTGGTCGAGCGGGCGCAGGAATCCATCGACGAGAAGGAGGCGCAGGCTTCCTTCGAGCGCATGGTCATGGGGTCCTTCACGCTGGAGGACCTGTTCTCCCAGATCCGCATGATCCAGCGCCTGGGACCCCTGAAGAAGGTCATGGGGATGCTGCCCGGCATGGGCGCCATGCTCGATCAGGTCGACCTCGACGACGGGCACATGAAGCGGCTCGAGGCGCTGTTCCAGTCCATGACGGCGCGCGAGCGCTTGACGCCGCAGGTCCTCGACATGAGCCGCCGCCGGCGCATCGCGCGCGGCGCCGGCCAGGACGTCGCGGCCGTCAACCAGTTGCTCAAGATGCACAAGGGCATGGGCCAGATGATGAAGAAGCTCGGCCTGGGGGGCGGGCTCGGCGGCAAGGCCAAGCGCGAAGCCCTGAAGGGTCTCTCCGGCGACGGTCGGTTCGCCGCTGACGATCTCCCCGGCGGCGGGCTCTTCGGCGGTCTGGGCGGACTCCCCGATCTGTCGAAGCTCGGCGGCTTCGGCGGGGGAGCCGGGGGCCCCGGGGGGATGCCGGGGCTCGGGGGCCTCGGGGGTGCGCTGGCCGGCGGCGCGCGGCCGCGCGGCTCGTCTCCGACGCGCCAGAGCGGCTCCAAGCGCAAGCAGAAGAAGGACAAGCGCCGCAAGGGTCGTCGGAAGTAAGGGCCGGCCCGACCCTCGCATCCCGTCACGACGAGCCCTAGACTCCTCGCCCTTCTGCTCGGGAGACGCTCTTCGTCAGCGGACCACGCCGGCCCCTCGCACGGGGCCGCCGGCCGCGGAGCACGCCCGGATCCGACACCCACCGACAGGGCCGAACATGACCGTCGTCATTCGAATGAAGCGCACCGGGCGCAAGAACCGCCCGTGCTACCGCATCTCCGTCGCCGACAAGCAGGCGCCGCGCGACGGGCGCACGATCGAGACCCTCGGTCAGTACGACCCGGCGTCGCCGATTCCCGAGCTCCGCCTCACCTTGAACGTGGAGCGCGCCAAGTACTGGATCTCGACCGGAGCCCAGCCGAGCGACACGGTGCGCTCCATCTTCAAGCGCGGAGGGGTCTTCGGGGAGTACGTCCCGCCGAAGAAGCGCGACCGCTCCGCGCGGAAGAAGGTGACCAGCACGCGCAAGCACCGCGAGGAGCTGGAGAAGGTCCGCGCCGAGCGCAAGGAAGTGCGCCACCGCGAACGGGTGAAGGCGCGCGCCAAGCTGGCGAAGGCGAAGGCCGCGTCCGAAGGCGCCAAGGCCTGATCGCCGCTCCGCCGCAGTCATGAGCCAGAAGTTAGACCGCGCGGCCGCGCTCCTCGGCCGCATTCCCGCGCAGTGGGAAGCGCCCAAGCCGCTCGAGAAGGCGACCCTCCTCGAGCAGGGACTGTTGTGCGTCCTGACGCGGCATTTCTCGCGTCCCCAGGCCGAGGCGACGATCAAGAGCCTCGAGCAAGCGTTCAAGGACTGGAACGAGTTGCGCATCGCCCAGGTCCAGGAGATCGTCCCGCACATTCCCGCGCGCAAGAACGGCGCCGGTCTGATCGTCGCGCGCGACGTCAAGGAGTACTTGCAGGAAGTCTTCCAGCGCAACCACGGCTTCGACCTCGAGTTCCTGCGCGGCGACCTCTCGAATGCGAGCAAGTTCCTGTCCGGCTTCTCCTTCCTCGGCGCCGCGGCCTGTCACTACCTCCTGTGGATCGCCGGCAACGAGGACCTTCCCGTCAGCGCGGGGCTCGTTCGAACGCTCGATCGACTCGGCCTCATCGGCCGGACGTCCTCGCTGAAGAAGGCCAAGGCCACCATCGAGCCCCTGGTCCCCAAGGACCGGACGCTCGAGTTCGCGATCGCCTTCGGCACGGTCGTCGAACGCTGGTGCGACGCCAAGCGTCCGATTTGCTGGGAATGCCCGCTGGTCACCGATTGTCCGCACGGCAAGAAGGTCCAGCGCGAGTGGAAGCAGCAACAGGAACGCCTCGTCGTCCAGCGCCACCGCGAGGAGGCGCGCGCGGTCGCCCTGCACAAGAAGGAGGAGGCCCGCAACAAGCGCGAGGAGGAGCGTCGCCGACGCGACGCGGAACGCGCCGAGCAGAAGCTCGCACGCGAACGGGAGCGGCGCGAGAAGGCCGAGGCCAAGAAACGCCTGGAGGACGAGCGCCGGCGCGAGCGCGAGGCGGCTCAGAAGGAAGCCCTGCGCAAGCGCGCATCGAAGAAGGAAGTCAAGAAGGCTCCCCCCAAGAAGGACGTCAAGGCGAGCAAGAAGAAGCCCGCCGCGAAGCCGTCGACGAGGAAGAAGGCGACGAAGCCCGTCACGAAGAAGAAGCCGACGACCTCCAAGAAGTCTCCGACTTCGGGCAAGAAGTCCACGTCGAAGCCGGCCACGCGCGGCAAGGCGACGGGTCGCAAGAAGCGCTGATCCCGCCGGCCACCGCGTGACGCTGATCTTGGCCTCCGCGTCGCCACGGCGGCGCTCGCTGCTCGCAGCCGCCGGGTTCGCCTTCGAGATCGAGCCGGCGGACGTCGACGAGAGCCTTCCGTCGGGAATCGATCCCGTCGCAGGCGCGGAGCAGCTCGCGTGCGCGAAGGCCGCCGCCGTCTTCGCACGGCACCCGGGCGAGTCCGCGTGGATCCTGGCCGCGGACACGGTGGTGGCCCGCGACGCAGGGAGCGGTCCACGCCTCCTGGGCAAGCCGTGCGACGCGGCCGAGGCCGCGCGCTTCCTCGGCGCGCTCTCGGGAACCCGCCACCAGGTCGTCACCGGAGTCTGCGTCCGACGCTGCACCGACGGCCAGCAGTGGGTCGGGTCGGAGCGCACGTGGGTCACGATGAGGGCGATCGAGGAGCGCGAGGTCGCGCGATACGTCGCCTCGGGAGAATGGCGCGGGAAGGCGGGAGGCTACGCCATCCAGGAGAGCGCCGACCTTTTCGTGACCGCGCTCGAGGAGGGGGGCTTCGACAACGTCGTGGGGCTGCCCGTCGAGCTCTCGCGCGCGCTCCTCGCGCGGGCCGGCTTTCCGGCCTGAACGCGTCGTCGAGCCGCCCGAGCGTCTTGCACGCACCTTCGGTGCACAGTACGCTCCTCGGCCCTTTCGCCAGGAAGCCATGAAGCCCGGTATCCACCCCGACTACGTGGAGTGCACCGTGACCTGCGGTTGCGGCAACTCCTTCGTCACGCACGCGACCGTCAAGACCATGCGGGTCGAGATCTGCAACGCCTGTCATCCGTTCTACACGGGGAGACAGAAGTTCGTGGACTCCGCCGGGCGCGTCGACAAGTTCATGAAGAAGTACGGCAAGTCCGAAGGCGCGAAGTAGCCGGTCCGTCCGGCCCATGCCCCTCGCACCCGCGATCCTCGAGAAGCTCGCGCACAGGGCCGCTCGCCATCGCGAGCTGACCGAGGAGCTGTCGAAGCCCGAGATCGCTTCGGATCCGCGCCGCTTCCCCGAGCTCCTCAAGGAGCGCGGCCTGCTGGCGCGCTCGGCGGAGCTGCAGGAGCGCTGGGAGCACCTCTCGTCCGCGCGGGAGGGCGCGCGCGTGATGCTCGCGGACGCAGACCTGGAGATTCGCGAGATGGCCGAGGGGGAGCTCGCGGCGCTCGACGAGTCGGAGGAACTGCTTTGGCGCGAGGTCATGGACGAGCTCGCCTCCGATCCGGAGCTCGAGCGCGACAAGGTCATCGTCGAGATCCGCGCGGGAACCGGTGGCGACGAGGCGACCCTCTTCGCCGCGGACCTGTTCCGCATGTACTCGCGCTTCTGCGAGGCGAAGCACTGGAAGGTCGAACTGCTCGAGGCGACTCCGTCGGAGGTCGGAGGCTTCAAGGAGGTCATCTTCGGTGTGAAGGGCGACGGGGTCTGGCGCCTGTTCCGCTTCGAGTCGGGCGGCCACCGCGTCCAACGCGTGCCCGCGACCGAGACGCAGGGGCGCGTCCACACCTCGGCGGCGACCGTCGCCGTCCTACCGGAGGTCGAGGAAGTCGAGATCGCCATCCGCGACGAGGACCTGCGCATCGACACCATGCGCGCGGGCGGTCCGGGCGGGCAGAGCGTGAACAAGACCAGCTCGGCCGTCCGCATCACGCACCTTCCCACCGGCACGGTCGTGATCTGTCAGGAGGGCAAGTCGCAGCACAAGAACCGCGACCAGGCGATGCGGCTCCTACGCGCGCGCCTGTACGAAGCCGAAGCGGCGCGCCAGCACGCCGAGCGCGCCGCGGAGCGCAAGCAGCAGGTCGGCTCGGGAGACCGCAGCGAGCGCATCCGGACCTACAACTGGCCGCAGAACCGCGTCAGTGATCATCGCCTCGGGGAGAACTTCTCCCTCGAGCAGATCGTCGCCGGGCGCCTGTCGCCCATCCTCGACTCGCTCGAGGATCGCGACCGCGAGCTGCGCATCCAGGCGCTCTGAAACGCACGCTGCGCCCGGCCCGCGGAGTGGGACGCGGCGGGCCCGTCGAATCCGAGCGAACCCGGGCGACCGCTCCTGCGTTGGGGCGCGCACCGACCCGCTCCGCGATCTCGTGTATCCTGATTCGACCGTGCTCGGGGGGACGGTTCCGTCCGGCGCGGCTCGACCGCGCACGGGTACGGCGCAAGCGGCAACGCGTCCGAGACGACGAGCAGCCATGAGCCAAGAAGAGCACGCACAGCCCCGGGACGCCTCCAGGTCGCCAAAGCTCGACGACGATCTCGAGCCCTTCACCGAGGCCGCGGCGGAGTCCCTCCCGGAGTTGCCGGACGGGAACTCGACGGCGGCGCGCGCGGAAGAGCGAGCGTCGCAGGACGGCGAGCTCCACGATCTTCCGGAGCTGCCGCATGGGGATGCGATGCCGGAGCTCCCGAGTGCTGCGACCCTGCGGCCGGCGAAGCCTGCGCCGAAGGAGCTCCCGCGAACGCCCTCCGTGCCGGCGAAGCCGCCGCCGCGCGAGCCCTCGGGCGGCAGAGCGACGTCCCCCGTGCGCGCGGGCGAACGGCCGGAAGCGACAAAGCCCGCTCCCGCGCAGCGCGCCGGCGCGGTCCTCCCGAAGAGCGCACCCACGACGCCTCCGGAATGGAAGTCGCGCCCGGCGCGACCCGCGGGCGAAGGCGAGCCGAAGTCCCGCGGGAGCGTCCTTCCCCCCGCGCACTCCACCGAGGCGCCGCCGCGCTCGCCCATGCTCGCACCGCGGAGCGCACCGAGTGCTGCGGTGCCCGCCGGCGCGCGCGCGGAGTCGCAGGCGGTGCCGAACCCCTCGCCCAAGGCGGTGCCGGCTCCGCCGACCGCCGCGCTTCCCGCGACCGCGGAAGCCGCGACGCTCGAGCCCACTCCCGTTCCCCCTGCTTCCGACGCCGCGGCCGCCGCACCGACCGGACCGCGCAAGCTCGATCAGGCGCCACTGCACCTGCGCAAGGCCTCCTGGATCGTCGTCGCGGGCTCGCTCCTGCCCTGGATGGGGAGCGGCGGCGGTCCCGCGTCCATGGTCGGCTCGAAGGCCGTCGTGTGCCTCGGTGCCTGGCTGCTCTACAAGACGGTGGCGCAGCGCGCGGGCGACGCCGTGCCGGGTTTCATCGCGAAGCTCGCCGCACTGCGCTTCGTGAAGGACACGGCGAAGCGCCCGAAGAACGCCATCGAGGGATTCCTGCGCCTCGTTCCCTCGGCCGGACACCTGCTCGGGATCGCGCTCCTCCTGTTCGGCGTCGCGAGCTATCGATTCGATCCGCGCTTCGCGCTCGAGGCCGAGAACGTCCATCCGATGAAGGCCCTCGCCGAGCTCGGCATGCTGGCCTGGGCCGCCGCGACGCTCGTGCACATCTTCGCGTACGTGCACGGCGCGAAGTTCAACCCGATCTTCCCGCTCATGTTCCTCGCCATGGCGGTCACGGGCACCATGGGGGTCGTGTTCGGTATCCCCGAGTTCGCCGAGGAGGGCGGCGACACAGCGCTGCTCGCCGCCAAGGTGCTCGGCGCGCTGATCGTCGCCGCGGGCGGGCTCTTCGCCTGCTACACGATGTACGAGGCGATGAAGCAGGCGAAGGTCGAGGGCGAAGCGAAGAAGTCCGCGGCGCGCGACGCGCGCAAGGCGGCGCGCACGTCGACGCGCGCGTCGAGTCGGACGAAGTAGACCGAAGCATGTCGGTTCCCGTTCCTCCGCAGCGTGCGCAGGCCGCGCCGCGCACGGCGCGGGAGCTCTTCGAGCGCAGCCGGGACTTCCTGGCTCGCAAGGGAGCGAGCGAGGCGCGCCTCGACGCGGAGTGGCTCGTCGCGCACGCCCTGGGTCTCGACCGCCTGGGTCTCTACCTCGCGCTCGATCGCCCGCTCGTCGAGGTGGAGATCGACCGCGCGCGCGATCTCGTGAAGCGGCGCGGGCGCGGAGAACCGGTCGCCTACCTGACCGGTTCCCGCGAGTTCTACGGCCGCAGGTTCGCGGTCGGGCCGGGCTGCCTCGTCCCGCGGCCGGAGACCGAGCTCCTGGTCGACGTCGCGCGCGAGTGGAGGACCGAACCAGGGAGTCCGGCGGAGCCGATCGGGCTCGACGTCGGCACCGGGAGCGGGTGCGTCGCCCTGACGCTCGCGCTCGAGATCGACGGCGCGACGATCGAGGCGATCGACGTGTCGAGCGAAGCCCTGGCCTTCGCCGAGCGCAACGCCGAAGCGCTGGGAGCTCGCGTTCGCCTGCGTCGCGCGGACGCCTTCGAGGACCTCGCCCAGCGGCCCGACCGATCGCTCGACCTACTCGTCTCGAATCCGCCCTACGTCGACCCGCGTGAGCGCGCGGCGTTGCCGGCGGACGTGCGCGAGCACGAGCCGGCGGTGGCGCTGTTCGCGCCGGAAAGCGATCTCGACCGTTGGCCGAGGTTCCTGCTCGAACGTTCCATGCACCTCCTGCGGCCCGGCGGTCTGTTGCTGGTCGAGCTCGGACTCGGACAGGCCGAACGCGTGCAAGCGCTGGCCCGCGAGCGAGGCCTCGAGGTGCAGCTCCGGCGCGACCTCGCCGGCATCGACCGCGTGCTCGCGTTCCGTCAGGCGCGCGCCTGCACGTAGGACTCGATCGCTGCGCGCGTCGAGTCCTGTACTTCGTGCAGGAACACCGCGATCTCGTAGTGGTCGAGGCGCGGGCTGATCGGCGCGCAGCGCACGACCGCGCCCTTGCAGCGGATACGCTGCCCGCCCAGCTCGAACGCGAGCTGGAGCACGGTCATCTCGGGGACCTTGCGGTCGAGGAAGAAGCACAAGCCCGAAGCGCTGATGTCGCGCAGCCGAGCCTCGAACGACCCCTCCGCGAGCGCGATGGTGATCGGCCACTCGAGCGCGGCGCGCGGATGCTGGCGACGCTCGCGGCCCTGTGGGGCGGCGAAGTTGGAGGCGGACGGCGAATCGGTGTGCATGGACGGCTCCGGTCGGGTTCGGCGCCAGGCTAGTGTCTCGAACCAGGAGTTCGCGAGAAAAAGCGCGTCGAATGGGGCTTCCTGGCAAGGCGCGCCGACGACGCAACTCTGAACGAGTTTCGGAGGAGGCGCAACGCAGCCAGGGAGCCGCAGGCGGCTCGATTTTGTTTGCGAGCTTCTGGTTCGGGACACTAGGGAGCGCGAGCGCAGGTGTCCACGCCCGCGGCGGATGCAATCGCGGCGTCGCCCCGCTAGACTCTGCCCGAGGCTCCTAGCGGACGCGAGACGACGATGGCCAACTTCAACCGCGTGATCCTGATGGGCAACCTCACCCGCGACCCGGAGGTGAGGTTCACGAACACCGGCATGGCCGTCTGCAAGATCGGCTTGGCCGTGAACCGGCGCTTCAAGGACTCCCAGACCGATCAATGGCGCGAGGAGCCGACCTTCGTCGACGTGACGATCTTCGGGAAGCGCGGCGAGGCCTTCGCCAAGTTCCACACGAAGGGCAAACCCGCCTTCGTGGAGGGCGAGCTGCGGCTCGACACCTGGGAGGACAAGAACGGCGGCGGGAAGCGCAGCAAGCTCTACGTCGTCGGGAACAACTGGGAGTTCGTCGGCGCCGGACGCGACGGCGGCGCGGGCGCGGAGTCCATGGGCTCGGGCGGGTCCGGCGGAGCGGACGAGTACGCCGAGGAGCTGGACACTCCCTTCTGAGGTCCGTCTTCGTCCAGAGCCGGAGCGCGGGCCGACGCCGATGGAGCTCGTCGTGCGATTGTTCGCGGCGCTGCGGGAGCGCGCGGGGAAGAGCGAGCTCCGACTCACGCTGCCCGAGGGACTGGACGTCGCCGGTCTCAAGCGCGAGCTCGCGCAACGACACCCGGAGCTCGGCGATCTCGGGCACGTGCGCGGCGTGATCGGTGCGAGCTACGTGCCCGACGACACGCCGCTCGAGGGCGCGCGCGAGGTCGCGCTGCTCCCGCCCGTTTCGGGCGGATCCTGCGACGCGGGCGAGGACGCCGAGCTCGCCCGGGGCGTGTTCGAGCTCTGCACGGAGGCGCTCGATCCGCTGGCCTGCCAACAACGCGTTTCCCACCCCGCGTGCGGAGCCGTGGTCGTGTTCACGGGGACCACGCGCCGAACGAACCGCGGCAAAGATGTCCTGCGGCTGGACTACGAGGCCTTCGAGGCGATGTCCGGCCCCGAGATGGCGCGCATCTTCGAGGACTGCCTGGAGCGCTTCGCCGGAGAAGCGGACGAGGGGCGCGCGTTGCGCATGCTCTGCCAGCACAGGGTCGGCACCGTGCGCGTGGGCGAGCCCTCGGTCGTGATCGCCGTCGCGAGCCCGCATCGCGACGCCGCGTTCCACGCGTGCCGCTTCTTGATCGACACGCTCAAGGAGCGGCTGCCGGTCTGGAAGAAAGAGGTCTACGGGGACGGGCATCACTGGATCGGCGACCGCTCGTGACGCCGAGCGGGAGCGTTGGTAACCTTCCGCGCCGATCCCGTTCCGGGCGGCGTCGCGCAGGTGCGGGGATCGCGTCCGCGGAGGGAGGCTCCACGGGCGCGTCACGAGCCGCGTCGAGAGCCGCGTGATGAGCCGGTCGATGAACAAGGCACGAAAGGACGTCTCTCTCAACCTCTCGGGCGTCGAGCGCGACACGCTCGAAGTCGACGTCCTCCTGGTCGGCGCCGGGCCCGCGAGCCTGGCCTGCGCGATCCACCTGCGGCGGCTCTTCGCGCAGAGGGGCTGGGACGACAAGACGGTGCTCGTGCTCGAGAAGGCCGAGGACGTCGGCTACCACACGCTGTCGGGCGCCGTGATGGATCCGCGCGGGATGGCGGAGCTGTTCCCCGACTGGCGCGCGCGCGGGTGTCCCGTCGAGGCTGACGTCACCTTCGACTGCGTCGACGTCCTGCGCAAGAAGGGCGGACGCACGCGTCTCGCGGGCCTCCTCTGTCCGCCGCAGCTCAAGAACCACGGGAACGCGATCATCAGCCTGTACCGCGTGGTGCGCTGGATGAAGGATCAGGCGGAGGAGCTCGGCGTCGAGATCTATCCGGGTTTCGCCGGCGCGCGGGTCCTGTACGACAAGAAGCGCGTCGTCGGCGTCGAGACGCGCGATGCGGGCATCGCGAAGGACGGCTCGAAGAAGGCTTCCTTCGAGCCGGGGATGGACGTGCGCGCGCCGGTCACAGTCTTCGGCGAGGGAACGCGCGGATCGTTGGCGAAGGGCCTCGTGGCCGAGCTCGGCCTCGACGAAGGCAAGAACCACCAGATCTACGAGGCGGGCATCAAGGAGATCTGGGAGCTGCCGGCCGAGCGCGGCCGGCAGATGCTCGGAACGGTGATCCACACCGCGGGCGAGCCGCTCGGCACGACGGCCTACGGCGGGGGTTGGATCTACGGGATCTCCGACAATCGGCTCTCGCTCGGGTTCGTCGTCGGCCTCGACCATCCCGACGCGAAGCTGGATCCCCACGCGCTCTTCGTCGCGTGGAAGCAACACCCGGTCATGCGCGCGCTCCTCGCGGGAGGGAAGGTGCTGCGCTACGGAGCGAAGACGATCCCCGGCGGCGGTTACTTCGCGATGCCGAAGCTCCAGGCCGACGGCTGCGTGCTGGTCGGCGACACGGCGGGCTTCGTCAACATGTCGCGCCTGAAGGGCGTGCACCTCGCCATCAAGTCGGGGATGATGGCGGCCGAAGCGATCGCGGAAGCGCTGGAGCAGAACGACACGAGCGAAGCCGGCCTGTCGGGCTACACGCGCCGCTTCGAGGCCTCTTGGGCCAAGCGCGAGCTCTGGAAGGTCCGCAACTTCCGGGCTGCGTTCCAGTCCGGCTTCGCGGCCGGGGTGCTCGACGCCGGCGTGCAGATGGTGACCGGCGGGCGCGGGTTCGTCGCGCGCCGCCGTTCCGCCATGGATCACGAGACGACCGGTCTCGTGGCGGACGCGCGGCTCTCGAAGCCGACGTTCGACGGCTCGGCGTTCCTCGACAAGCTGACCGACGTCTATCACTCGGGGACCGTGCACGAGGAGGATCAGCCCTCCCACCTGATCGTCACCGACCCCGACATCTGCAGCACGCGCTGCACGCAGGAGTACGGCAATCCTTGCCAGCACTTCTGCCCGGCCGCGGTGTACGAGTGGCCTACGCCGGGTCCGGGCGAGCCCCCCACGCGCGCCGTCGTGATCAACGCGAGCAACTGCGTCCACTGCAAGACCTGCGACATCGCCGACCCCTACCAGATCATCGAGTGGACCGTGCCCGAGGGCGGCGGCGGACCGAAGTACATCGACATGTAGAGCGCTTCGATCGCTCGCCCCCGAGGAACATCCGAGCCCATGGAACTCTTTCTCAAGGATTCGTCGGCGACTCCCGGCAAGACCGATCTCCTGGCCGTGCTCGCGTTCGAGGGTGAGAAGCCCGAGCTGCCCGGCGGAGTGCGCGTCGGCAAGGGGTGCCCCAAGGGTTTCACAGGCGAGTTCCGCGAGACGCGTTCGACGGACTCGGGTAGCGGACCCGCAGCGCGCGTGCTCTTCGTCGGCCTGGGCAAGCCCAAGGACCTGGATCCCGAGCGACTGCGGCGCGCCGGCGCGTTGTGCGCGAAGCGCGCCGAGGAGGAGGGGGCTCCGAAGGCGACGGTCGTCTGCTCCGGCCCCGTGGCGAGCGTGCTGGGGGAGGCGCGTTCCGGGCGCGCGCTCGCCGAGGGCCTCGTGATGGGCTCCTACCGCTACGACGCCTTCAAGAGCGAGAAGAAACCCGCCAAGCTGCGCTCCGTCCTGCTGCACGGACCCGGGCGCGACTTCCGCGCGGGCGCTAAGCACGGCGAGTGCAGGGCGCGCGCGAACTGCTTCGCGCGCGATCTGCAGAACGCGCCGGCGAACCACATGCGGCCGCGCGATCTGGTGGCCTCGGCCAAGAAGCTCGCGTCGCGCTCGCAGCGCATTCGCTGCCGCGCGCTCTCCGAAGCGGAGATGAAGAAGCTCGGGATGGGCTGCCTGCTCTCCGTCTCGCGCGGCTCGTCCGAGCCGGCCTTCCTGATCCACTTGACCTACACGCCGAAGGGTCGCTCCAAGGGTCGGATCGCCCTCGTCGGCAAGGGCCTGACCTTCGACTCCGGGGGCATCAGCATCAAACCGTCCGCCAAGATGGACGAGATGAAGTACGACATGTCGGGCGGCGCCGCCGTGCTGGGTGTCTTCCACGCGTTGAGCGCGCTGGACCTGCCCTTCGAGGTGCACGGCGTGGTCGCCACCAGCGAGAACATGCCCGACGCCTCGGCCACCAAGCCCGGCGACGTCGTCACCGCGATGGACGGGACCACGATCGAGGTCCTGAACACCGACGCCGAGGGCCGCCTCGTGCTGGCGGACGCGCTGTGCTACGCGGTCGACAAGATTCGACCCGACACGATCCTCGACCTCGCGACGCTGACGGGCGCGGTCGTCGTCGCGCTCGGCCACGAGCTCAGCGGGATCTTCCCGAGCACCGACGCGTTGCGCGACGGTCTCCTGGCTTCCGGCAAGGAAGTGGGCGAGCTCGTGTGGCCGCTTCCGCTGCTGGACTGTCACAAGGAGCAGATGAAGAGCAAGCTCGCCGACCTGCGCAACATCAACTCCGGGCAGGGCAACGGTGCGAGCGCCGGCGCGGCGTTCCTCGCGACCTTCGTCGGCGACACGGAGTGGTGTCACCTCGACATAGCAGGAACGGCCTGGGGCGGAATCGAACGCGATTGGGTCGGCGGTCCGCAGGGCTCGGGTGTGGGCGTTCGGCTGCTGCTCGAGTACCTGGAGACGCGGGCGCACCTTCCGAAAGGCGTGCGTTGAGCGCTGGGGCGCGAGAGCTCGTTCCCGGGCTCGCGGGCGTTCCCGCCGCCGAATCCGCGATCAGCTACATCGACGGCAAGGCGGGCATCCTCGAGTACCGCGGCATTCGCATCGAGGAGCTCGGCACCCAGGGCAACTTCGAAGAGGTCGCCTGGCTGCTTCTGTACGGGGAGTTGCCGACGGCGTCCGAGCTGGCCGACTTTCGTGCGCGTCTGCGACGCGCGCGCCGGCTCCCGCCCGAGTTCCTGCGCTGGATGGCGAAGTGCCCCGCCGGCGGGCACCCGATGGGGGCTCTGCAGTCGGGGCTCGCCGCGTTCGGCATGTGCGGCGGTCAGAAGGAGTGGGAGGAGGGCCGCGACGCCGATCGCGCCTGCGTCGAGCTCATCGCCGCCACGCCCGTGATCGTCGCGGCGTTCCACCGAGCCCGCAGCGGTCTACCGCTGCCCCCGCCGGACGAGGAGCTCGACACCGCCGGCAACTTCCTGTGGATGTTGACCGGCGAGCGGCCGTCGGACATCGCAACGCGGATCCTCGACGTGTGCCTGGTCCTGCACGCCGACCACACCATGAACGCGTCGACCTTCGCGGCGCGCGTCGTCGCCTCGACCGAGGCCGATCCCTACACCGTCTGCAGCTCGGCCGTCGGAGCGCTCACCGGTCCGCTGCACGGCGGCGCGAACGAAGAGGTGCTGCACGCGCTCGAGTCGATCGGGAGCCCGGAGCGCGTCGAGAGCTGGGTGGCCGAGACCCTCGAGCGCGGCGGCAAGATCATGGGCTTCGGCCACCGCGTCTACTCGGTGAAGGATCCGCGCGCGATCGCGATCCAGGGGCTCGTGCGCGACCTCTTCGCGCAGGAGGGCTCGACGCCCATCTACGACGTGGCGACGCGGCTCGAGGCCGAGGTCACCAAGCACCTCGGACACAAGGGGATCTACCCGAACGTCGACTTCTTCAGCGGCATCGTCTACCAGAAGCTCGGCATCCCGACCGACGTGTTCACGCCCGTCTTCGCGATCGCGCGCATCGCCGGCTGGCTCGCGCACTGGCGCGAGCAGATGCCCCACAACAAGCTCTTCCGGCCGTCGCAGGTCTTCGTCGGCCGCCACGGCGCCCGCTACGTGCCGCTCGCCGAGCGCCGCTAGCGCATCAATCGTCGCTCCCGCTTCGCTGGGATCGAGCGAGAGCCAACCGCGCCGCCTCCCAATGCGCGCGCGCCAGAGCCAGCTCGGGCTTCAGTCGAACCGCTTCGGCGAAGTGCTCGATCGCGGCGGCAGGTTCGCCCCCTTCGAGGAGCGCCGTGCCCAGACAGTCGTGAGCTTCGGCCCATTCCGGCTCGAGCCGAACGGCCTGGGCGAAATGACCGGCCGCTTCGGCGATGCGCCCCTGGAGCCCACTGGCCACGCCCAGTCCGAAGTGACCCTCGGCGGAGAGCGGTCTCAACCGGACGGCCTCGGCGAACGACCCGCCGGCTTCCGCCGCGTTTCCCAGAACCAGTAGGGCGTTCCCGAGGGAGACGTGCCCGTCGACGAGCGTGGGCATCAGTCGAACGGCCTCACGGTAGGCAGCCACGGCCCGATCCAATCGGCCCTCCTGCTCGAGAGCGTAGCCGAGGCCGATCTGGGCCCATGGACCGGTCGGGTTGATTCGCGCGGCCTCGACGAAGTGCTGCCGGGCTTCGGCCAAGCGTCCTCGCTGCGCCAGTGCGCCGGCAAGGCCGTAGTGCACGAGCCAGTTGTCCTCCGTGACGGCGAGGGCGTGCTCGAAGAGCGTGACGTCGTCTCGCCAATGGCGCACTTGCTTCCAGGACACGAGCGCAAGCGCAACGAGGACGAGCCCAGCGGCCGAAGCTGCGACCCTCTGCCGTCGACGTATCGCCCCGACCTCGCCCACACCCCACACGACCATGAGCCCGATGCCGATCAGGGGGATGTACATGTACCGATCGGCGCGCGCCTGTGCTCCGACTTGCACCAGCCCGATCACGGGGACCAGGGTCACGACGAACCACAGCCATCCGGTGATCCACCACGGAGCGCGGCGCCAACTTCGGAGAGCCAGGGCGCTCGCCAGCAGGAGCACGAGCATCGCACCCGCGACGCGCCAGCCCGAGACGATGCCGTAGGGATAGTACGGACTCAACTCGAAGGGCCACACCACGCCGCGCAGGTAGTCGACATAGGCGACGACGGCGTTCTGCACGCGCTGCTCGATCGGCAAGTGTTCGATCGTCGTCACCGTTCCCGATTCCGATTGGGCGATGAGCGTGATGACGCCGGACGCGACGGCGAGCGCGAAGAGCGGCGCTTTCTCCAACAGCAATCGACCGAGCCTCCGGGCGAAGTCCCGAGCCGAACTCACGCCGCGGTAGCGCCCGAGCGGCCAATGGTCCAGCAGCATCAGCAAGAGGGGCAGCGTGACGAGCATCGGCTTGGCCATCAAGCCGAGGGAGAGCGCGAGGAAGGTGGCGCCGTAGCGCTTCCACGACGGATCGAGGACGTAGCGCCGATGGGCCTCGATCGCCAGCAGCGCGAACAGCGTGCTCAGGACGTCCTTGCGTTCCGAGATCCAAGCCACCGACTCGACGTGCAGCGGATGCAGCGCGAAGAGCGCCGCCACGGCGGCACTGCGCCACAGCGCGCCCGTCATGTGCCGCAGCAAGTGCAGCAGGAGCACGCTGTTCAGCGCGTGGAGCAGGACGTTCGTGAGATGGTGATACCCGGGATCGAGCCCGAACAACGAGCAGTCCAGCATGTGCGAAATCGACGTCAGCGGGTGCCAGTTGCCACCGTGGAAGTGCGTGAATGCCCACGCGACGCTGCTCGACGAGAGCCCCCGGTTCACGAACGGGTTGTGGGAGACGTACTCGGAATCGTCACAGGCTCTCAGGAACTCGAACGCGAACGTCTGGAGATAGACACCGAGGATCAGGAGGACCAACGACCCGCTGACGAGGATTGCAGGGCGGTCGCGCGAGCCCCGCTCGATCGGCGAGGATCCAGTGGACGCAACGGATCCAAGACTCCGCGGCGACAGCCGGGCGTCCCCGCGTGCTCCCGATGCACCAGACGACAGCGCCCGTTTCCTGACCCTCTTCTTCATCGACGTCGCGGAGCGCGGGTCGGGAATGCTATCTCTCCGGGGAGAGTGTGTACGCAAGCCGCGCCGGCTGCTGCCCGGCGCGCTGGTCCGGGCGGCGACCGCCGGCTCCGGCCGTGCGGTCGGGGCCGATTCCGAGGAGCGAACTCGAGCGCGCGCTGAACGCGACGTGGCTACCCGGCAGGGTGGGGAAGCCGGGAGTCGAACCCGGATGGGCCGAAGCCCTTCGGATTTTAAGTCCGATGCGTCTGCCGATTCCGCCACTTCCCCGCGCGGGCGACGGGCATTCTAGACATCGCGAGGTGCACACGACCGCAGCGGATCGCGCCGGATGGACCGCCGCGGGACACGGGGATCGACCGCGGCGGCCTCAAGCCGCGATCTTCGCCCACAGCGGCGGACCGAGGACGAGCAGTCCGATCGCGGCGGCTCCGACCGCCGCCACGAGCACGGCGCCCGCCGCCACGTCCTTCACGCGCCCGATGGCGGGGTCGTAGTCGGGCGAGACGACATCGGCGAGGAGCTCGAGCGCCGTGTTGAAGAGCTCCGCCGTCCACACGGACGCGATGGCGAGGACGAGCCAGCACCAGTCGGAGCGCGAAAGGTCGAGCGCCAAACCCAGGGGCACGACGGCCGCGGTCCCGGCGAAGTGCAGCCACGCATTGTGCTGGGTGCGCAGGACGACCGCGATCCCGTTCAGCGCGCAGCGCAGGCTTCGGATGCGGGCGGCGATGCGGAAGGGAAGAGCCAAGGCGTTCGGGATGGGAACGAGACGGCGTGGAAGGGCGGGTCGCGCGGGCGTTCTGGGAAACGCATCGGCTGCGGAGAGCTCACGCGCGGCCTCGCGCGGCTCGTTGGACCGCGCTCGGCGCTCGGGTATCCTCTGCGCCTCTGCGGGCGGCATAGCCAAGTGGCTAAGGCAGCGGATTGCAAATCCGTTATCCCCGGTTCGAGTCCGGGTGCCGCCTCCATGTCGAGGCCGCGGGCGCGCGCGCCGGCACGCGACCGCTGGCCACCGCGCACCCGCGCCCATGCCCGCCGTGCGGTGCCCCGAACGAGCCCCTCGAACCATGCTGCTCAACGGAACCGCTCGGGCGCTCCAGGCCTTCGACATCGGGCGCAGCCTCGACCTCGAGCTCGCGAGCAACACGCTCACCTCGTCGCAGCGGGTGCGCTTGCAGCACAAGCAGCACGTCGTCGGGGGTCAGGTCCGGTCCTCGCTGCCGCTGCGCATGGAGCAGGAGGTGGCAGCCCTCGAGCTCGGGCCGCGCGTCTCGACCGCGCAGGTCGAGATCACGCTCTACGGCTTCGGCGCGCTCGGCATCACCTGGAGCCTGCCCTTCGACGGCTCCATCGAGGACCTGGTCGCGATCTCCTCGCTGCTCTACGAGAACCCCGCTCTGATCGCGAACTCGCGCGAGATCGCGAGGGGCGTCGTGCGCTCGCTGGGCTCGGCCGTCGACCGGCCCCGCGTGCACGACGATCCGGAGACCTACGTGATCTTCGAGACCGGCCCGCTCCCGGGCGGCCCGGACGCGCTCCTCGCCGAGGCGCGCCACGAGCTGGCGCGGGTGCTGCGTGCGGAGGAAGGCCCGCTCTCGGAGCAGGAGATCGTCGGCGCGCTGGCCGGCCGCGTGTCCTACGGGGCGGCGGATGCGTGCCTGGTCGATTGGCTGGGCGCGTTCCTGACGGGCGCGGACACGCGCGACGAGCGCTTCGTGCTCGAGCTCGCCACCGTGGAGCTGCTCCAGTTGCGCAGGCTCGACGCCCAGCTCGACGGGGAGATCCAAGAGGCGTACGGCGTGCTCATGCGTCCCCACCGGCCGTTCGCGTCGCTCGGCCTGCGCGGTCGGGAGCTCGAGCGGGTGGCGCGCATGCAGACCGACGACGCGCTCCTGCACGAGGGCATCGACAACGCCCTCAAGATCTTCGGTGACGACTACCTCGCGCGGCTCTACCGAACCGCGGGCGAGCGCTTCCACTTCGACGAGTGGGATGCTTCGATCGAGCGCAAGTTGGGAGTGCTGCAGAACGTGTACGAGCGCCTCGCGGATCTGGCCGCCCACCGCCGGTCGGAGGCCCTGGAGTGGATCATCATCACGCTCATCGCCGTCGAGATCCTGTTGAGCTTCATGGGGCTGGGCTGATCGTGAAAGAACCCAACGACCTCCTGCCCTTCGAGATCCGGCCGCAGCCGGACGACGAGACGTGCGGGCCGACCTGCTTGAGCGCGGTCTATCGTTACTTCGGGGACGACGTGCCCCTGGCGTCGATCCTCGCGGAGATCCCCGAGATCCATGGGGGCGGGACGCTGGGCGTCCTGCTCGCGAACCACGCGCTCGGTCGGGGGTATCGGGTGACGGTCCTGACCTGGAACCTGCTCGTGTTCGATCCGACTTGGTTCCTACCCGATCGCCAGCCGCTGCGCGACAAGCTGCTCGCACGCGCGGACCAGGTCGCGGACCTGAAACTCGCGCTCGCCTGCCGCGCCTACGCCGAGTTCGTCGAGAACGGGGGGACTCTCGAACTCTGCGATCTGGAGCCCTACCTCCTGCGGCGCTTCCTGAACCGCCGTCTCCCCATCCTCACCGGTCTCTCCGCCACGTTCCTCTATCGCGAGATGCGCGAGCGCTCCCCCGGCAACCAGCCGGACGACGTGGCCGGGAATCCCGCGGGACACTTCGTGGTCCTGACCGGCTACGCTCCACGCGCGCGCGAGGTGTACGTGAACGATCCCCTCGAGTCGAACTCGTTCTCGTCGACGCACTCGTACCGAGTGGGGATCGAGCGCGTGATCGGCGCCATCTATCTCGGAGTGCTGTCCTACGACGGCAACCTCGTCGTGCTCGAACCGCCCAACTGGCGTCGAGAGGAGACCGAGCGTGCGAACGCTAGTCGTCGTCAGTAGCGCCAAGGATTGGCCCCTCGATCTGCCCGGCGTAGAGGTCGTCCTCGCGCGCGACTACCTCACCGTTCCCGCGTGGACGGCGGAGCGCGGCATCCGCGTGTTCAACCTGTGCCGGTCGTACCGGTACCAGAGCGAGGGGTACTACGTCTCGCTGCTCGCCGCGGCGCGCAGGCACCTGCCGTTCCCGGCGCTGATGACGGTGCTCGACATGAAGAGCCGCACGCTCGTGCGCTCCGTCGACGAGGAGCTGGACGAGCTGATCCAGAGGAGCTTGGGCTCCCTGCGCTCGGAGCGCTTCGTCCTCTCCGTGTACTTCGGCGGGAATCCCGCCGAGCGGCACGCGCGGCTCGCGAGTAGGCTCTTCGCGCAGTTCCCGGCGCCGATCCTGCGCGCGCACTTCTCGAAGGGCGACCGCTGGCGGCTGACGAGCGTGGGCCCGATCCCGGTGCGAGACGTTCCCGACTCGCACGGCACGTTCATGCTCGAAGCGGCGAAGCAGTACTTCTCGCGCCCGCGCTTCCGCGTCCGCGCGACCCGAACTCCGCGCTACGACATCGCCATCCTGTGGCGGCCGGACGAAGCGCTCGCGCCGTCGGGGGAGAAGACCTTGCGGCGCTTCGAGGCGGCGGCTGAGAAGGTCGGCTTCGGAGTGGAGCGGATCGAGCGCGACGACTACGGGCGTCTCCCCGAGTTCGACGCCCTGTTCATTCGCGAGACGACGGCCATCAACCATCACACGTTCCGTTTCGCCCAGCGCGCCGAGGCGGATGGTCTCGTCGTCATCGACGATCCGCAGTCGATCCTGCGCTGCACCAACAAGGTGTTCATGAAGGAGGCCATGGAGGTCCGCAAGATCCCCATGCCCGACACGTGGGTGACCGACCGCGTCGACGCCGACGAGGTCGGGCGCAGGCTGGGATTCCCCTGCATCCTCAAGTTCCCCGACAGCTCGTTCTCCCAGGGAGTGGTGAAGTGCGACGGTCCGGCCGCCTTCGAGAACGCGGCGGCGAGCATCCTCGAGCGTTCCGACCTCCTGCTCGTGCAGGAGTACATGCCGTCGGACTTCGACTGGCGCGTGGGGACGCTCGGCGGCAAGGTACTCTACGTCTGCCGCTACTACATGGCTGCCGGCCACTGGCAGATCGTCAAGAAGTCGGACGACGGGCGCTTCCGCTACGGCCGCGTCGAGCCCATCCCGCTCGACGTGACGCCCAAGCGCATCCTCCAGATCGCGAAGCGCGCCGCCGCGGCCATCGGGGACGGCCTGTACGGAGTCGACCTCAAGCAGGTGGACCGGCGCGTCGTCGTGACCGAGGTCAACGACAACCCGAACATCGACGTCGGGTACGAGGACGCGATCCTGGGCGACGAGCTCTACATGAAGATCATGCGCGGGTTCCTCGAGCGCGTGGAGGAGAAGAAGCGCGGAGGGAACGGCCGGTGAGCGCGCGCACGCTCGCGCTGTTCGAGGCCTACGGGATCGAGATCGAGTACATGATCGTCGATTCCGACGCGCTCGACGTGCGCTCCCTCGCCGACCGCGCCCTGCGCGAGCAGGCGGGGACCGACGCTTGGGTCGAGGACGCCGAGGACGGCGAGATCGCGTGGTCGAACGAGCTCGTGTCGCACGTGATCGAGCTCAAGACCAACGGTCCCGCACCGACGCTCGAGGGCGTCGCGGATCGCTTCGACGCGAGCGTCGGCCGCTTGGCGGCCCTGCTCGCGGAGTGGAACGCGCGACTCATGCCCAGCGGCATGCATCCGTGGATGGTGCCCGCCCGCGAGGCGCGGCTGTGGACGCACGGGTGCGCGGAGATCTATCGCGCCTACGACGCCCTGTACGACTGCCGCCGCCACGGCTGGGCCAACGTGCAGAGCGTGCACCTGAACCTGCCGTTCGCCGACGAGGCGGAGTTCGAACGGTTGATGGCGGCGGTGCGCGTCGTGCTGCCGCTCGTCCCCGGCCTCGCCGCCAGCTCGCCCGTCGTCGAAGGTGTCGCGACCGGTTGGCTCGACAACCGACTCGACTTTTACCGCTCGAACGCCGCGCGCACGCCGGCCATGGCGGGCGCGGTGATCCCCGAGCCGGTGTTTGGCTTCGACGAGTACCAGAGCGTGGTGCTCGACCCCATCGCGCGCGAGCTCGAGGCGATCGGAGCCGATGCGGCGCTCGTCGGGAACGAATGGACGAACGCGCGCGGCGCCATCGCGCGCTTCGACCGCATGGCGATCGAGATCCGCCTGCTCGACGTGCAGGAGTGCCCGCGCATGGACTTGGGGTTGTCGGCCGCCGTCGCGGGGCTCGTGCGCGGGCTCGTGGAGGAGCGCTGGTGCTCGCTCGCGACCCAGCGCGACTGGCCGACGGAGCCGCTCGTCGAGCTGTTCGCGCGCGGCGTCGCCGACGGTCCCGCCGCGCCCGTCGGCCGCGACTACGCGCGCTTGTTCGCACTCGGCTCGGTCGCGACGGTGGGGGAGTTGACGGTGGGGGAGTTGTTGGCCGCGCGTGCACCCGAGGCCTTCGACGGTCCGGCCGAGCTCGAGGAGTCGCTGGAGGTCGTGCTGCGCGAGGGAACGCTCGCCGAGCGCATCCTTGCGGCGCTCGGTGTGCCGTCCACGGCCGCGCGCGAGGGCGTGCAGGTCCCGCGCGAGCGCCTGCGCGAGGTCTACGCGCGTTTGTGCGATTGCCTGGCGGAGGGACGGTGCTTCCGGCCGTGAGGCCGGCGCTCCTGATCTCGTGCGAGCACGGCGGCAACCGCGTCCCGCCGCGCTACCGCTCGCTGTTGCGCGGCGCCGAGCGCGCGCTCGCTTCGCACCGCGGCTGGGACGCGGGTGCGCTCGACCTGGCGCAGGCCTTGAGCGCGAGGTTCGACGCGCCGCTCTTCGCCTGCACCACCACGCGGCTCCTCGTCGATCCCAATCGCTCGCTCGGCCACCGCGCGCTCTTCTCCGAGTGGACGCGCGGGCTCGACGCCGCCGAGCGCGACCTCTTGATCGAGCGGTGCTGGCGTCCTCACCGCGTCGCCGTGGAAACCGCCGTCCGCGCCCGCGCAGCGCGCCGGCGACCCCTGCTCCACGTCTCGGCGCACTCCTTCACGTCGCGCCTCGCGGGAGTCGTGCGGCGCGCCGACGTGGGCTTCCTCTACGACCCGAAGCGCCCGCTCGAGCGCGCTCTCGTGCGCGCGGGGATCGATGCGCTCGCGCGGCGTCGCCCTGAGCTCGTGCTGCGGCGCAACTATCCCTACCGCGGAACGTCCGACGGGCTCACCACGCACTTGCGCACGCTCTTCGACGCGCAGAGCTACGCCGGAATCGAGGTGGAAGTGTCCCAGCGCTTACCGGCCGGCGCGCCGCGCGTCTGGCGCGCGCTCGTGCGCGACCTGGCGGAGTCGCTGGCCCGGGCGCTCGAGCGCGCATCACCGACGGTGTGAAGCCCCTCCGATCTTGGTGAAGGGACTCTCGCAAAGAGGACCGAATGGATCGGGAGGCCGGATTCCTCCGAGCTCCCCATCCCTTCCTGCAGCGGTTAGTGATGGCTTGCGGCTGAAGTGAGGGGGGAACTCTTCGATTGGAGCGTGGCGAACCTCGCTTCGAATTCACTCCGCAGCTCTTCCAACTCGCGAGTGTGCGTATCTCCCTGCTCTTCGAGCCGGTCATCCAGATTCTTCAGCTCGTTGAGCAGCATCGAGCTCAAGAGGTGGTACTTCACGGTGAAGGGCAGACCTTCCTCGTCGTAGACGACGAGGTCCGGGAAGATCTCGGCCACCTCCTCGGCGATGAGCCCGTACTCGACGGGTACGTCGCCCGCCGGCACCGTCTGCTCCTGCTTGTAGCGGAAGGTCACGGGTCGCAGCTCCAGGAGCCGCTTCGTCGCGTCGCCCATGTCGGCGATGTCCTTCTTGAAGCGGCGCGAGGAAGAGACCGTGCCGAGCTGCCCGACGTTGTCGACGAGGACCGGAATGGCGTTGGCGTTGCCGGTCGTCACGCCGCGGATCCCAGCGATGAACGCGCGCGTGTGCGTACCATCCGTTCCCACGCGGATCGTCGCCGACTCGGCGAAGCCGCCAGGACTCGCGATGGCGATGTTGTCGTCGCCGACCGTCAGGATGCTGCCAGCGGAGTATCCGATGGCGATGTTGCGGGAGCCGGTCGTGTTGGACTGGAGAGCATAGAAACCGATGACCGTGTTGTGATTGCCAGTCGTGTTCGAGTCGAGCGCTCTGCTCCCAATAGCCGTGTTGTAACCGCCGGTTGTGTTTCCGAAGAGCGCACCCATGCCGCTGGCCGTGTTGTAGTCGCCGTAGGTGTTGTTGTGCAGCGCGCTACGCCCGATGGCCGCGTTCTCACGACCGGTCGTGTTGCTGAAGAGCGCATAACACCCCGAGACCGTGTTCCCGGAGCCAGTCGTGTTGTTTCGGAGTGCTTCGGCTCCGCAGGCAGTGTTGTAACTTCCAGACGTATTGTTGCGGAGCGCTCGATACCCGTGGGCAGCGTTGACAGTTGCGACCGTGTTGCTGCGGAGCGCCTCGAATCCGGTGGCTGTGTTCTTGGACCCAACGTTCGACCTAAGTGAATAAGCGCCGACGGCAGTGTTGTTGGAGCCCGTCGAGTTGAAGGTCAGCGCAAAGTGTCCGTGGGCAGTGTTGTTGCTCCCCGTCGTGTTGTCGGAAAGCGCTATCGCTCCGCTGGCGGTGTTGCGGCTCCCGCTCGTGTTGCGCCGGAGTGCTTCGAACCCAGTGGCCGTGTTTTTTGTGCCGCCCGCGTTCACGCAAAGCGCCGCGTCCCCCACGGCCGTGTTTTGGTTGCCAGCGGAGCCCGCCAACGCGATGCGCCCAACGGCTGTGTTGCCGACTCCGCCTTTGGTGTGGAGGAACAGGGAGCCGCCCTTGTAGACGCTTCCCGTACTGAGGTCCAAGGCTTGATCTCCGCTCGGGGCGAGCGTCAGGGTGTCCGTCACGCGTGCGGTTCCGGCGACCTCGAACTTCGCTGTCGGGGTCGTCGTGCCGATGCCGACGTTGCCGCCGCTCGAGACGAAGAGGTTCGCGGAGATCGGGTAGAGCTTCCCGAGCGTCGGCAGCGTCGACGTCAGCACGCAGTCGCCGGTGCTCGTGTCGCGCACGCTCCACGCGCAGCGATTCGCGAAGGGCGGAATCTGGAAGTCCACGGCGTCGGTGGGCGGTTCGAGCGGATCCAGGGGCGGCGTTCCAGGCTGCAAGGGATCCGGGTGGACCTTGTCGATCAGGGATCCCGACAGCACCGCGACGGCGTCTCTGCCAGCGCGCCGCGATCCGCTCGTGGATTCGTCGCCCGTGGAACCGTCGAGAGGTGAGCCCGCCGCGTCCGAGGGCGAGCTCTCGTCTCCGTCGAGCGCGCCCGGGATCGCCCGCATTGCCGGCGCTCCTGCGGGTGTAGACGTGGGACCGAAGTCCACGAAAGTCACCGCCTCGAACAGGAACGCACCGAGATTGTGGAAGAGCAGCGAAGCGTCCTCGGTAGCGAGCTCCAGGTCCGCGCGGCCGTCCGCGTCGTAGTCGAACCAACGCGCCGCGCTGGCCCCGACCACACGGTCGAAACCGGCAGCCGCGGTGAAATCCTCGAACGTCCCGTCTCCGCGGTTGCGGAGGAGCTCCACTCCGCCCGACGCCAGGAGCCGCAGCAGATCGGAGCGCTCGTCCTGGTCCACGTCGCACCAGACGACTTCCGTCGAGGCGCAAGCGCCGCACGGCAGCGCGTGTGCCGTCACGTCGTCGAACGAGCCATCCCCGACGTTGCGGAAGAGCGAGTCGTGCCCTTCCAGGCGTACGACGTAGACGTCCTCCAACCCGTCGCCATCGAAGTCCGCCCACACGAACCGCGTGCGAGTGGGATCCGTGCTACCAGCGTCGATCGAATCGGACAGAACGGTCCAAAGGACCACGAGCAGCAGGACTCTCCACGTCATGGATCGGACCCCATTGGGTATCGAGCGTCCGAGTCGCACCGGACGAGCCGTCCCTTGCGCCATTCGCTCGGTGCACGAGGCATCGACCAAGTAGGGAGCGAACTCGCAGATCCGTCAAGGGGAGAGAGGGATCAGGGTTCACCGCACCCTCGCTCGCGACGATCCACGACGCGCCGGCGAGTAGATCGAGAAGCCGAAGAATGCGCTCGTCGGACGCGACGGCGCCACGATCCGAGCCATCCGCGTCGGGCCGAAGACGCTTCGAGATCAGCGTGAGCCGTCTCGGCGAGCGTCCGATTCAGGCGTTGTCGAAACCTCCGTCCTCGCTTCGTGACTGGACGAACGACGATCCGGCGAGGACGAGCACTGCGAGCCCGAGCCGGAACAGCACGCCGACGATCAGCATGTGTCGGTCGACCTCGGCCGCGTCGCCGTGCCAGGTGACGAAGGCCTGCGTGACCGCGCCGAGCAAGAGGGCGAGGGAAGTTGCGGCGAGGCCGCGCGAGCGTCCGGCGATCACGAGGGCGAGCGCCGCGGCGAGCGCGATGCCGCCGACGACGGCCGGCGCGGGAATGCGCGCGTAGGTGAACGCCGTGAGTGCGCGCGTCCAGGGCTTCACGCCCGCGCCGCGGCCGTAGCCGCTCTTCGCGTTGTCGCCGGGCGCGATGGGGGCTCCCGGATTGACCGCGGGCTCGAGCGCCGCGAGAGCTGCGCGCCAGGCCTCGAGCGGACGGTCGAGGAGCAGGAAGCGCTCGTAGGAACGGACGCCCTTCCGCGCGAGCCAGTCCTCGACGTCGGCGAGCTCCGGATCGCTCGCGAGCTCCTTGCGCAGCTGTCGTCCGCCCTCGACGCGCGACCAGGCCATGCGGCCGGCCTGCGCCGCGAGCACGCTGTCGTCGGGCAAACCGTAGCGCTCGCGCCACATGCGGCCGAGCTCGGGGTCGGGGACGATGCGCTGGAGGAGCACGTTGAGGAGCGGGGTGCGCCAACGCTCCCCCGCTTGCATCGACGCGCGCGAGGCGAAGAGCGCCATCCCTCCCACGACAACGGCCGCGGCGAGCCAACCCGCGTGGGACTCTCCGTCCTGCAGGACGAGCTCGCGCACGAGCCGAGCGGCGAAGAACGCCAAGGGAATCGCGAGCAGGTATCCCGCCGAGTCGCGACTGCCGGCGAACGCGAACCAGACGAGCGCCCACGCGAAGAAGACCGGCGCGGTCCGACCTTCCGGGCGCGCGAGCGAGCGGGCGAGGCGCAGGGTGAGGGCGCTCGTCGCGGCGAAGAGCGACAGGAAGACCGACTCCGTCATCAGCACGCCGTCCCACTGGTTGATCGGGATCGCGAGCGCGAAGGAGGGCGGCAGCGCGAAGGCCGCGACGCGCACCCACGGGCGACGCGCCTCGAGCGCGAGGGCGTAGCCCAGGGCGAACCAGCAAAGGACCGAGAGCGAGGCCTGCAGGATGCGGATGTGCTCGGGATCCCGGTCAACGAGCTGGTACAGGAGCGGAACGGTCGGAGGGCGCACGGCCTGCCAGAACTCGAGCTCGAAGGGCGAGCGCTCGGCGCAGCGCAGCAGGAGTCCCGAATCGAAGGTGGTGGTCGCGACCGCCGTTCCCGCGAACGACGCGTACTCGAGCAGCGCGAGGACCGCGAGCGCGAGGAGCGCGAGGGCGGGGCCGAGTCTCACTCGTCCGCTCCCCACACGCGCGGGGGGACGAAGTCGTCGGGGCGCTCCGCGGGGTCGCGCAGCGGTGCGACGGCGAGCGCGTTCCAACGCTCGAGCGATGCGAGCATGCGCGCGACGTCCGCGGGTCGCTCCGGCGCGAGGTCGCGCGTCTCGGAGGGATCGCGGACGACGTCGAACAGGAACGCGCGCGGTTCCGCGTCCCCGGACCGCTGGAGGACGAGCTTCAGGTCCCCCGAGCGCAGCGCGCCGCCGCGCGGACCGGCGCACAAGAGGAGCTCGCTCGACGAGCGCGGCGCCCCGTGCGCGATCGAGGGCCACACGTCGACGCCGTCGAGCTCGATGGGATACGCCGGACCGCCCGCGAGCGCGAGCAGCGTCGGGAACAGGTCGACGACGTGCAGCGGATGGTCCACGACGGCGCCCGCGCGCACGCGACCCGGCCAGCACGCGATCCACGACGTGCGGATCCCGCCCTCGAAGGGCGTGCCCTTCTCGCCGCGCAGTGGCCGATTGTCGCCCTGCTCCGCGCCGCCGTTGTCGCTGCCGAACAGGAGGAGCGTGTCGTCCGTCATGCCCTGCGCCTCGAGCGCGCGCAGGATCGTGGCGACGCCGTCGTCCAGGATCGAAACCATCGCCGCGTAGATCCGCCGCGTCTCGGGCTCGAGGTGCGCGAAGCGCTCGATCGTCTCCACGGGGGCGGAGCGCGGCGAGTGCACGGCCGTGAACGGCACGTACAGGAACAGGGGAGCGTCGCCCGCGTGCGCGCGGATGATCCGCGCGGCCTCTCGCGCGATCAGGTCGGTCGCGTAGCCCTCCTCCACGAGCGGCACGTCGTCGCGGTGCCAGTCGAGCACCCCGAGGCGCGTGTGATCGACGTAGTTCACGCCGCCGTTGTAGGGACCGTACTGGCGCTCGAAGCCGCGGCGCGTCGGCAGGTAGTCGCGCCGCGCGTGGCCGAGGTGCCACTTGCCGACGATCGCGGTGGAGTAACCCCGAGCGCGCAGCTCCTCGGCCAGGGTGCGCTCGGTGAGCGGGAGCCCCACGTCCGACCAGGGGCGCAGCGGCGAGCTCTGCAGGCCGTAGCGCAGCGGATGTCGGCCGGTCAGGAGGGCGGCGCGCGTGGGCGTGCAGAGCGGATAGACGTACAGGCTCTCCAAGCGCGTCCCGCGCCGAGCGAGCGCGTCGAGGGTGGGCGTGGGGTAGTCGCCTCCGTGATAGCCGACGTCGCGCCAGCCGAGGTCGTCGGCGAGGACCAGCACGACGTGGGGCCGCGACGGCGTGCTCGCGAGGCCGGCGCTCCCGTCTTCCGGGGCCGTGCGTGAACAAGCGGCGGGTGTCTGGCACAACGCGACGAGGAGCAGCGCAAGGAGGCGTTCCATGGCGGGTCTCGGCGCCGGAGCTCGAAGAAGCAGGTGAGCGCCGGTCCGAGGCTCCTAGCTTGCAACACCCGAGCGTGGGCCGCACGCGCGGGGAGGTCGCGCCTCGGACTACGATGGGCGCGGTCCTCGCGCATGGCGTCTGCACCTTCGTATCCGCCGCGGTCCGTTCGGCCCGCGATCGCACGCTTCGGACCGGCGGCGATCCTGCTCGCCTGCTTCGCGGTCGTGCTCGTGCGAACGGCGTGGCTGTGCGACGACGCGTACATCACCTTCCGGACGGTCGACAACCTGGTGCACGGACGGGGGGCCACTTGGAACCCGGCGGAGCGCGTGCAGGTCTACACGCACCCCCTGTGGATGCTCGTCGTCGCGTCCCTGCACGCACTGACGGGGGAGCTGCCGCGGACCGTACTCTCGCTCTCGATCGCGCTCTCGCTCGCCTCTGCCGCGCTGCTCGTCCGGGCGCTCGGCGGGGGAGCGGCGAGCGTCGTCCTGGTGCTCGCCCTCTCGCTGTCGCGCGCGTTCGTCGACTTCTCCACGTCGGGGCTCGAAGGTCCGCTCTCCCATTTCCTGCTCGCGCTGTTCCTCGTGGGGTTCGCGCGCGGGAAGTCCCTCCTCGTGCTCGCCTTCCTGGCCGGACTGGCGACCACGAACCGCATGGACACGTTGCTCGTGTACCTGCCTGCGCTCGTCGTCGCTGCGCGCGGCCGGCCGCTCGGGAAGGCGCTCTCGGAGCTCGCCCTGGGCTTCGTGCCCTTCTTCGCCTGGGAGATCTTCGCGCTCGTCTACTACGGGTTCCCGTTCCCGAACAGCGCGTACGCGAAGCTCGGCACCGGGATCGGCGCGGGGGAGCTCGCTCGCCAGGGCCTGCACTACCTCGCCGACTCCGCGCTCCGCGACCCGCTCACGCTCGCCGTCGCGCTCGCGGGTTTCGCCGTCCCGTTCGTGCTGGCCGATCGCCGGCGCTTCCTCCCCGTCGCTCTCGGCGCGCTCCTGTACGGGATGTACGTCGTGAGGATCGGCGGAGACTTCATGTCCGGCCGCATGCTCACGCTGCCTTTCCTCGCCTGCGCGTATCTGTTCGCCTCGGCCCTGGCCCAGAGCGGGCCGCGGGTCGCCGCGGTCGCCGCGGCGGTCATCCTGGTGCTCGGGCTCGCCACGCCGCGACCGACGTGGCTCTCCGGGAGCGACTTCGGGCTCGGGGAGCGCGTGGGCGAGAAGGGCGACGGCCAAGGCGTGGCGGACGAACGCCGGGTCTACTACCAGGCCACGGGGCTCTCGAGCGCCACGCGCACGACCGACGTCCCGGCGCACGTCTGGGCGCACCACGTCTGGGCGTACAAGGGACTCGAGGCGCGCGCGTCGGGGAGCGCCCTGTGCGTGCGCAAGACGATCGGGTTCTTCGGCTACTGCGCGGGTCCGCGCGTCCACGTCGTCGACACGCTCGCGCTCGGGGATCCGCTGCTCGCCCGCATCCCGCGCGTCGCGCGGTCGGCGGATCCCTCCGTGAGGGACTGGCGTCCGGGTCACTTCCGTCGGGAGCTTCCGGAGGGCTACCTCGAGACCCTGGAGCGGGGCGTCCCGGCCTTCGTCTCCCCGGAGCTCGCCCGCTATCACGCCGAGCTCGTGCTCGTGACCCGCGGGCCGCTGTTCAGCGCGGAGCGCTGGCGGGCCATCGCCGCCTTCCTGCTGGGTCGCAACGACGCCCTCATGGACGCCTACCTCGCGTCGAGCGAATAGCGCCGAGCGCGCGTTCGCGGCGTGCTCCGAGCCGCGCCCCTTGCCAAGGCCTGCTTGCCAAAGACCTCGACTGCGGGCATTTCGCTGGGCAAGATCAGCGCGAAGCGGCCGATGGAGAACGGTATGGACACACCCACTCTGCCGGACGGTGCGACCGAGAGCGTCTACACCGTGACGGAAGCCGCGCGCTTGGCGCGCGTGTCGGTCCAGGCCCTCCGGCAGCGGATCCAGCGCGGGACGGTCGCGACGACGCGCGTCCTGCGCGATCGCCGGGTCGTCCTGGGGGTGTCGCACGACGAGCTCGTGCGCGCCTATCCCGAGCTCGCCGAAGCGGCGGCGGTGGACCTCGAGCGCGTGTTGAGCGGGATGCCCCCGCCGGAGCGCGAGCTCCTCGAGGAAGTCGAGGAGCGGGCCCACGAGCTCGAGGGGGCGCTCGACCGGGCGCGGCGCGTGGCCCTGGCGGCGCGCCGGAAGCTCGAGGGGGAGCGCGAGGCCCGTGCGCGGCTGCAGGGCGTCGTGGCGGACCAGGAGCGCCGATTGGCCGAGCTCCAGACGGAACGAACGCGTCTCGAGCACCGCGTGGTGGATCTCGAGGGGCGCCTGCTGTTCCTGGACGCGGGTGGCGAGGTTCCCGAACGGGAGCCGTGGTGGGCACGACGAGTGGTGTGGGCGCGCTTCCTCGTCGCCGCGGTCGTGCTGATCACGATCATGCTGTCGGTCGGGAGCGCCTACGGTCGCTACCTCGACGGGCGCATCCGGGCGGGCGTCCGGCCCCTGGAGTCGCGCGTCGAGGCCTTGCGCGGAGACTTGACGACGCGCGCACCGTGAGTCGCGAACAGGCCCGCGTGCGGGCTCCGCCGGTGCAACGCTCGCGATCCCGCCGGATCGCCGCGCGCCTTGGCATCGGTTGCGTCTCGGGGCTCTTCCTGCTGGGCCTGGCCGAGGTCGCCGCGCGGGTGCTCGTGCGTCGCATGGACGCGGAGAAGCTGCGCATCTACACCGAGCACACGGACGTCAAGGGCCGCTATCGAAGCCATCCGCGCCTGCCCTACGTGCCGACGCCGGGCTATCCGTCGCACAACTCGCTGGGCTTCCGCGGACCCGAGGTGGAGCTGGAGAAACCGCCCGGGCGGTTGCGCATCGCCTGTCTCGGAGCCTCCACGACCTACGGACACGAGCTCGCTTGGAACGACGCCTGGCCCGCCCAGCTCGAGCGGCTGCTCCGGGCCGAGGGCGTCGACGCCGAGGTGATCAACGGCGGCGTGCCCGGCTGGATCTCGCTCGAGATGCGCGTGAGCCTCGAGGTGTCGGTGCTGCCGCTCCGGCCGGACGTCGTGGTCGTGTACGAGGGGCGCAACGAGCTCTTCCCGCAGAGCTTCCGCGACTATCGCTCCGACTACTCGCACTACCGCGACCCGCATTGGGACTTCGCGGGCACGAACTACGTGCACAAGGAAGTCTTCCGCTGGTCGAGGCTCGCGCTGCTCCTGTGCACGCATGCAGGCCAGCGCTTCGGCTGGGAAGAGCGTCTCGAGAACCCGATCTACGGGTGCAACGTCAAGGCGAACGTGCCGACGCCCGAGGAGATCGTGCGCCATCTCGCGGATCCAGAGCGCACCGAAGGGTATCGCGACAACTTGGAGCAGATCGTCGCCCTGTCGCGCGCGGGCGGAGCCCGAGTGCTCCTGTGCACGATGGCGTTCCGAGCGGAGAAGTTCGCCTCCGGGAACCTCCCCGAGGATCCCTCGGCCTACCCAGCCCTCGGCCTCCAGGTGGAGGAGAACAACGGGGTCGTGCGGGACATGGGGCGTCGGCTCGGAGTGCCGGTGGCGGAGACGGCCAGCCTGGCCGCGCACGAGGAATGGTTCCGGGACGACTGCCACACGACGCCGGAGGCTCAGGCGCGTCAGGCAGAGATCGTGCTCGAGCGCCTGATCGCGGAGGACATGCTGCGGCCCGGGGGCTGAGCGCCGCGGGACGGGTTTCCGCCGAATCGAGGAACCCGTGTCGTCGCGGCGGACGGATGCGACGTCCATCGGGGAGACGGCGCGCCCGCGCGACGGTGTAAGTCCTCCGTCCCGGCCTGGACCCGTTTCAGCGGGATGGAAATCCCGTCCGTAATCGGGCGCTCCGGGCGGCCCGGTCGGCCCCGTTCCCGCAGAGGAGTTCCATGGTGTTCGGAAGAGAATGGGCGGCTCTGCTGTCGCTCGTGCTGCCCATCAGCGCCGTTGAGTTCGAGGCACGCTCCGCGGGAAGCGACGGCGAGCACCGCTCGCAGCGCATCGAGGCCTGGTTCGCCGAGTTCGACCGGCAGGCGGCGCTCGACTCGGCCGTCTTCGCGGACTCCTACGCGAGGTCGCCGGGTAGCCGCGGCTACGACGTGGTCCTGGACGAGTTCGCTCGTTCGCTGCGCGCGGCCGGCTTCGGAGCCTCTCCGGGACTGCACTTGGAGGAGTTGCGCGCGCCGCTGGACCAGCCTGCTTGGACGGGGATTGCGGCGCGCGTCGTCCTGCTCGACGGAGGGCGCGAGGAGGTGCTCCACGCGTTCGCAGAGCCGTGGGACACGGACCGCGCGATGCTGCCCTGCAACGCGCCGCCCGTCGACCTCGTGGGCGACGCCGTCTTCGATCTGGAGGACTTGGTTCCCGGCGCCATCCTCGTGACGACGTCGCACGTGCGCCCCGATCTCCTGCGACGCGCTTCGCAGCGGGGTGCCGCGGGCGTCGTTTCCGCCTCGCTCGCGACGTTCAACTCGAGCATCGGTGCGGACGAGGATCAGGAGGCCATCCAGGTGCGCGAGCTCGAGGGCGGGACGACCCTGCCCGTGCTCCAGATCTCTCCGCTCGCGTATTCGATCCTGCGCGGCGCATCGCACCCACGGCTCGCCCTGTACGCCCGCGTCGAGTACGGCCCGCCCGTCGCCCGGGTCCTCGTCGCGCGGATCGATGGCATCGAGCGGGCGGGAGAGGCCGTGGCCCTGGTGGCCCACCTGCAGGGGTCGGGCGCCAGCGACGACGCCAGCGGTGCCTCGGGATTGCTCGAAGCCGCGCGCGCGGCGGCGCGACTCGTCCGACAGAGCGCCACCGAGCGTCCCTCGAGAACCGTCTGCTTCGTGTTCGGACCCGAGCTCCTGCAGGCACGGCGTTGGATCGAGACGAGCGTGGCGGTTCCCATCGCGGCGGTGGGCGTGCTGGGGATCGGCACGGGTGACGGAAGGGTGGTGCTCGAGCACACCCCCGATCCCGATCGACGGGGTCCGGTCGGCGTCTCCCCGAACGCGCTCGCTCACGTCGCCCGACGCGCCCTGCTCGAAGTGTTCGGCTCGACCGACGAAGCGCCGGGCTTCGACGAGCAGCCCTTCGAGGGCGGTGCGAGCCACGGCGCGTTCGCCGAGGCCGGGATCCCGGCCGTGCTCCTCTGGACGCGGCCGGGCGCGACCTCGCGCACCAGCTTGGACCGCTCCGATCGGATCGACGGCGAGGCTTTGGAACTCGGGGCGCTCGCGGCCCTGGAGACCGCCTGGACCCTCGCGGATCCCGACCCGGCGGAACTCGCCGGCTGCCTGCGGGAGGTGAGTCTGGATCTCGTGCGCCGGGTGGGCTCGGACGTCGTCGGGGGAGGGAATGGGCGCGCGTCGGAGTGGGTGACTTGGCTCGAAGGCGCCGGCGCTTGGTTGGTCGCCCTGGCCCGCTGAGCTCGCGGACGAGCCGGCCGGGCGGATGCGATCCAGCGGCGCACGACTCGGGCGCGCTACGCGGTGCAGGAGCACCGCCCGAGCCTCACCGGAGCTTCCGGGGCCGCATGGGCTTCGCCGAGTCGTCGTCCGCGTCTGCGTCGAGGTAGCCGAGCGCGCCCAGGTTCCCGACGTCCTCGCGCGTCAAGCGCTCGGTCGGCACCTCCGGATAACGCTCGTTGTGGGCGAACCCGCGTGCGGCGCGTTCGTCCAGTGAGGGAAGTAGGTCGCGGACGACGTCCGCGCGCTCCTGGCTCAGGTCCTGCTTCTCGGTCTTGTCGGTCGATCGATCGAACAGGCGTACGCGCTGCGACGTCGGACCCCTCCAGCGCAGGAGCCTCCAGTCGCCCTGCGTGATCGCGTCGTGCTTCTGTTTCGAGTTGAGCTGACCGAAGGCCGGTGGAGTCGTCGCACTGGGCGCGCCCCGCAGGAGAGCGAGCCCGGAAGAGCCCTGGATGGAAGGCGGACGCTCGAGGTCCAGGTAGTCCAGCACGGTGGGGAAGAGATCCGTCAGACTGAAATCCCCTTCGACGACGCGCGGCTCGAGTCCCGGACCCTGCAGGAGGAGGGGCACGTGCAAGAGCTCGGCATACAGCCCGTAGCGGTGACCGAGTTGCCCGTGCTCGAGAAAGCCCTCGCCGTGATCGGACAGCACCACGAGCAGCGTCTGCTCCGCGTTGCGGTGCTGCGTCCACAGGGACCAGACGCGCCGCAGCATGTCGTCGGCGTAGGCGATGCCCTCGTCGTAGAGACCGCGCAGGAAGTCGAGATCGCGCTCGCCCATCCCCTCGAACTCCGCGAGGAAGTTCCCGCGCGCGTCCCACGCCTCGTCGACGCGGCGGTCGACGAGGGCTTCGTAGCGGTCGCGGAACGGGCCGCGGTAGGAAGCATCGGTGAAGCGACCGTGGTACTGCGGCGGCGGGAGGTACGGGGCGTGGATCGCGTAGGTGTGGAGGAAGACGAACAGCGGTCGCGCGGGGTCGGCTTCCTTCAAGGCGCCGGAGAGCTGCGTCACCTTCTGCGGCAGGCTGGTGCGCTCGTTCACGAACGAGTCGAAGCCGCGGTCGAAGCCCATCGGCGTCAGGATCCAACCGTGATCGGCGAGGCCCACGGTCTGGTACCCCGCGCGCTGGAGGACCTCCGGCAACGTGGGACAGTCCGCGGACAGCCTCGGCACGGGTTCGGACGGACCTACGGGCCGGATCCCGTGCGCGAAGGAATCCAGCCCGGTGAACAGGCTCATGTGGCTCGGAGCGGTGTTGCTCGCCGCAGCCCAGGCGCGTTCGAAGCGGATTCCTCGCTCCGCGATCTCGTCGAGGAACGGACTGGTGCTGCGTCCATAGCCGTAGCAGCCGAGATGATCCGCGCGCAGCGTGTCGAGGCTCACGAGCAGCACGTCCGGCAAACGCGGCCTTCCGCACGCCTGGCCGAGGAGGACCGCGGCGCCGAGGACCACGCACGAGAACGAGGAGAACCTTGGCATGCCGTGGGGATTATGATCGGGCGCGGAGGGAAAAGGCGAAGGCCGCGCGGTCGATCCATCGACGAGCTCGACGCGGCCGAGCGGCCTCCGTACGCCGCAGGCGACGCGTGAGCGGGACCAAGTCGAGGGAAGCCGAAGGGGCGAGCGATGCTCTGCCCGATTTCAGAGCGGGACTCGCATGGGGAGCGCTGGGTGCGCTTCCCTGGATCTTGGGAGCGGCGCAACCCCTCGCGCTCTTGTGTTGGATCGGGATCCTCTCGTTCCCCGCCGGCTTCCAACTCGGTGCGCGTACGCACTCGTTCTGGCCCTTCGGGCCGCTCGCGCCCGCGAGTTGGACGCTCCTCGTCGTGGGCCTCGATGCGCGCAGCGGCGGCGTGCTGCCCTCGCCCGCGTGGGCGGCCCTGGCCTGGACCGGGCTCTTCGCCCTCGGCTTCGCGCTCGGAGCGCGGCTCTCGAGCTTCGCCTGGCGTGGAACGGCCCTCTCGTTGCTCGCTTCGGCGCTCTTCAGCGCCCTGCCCGTCGTGGGCGGCCCGAGCGACGCGGCGCCCGGCATCCTGGGCGGGCGCACCCTGGGGGAGATCGCGCCGCGTCTCGCCGCGCGCGTCCTCGACTGCTCCCCGGCCACGCTCCTCGCCGAAACGGCCGGCATCGACTGGCAGCGAAGTCGGGGTATCTACGGACCGGCGGGAACCGAGTGGTTCTCCGACCGCCGGACTCCCTATCGCGGAGTCCTTGCAGGTCCAACGCTGCTTTTGGTGGGATGCGCGTCCCTCTTGGCCACACGCCGGCGCGCGGGTTCCGTCGCCGAGTCGGTGGATCCGGGAGCGAGAGACTCTGAGAACAGAGCTCGGGAGTGAACGATGGCGATCGCCAAGTACTTCTGCACCTTCCCCCAGGATCTGATCAAGGAGCCGATCATCAGCCACACCTTGCACGCGAAGTTCGGCGTCGTGCCGAACATCCGCGCGGCGAGCATCACCGAGCAGATGGCCCTGGTGGCGGTCGAGATCGAGGGCGAGCCGCACGCGATCGGCGACGCCGTGACCTACCTGCGCGAGCGCGGCGTGACCGTGGAAGAGATCACGGAAGCCGAGCATCCCGGCACGTGAAGCGACGCTCGGTCGCGTGGCTCTGCGCCCTCGCCCTCGTCGGCTGCGCGGAGCTGCGCGGAGGCGCGCGAAACCCCGACGGCACGACCCGCCCGAAACGCGGCGCGCTCGTCAGCGAGCACCCGTTGGCGACGGCGGTGGGGCTCGACATCCTCGAGGAGGGTGGGAACGCGGCCGACGCCGCGGTCGCAACCGCGCTGGCCCTGGCCGTCGTGTACCCGCAGGCCGGGAATCTCGGCGGGGGAGGTTTCGCCCTGTGGGTTCCGGCCGACGGAGGCGAGGCCCTGGCGCTCGACTTTCGCGAGACCGCCCCGCGCGCCCTGACGCTCGACGCCTACCTCGAAGACGGCGTCTTGGTCCCCGAGCTCTCGCGGGAAGGGCATCGCGCCGTGGGCGTACCCGGGTCGCCCCGCGGGCTGCACGACTTCCATCGCCGATTCGGAAAGCTGCCGTTCGCGCGCCTGGCGAGTCCCGCCGTGCGGCTCGCCAGGGATGGATTCGACGTCGATCCGTGGCTCGCCCATCACCTGCGGGATCCGCACCTGCGCGAGCGCCTCATGCGCTCCCCCTCGGCGCGGCGGCTCTTCTACCCGGCCGGTCGGCCCCTCGCGGCCGGCGATCGGCTGGTTCAGACCGCCTTGGCCGAGACGCTCGACCGCCTCGTTCGCAACGGACCGGCCGGTTTCTACGACGGGGTCGTCGCCCGGGCGATCGTCCACGAGATGGAGAGCGCGGGGGGACTCGTCACGCTCTTCGACCTGGCGAGCTACTCGACCGTGTGGCGCACGCCGCTACGCGGTTGGTTCCGCGGGTACGAGATCGTGTCCATGCCGCCGCCGAGCTCCGGCGGGATCATCCTGCTCCAGGTCCTGCGCATCCTCGACGGCTTTCCGCTCGACGCCGAGCGCGCGCAGACGATCGCGGAACGCCGCGCGCGCGGCATCGATGACCCGGTGGGCCTCGACGCGCGAACCGTGCACTGGTGGATCGAAGCCCTGCGACGCAGCTTCGCCGACCGCGCCGAGCACCTCGGGGATCCGTACTTCCACGACGTGCCCGTCGCGGAGCTCCTGTCGCCGGAATGGATCACGGCGCGGCGCACGTCGATCGGTGCTAGGGCGGATCCGCACGTGGGACCGTGGAGCCCGACGCCGGCTCCGCTCGGCGCGGGGCCCGAGCGCGGGGAGACCACGCACGTCTCCGTGCTCGACGAGGACGGCAACGCGGTCAGCCTCACCACGACGCTGAACGGTCTCTTCGGATCGGGCGTGATGGTCGGTGAGCTCGGTCTCCTCCTGAACAACGAGATGGACGACTTCGCGCTGGCCCCTGGCATCCCCAACGAATTCGGGCTCGTGGGGAGCTCCGCGAACGCGATCGAGCCGGGCAAGCGGCCCCTGTCCTCGATGACCCCCGCGGTCCTGCGCCAGGGCGGACGCGGCGTCACGATGGTCATCGGGAGCCCGGGCGGCCCGCGCATCCCGACCGCGGTCCTCCAGGTCGTGCTGCGCACGCTCGTCCACGGGCAGGACCTCGCGGACGCCGTGCGCGCTCCGCGGCTGCACCAGCAGTGGTCGCCTACTTCCACGGAGTTCGAGGCGGGTTGGGATCCTGCGCTCCTCGCCGAGCTGCGCGAGCTCGGACACGAGACGCGCGCGATGCCCAAGAGCCCCTCGAGCGTGCAGGCGATCCTGCTGCGCCCCGACGGGGAGCCGGTCGCGGTCTCCGATCCGCGCCGCGGCGGCGTGGCGGGGATCGCGGGCAAGCCGCTCGGCCAACCCGCTCTTCCGCCCGAGCCAGCCGTCGCGCCGATGAGCTCGAGCGCACCATGAGCGCCACGCCAGGACTGCGCCGCTGCGCCTAGCACGGCGCAGCCGAGAGCCGGACTCCCGCGTCGAACCTACCGGCGCCTAATCCCCTTCCAACAGGTCCGCGGTGGAGGGCTCGTCGTCCTCCAGCGGCTCGTCGTCGGTCGGCTCTTCGGACGAATCGCCGTCCTTGATCTTGGCCAAGCTCTTCCAGGCCTTGAGGCTGTTCTCGGCTTGGAGCCAGGCCTTGCACCACTGGTTGACGGCGACCTTGTTGTACCACTCGTAGTAGCGGTCGCCCGGCTCGACCTCGTCGCCGAACTCCTTCCACCCGAAGTTCGCGCCGTTCGTGATGGTTTGCAGCATGCGCTGGCTCCACATCCCTTGGCGGGTGTGAGCTTCGGTCGAGAGGTCGAGCTCCTTCATGTGGTTGAGGATCACGGGGAACGCCTTGCGTCCGCGCTCCTCGAGGAACTTCTGAGCCTTGATCTGTCCCGCGCCGGATCCGGCGTCCATCGCGAGCTCGAGCTTGTCCTCGAGTTCCTGCCACTCCTCGGGCGTCGTGTCGTCGACCGGACCGAAGTCCGCGTAGATCGAAAGATCGACGGCGTCGGGGTCGCGCTTGTTGTCCTTGTCGGGCGCCGCGTCGCTCTTCTGTTCACCCGCGTCCGCGACGGGGGCCGGGCCGGCGTCGGCTCCCGGCAGGCCGGCGGACTGGCCGTCTTCCGGCGCAGGCGCGCTCGGGCCCGTCGGAGCGGGCTCGGTGCCGGCCGCGCCCTCGCTCGCCTTCGAGTCGACGTCGCGCGTCTCGGAACCGGCCGCATCGACGGCCTCGCCGGCGCCCAGCAGGTCCTCCCTGAAGAAGTAGGCGCCGGCGCCGAGCAGGACGACGAGCCCAACGATGCCGATGATCATCGGCGTGCTGAGCGTGCGCTTCGGAGCCGCGTGCCCTTTGCCGCCGCGTCGCGCGCGTCCGCCGCCGCGCTTCTGGCGACCTCGTCCGCGGCCGGAGCCGCCGCGCGTCGCGCCTTCGGGAGCATCCTCGTCGTCGTCCGTGCCCGCGGTCGCGCGCGTTCGTCCGACGGGTCGGCGCGAAGCCGTGCCTGCCGCAGCCCTACCGGCGACCCTCGGCGCGGTAGCTCGCGCAGCCACCGGCCTCGGCGTTCCCGCCGAATCCGCTCGCGGCGCCGGTTCCTTCACGGGCGCGGGCGAGGACTGCGCTCTCCGAGCCAGGAGCTGCTCCTTCATCGACGGGCCGGCGTGCTTGCGCCCGCTCGGCACGTAGGGCGTCGGTCCCGTCTGGGGGGGGAGCTGGGTGTCCGATTGAACCGGTCCGATCTCGACCGCTCCGCCGCATTCCTTGCAGCGCGCGCGATCGTGGGTGAACGAAGCCGGGATCTTGTAGGTCGCCCCGCAGGACGAGCAGGTTCCGTTGCGATGGTCCATGGATGGGGGGAATCACTCGGGAGGGGAATCGGATCTCGGCGGTCCGGTGAAGTCCTCCCCCGCCCGGAACCACCACGCGAACCACTGTCGGATCGCGCTCTGCCGGCGCTCTTCCGTGGTTCCCATGGCTGCTCCCACGAGGGACAGCGGCTGATAGCCGAACGACTGACCCGTGATCTCGCGCAGGGCGGTGTCGACGATGTTCGCCTGGATCGACTCTTCGCGCGACGCGAGCGTGTTCTCGTAGAGGTGAGTGAGGAGGATGGGGATGGCGGGCTTGCCGATCGCGGCCATTTCGCGCGCGGCGCGGCTGGCCTGGGCGGTGAGCTCGAGGTCGATCATCGTGACCAAGAGCTCGTCGATCTTTTGTCGCAGCTCCGGCGGAGTGTCGTCGAGGTGCCCCAAGGGCTCCGGGTCGCGCTCGCGGACGACGGCGCCGTCGCTCAGCTCGACCAGATCGTAGCCGCGCTCCTTGCGCTTGCGTTCGACCTTGGTGAGCCACTCCTCCCAAGACCAGGCGCGCCACGCGTCGTCGACGCGGGTCAAGCGCCAGACGAGGGTCCGCTTGAGCGCTCCGCCGGCCGCGGGCGTGACGGACAGGTGCACGGTCGCGTCGCGGTCACCCTCCAGGACGACCTCGCCGTCGTAGGGCGCCCAGCCCGCCACGAGCCCGTCCTCGCCGACGTCGGTGAGCGCGGCGACGGCGCGCGCGACGTGGGCTTCCTGCTCGGATTCGGGCAACGCCTTCCAAACAGCTTCGAGCTCGGCGCGCGGCGCGTCCGGATCGGCGTCGGATTCGCTGGCGAGCCAGCGCGGCGCGTCGAGGGAAGCGCGCAACAGGTCCCAGTTGCCGGCGCGCGCAGCGGCGTGGATGCGCACGGGTGTCTGGACCAGCGGAGAGTCCCAGCCGGTGCCGTCGATGGGCGCCTCGATCGGCGCGGGCGCCTGCTTCACGGAGGCTTCCACGCGTGCGGGCGCCGCCTCCGGCTCCTCTGTGGAGCGCATGGCAACGAGCGCGATCAGGGCGGCGACGGCCACGGTCCCGATGGCCACGACCGGGGCGGTCGACGAGCTCGACTTGGATGCGCCGGATCCGATCTCGCGCGCGCGGTACACCTTCGAGCAAGCCGCGCAGCGGACCTTCGAGCCCTCCTTGCTGTCGGGCAAGCGAGACTGGGCATGGCAGAAGGGACACTCGATGCGCATGAAGGCCGGCGATCCGCCAGCGGCGGACCCGGCAAGCGTAAGCGTCACCCGGCGAGCACGCAAGCCGAGCCGGGAGCCCGGGTCGGACATAAGGCGCACGTCCACAACGTGTTCGGGTCGGCTTTCGACGCTCGTGCGTGCGCCGGACCGCGCCCTCCCGGGCCATGCGACGCGCGCTCCCTACCTATAAGGTGGCCTCCCTCATGCCCGGCACCCAGAGTTCCTTCCGACTGGCCCGTCCCTTCGAGCCGACCGGCGATCAACCGCGCGCGATCGAAGCGCTCGTGGGCTGGGTCCGCGCCGGCCTGCGCCACCAGTGCCTGCTCGGGATCACGGGCTCGGGCAAGACGTTCACGATGGCCGCGGCCATCGCCGAGTTGGATCGTCCGGCGCTCGTGCTCTCGCCCAACAAGACGCTCGCCGCGCAGCTCTACTCCGAGTTCAAGGAGCTCTTTCCGGAGAACGCGGTCGAGTACTTCGTCAGCTACTACGACTACTACCAGCCCGAGGCCTACGTGCCCTCGTCGGACACGTTCATCGAGAAGGACGCCAGCCGCAACGAGAACATCGAGCGTCTGCGCAACAGCGCCACGCGCTCGCTGCTCGAGCGGCGCGACGTCGTGATCGTCGCTTCCGTCTCCTGCATCTACGGTCTCGGTTCGCCGTCGAACTACGAAGGGATGGCGCTGCCGCTCGAGGTGGGAGCGGCGCTCGAGCGCGAGGACCTGCTGCGCCGCCTGACGCAGCTCCAGTACCCGCGCAACAACCTCGACTTCCGGCGCGGCACGTTCCGGGCACGGGGGGACGTCGTCGAGGTCTTCCCGGCGTACGAGGACAACAAGGTCGTGCGCATCGAGCTCTTCGGCGACGAGATCGAAGCCCTGCTGGAGGTGGATCCGCTGCGCGGGGAGATCCTCGGAGAGCTGGAGCGCGTCGTCGTCTACCCGTCGGGTCACTACGTGACGCCCAAGGAGCGCGTGCTCGCGGCCTGCGCGGGCATCGAGGAGGAGCTCGACGGGCGTCTCTCCGAGCTGCGCCGCGCCGACAAGCTGCTCGAGGCCCAGCGGCTCGAGCAGCGCACGCGCTACGACCTGGAGATGCTGCGCGAGGTCGGCGTGTGCAACGGGATCGAGAACTACTCGCGCTGGATGGACGGGCGCGCGGCGGGCGAGCCGCCGTTCACGCTGCTCAACTACTTCCCGGAGGACTGGATCGTGTTCGTGGACGAGAGCCACGTGTCGATCCCGCAGGTGGGCGGGATGTACCGGGGCGACCGCTCGCGCAAGGAGACGCTCGTCGAGTACGGCTTCCGACTGCCGAGCGCCCTCGACAATCGCCCGTTGCGCTTCGAGGAGTGGGAGCGGCTCGTGCGTCAGGTGGTGTACGTCTCCGCGACCCCCGGGAAGTACGAGCTCGAGGCCTCCGAGGAGCGGGTCGCGGAGCAGATCGTCCGGCCCACGGGGCTGCTCGACCCGGCCATCGAAGTCCGGCCGGCGCGCACGCAGGTCGACGATCTACTGGCGGAGATCCGCAAGACGACGGCGGCGGGTTGGCGCACGCTCGTCACGACCCTCACGAAGCGTTCGGCCGAGGAGCTCACGACCTACTACGCGGAGCTCGGCGTGCGCGTGCGCTACCTGCATTCCGAGATCGACGTGCTCGAGCGCACGCAGATCCTGCGCGATCTGCGCCTGGGCGAGTTCGACGTGCTGGTCGGCATCAATCTCTTGCGCGAGGGGCTCGACTTGCCGGAAGTGGCGCTCGTGGGCGTGCTCGACGCCGACAAGGAGGGCTTCCTGCGCTCCACGACTTCGCTGGTGCAGACTTGCGGGCGAGCGGCGCGCAACGTCGAAGGCCGGGTGCTCCTGTACGCGGACAAGGTCACGGACTCGATCCAGCGCACGCTCGACGTGGTCGGCCGCCGCCGCGAGGTGCAAGCCGCGTACAACGCCGAGCACGGGATCGTGCCGAAGACGATCATCAAGCCGATCCGCGAGGGGATCGAGGCCGTGTACGACATGGACTACAGCGCCGTCGAGCTGCCCGAGGCGGCCGGGTCCGTGCGCGAGGATCCCGCGCAGCGCTGGGACCTCGGACGACTGCGCGGCGAGCTCGCCAAGCTGCAGGACGAGATGCGCCACGCCGCGGAGGAGTTGCGCTTCGAGGACGCCGGGCGCTTGCGCGACCGCATCCGCGAGCTGGAGCGCTTGGAGCTCGCGCGGTGAGCGAGCCCGTCTGGTCGATCGAGGGCGTGCCGGCGCGACCCGGCGTCTACCTCTTCAAGGACGCCGAGGGACGCGTCCTGTACGTGGGCAAGGCGCGCAGCCTGCGCGCGCGGCTCGCGAGCTACCGGCGCCCGGGCGGCGACGGACGCCTGGGCGTGCAGTTCCTCGAGCGCGACGCGTGCTCGGTCGAGACGATCGTGACGCGCACGGAGTCGGAGGCGTTGCTGCTCGAGGACGCGCTCGTCAAACAGCACAAGCCCCCGCACAACGTGCGGCTCAAGGACGACAAGTCGTTCCTCATGATCCGCATCGACGAGGGCGAGCGTTTCCCGCGCCCCAAGCTCGTGCGCGCGCACAGTCCGCGGCACGGCAAGCGCGCCGGGCGCGGGCGTTCGCGCTTCTTCGGTCCGTTCTCGTCGTCGCGTTCGGTGCGCCGGGTGCTCTCCGACCTGCACCGCGTCGTGCCGCTGCGCGACTGCACCGACTCGGTGATGAACCATCGCTCGCGACCGTGCCTCAAGCATCAACTCGGGTTGTGCGCCGCTCCGTGCGTGGGGCTCGTGGACGAAGCGGAGTACTCCGAGCTCGTCCTGCGCGCCGAGCGGATCCTGGCCGGGGACACGGCCGAGCTCGAGGCGGATCTCACCGGCCGCATGACCCAAGCGGCGGAGAAGCTCGAGTACGAGCTCGCCGCGGGTTGGCGCGATCGGCTCGCCGCGCTGCGCCGCACGGTCGAGCGACAAGGCGTTCGGCCGAGCGACGACGTCGAGCGCGACGTGCTCGGACTGGTCCGCTCGGGCGGGCTCGCCGTCGTGCACAGGATCGCGTTTCGCGAGGGACGCATGTCGGAGAGCCGGGGCCACGCCTTCCGCTCCGAGCTGCCCGACGAGGAGCTGTTGCACGTCGTCTTGACGGCGCTGTACGCCGGCGGCCGCCGCGAGACGCCGCGCGAGATCGTGCTGCCCGCGCATCCCGCCGAGGAGGAGCTGCTCGCGGAAGTGCTGGGCCGCGGGGTGCGGCTGGTCGTGCCCGCGGGGGGCGAGCGCCGGCGCATGCTGGATCTCGCGCGCGAGAACGCACAGGCGGAGGTCGTCCGCCGCGAGCGCTTCGAGGACGCGGGCGAGGACGCCATGCGGGAGCTCGCGAGACTCCTCGGTCTCGCGGAGTCGGAGGAGCCGCTCGTCGTGGATTGCTTCGACGTCAGCAACACGCAAGGGACCAGCGTCGTCGCGAGCCGCGTCCGCTTCCGCGCGGGGATTCCCGATCGCGCCGGCTACCGGCGCTTCCGCGTGCGTTCGGTCGCCGGTCAGGACGACTTCGCCTCCATGCGCGAAGTCGTGGCGCGCAGCCTGCGGCGCGGTCTCGACGAGGGCGACCTGCCCGACCTGGTCGTCGTCGACGGAGGCGCGCAGCAGCTCGCGAGCGCCATCCAAGCCCGCGACGACGCCGGAGCGTGGGACGTGCGCGTGATCGCGCTCGCGAAGGCGCGCGCCGAGCGCAGGGTGCGAGGCGCGCGCAGGTCGGCGAGCGAGGAGCGCGTCTTCCTCGCGCCCGAAGCAGGACCGGTCGAGCTCGCCCGGGGGAGCGCCGCTCGCCATCTCCTCGAGCGCGTGCGCGACGAAGCGCACCGCTTCGCGATCACCTATCACCGCAAGGAACGCGGCCGCATCCGCTCGCAGCTCGATTCGATCGCCGGGGTCGGGCCCGCGAAGCGCAAGGCGCTGCTCAAGACCTTCGGCAGCGTCGCGGGCGTCCGCGCCGCGAGCGTGGAGGCGCTGGCGGGCGTGCCCGGGATCTCGATGGAGCTCGCGAAGCGCATCCACGAGGACCTGCGGCCGGCCTGAGGGCAAGGCTTCAACCGCGCGGATGGTAGAGCCGGTGCAGGCTGCGCACGTGCTCGCCGTCCAGGTGCGTGTAGATCTCCGTGGTCCGGATCGAGGCGTGGCCGAGCATCTCCTGGACGCTGCGCAGGTCCGCGCCACCCTCGATCAGGTGGGTGGCGAACGAGTGGCGCAACGTGTGCGGGGAGATCGGCCGCAGGATGCCGGCGACGCGAGCGGCGTGCTTGACGCGCCTCCAGGCATTCGTGCGGTCCAGGGGCTTCCCGCTCCGGGTGAGGAACACCTCGCGCCGCATTTGCGCGCCCGCGATCACGCGGCGTCCGCCGGCGAGCCATTGATCGAGGGCTTCGCCCGCGCGTCTTCCCGCGGGCACGAGGCGCGTCTTGCCGCCCTTGCCGGTGAGCCGCAGGACGCGCAGCGCGGGTTCGATCCCGTCGGTGCGCAACCCGACGGCCTCGCTCACGCGCGCGCCGCAGGCGTACAGCACCTCGAGGAGCGCTCGGTCGCGCTGCGCTCGCCAACCGCTCCCCGCCGGTGCGACGAGCAGGGCTTCGACTTCCGCGACCGACAGCACGGTCGGCAGCGATCGTCGCAGCACCGGGGATCGGATGCGGGCCGCGGGATCGCGGTCGAGGGCTCCCAGCCCGACCAGGTGACGGAAGAGTACGCGCAGGCTCGCCAAGTGCTGCGCGGTGCTCGTCTCCGAGAGGCCGGCCTCGCGCAGGTGCGCGAGGTAGTCGACGACGGCCGAGCTCGACACCTCGCTCCAGCTCGCGGCGCCGCGCGCTCCGGCCCAGCAGGCGAAGCGCCGCGTGTTGCGACCGTAGGCTGCGAGCGTGTTGCGGGCCACCCCCGCCTCGACGCGCAGCGCTTGGAGCAGGTCCGCGATGCCGTCGGACAGGCGGGGGGGGAGCGCGGCGCCTTTCGTCACACCCGCCAGGCTCGGGACTGGCGCGAGCCAGTGCAAGCTCCCACCGGAGGGTCCCGCAGCGGGCTCGAGGGGACCTTGTAGGCATCCCGAGCCGTACCTATACTCCCGCCCCCAATTCGCTGGAGACGCGGTTCGAGATGGGCCGTGGGTCGCCCGTTCCAGTCGCCGCCGTTCCCGACAGGATCCCCGATTCACCCCCCGTCACCGGGGGGAACGAGTGCCGATGCCCCCTTCCCGGAAGCCGACTCCCAAGGACCTCAAGGCCTACCGGCAGATGCTCGTGCAACTGCGCGGAATGATCACCGGCGACATCTCGGAGCTCGAGCGGGACGCGTTCGGGATCGATGGCGAGAAGGCCGGGGTCGACAACCAGGCGGACAGCGGGTCGGACAGCTTCTACCAGGAGTTCAGCCTCGAGCTGCTCCAGCTCGACGAGCACTCCCTGCGGTTGATCGACGAGGCCCTCGACCGGGTCGACGACGGCTCGTTCGGACGCTGCCTCCTGTGCGAGAACTGGATCGTCAAGGAGCGGCTCCACGCGGTTCCCCACACGCGCAACTGCATCGATTGCCAGCGCATGCTCGAGCAAGAAGCTTCCTGATGCCCGGGGCCGGAGGCCTGCCCTGGCCGCGCTTCGCACTCGTGGGACTCCTCTTGGCCCTGGACCTGTGGTCCAAGGCCGCGGTCTTCGCCTGGATGGAGGAGCTGCCCTCGGGGACCGTTCGGGACGTCCATGGTCACTTGCGTTTCCCCATCGCCGGTGACTGGCTGTCCCTGATGCTCTCGCGCAACACCGGAGCTGCGTGGGGACTGCTGCGCTCCTACCCCTGGGTGCTCGTCGTGGGGAGGGTGATCGCGGTGGGGGTCCTCTCGTGGCTCCTGCTGCGGTCGAATCGGACCCTGATGACCTGTGCGCTCGTGCTCGTCCTCTCGGGCGCGCTGGGGAACTTGTTCGACAACCTCGCGCTCGACCCGCCGCCCGGCCATCCGTTCGGAGCCGTGCGGGACTTCATCGACGTGTACTTCGGTGTGTGGGACTATCACTTCCCGACCTTCAACGTCGCGGACTCGTGCATCACGTGTGGTGCGGCGATCCTGCTCTTCTCCGGTTTCTTCGGGAAGGACGAGCCCGGGCCGGACCCTGCGGGATCCGTTCGCGATGGCGGCGTCGCGCCGCCGGCTGCGTGAGCGCGTTGCCGGGTCGGTATTCGCCCAGTACGCTCTGCAAGAAGGGGTAGCGGTTCGACCTGCGCTCGCCCCGCGAGCGTCGGGTCGCAGCGGGTGCCATGCGGCTCGAAGAGATGACGACCGGACACGTGCGTCGTGCCGCCGACATCTACACGCGCTTCGCGTGGCCGCAGGGCAGCAAGTCCCCGATCTCGACCGCCGACCTGGAAGGTTTCGAGACGCTCGAGGAGGTCCTCGCTCGCTTCGAGAAGGAAGAGGGCGGGGGGACCCGGCGCCTGAGCCTGCGAATGGGCAACAGCCGCTATCCCTTCATGAAGTTCGTGATCCAGGAGTATCTCGTGCGCGGGGAGTTCTTCTTCTCCGTCGACACGCACGACAACCTCGAGATCCGCCCCGACTCCCCCGATTTCGGCGAGTGGGAGCTGGTCAAGGGGCAGAACCGCCTCCTCAAGGCGCAGATCGAGCGCGCCTGGAGCGAGGCCGGGTTGCCCACGCACGCCGACCTGCGCGCGCTCGTGGAAGAGCTCGCGCGTGTGGAGCGCGAGGAGGAGAAACGCCTGCGACTCCTGGTCGTCGACGACGAAGCGAACGTGGCCTTCGGGCTCAAGGCGCTGCTCCAGGCGCGCGGGTACGAAGTCGAGCTCGCCCACGACGGCGGGGAAGTGCTGGACCGCTTGCAGCGCGACCCGTTGCCCGACCTCCTGCTGCTGGACCTGGAGATGCCGGTGTTCGACGGACAAGAGGTCCTCGCGCGGATGCGCGAAGATCCTCGCCTGCGCGATCTCCCGGTCTTGCTGGCCACGGCGGCCGACATCGACCTGGACCGCCTCCAGCGCGTCAGCGGTTTCCTCCGCAAGCCGTACCCGCGACAGGTCCTGTGCGCGATGATCGCGCGCCTGCTCGAACGCGACACGCCACCGTGAGGTGGACCGGCCACTGCGCGGGCCCCGGGGGCAATTCCCCTCGAGGTCTGGGGTATGGAAGCCGAATGGATTAGCCTCTTCGACCGCTCCGGCGCGGACGCAACGACCTCGGCGTGAGGTGTCCCCGAGGAGCACTGGATCGCACACCGCCCATGGACTGGGATCAGATAACGGACAGGTTCGGCGCGTTCGGCGAAGTCGCCGGGCGCTCCATTCGGCGAGTCTTCGGCTCGCGCAACGAGCGCATGGTTCGCGAGCTCGAACCGCTCGTCGCCGAGATCAACTCGCTCGAGGATTGGGCGAAGGGTCTCTCGGGAGACGAGATGAAGGCCCAGACCCTGGCCTTCAAGCAGATGGTCGCCGCTGGTGAAGCGACCCTCGACGACCTCTTGCCGAAGGCCTTCGCGATGGTGCGCGAGGCGTCGATGCGAACCCTCGGCATGCGGCACTTCGACGTGCAGCTCGTGGGCGGGGTCATCCTGCACCAGGGCTCGATCGCCGAGATGATGACGGGCGAGGGAAAGACGCTCGTGGCGACGCTGCCCCTGTACCTGAACGCGCTCGCGGGGCGGTCCTCGTACCTCGTGACGGTGAACGATTACCTCGCGCGCCGCGACGCGAGCTGGATGGGACCGATCTACGACTACCTCGGCGCTACCTACGGCTCGATCCAGTCGGAGATGAGCGCGCAGGAGCGCAAGCCCATCTACGCGTGCGACATCGTCTACGGTACGAACAACGAGTTCGGCTTCGACTACCTGCGCGACAACATGAAGACGAAGGTCGAGGAGCAGGTCCAGAAGGACCTGTACTTCGCGATCGTCGACGAAGTCGACTCGATCCTGATCGACGAGGCGCGCACGCCGCTGATCATCTCGGGCCCCGCCGAGCAGATGGCGAACAAGTACAAGAAGGCGGACGAGATCGCGCAGAAGCTCGAGATCGAGGTCCACTTCGAGGTCAAGGAGAAGGAGCGCCAGGTCTCGCTGCTCGAGGAGGGGATCGAGGTCGCGGAGAAGCTCGTGGGGGTCGATTCCTTCTACAGCGAAGGAAACATGGACTGGCCCCACTACATCGAGAACGCGCTGCGCGCCCACCACATCTACGAGCGCGACACGGAGTACGTCGTCGAGGAGGGCGAGGTGATCATCGTCGACGAGTTCACCGGCCGGAAGATGAACGGCAGGCGCTGGTCCGACGGCATCCACCAGGCGGTGGAGACGAAGGAGGGTCTGCGCATCCGCCAGGAGAACCAGACGCTCGCGACGATCACGTTCCAGAACTACTTCCGTCTGTACGAGAAGCTCGCCGGCATGACCGGCACCGCCATCACGGAGGCGGGCGAGTTCTTCAAGGTGTACGGCTTGGGGGTCGTGCAGATCCCCACCAACTTGCCCGTGGCGCGCGACGACCAGAACGATCTCGTCTACCGCACGGAGAAGGAGAAGTGGACGGCGATCGTGGAAGAGCTCCACGAGCTGCAGACCAAGGGTCAGCCCGTGCTCGTGGGCACGACCTCGATCGAGAAGTCGGAGCTCCTGTCGGGGATGCTGAACCGGCGCGGCGTGAAGCACGAGGTGCTGAACGCCAAGCAGCACGAGCGCGAGGCGAACATCGTCGCCCTGGCCGGCGAGAAGCACGCGGTGACGGTCGCGACGAACATGGCCGGCCGCGGCACGGACATCCGGCTGGGCGGCAACTTCGAGTGGCGCCTGCGCAAGGCGCTGGCGGAGCAGGGCCTCCAAGAAGGGGACGAAGCGCACCTGGCCGAGATCGATCGCGTCCGCGAAGAGCTGCGACAGAAGTGCAGGGCGGATGAAGCGGAGGTGATCGAGCTCGGCGGGCTCTTCGTCCTCGGCACCGAACGCCACGAGGCGCGGCGCATCGACAACCAGTTGCGCGGGCGTTCCGGCCGGCAGGGCGACCCCGGCCGCTCGCGCTTCTTCCTGTCGTTGCAAGACGACCTGATGCGGCGCTTCTACCGCGACTGGGTCACCAACTTCATGGAGAAGCTGGGCATGACCGAGGGGCAGGCCATCGAGTCGAAGATGGTCACCCGCGCGATCATGAAGGCGCAGAAGAAGGTCGAGGACTACCACTTCGAGATCCGCAAGAACCTCCTCGAGTACGACGAGGTGATGGACGAGCAGCGCAAGACGATCTACGGAGT
>CAYPTB010000026.1:0-4190 GCA_964413535.1 uncultured Planctomycetaceae bacterium | reverse complement strand
CAGCCAGAACGCCGCCCAGGGCTCGGGCGTGGGCGACAACCTCTTCGAGCTGGACGGCGCGGAGGACTCCGAGTGGCAGCCCGTCACGACCGCCACGATCTACAACGTCACGGCCATCGGCCAGCCCAACGGCAACGCCGGTGACCACGGCACCGCCTGGCGCGACAACGCGCGCGTGCAGTTCCGCAACTGCATCTTCATGGACCTCGGCGACCGCCTCGTCTCCTTCGACAACCTCGACGGCGACGGTGCGCACGGCTACGGCTTCGGCGGCACCCTCTCGTGGGCGGACACCTGGACCACCGATGCGGACGTCCGCTCGACCATCAACGCTCCGGCGGATCCCGAAGCCTTCTACAAGTCGCAGGTCCGCGGCAAGCTGGCCGAGATCAAGGACAGCGTGTTCTTCCGCAACCTGGGCGCCTCGGCGTACACGGAAGCGACCGCCCGCGGAGTCTTCGCAGCGAGCAACAACAACGTGCTGATCCCGGGCTTCGCCGCGGCCGACGCGCCCATTCGCTCCATCACGCGCGGCGCGCCCGTCGTCAAGGGCGGGACGACGCAGTTGCCCGTCATCAAGCTCGATCCGCGGCCGGCCAACGAGGCCCTCACGAGCGTCGAAGCCGCTGTTGGCGACGGCTTCTTCACGACGGCCTCCTACCGCGGCGCCTTCCAGCCCGAGGATGGGGAGGGAACCCGGCACGAATCGGTCTTCTCCACGAACTGGACCTGCGGCTGGACGGCCGCCGACGCGTACGGATTCATGGAGTGCGGACCGGAGCCGATCGTCAAGAAGAAGGGCAAGGGCAAGCTGAACGGCAGCCTCTTCGGGAACTAGCCGAGCCGGCCCGAGTCCACGGAAGGAAGGGTTCGGACAAAGAAGCGCCCGATGGCAGGCCACGTCCTGCCATCGGGCTTTTTCACTTTCGAGTCGGCCCGTGCGATCGATTGCGCCGGCTGCGGTGCATCCGGGCCCGGCGAATTCACGCAAGCCCCGCTCGCGCGCGGCGCGGCGAGAGGATCTCTTCTCCGATCCTCCCTCCTCGCCGCTCCACCCGTGCCGCCCGCTCGCCAGCATGCAGTGGCTCTTCCAACTCGGGCTGTGGGCCGCGTACCGCTTCGGAGGGACGCTCGCGATGTTCGCGTTGCAGCGAATCGACGTCCGGGCCGGGCGCGCGGCGCGCGAGCACGCGCCAGAGCAGCACTGCGCTCGCCGCGTGCAGGGAGCACGTTCGTCGCGTGGTAGCCCAGAGGGCTCGCCCCCCACAGCCGCCACTCGAGCCACAGCGTCGTCGACGTCAGCGGGAAGTAGTCCGGCGGCTCCGTCGAGAACCAGAACCGCGCCAGCCCGTCCGCCGCCGCGATCAGCGGGTTCCCCGTGAGGAACGCGTCGTCGTCCCACACGAACCCGCTCCCCAGGGCCGGGACGTACACGACGAGCGCCAAGGCGACCAACGCCACACCCCTCGGCCACGAGCGATCGATCGTCATGTCGAGACGCGCACGCGAGCGTGCGCACACCGTCTCACCACCGGCTCGTCGTCCCACTTCGAGGGGACCCTGCCGCGCCCAAGTGCCAGCCTCGGTCGAGCGTCATCGCTCCTCAGTCCGCGCGCGTGCCGACCATTCCTGCGCGAGTCTTCGCGCTTGCTCGATCCGGACGGGAGTCAAGCGCTGCGCGACGGCGTCGCGCTGCTCGCGAGCCGATTCGTCGCCCTGCGCGGCGGCGAGGCTGTACCAGGCGTACGCGGCGACGTCGTCCTGCGGCACTCCGCGGCCGTTCGCGTGCATGGCGCCGAGCTTCGCCTGCGCCGCGGCGAGGCCCTGGTCCGCCGCGAGCCGGTACCAGCGCGCGGCTTCCGCGTGATCCTCGGGCACGCCCTGTCCGCGGAGGTACATGGACGCGAGGTTCGATTGCGCGACGGCGAGCCCCTGATCCGCGGCGAGACGCACCCAGCGCGCCGCTTGCGCGTGGTCCTGCGCGACGCCTTGGCCGCGCGCGTACGAGAGACCGAGCTTGTCCTGCGCGACGGCGAGACCCTGGTCCGCGGCGCGGCGCAGCCAACGCGCCGCCTCCGCGTCGCTCTGCTCCACGCCCTGCCCCTTCGCGTACAGCATGGCCAGGTTGGTCTGCGCCGCAGCGTGTCCCTGCTCCGCGGCGAGGCGCAGCCACTTCGCCGCCTCGCCCTCGTCCGCGGGAACGCCGCGGCCCTCGAGGTACATCAAGCCCAGGTCGGCCTGCGCCAGGTCCATCCCCCCGCGCGCGGCGCGCAGCATCCACTGCGCCGCTTCCTCGTGGTCCGGCGGAACGATCCGTCCCTGATCGTGCATGCGCGCGAGCAGGTACTGAGCGCGGGGTTGGTCCCCCTCGGCCGCGCGAGCGAGCCACTTGCGCGCGACGCCGTAGTCGCGCGAAACGCCCTGGCCCTCGAGGTACATGAGCGCCAGGTTGAGCTGCGCGGGCGCGTATCCCTGCTCTGCCGCTCGGCGGTACCACTCTGCGGCGCGCGCGCGATCCTGCTGGACGCCCTGGCCGTCGTAATACATCAAGGCGAGGCGGAACTGCGCGTCCGCGTCGCCGCGCGAGGCGCGCGATTCCGTCTCGTCGAACGCCGCCGCGTGGCTCTCGGCGACGCGCCCGTCGCCCCCCTCACCGCCGGGGCGATCCGCGCTCGCGCAGGCGAGCGGGAGGAACAGCGCCCACAGATAGGATCTCGACCAAGCCGCGCCGGGGGACGCATTCGCGCGGCCGCGTGCTCCGTCCTCGTCTCGAAGGTCTCTAGGGTGCACTCAAACTCCTATCTGCCGGGCGGCTCTTCGACAGCGACGGAGCCGGCAAGCGGACGACGATAGCGCCCGACCATCAAGCGCTCGTGAACGCGGACGCCGATCTGCCGGGGTCGGGCGGCAAGGCGGTAGCACGTTCCCGAGCGCTTCGTCCGCGCGAGCGACCCGGGTGACGCCGCTCTCGAACGATGGCCTTGAGCAGGTCTTGACGGGAGCGCAGCGCTCCCTCAACGCCGCGATGCCAGTCTGGCGCCCGCCGGTGGCGCGCGGGGAATGCAGGCAGCGACGAGCAACGTGAGCTCCCCCGCGTCCCGGCAATGCCGGTGATCGCTGGTAGTCCGTGGTGGAAGCCATCCGGTGCCATGCAGCTTGCTGCGGCCCGATTCGAGTCGAACGGAACCCTTGCTGGTTGGCCGACCAAGCGTGCGTTCCCCTGACGCGATCTCGGACCCCCACTGCACCTCGAGGACGCACTTTCTCCACGGACTGCCAGCAGTTCCCGTGACTCTCGCGCTGTGCGCGCCTTCGTCGCAGGGCGTTTCCGCCGATCGTCCGTCGCGCTCGCCGCACGCGAGCACAGCAGGGGCGCGTCTTGCAGCGGCTACGTCGCGTACGGCCTTCGATCCGTCGTGAGGATGCGCTGCAAGGAGGGGCGCAAAATTCACTTGCCCTTCAAGCTCGACCAACAGAGCGCCTCTAGCATCCCGCCACCCGAACAGCGACGAAGGAGAGCGGCTCCTTCGAGCTCCGCGCGGTGCAGCGAACCTCTTGTCGAGGACAGGATGCAGATGAAGCGAGCAGCATTGACCATGATCGTGGGTGTCGGCCTTGCGGGCGCCGCCCATGCGAGCGAGATACTCGTGACCAGCGACATCACGGTGTCCACCACCTGGACGGCGGACAACACCTACAACCTGCAGAACCAGATCTACGTCAAGCCGGGCGCTACGTTGACGATCGAGGCCGGCACGATCGTCGCGAGCACGACGAACATCGGCGGCAGCCTCGCCGTCACGAACGGCGCCCAGATCTTCGTCATGGGAACCGCCAGGAAGCCCGTGATCATGACCTCGACCGCCGACGTCGCGACGTGGACCGGCGGCGATCCCAAGACGGGCACGTGGCGCGAGGGCGCCAACGAGTGGGGCAACCTCTCGATCATGGGCGACGCCTACATCTCCGAGAACGCCACGGCCGGCAACACCGCCGTGCCGAGCGCCAGCAACTTCGCCCAGATGGAGGGCCTGACGCCGGACTTCGTCGGCGATCCCGACGTGGAGTACGGCGGCGGCGACGACGACTACGACGCGGGTACGATCAAGTACGTCTCGATCCGCTACGGCGGCAAGGTCATCGCGCTCAACAACGAGCTCAACGGATTGGCGCTCGGCGGAATCGGTCGC
>CAYPTB010000025.1:0-26403 GCA_964413535.1 uncultured Planctomycetaceae bacterium | reverse complement strand
TCCGTTGTCGTTGGTCGCGGCTCCGTACCTGCATGCGAAAAGTCCCCGTCCGAAGTACAACCCTCGCCATGGAAGCGATCGAAGTGCGCCCGATCGCGGCTCGCGACGCACCGGAGATGGCCCGCATCATCCGCCGAGTGATGACGGAGTTCGGCGCCGTGGGTGCCGGCTACTCGATCGAGGACGCCGAGGTCGACGACATGTTCGCGGCCTACCGCGCGAGCGACCGCGCCTTCTTCGTCGCCCTGCGCGGCAGGGAGCTCTTCGGCGGCGCCGGCATCGCCCCGCTCGAGAAAGGCCCGGCCGGCATGTGCGAGCTGCGCAAGATGTACGTGCTCGATGCCGCGCGTGGGCTAGGAGTGGGCCGTCGCCTGCTCGAGCTTTGCCTCGCGGCAGCGTGCGAGCGCGGCTTCCACACCTGCTACCTCGAGACGCTCGCGACCATGACGCAGGCGCGACGTCTGTACGAGAAGTTCGGCTTCACGCCGATCGCGTCTCCGCTCGGCTGCACCGGCCACCACGGCTGCGACGCGTGGTACGTCCTCGACCTGGTTCGACTCGGGGACACGGAAGCTAGAGATCCGTCGCGATGATGTAGAGCAGGAAGAGGAGGCCGGCGAAGAAGCCGGCTGCGACGACGAGCAGGATGCGCAGGCTCTTCCGGTCTTCCTTGCTGATCGGCATCAGGCGCTGAGGTAGAGCACGGCGAACAGGGCGAGCCACACGCCGCCCATGAAGTGCCAGTAGATCGACCCCAAGTGCAGCGGCTTCGTCCAGTCGAGGCCGAGCGTCGACGTCGTCGGGGGACGGTACATCCGAGCGAGGACGCGCACGAGGTAGCCGAGTCCGCCGGCGACGTGCGCGACGTGCAACGCGGTCAGCGAATAGAAGGCCATCCAGTAGGCGTCGCTCTCGATCGACGTTCCGGCGCTCGCGAGCTCGCGCCAGATCCACGCCTGTGTGACGACGAAGGCGACGCCGAGGAGCAGCGCGGCGACCACCCATCCGCGAGCCGTGCGCAGCCCGTCGCGCTCGCCGAAGAAGCGGGCGGATCGGCGGGCACGCACGAGCGCGGCGCTGCTCGCGGCGAGCAACGCGGTGCTCGCCCAGAGTCCGCGGGGAACGCCGGCGAACCCGGCCGGGGGCCAGGTATCGCTGTTGCGCCGCAGGAGGAAGTAGGCCGCCACGAAGACCGTGAAGAAGGTCGACACGGCGACGATCACGATGCCGAGACCGAGCTCGGCCGCGCCGAAGGAGAGCGCGTCGCCGGGGCGCTCTTCGTCGTCACCGTCGCCACCGCGGCCTCCTTCGCCGTCGCCGCGGTCGCGCGGGGGTGGTGGGGGCCCGGCCGGGGCCTCCCCGCGGCGCGACGGCCGTCGGGGGACCTCGGCCGGTGGAAGGAGGAGGCCCGTGCCCGATCCTCCGGAGCCGAAGGAGCGCGAAGTCGACATGTCGCCGGGTGAATTCTCCCCTCCCGCCGAGCCACGGGTAGCCCCGAATCCGGATGTTTCGGAGCCGCGACAAAAGACAACGGATTCGCCGGCCGAGTGAGCTACGGAACTCCAGTAACGCGGGCCGGCGAATCCGTTGTCTTTTGTCGCATCTCCGTACCATCGCGGCGTGAATCCGGACCGAACCGAGTACGAGGCCGTGTTCCGCTCGGCCTCGGCGGAGGCCCTGCGCGAGCACGCGCTCGTCCTGCAGGCGCGCGAGATCGAGTTCGTGAACGTCTCGAACGCCGGTGAGTACGTGCTCGCGGTGCCGCTCGCCCTCGCGGCGCGGGCGCGCGAGGAGCTTTGGCGCTACGAGGAGGAGAACCGCGGTTGGCCGCGCAGGACGGAGGCTCCGGCCTTCCTCTCGAACGGCAAGCTCGGAGCGGCGCTCTACGCCGTCGCGATCGCGGCGATGTTCCTCGTCGATCACGGGCGAACGCTCGGGGTCGCATGGGATGCGGCGGGCCGCGCGAGCGCGCGACTCATCCGCTCGGGCGAGTGGTGGCGCACGTTCACCGCCCTGACGCTGCACACCGATCTCTCGCACCTCGTGAGCAACCTGCTGTTCGGCGCCGTCTTCTCCGCGCTCGCCTGTCAGCTCCTCGGCACGGGGCTCGGCCTCTCGGGCATCCTCGTCGCGGGCGCCCTCGGAAATGCCGCGAACGCCTTCGTGCAGGATCCCGAGCACCTGGCCGTGGGCGCGTCGACCGCGGTGTTCGGCGCGATCGGGTTGCAGACGGGCTACCTGTGGATCGATCGCCGCCGGCGGCGCTACAGCGCGCTGTACGTGTGGGCGCCGATCGTCTTCGGCGTCGTGTTCCTGGCCTTCCTCGGCATGCCGTCGCTGCGACCGGAAGAGGTGCTCGAGCACGCGCGCCAGGTCCGTCAGGGGATGATCGAGGAGCGCACCGATTTCATGTCGCACGCGATGGGCTTCGCGGGGGGGCTGCTGCTCGGCGCGCTGGCGAGCCGCATCCCGCACGCGCTCGTCGTGCGACCGGACTTCCAGCGCGCGGCGGGCGTGTTCGGTCTCCTCCTCCTGGGGGCAGCCTGGAGCGTCGCGCTGATCGCGTCCTGATCGCGCTCGGGGATCAGAAGACCGAGCCCTCGATCGCGAGCCGTGCCTCTTTGCGCTTCGGCGCGAGCGGCTCGATCCAGCGCGTCGCCTCGCGCGTCTGCCACTCGCGGCGCCACGCGCGGTGCGTTTCGTCGTCGGGGAAAGCCTCGTCCGGGCCGTAGGGATAGGCGCTCATGCCGTGGAACGGCAGCGGCTCGACGAACAACGCCTCGACCGTGTTCGGGTCGCGGTCCTTGGCCCAGCCGTCGAGGAAGACGAAGAAGTCGCGGCGCCAACCGTCGGGAAGCGGCGGGAGCGAGCCCGCGTCGAAGCGCACGCGGAGCGCGTCGCCGGCGCCCATGACCACGAAACGGTCGTCGATCGCAGCGAGGAGCGGCAGCGTCTCGCCGAGGCGCGTGTAGTCACCCGGATGCGGGTTCCAGCGCGGCTCGTCGAGCACGTCCCAGTCGAACCACTCGAGCGCGTGGCCCTCGACTGGGTGCAGCGAGCGGCTGAAGCCGCGCTGCCAGAGCCGCGCGGAGAGCGGCTCGAGCGGCGTCGTGCGCGAGGCAATGTCGCCGCCGTCCACGGCGAGTCGGATCGAATCCCAGTAGAGGCACAGCGTGGAGAAGATCCGAAGGCGCGCGTCGTCGCGATCCAGGATCTCGGTCACGTCGACGACCATGGTCTTCGTCTTCCCGGCCGGGAAGCCGACCGGCGGCCCCGCGTCGCGCCAGCCCGAGGGGCTCGCGTCGTCGGGCACCTGCAGGATCGGCGGCACGAACGCGACGTCCGGCGTGCGCGCGGCGGCGACGTTGGCGCTCGCGTCGCTCCACAGGAACCAGCCGGTGCACAGGAGGCGCAAGCGCGTCGCGCCGCGCAGCAGCGCCGGATCGAACGCGAGCTCGAGCGTGTGCGGTCGCGCGAGACCGGTGAGCTGTCCGCCGTAGGGCTCGAACGGGACGGCGAAGTCGCGGTCGGTCGCCGCCAAGCTCGCCGTCCAGTCGTTGCCGCGGTCGTCGCGCGCGGAGAGCGGCGCCTGCGGCGCGCGCACGAGGTGCGTCTCGTGCTCGGGGAACGGCGGGAAGCTGAAGCGCTCGTTGGGGAAGACCTCCGTGTCGGCCGGATGGTCGACGACCTCGAGCCGCACGCGGTCCAGGTAGGTCACCTCGCGCAGCTCCTCGGTGAGCTGGAGCTCGTACACGGAGCGCCCGTCCTCGTCCTCCTTCGGCACGAGTTGCTCGCCCTGCACCAGGACGTACTCGTCGTGATCGGGCGGCACGAGCCTCCCCGGCGCCATCGGCAAGCCGAGCGGCGTGCCCCCCAGCACGTCCGTCACGAACTCGAACGTCGCGCCGTTCCACGTATAGAGGAAGGGACAGGAGCCCTCCATGCGTTCGACGCGGTCGATCGTCCAGCGGCTCCCGGCCGGAACGTCGAGCTCGTGCTGCACGACGCCGCGCGGCCAGGTGACGCGGATCACTTCGGCGAGCGCGTGTGCGCCGAGCCCGAGGCGCACGGGCTCGCCGGTCCAGAAGATGCGCCGGTACACGGGACCGGCGCGCACCTCGACGATCGCGCCCAGGCCGCGGCGGTTCTCGCTCTCTGGCGCGCGCAGCGCGAGCAGGATCGAACGGCGCGCGGGGTCGGGCGTCCCGAGCTCGATCCGCGCGTCCGTGGCCGTCGAGAGCGCGACGTCGAGCGCTCCGTCGCCGTCGAAGTCAGCGACGGTGGAGGCGAGCGCCCCCGGCACGAGCTCGACGTCGAGCGGCGCACGCGCGCCGAGCGCGAGGCGCGCGCGCGTCGCGGCCTCGGCGCTCGCGCGCACGTCCCACACGAGGTCGAGATACCCGTCGAGATCCAGGTCGACGCCCCGCGGAACTCCGTCGATCCCCGCACCCGCCGCGGCGCGCGCGTAGCGACCGCTCGGGTTGCGCGTGTAGAGCGCGGATCCGGGAACGTAGAGATCCGGCCACGCGTCGCCGTCCAGGTCCGCCACCACGGGCTCGCGCGCGAGTCCCTCGGGCAGGTCGGCGCTGCGATCGGCGAAGGCGCCCCCGCGCAGGTTGTCCGCCAGGAAGGCGCCGCGGCTCCCGCCGAAGAGGAAGTCGACGTCCTGATCCGTGTCGAGGTCCTCGATCGCGCACCACTCGAAGGCGCGGTCGACGGGCAGCATGGCGATCTCCGTCGCGTCGACGAAGGCGCCGGCGGCGACGTCCAGGGTGAGTCCGTCGTTGCGCCACAGACGCGCGCCGAAGGCGCCGACGAGCAGCAGGTCGATGTCGCCTTCGTGGTCGAAGTCGACCGGCTCGATGTCGGTGGGAGGAGCGGGGAGCTCCGGAAGGGCGGAGGCGAGCGCACTCCAGCCGTCGGGATTCGTGACGAGCACGCGCACGCCGTCCGCGTTCGACACGACGAAGTCGAGGTCGCCGTCGTTGTCGAGGTCGAACGCGCGCGCGAGGTCGACCGCATCCGCGGTCACGCGCCGCGCTTCGTAGCCGCCCGCGGTGCGCAGGGCGAGGACGAGCCCCGAAGGCCCGAAGCCCGCGAGATCGGGCGGACCGACGTCCATCGTGGGCGCGACGCCGGTTTCCGTGCTCGCCACACGGTCCCAGCTCTCGTGCAACGTCAACGCGACGAGGCTCGTCATGCCGACGAGCTCGCGCGGGAGCGCGGGACCGAGCCGCAGCGCCGTGGGCTCGGTCGGCGCGGGAACGTCCCGAGCCGACGGGCGCGGCCAGCGGATGCGGCCGAAGTTCCCCTGCCGGATCTCTTCGTTCGCGGGAGCCTTGAGGCCCGTGGCTTCGAGCTCCGTCTTGCGCAGGCGCAGCGCCTCGGCCTCGGGATCGCCGCGAAAGGCGAGGAGCTGTCCGAGCCGGTACAGGACGCTCAGGTGCCAGCTCCCTCCCGTGTCCACTCCCAGGGCCAGGAGCTCGCGGTACAGCCGCTCGGCGTCCGCATGGCCGAGTTCGGCGAGCGCGTTCGCGAGCGCGTACTGGGTCGGGTAGTCGTCGGGCGCGAGCGCGAGCGCGCGCGCGAAGTAGTCGCGCGCCTCCTCGAAGCGCGCGTTCTCCGACGCGATCGTGCCCAAGCCGTAGAGCGGCGCCGGGGACGTCGGATCGAGGGCCGCGGCGCGTTGGAAGAGCTCCTCGGCGCGCGTGTATTCCTCGGAGCTGCTCGCCAGCGACAACTCCAGGATCCCCGCGTTCAGGACGTCCTCGAAGGACGCTTCCGCGGACTCCGCGAGGGGTCGCGCGACGGCGAGCGCTTCGGTCTTGCGGTTCTCGCCCCACAGGGCGGCGATGCGTTCGCGACGCGTGAGGACGTCGGTCGGTACCTCGCGCGTTACCTCGACATCCTCCGGGGCTAGGTCCTCGCGCGCATCCCCGCCGCACGCGAAGGCCGAAAAGACGAAGAAAAACGTGGGCGGGAACGCGCGGCGTTCGCGGCTAGGCTCCATCGCGCTCACTGTCTCAGGCGGGGCGTCGGCGAGCAAGCCGGGGTCGCGCCGAAGCCCCGAGCCAGACGCTCCACGGCGCAGCGTAGCGGGAACTCGCATTTGCCGGATCCCCGGCAAACGCGAGTTGCGTTCTCTCCTCGCGACGTCGCGTCGGCTCCGGGGTTGGACTGCGCGCCCGTCCCGCTTCCAGGATTTGTTCGGTATCCGACCCCGTGTTGGGCAGGTTATGGGAACGCAACGAGAGAGTGCACCCGTCGAATCATCGAAAGGATCCACAACCGGAAGGATCACGATCGGATGAGACGCTCGCAACCCAAGTCGCACACGATCTCCCAACGCGACTCCCCGTGGACGCTGGCCCTGCCGGCGTTCTTCGTCTTGGTCGTCCTCGTGTCCATCGTGGTGCTCGGCGTGCTCGGAGAAGCCGACTCGCCGCACGCCGTGCACGCCGAGGAGAACGCCGCGGCGGCGGAGAGCCAACGACCTCCAACGCCCGACCTGCTCGTCGGCAACAAGCACTAGCGAGCGCCGCGTCGGCGCCTAACGCTCGATCGATGCCAGGAGCTCGGCGTACGCCGCGTCGGCGTGAAACCAGGCGCTGTCGCCGTCGCCCACGACGACGGCGCGCAACGGAAGCGCGCCCAGCGCGCGCAGTCCTTCGACCAGGCGTGCGCGATCCGTGAGCTTCGCATCGGGAAGCAGTTGCAGGCGTCCGGACGCGTGGGTGCGCACGAGGTCGCCGAACAGGAGCGTCTGCAGCGGGCGCACGTAGAGCGCCGCCTCGACCGGCGACTTGCCTCCGCGCAGCTCGTGCACGTCGATCTCGAGCTCCGGCGGCAATCCCCCGCGCGCGCCGTACCAGTGGTCGACGACGTCCGCGCGCTCTCCGAAGCGCGCGCGCTCCTCGGCCGGAGCGAAGACCGCGAGGCCGAACTCGTCCTTGAGTGCCGGTGTCGCGCGCAGGTGATCGAAGTTGGTGAGGATCGCGAATCGCGCCCCGCCCTTCGCCGCGAGCACGCCGCGCTCGACCGCGGAGAGCTCCATCGGATCGAACAGCACGCCCCCGTCCGGCCGCGCCCAGAAGGTGCCGTTGAAGTCGAGCTCGCGATCGGGCTGGTAGCGCCCCCAATAATAGAGTCCCTCGACGGCGGTCTTCTTCACGCGCGAGAAGCTAGTGTCTCGAACCAGAAGTGCGCGAGGAAAAGCGCGTCGAATGGGGCTTTCTGGCAAGACGCGCCGACGACGCAACTCTGATCGAGTTTCGGAGGAGGCGCAACGCAGCCAGGGAGCCGCAGGCGGCTCGATTTTGCTTGCGAACTTCTGGTTCGGGACACTAACACGCTGCGCGCTGCGGCAGCCCGCGAGCCCCGCATCCATCCCCGCCTCCATCCAATAGGAGAGCGAGCCGATGAAGGGGCATGCCCGCCGCGCCGCTCTCCACCCGCGCCGCCCGCGCGCTCCTCGCGGCGACCAACGCGACGCTCGGCGCCGCCGCGCGGGTGGCCTGGCCCGCCGAGTTCCCCGCGGCGCCACAGCGCGTGTGCGTGTGGCGCACCGGCAACATCGGGGACGTGGTCTGCGCGCTCCCGGCGCTGGCCGCGCTGCGCGTGCGCTGGCCCGATGCGCGTCTCACGCTACTCACCTCGCCCGGGCCGCGGGGCGCGCCGGGCGCGCGCGAGCTCCTGTCGGAGGCCGGCTGGCTCGACGAGCTGTGGGTCTACCACCCGGGCGAGCTCGCGCCGCGCACCTTCGCCCGCGAGCTCGCGCGGCGGTGCTTCGACGTGCTCGTGCGCTTGCCGCAGAACCTGTCGAACCCCTGGCGCGAGCTGCGCGACCTCGCGTTCCTGCGCCTCGCCGCGCGCGTTCCGCGGGCGCACGGATTCGCGGTCGGGAACCTGCGCTGGCTCGGTCGGCGCGCGGCTCGCGCGCTCGCGGGCGGCGGCGGCCTCGAGCACGAGTCGGCGCGGCTCCTCGCACTCCTCGAGGACCTGGTCGGCCCCGTTCGCGGCGCCGAGTTCCCGCTGCCCATCCAGGGCGCGGTGGCGCTGGGCGCCGAGCGCTTGCTCGCGCAGCACGGCCTCGACCGCGCGGCGCTCCTGTGCCTCGTTCCCGGGGGGAAGCGCGCGGCGAACCGCTGGCCGGTCGAGCGCTTCGGCGAGATCGCGCGGCGCTGGGTAGCGCTCGGACGGAAGGCCGCAGTCCTGGGCAGTGCGGCCGATCGGCCGCTCGCGGCGCGCGTGCGCGAGCTCGCCGGTCCCGACGTCGTCGACCTGTGCGGAGCGAGCCCGCTCCCGCTCTCGGCCGCGATCTTCGCGCGCTCCGCGCTCGTCGTCACGAACGACACGGGCTCGATGCACCTCGCGGCGGCGGTCCGCACGCCGTGCGTCGTGCCGTACTCGGCCCGCGACCTGCCCGGGCGCTGGTTCCCGTATGGCGGGGGCGGCGGCGGGCACACGGTGCTGCGGCGCGAGCCCGCCTGCTCGCCGTGCTGGCTCGAGGTCTGTCCGTACGACAATCGCTGCCTCACGGACGTCACGACGGACGAGGTCTGGGACGCCGTGCGCCGCACGGCCGCGGCACGCGTTCCGGAAGCGTCGCCGGAGGAGCCGGGAGCCCTGCCCGCGCCCCGCGCGGCCCGAATTGGGGCGGAAGGTCTTTCGGCTTCCGGTCGATAAGGCGGGGGTCCCCTTCCCCGCCCGCCTCCGTCCCTTTCCCGCAGCGATCGACAACGAGATGGCAGGAGACAGCACCTCGTTCGGACTCGGAGCACTCGTCGCTTCCGTCGCCCTGCTCGCGCTCGCGAGCTGCAAGGCGCCCCCGCTCGCGCGCGGCACCGTTCCGACCGCGACGATCTCGAACGAGTTCGACTGGGACGCCTACGCGCTGGGCGCGGGGGACGTCGTGTCCGTGCTCGTGTTCCGCCACCCGGAGTTCTCCACGCCGGAGCGCGGCGAGCTCGTCGACTTCCAGGGCAACGTCAGCCTGCCCCTGATCGGTCCCGTGGCGATCGGCGAATTGACCACCGAGGAAGCGCGGGCCGTGATCCGCGAACGGCTGGCGGAGTACCTGGTCGATCCGGCCGTGAGCGTCTCGGTCGTGCAGTACGGCGCGCGGCGCGTGTACGTCTTCGGGCAGGTGAACGAGCCGGGCGCCTACGCGCTCGACCGTCCGATCAACGCGCTCCAGGCGCTGTCGCTCGGCGGCGGATTCCGCGAAGGCGCGGACCGCGCGGTGGTTGCGCTCCTGCGCGCCGCGGGCGACGAGCTCGAGGTGCACTACTTCGACGGCGCCACGCCCGGCGTCGACGGCCTCGTCGCCGTGCGGCCGGGGGACTTCCTGTTCGTGCGCCAGACCGGGGCGGGAACGTTCCGCGAGCAGGTCCTGCCCTACGTGCAGGGCCTGACGCCGATCGTCGGATCGCTCGCGAGCCTGCTCGTCGTGGGAGAGGCACTGGACGACTAGGTCATGTCGAACGGTCGCTCCGCTCACGTCGAGGGGATTCGCCTCGAAGAAGTCGTCGGCCTCCTGCGGCGCAGGACGGGCACCGTCGCCGCGACCGCGTGCCTCGTGTTCCTCGCGACCTTCGCGTGGGTCGGGACGCACACGCCGGTGTACCGCGCGTCGGCGACGGTGTTGATCGACGGGGACCAGGGCGAGAGCGGCCTCTTGTCGGAGCTCGCGGCGCTCGGCTCGGCGCCCGCGGCCGCGAGCGAGATCGCGATCCTCTCCTCGCGCTCCATCGCCCAGAAGGTCGTGAGCGCCCCCGACGGCGTGCGGGTTCCCTGTCCGGGAACGGCCGGCTTCGAACGCCACCTCGGGCTCGGCACCACGGTCGACGACGAGCGCCTCCTTCCGCTGTCGACCCTGTGGGAGCGCCTCGTCGGAGGGAACGCACCGGACGGAGCGCTCTTCGCGCGCGTCGAGAGCGCGAGCGCGCAGGCTCCGCGCGCGGTCCGCGTGACGTTCCCGACGCACGACACCGTGCGCATCGCGCGCGCAGGTCTCTTGGCGCGCCTGGGGATCGGCGCGGACGAAGAGACCTTTCCCTACGAGCCGGAGGGCCTGCTCGACTACCGCGGGCTGGCGTTGCGCCTCGTCGCTCGCGGAACGGTCTTGGACCACTCCTTCCGCGTGCGGCACGTCTCGGACGACCTGGCCGTCCGGCATTTGCTCGAGAGCACGCGCATCGTCGAGACCGAGCGCGACTCCGGCGTCGTGCTCGTGACGGTCGACGCTTCCGACCCGGTGCGCGCGGCGCGCATCGCGGACGCGCTGTGCCGGAACTACTTCGATCTGAACGTGGAGCGCGGGAGCAAGCGCGCCTCGCAGACGGTCGAGTTCATCGCGGCGCAGCTCGAGAGCCAACTCTCCGACCTGGAGTCCGCGGAACGCGAGGTGGTGCTCCTGCGCGAGAGCCACCCCGAGACGATCGACGTCTCGACGTCGGCCTCGGTGCTGATCCAACGGCTGTCCGACCTCGAGGTCGAGCGCGTCCACCTGGAGCTCGCCCACGCGGGCCTCGACGAGTCCATCGGGCTGCTCGCGGCGCACGACCTCGACGCGCTCTCGCGCCTCGGCGACGAGATCGCGGATCCGATCTCGCGTGGCTACATCGAGCAGATCGGCGCGCTCACCGCCGAGTTCGAGCTCCAGGACCGCGGCGACGGCGGACCGTACAAGCTCCTGCTCCAGAGCAAGCTCGAGCGCCTGTCCTCGGAGGCCGACGAGCTGGGCGTCGAAGCCGACGCGCTGCGCGCGGTGGTCGAGGCCTACGCGAACGGCGAGGACGGGGCGCTGGCCGGCTTGACCGGTCGCGCGGGCGACGGCTACGGCGTCGGCCCGCTCGTCGCGGGCTACCTGGAGCGCATCTCGAACCTCGAGGCGGAGCACACCGAGCTCGCGCAGGTGTACACGCAGGACTTCCCGCGTCTGGCTGAGATCCGCTCGGCCGTCTCCGAGCTGCGCGAGCGCGTGCTCCACCAGCTCCGCGGTCGCTCCGAGGCCCTCGCGCAACTCGGGCTCGACCGCGCGGAGCTGCTCGAACGCACGCGCGCGATCCTCGCCGAGTATCCGGGCGAGGAGCGCGAGAAGATCGGACGCGCGCTCGACAACATCCGGGCTCGCACGATCGAGCACCTCGAGGCCCGCTCCCAAGGCGTCGCCTCGCGCAGGTCAGCGCTCGCGGGGCAGATCGCAGTGCTCGAGGAGCGGCTCGGCCAGCTCCCCGAGAAGGAGCGCCGCCTCGCGGGACCGATGCGGCGCCTCGAGGCGCACACGGAGATCGTCCGCTTCCTCTTGAAGAGCAAGCAGGACGCGGAGATCGCGCGCGCGGCGACCGTGGGAACGGCCGACTTCATCGATCCCGCCGCGCCCCCGATCCGACGCTACGCGCCGCGCGTCACGTTCACGCTCGTCATGGGCGCTCTCTTCGGCGTCCTCGCGGGACTGGGTCTCGCCTACCTGCGCGAGCGCTTCCGGGGCAGCATCCACACGGAGGCCGAGCTCGAGGCCGCCTCCGGTCTGCCGGTGCTCGGCGCGATTCCCGACTTCAGCCGCGGCCGGCTCCGCCACGCGCGCGGCTCGGAGGGCTTCCTCGCGTTGCGCGACGACCCCGGCGGTCCCATCGCCGAGGCCTACCGCTCGCTGCGCGCGAACCTGCGCTTCGCGTTGGGCGGCGACCGCGAGATCCACACGCTCGCCGTCACTTCCTGCACGCCCGGCGAAGGCAAGTCGACGACGAACGCCGACCTCGCCATCGCCTTCGCGAACGGGAACAAGCGCGTGCTATTGGTGGATGCGGACCTGCGCAAACCGACGGTCCACTGGAACTTCGGCCAGGAACGCGCGCCCGGCCTGGCCGAGGTGCTCACCGACGAGCTCGACTGGCGCCGCTGCGTGCGCCCGTCGGGGATCGACGGGCTCGATCTGCTCACGGCCGGCATCCACACGGGCAAGCCGGGCGACCTGCTCTCGCGGCCCGACGTCGGCGAGCTCGTCGACGACCTCTCGGGCGCCTACGACGTCGTCGTCTTCGACCTGCCTCCCGCTCTGGTCGTGGCGGACGTCGAGATCTTCGCGCACAAGCTCGACGCGATCCTGCTCCTGTACCGGGCCGACGGCATCTCGCGCGAGGCCGTGGCCTCCGCCTCGGCGCGCTTGCGTCAGACCGGCTCGAACACCGTGGGCTGCGTGCTGAACGCCGTGCGCTCGGAGCACGGCCGCGGCGGCGCCTACTACACCTCGTACTACGAGTACCGGCCGCGCGGCAAGCAGGGCTATCGGAAGGGCGCATGAGCGCGCGCATCCACAAGCTGGCCTACCTGGTCTCGCATCCGATCCAGTACCAGGCGCCCCTGCTGCGCTTCCTCGCCGAGCAGCCCGACATCGACCTGACCGTCTTCTTCCTGAGCGACGTCTCGGCGCGCGCGCACGAAGACCGCGGCTTCGGGAGGTCGTTCGCCTGGGACGTCCCGCTGCTGGATGGCTACCGGCACGTGTTCCTCGAGCCGCTGTACCGCACGCAGCGCGTCAACTTCGCCGAGCCCTTCGTGCGCGGGCTCGAGCGGCACCTGCGCGGCGGCTTCGACGCGCTGTGGGTGCACGGCTGGTTCCACCAGGCGAACTTGCGCGCCATGCGCATCGCGCGCTCGCTCGGCATGCGCGTGCTGCTGCGCGGCGAATCGATCGTGCACGGGACAGGAATCGAGCGCCGCGTGAAGGACGCCGTCCACCGGCGCGTGCTCGCTCTCGCCGACGGCTACCTCGCGATCGGCGCGCGCAATCGCGAGTTCTACCGCCACCACGGGATCGCTCCGGAGCGCATCTTCGACGTGCCCTATGCCGTCGACAACGCGTTCTTCCGCGAGGGCGCGCGCAAAGCGTCGCGCGCGCGCGAAGAGTTCCGCGCGCGTCTCGGGCTCGCTCCCGGCCGACCGGTCGTGCTGTACGCGTCGAAGCTCGTGGAGCGCAAGCGCCCGCTCGACCTCCTGAACGCCTACGAGCGCCTCGCCTCCGACGACGGCGCGAAGCGCAACCACAAGCGCGAACCCCATCCCTACCTGCTCTTCGTGGGCGACGGACCGGAGCGCGCGCGTGTCGAAGTGTGCGCCGCCGCCAACGGCTGGCGCTCCATCCGTTTTTTCGGCTTCCAGAACCAGACCGAGCTGCCCCGCTTCTACGACCTGTGCGACGTGCTCGTGCTGCCGTCGGCCTACGAGCCGTGGGGTCTGGTGCTCAACGAGGTCATGAACGCCGCTCGGCCGGTGATCGCGACCGACGTCGTCGGCGCCGCCGCGGATCTCGTCGTCGAGGGTCAGAACGGCTGGACGGTGCCGGTCGGGGCGACCGACGCGCTCGCCGAGAAGCTGCGCGAGGTCCTCGCGGACGACGGGCGCCGCGCAACCATGGGGCGCAAGTCGCTGGAGCTGGTCGCGCGCTTCGACTTCGAGCGCGACCACGCCGGCCTCGCGCGCGCACTCGGCGCACTCGCGGCGCGGAGGGCGGCGTGAGGCTCGGCCGAACGCACCCGCAGCGAGCGGAGAGCCCGGCCGAGACGCCGGCGCTCTCGATCCTGTTCGTCGGCGACATGGGACGCTCGTCGCGCGCTGCGATGCTCGCGCGCGCGCTGTCCGAGCTCGGCCACGCCGTGCGCGCCGTCGGCTCCGAGCCGAATGACCCGAGCGGCGAGCGCCACTACCCCGCCGATCTCCCGTGGCGCGTGTGCGCGAAGTTCGGCCTGCCTCCCGACCGAGCCGGTGTGAACGCCGCGCTCGTGAGCGCGCTCGACGAGCGCTCCTACGACGTCCTGTGGGTGTCGAAGTCGCTCGCCCTGCGCACCCAGACGTTGCTCCGCGCGCGGCGCACGCAGCCAAAGATGCAGCTCGTCTTCCACTCCGAGGACGACATGTTCGCGCGTCACAACCAGTCGCTCTGGTTCCGCCGCTCGCTCCCGCTCTACGACGTCGTCTTCACGCACAAGAGCTACAACGCGGACCCCGGCGAGCTGCCCGCGCTCGGAGCGCGGCGCGTCGTGATGGTCGACAAGTGCTTCGACCGCCACCTGCACCGACCCGTCGCGACGACACCGGAGGACCGCGCGGCGCTCGGCTCCCCGGTCGGCTTCGCGGGGACCTTCGAGCGCGAGCGCGCACAGTCGATGCTCGCCCTGGCCGAGGCGGGCGTGGGCGTGCGCGTGTGGGGCAACGGCTGGAGCGCGTGGCGCGGGCGCCATCCGCTGCTCGCGGTCGAGGGCTGCGACCTCGCCGTCGAGCGCTACGTGCGCGCGATCTCGGCAACGGACGTGAACCTGGGCTTCCTGCGCGTGCAGAACCGCGACCTCCAGACCGACCGCAGCGTCGAGATCCCCGCCTGCGGCGGCTTCCTCCTGGCCCAGCGCACCGACGAGCACCGCCGGCTCTTCGAGGAGGGCGCCGAGGCCGAGTTCTTCGGGAGCCAGGACGAGCTCCTCGCGAAGGTGCGCCACTACCTCGCTCACCCCGACGAGCGCCGCCGCATCGCCGCGGCGGGACGCGCGCGCTGCCTGGCGGGCTACGCCTTCCACGACCGGCTGCGCGACTTGCTGCGCATCGTCCGCGAGTCGCGCGCGCCCTCTCCGCACGAGGAGGCCGCATGAAAGCCTGCATCTCCGTCCTCGGGCGCTTCCACGCCTTCGACCTCGCCCGCGAGCTCCACCGCCATGGCGCGCTCGCGCGGCTCGTGACGTCCTATCCCAAGTTCGCGGCCGCGCGCTTCGGCGTGCCGCGCGCGCTCGTGACGAGCCTTCCCTCGAGCGAGCTCCTGCGGCGCGGTAGCGCCTGGCTCCCGCGCGCGCTGCGCGATCGGGCGAACCCCCAGCGCTTCGTCCACGCGCACTTCGAGGCGCGCGCCGCCCGCAAGATCCCGGAGGACGCCGATCTGTTCGTCGGTTGGTCCGGCGCCGCGCTGGCCGGGATCGAGCGCGCGCAGGCGCTGGGCATGACGACCGTCGTCGAGCGCGGCAGCAGCCACATGCTCGCCCAGCGCCGCATCCTCACGGAGGAGTACGAGGCCTTCGGTCTCACGCCGCAGGTCGCCCACCCCGCGGTCGTCGAGAAGGAACTCCTGGAGTACGAGCGGGCCGACTTCATCGCCGTACCGAGCCGCTTCGTGCGCCGCACGTTCCTCGAAGAAGGCGTCGACGCCGCGAAGCTGATCCACGTGCCCTACGGCGTCTCGCTCGAGCACTTCCGGCCGCCGCCGCCGGGCGCGCGCGAAGCGGATCCGGTCTTCCGGGTGATCCACGTCGGCGCGGTCAGCCTGCGCAAGGGTTGCCACTACCTCTTGCGCGCCTTCCAGGAGCTCGACCTGCCGCGCTCGGAGCTGTGGTTCGTCGGTCCCGTCGCGCCCGAGATGAAGCCCTTCCGCGAGCGCTGGGCCTCCGAGCGCGTCGTCTTCCACGCGCCCGTGCCGCAGGCGCAGCTCGTCGACTTCTACGCGCGCGCGTCGGTCTTCTGCCTCGCGTCGATCGAGGAGGGCCTCGCGCTGGTGACGGCGCAGGCGATGGCCTGCGGGCTGCCGGTCGTCGCCACCACGAACACCGGCGCCGAGGACCTCGTGAACGACGGCACGGACGGCTTCGTCGTGCCGGTGCGCGACGTCGCGGCGATCGCGGAGAAGCTCGAGCAGCTCTACCGGCATCCCGACCTGCGCCGGGCGATGGGCGCGTCCGCGCTCGAGCGCGTGAGCTCGGGTTTCCGCTGGCAGGACTACGGCGAACGCGTCGTGCGCGCCTACGGGATTGCGCTCCGCACGGTCCGACCGCCGCTCGGAGCGAAGCGCGATCCGCGCGGAGCCGAGCGGCTGCTCGCCGGCGCGACGCTCCGTCCGAGCGAGACTCAACGCACGCAGCCGGGCGCCGTGCCGCCCGCGCTCCCGCGCGCGCGGGACGCATCCGACGCGGAATCCTCGGCCGCCGAGGCCTCGGACGAGGCGGCGGCGTGACGAACCTCCTGCCGCGCATCGAGTTCACGCTGCAGTCGCTCTACAAGAGCGACCGCCGTTGTCCCTACTGCCGCTCGCCGTCCACCGAGACGATCGCGCGCAAGCACCTGCTCGTGAAGGTGCGGCGCTGCGGCGCGTGCCACCTGTGCTTCACCGATCCGCTGTACCAGTCGAGCGTACTCGGGAAGCTCTACGATCGCGCCTACTCCGCCGAGGGCTCCACGACGGAGCTGCCGAACCCCGCGGAGCTCGCCCGGCTCACGCGCACGTGCTTCGCGGGCACCGACAAGGACTTCCGCGAGCGAATCGAGCGCCTGCGGGCGCTCGTATGCGACGGACGCCTGCGCGCGCAGGCCGACGGACCGCGATTGCTCGAGCTCGGCTCGTCCTGGGGCTACTTCGTGCACCAGGCGCGCACGCTGGGCTTCGACGCCACGGGCGTCGAGATCGGTCGCGCGCGGCGCGAGTACGGCGTGCGCGAGCTCGGCGTGCCGCTCGTGGCGGAGCTCACGGAGCTCGGCGCGCGGCGCTTCGACGTCGTCTACACCTCGCACGTGCTCGAGCACTTCACCGATCTCTCGACGATCTTCGACGAGCTCCACGCGCGCCTGGCACCCGGCGGCCTGCTCGCGATCGAGGTGCCGCATTTCGACTTCCAGGGCCGCGGGCGCGCCGCGCTGTCCGGCGTCGGCGCCGTCCACCCGCTCGGCTTCACGCCCGAGTTCTTCGCGCGCAACTTGCCGCGCCACGGCTTCGAGCTCGCGGGCCACTTCGACGCGTGGTCGGACGTGCCCGAGCGGCCGAGCTCGAGCTCGGCGGGCGACGTCGTGATCGTGCTCGCGCGCCGAGCGCGCCGGGAGGCGTGAGGGTGACGGCCGAACCGCGCGCCGCCCTCGCAACGGGGCGGACGGGCCGTTTCCGGCGCGGCGTGCTCGCCACGCTCGCGTCGCAGGTCGTCGCCGCGCTGGGCCAGATCGTGCTCGTGCCGGTGTTCCTCGGCGCCTGGGGCGAGCGGCTCTACGGCGAGTGGCTCACGCTGTCGGCGATCGCGGGGCAGATGGTGCTGCTCGACCTCGGCGTGCACACCTTTGTCGTGAACCGCCTCAACCAGTGCTACGCGCGCGGTGATATCGGGCAGTTCGCGCGCGTGCTGCACAGCGCGCTCGCGTGGTGCTTGGTCCTCACGACCGTCGCCGTCGCCGCCGTCGCCCTGGCCGCGTTCGCGCTGCCCGTCGAGCACGCCTTCCGCCTGGAGCTCCTGGATCACCCGACCGCTGCGCTCGTCGTGTCGCTGCTCGTGCTGCAGATCGCCGCGTCGGTGCCCTGCGGCCTCGTGACGGGCGTCTACCGCACGATCGGCGAGTACCCGCGCGGCATGACGCTCTACAACCTGCAGCGCGCGCTCTTCTTCGCCCTCACCGCGGCTTGCGTCGTCACCGGCGGCAGCCTCGTGGACGTGGCGCTCGTGCAGCTCGTGCCGCTCGTCGCCTCCTTGGGTTGGACGCTCGCCGACCTGCGCCGCCGCCACCCCGAGGTATCGGTCGGCATCGCCGCGCGCGACCCCCGACTCGCGCGCTCGTTCGTCGGTCCGAGCTCGCTCTTCCTCCTCATTCGCACGAGCCAGGCGCTCTCCATCCAGGGTCCCGTGCTCCTCGCGGGCGCCCTCTTCGGCCCCGCCGCCGTCACCCCCTTCGTCATCCTGCGCACGCTCTGCAACCTCGTGAAGCAGATCGCGGGCTCGCTCGCGAACGCGCTCTGGCCGGAGCTCACGGCGCTCGAGGCGCGCGGACAGCTCGAGACGCTGCGCCACGTGCACGCGCTCGCCGTGAAGGTCGTCACGGCGCTCAGCCTCGCGGCGGCGATCGTGCTGCACCACTGTGGAGCGGCGCTCGTCGAGCTGTGGACGGGCGGCGAGCTGACGCACTCCGCGCCGCTCCTCGACGCGCTGCTCCTTCTACTCGTGCTCCAGGCGCCTTGGACGACGAGCTCGATCTTCCTCGTGGCGACGAACCGCCACCGCGTCGTGGCCCTGTGCTACGCGGTGTCGAGCGTCGCGGGCCTCGGGCTCGGTTTCCTCTTCGCCCGCACGCACGGCCTGCCCGGCCTCGTCCTGGGCGTGCTCGCCGCGGAAGCCTGCGTCTGCTCGTGGGCCGTGCCGAACGCGGCCTGCGCGCTCGTCCTCGACCGCCCGCGCAGCTTCTTCGCGCGCGTGTTCCTCCCGGCCCTCCCCATCGCCGGCGCGGCGTGGTTCACGGCCGACGCGGCAGCGCTCCTGTCGTCGTCCCTCGCGCCCCCCGCCGCCATCGCGACGGTCGCCGCCACGGTCGCCCTGATCGTACCCGCGCTCACCTGGCTCGCCTGGCTCGACGCCGACGAGCGGGGCCGCGTGCGCAAGCTCGTCACGCGCATCGCGAGCGAAGTCACGACGCAGTAACTGGACGGCCGCGCGCGACGCGCCAAGCCCTGATCCTCTTGATCCAGGGGTCGTCCCGCCCCAACGTGGTGGCATCGGGTGGAGGCAGGGACCGCGTCCTGGATCCGACCCGGCATCTTCGGTCGGTCAAACGGTCAAACGGGTCAACGAACCCGCAGCCGGCAGCCTTTTCCAGCTCTCAAAGTCTCAAAGTCTCAAAGCGGCAAGAGTCTTGTTTCACCCGACAGTCGTACGTGTAGTAGGCCAAGGCTGCGACGCGCGAGAAGTGCCGCCACGCTACTTGCAACTGTATACGTACGCTGCACCTCCTAGCCCCTCATTCAGCGCTCCAACGAGAAGTGTTCCGTTGCCGTAGCTCATCGACCTACCGAAAGTGTCTCCCTTTTCGGCGTCACTAGCGCTGATCTTGTTTATCAAATGCCAGGCAGTTACACCGTTTACGTTACGGCGTAGTCCGAACTGATATACAGCGCCTGCGGCGCTCAAGCCCGATGACTCTGCGTTATAAGCGCCAACAAACAGGGCTTTTTCTCCGATGGCGACGGAACAACCAAACAGGTCGTCATTGTTGCCATCCCGAGCAAACAGCTGTGCGACAAGTCTGAACGCGTCGTTCACAGGGTCCCGTTGATATACGTATGCAGCGCCCTTTCCAGCGCCCGCCATGTTCGGTTGATTGCGAAATGCGCCCACCAGGACACGGTCACCCTTCGCGTCAAGGAACCTACCGAACTCTGCTCCGGCCGTTGCAGTAACGGGCCCAAGTCTGCCCGTACCCATCCACACGTCATTCACTCGCCGAAAAGAGTATACAACTCCAGTCTGTATTCCTTTGACAAGACCCCACGGTGCGCCAACGAGAAGGTGGTTTCCGTCCAAGACGAGTCCGAACCCGAAGAGGTCTCCCGGGTGGACACCCTGAATCAACGCGTCCTCCAGCCAAATGCCGTTGGCTGTGTCGGTGGAACTCCCCGGCTCCAAGTGATACACTGCTACAGAACCAATTCCGAGAGACTGCGAGCCAATCGCCACAAATCCTTCACTAAGAGAAACGGGCGATGCTCCCACTCCATGTTGGATCGTTGCCTCTTGTACCCACTGTGAGTGCTCGCGTCGAAAAATATAGGTCCGACCAATAAAAGTCGTTGCGGCAATCCGATTGCCATAGGCCGACACTCTGTCACCAAATCCGAGATCGGCGCTTGCATCCACAGGGTATATCTTGACAACATTCTCCGTCGGCTTCCTGGGAGAACCGGAGAAGACATAAACAGCTCCCGAATCGTGTCCAAACGTGTTGTCCCTTGGGTCCCCAATGACCCAGGTGTTGTTTGCGATCGATGTCGCACTGCCAAACTGACCCTGCGCGAAGGCATCAGGCGACAGTTTTGCAATCTCTACGGGCGGTTGTGATAGAGGTGACCATCCGAGACACAACACCGTAATCCATTGCAGTAGTGTTATTGTGAATCCCTGGGGCATTTTGAACCTCACCTAGGGAGCTTGGGTTGGAAAATATTCTGGTTGCTCGAACTGGGGTGTGTGACTACAGGTGTACCGTAGGTCTGAGTAGACGCGAGCCGCGAGCTTGAGAGGCGCGTTCATGGGTCAGCAACCTCGACCGGAGACCGGAAGGAGCAACCTGAGGCGGACTGGATGCACCCTAAGGAGAACCCGCTGAATCCGACAGGGCCCCGGGAACGAAACTTTCGATCGTTTCGACTTGCGGCGTTTGCCTCGACTTCACGGGAAGCGAGAGACGCGGAGAGCGGAATCACTCGATCACGCGATCGACGATCGGGAGTACGGAAAGGACTGGGTTTCGGCCAACCACGTGGACCATGAAGGATCAACTCCCGCTGCGAGAACCCACGCTTCGCAGCGGGCCGTTGCGAAGTCCTGATCGCTCTAAGTCGCGCCGAGGTCCATCGATCTGTCCAAACGGGGCCCGTCCAAAGGGGTCGGCTGGCCCGGCCATCTCGAGGTTCGATGGGTCGAATCGCCTTCACCAGAAACTCGATCGGGAGCGACTAGGCGCGGTTCGAGCGCGCTCGCGAACGAGAAGGACGCCCAGGGGCAAAAGGGACCAGCCCGGAACACGCGTGCGCGGCGCTGCTCCTCGCCGAGCGCTCCGACGAGGACGTCGCCGACGCGAAGACTGTGCACGACGCGAATCCGGCGACGGTCGCGGCAGCGTGGGCAGCGGCGGTCTCGGGCTAGCTCCCGTCGCTACGCCGATCCGCCGGACGGCGGGGCGCCCGCTGCGTCCACGCTATCGATCGCGACCGCGTCGCAGCCGTGGTAGCGCACTCCCTCGCTCCCGGTGAAGCGCCGCTTCATGACCGCGATCGCCTCGGGATTGTCGTCGACGAGCACGGCGTCGCGCCCGCGCCGCAGCGCGGCCTCGCCCAGCGTGCCGCTGCCGGCGAAGAAGTCGAGCAGGCGGTCGCCGGGTTTCGAGTGCACGGCCACGATGCGCTCGACTATTCCAAGCGGCTTCTGCGTCGGGTAGCCGGTCTTCTCCTTGCCCGTCGGGCTCACGATCGTGTGCCACCACGTGTCGGTCGGCGTCTTGCCGCGCGCGGCCTTCTCCGCACCCACGAGCCCGGGCGCCATGTACGGGATGCGATCGACCTCGTCGAGGCGGAACGTGTAGCGCTCCGGATCGACCGCGTACCACAGGATGTCGTCGTGCTTCGCCGACCAGCGCCGCGTCGCGCGCGCGCCGTAGTCGTAGGCCCACACGATCTCGTTCACGAACGACTCGCGCCCGAAGATCGCGTCGGCGAGCACTTTGGCGTAATGCACCTCGCGCGGATCGAGGTGCAGGAAGAACGACCCGTCCGGCGCGAGCAGCCGCCGCGCCGCCTCGATGCGCGGCTCCAGGAACGCGAGGTAGTCGTCGAACGAGTCGGCGAACGACCGCGTCCCGAGCCGCACCGTCCGGTAGCGCTCGCCCCCGAAGCCCGTCCGGTCACCGTCCTCGTCGCGCACCGTCCGCAACCGCGTCCGCGCCTGCCGCTTGCCGGTGTTGAACGGCGGATCGACGTACACGAGGTCGAACGATCCGTCCGCGAACGCCGCGAGCACCTCCAGGTTGTCGCCGAAGTGGATGTCGAGCATGGCGCCTGGGCGTCGATCGAGCGTCGGCGGCTCGGTGTCACCCGACCCCGCCGGTACGATAGCCCCGTCGAGCCTCTCCGCCAGACAGGAGTTCCAGGGCGCGTAAGATGGCTCCGCTCGTCCGAGTCACCGCTTCGGCCGTCGGGATTCCCCTCGTCATCGGACCGCAGACGTGCCATCGAACCGGCTAGGCTGTTCTCCATGGACTTCGGCAGGTTCCTGGACGTACTGCGAGCATTCGACGCCGCTCGTGTCGACTACATCCTCGTCGGCGGCGTCGCGGTCAACCTGCACGGCATCGTTCGCGCCACCGAGGACATCGACATCTTCGTGCGGCCCGAGCAGCAGAACGTCGAGCGCCTGAAGAACGCGTTCCGCTCCCTCTGGGACGACCCGGAGATCGACGAGATCCGACTCGAGGATTTCACCTCGTATCCCACCCTGAGGTATGGCCCACCGGGCGAGGAGCTCATGATCGACATCCTCACCCGCCTCGGTACGGCCTTCTCGTTCGAAGACCTCGCGGCCGAGACACTGGACGTCGACGGAGTCCCCGTACGAATCGCGACGCCGGAGACCCTCGTGCGCATGAAGAGCCGAACCGTCCGCCCGATCGACAAGGCCGACGCCGCCGCGCTCGCCCGCCTGTTCGGAATCGAGGGGGTCTGAGTGCCCCTTCAGCGCTTTCGAGACTTCGACGAGGCCCGGCGCGCGCTGTGGGTCGAGCGTGGCGATCCGCGGCTCGTGCCGCGCATCCGGAGCCTGTGGGCGTTCGCGGCGCGGCTGGCGCCGGGTGCGGCCCCGCGTGGCATGCGCAGGTTCCGGACCATCGAGGATGCGAACCGGGAGCGCGAGGACTGGTCTGCGAAGCGGGCCCGATCCCTGCGCCAGGCGCGCCTGCGTCCGTAGTCGTCTTGTCCGGTGACCTTGGAAGGCTCCCCAGTCCCGCCGGGGATCCTGCATCGCCGCTTGGCCACGACGCACCGTGCGATTGCGGCGTAGATCTCGCGCGCGTGTGACGCGTACGCTGCGTGCAACGGTCGGCGAATCCGTTGTTGTTCGTCGCGGCACCGCGCGTCAGCGCACTCGGGCCACGGGGAAGTCCTCGCCGCCGCGGATCGTCGGCACGGTGGGACGCTGGCGGCCTCCGCTGCGCTCGTGCACCAGGCGGCTGGCGAAGTCCTTGAGCTCCTCGATGCGCACGTAGCCGTCGTGATCCGCGTCGGCGCCGCCCGCGAGGCCGTCGAGCAGCGCGCGCGTGAACAGGCCGTTGCCGCGGGCCTCCTGCGCGAACCCGTCGTCGGCGCTGGCCGCGATGATGTAGATGCCGCTGCCGGTCAGGTCGAGCACGTCGTCCACGGCCTCTTCGGCGAACATGCGCACGCCGCGCTCACCCGCCCGGGTGGCCTCCTCCATGGAGGCGCCGGCGTGGCAGGTGTCCATGAGCAGCACGCGCCGCTCTGCGTAGAGCTTCTCCCACGTGACCAGCGATTCCATGGTGGGCCGGTCCACGCCGCCGTACGGATCGTCGGGCGTGGTGTCGGCCGTGAGGAAGTAGTACTCGCCGTCGGGCGTGCGCACGCCGTGCCCCGCGGCGAACACGAGGATCGTGTCGTCGGGCTGGGCCTGGCGGAGGAACTCGTGGCGCAGCTTGCGCACCGCGCCCGGCGTGACCTCGCCGTCGGCGAGACGCGCGACGTGCACCTCGCTGTACAGCCCGCCGGCCTCGGCGCCGAGCCGCGCCAACAGGTCGTCGACGTCCTTGACCGGGTACGAGAGATCGAGGCTGTCGTCGTCGTAGTCGGCCACGCCGAGGGCCAGCACGTAGAGGTCGCGGTGGTCGGCCTCGTGGCGCAGCACGACGGCCACCGTCTCGCTGCGCAGGCCGTCGCGGTTGATCGCCCACAGCCGCAGGCGCACCTCGTCCTTGCCCACCGGCAGCGTCACCGGGCACTGCACGCGCACGCGGCGACCCGACTCGTCCGGCTGGAACGCGCCCGGCCGGCCGGCCATCGACTCGGGTTCGCCGTCGGTCTCGAGCACCACGTCCTCGACGCCGAGGTAGTCGGTGACCACCGCGTCGACCGTGAAGCGCCGACTGCTCGTGACGGCAGGTGAGCCGGCCGGCGCCAGCAGGCTGAGCAGCGGCGGGTAGACCGCGCCGGTCCGGATCGCGCCGCGCACGCGCGCGGCCTCCTCGCCGCGCCCTTCGGTGTCGAGTGCGCTCGCCAGCAGGCGCCGGGACTCCTGCAGCGCCTCGTGGTCCTCGGGCAGCTCCTGCTCCTGCACCTCGACCAGGGCCGCAAGCTGCTCGGCGGCCGGCCCCGCGTCGCCGCGGGCGAGCAAGAGCCGCGCGAGCGCCGCGCGCGACTCGAGCGTCGTCACGTGGCGCGGGCCGAGTCGCGCGAGCCGTGCTTCGAGCGCGAGGCGTTGCAGCTCGGCCGCGCGCGCGGCGTCGCCCTGCGCTTCGACCAGCGCGGCGAGCGTCACCAGCGCCTCGGCCGTGTCGGGGTGCTCGTCGCCGAGCGACCGGCGCAGCAGGTCGACGGCGGCTTCCAGGTGCTCGCGCGCGGCGTCCGGCTCGCCGCCCTCCATGAACAACGCGCCCAGCAGACGTCGGCAGCGCGCCGTGCCCGGATGGGTGGGCCCGTACAGGTTCATGGACGCGTCGAGCGCCTCCTCGGCGCGGCGTATCGCCGGCAGCAGGCGTCCCTCGCGCTGGGTCAGCAACGCGAGGTCGTAGAGCTGCTCGGGATCCGCAACACCGCCGGAACCCAGCGCGCCGCGCTCGACGTCGAGCGCCTGCTCGAGCATCTGGCGTCCCTCGGCAGCGCGCCCCTGCGCCTCGAGCAAGAGCGAGAGCGTGCCCTTCTGGCGCGCGGTGCGGACGTTGTCGGCGCCGAGCCGGGCCTCCATCGCGGAGAGCGCCTGCTCGATCAACGGTTCGGCCTCGTCGAGGCGTCCCTGCTCGCGCAGCACGTCGCCGAGGGCCTGCTGCGCCAGCGCGATCAGCGGGTGACCGGCCGGCAGCGCGCCGGTGCGCAGCTCGAGCGCGCGGCGGAACTCGTGCTCGCCCTCGCCGAGGCGCCCCTGGGCCCGACGCAGCTCGCCGAGCCGCAGGTGATCCTCGGCCAGGAAGAAGTGGTCCGGGCGGAACTGCGCCTCGCGGATCTCGCGCGCGCGGGCGAGCAGCGCCTCGGCCTCGTCGAAGCGCGCCTGGCGCGTGCGCACCTCGGCCAGGGCGCCGCAGACGCCGGCCACGCGGTCGTGCTCGGGCCCCAGACGCTCCTCGAGGATGTCCAGCGCGCGCTCGTACAGCTCGGCGGCCCGATCCAGCTCGTTCAGGAACGACAGCACGCCGGCCAGACCCGAGCTGAACCAGCCCACGGCGCGCGCCCGCGGCCCGTTGGTCTCCTCGAGGATGGAGAGGCTGCGTTCGAAGCACTCGCGAGCCTCTCGCGCGCGCCCGGTGGCGCTGTACGCGATGGCGAGGTTGCCGAGCACGATGCCGACGTTCGGTTCACGCGGCCCGAAGACCCGTTCGTCGATCGCGCAGCTCTGCTCGAGGTGGGCGATCGCGCTCTCGTAGTCGCCCATGGCCTGCTCGGTGAGCGCCATGCTGTTGAGCAGCCGAGCCTCGAGCCACCCGCCCATCCGGCCCTCGGCCTGCGCCGCCACGAGGCAGCGCTCGTACAGCGCGAGGCTCGGCCCGAGCTCGCCCAGCCGGTAGAGCGTGCCGGCCAGGGCGCGCAGGTAGTACGCCGTGAAGCCGGAGTCGGGCCCGGTCAAGCGCGTCGCGATCGCGACCATCTCCTCCTCGTAGAGCCGCGCCTCCCGATAGTGGCCCAGCGCCTCCACGCACCGCGCGAGCTGCTCCAGGCCGTGCATCCGGGCCCCCGGGTTGCTCGAGCTCCACTTCTCCCGGGCCTCGACGGCTCGTTCCAGCAGGGGTCGCGCGGCCGCGTAGTCCTCGAGCTCCAGCAGCAACGAGCCCAACGCCTCACGCGTCCAAGCGGTGAACTCGTGCTCCGGCCCGTAGCGCTCCGCGACCCTGGCCAGGGCCTGCTCCATGAGCGCGCGAGCCTCGTCCGGCCGCCCCAGGTGCGGCAGGCACTTGGCCCGGCCGTTGATCGCGTTGACGAGGTCGATCCGGCCGTGCTGGCGCGGGTCCTGCTCGTCCCCGAGCGCCGCGAGGATCGCCTGGACTCGCTCGAAGTCGGCCAGGGCTTCGTCATGTCGGCCCATCTGGAGCAGCAGTCCAGCCCGCACGTTGACGGCCTCGGCCAGGCCGATGCTCGTCGGTCCGAAGGTCGCCTCGGTGGCAGCCACCCCGCGCTCCGCGATCCGGCTCGCATCCTGGAAGCGGTTCTCGCGGACGAGATACCCGGCGCACTCGAACCAGAACTCGGCCGTGAGCTGGTCGGCCGGGAGCCGAGCCGCCAGGGCGCTCTCCCCGCGGTCGAAGCGTTCGCGGCCTTCCTGCTCCTGCCCCGCATCCAGCAAGCCCCAGCCGATCAGCAAGTCGAACCGGGAGGCCCAGACCGGCAGGTCATGGGCGGTCGCAACGTCGAAGCCCGTCCGGAACAGGGGCAGCGCCTCGGGCCATTCCTCGTGCCAGCCGAGCCCGTGCAGGTGGGTGCAGCGCTCGGCCGGCGGCAGGTCGGGAGCGGTCGACCCGATCGCGAGAACTTGGCGGCTCTTCTCCCGCATGTCGTCCTGGAACTCGTACGAGATGGCTGGGTCGCCGCCGAGGAACAGGATCTCGATGCACAGCGCCGTCGCCATCGCCGCGCCGTCCTCCCCGAACTCCCGGGCGACGGCCCGAGTGCCCTCCCGGAAAGCGGCGGGCAGCGTCTCG
>CAYPTB010000024.1:0-31811 GCA_964413535.1 uncultured Planctomycetaceae bacterium | reverse complement strand
CGAGGGAGAAGCGCTCGGACGATCTGGTCCGCGCGCGCCGCGCTCAGCGCGAGACCGAGTCGATGGCCGAGTCGATGGCCGAGACGATGGCGGAGCCGACCGCCGAGCCGGCACCGCAGCCGTCCGAGGCGAAGCTCGCGAAGGGCGCGGAGCGCGGCGCGGGTCGCGCGGGCGACGCGCCGCCGCCGGTGGGTGCTCCGGCGGTCGGAGGCGGGGCCTACGCCGGTCCCGAGGACAGCGTTTCCAACCCGCCCGCGCCGGGCGCTGCCTCGCGCGCGGCTGCGGGTCCAGGGAGTCCCGGGCGATTGAGTGCGGGCGGGGCCCCGTCGTCTCCCGGTCCGAGCGGTCCGTCCAGCGGATCCGACGACTTCTTCCTCGGTCACGGCGCGGCGCCGCGGGTCGAGGACAGCGTCGCGGCCGAGACCGTGAGCGGGAAGCCCGCGGCGGGGTTCTTCCTGGCCGATGACGACGACGGCGCCGAGTTCGAGAAGGCCGTCGACACGCTCTGGCTCGCGGGCAACACCGGTCCCGAGCTCGAGACGCTGCGCGCGCTCGGCCTGCCCGGGGAGGCGCTGCGCGAGGCGATCGTGCCGGCTCCGAACGACGCGGCCGCGCACGACGGGACGCCGAAGGACGCGCGCCGCTACGACGACGGCCGCGGCCGCTACCTCGTCGACTGCGACGTGCTGGTCGACCGCTTCGTCCAGAGCTGCCGCCGCCGCCCGCACGAATCGCCCTCGGCGATGTTCTTCCGCTACTGGGGCGACAACGCGTTCGAGACGGCGCTGCTCGACAGCCTCTCGACGTTCTCGATCGACGTCGACACGCAGAGCTACGCGCTCGCGCGCCGCTATCTCGAGGAGGGGCACGTCCCGACCAAGGAGCAGGTGCGCACCGAGGAGTTCGTCAACGCGTTCCGGCCCGACGTCCCGCCGCCGGTCGAGTCGACGTTCGCGATCGACCTCGAGCTGGCGCCGAGCCGCTTCGGCGATGCGCAACGCGACGAGATGCTGCGCGTCGTCGTGCGCGGCGAGGAGGTCGAGCGCACGGAGCGGCCGCCGCTCGCGCTGACGTTCGTCGTCGACACGTCGGGCTCGATGAGCTCGGGCAACCGCATCGAGCTCGTCAAGCACGGTCTGCGGCTGCTCGTCGGCGAGCTCGACCAGCGCGACACGGTCGCGCTCGTCGCGTTCAGCAACGACGCGCGCCTCATGCTGAAGCCGACGTCGGCGGGCCAGCGCGCGGTCATCGAGTCCGCGATCCACGGCCTGTCGCCGAACGGCAGCACGAACGCGGACGCGGGCCTGCGCCTGGGTTACGCGCAGGCGGCGGCGATGCACGCGAAGGGGACGACGAACCGTGTCGTGCTCTTCTCCGACGGCGTCGCGAACACCGGGCAGACCGACCAGAACCGGATCCTCGAGAGCGTGAAGGAGCAGCGCGCGAAAGGCATCTACCTCAACTGCTTCGGCGTCGGGATGGGCAACCACAACGACGTCTTCCTCGAGCAACTCGCGAACAAGGGCGACGGCCTGTGCAACTACGTCGACTCCGAGCGCGAGGCGCGCCGGGCGATCGTCGACAACTTCACGAGCGCGTTCCAGGCGATCGCACGCGACGTCAAGGTGCAGGTCGAGTTCGACCCGCAGCAGGTCGAGAGCTACCGGCTGCTCGGCTACGAGAACCGCGCGATCGCGGACCGCGACTTCCGCAACGACGCGGTCGACGCGGGCGAGGTCGGCGCGGGGCACCAGGTGACGGCGTTGTACGAGCTCGTGCGCGTGCCGTCCGGCGGCGAAGAGGACCACGGTGCGCTCGCGACCGTGCGGCTGCGCTGGAAGCCGCCGCACGGCGCGCAGGCCGAGGAGCCGGAGCGGGCGACCGAGATCGCGCACCCCGTGCTCGCGCGCCAGGCCTCCGGCAGCTTCGATGGAACTCCCGTGGGCTACCGCCGCGCGGTGTTCGTGGCGCAGTTCGCGGAGTTCCTGCGCCGCAGCGTGCATGCCCGCGGCGATTCGCTGGACGAGCTCGTCGCGGAGGTGCTCCGGCTCGAGCCCGAGGTCGGCGGAGCCGCGTTCAGCGAGTTCGCGGACCTGGTGGCGAAGAGCCGCGACCTCGTGCTGCGCACGCTGCCTTCGAACGACGAGCTCCTGCGCTCGATCGACGCCCTGCGCGAGCGCGAGATCCTGCTCTCGCGCTACGAAGAACTCCTGCGCGAGGACGAGGGGCGTCGCGACGCGGAAACGCTCGAGCTCCTGCGCCGCCTCGAGGACGAGAACCGCGTGCTCGAGGACCGCATCCGCGATCTGATCCGACAGAGGCTCGGTGGCGGGGAGGCCCGCCGCGAGGGCGACCTGCGCAACTTGGGCTACCTCGGCGACGACGAGCGGTAACGCGAGAAGTGCGAGGCGCGGGTCCCGATCTCGATCGAGTCGGGCCCCGCGCGTTCTCCGAGCTGCGTCCGCGTTACGCGACGGGACGCACCCTCGACCGTCACGAATACGGACGTCGCCGCGGACGCGTTCGCACGAGGGCTCGCGCCTTGCGTCAGAGGTTTCCGACCGGCTTCGGCCGGAAGGAGGCTTCTCATGACGACGAGAACAAGATGGATGCTCGCTCTGCTGCTCGCTCTCCTCGGTGCCTGCCGCGCGGCTGCGCCGGACGAGGACGCGCAGCGAGTCGACGATTCGAACGCGCGCACCGATAGCCCCCGCGACGCCGGCTACCAGGGACCCCTCGACTCTCCGCCGCCAGTGGGCGCGCACATGGAGCAGACATCGGGGATCCCGATCGGCCCGACGTCCCTCGCCGTTGGCGCGGACTCCTTCCGCCTCGGCCGGGGGAAGGAAGGCGCCGGCGAAGGCGCTGCGCCGCAGGTGGCCGAACGGCTCGTCGCGGGCGCGTCGCTGACGACCGGAGACTCGGACTTCTTCCTCGGTGTGGGCGAGCGTTGTCGAACGGGAGGCGGCGGACCCTCCGGGCCCTCGGGCCCCACGACCGGCGCAGCTCCCGTGCAGGGCGCTGCGCAGGACGAATGGTTCGGCGGAATCGGCGGAGACGCGTCCTCAACGGGGGAGTTCGTCGAGACGGCGGAGTACCGGTTCGCGACGTTCGCCGCCGACGTGGACACGGCGAGCTTCGCGCGCGCAATGCGGGCCCTCCGCGAAGGTGAGGCTCCCAATCCGGGAAACGTGCGCGTCGAGGAGTTCGTGAACGCGTTCGAGCCCGACGTGGAGCCACCGCTCGCGGACACGTTCGCGTTGGAGCTCGAGCTCGCACCGCATCCCTTCGCCGGCCCGGGGGAGTCGCTGTGGACGCTGCGCGCCGCGCTGCGCGGCCGCGAGGTGCTGGAGCACGAGCGCAAGCCCTTCGCGCTGACGCTCGTGGTCGATACCTCGGGATCGATGGAGGCGGAGGATCGGCTCGGGCTCGTGAAGCGTGGCCTGCGCATGCTGCTCCCCGAGCTCGACGCCAACGACGCGCTCGCGATCGTCGCCTTCGCCAGGGATGCGCGCGTCGCCGTGCCGATGACCTCAGCCGTCAACCTGGCGGCGCTCGAAGGAGCCCTCGACGCGCTCGAGGCGGATGGGAGCACCTCGGTCGAAAGAGGTCTCGCGCTCGGCTACGAGGTCGCCTCCGCCGCGTTCCACGAGCGCGCCACGAACCGCGTCGTGCTCTTCTCCGACGGCCTCGCGAACGTCGGCATCACCGACGCCCAAAGCATCCTCGCGAGCATCGTGGAGCACCGCCGGCGCGGCATCTACCTCAACACGATCGGAGTCGGCGGCGATGCGTGCGGCGACGAGCTCCTGGAGGAGCTCGCCGATCGCGGCAACGGCATCTGCAGCTACCTCGGCTCTGCGGAAGAGGCGCGCAGCGTCTTCGTGGAGGACCTGATCGCGATCTTCGAGCCGATCGCGCGCGACGTGAAGCTGCAAGTCGAGTTCGATCCGGAGCAAGTCGTGCGCTGGCGGCTCCTCGGCTACGAGAACCGCAGGCTCAGCGAGGCCGAGTTCGACGACCCCGGCGCCGACGCCGGCGAGGTGGGAGCCGGGCACCAAGTGTGCGCCCTGTTCGAGATCGAGCGCATGCCCACGGGCCCCGATCCGGTCCTGCCGCTCGCTTCGCTGCGCGTGCGTTGGACGGCGCCGAGTTCGGACGACGCGTTCGAGCTCGCGCAGGAACTCCGAGCCCGTGACGCGCGCGGGAGCTTCGCGGGATCGAGCCTGGGCTTCCGGCGAACGGCGCTCGTGGCGCGCTACGCGGAAGTCCTGAGCGGTCGCTCGGAGGCCCTCTCCGGCGAGGGCCTCGCGCTCGAGACCGAACGACTCCTGCCCGAGCTGTCGAAGTCGGATGCGGAGGCGCTCAGCCTGTTGCAGCGCGCCTTCGCCGATCCTCGGCACGCCGTGCGAGCGCGTCTCGTCGCTGCGCCGAGATCGGGCTCCTTCTGAGCCCCACTGGCCCATCCGGCCGGCTTCCTCGAGTCGCGACTCCATGTGTGTCTCCGCGGTTGCGCCCCTGCGAACCGCGGAGACGCTCGCGTTCTCGGAGCGCGGCGATTCCGGATCCGTCGCGCTTCAAGTCTTCGGCGCATGCCGGTACGCGATCACGTCGACCTTCTCGAGTGTGACGAGGCCTTCCGCGACCATGCGGTCGAGCTCGGGCAGGATCGCGCGCACGCGGTCCTCGCGGTCGACGATCTCGATCACGAGTGGGAGGTCCTCGGAGAGGCGCAGGACCTTGGTCGTGTGCAGGCGGCTGTTCGCCCCGAAGCCCGCCATCCCGCGCAGGACGGTGGCGCCCGCGAGTCCGCGCTCACGCGCCTTGAGGACGATCGCTTCGTGGAGCGGACGGCCTTCCCAGCGATCGGATTCGCCCACGTAGATGCGCAGGAGCAACCCCTTGCCTTCGATCTTCACGCGTTCCTCCTTCACCCGAAGAGCGCCTTCGCGCCCATCCAGCCGGCGATCACGGAACCGACGCACAGGAGCACGTTGGCGACGACGTTCGCGAACGCTCCCCACCACGCGCCCTCGCGCAGGAGCGCGAACGTCTCGTAGCCGAACGCCGAGAAGGTCGTCATGGAGCCGAGGAAGCCCACGCGCACGAACAGGCGCGCGGTGGGCCCGAAGAGCTGCCGGTCCTCGACGAACCAGGCGAGCGCTCCCATCACGAGACAACCGAGCGCGTTCACGGCCAGTGTTCCGACCGGGAACGTGCCCCCGTAGAAGCGGTGCGCGAGCCCGGACAGTCCCCACCGTGAGAGGGCCCCGAGGAAGCCGCCCGCCCCGATGGCCAGCGCTTCCCTCAACCGCGCACCGCCCAAGCCATCGAGGGGAGTGTTCGAGTCTCGGGGTCCGAAGCGCGGCGGGGCGCCGCAACCAGGAGGGAAGTCACGCGCGCCATCTTCACGAGCGCGGGAGAGGACGACAATCGCGAAGGCTCGCCGAGTCCCTGCGAAGCGAGCTCGAAGGCTCGGGTCGCGGCCCCTGGGGTCGGGGGCGAGACGCGCTTGAACAGCCATCGCGTGCACGTCACGCTGAACCGCCCTCGCAGGCAGGGCCCGGGACGTCGGCGCGAGGGCCGCGCATGCGCCAGGCGAATCCGATCGGAATGGGGCTCGTCGCGCTGCTCCTGGGCGGCGCACTGGTCGTGCGCAACCTCCCGCCGCGCGCGGTCGCCGCGCCCCAACTTCGCGTGGACGAGCTCACGGTGCTCGAGCCCATGCAGCTCCTGCGGCCGGGGGGCGAGGAGCGCATGGGCGAGCTCGACCCCTTGATCGAGATCGAGCGACGCGACGCGTTCGTGGCGGCGCGTCTCGATCTCCTCGAGGTCGTCGGATGCCCGCTGCTCTCGGATTGGATCCGCACGCGGCGCGGGCTGGCGCTCGAGCAAGCGGCGGCTTCGCTGGCGCGCGGCTCGCGAGCCGAGGCCTTGGGCGCGCTGGCGCTCGTCTTCCACGTTGCGCGCACGACGAGCTGGAACCCGGGATTGTTCGGCGGCTCCGGGGGCGCGGAGCGGCTGGCCGGTCTCTACCAGCGCTGGCTCGAAGAATGGGGCGAGCGCGCGATGGAGGACTCGATGCTCTACGAGCCGGCGCTGGCGGCGACGCTCGCGTACGGCCACGTGATGCAGGTCGCCTCCGAAGGGAATCTGTTCCGCGGGAGCTCGGCCTCGCGGGACCGCGCGCGCAGCTTCTTGCGGCGCCTGCTCGGCGTACAGGGCGAGCGCCGCACGGCGCTCGGCAGCGCGTTCGGCGCGCAGTATCCGGACGCTTTGGCCGGGCTCGAGCGCGACGGCAACCTAGCGGGCTTCGCACGCGAAGCGCTGCTCGCCTTCCCGGGCCTGGACGGAGATTGCAGCGAATGAGCGCGGGGGGCGGTCGGGTGCGGGGAGAGCTGCTCGGTCCCGAGGAGAGCTCGCGCGGGCTGGAACCGGGTCACCACGGAACTCGACGCGAGTCCGACGACGGCGCTGGCGACGCTGCCGGCGAGCGCAGCGCCGCCGACCAGGTCGTCCTGGCCTGCGGGATGATCGCGCTCGGCGGCCTGCTCCTCGGCCTGCAGCGGCAGGCGGACGGAAGTTTCTGCGGCACCGGCTATGCCTCGCTCGCGATGGGAGCGCTGATCGCGCTCCTCCCGACCGTTTTCGCTCTCGCCGGCGCTTCGCCCCACGGCGTGCCGATCCTGCCGCGCACCTGGCTCGCGGCGCTGTCGGGCGTGTGCGGCTTCGCCGGCCTCGCGTTCGTCGCGAGCGGCGTGCTGCTCCCGGGCGGCCCGTGGATGTTCGTCGAGGCCCTCGTCCTCCTGCTCGTGCTCTCGCGCCGCGGCCGCGAGGGCGAGATCGCGGGCGTACGCGCGAGCCGTGGGACGATCGTGTCGCTCGCCCTGCTGCTCCTCCTGCGGCTGTGGATCACGTACCAGGGCGTGCGCCACGAGTGGGCGGCGGTGAGCTTCGAGGTGCCGTTGCTCTCGCGTTTGCCGTGGATGCCCGAGAAGTTCGCGCGCATCTCGCTCGGCGACTTCAGCGCCGCCGAGTTCGGCATCCCCGAGCAAGGGCTCGCCTTCGCGCACACCGTTGCGCTGTGGACCGGCGGACTCGCCTTGTGCGCGGGCGGGCTGTGGTGGCGCCACAAAGCGGCGGTCGAGCACGAGAACGACCGCGTGCACGCCACGATCCAACGGCTCCCGCCCGGCCTCGCCACACTCGTGGAGCTCATCCTGCCCGAGGACGAGTGGCGCGAGATCGGGTTGCACGGCTTGTCCGAACGCCAGCGCAAGAAGCGTCTCGTCCTGCTCACCCAGGAGCGCGTGTTGCGCCAGATCGAGTTCAACCGCGCGTTCCGCATCGGTCCGATCGTGCTCGCGCACGACGCGCCCGTGTTCGCGCGCGAGATCCACGGCGTGATCGAGGGCTACGCAGCGCCGGCGCTCGCGCCGCGGTCGAGCGAGGGCGTCGACCCGGTATGATCTCGCGCGCGATGGCGGACGGATACGCACGGCGCTGGGTCGCGACCGGGGCCGCGTGGGCCGGGATCGGTGTGGCGCTCGGCGCCTTCGGAGCCCACGGACTCGAGTCGCACCTCGCGCAGACCGATCGGCTCGCCGTCTGGGAGACCGCCGTGCGCTACCAGGTCTGGCACGCGCTCGCGCTCGTCCTGCTCGGGCTGTGGTGCGCGCACACGGGCCGGCGCGGGACGGCGCCGGGCGTCGCGTTCCTCGTCGGCAGTCTGTGCTTCAGTGGTTCTCTGTATGGGTTGTGCGCCGGGGTTGCAGGGCAGTACATCGGGCCCGTCACGCCCGTCGGCGGGCTCCTCCTGATAGTCGGCTGGACGCTCTTCGCCGTCTCCGCACTGCGCGACAAGATCCTCCCACGGAACTCGGGGGAGGCCGTATAGTCGCGCCTTGGACCGAGCCTTCCTTTCTCGACCCCGTGAGCTCGACGTCGTGATCGCATCCACGCGCTCGACACCTTCCCCGTCATCCGACTTCCGAGCCCGCCGTGCGAGCGCCTCGCTCCACGCGCCCGACTCGTTCGCAACGAGGCTCGCGTCCTTCGCCCTGCTCGCCCTCGCGCTGCTCTTCGCGTCGTGCGCAGGATTGCGTTCCTCCGACGACGATCCCGCCTCCGACGAGGTTCGCGACGCGGAGCTCGGGGACATGGAGAGCGTCTCCGTGTGCGGCGACGTGTGGCTGGGTGAGGATCCCTCGCCCGAGCATCTCGACATCGCGAACCGCCGCGGCATCCGGACCGTGATCAGTCTGCTGCCGCCCGACGCGCCGTCGAATCGCGGCGTGGGGCGCGAGTGCACTCGCTTGGGCATGTCCTTCGTCCCGGTCGGCGTGAGCGGCGAGCTCCCGACCGATGCCGAGGTCGACCGGGCGTTGGCCGCTCTCGCGAGTCCCGACCGCGGGCCGGCGCTGCTCTACTGCGAGAGCGGGGCGCGCACGGCGATGATCTTCGCGATCTACCGCGTAGCCATCGAAGGCGTACCGGTCGAGACCGCGCTGCAGGCCGCGCGCCGCATCGGCATGAAGCCCGGCCTTCCCGAAGAAGCCGTGCGCCTCCAAGTCGATCGCCTGCTCGGCCGAACGCCACCGCTCCCGCGTTCGGGCGACGCCTGAGGCGCGTCCGGTGGGCTCGAGCGGATCACGGGCCCGCGCTCCTCTCGCCCGATGGCGAAACGCCGCCCTTTGCCGCCGCGAGATCCACCAGCTCGGCCATCACGCGCGCGATCTGCTCGCACTGTTCGTCGCTCGTGCACGCCGGCGGTAGCGCGTACAGCACGTTGCCGAGCGGCCGCAGGAGCACGCCGCGCTCGACGGCTGCCGCGCGCAAGCGCGGCGCGAGGCCGGAGAGGTAGCCCGGCGACTCGCCGTGCGCCGCGAGGTCGAGGGCCACGACCCCACCGATCTGGCGCAGGTCGAGCGCGCGCGCGCGCGGCCCGACGCGCTCTCGCAGGCTCGCTTCGATGCGCTGGCCGATGTGCTCGAAGCGCGCGGGGACCTCCTCGCGCCGGCACAGCTCGATCGACGCCGATGCCGCGGCACAGCCGATCGCGTGGGCCGTGAACGTGTGGCCGTGGAAGAGCATGCGCGCGCGATCGTCCGACAGGAACGCCGCGAAGATCTCCTCGGTCGCGAGCGTCGCCGCGAGCGGCGTCGTGCCGCCGGTCAGGCCCTTCGCCAGCGCCATCACGTCCGGGGCGATGCCGGCCTTCTCGCAGGCGAAGAGCGCGCCCGTGCGGCCGAAGCCCGTGAGGACTTCGTCGGCGACGAGCGGCACGCCGTGGCGGTCGCACGCGCCGCGCGCCTCGCGCAGGAGCTCGGCCGAATGGACGCGCATGCCCGCCGCGCCCTGGAGCAGCGGTTCGACGATCACGCCGGCTGCGCGCGGTCCGAGCTCCGCCAGCGCCGCCGGGATAGCGCCCTGCTCCACTCGCACGCGGCGCGCCTCGAACATCCACGGCCGGAACATCGCGAAGAACGGATCCGGCTCGCCGACCGACATCGCGCCGAAGGTGTCGCCGTGATAAGAACCCGACAGCGCGACGAAGACGCGCCGCTCCGGCTCGCCGGCGTGCAGATGGCGCTGGTAGACCATCTTCAGCGCGACCTCGACGGCGGTGGAGCCGTCGTCGGAGAAGAAGACGCGCGTCAGGCCCGGCGGCGCGAGCTGGACGAGCTCTTCGGCGAGCCGCACGGCGGGCTCGTGCGTCGCGCCCGCGAAGAGCACGTGATCGAGCCGTCGCGCCTGCTCGGCCATCGCGTCCACGATCTCGGCGCGACCGTGTCCGTGCAGGCACGCCCACCACGACGAAATGCCGTCGACGACCTCGCGTCCGTCCGCCAAGACGAGCATCGCATCGCGCGCCGCGACGACCGCCAGCGGCTCACCGTCCGTCGCATGCTGCGTGTAAGGATGCCAGCACACACGCGCGTCCCGCGCGACGAGCCGCTCGTCGCTCATCGTCCGCCTCCGCGGTGCCGTGACGAACGACAACGGGGGTGTGTACGGTGCCAGTCCAATTCTTCACCCTTCCGCACAGCGCCGCTGCGGAACGCCGGGGTTCCTCTGCGGAAGGGTGAGGAATTGAACTGGCACCGTACACACGCCGGCCGGCGAATCCGTTGGTGTTTGTCGCGGCACCGTACTCATCAGCGGAAGAGCGACGCGAGGAGGGCGGGCTGCGCTCCGTCGAGCCAGCGGTCGAGCGCGGCGGTGTCGAGCGGATCGAAGCAAGGCACCTCGAAGATGGGTTCGACGTGGCCGAGGCGGGCGAGCGTCTCTCGGTTCGATGCGTGCTCGGGTCCCACCAGGAACAGCGCACGCGGCTCGAGGTGGCGTGCGCGCAGCGCCTCGAGCGAGAGCAGCGTGTGGTTGAGCGTCCCGAGGCCCGAGTGCGCGACGAGCACGATCGGCAGCGCCTCGACGCCCAGCCAATCGAGCTGAGTCCAACCGTCGTCGCGCAGCGGCACGCACAGGCCGCCGGCGAGCTCGACGACCACACGCTCGTCGGAGAGCGTGCGCCGCAGTCCCGCGAGCGAGCCTCGCAGCGCCGCGACGCCGAGCTCCGTCCCGGCCGCGCGCGCGGCCTCGTGCGGCGATGCAGCGAGCGGGAAGGCGAAGGCCGGGCGCAGGACGCGCTTCTCCGCGATCCCCGTCAGGCGCGCGACTTCGGCCGTGTCGCTCTCCGGCCCCGTCTGCACGGGCTTCCAGTAGCGGGCCGGTCCGAGGCGCAGCGCCGCGCGCACGAGCAGCGCGCTCACGACCGTCTTGCCCACGCCCGTGTCCGTACCGGCGACGACGAGACACGGCGCGAGCGCGCGCGCCGGCGCCGACGCGGGCGCGGTGTGCGGCGCGAGGCGGTGGACGAGCTCGTCGATCTCGCTCTCCGTGTTGACCGCGTGGCACACGATGCGCAAGCGCGCGGTCCCCGCCGCGACCGCCGGCGGCCGCACCGCGCGCACGTCCAGCCCGTGCCGCGCGAGCTCGTTTGCGAGCTCGAGCGCGCGAGCGTTCTCCCCGACCGGGAACGGCACGATCCCGGACGCCGGTTCGGGGAGCGCGAGCTTCTGCGCCAACCGGCGTGCGAGTTCGAGAACGCGCTCGCGCTCCCAATCGGCCCCGCGCGCGAGCGCGATGGCCGCGCGCAACGCCGCGGCGGTCGACGACGGCGGCGCCGTCGTGAACAGGAACGTGCGCGCGCGGTTCACGAGCAGCCGCACGAGCGAGCGCGAGCCTGCGACCAGCGCGCCGCCGACGCCCAGACCCTTCCCGCCGGCGATCGTGCGCGCGACGAGCCGCGGGAGCTCGCCCGCCGCCGCGCACGCGCCGGCGCCCTCCGGCCCGAGCACGCCGATCGCGTGCGCTTCGTCGACGACGAGCCATGCATCGTGTCGCGCGCACACTCGATCGAGCTCCGCGAGCGGCGCCAGATCGCCGTCCATACTGAACACCGATTCCACCGCGACGAGGCGCCGCCGCGCCGATCCGGCCCGCGCGAGCGCGCGCTCGAGCTGCACCAGATCGAGGTGCGGGAAGACCGTGAGGTGCGCGCGCGAGAGCCGCGCGGCGTCCACCAGCGACGCGTGGTCGAGCTCGTCGGTGAAGAGCGCGTCGCCGCGTCCGACCAGCGCGCCCACGAGCCCCAGGTTGGCCTGGTAACCGCTCGGGAAGAGGAGCGCGGCTTCGGTGCCGAGCCAGCGCGCGACCTCCGCCTCGAGCTCCTCGTGCTCGCGCGAGCCGCCGGCGAGCAAGCGCGACGCGCGTCCGCCGGCGCCGTGCTCGTGCGCGGCGCGGGCCGCCGCTTCGGCGAGCTCGGGCCGCCGTGACAGACCGAGGTAGTCGTTCGAGCTGAAGTCCACCCCGCGCACGCCGGCGGGCGGCAGGGCGCGCAGTCCTCCGCTCCGCTCGAGCTCGGCGAGCTCCGCCTCGAGATCGAGCCCCGGTACAACGGGGACGTCGGTCCCGTCGGAGGGCGACGCGGAGCGCTCGGGCGTTCCGGTCTCGCCCGCTCCCACCGACGCGTGCAAGCTTCCGGCGGCAGCGGCTCCGAGCGCGGTGCCGATCTCGCCGGCCAACCCCGGTTCGCCGTCGGGTTCCGCGTTCGCGCCCATCGTCCGTCAGGCCGAGGGCGAACGGCTCGGGCAGGCGGTCGCTCGCGCCGCGCGCTCGGGCACGAGGCCGAGCTTGGCGAACAGCGCGGCGTCGCTCTCGCGCTCGGGATTGGGCGTCGTCAGGAGCTCGTCGCCCACGAAGAGCGAGTTCGCGCCGGCGAGGAAGCACAGCGCTTGGGCTTCCTCGGTGAGCTCGCGCCGTCCGGCGGAGAGGCGAACGCGCGAGCGCGGCATCAGGATGCGCGCGGCGGCCACGGCGCGCACGAGCTCGGTCCAGTCGAGGCGCGGCGCGTGTTCGAGCGGCGTGCCCTCGATGGGCACGAGCGCGTTGATCGGGACGCTCTCGGGAGCTGGATCGAGGCTCGCCAGCTCGCACAGGAGCTCCGCGCGTCCGCGGCGATCCTCGCCGAGCCCGAGGATGCCTCCGCAGCAGACCGCGATCCCGGCCTCACGCACGCGCTTCAACGTGTCCAGCCGATCGTCGAAGCCTCGCGTGCCGACGATCGCGCCGTAGTGGCTGCGGCCCGTGTCGAGGTTGTGATTGTAGTAGTCGAGTCCCGCTCGCTCGAGGCGCTGCGCCTGGTCGGCGGTGAGCATCCCGAGCGTGACGCACGTCTCGAGACCGAGTTCGCGCACCTCGCGCACCATCTCGAGTACGCGGTCGAACTCGGGGCCGTCCTTCACCTCGCGCCACGCGGCGCCCATGCAGAAACGGTCGGCTCCACCGTCGCGCGCGCGCCGCGCGGCCAGGACGACCTCTTCGACGGACGCGAGCGGCGTGCGTTCGACCGCCGTCCCGTGGTGCGCGCTCTGCGAGCAGTAACCGCAGTCCTCCGGGCAGCCGCCGGTCTTGATCGACAGGAGCTGAGAGCACTGCACGGCGTTGGCGTCGTGGTGCTCGCGATGCACGCGCGCGGCCTCGAAGACGAGGTCGAGCAGAGGCCGCGCGAGCAGGGCCTCGACGTCGTCGACGGAAAGCGCGCTGGCGAGGGTCATGGGGCCGGGATTCTACTCGCCGACATCCCGCCTGGCTGCTCCAGCTCCTACGCGACGCGGCTGCGCGGCCCCCGCGCGGTGAAGCGCCTCGACCACGGCCTCGATCATCGTCAGCCGCTCATCGAGCCGCACCTCACGATGGCGAGGCGACTTTGGGTCGACGCAAGCTCGCGACGTGCTCCGCGGCGGAGTCGGCGGCTCCCTCCCTCGTGCACACGGCGCGAGCGACGCGAGCGGTTCGTCCCATGCCTCGAACGGGCTCCGCGGGTGCTCGGGAGCGGGCGGGCCGGGTATCCTCGCTCGCGCGATGTCCCACAGCCCCGCCCAACCCTCCTACTGGTCCTACATCCGGGTCGAAGAGCTCCTCGCGCTGCAGGGCGGGCTCGAGGGGGACGAGCGCCGCCTCGCGAACGACGAGGTGCTGTTCATCACCGTCCACCAGGTGTTCGAGCTGTGGTTCAAGCTCGTGCTGCGTGAGCTCGTGACGCTGCGCGACCTGTTCAAGGCTCCCGTGCACGAGCAGCAGCTCTCGGGCGCCGTGCGCAGTTGCAACCGCGTCGCGACGACCCTGCGCATGGCTGCAGCGCACTTCGAGGTGATCGAGACGCTCACGACGCGCGAGTACCTCGAGTTCCGCGACAAGCTCACGGGCATGAGCGGGTTCCAGAGCGCGCAGTTGCGCCAGCTCGAGATCCTCATGGGCTTGCCGGAATCGGAGCGCATCTCGCTCGGCGCGGGCGAGAGCTACATGCAGGCCCTGCGCGAGGCCGATGGCAGCGAGTCGCCCGCGCTCGCGCGCGTTCGGCGCCAGCTCGACGACCGTCCGAGCCTGCGGGAAGCGGTCGACGACTGGCTCTTCCGCACGCCGATCGACGGGAGCGGCCCGAGCGACGCGGGCGACGACGAGAACGTCGCGCGCTTCGTCGAGGAGTACATGGCCGCGCACGCCGCCGAGGTCGACACCGGCTGCCGCTTCGCGCTCGAGCGCTCGGCAGCGGGCTTCGACCGCGAGGCAGTCACGCGCCGCTACGATAGCGAGAAGCGCGAGATGCAGGCCTTCCTCGCGCGCGGCGACGACGCCCTCGGCCAACGCCGGCAGCGCATCCGCGCCGCGATCCTGTTCATCATCACCTACCGCGAGCTGCCGCTGCTCGCCTGGCCGCGCGAGCTGCTCGACGGTCTCGTGCAGATGGAGCAGCTCTTCCTCGTCTTCCGCCAGCGCCACGCGCGCATGGTCGAGCGCATGATCGGCAAGCGCACGGGCACGGGCGGCAGCTCCGGCGTCGACTACCTCGACAAGACGGCGCAGGCCTACCGCATCTTCCGCGACCTGTGGGCCGTGCGCACCTTCCAGATCCGCAAGCAAGCCGCGCCGAAGCTGCGCCGCGAAGACTTCTACGACTTCCGCGCGCGGTGAGTTTCACTCCATCCAGCGCGCGGCGGCCTCGCGCCGCGCGGCCTCGTCGGCAGCCGGGTCGTAGCCGCGGTCCTCGCCGTATGCGGACTCGAGCGCTCCGAAGGCGAGTTGGCGCGCGGAGGCGTCGTCGGAGAGCAGGAGCGACGTGAGCGTGTAACGCGCGGACTCGTCGCCCAGCGCGAATCGCGTGCGCGCAGCCTGGGCGAGCAGTCGATCGCCGGGGCCGGCTTCCGCCGGGACGGCCCCGTTCGCGATGAGCGTGCGCAAGCGCTGCTCGTAGCGCACGAGCGCGGGCTTCGTGGCTGGATCGGCGAGCCCCTCGAGGGCCCAAGCCGCCCAGGCCGCGACCGAGACGACGGGATCGCGCAGCGTCGCGGCGAGCGCCGGAGCCGCCCTGCGATCGCCGATGCGGCCCAAGATCCGACACAGTGCCGCACGCTTGTCCGCGAAGCCGGGCGGGTACTTGAGCCCCCGCACGAGCGCGGGGACGGCGTTCGCATTCGACGCCAGGAGCTCCTCCTCGATCGCCCGGTCCTTCTCGGGCGTGGAGGCGACCATGTCGTTGCCCGCGAGGTCGCCGACGAGCTTCCACGCGTGGGCCTCCGCGACCGGATCGGCGTCCGCGGGGAAGGGGAGCAACGCTTGGACTCCGCCGTCCTTCGCCCACCAGGCCTGCAGCCGCGCGATCGCCTCGAGGCGCTCGGGGCGCGGCGCCAGGGGCTCGTAGCCCATGTGCTCGCCCGTCACGGCGAAGAAGAGCTCGAAGAAGCTCTCCCGGATCAGGTCGTCGTGGTGATCGAGCCCGGCCAGGAGCGTCAGCATCCCGGAGGTCGAGCCGAGGCGTGCGAGCGCGTAGGAGAGATCGCGCGCGAGCTCGTCGTAGTGGGCGCGCTCGAGCGCCGCCTCGAGGTCGGGTACGACATCCTCCGCGCGCAGGTGCGCGAGAGCCAGCGCGGAGCTCCGCACCACGTCGGGATCGGGGTCGGCCAGCAACTCCGCGAGCACGGGCACGAGCGACTCCGCGTCGACCTCTTCGGCGGCCTGGGCCGCGCTCGCGCGATCGAGCGGCAGCGGCGAGGCGAGTCCGCGCGCGAGCGCCGCTTCGATCTCCGCGCCCCTCCAGCGGACCTTTCCCAGGAGCTCCCGCGCGTGCAAGCGCACGTACAGCCGCGGGTCGTCGAGCGCGGCCACGACGGCGGGACGCGCGGGCTCGCCGATCTTCGCCAGCACGTGCATCGACTGGTTGAAGGTCTTGTTGTCCCACGAGCCGAGCGCGTCGATCAGCGCCGGCACGGCCGGCAGCCCGATGGCCGCGAGCCGCTCGCGCGCCTGCCCGTTCGCCTGCGGCACGGGGAACTGGAAGAGCTCGATCAGCCGCAGGACGTCGTCGGGCGAGCTTCCGCTGGGGATCTCGACCGCCACCGCGTCGATGCTCGGCCGGTTGTAGTCGACCAGGTTGGCGACGCTGGCCGTCCGCGGGTCGATGTGCTCGGGCGTCCGGACCTCGACCTCCGGTTCGCTCTCCACCGGATCGTTCGAGGGCGTGATTCCGCTGAACGGCAAGGTGCGCGCTTCCAGCACGCGCGCGAGATCCGGGTGGTAGTCGTCGATCGGGTAGTAGAGTTTGAAGAACAGCGTCGTCTCGACCGTCCCGGCTTCCACGCCCAGGGGTACGCGATGCACGCGCTCCTGCCCGCCGGGGATCTGCGTGTTGACGGGCAGCTCGAGACCGTAGGGCCGCTTGTAGGGATCGCGGAAGACCATGCGCGAGCGCGCGACCTCGTCGCCCGCGAGGTCGCGCACGATCACGAGCGACTCGACCGCGCGCTGCTTGAGCTCCGTGGGGAAGTTGTGGCCGGCGCCCTTGTTCCGGATCGTCACGACCACGGCGTTCCCGACGAGCTCGGCGCCGTAGCCGTAGGCGCGGTTCACGTGCTCGACGTTGCGCGAGCCGGGGAAGACGTGGCTGTGGGTCGCGCGCGCGGGACCGCCGACCGCGATCGGGCGCTCGATCTCCTGCATGTGGCAGTCGGTGCACACGCGCCCCGTCACCTTGCCGGTCGGACTCTTCTCCCACTGGAAGGGCGTGCCGTGGTTGCGGTGGCAGGAGGCGCAGGCTTCGACCGTGCCGACGTCCGGATGGAAGGCTCCGTTGCACTCCGCCCCGCCCTGGAAGCCGGTGTAGTCGTAGTCCGGCCGCCAGTGGCAGGTCATGCACGTGTTGCCCTCGACCAAGCCGTAGTGGCGGCGCTTGGGGTTCTGGCCGATGCCGGTCTCGAAGATCGGCCGCGGCGTGTGGCAGATGATGCAGTCCTGGTGGGCGAAGCGCGCGGTGGCGAGGCGCACCTCCTCGTCGGTGAACGCGCGCCCGTGCGTGGACTGCTCGTGCTCGGCGTAGGCGTCCGGATGGCACTGTGCGCAGAAGGCGCTCTCCATCACGTCGGGACCCGCGAGTCGCTGGGGCTCGCCAACGAGCGCGCGCTCGAGCTCCGGCGCGCGCAGCGACGCATGCGGCTGTGCCTGCGAGTGCGGTTCGACGCAGGCCTGGACGGGGAGCAGGACGAGGATCAGGGCCAGAGCCCCGCAGTCGGTGAGTTTCATGAGGGATGTCGAGACGAGCGAACGCCGCTGGTCGACCTACATCATGACTCCGGCGCGCGATCGATGCCTTCCCGTCCCTCGAGCGCAAGACTCCCCCTCGGCTCGCCGACCGGACCCTGGGAAGTGGAGTTCCCTCTGCGTAACGCCGATCGGCGCTCGCGTCCCGCGGAGCGCCGCGGCTTCCTCCGCGTCGTCGTCCACCGAGCGAACGCCCTCGTTCCCGCGACGCGCTGCTTCATCGCCCCAGCGCGAAGGACATCCCCAGAGCGGAGAGGGCTCCCGCAACTCGACCCTGGCGGGTGTCGTCTCGAGCTCGCTCGAGCCGCCGCGTTCGTTCGGAAGCAGTCCCTACGAGCCGTCGCTGCTCGCGATCCTCGCGTCGAGCCCGTCGAGGCGCTCGCGCAGCGCGTCGATGGCGCGCACTTGCTCCTGCAGCTCGTTCAGGAGCATCGAGCTCAGGAGGTGGTACTTCACGGTGAAGGGCCGACCTTCCTCGTCGCGGACGACCAGGTCCGGGAAGACCTCGGCGACTTCCTCGGCGACGAGGCCGTACTCCAGGGGAACGTCTCCGCCGGGGGCGGAGCGCTCCCCTTGGTAGCGGAAGACCACCGGCCGAAGCTCGAGCAGCCGCTTCGTCCGCTCGCCCATGTCGGCGACGTCCTGCTTGAAGCGCCGCGAGGAGGAGATCGTACCGAGCTGACCGGCGCTGTCGACGACGACGGGGATCGCGTCCGCGACGTCGGTCGTCACGCCGTGGACGCCGGCGAGGAACGCCCGGGTGTGCGTGCCGGCGGTGCCGATCCGCATGGTGGCACTCTCGCCGGCGACGCCGAGGTTCCCAATCGCGACGTTGTCATCGCCGGTAGTCAAGGACCGGCCCGCGTAGCGGCCGAGCGCGATGTTTCGGCTGCCCGTCGTATTCCTGTACAGGGCGCGGTCGCCGGTCGCGGTGTTGTGAGAACCGGAGGTGGAGAAGTACAGCGCTCGATGGCCGTGGGCAGTGTTCCCGGTGCCGGTCGTGTTGGAGCGGAGCGGATAGAAGCCGCTGGCAGTGTTGAAGGTTCCGGTCGTATTGGACCGCAGCGCCGCATGCCCGATTGCCATGTTGAAGCCTCCCGTTGTGTTGCGGAACATGGCGAGATAGCCGAACGCGGTATTGCTGCTTCCCTCCGTGTTGTCGTTGAGCGCGCGGTGTCCGAAGGCCGTGTTGTTCGACCCGGTGACGTTGGAGGAGAGCGCGTAGTCTCCGGTAGCCGTGTTCCGGTGACCGGACTTGTTGGAGAAGAGCGCTCGGTATCCGTTGGCGGTGTTGCGCACGCCGAACGTGTTCGAGAACAGCGCTTGGCATCCGCTGGCGGTGTTGCGGTCACCGGTCGTGTTCGAGTAGAGCGCCTTGAAACCGTGGGCCGAGTTGTACCGGGCCTCGGAGTTCGCGCGCAGCGCTCCGAATCCGGTGGCCGTGTTGCCGTTGCCGGTCGTGTTGGCACGCAGCGCCCGGGATCCGGTGGCCGTGTTGCGGGCGCCGGTCGTGTTGCCCAGTAGGGTCAGCGCTCCGGCCGCCGTGTTGTCGTGCCCGTAGGTATTGGAGGAGAGGGCGGCGGTCCCGCTCGCCGTGTTGGAGTAGCCGTAGGTGTTCGCGGTGAGCGCCAAGTGGCCGACCGCGGTGTTGGACGTTCCGTACGTCACGCTCTTCAGCGCCTCGGCTCCGAGACCCGTGTTGCTGCCGTAGCCCCGCGCGTGCAGGAACAGGAGGCCGTCCTTGTAGAGGCTGCCCGTACCGATCTCGAGCGCCCGATCGCCAGCGGCGAGGGTCAGCGTGTCCGTCACGCGCGCCGTCCCCGCCACCTCGAGCCTCGCCGTCGGGCTCGTCGTTCCGATGCCGACGTCGCCGCCCGTGGAGACGAAGAGGTTCGAGGACAGGGGATAGAGCTGTCCGAGCATCGGAATCGACGAGACGTGCACGCACTCGCCGGTGGCGCGGTCCTTCACGCTCGATGCGCAGCGAACGGCGAGCGCGGCCGCGGGAACCACCGAGCCGGAGCCTTGGAGCGGCTCCAGCGGATCGATCGACTCCGCTGGCGCCGGCTCGGCTCCGCTTCGGTCGGGCGCCTCTGTGCCGCGCGTCGCAACGCTTCGTCCGGCGCGGTCGGGAGCCACGGGTCCAACGCTAGCGGGATCCGCGAAGGCGCCGGGCACCTCGCGAGTCGCGCCGAAGAGGGTCCGAGCGGACGCCGCCGGTCCGCCGTGCTCGACGCCCGCCGCGCCGAACGCCACGGTCTCGAACAGGAAGTCGCCGAGGTTGTGGAGCACGAGCGGCGCGGTCGCGGTCACGAGCTCGAGGTCCGCCCGACCGTCCGCGTCGTAGTCGAGCCAACGTGCCGCGCTCGCTCCCGTCACGAGCTCGAGCCCTGCAGCGGCGGTCGCGTCGTCGAACGCACCGTCGCTGCGGTTGCGCAGGAGCTCGACGTCGCCCGACACGAGCACGCGCAGGAGGTCCGGCAGGCCGTCGCCGTCGACGTCGCGCCAATGGACTTCGACGGAGGCGCACGCCGCGCACGGCAACGCCTGCGCGCTCACGTCCTGGAACGAGCCGTCTCCGGCGTTGCGGAAGAGCGCGTCCTGGCCCTCCGGTCGCACGACGTAGACGTCTTCGAACCCGTCCCCGTCGAAATCGGTCCACACGAGCCGCGCGGGCGCGGTTCCCCCGTCCATGGCGTCGACCGACGGTGACGCGAGGGCGACGAGCATCCAAGTCTTCCACGCCATGACCATTCCTTCGTCCGAGTCGGACTCACGGCACGACGAGAGGAGGCGCAGGGGGCGGCCCGCTCGCCGAGACCACGTGGCACGGTAGCACCGTCGTCGCGTTTCATGGGCTCGGCGAAGCCTCGCGTGCCTCGAACGCAGGCTCTACCGCGCTCCCGGCTGGAGCGGGGCTTCGTCGCGCCGGTAGCGGATCTCCTCCATGACCTCCTGCGTGGCCTCGTCGGCCTCGCCGCTCCCGAGCAGCCGGCGCGCGAGCGAATGCACCCGCGCCACCGTGCGCCGGTACAACCGCTCGAAGGCGACGCGCTCATCGATCGACTCCTCCACGCGTCCATGCTCGCATCCCTTGGACAGTCGGTAGGGAGCGCAGGTTGGAAGCGATCGGCCCGGGACCCGGGGCACCGAGCGATAGCAGGCGACCAAGCCACGGACCTGGCCGATCGGGAAGCTCGTCCTCCCGATGGCCTTGGGTCAGGTTCTAGCGATCGTCCGTGCGCGGGCCGGCGGCGAGGGAACTTCGGGACTCGATTGCCGCAAGCCGCGACTCGATGTCGCGGAGTCGTTCGAGCTCGACCCGCATCTCGGCGAGCTCGTCGATCTCGCGCGACTGCTTCCTCATCTCGTTCAAGAGCATCGAGCTCAGGAGGTGATACTTCACGGTGAAAGGGAGGCCTTCCTCGTCGTAGACGACGAGGTCCGGGAAGATCTCGGCCACCTCCTCGGCGATGAGGCCGTATTCCAGAGACACATCGCCGTTCCGCACCTCCTGCTCCGGCTCGTAGCGGAAGACGACGGGGCGCAGCTCGAGCAGGCGCTCGGTCCGCTCGCCCATGTCGGCGATGTCCTTCTTGAAGCGCCGCGAGGACGAGACCGTACCGAGTTGTCCGGAGCTGTCGACAACGACGGGGATCGCGTCGGCGACGTCCGTCGTGACTCCGCGGATGCCGGCGACGAACGTCCGAGTGTGCGTGCCCGACGTGCCGACCCAGATCGTTCGCTCCTCGTCCTCGACACCCTCGTTGCCGATGGCGATGTTGTAGCTCTCCGAGACCTGACTGCCTGCGTGTCGGCCGATGGCGATGTTCATGTTGCCGTTCGTGTTGCTGCTGAGCGCCCGGTACCCGATGGCGAGGTTGTTGTGTCCCGTCGTGTTGTCCCAGAGCGCCCTGAACCCGATGGCCGTGCTGCTCACGCCGGTCGTATTGTCTCGGAGTGCTTCGGACCCGATGGCGGTATTGAAGGCCCCCACAGTGTTCGTGAATAGGGCGAGGTTTCCGCAGGCAGTATTCCTGTGGCCGGTCGTGTTGGCGGCGAGCGAACTGGCGCCCAAGGCCGTGTTGTCTTCACCCGTGTTGGCGAAGAGAGCTCCAGAGCCAACAGCTGTGTTGGCGACGGCAAAAGTATTGGAGTAGAGGGCCTGATACCCGCAGGCGGTATTGTTGGTTCCGTTCGCGTTGCTGAAGAGCGCACGCGTGCCGGTTGCCGTGTTGCGAACACCCGATGTGTTCGAGAACAATGCGGCATAGCCGCTGGCCGTGTTGCGGGAGCCTATGTCGTTGGAGTAGAGCGCGCGGGCACCCACAGCCGTGTTGTGGACGCCGATGGTGTTGGAGCGGAGCGCCGCTTCCCCGTTGGCGGTGTTCCGGTTGCCGGCCGTGTTGGAACGGAGCGCCGCGGCCCCTGTGGCCGTGTTGTCGAAGCCGGCAGTGTTGGAATAGAGCGACCGGTAGCCACTGGCCGTATTGCGATCCCCCGACGTGTTCTGGTGGAGCGCCCTGACTCCGCTGGCAGTGTTGTTGATCCCGGTCGTGTTGGTGAAGAGTGCTCGATAGCCGCTCGCGGTGTTGGAGGTTCCGGTCGTCACGCCCGCGAGCGCCTGTTGCCCGAGCGCCGTGTTGGCCGAACCGCCTCGCGTGTGCGCGAACAGCACCCCGCCTTTGTAGATGCTTCCCGTGCTGACGTCGACCGCTTGATCGCCTGAGGGATTGAGTGTCAGCGTGTCCGTCACGCGAGCCGTACCCGCGACCTCGAGCTTCGCCGCCGGGCTCGTCGTGCCGATGCCGACGTCGCCGCCGGTCGACACGAACAGGTTGGCGGAGATCGGGTAGAGCTTCCCGAGCGTCGGCATCGACGAAACCGCCACACAGTCACCCGTGCTCGTGTCCCGCACGCTGTACGCGCACCGGTTCGCGAAGGGCGGGATCTGGAGGTCCACGGCGTCGCCCGGCGGCTCGAGCGGATCCACTGGCGGCGCTACCACGATCAGGGGAGCGAGGTGAACTCCGTCGACCAGCGACCCCGCAAGCACTTCCTCACCGCCGGCAGCGCGCCGCGACCCGCTCGTCGGGCCGTCGTCAGGTTCGTTTCCGTCGTCCGGCGCATCGAGTTCGTCGTCGAGTGCCCCGGGAAGCGTTCGAACGGGCTCGGCTCCATGAGGGTCAGCCGTTCGGCCGACCGCAGGGAACGTCACCGCTTCGAACAGGAAGGCGCCGAGGTTGTGGTAGACGAGTGCCGAGCTCTGCGTCGTGATCTCGAGATCCGCGCGGCCGTCCGCGTCGTAGTCGAGCCAGCGCGCCGTGCTCGCGCCGCTGACGTGCTCGAGCCCCGCAGCCAAGGTCACGTCCTCGAAGACGCCGTCCCCTCGGTTGCGCAGGAGCTCGACGGTGCCCGCGACCGTGAGGCGCAGGAGGTCCGGACGGCGGTCGAGGTCGACGTCGCGCCAGGCGACTTCGACCGACGCGCACGACACGCAGGGTAGGGCCTGCGCTGTCACGTCCGTGAACGAGCCGTCCCCGACGTTCTTGAAGAGCGAGTCCCCGCTCTCCGGGCGCACGACGTAGACGTCCTCCAATTCGTCTCCGTCGAAGTCGGCCCACACGAGCCGCACCCGCGGGACCTCCGCTCCTCCAGCCTCCGCCCAACCCGACAGAACGGTGCCGAGCACCACGAGTAGGAATGCCTTCCGCGTCATGACAGCTCCTGTGTCCCGACGAACCTCTGAGGGCAGCGCAACCTGCGAGAACGGCTGCTCGAAGCAGTCGAGGCCGATGGTAGCAGCCACGCCGCATTCCAGGGGGTCGCGGCGAAGCTCGTGCGGTCCCTCGAGCCTCCAGGAGTGATCCGTACCCCTGCGACCTTCGCGCCCTCCCTCTGCGCACTCGGTCGGGAGAACGGAACGGCTTCCTACGCCTACCGTGGGGAATCGCCAAGGCCTGCGAGCACCAACGACCATTCGTGTGCCGTGACGCGAACCTCACGCCTGGGCCGCAAGAAGGGAATTCGAAATGGAACCGATCCGACGCACTAGCCTCGTCGCGACCCTTGCCGCGCTGATCCTGTCCGCAGGCGTTGCAGGTGCGCAGACCATCGTCGTCGACACGGCCAACGACGTGATCGACTTCGCGGGCGCCATGCAGGTTGCGGACTTGCCCGGACCGGACGGAGTGGTCTCGCTGCCCGAAGCCGGTCTGGCCTCGGACAACACTCCGGGTGTGCAGACCATCGCGTTCCGGATCCCTCCGAGCGAGTGGCTGTACCAGGGGTTCTTCCCCGGCCGCGCGGTGCTGAAGCCGTTCCTCGGCTTCCGCGTCTTCGACACGGTGATCCTCGACGGTAGGACCCAGACGGCCTTCACGGGCGAGACCAACCCCGAGGGTGGCGCCGAGGTCGTGATCTGGGCCGAGACCTACCTCATCGACAACGTGGGAGGCGCCGTGTTCGGCCTCGACAACTCGAGCATCCACCTGAGCGGCGGCTCGGGCAACGTGATCCAAGGCAACACGGAGTCCGGTTTCGAGGTCTTCGACTCCGCGTTCAACCTCATCGGTGGCGCGAATCCAGGCGAGGGCAACACGGGCGGCTTCATCCAGATCGACCGCGCGAGCCACAACGTCGCCGTCGGCAACAGCGTGGATCGCGTTCGCGTGCTCGGCTGGATCGGTGGCGGACAGCCTGCCACCAACAACCGGATCGGCGGTCCGACCCCGGGCGAGCGCAACATCATCATCGGCTCGGGAACCTGGAACAGTGAGGGGTGGCCCGGCGGCTTCGCGGTGCAGATCTTCGACGCGGTCGGCACGGTCATCGAGAACAACCAGATCGGGACCACGCCCGACGGCCTGCAACAGGGCCATCTGGCTACCACCACGGGCATCTACTTCGATGGCGAGCACCACGACACGGTCATCCGCAACAACCGGATCGCGGGCATCCTCGGGCACAAGATCGGTCCCTACCCCGGCGTGCTCGGAACGGCCATCAGCGTCTACGGAACGGGAGACGGTGTCTCGATCGTGGGCAACGCGATCGGGTTGAACGCCAACGACGAACCGGTGCTGGGGAGCGTCACGGGCATCGCGACGACGAATTACTACCTCGGGCCGGTCCAGGATGTCGTCATCGGCGGATCGGCCCCGGGCGAAGGCAACGAGATCGCGGGACACCTGGGCTCGGCCATCAGCGTCGGCAACACGTTCTCCGGGGTCCGCATCGCGGGCAATTCGATCCACGACAACGGCGGTCTCGGCATCGATCTGATCACGAACGACTTCCAGACCGGAGTCACGCCCAACGACGCCCTCGATGCCGACACCGGCGGCAACGGGCTGCAGAACTTCCCGGTGCTCCTTTCCGCCACGCGCGCGGGCGGCGCGCTGCACGTCGTGGGGACCTTGAACAGCAGCCCTTCGTCCAACTTCACGCTCGAGTTCTTCGCTTCGCCCCAGTGCGACGCTTCCGGATTCGGCGAGGGGGAGGACTACCTGGGCTCCACGACCGTCGTCACGGACGCGAATGGCGATGCAGCGTTCGACGTGACCCTGCCCGTAACCGTCCAGCCGGGTTGGTTCGTGGCCTCGACGGCCACGCACACGGCCAGCGCTTCGACTTCGGAGTTCTCGGCCTGCGTCGCAGCCAGTCGAGCGATCCAATGGACCAGCCCGTGGCTGGGTCCGAAGCGACCGAAGAACATCCCGAAACTGACCGGAGTCGGCAGCCTGAACGCGGGCTCGACGATCGTGTGGTCCGTCGTCGGTGCGAAGAGCTTTGCATCGGGGTGGATCGCAGTGAGTCTCGGCCAGCTCCAGCCGCCGATCGCGGACGAGACCTTGGTTCGCGCGCCGGACGTCCTCCTGCCCGTCGTGACCGATGCGCTCGGCGCTGCGAGCGTCCGCGTGCAACTCGAGCATCCGCTGCCCCCTGGACAGGAGATCCACGTGCAGGCGTGGCTCTTGGACTCGGGACCGGAGGGCTGGGTTTGCTCCAACCCGATCGCCTCGGCGGCACCGTGAGCGGTGCTCCGCCATCCCGCCGAAGGCGTCGAAAGTCGGAGGCCGGACGTCCGACGTCGACCGCGGCGTAGTCGAGCGCGCGCGCAGCCATCACCCCCGGCGCGGGGCGCAAGTTCTCCTCGGTGCGCTCCACGGGCGACACCGCGGCAAGCTGCCTGACGAGGCGAGCTGCGCTACCCTGCGCGCAGCGGGCCCGGAGGTCCGCTCGTTCGAGGCCGCGGGCAGGAGAAGATCGTGAACGACCGGATGGCGAACCGAGTTCGCGCGGCCCTGGCGGCCAGCGCGTTTCTTGTCGGGGCTTGCGGGGCCGAGGCCGTCGCGGGGAACGACGCCGTACTCGTGCACCTGGCCGACGAGTTCGCGGGGGCGCGCGTCGAGAGTGCGTCGGTTCCCGCGGAGGCGCGCGCGGAGCGCTTCTGGGGCTTCGACGAGCCGCGGCCCGAGTGGCAGGTGATCTCGTCCGAGCGCTTCCCGGGTCTCGCCGACGTGGAGCTCGAGACGCTTGCCGACGGCGTTCGTCTGGCGCTCATCGAGCCGAGCGCGCCGGTGGACGGCCTGTACGTCGGAGGGCTCGCGATCGAGCTCGACGCCGGAGCGCCGCAGGCTTGGACGGGGGTCCTCGTGCGTGCGCGGGCGCACGAACGCCTGGCGGGAATCGGCGTCGCCTGCAACGTCCTCGGGGACGCGGCCGCCGTTCCGCGCGGCTTCGGATTCTTCATGGGGGCCGAGGGCACGGCGCCGGTCTTCAGCGACGGCTCCGTGCAGACCTACCACCTGCCGCTGCGCGCCGGCGGATGCGGAGCGTCGCTCGAGAGCGTGGGAGTGTTCGTCGGATCGACCTTGCCCGCGAGCGTGGAGATCCTGTCGATCGCGCTCGTGCCGCGCGGGGCTGACTTCCAGGAGGACGTCGGTGTGCGCGCCGTCACGCGCGATGCCGTCACGCGCCATACGTTGTTCGCGCACACGCCGGCGGCGCTCACGTGGACGGTCGCGGTGCCCGCGGGAGGCCGGCTCGACCTCGGACTCGCCTGCCTGCCCGGCGAGAAGGTCGCCTACGCTGCGACGGTGCAGTCGCGCGCGGGCGAGCCGTCGACGCTCCTCGAGGAGACGCTCGACGGAACCGTCGACGAGACGCCGGGCGACGCCGGAGTCTGGCGGCAGAGCTCGCTCGACCTCTCGCGCTTCTCGGGCTCGGAGGTGGAGCTCACTCTGCGAGCATCGAGCGAACGCGACGGCGCGGTGGCGCTCTTCGGCGCGCCGATCCTGTCGGGGAGTGCGAGCCCTGGACCTGCGCGACGGCCGAACGTCGTGTTCTACGTCATCGACGGCGGCGGCGCCGACTTCATGAGCCTCTACGGCTACAACCGCCGCACGACGCCGTTCCTCGAGGAGCTCGCGCAGGAAGGCGTCGTGTTCGAGCACGCCTACTCGAACTCGACCTGGACGCAGCCCTCGACGGCGTCGTTCATGACGTCGTTGCACCACAGCGTGCTCGGCGGGTTGCGACGCGGCGTGCACTCGACGGCGGTCCCCGCATATGCCGTCACGATGGCCGAGCACATGCGCCGCGGCGGCTACCAGACGGCGACCTTCACCTCGAACCCGAACGCGGCGCGCGTCATAGGCCTCGAGCGCGGCGTCGACGTGCTGCGCGACACGCAGACGCGGGATCACTCGCGCTCCTCGGCGGAGCTGCACGAGTGGTTCTGGCGTTTCCGCGCCGACTATCCCGGCACGCCCTACTGGGTCCACTTCCAGACCACGGACGTGCACGAGCCGAACGAGCCCCGCTCGCCGTTCGCCGGGTTGTTCGTGGCGCCGGAGGAGCGCGAGCGGCTCGAGGAGTGGGACGGCCGGCTGTGGGATTCGACGGGCGACCTCTTCGGCACGACGAGCATCGCGGGCTTCTACGACGCGGCGCTCGAGCGCTCCGGGGTCGACCGCCAGGCGTACTTCAACGTGCGGCGCGGGCTGTACGACGAGACCATGGCGCACCAGGACCGCGAGCTCGCGCGTTTCGTCGCGCGTTTGAAGGCGGCCGGCGAGTGGGAGAACACGCTGCTCGTCATCGGCTCCGACCACGGCCATCCGGCGGGGACGTTCGCGCGTTTCGGGCGCGGCCTGGTCGATCCGCAGCCGGAGCCGTGGCAGGGCGCGTTGTTCGACGCCTTCAGCACGCACGTCCCGCTCGTCTTCGTGTGGTCGGGTCGGATCGAGGGCGGGCGGCGCATCGAGCAGCCCGTGTCGATGATCGACGTCTTGCCGACGCTGCTCGAGCTCGTCGACCTGCCGCCGCCGGCCGTCCTGCAAGGGCGTTCGCTCGCGCCGCTCCTCTTCGGACGCGAGCTCGCCCCCGCGCCGGTCGTCCTCGACGAGTTCCGCGTCGACGAGGCGACCGGCGAGTTCGTCGGCAACCTCGAAGTGATCGACGGCCGCTGGGGCGCGTCGCTCGAGATCGGACCGCGCACGGCCGGAGTTTCCGCGAAGCTTGATGGCTCGGCCACGACGCACGGCACGGCGCAGGCGGCCGCGCACGGAACGCGCGCGTCGACGAACGAGGGCGCGTCGGCGCGGGAAGCGGAGAACGCGACCGCTCGCGGCCGACACTCGGTTCCGGCCGGGGGTCGCTGGGGCGCCGTGCACCCGTACTTCGACGAGCCGCCGCGACTTTTGCTCTACGACCTGTGGAACGACCCGTTCGCCCTGCGCGAGGTGGGCGCCGATCATCCCGAGCTCGTAGAGCGCTACGAGCGCCAGTTGCTCGAGCTGTGGGAGAGCCACCGCACGCTGGCGCAACGCTTCGGCGAAGCCGGCGACGCGCCCCTCACGCCCGAGGTCCTGCGCGAGCTCGAGGCCCTGGGCTACGTGCGCTAGGAAAAGGTCCGCGCGGGCCGGCTGGGCGCCGACAGCTCGCACCTATTCGAGTTCGACGCCGAGCCCGCCGATGCGCGCGTCGCTGGGTCGGAGCTGGACGTCGATTCGGTAGAGGGCACCGTCGCGCGCGGAGCAGAGATGCAGGACGTACTCGTCGGGGCCCTGCTCTTCCACCGACTCGATGCGATGGGCGCCGATGTCGGTGCACAGCCGGCGGAACACGGCCACGTGGCGCTCCATGGGAACGTCCTCGAGGAAGCCCGGACCGAGGTTCTCCTTCAGCCAAGTGCGCAGCGCCGCGTCGTCGGCGCCGCTCGCGAGCACGTCGGAGATGGCCCGCAGTCGATCACCCGCGGGTCCTTCCGGCAGGCCGCTCAGCCTGCGCGCCGGGCGCGGCGGTGAGGGCTCGTACGTGGGATCGAAGCACATGCGGCCGATCTCCCAGGCGAGGTCCTGCATTCCGCGCGCAGACGCGTTGCTCATGAGCGCGATGGACACGCCCTCGTCGGCGTACCAGAGCACGTCGGCGAACTGGATCCCGTTGCCGCCGTTGTGGGTGATCAAGCGCGTCCCGCGCGGCGTCTCGAAGACGGCCCAGCCGTAGCCGTAGTGCGAATCGGCGCCCTCGCCTTCGGCGACGTGCGGCTCGAGCATCGAGCTCACCGCTGCCGGACCGAGCACCGTGTGTCGGCGCAGGGCGTCCAGCCAGGCGAGCATGTCGTGCGTGCTGCTGAGCAGTCCGCCGTTGCAGCGCAGGTGCCAGTAGGGGCCGTCGGGAGCCCAGGGATGATCGAGCATCGTCCCCCAGCGCTCGCCGCGCGCGTCGTAGCCGATCGCGAGCTCCGCGCCGGACCAATCCGGCAGTTGGTAGCCCGTGTGCTCGAGCCCGGCGGGCTCGAGGAGCTCCTCCTTCAGGAACTGCTCGTATCCCCGTCCGCTCGCGATCTCGACGATCGCGCCGAGCAGGCTGTAGCCCACGTTCGAGTACTCGTAGCCCTCCCCGGGCTCGAACGAGAGCGGCGTCGCCAGAGCGAGCTCCAGGAACTCCGATCGCTCCACGGGCGCGTAGTCGTCGCCGATCGCGCCCGGGAAGCCGGCCGAATGCGTGAGCAGGTGGTGCAGCGTGATCGCGGCCTTGTCCTCCGGCACGCCGAGCAGATACTCGCTCATCGCATCCGTGACCCGGAGAGAGTCCATCTCCTGCAGCTTCAGTATCGCAGCCGCAGTGAACTGCTTGGTGAGGGACCCGATGGCGTGGACCGTGTTGGGTCCGTTCGGAAGGCTCCGCTCGCGGTCACGCAACCCGTAGCCCCGGTCGAGGAGGGCCTGGTCGTCGCGCACGACCAGCACGGAGCCGTGGAAGCCCGCTTCGGTGCAGCGTTGCAGGAAGGCGTCGATCCGGTGCTGGAGAGCTCCCGCCTTCTCGGCGGTCGCCTGCGGCGAAGCGAACGAGGTCCGCGGGAGAGCGAGCGGAACGAGGAGTAGGACGGCGACGAGATGGATGATCCGTGACAAGGTTCGTGGCTCCAGTTCGAGATGGGCGACCTCGTTCGGTCCGCATGCGTCCAAGAGCGCACGAAACCGTGTGAAGAGCGAGCAGCTCGTCGTGTTCCTGGCCCGCCCGGATCGATCTGAGCAGGGGACGGAGCTCGGCCTGCATCTCCGGCGGGTACGTCGCGCCGGGGACGTTCTGCACCATGCGGTCCGAAACCATGAAGCCGGCGACCGGCTCGGGCGGGTGCGAGACGAAGTAGCCGACGATGCCGACGCGCTTCCCGTACTCGCTTGCGACGTTCCAGATCGCCGGGTCGCGCCGCAGGTCCGAGCTGACCGGCCGCCCGATCGCGCTTCCATACGGGTAGGTGAAGCCCAGGATCTCGTGGCTGCGCGGGAAGGTGTCCGTCGCGATCGTCGTCCACACGACGGGCGAGGAGGACGGCGGCAGGGAGAGCAGCCGGGCGCGTGCGCCGCGCTCGAGCAGCGCGCGGAAGTGCGGCAGCTCACCGCGCTCCATCAGCGGATCGATCACGTCCCAAGTGGCGCCGTCGATGCCGACGACGATCAGCTTGGGGCGCGGGGCGTCGGAGACCGCGGTCGTGGACTCGCCGCAGGAGACGAGCGCGAACCCGACCAACCCGGCGAGCACCGCGTGGCGGAAGGGGAGGAGGGACTGCATGGGGAATCCCGATGTTAGCCAGGCCAGCGCGAGCTCGTCGCTCTCCCCTCGCATTCGCGCGGCGTTCGACGACGACGCCGGCTCACGCTCGATGCGGGCGATCGAGTGTCGAGAGCCGCGGGCGAGATCGCGCCCCAAGGCGAGCTAGACTCTGCGCGCCGGACTTCCTTCCGGACTCTCCATGGCAGCGCGTGCGAAGATGCAGCGATCGGCACGAATCGTACTGGTCGCTTGGTGCGGGACGGCGGTACTTCCGGCGTGCGGCGGAGCGGGTGACGAGGTCGTGTCCTCGATCGAGGCGGGATTCGCGCCCAGGACGATCCGGCTCGCCGAGCTGCTCGACGGCGCCACGATCGAAGGCCCTCTGGTCACGATTCCGCCGGCCCGGACCCTCGCCGATCTCGAGGATGTCCCGCGCTCCCTCGTCTTCGCCGAGGACTTCGAGCAGCTCGACGTCGAGGCCATCGGCTGGAATCCGACCCCCCGAGCCTCGGTCAGGGACACGGGGACCGGCAAGGCCTTCGCCATGCGCTTCGGTGGGGGCCTCGGGGGAGATCCCCAATTCCACTACCGGCTGATGTTCCCCGCCCAGCCGGGCGCGCACTACGTGTTCGAACGCCGCGTGCGGACGGACGCTCCGCTGGACGCCGACTTCGTCGTCATCGAAGCTGCGGCGAGCAGTTGGAAGGAGCTGGACGCGGATGTCGACCTCGAGCAGCTCAAGGCCTGGATGCCGCTCGCGTACCACTGGCCGGCGCCGCCCGAGCCCGACGGTACCTGGCAGCGCTCGGCGGTGTCGTTCTTCACGACGCTCACCACGCGCTCGCTGTGGGTCGTGCTTCACGAAGCCTTTGTCGAGCCCGAGCATTCCGAGAGCCAGCAGGAGGCATGGTTCGACGATCTGAGCCTGTTCCGGTTGAACCCCACCCCCGAGCAGCAGATCGCCTTGATGAAGGCGCGCATGCCGGCGGACGGCGCCGACGCCGCGCTGGGCATGGAGAAGTTCGGACAGTTTCCGCCCCGCTTCGACATCGAAGCGCGACACGGTCCCTGGGACGACAACTTCTCCTACCGTCACGCGCTGTACGCGCCACCGCCGACCGACATCGCGTTCGAGCTCGTGATCCCGCCGCACGCCGCCCTGCGCCTGTCGGCGGCCCTCGCCCACGAGACCCTGCCCGGGGATGCGGCGCGCTTCGAGGTCGCTCTGCGCCCGCCGTCCGGGGTCGAGCAGATCCTGTGGTCGCTGAGCTTGACGGCCCGGCCCGAGGACTGGCGCTGGCACGAGGCCGACGTGGACCTGGCCGCCTACGCGGGTCAGGACGTGCGGCTCGCGCTGCGCACGCGCGCCGAGAAGGGTCGACCCCATCCCGTGTGGGGCAACCCCGTGCTCGATACGCCGCAGGCCAGCGACGGGCCGCGCAACGTCATCTTGATCGCGGTCGACACCCTGCGCGCCGATCGGCTGTCGTGCTACGGCTACGGATCGAAGACCTCGCCGCGGTTGGATGCGCTCGCCGCGGACGGCGTGCGCTTCGACCAGGTCGCCAGCAACGCGAACTGGACCTGCCCCT
>CAYPTB010000023.1:0-6908 GCA_964413535.1 uncultured Planctomycetaceae bacterium | reverse complement strand
TGCTGCGGCTCTCCTGATCTACTACTTCCCGGAACCTCGCGGAACGCGAGGATTCCGGGGGAGGAGATCCCGCGGCCGAAGGGCCGCGGCCGCCGGCCGGGGGCCGGCGTGCGCCGCAGGCATCCTCGGCGCGCGCCGATGCGCGCCGAGTCATTCGGTTGCGGGCGTCAGCCCGCGCTAGGCGCGGCGCTCTACCTCCGTCGCGCCAGCACGAGCGCGAAGCGCCGCCCTGGATCGGGGATCCAGCGCTCGAGCGCCAGCCCGGCCTCCGTGAGCGCCCGCGTCACCGAGGCGCGCGTGAACTTGCACGAGATCTCCGTGCGGATCTCCTCGCCCGCGTCGAAGTGCACGTCGAGGTCGATGGCGTCGAGGCGCGCGTCGAGGGCGCGCAGGGCGCAGAGGCGCATCTCGATCCAGGCGTTCGCCTCGTCGTAGAACGCCACGTGCTCGAAGGCGTCGAGGGGCAGGTCGCCGTCGAGCTCGCGGTTCAGGACGCGCAGGACGTTGGCGTTGAACTCGGCGGTGATGCCGCTCGCGTCGTCGTAGGCGGCTTCGAGCGTCGCGCGGTCCTTGACCAGGTCGACGCCCAGCAGGAAGCGGTCGCCCGGCAGGAGCATGGTGCGCACGCGCGCCAGGAAGGCGGAGCGCTGGTCGGGATGGATATTGCCGATGGTGGAGCCGAGCAGCAGCACGAGCCGCCGCCCCGTGCGCTCCACGCCGTCGAGCCGGCCGTCGAAGTCGCCCACGACGACCTCCACCTCGAGCTCCGGGTGGCGCTCGGTCAAACGCTCCGCCGCCGCGCACAGGGCGTCCTCGCTCACGTCGAAGGCCACGTAGCGACTTCCGTCCGTGTCCAGCATGGCCGTGATGAGGAGCTCCGTCTTGCGCGACGAGCCGGAGCCGAGCTCGACCAGCTCGTGGGGACGGACGAGCGCGAGCACGGAGGCGGCCTCGCGCTCGAGGATCTCGGTCTCGGCGCGCGTCAGGTAGTACTCCGGGAGTCGCGTGATGCGCTCGAAGAGCTCCGAGCCGCGCGCGTCGTAGAAGTACTTGGGCGGGATGCGTTTCGGGCGCGCTTGGAACCCCATGCGCACGTCCTCGATCAGACGTCGGGCTCCGCTCGCCGGATCGGCGAGACGGACGACGGTGAAAGAGCGCTCGGTGGGGGACATCAGCGTGCCGGGTCTTGCTCGGGGCAGGTCGCGGGGGAGCTCGACGCCCACGCCAGGGCTTCGGCAGGCCCGACCGCGAGCACGGAGGCGAGCTCGTCGGCCGGACTCCGCCCGCGGAACGCGAATTCCTCGAGGAACTCGCGCGCGGTGACGAGGTGCTCCTCGCGGAAGTAGCCCTTGGCGAGCGCTCGCGCGCCGGCGAGGGCCAGGGACCACACCTCGGTAGCGTAACCCAACAGCTCCGCGTCCGCGAAACCGACGGCGGCCGCGCGCTTCCAGAGTTCCGGGAGTCGCGCGCGCGCGGGCGCGAGCAGCTCGAGCGCCTTGCGCCGAGCGGCGGGATCGTAGAGGAGTCCGGCGAAGAGCACGGGCGGCGCGGCACGCCAGCGCGGCGGCACCGCCTCGATCGCGCGCAGCTCGAAGAAGCCGCGCGGCCGCACTTCGAAGAACAGGGTCGTCAGGTGGTAGTCGAGATCGGCGACGGTCGGCCAACCGAATTCCGGATGCCCCTCGCGGATCCAGCGCGCGAAGTCGAAGCCGGGCTCGCCGCACGTCGCCGTGCCGTCCGGCTTCCAGAAGATCATGACGTCCGCCGCGAGCGCGGCCGCCGTCCAGTGCGCGACCGGATCGTCGTCGTCTCCGTCGACGAGCCGGGCGGGGAAGCCCGTGCGCGTCTCGTCCAGCACCTGCCAAGCCTGCGCGCGCGCGCTCACCGCGCCGTCGCGCGGACTCGATGCGAACGTGGCCGTCGCGAGCGGGCTCACGAGGTTCGCAAGGCACCAGCGCTCCTCCGCGACGCCGGGATCTCCGAGATCGAGGTTCACCTGCAGCGAGGCGGTGTGGCGCATCATCGTGCGCCCGCCCGTGCCGCGCTTCGCGAAGTAGTTCGCCATGCAGCGATAGCGCGGCGCGTCGAGCTGTTGCGGCACGTCCACGACGTCGTTCCAGGGATCGAGCCCGAGGTACGCCAGCGTCACGCCGCGCTCGGCGAGCGCCGCCCCGAGCTTCTCGCTCACGCGGCACACGTCGTCGATCGCAGCCGACCCGTTCGCGTGCACCTCGGTCGAGTGCTCGATCTGACCGCCGGGCTCGAACGTGAGCCGCCCGCCGTCCACGAGCTCGAACCAGGGCGGCGCCCCCTGCCCGACGGGGCGGCTCCGCACGAGTTCCGCAGCCTCGGCGAGCCCGTCGAGCAAGGCCAGCGATCCGTCCGCACCCGCGAGCGGCATGCGGCCGATCGGCCGGCCGGTCGGGTCGGTCCGGATCGGGAAGCCCTCGGGCTCCAGGCCGATCCTGCCGGGCAGCGCGGCGACCTCCGCCGGCCCGGGCCGACGGAAGCTCGTCTCGGCGATCCGCCGGCGCGCTCCTTCGGTCGAAAGAGCGCTGTCGCGCTTGCTCGTGGACATGCTCTCCGAGGCGAGCGGCCATTCTAAGCCGGGTTCGGGGAACTTCCACGATGGCGTTTCGCGGCCCGCCGTTCCGGTTCGGCGCGCGGGCCCAGCGTGTTCCGGGCGCGCGCTCGGATCGACAGAATCCCGTAGTGCCTGCGGCGAGCGGGCGGAGAACAGCGACGCGATGGGAGACGCCTGGGACCCGCGGCAGTACGAGCGCTTCGCAGCGCAGCGCGAGCTTCCGTTCTGGGAGCTCCTGGCGCTCGTGCGCGAGCGCGCGGAAGGAGGAGGTATCGAGCCCGAGGGCCGCGCTCGCCGCGGCCGCGCGCTCGACCTCGGCTGCGGCACGGGGCGGCTCACGCGCGAGCTGCACCGCGAGCTCCGCCTCGACACGACGCTCGGCATCGACTCCTCGGCGAGCATGCTCTCGGGATCGGCAGCGCACGCGGGCGACGGCGTCGCGTTCGAGCTCGCGGACATCGCGTCGTTCGAGCCCGAGGGGCAACGACCGCCGGACGATGCGAAAGGCGCCGCGGAGGATGGGACGCGCGCTTCGACCGATGCGAACCGCGCTGCGACCGATGCGAACCGCGCTTCGACCGATGCGAACCGCGCTTCGCGCGATGCAACGCGCGCGGCGCCCTTCGACCTCGTGTTCTCGAACGCGGCGCTGCACTGGATCGACGATCAGCGCGGGATTCTCCGGCGCATCGCGGGTTGGCTCGCTCCCAAGGGCCAGCTCGCCGTGCAGGTGCCGGCGAACTTCGACCATCCGTCGCACGTCCTCGCCGAGGAGATCGCGCGCGAGGAGCCCTTCGCGAGCGCGCTCGGCGGCTTCGTACGCGGTTCGCCCGTGCTCGCGCCCGAGGCCTACGCCGAGCTCCTGTTCGAGCTCGGTTTCGACGAGCAGTGCGTGCGCCTCGTCGTGTACCCGCACGTGCTCCTCTCGAGCGACGAGCTCGTCGAGTGGGTGAAGGGCACGCTCCTGACGGTTTACGGCAAGCGCTTCGCCGCGAGCGGGCGCGCCGGGCTGTACGCGGCCTACCTCGAACGCTACCGCGATCGTCTGCGCGAGCGACTCCCGCACCGCCCGCTCTTCCATCCGTTCAAGCGCATCCACCTGTGGGCGCGCCGGCCGTGAGCTCCGGCGCCGGCGAGCGCGGCGAGCACAGCGAGCTCGAGGAGCCTGCGGGAGCGCCGCGGAGCGCGAAGCCGAGCTTCCGCCTGTCGCGCTGGCTGTTCCTGCGCCTGCTCGGCGGCGTCTTCCTGATCGCGTTCGTCTCGCTCTTCGTCCAGCTCGACGGCTTGATCGGGAGCCGCGGCTGTCTGCCGGCGACGCAGGTCGGAGAGTGGGTCGAGCGCGAGTCGATCCCGTGGCAGCGTTTCCCGTCCGTCCTGCGCGGCGAGCTCGACGACGGAACGCTGCGCGCCGCGTGCCTGGCGGGGATCGGCGCGTCCGCGCTGCTCCTGCTCGGCATCCTGCCGCGCCTCGCGATCGCCGCGGCCTTCACGCTCTACCTCTCCTTCCTGCACCTCGGGCGAAGCTTCTTCACCTATCAATGGGACGCGCTGCTGCTCGAGACGGCCTGCGCGGCGTTCTTCGTCGCCCCGTGGACGCTCTTCGAGCGACCCGGGCGCGATCGACCGCCGTCCGCGCTCGCGCTCCTCGCGCTGCGCTTCCTCTTGTTCAAGCTCATGTTCCTCTCGGGCTGGGTGAAGCTCGGCGATGGGCCGTGGGACGATCTCACGGCGCTTGGCTACCACTGGTGGACGCAGCCCCTGCCGACCGCCGTCGCCTGGTACGCGAGCGCGCTGCCCGAGTGGTTCCAACGCGCGGCGGTCGGCGCGATGTTCGCGATCGAGCTCGGCGCGCCGTTCCTGATCTTCGGCCCGCGCCGCGCGCGCCTGGCGGCGGCGAGCGCCTTCGCGTTCCTGATGGCCCTCATCGGTCTCACCGGCAACTACAACTTCTTCAACCTGCTGACCCTCGCGCTGTGCACGACGCTCGTCGACGACGCCGCGCTCCGGCGGGCCTTGCCAGCACGGCTCGTGGCGCGCCTTGGCGCACAGGACGAGTCGCGCCCGGCTGCGCGCGCGTGGTGGCGCCTCCCGGGTTCGCTGGCGGCGCTCGCGCTGTGCACACTCTCGGCTGCCGTCGTGTTGGGACGCGTTCTGCCCGGAATCGCGATCCCCGCTCCGATTCGCGGGCTGCACGAGCTCGCGCGGCCCTTCGCGATCTCGAACGCCTACGGCCTCTTCGCGAGCATGACGACCGAGCGCTTCGAGATCGAGATCGAGGGCAGCGCCGACGGACGCGAGTGGAAGCCCTATCGCTTCCCGTGGAAGCCCGGTCCGCTCGAGCGCGCGCCCCGCTTCTGCGAGCCGCACCAGCCGCGCCTCGACTGGGAGATGTGGTTCGCCGCCCTGCCCGACGCGAGCGGCGAGCAGCCGATCCCGTGGACGGCGCGCGAGATCTTCCCCGCGCTCTGCCAACGGCTGCTCGAAGGCAGCCCGCCCGTCCTGGCGCTCCTCGCCGAGGTCCCGTTCGAGACGCCGCCGCGCTTCCTGCGCGCGACCTACAGCGCCTACCGCTTCACGACCCCCGCCGAGCGCCGCGCCAGCGGCAACTGGTGGACGCGCGGCGACCCGCGCCCCTTCACGCCCGTGCTCACGCTGGAGAACGGAAGGCTCGCCCTCGCGCGTTGAGCGCCCACGCGCGTCGTCCGCGCCGCTTCGCTCGTGGCCACAGCGAGTCCTCGCCCTCCCTCGACCGTTCGGCCGCGCACGATGAGGGGCGGAGCGCGGACCGGGACTCGGCCGTGCACGCGCCATCGAGGTATCCGAGACACGCGCATGAGCTTCTCTCGAATCAGTGCGCATTCAAGTTCCCTGCTCGTCCGCCGGTCACCTCGAGACGACGACAGCGCGCTCCGAGAACGCGTCGGCCAGCGTGCTCGAACCAGAATCCGGCGGGGAGCTCGCGCACGTAGCGGTGCGACGGGCGTGATCGGTGCGAACGCATCTGGGGGCAGGAACCCGCGGGTCTGCTGCCGGGTTCCGCGAGGGCTCTGGAGAGCGCCTCGACGGGCCGGTCACGTTGCGACGCCGGGGTAGCTGCCGGAGCGTTCGAGCGAGTCATCGGCTCCGGTCGCGCGGCAGCGCGTCGGCGGCCTCGAAGAGTCGCTCCATGAGGCGTTGCGGCAGGTCCTCGTCGAGCGGGTCGCCGTTCATCAGCACGACGGCGCCGACGCCGTCGCGGACGCGGTAGCCGAACACGGTCGACACGCCGGGGTCGCCGCCGTCGTGGCCGAGGACGCGCTCGCCGCCCATGTCCTCGTAGTAGAAGCCGAGCGCCTGGTTCCCCTCGGCTCTGGGGAACTGCACGCGCTCCAGTTCGGCGACGGTCGCGGCCTCGAGCACGCGCACGCCGTCGAGCTCGCCGTCGCCGATGATCATCGCGAGGAAGCGCGCGAGGTCGCGCGCGCTCATGCGCAGCGTGCCGGCGGGATAGTCGGGGTAGCCCTGGTGGTGGTGGCGGCGCAGCTCCCCGAGCTCGTCGTCCCACACGTAGGGCAGCGCGACGTCCGCCGGATCGAGCTCCGCCATCCGCCAGCGCGCTTCCGTGATGCCGAGCGGCGCGAGGAGTCTCTCTCGGCTCCAGGCGTCGAACGGCGCGCCGGCCGCCACCTCGGCGACGTACGCCGCGAGCGTGAACGCGACGTTGGAGTAGTCGTAGCGAAGGCCCGGCGCCTCCCGGGAGAAGGTCTCGTCTGCGTCGTAGTGGGCGCCGCCGGGCACGAGGTACGCGGACAGGAATCCCGCGAGCGTCGTCGGCGAATCCCCCTCGACGTACATCTCGTCCAGGAGCGGGTACCGATCGCGGATGCCGGACGTGTGCGTGAGCAAGTGTCGGAGCGTGATCGGTAGGTCGGGGAACACGGGATGGCGGACCTCGAACGGCACGTACGTCGAGACGTCGGCGTCGAGCTCGAGCACGCCGCGCTCGACGAGCTGCAGGATGGCGCAAGCGCTCACGGTCTTCGAGATCGACGCGAGGTGGAAGAGCGTGTCCTCCCGCACCGGGATCTCTTCCTCGACGTACGCCCAGCCGTAGGCGCCGGCCCAGAGGATTTCGCCGTCGCGAACGATCGCGCACGCGAGTCCGGGAACCTGCGCCTCCACCAGCGTCCGGTCGAGCTCGGCATCGAGCGCGTCCAGCGTCGAGTGGCGCGACGCCGCGCAGGCCGGCGCGAACGCCGTGGCGAGGAGGAGCGAAGCGGCGAAGCGAGGCGCAGCGATCATCGAGTTCCCCCCGAGGCGGATGAATTCCGACTTGGCGCATAAC
>CAYPTB010000022.1:0-63435 GCA_964413535.1 uncultured Planctomycetaceae bacterium | reverse complement strand
GTCTGACGTAGGAGCGCGATCGCGCCCATCTTCGACGAGGGATACCGCCCGCCGGCGCTCGTCCGTTGCCCGCGCCGCGCGGTCTCGAGCGCGAAGCCCTGGTAGCGGTCCCGGGCGAGGACTTCCGCGCCCACGGCCTGCGTGTCCGTCGCCGCTTCGCCGAGCGCGACCACGGCCGAGGTCCCGCGCAGGATCCCGCTCGAGGGAGCGATGCACGCGGCGGTGAAGCCCAGGGCGCGCAACTCTTCGCGCTCTTCCTCGGACACGCCCGCTCCGTCGAGCGCCGAGCGCTGTGGCGTCACGAGCGAGTTCCAGTGCGCGCGCGCGGCGTCCGGCCGCGGCGCGTCCACCGGCACGTGCGCGTCCAGGAACCCGGCGTACACGAAGCGCCCGCTCGCGTCCCACACGCGCGCGCCCTCCGGCGGGATTCCCCCCGGCTCGACCGACACGATCAACCCGTCGCGCAACACGACCGTCGCATCCGGGACGATCTCGCCCGGTCGCGGGACGAGCGTCGCGTGCACGAGCGCGTGCCAGCGCGGATCGACGCGCCGCACGCCGCGCTCCGGCGCTTGGGCGAGGGCGCTTCCCGCCAAGAGCGCCGCGACGCACGGGAGGACGAGGAAGGAGAGCGAGTTGCGGCTCACGAGTCGGCTTTCGAGCATGCCGCGATGATACTGCCGCGCGCGCCGGCCGCCCGGCTCACCGACGCCGGGCCGCGTCGGAAGCTATCCTCCCCGCGTTCGAGCCCGAGACTTTGCGCGATGCCCGAGTGGATCGTTGCGAGTACCCCCATCCGGTCCGGGACGGACGACGAACGAGGAGAATTCCCATGCTGCGCGCCCACGTGCTCACGTCGATCGCGGTCCTGCTCGCGCTCCCCTCGGGAAGTTGCGCGAGCTCGACGGAACGTCGCGAGGCTCTCCCGCCGATCGTCGTGGGCTCGGACCTCGACAACGCGCCCTTCGCGTGGATCGAAGACGACGGTCGGCCCGCCGGACGCGACGTCGAGATGATGGAACGCATCGCCGTTCTCATCGGGCGCGAGTTCGCATGGCGGCGGCTTCCGTTCGGCGAGCTGCTCGACGCCTGCGCCGCGGGTGAGGTCGACGTCGTCTGCGCCACCCTGGGCGTCACGCCGGAACGCGCGCGCTCGGTGCGCTTCACGCGCGGTTACTTCGAGACCCAGCTCGCCGTGGTCGTGCGCGCGGACGGACCGCTCGAGACCCTGGACGACCTCGTCGGCCGGCGCGTCGGGGCCGGACCCGGAACGACGTCGGAGAAGGCGCTCTTCGAGCGCCTGCGCTTCTCGCACCCCGTGCTCGCAGCCGGCGCAGCGTCGCTCTTCGAGACGGGCGCGGTCGACGCGGTCGTGCTCGACGCGCCCGCGGCGCAGGCGCTCGTCGCCGCGTCCGGCGGCCGGCTGCGCAGGCTGCCGGAGAGCCTGGCCCCCGAGACCTACGCCTTGGCCGTCGCGCCCGACGAGCCCCTGCTTCGCGCCGACCTCGACCGCGCCCTCGCCGTGCTGAAGTCGAGCGGAACCCTGGCCCACCTCGACGCAAAGTACCTCGGTGCGCCACAGCGAACGGCGCCTTCGGATCCCAAGCGCTGACCGCGACTAGCGCTCCGTCACGCGCGAGCCGGGGACGACGTCCTTCCGGCCGTCCGCGAAGCGCACGAGGCACTTCGTGCCGCCGTCGTAGTCGCGTGCGCGCAGGAGCAGGGTCGCGTCCGCGCCGAGCGCCGTGCACGGCCGCTCGACGGCGCGGTCGGCGCCGCGCCACAGCCGGACGAACGGGTTCGTCTCCCACTCGCGTGCGATCGTCGTGGACTCCATGTGTCCGGGGTGGACCGCCAGCGCGTGCGGGAGCCCCATCAGGACCTCCATGATCGAGTGCTCGAGGTCCGCACAGGTCGTGTGGCCCGGAGCGCGCGTGCCGCCGACCGAGCCGGCGAAGAGCGTGTCGCCGGTGAAGACGCACGCGTCGTTCACGAGGAAGCCGAGTTGGCCGACGGTGTGGCCGGGGATGTGCAGCGCGCGCACGCGCAGCTCGCCGGTCGCGAGCTCTTCGCCGTCGCGCAGCGCGAGGTCCAGGCCGCCGAAGAGCTCGCGCTCCTTCTCACCGCCGCAGATCGCGCAACCGAAACGCGCGCGGTAGGCGTCGTTGTGGGCCACGTGGTCGTGGTGGTGGTGCGTGCACAGGACGTGCGTGAGCTCGACACCGAGTTCCGCGATGCGCGCCGCGATCGGCTCCAGCGGGCCGCCCGAGTCGACCAGCACGGCCTTGCCGCCGGGCCGGTCGGCCACGAGCCAGGTGTTCGAGAGCCAGCGCTCGCTCGTGCTCTTCAGGACGATCATCGCGCGTGGGGATGGCGGCATCCGCCCGGCCGCCACGGTTCGCAGCTTAGCGCGCCGACTTCCCCTCGACGGCCGGGCGCTACGGCTCCAGGTCGAGCCGCGCCTTCGTGGTGCGCATGTCGAAGGGCACCGAGACGTGCTCGTGGACGAGCTTCCACTCCCCGTGGAGCTTCCTCAGCCCGAGCGTCGAGCGCAGCCAGGTCGACGAGCGCTTCCCGTCCTTGCTCGTGCCCCCGAAACGCTTGAGGCCAATGCCGAAGGCGACATCTCCGCCGACCGTGAGGTCGAGGTCGTGTACGTCGCACTCGAGGGGTGCTTCGAACGGCTCGAGGGTTCGGTCCCACACCGCGCGCAGCGCTTCGGCGCCCGAGTGCTCGAGCGGCGGAACCAGTTCGAACGCGGAGACTTCCGGCGCGCAGTGGGTGAGCAACGCGTCGACGTCCTTCTCGCGCACGGCCTGCGTGATCGCGTCGATCACGGCCCGAATCGCCGCTTCGTCGCGGTTGCGCCGGTCAGGGGCGCCTTCGTCGGCGAGCGACTGCCCGTCCTCGAGGCCGAAGTAGACCGCGATGGAGCGGATCTTGTCCTGCGCGAACTCGAAGTGCTCCGTGTTGCGGAGCGTGCACCCTTGCTGGCGCTCGAGCGCGTAGCGGACGAAGGCTTCGTTGCCCTGCGCGAAGAGCTTGTCGATCCGGAGAGCCTTGATGCCGTCTCCGTTCGGCCAAAAGCGCGCGAAGTATTCGCAGCGATCGATGCGCTCGGCCTGGGGACTGCAGAAGGTGAAGTCGTCGCTCAGCAACTCCTCCACGGCGCGGCGATCCCCGAATTGGTACGAAGCGAAGTACCTGCGGACGAGAGGGGCGATGGCGCGGGTTTGCATGTCTTGCCTTCAAAATTGCCAAGAATCCCCCGGACGGGTCTCCTTCGCTCGCGCGCTGTGGATCGCTGTGAATCGCATCGGTGTTGCCGGGCGGGGTTGCGAATTCCATACCTCCGGGTCGGATGCGCGAGCTGTGCGCGCGGGCGGGCGTGAACCTCCCGGCGGTGCGCTACCACTTCGGCTGCAAGCGCGACCTGTACCCCGAGACCGTGGGGCGGGCGATGCAGCACCCGGAGCTGCTCGAGTATCATTGCGCGGTGACTAGGCGCAGAACTGCGCTCGCGGATCGCAGACTACCGCAACGACCTCTCGGCCCTGTCGCTCGCGCCGCGACGCGTCGCCATAGCGAAGTGAGTCTCGCCGGGGACGACCCGAACGGAAGGAACGACGACTTCTCAGCCTCGTCCGATCGGCTCGCCCACGGCCAGCGGGATCTCGACGGTGAAGACACAGCCCTTGCCCGGGATGTCTCGCAGCGAGATCTTGCCGCCGTCGGACTCGATGGCCTGGCGGCTGATCGCCAGACCCAAGCCCATGCCCTCGCGGTCTGCATTCCCCCGCTCGAAGGGTAGGAGGAGCGCTTCAGCCACTCCCGGCGGCAGGCCACCGCACTCGTCCTCGACCTCGATCACGAGTCGATCGCCCGTGGAGCGGGTCCGAAGCATCACGTTGCCGGAAGGTCGGGTGAACTTGAATGCGTTCTGCAGCAGGTTGGAGATCGCGGAGGCGAAGAGCTGTCGGTCGACCTCGACCACCAGCTTGTTGTCCACGCGCTCGACACTGAATTGAAGGCCGCGATCCATCGCGTCCATGGAGGCGTCGATCTCCATTTCCTCCATGAACTCCGCCACGCTGAGCGGTTTCTTGTGATGCGTGCCCGAGGCGAGCCGCGCTTCCGACACCGAGCGGTTGATGAGATCGCGTAAGCCCCGCAGGCTTCGCTCGAGCACCGCGATGGTGCTCCCGGTCACGCCGACCTTGCCGCTCTTCACCGCCTGGAGGGCCAGCGTGGCGGTGTTGACGTAGTTGCGAAGCTCGTGAGCGAAGAAGCCCTGACGTTTGAGCTCGACCTCCATGTCCACGTCGCGCAGTCGCGCGTACTCGGTCACGGCGCTGGCTATCGCGTTGTCGAGGCACCGATTCAGGGTCTGGAAGTCCTCGGTGGCGAGGGCGACGCGCAGGTCCACCGCGAGCTCGGTGATCGCCTGGCAGATGTCGCCGTAGTCGTGCACGACCTGAGCGATCGTGAACCCCCGCTTGAGCAGGTCACTGCCGTGCTGGGTGGCGCTCCTTCCCATCTCCGTGCCATCCGGAGTGGTTCGAGCGGCTTCCTCTTTCAGGATCGTGCTCAGTTGCGTCAAGAAGAGCGGCACCCCATTCGCGAGCTCTTCTTTCGTCGCCCGTGGCGCAGGCCGGAGCGCGACTTTCGCCCGCGTCAGCTCGATGAGCTCGTGCCGGTGCTTTTCGATGAACTGGTAGAGCATCACATGCCTCCTAACTGGAGCATCGCCCCGCGGAGCATCACGTGGCCCCCGTGGAGCATCACGTGCCGCCCCCGTGGAGCATCACGTGCCGCCCCGTGCATCATCTTAGATTGGACACCTTCGCCCACCTCGTGCAAGAGATCACTGCCTGAAAAGTGAGGAGCTTTGCCTGGGGCTACGACGCGTGTGGAGCCGACGAATCCGTGAGGTGGGCGGGGCCTACCGGTACAGCCCCCGGGAGGTGTCGGAGACCGGTGCGCGGCGGGTCTAGCCCGTCGCCGGAGGAGGGATTCGACTCCGGTGGGAGCCCCCCAGGGCGGTCGGTGACCGGCGGACGCGACTGGGGTGATCGCCCCTCTCGGGGGGAATCCACGGGATTCAAACATACGTTTGAATGAAGGATCGCTAATCTTCGCCGCCTCATGGTGACGGCAGGTGGGACGACGCGCACGCGCGAGGCCTTGCTCGAGGCGGCCGAGGAACTCTTCGGCGAACAGGGTTACGCGGCGGTCGGGATGCGCGAGCTGTGCGCGCGGGCGGGCGTGAACCTCGCGGCGGTGCGCTACCACTTCGGCTGCAAGCGCGACCTGTACCTCGAGACCGTGCGGCGCGCGATGCAGCACCCGGAGGTGCTCGAGGTTTGGGGAACGCTCGCGCCGCGGCCCCGGTCGCGAGCCGCGGCGGCCCACGCGCTCGTGCGCTTCCTGCGGCGCTTCCTGGCGCGACTGTCGGATCGCCCCGCGCTCACGTCCTGCACGCGGCTCACGCTGCAGGAGGCCATGCGGCCGAGCGAGGCGCTGGAGGACGTCGTGTCGAGTTTCATGCTGCCGAACGTCGTCCTGTTGGTGGAGGTGCTCGCCGTCCTCTCGCCCCGCTCGAGCGCGGTGGAGCTCCGCTTCGACGCGCGCGGCATCCTGGGCCAGCTCATGCACTACCTCGTCCTGCGTCCGATCGTCGAGCGCTCGGCGGGGCTCGACCTCTCCGATCCGCGCGTGCTGCGCGAGGTCGCCGATCACGTCGCGCGCTTCTCGCTGCGCGGTCTGCGGGTGCCGGAGGCTCTGGTCCAGGCGGCCTTCGCGGAGGATGCCGACGAGGGCGAGTCGTGAAGTTGGCCGCGGGGAATGCGCGCGGCCATGCCTTGGGAGGAATGCGATGTCACGTTCCGTAGCGTCGTGGGGCCGCTCGCTCGGTTCCCTCGTGGTCCTGTGTGCGTTCGTGGCCGGGCCTTTGCCCGCGCAGGCCCCTCCGACTCCGGTGCGCGTGCGCGCGGTGGAGTCCGAGGTCGTGCGCGAACGGCGCGAGGTCACCGGTGAGGTGCGCTCGATGCGCAAGGCGACGATCGCGGCCGAGGAGGCCGGGCTCGTGCTCGAGTTCACCGTGCGCGAGGGCGAGCTCGTCGCGGTGGGCGATCTCCTGTGTCGACTGGACGCGAAGCGCCTCGAGCTCGAGCGCCTCGAGCAGGAGGCCGAGGTCCTGCGGGCGCGGGCGGTCTTCACCGAGCGCGAGGCCGAAGCGGCGTGGAGGCTGCGCGACCTGGAGGTGCTGCAGGCGCTCGACCAGCGCCGCGCGGCGAACAAGCGCGAGCTCGACGACGCGGAGTCGAGTCTGCGGGTCGCCCGCGCGCGCGAGGAGGCGGCGGGCCGCGCCGTCGGCGTGGCCGAGGCGCGCGCGGCCTTGCTGGACGACCGGATCGAGGACTGCCACATCCGCGCCCCGTTCGCCGGCGAAGTGACGGCGCGCCTGACGGAGATCGGACAGTGGCTCGACCAGGGGGACGGAGTGCTGGAGCTGCTCGCCGTGGACGAACTCGAGGTCTGGCTCGACGTTCCCCAGGGATTCTTCGGTGCGCTGTCCGCCGAGGGAGCATCGGTCGAGATCCGAGTGGACGCGACCTCCGAGTCGTTCCAGGTCGCCGAAGTGCGCACCGTGCGGGCGGTGGATCCACGCGCGCGCACGTTCGCGGTGATCGCGTCGCTTCCGAAGGCTGCGCGGGTCGCACCGGGCATGTCGGCGACCGCGTGGGTTCCCACCGGAACCGAGGCCGAGCGGCTCGTCGTCTCGCGCGACGCGATCCTGCGGAGCGAGATCGGACCCTACCTGTACGTGGCGCAGGGCGGCGGAGCCGACGCGCCCGCGAGCGCGATGCTCGTTCCGATCGAAATCCTGTTCTCCGTCGGCGACCGCGTCGTCGTGGCGAGCCCGCGGCTCGCCGCGGGGGCGCTCGCCGTCGTGGAGGGCAACGAGCGCCTGTATCCGATGGCTCCCGTGATTCCCATGCGAACGGACGCGGAAGCGCCCGAGGAGAACGGCGGCGCCGACGCGCCGGCCTCGCGATGATCGAGACCTCCGTACGCCAGCCGGTGACCGTCGCGGTCGGGGTGATCCTGATCGTGCTCGCGGGCGTCGTGGCGATCCAGCGCATCCCGATCCAGCTCACGCCCAACGTCGAGGACACGATCGTGTCGGTCTCGACGACGTGGGAGGGCGCGAGCCCGCTCGAGATCGAGCAGGAAATCGTGGACGAGCAGGAGGACAAGCTGCTCGGCCTCGCGAACCTGAAAGCCGTCACGAGCTCGAGCCAGCAGGGCATCGGGACGATCCGGCTCGAGTTCCAGGTCGGCACGGAGAAGGCCGAGGCTCTGCGCGAGGTCTCCGACAAGCTGCGTCAGGTCCCCGACTATCCCGACGACGCCGACGAGCCGGTGATCGAGGCGTCCGACCCCGACAACCGCGACTTCATCGCGTGGGTCGTGCTCGAGTCGAGCGACGACACGCTCGACATCCGCGACCTCCTGGACTTCGTGGAGGACCGCATCGTCCCGATCCTCGAGCGCGTCCCGGGGATGGCCGAGGTCAACGCGCTGGGCGGTCGCGAGCGCGAGGTCGCCATCCGCTTCGATCCGGTGATGCTGGCCAAGCGCGGCATCGGCATCGATGCCTTGATCGCGGCGATCCGGGGCACGAACCAGAACCGCTCCGCGGGCGACGTGGCCGAGGCCAAGTCCGACGTGCGGTTGCGCATGGTCTCGCAGTACACGAGCGTGCGCGAGGTCCTGGACACGGTCATCGCCCAGACGGCGGGCGGGCCCGTGCGCATTCGCAACGTGGCGTCGGTGGAGGAGACGTTCAAGGAGCCGCGCACGTTCGTGCGCTCGCGTGGGCGCACCGTGATCGCCATCAACTTCCAGCGCGAGATCGGCGCCAACGTGATGGTGGTCATGCGCGCCATGCAGGCGGAGCTCGCCCGGCTCAACGCCCCCGACGGGCTCCTCGCGCGCCACGCGCGCGAGCTCGGGCTCGACGGCGAGCTCCGGCTCACGCAGGTCTACGACCAGACGATCTACATCGACGACGCGCTCGCCCTGGTGACGAACAACATCTGGCTGGGCGGAGCGCTGGCCATCGGCGTGCTGCTCCTGTACCTGCGCTCGCTGCGCAGCGCCGGCATCATCGCGCTCGCGATCCCGATCTCGGTGGTGGGCGCGGTCGTGGCGATGGTGGCGATGGGCCGCTCGGTCAACGTCGTCAGCCTGGCCGGGATGGCCTTCGCCGTCGGAATGGTGGTCGACAACGCGATCGTCGTGCTCGAGAACGTCTACCGCCACCTCGAGATGGGCAAGTCGCCCTTCGACGCGGCGGTCGTGGGCACGCGCGAGGTGTTCGGGGCCATCCTGGCCTCGACGCTCACGACCGTGTGCGTCTTCATCCCGATCCTCTTGATCGAGGAAGAGGCCGGGCAGCTCTTCCGCGACATCGCCCTGGCGATCGTAGCCGCCGTCGGTCTGAGCTTCCTCGTGTCGGTGACGGTCATCCCCGTCTGCGCCGCGCGCGTGCTGCGCGCCAAGGTGGGGGAGAAGAGCCCGCGCGCGCGCGCTCACTCGCGCGGTCTCGTCGGTGGGCTCGTTTACCGCGTGAGCGGGAGCACCCTCGCGCGGCTCGTGCTGGTCGGGGGTCTGACGGCGGCCTCGATCTGGGGGACCTGGGCGCTCATGCCGCCGACGGACTACCTGCCGACGGGCAACCGCAACCTCGTGTTCGGGCTGATGATCCCGCCGCCCGGCTACAACCTCGATCAGCGCTCCGCGCTGGGCGCGCGGATCGAGGAGGGCATGCGGCCCTTCTGGGAAGCGGGACGGCTAGTCGACGACCCGGAGCGCTACGCGCAGGCGAAGCGCGCCCTGCCGGCGGTCCCGACCTTCGACTTCGCGACGATGCAGCCGGGTGAACCGATCGTCCCCCCGCCGCTCGAGAACTACTTCCTCGTCGCGCTCGAGGACATCCTGTTCCACGGGGCGATCTCCTCCGAGCCGGAGAAGGTGGCGGATCTGCAGCCGCTCTTCGCGCACGCGACGCGCGGCGAGGTGGCGCCGGGCGTGATGGCGTTCGGGTTCCAGGTGCCGCTCTTCCAGCTCGGCGGGCGCTCCGGCTCGGCGGTCAAGATCAACTTCGCCGGAGACGACCTGAACGAGGTGTCGGGCGCCGCGCTGGGCGTGTTCCTCGAGCTGATGGGGCGCTTCGGACCGGGCTCGACCCAACCCGATCCGTCGAACTTCAACGTCTACGGGCCCGAGCTGCAGGTGGTGCCCGATCTCGTGCGCTTGTCGGAGGTCGGGATCACGCCCACGGCCCTCGGTCTCGCCGTGGCGTCGTTGGGGGACGGCGCCCTGCTCGGGGACTACCTGCGCGGCGGCGAGACCATCGACCTCAAGCTGGTCGCGTCCGAGCCTCCCGACCTGGGGAGGCTCGGGGACACGCCGCTCGCCACGCCCGACGGCATGGTCGTCCCGCTCGGCTCCGTGGCGAAGCTCGAGCGCGTCAACGCCGCGGCCCAGATCAACCGCGTGTCGCGTCAGCGCTCCGTGACGCTGCAGCTCACGCCGCAGGACATCCCGCTCGAGCAGGCGGTCGACGAAGTGGCCGCGTTGCTCCAGGAACGGCGCGACTCCGGCGTGATCCCCTCGACCGTCCAGACCACCTTCTCGGGTTCGGCGAGCAAGCTCGGAGCCGTGCGGGAGGCGATGCTCGGCGACGGAACGGTCGCGGGGACGCTGTCGAGCGCGATGCTGCTCGCGCTGCTCGTCACCTACCTGTTGATGTGCGTGCTCTTCCAGAGCTTCTTCCTGCCCGCGGTGATCCTCTTCAGCGTCCCGCTCGCCACCGTGGGAGGTTTCGCCGCGCTCCACGCCGTTCACCTGTGGACGACGGCGGACCGCTACATGCCGGTGCAGAACCTCGACGTGCTGACGATGCTCGGCTTCGTGATCCTGATCGGCGTCGTCGTCAACAACGCGATCCTGATCGTGCACCAGTCGCTGCACTTCATGCGCGGCGAGAGCGAGGTCGAGGGCGGCGATCGGGTGGCCCTCCCGCCGCGCGAGGCGATCGCGCAGGCCACGAAGAGCCGCGTGCGACCGATCTTCATGGGCTCGCTGACCTCGATCGGCGGCATGGCTCCGCTCGTCCTGATGCCGGGCTCGGGTTCCGAGCTCTACCGCGGGCTCGGCGCCGTCGTGCTGGGGGGCCTGCTCGTCTCGACCGTCTTCACGTTGCTGCTCGTGCCGCTGTTGCTCTCGCTCGTGTTCGACCTGCAGCAGAAGCTCGGGAGACTGCCGGCCGCGACCCCCGCGCGGCTCGCGGGAGCGAGCGTCCTGCTGCTGGTGCTCGGCCTCGCGTCCACGGGTTGTCGCAGTGCGCTGGAGGACGAGGACCTTCCCCCGGCGGCCGCGGAGACGGAGCGCCTCTCGGCCGCCACGCGCGAGGCGGAGCTCGCACGCCTGGACGGCGCCGACGCGCCCCCGATCGAGTTGCGCTTCGCTCCCGCGCCCGTGCTCGAGGCCGTGCAGCCGGTGCGCGAGGAGCTCGAGGCGCTGGGCGGACCGGCCGTCTGGCGCGACCTCGATCCGATGACGCAGCCCGACCTCTTGGGCGCGGAGCCCGAGAGAGTCGTGATCGCGCTCGCGCGCGTCCTCGCCGACGCCGGGGAGCATAATGTCGCGCTCGCGCGCGCGCGCTTGGCGGGGCGTATCTCGCGCGAGGAGATCGTGGCCGCCGACGCCGCCTTCGACCCGGTCTTCTTCACGAGCGCCGAGCACGAGAAGGTGGACCGGCCGACGCCGGTCCCGCGCATCTTCGACCCGGGCACCGGGACGTTCGTCACGATCGGAGCGGGCGAGAACCGCGCTCGCCGTTCGAGCGTCGTCGCCGGCCTGCGGCGGCGCCTCGACGCCGGCGCGACGCTCGAGGCGTCGTCGTTCGTCGAGAAGTTCGACAACCGCACCTCGGGCATCGCCTTCGATCCCGACCCGGCCTGGCGCAGCGGCGTGGCGCTCTCGATCGAGCAGCCGCTCCTGCGCGGGTACGGGGCCGACGTGAATCGCGGCGAGGTGCTCCTGGCCGAGAACCGGACGGAGCGCGACGAACACCTGCTGCGCGCGGAGACGAGCGCGTTGCAGGCCGACGCGGCGGTCGCCTACTGGGACCTGTACCAAGCCTGGCAGCGCGCGCGCATCCTCGAGGCGTTGGCCGAGGACGGCGAGGAGGTGGAGCGCGTGCTGCGCGCGCGGCGGGACTTCGACGCCACGCCGGCGGAGTACTCCGACGCTCTGGCCACCGTCGAGAGCCGGCGCGCGGAGGTCGTGCGCGCGCGGCTCATCCTGCGGCTCGCCTCCGACCGGCTGAAGGGCATCGTGCAAGCGCCGGACTACCCGCCGGTCTCGGAGGTGCTCCTGGAGCCGGGCGACCGGCCGCGCGAGGACCCGATCGACGTGCGGGCGCACACGGCCCTGGACGCGGCCCTCGCCGGTCGCGGCGAGCTCGCCGCCGCCCTGACCGAGATCGAGGACGAGAAGGTGCGCGAGCGCGTCGCGCGGAGTTTCGAGCGGCCCGACCTCTCGCTCGTGGGCGGGATCGCGCTGCGCGGCGAGGACACGAGCGTCGCGAACGCGAACGAGGAACTCGACGACTTCCTCGAGTACATCGTGGGCCTGTCGTTCGAGCTCCCGCTCGAGAACCGCGCCGCGCGCGCCGACCTGCGCCGGGCGCGGCTCTCCGAACGCGCTGCGGTGCTGCGCTACGAGCAGGCCGTCCTCGACGTGGTGCTGGACGTCAAGTCCGTCTTGCGCGAGCTCGAGACGTCCTACGCCCTGATCGGGGCGACGCGCGCGCTGCGCATCGCGCAGACCGAGAACCTGCGCACCCTCACGGCCGAGGAAATGGTGCGCAGCGACCTGACGCCCGAGTTCCTGACGCTCAAGTTCCTGCGCCAGGAGAGGCTCGCGCAGGCCCAGCTCGACGAAGTGGCCGCGCTGTGCGACTACAACCGCGCGCTCGCTTCCTATGCCCGGGCGCTCGGCTCCGAGCCCCTCCCGACTCCCGCGGGCCCCGCGAACGGCGGCTGACGGTTGCTCCGAGCCCGCCGGTCGCTCTCGCGACCGACATTCGCGGCGCTTGCTGGGAGCTCCGCGCCCCGGCGATGTCTAGGATGCGGCCCCGCGCGGGATCCGCGGGGGGAAGCGCGTTGCACGACAGAGGGGAGAGCGGTGCGGGCTCGCGCCTCGCGGGCGAAGCGCGAGCGGCGTTCGGCGCCGAGTTCAGGGCGCTGGCGCGCGGGGGACCGCCGGCCTCGCTGCGCGCCTTCGCGCGCGAGCATCGGCCCGGACTCGGGCTCTTCCTGGCCGCGCTCGCCTTCGTCTACTACGCCTGGCTCGGGTCCTCCGTCGCCGCCGGGCGCTACCTCGACGCGTACAACCTCGCGTTCGACTTCGACCCGAGCCGCTACGTCCTCCTGTGGACGGGCGAGCGCGGTGAGTGGGACGCCGACGCCAACGGCCCCGAGTACCAGGTGCGCCACCCCTTCCTGCTCGCCGTGCGGCCGCTCCTGCGCGCGCTGGCGGGCACGGGTATCGACGCGAAGCTCTTGTGCACGCTCTTCGTCGGCCTCTTCGGCGCGGGCGGAGTCCTGTGCGCGTACCTGTTGTTGCGCGTGCACGGGGTCGCGTTGGCCGAGAGCGTGCTCCTGACCGTGCTGTTCGCGGGCAGCACGACGCAGATCGTGCACTCGATCGTGGCGGAGTCCTACGGCATCGCGGCGTTCACGCTGGCGGTGCTCTTCCTGCTCGCGCGCTTGCGCGTCGGGCGACCGGCGGAGCGCGGGCGCGGCCGCTTCCTGTGGGCGGTGACGACCTTCGGTGTCACGAGCACGAACCTCGTCCCGACGCTGCTCGCGGAGGCGTGCCTGTGGGTCCCGGAACGCGGCTGGTGGCGCGGAGCGTTGCGCACGCTGGCCTTTGCGTCGCTCCTCGGCGTGACCTTGCTAACGCTCGCCTGGGGGGGCGGAGCGTTGACGCTCGACGGCGAGACGTTCGAGCCGGTGCGCATCCTGCGTCACGTGCTGTACGCGGGCACCTTCGACGGCGACCTGCCGCCCGAGGGGCTCCCCGCGATCGCGCGCACGTTCGTGCTGTTCGCGTTCGTCGCGCCGCGGCTCGTCGAGTTCGTCTACCCGAGCGGGCCCCCGATGCTGGACTTCCGCGCCTTCGACTACCCGGCTTGGATCCTGCCGTGCGTGCTGGTTTGGGGAGCGCTCTGCTTCGTCGGGCTGGCGACGAGCCTCGCACGACGCGAAACGCGCTGGTTCGGCCTCGCGCTCGCCCTGGGGCTCGCCTTCCAGTTCGCGCTCTACACGCGCTACCAGTACCGCCAGTGCATGTTCATCGGGACGTCCCTCGCGCACTTCATGGTCTTTGCGCTGCAAGCGGAGCCGGCGCGGCGCTTGTCGCAGGCGCCGCGCTCCCTGCGGATCGCGGGACTCCTGCTCCTCGCTCTCGCGACGGTCGCGATCGTCGCGAACAATCACCTGCGCATCCTCGAGTTCGTGCGCCACTTCGCCCTCTGATCGGCAGCTCCCAGCACTGCCCGTTGCAACGCCCTCTGCGACGCAGCAGGACCCCGCGGAGCACACGATCGGCCGATGCCTTGGCAACGCGGACGAGGGCCCCCGCGTTCCAAAGCGGGCTATACTTCGCCGCGATGTCCACCCGGGCGCGGTCTTTCGCGAAAGGCTCTGCGTGGCTTTCTTTCGCACTCGTGCTCGCCGAGGGCGCCTTCGGGCAGTCCCTCGTGTTCGGGTTCGACGGGGCGGCTCCGGGGGCGCTGCAGGGACATTCCGTCTCGGGAGCAGGCGACGTCGACGGCGATCAGGTACCCGATCTGGTCGTGGGCTCGCCGGGAACGGACGTGGGCGGGCTCGACTCGGGGAGCGTGCGCATCTACTCCGGGGCGACCGGCGCCCTGCTCCACACGCTGAACGGTCTTCCGGGCGAGGGCCTGGGCCACGTCGTGCGCGGCGCGGGGGACGTGAACGCGGACGGTTTCGACGACGTGATCGCGGGCGGACCGCGGGCGAAGGTGGACGGGGTCCCGCGCGGGCGCGTGCTCCTCGTCTCGGGACTCGACGGCTCGGTCCTGCAGGACTTCAGGGGAGCCGCGGAGAACGACTTGTTCGGTGCGGCGGTCGCGGGCGTCGGTGATCTCGACGGCGACGCGTACGACGACATCGCGATCGGGATCCCGCGGTTCGACGAGAACGGCGTGAACGCGGGGCGCGTGATCGTCCTCTCGGGAGCGACGGGAGGCTTGCTCTTCTTCGTGGACGGCGACTCGGCCGAGGACCGCTTGGGCTTCTCCGTCGCGGGCGTGGGCGACGTGGACGGCGACCTCGTCCCCGACCTGGCGGTCGGGGCGCCGGGCGACGACGACCACGGCCTCCAAGCGGGCAGCGTGCGCGTCTTCTCCGGCGCGACGAGCGCGATCCTGTACACGTTCCACGGCGACGGCGCCGGCGACCAACTCGGCTTCTCCGTCGGAGCGGCGGGCGACGCGAACGGCGATGGACGCGCGGACGTCGTCGCGGGCGCGGACGAGGACAGCACGAACGGTTCGAAGGCCGGGCTCGCGCGTGTCTTCTCCGGCCTCGACGGATCCGTGCTCCACACGCTCCTCGGCGATGCCGCGAACGATCGCTTCGGCCGCAGCGTGGCGGGCGTGGGCGACGTGGACGGCGACGGCCTGGACGATTTCGTGGTCGGAGCCCTGCGCGACGACGACGGTGGGCTCGACGCGGGCTCGGTGCGGATCTACTCCGGGGCGAACGGGTCGCTCTTGGCGCGCTTCGACGGCGCGGCTGGAGACGAGATCGGACAAGCCGTCGCGGGACCGGGCGACGTGAACGGCGACGGGCTTCCCGAAGTGATGTACGGAGCCGTGCGCGCGGACGGCGCGGGGAGCGACGCGGGGCGCGCCATCGTCGCGTCGCCCAGCACGCTGACGCTCGCGGCCGCGGTGCACGAGATCTCCCTTTCCGCGGGCGGAGCGGCGCCCTTCGTGCTCCGGGCGGGCGCGGCCCACGCCGGCTCGATCTACTGGATGCTCGGCTCGCTGAGCGGGACCAGTCCGGGCATCGCGAACTTCGGCGGGCTGCGCCTGCCGCTCAACTTGGATCCCTACCTGGTGCTGACCTTGAAGCAGCCCTTCAATCCGCTGTTCCACTCCTACTTCGGGCTGCTCGACGAAAACGGTGAGGGCGCCGCGGCCATGATCGTTCCGCCCGGCACCGACGCCGAGTTCGTCGGGATCCTCTTCCACCACGCGTACGTCGCGATGGCGGTGTCGGGCATCGCGGACCTGATCAGCAACCCGGTCCCGCTGACGACGGTGCCCTGACCTCGTCCGACGAGCGACATCGGCCCCGCGCTGGCTCGCCCGCGCTCAGCCGGGTTCGAGCAACACCTGCAGGCGCAGGAAGTCGACGTCCTTCACGAGCACGCGGATCGGGTAGCCCTCGGTGAACGAGAAGTTCCTGCGCCCCGCGCGCACGGTGAGCGTGGCGCCCTTCAGCTCGGCGCGGTCGCCGATCGCGCGCACCGGCAGGAACCCGTTGACGTTGAAGGCAGTGAGCACGACCTCGATGCCGAAGCGCGAGACGCGCAGGATGCGCGCGTCGAGGCGCAGCCCGATGTGAGGCTCCATGAGCTGGCAGACCTTGAGGTCGCCGACCGCGTACTCGGCCATCTCGGCGATCTCCGCCTGACGCGAGCAGTGCGCGGCCATGTCGTTGAGGTCGGCCAGGAAGGCCTCGGTCTTGAGCTCCGCCTCCGCCTCGCCGCCGCGACTCTCGATCGCCCACAACCAGCGATGGACGAGCAGGTCGGGGTAGCGGCGGATGGGCGAGGTGAAGTGCAGGTACGCCTCGCGCGCTAGACCGAAGTGCACGGCCACGTCCTCGTGATCGCGAACCTCGTAGTAGGCGCGCTCCACGAGCCCCATGATGCGGGCGATCAAGGCCTCGGCGTTCGGCCGGCGACGCGCCGCGAGGATCAGCCGCCCGATGTCGCGGCCCGTCAAACGCTCCTTGAGGGGTACGCGAATGCCGTGCTCCTCCAGGCTCTTCGCGACCGCGGCGATCTCGTCGTCGTCCTTCTCCGGGTGCACGCGATACACGGTGGGCAGCCCCCGCGCCCGGAAGAGGTCTCCAACCGCCTGGTTGGCGGCCAACGCGGTCTCCTCGATCAGCGTGTTCGAGAAGTAGCGCGGCGCATCCACGACGCCCGTCATCGCGTGGTTCGCGTCGAAGACGAACTTGCGCTCCCGCGACTGGATGCGCAGTGAGCCCTTGGCGTCGCGCAGCTTCTGCTGCATCACGGTCCACTCGCGGAAGAGCCGCAGCGGTCCTTCGATGAAGCGGATCGCGCGCGTCTCGCCGGTGTCCGCGCCGTCCAGGAGCTCCTGCACGATGCGGTAGGTGTTGCGCTGGACGCTTTGGATCACCGTCTTCTCGACTTCGGCCGAGAGCCGCTTCCCGCGTTCGTCGAACACCATGTGCACCGAGTACGCGAGGCGGTCGCGGCGCGGTACGAGCGAGCAGAGCTCGTTCGACAGAGCCTCGGGAAGCATCGGCACGACCTGGTCGGGCAGATAGACGCTCGTTCCGCGCGCGAGCGCTTCCGTGTCGAGCGCGGTTCCGGGTCGTACGTAGTGTCCGACGTCCGCGATGTGCACTCCGACCTTCACTCGACCGGCGCCCAACGGCGCGATCGAGATGGCGTCGTCGAAGTCCTTCGCGTCGTCGCCGTCGATGGTGAAGATCGTCTCGTCGCGCAGATCGACGCGGTCGGCCCAGTCGGCGGGTCCGGGATCCGTGGGCAACGCCCTGGTTTCCGCGCGGACGTCGTCGGGGAAGACCGTGCGCACGCGGAACGACGCGAGCAGTTGCATCTCCTCCGAGTCGACGTCGGCGTACATCGGCGGGCCGTGGTCCATCGGACCGAACGCAGCCGGTCGACGCGCGATGCGCTCGCGCGCGCTCTCCGCCTCGCGCCCGCCGCCGTCGGGAACGCTCGCGAGGGAAGCGTCGGGATCCAAGCGCCGGCCCTCGCTCTCGAGGGTCCAACCCGTCTGAGCCTCGGCCGCATCGGGAGCCGCGTCGCCCGAACGAGCGCGCCGCAGGTCTTGGAAGCTGCGAAAGCCCTTGCGTTCGCCGTCGTCGGGCATCCGAGCAGGATAGGTCGAGGACAGGGGCGTGGGAACGTCGTCTTCGAGAGCGGGCTTCCACTCGGCCCGTTCGGACGCGGCGTTCGAACCCCTCGAACCGTGCTCCTGTCGTGCGTGTGTTCGAGTGGAAGCGGGTGCCTCGCGTGCGCAGCATCGGCGGCGATCGCGCGCGGGAAGTGTCCTCTGAACTCCTTCGAGCGGGCGGGCTCCCAAGCCGAGAGTCCAGGGTTTCGAGCGCTCCGATCCCGCGTCTGGGACGGCAGGGGCATTTCTTGAACGAGGAGGGAGTGCGGATCCCCTGCTGGTTACGGCTCCCCGTCACGATTGGGCTCGACGCGCATCCAGCGTTGGATGCGCAAGAAACGGGGGGCTCATGGCAGGGCCACGGTTCTCCGCGACGGGGACCACCCACAGCTCAGAAGGGGATCCAAGTGTCATGAGAACGAATGGAATGAAGCTCAGGGGTGCCGCTCGATCGGCGATTGCGGCCGTCCTACTCACTGCCTCCGCCGCTTCCACCTGGGCGGACGAGCAGATCCTGACGCTCTCTGCGGCGCGCGCGCAGAAGCTCGCGTGGCTCATGTACGGGCCGGAGGGCGACTGGAGCCAAGTGGGTCCCGAAGGCGACTGGAGCCACCTGCGCGGCGTGCTGGTCGGAACGGGCGTGACCTTCCTCGCGTCGTGCGATCAGGCAGGAGTCGCCGAACGGGAGAGCGCGATCCTCACGTTCGGGAAGCTCGTCTTCGAGGACGTGATCGTTCCCGCGGGGGGAGCGATCGGGGGTTGGCTGGCCGCTGGGACCCTGGCGGGAATCGAGCTCGACCTCTTCGGCGAGAACGATCCCATGCAGCGTCCGAGTGCGAGCGAGCACCTCGGGACGGTCGGAGTGCTCCGGGTGGCGATCGCGGAGTCCCCGGGGTACGAAGACGTGGGCTTCGTGTACTGCTTGGGCGCAACGGAGCTCGCGGCGCGCCTCGACGCGCTCGAGGACGCTCCCGTGGCCGCCATCGACGTGTACCCCGGTCCCGTGCTCCACAGCTCGGGGACGGGGAACTACGCCATGTACCTCCTCACGAGCGACACGTTCGTGCAGGGCGAGATCCTGACCAACGGCCCGTTCCGTCTCGACGGAGACGAAGACCTGATTCCCGAGCGCCTGCGGTTCCGCGGTGGGACCGACATCCGCGGTCAAGGCCACGTCCTCGGCACCCTGGTGGACGAGCCGGCGGAAACGACCCTTCCCGCGGCGCCGTTCTCCGCCGGCCACTATGCTGCGCTGGCGTCGGCGAACGACACGTTCTTCGCCCAGGACATCACCGTCGTCATGGGGCCGTCGGGACTCGAGACGAGCCTGGGAGTTCCCGTCGGCGGCGTCATCTACTCGACCGGCGACATCATCGTCAGCGGGGCGGAAATCTCCGCCGCCTTGACCCTCGTGGCCGAAGGCAGCATCGAGTTCAGGGGCAACTCGAACGCTTTCACGGCGTTCGCCGACGGCGTGCTGGCGTGGTCCGTGGACGACCAGGACGCGAACACGCCCAACCATGTGCTGATCGCCGGGACGGACCATGCCTTCACGGGTAGGATGTACACGCACGGCGGTCAGTTCCAACTGCTCGGGGACCAGGCGACGATCGTGGGGAACGTGATCGCGCGCAAGGTGCTGATCTCGGGTGACGGACACACGATCGGAGACGGAACGCTGCGCTGACGGCTCGGAGAGTCGGGACGAGCTCAGCGAGCTCGCCGCAACCAGTCGACTCACTCGTCGCTACACGATCGAGGGTAGGCTCTCGGCCGGGGAAGACCGCGCGGTGTTCCTCGGCCGAGAGCGCATCCACGGCGCGCGCGTGGCCCTGAAGCTCGCGCGGCTCGACGGAGGCTCGCAAGCGCCGAGCGCGGAGTTCGAGCGCCTGTCGAGCCTCGCGCATCCGCACCTCCCGCGCGTGCTCGACTTCGGGCGCGAGCCCTCGGGTCTCGCCTGGTTCGCGATGGAGTTCGTCGAGGGTCGCGAGCTCGGGTCGGCCCTCGCGGGGCGCGACCTCGGCCTCGCCGCCGCGCTCCTGTGGCAGGCCTGTCGGACGCTCTCGTTCCTGCACGCCGGTCGCGGCGTCGTGCACGGCGATCTCAAGCCTGCGAATCTCCTCGTGCGCGAGCGGTCGGGCGGGCCCGAGCTGGTACTGATCGACTTCGGTCTGTCCGGTCGCCTCGGCGAGGGGCCGACCGGAGTCGTGCGCGGAACGCCGCGTTACGCCGCCCCGTCGATCCTCGCGGGAGAGCCGCCGACGGCATCGACCGATCTCTTCGCATTGGGCGCGTCCTTCCTGGAAGCGCTCGACCTCGCCCCCGCCGAGGCGAACGCTCTGCCCCTCGGCGTCATCCTCGCCCGCATGATCGAAGGCGATCGCGACACGCGCTATCCGGACGCGGCGAGCATCCTGCGCGATCTGCGTCCCCTCGTCCCACTCGCTCGGCGCGGCGCGGGGCTCGCGCACACGGATCCGTGCTTCGTGGGACGCGTGGACGAGCTCGCGTGGACGGAGGGTTGGCTCCGTGATCTCGCCCAGGGACGCGCCGCGCCCTCGTTGGTCCTCGCTACGGGAGAAGGCGGCTCGGGGAAGTCGCGCTTCCTGGACGAGATCGCGTGGCGCGCCGCGCTCGCCGGGGTGATCGTCCTGCGTTCGCGCGCCGCGTCCCCCGCGGGAGCGCCGTATCGACCCCTGCTGGACGCCGTCCTACCGCTCGCAGCCATGCTGGAGCCGCACGACCCGGAGTGTGCGTCGCGCCTGATGCGTTCGACGGAGGGCTTGGCCGGCGCGAATCGGAGCGCCGCGGTCGATCCGGGCGCGGATGCGGGCGTTCGCGACGCGCGACGCTGGGTGGAGTTCCAGGACGCACTGTCCGGCGCGGCTCGCATCGAGCCGTTGCTGCTCGTCCTGGACGACGTGGATCGGGCGGATCCGTCCACCTGGGCCTTGATCGAGGCTTCGGCGCGGGGAGCTTGCGAGGGACCCGTCGCGTTCGTCGCCTCGGCGTTGCGCGGATCTCCCGCCGCACGCTCGCTCTCGGTCTGTGCGCAGAAGACCTTCGAGCTCGGTCGTCTCGTCCCCGCCGAGACGCGCAGGCTGGCGGCTTCGCTCGTGTCGCCCGAGCTCGCCGACGACGAGCGCGCCCTGGCGCGCATCGTCGAGGTGACCGAGGGCCACGCAGGATTCGCCGTATCGGCTTCGCGGGCGCTGTCGATCGCCGTCGAGGAAGGACGTGCGGATCGGGAGGCCTTCTCGCTCGACCTGATTCCGGGCTCCATGGCCGAGGCGCTGCGCCGCGAGCTCGCGGACGCTTCGGCCGCGGAGCGAGCGGTGCTCGACGCCCTGGCCATCCTCGACCGCTCCGCGACGCGCGACTTGCTGGTCGAGGTCTTGGACGGCACGCCGATCGACGGAGCGCTCGAGGCGCTCGCGCGGCGCGGTCTCCTCCGGGTCGACGGCGCGGGAGGAGGGGTCTCCTACGCGATTCCCTCCGCGAGTCTGCGGGCGCTCGCCTACGACGAGCTCGATCATGGAGCGAGGCGCGGGATCCACTCGGCCTGGGCGCGCGTCCTCGCGCGGGCGAAGGGCGAAGGGGAATTCACCGTCTCGATCGCGGAGCATCACCTCGCGGCGAACGAAGGCGCAGCGGCCGTCGTCCGGGGGAAGGACGCCGTCCTGCGGCTGCTCCAGGCCAACGATCCGCGCCGGGCGGTAGAGCTCGGCAGGGCCCTCGTCCTCCACGCACGCGAGGACGAACCGCTGCGCGCGGCGATCCTCGAGTCGGTCGGCGACGCGCACGTGCGGCTGGGGGAGTTCGAGAACGCGAGGAGCGTCTACGAAGAGCGGCTTGCCTGCGACTGCGCGGAGGAGCGCCCGCGCCTCCTGCGCAAGTGCGCCTACGCGCTGCAAGGACTCGGTCAGCCGCACGCGGCGCGGGCGCTGCTCCTCGAAGCCCTCGAGGATCGCGGTGAGCGCGCGAGCCTTCCGCGCTTCGACCCGGAAAGGGGGCGGGCCTGCGAACTCCTGGGTCGGGTCGAGTACGAGCTCGGTCGCACCGTCGAGGCCGAGGAGTGGTTGCGGTGCGGTCTCGCCGCGTTCGAGCGACCCCTGACGGATCCGGCCACGGCTGCGCTGTGGAACAACCTCGGCACCCTGGCCTTCGCGCGCTCACGTTACGACGAGGCGCGCGCGCATTGCGAGCACGCCCTCGATCTGTGCAACGGGAGCGCCGATCTCGACGGCCGATCGCGAAATCTGACGAACCTCGGGAACATCGCACTCGTCTCCGGGGCGTTCGACGTCGCGCGCAAGAGCTTCGACGAGGCGCTCGGGATCAAACGGCGTCTCGGCAATCGCGCGGCGATCGCGCTGTCGCTCTCCAACCTGGCCGTGCTCGACCACTGGATGGGAAAGTACGGCGCTGCGATCGCGCGCTACGAGGAGGCGCTCTCGATGCGGGTCGAGGTCGGGGACGTGCGCGGCGAAGGTCGAACGCGCGCGAACCTGGCGGAGGTGTGGCGGGACAAGGGAGACCTGGCGCGCGCCCTCGACCAAGCCTCCCGCGCGCTCGCGTGCCACAGAGGTCGGGCGGACGTCTCGCGGGTCGAGGCGCTCGCGACTCTGGCGTCGGTCGAGGTCTCGATCGGGAGGCTCGCGCGAGCGGAGAGCCTCGCCCGCGAGGGGATCCTGCTCGCGCGGGCGTGCGAGTCGCGCACGCACGAGGTCTTGCTGTCGAGCCAGGTCGGAGAGTTGGAGCACCTCACGGGGCGCGGCGTGGAGACGCTCTGGCGCGCGGTGGAGCTCGGGCGCGAGCTGGCCGACACGCGGACCCTGGCGACGGCGCTCGTCACGGCCGCCGAGTGCGCAGCGGACCTGGGCGAGCACGGGCGCGCGGAGGCGTCGGCGAGCGAGGCGCTCGGCGTCGCGGAGCGTGTGGGGATGCGCGGTCTCGTGATCCGGGCCGAACGCACGCTCGGGATCCTCGCCGTCGACGGGGGTCGCGCCGAGGAGGCGTCGCGCCGCTTGCACCGCGCGTACGACCTCGCCGTGCTGCTCGCCGCACCCGAGCTCGAGTGGCAGGCCGCCGCCGCTCTCGGGCGCTTCCACATCGAGGAGGACCGGCGCGAGCGCGGCTTGCAGTGGCTCGGGAAATGCGTGGGCATCTTCCGCGCGGCGATCGAGCGCATGGACGATCCAAAGCTCGAGCTGTCGTACGTGGATTCCCCAAGACGGGCCGACGTGCTCGCCGCGATCGAAGATTGCTTGCGACGGGAGGGCGCTTCGTCGCCGGAAGGATTAACGTAGGCACCTATGGTCGAGGGCGAGTGGGGAGAGGCGCGCTCGAGGCTCGCGCGGTTGGGTGGAGCCCTGGAGATTCGCGAGCGACCCGACTCGAGCGACGTCGACAGCGTCTCGGCGCGGCAGCTCACGCGGCTCCTCGAGATCTCGCGCGCCATCCACCGGATCCACAACCGCGACGAGCTGCTCGCGTACGTCAACGACCGGCTGCGGGAGCTGTTCGATGCCCAGAACGGCTTCGTGGTGCTCTTCGGCGAGGACCGGGTGCCGATCATCCAATCGTCGAGTCTCGAGGCGCACGGTTTGGGAGCGCTCCCGGTCAGCGAGACCTTGCTCGACCGGGTGCGCGTCTCGCGCGAACCGGTCATCGTGGACGATGCGACCCGCGACCACGGACTCAAGAACCAGCAGAGCATCGAGCTCCTGCGCATCGCGAGCGCCCTGTGCGCGCCGCTCATCGTCGAGGACGAAGTCATCGGCGTGCTCCAGTTCGACCAGCGCGGCGAGCCTCATCCGTTCTCGCGGAGCGATTTGCGACTGCTCGCGCTGTTCGCGGATCAGGTCGCGTCGGCGCTCTACGACTTGCGGTTGATCGAGCGACTCAACGGCGCGTTGGAGCAGACCAAGGCGGCCCAGGAGCAGCTCGTGCGCGCCGAGCGCCTGTCCGCGCTGGGGGAGATGGCGGCGGGAATCGCGCACAACTTCAACAACGCGCTCCTCATCGCCCTCGGGCTGTGCGACCTGCTCCTCGCCAAGGACGACCTGGACGAGGACACCCGGACGACCGTCACGCGCATCAGCACCTGCGCGCTCGACGCGGCCGAAACGGTGCGGCGCCTCCAGGTCTTCACGCGCACCGCAGAGAAGGAGACCACGACGGTCGTTCCGAGCGAGATCCTCGATTTCGTGCGCGAGCTCACTCGGCGCAAGTGGTCCGACGAGGCGCTCCTGCGCGGCGTGGCCATCAGCGTGGAAGTCGACGTCGGCTCGACTCCGCCGGTCCGCGCGCGTGCCGCGGAACTCCGCGAAGTCCTCGTCAACCTGATCTTCAACGCCGTCGACGCGATGGTCGCGAGCGGCACCATCCGGCTCTCCTCGGGCACCGTGCAGGGAGAGGTCTTCCTCGCCGTCCGCGACGCCGGCTCGGGGATGACGGAAGCGCAACAGAAGCAGCTCTTCGATCCCTTCTACACCACCAAGGGTCCGCGCGGCGGAGGTCTGGGGCTCTCCACGTCGTGGAGCATCGTCCATCGCCTGGGCGGGAGGATCGAGGTGGAGAGCGCGCTCGGGATCGGCAGCACCTTCACGGTCTGGTTGCCGGCGGCGAAGGACGTGGACGTGACGCCGGAGAGCGCAGGCGAAACCGTGGGTCGGCGCGCCCGCATCCTGGTCGTGGACGACGACCCGGACGTGCTCGACACGGTCCTGCAGCTCCTCGAGACCCTCGGCCACGACGTCACGGGCTTCACGGCCGCGGCGCCGGCGCTGGAGTTGTTCACGACGTGCTCGTTCGACCTCGTGATCTCGGACATGGGCATGCCCGGTCTCACGGGCAACGACGTCGCCCGGGAAGCGCACCGGCAGCGGCCCGACGTGCCCGTGATCCTGTTGACCGGCTGGGGGAACCACCTGGAGGCGGTGGAGGACGTGGAGTCGAGCGTCGCAGAGGTCCTGGCGAAACCGGTGACGATGGTCGGGCTGGAGGCGGCGGTCCAGCGCTGCCTCGCGTGAACGATCGCCGGCCCGGTGACCCCGTCCGCGCCGAGTCGCTATAGGGTCTACTCGGGGGGTCCTCCGTCCGTCCCGACGCCCCCGTATCGATGGAGATCCCGACGAGCACGGAAACCATGCGAACGCTCCCCCTGCCCGACACCCTGGTTCGACTCCTGTTCCTCCTGTGCGCGAGCGCCTTCGCCGGCGTCGTCCGCGCGGACACGGCCCTGCGGCTCGAGCTCGAGGATCTCGTGGATCGCGCGGAGCTCGTCGTCCTGGCGCGCGTGCTCACCGCGCGCGGCGTCCCCGATCCGAGCGGGATCGTGTGCACGGACTACTCGCTCGAGGTGTCGCGCACCTTCCTCGGCGAGCACCTTCCCGCGCGAACGATCCGCCTTCCTGGCGGCGTACTCCCGGACGGTTCGGGCACGCTGCTCTCGGGCTTCCCGCGCTTGCGCGAGGGCGAGGAGGTCGTGTTGTGCCTCAGCGCGCCGGGCCGAACCGGTTGGCGCGTTCCAGTCGGCGCGGCGCAGGGCGCGTTCTTCGTCGCGAGCGACGCGCTCGGCGTGCGCCGCGTGGGGCGGCGGCTCGACGGCTTGACGCGCGTCGCTCCCGCTCCGGCGAGCGGGCCGAGCACGTCCCCCGGCGCCGGCGCAGGGGACGCGCGAGCGGAGTACGCGAGCTTCGCCGACCGCGTCGAGCGCGCCGTGGCCGCCAAGCTCGAACGCCGCGCGGCCGAGGACGCGGCCGCGGGAGACGGTCGGTGACGCACCGAGCTCGCACGGTGCGCCGGCCGCGACTCCTCGTCCTCGCCGGGCTGTTCGCGCTGGCGCTCGCAACGCACGCGGTCGCCCACGTGCGCTTGCGCGATCCCACCACGCTCGCGCCGCTTTCGTGGCCGACGCCGGGCGCGATCTCGGTCGTGATCTCCTCGCGCGCATCCCCGGATCTCTCGGACGCCGAGCGCATCACGGCGATCCAGAACGCCATCGCCGCGTGGAACGACGTTCCGGCGTCGGCGCTCACGCTGGCGGAGAACCTCTCCCCTGTACAGAAGGCGCGCAACGACTTCGAGGCCCTCGATCTGCACCAGGTGCGCTTCGACGACGGCGACTCCGGGTTCTTTCCCGAGCTCTCCGGCATCGTGGCGGTCACCCCGGTGAAGTTCTTCCGCGGCTCCATCGTGGACGCCGACATCCTGTTCAACGACGCGGAGTTCGAGTTCACCGCGAGCGGCGAGCCGAACCGGATCGACGTGCAGGACGTGGCGACGCACGAGTTGGGGCACTTCATCGGTCTCGACCACTCCGGCGTCGGCGGCGCCACGATGTATCCGTTCGTGAGCCCGGGCGTGGTGTTGCAGCGCAGCCTCTCCGCCGACGACGCGAACGGCGCAGCCGCCATCGCGCCGGCCGGGCCGCTCGGTCGGATCGAGGGACGCATCCGACGGCAATCCGACGCCTCGCCGGTCTCGGGCGCGCACGTGTCGGCCACCGACGCATCCGGTCGAACCGTCTCGGGCGCTCTCACGCGAGCGGACGGCAGCTTCCAGGTCGTCGTCTCCGATCCCGGTTCCTACGCGCTGCACGTCAATCCGCTGGGCGGAGTCGTGGGAGCGGAGAACCTCGCGGCCGCCCAACCGATCCACACCGACTTCGAAGCGTTCGCGGTCGGCGCGGGGACCTTCGCGCTGGCGGCGGGCCAGACGCTCGCGCTCGGCGACCTCTTCGCGCCGCCGGACGTCTTCGTGCAACTCGGCATGCGCGCGGACTCCTTGCCGCTGCGCGCCTTGCCAGGAGGCCCTTTCCTCGGTCCCTACCTGCTCGGGGGGCAGGGCCTGGTCGCGGGATCGACGCTCTCCTCGTCCGATCCGGAGATCGCGTTCTTCGCCGTCCAGTGGCAGGGCTTCGCCGTGCGCTTCTTCCTGCAAGCCGCCGTCAATGCGACCCCCGGCCACGCCGATCTCCTCGTCACGACGCTCTCCGGTGACGTGGACCTCATTCCCGGCGCGATCGAGATCACGCCCGCCGACCCGTTCGTGGGCGCGGTCGATCCCGAGGTCGGGCTGCACGAGGGCGGCACCGTGGTGATGCTCTTCGGCTCGGGCTTCCGCCCGGGCGCGCGCGTCGTGCTGGGCGAGCACGTCTACAGCGCCGGGAACGGCCTGGAGGTGCTGGACGACGCGACCGTCGAGATCCTGACGCGGCCGTCGGCGCCCGGCCTGCGCGACGTCGTCCTGATCGACGCGACGGGCGTCGAAGGACGCCTCGCGGACGGATTCCGCTTCACGTCCGTGCCCGTGCTCGACAGCGTGTTCCCCTCGGCCGGCGACGTGAACGGCGGCACGCTCGTGATCCTCGAGGGGCGCGACTTCGAGGAGGAAGTGGTGGTGCGCATCGCGGGCGACGTGCAGCCGTTCGAGCGCGTCGACGACTCCACCCTGCGCGTCACGACCGCGGGCGGCGTGCTCGGCACCCACCTGCTCGAGGTGGAGAATCCCGGCGGCCACACGGCGAGCGGCGTCTTCGACTACGCCGCCGGCCCCGATCCCACGTTCACGTCGATCTCCCCGTCGACGGGCAGGGCGGGCGAGCGCGTCAGCATCGTGGGACGCGGCTTCTCGCCCGACACGACCGTCGTCTTCGGCGCAGACCCGCAGACCGGGGCGGGCGGGACGACGGCGAACACGATCGCCTTCGTCGGCGTCACCGAGCTCCAAGCCGACGTTCCCCCGCTGGCTCCCGGTTCGGTCAGCGTGATGGTCCGAAACGCCGGCACGGGTCAGGCGAGCCTGACCGACGCGGCCTTCACCGTGCAAGCGACGCCGGGCGGCGGCGGTGGGGGCGGTTGCAGCACGCGCTTCGTGCCGCTGCGTCCGACGGACGTGCTCGCCGCCGGCGCCTGCTTCCTCGTGCTCCTTGCGTGGCGCCGTCTCGCGCGCCGCACCGGCGCGCCGACCTTCCGTCCGGGCGCATCGAGCGGCGCGGGGCTGGGGGCGTGACCCGAGCCACGTCGTCGGCGCCTCCCTATCAGGGAACGACGACGCTTTGCTGCTGACCGCGGGCGAGGGAGACTTCCTCGAGCGGTGACCACTCGCTCAGGGCGGCGCCGGGGCGCTGAAGGTAGCGGCCGAGCTCCACGGTTCCGGCCGGGACCACGATCGGCGTGTCGCCCCCGTCCGAGACGTTCGCGTAGAAGTCCCAGCGTTCGCCGTGCGCGACGAGCGTGATCTCGTCGCTCACCGGCTCCGGCCGGTGGACGACGAGCCGCGCGGTGTCGAGGTCGAGCGACCAGGTCGTTGGACCGCGCTCGAGCGAGACCGCGCTCACGAGGCGGCTCGCCGTCTCGCCCGGGAGCGTGATGTCCAGCCGGAAGAGGCCGGGCTCGTCGGACGCGAGCTCGAAGCGCCCCTCGCCATCGGCGACGGTCGAGGGCCGCTCGCGCCCACCCAGCACGACGCCGGAGGCGGGCATGAGCACGATCGTGGCCCCGGCCGCCGGCCGGCCGTTCAGCGCGAGCTCGCCCGAGAGCGCGCACGGCCGCGCGTCGGACAGGTCCAGGTCGAAGCGCGTCGTGCGTCCGTCCGCGACCGTGCAATCGGAGCGAAACTCGTCCGAGTCGCAGCCCGAGATCGTGAAGGTCTCGTCCAGGCCGAGCAGCCGATCGACGCGGCTCACCTGCCAGCGCCCGGCCGCGAGATGCTCGAAGCGGAAGCGACCGTCCTCGCCGACGCGCAGGGTGCGCGGGAACGCGTCGCCGCGGTTGATCCCGACGATGACGCCTGCGGGTCGCGCGCCGGGCGGAACGAGCACGTGGCCCTCGAGCGCTCCGCCCCCCACGAGCTCGACCTCGATGCCGGCGATCCCCTGCGGTCCATAGAGGGCGAAGGGACCGAGCTCGGCGACGGCGAAACCGTCGGCGTGCACGAGCAGCGCGAAGTCGCCCTGCTCCGGCGGGGTCAGCGCGAAGCGTCCGTGGGCGTCGGTCACGCCTTCCTGGAGCTCCGTGGAGGAGAAGCGCAGGTCGAAGCCGTCCTTCTGGTAGCAGCGTCCGTCCCCCGGCATCCGTGCGAGCAGGACGGTGGCTCCCTCCAGCAGAGCTCCGCGCGCGCGCACCACGCCGCTGACGCCGGCCCGCGGTGCGAGCCGGAACGAGAGCTCCGAGGGCGGTGCGTTCGGATCCAGCACGTCGGAGCGCTCGGTCGCGTAGCCGTGCGCGGCGACGACGAGCACGCAGGGCTCGTTGGGCAGGAACACGCGCGCCCGCCCGGGAGCGAGCGGCACGCTGCGCGGCGCGGCGAGCCGATCGCCGTCGTCGGCGCGCTCGGCCGCGACGTCGAAGCCTTCGAGCGGCTCGCCCGCCGCGGATCGCACGCCCAGCTCGAGCGCCGCCGGCTCGCGGAAGCGGAGCTCGATTTGAGTCGAGCCGGGAGCCACGCCGCGCGCGACGGCGGCGGGCCAGCGTCCGGCGGGATCGGTCGCGCGCAAATCGTGCGGCCCGTCGAGCTCCACGCGCTGGCGGAAGCGCGCGTCGAGGTCGAGCGGGACGCCCCGGCTGCTGCTCCAGCTCGCGCTCTGGAACTCGAGCGAGAGGCGTGCGGCGGGGAGCGGCGCGCCGCTCGGATCGAGCACGACGCCCGAGATCCAGTCCTCCGGCGCCTCGGCCATGAGGCGCAGGAGCAGTCCGTCGACGGACTGCGGGGCCTGCACGTGCAGCGGAGCGCTCCAGGCGAAGCGCGAGCCGAGTGCCGACGCCCACACGCGGCGGCTGCCGGACGCGACGCCGCGCACGGTGAACGCGCCGCTTCCATCCGTGAGGGCGCTCGGGGCGCCGGGATACTCGTCGGGTCCGTGCAGCTCCGATCGTCGCGCGGGGCCGAAGAGGTCCGGGCCGGTGACGACGACGCGCGCTCCGGGCTCGGGTGTCCCGTCGGGCGCGAGCACGATGCCCGCGACGGACGCGCCGCTCTCGAGCACGACGTCGCCGAGCAGCGTCGTCGTTCCAGGCTCCAGGTCGAACTCGACCCAGCGCGTGGCGCAGTCCTCGCTCGAGACCTCGGCGACGCTGCGCGTGCGCGTCTCGGCGAACGGGATCTCGAGCGCCAGCGTGCCGTCGAAGCCGCTCGCTCCGCGTAGGTGGAGCTCGGGGACGGCGAGCACGGCTCCGGCGAGCGGGTTGTGCAGCGAATCGAGCACGCGTGCCCGCAGCAGAGCCGCGCTGGGCGGTGCGGCAGCGGGCGCGCTGGGCGGCGGCTCGCGGTCGCCCGCCGGCGGCGCGTCGCCGAGCACCGAGACGCGCGCGTAAGCGGCGGTCGGGCCCGCGGGAGCCGCGGCGGGGGGGACGGCGGGCTCCGCCACGTGCTCGGAGAGCAGCACGTCTCCTCCTGCGCCGAGGTCCGGCCGGGAGACGAAGAGCGACACCGCGAGAGTCGTCGCGAGGCCGGCGGCGAGCAACAGGAGAGCCTTGGTCGTGGCGTTCATCAGGAAGATTCCGGGCGCAACGGCGCCGGCCAACGTCGCGGGCGGCGGAGGGAATGGGGGGCGGATGGCGTCCGCGAGGAGAGCGAGGCACCACTCGCGCCGCCCGCCGTCGTGCCGGCGGTCGAGATCGGCGCGCAGGAGCTCGAGTGCGCGCGAGAGCCGCCAGCGCACCGTTCCCGCGGGGACGCGCTCGCGCCGCGCGATCTCGGCCGGCGAGAGGCCGTCGAGGTAGCGCGACGTCACCGTGCGCCGGTACGGCTCCGGGAGCTGCGCGAGGGCGTCGAAGAGCTGCTTGTGCGCATCGAGGCGCGCGAGGACGTCGCCCGGAGCGTCCTGGGCGCGCTTCGACCCCTGGGCCGCGGACTCGCGCTCCGCCCGGCGCTCGCGCGTGCGCAGCTCGTGGAGCGAGAGGTTGCGCACGACGCGCGCGAGCCAGTGCCGCAGCGACGCCGCACCTTCGGGCGCGCCGGAGAGCGCCCGCACCCAGGCCTTTTGCACGACGTCGTCGGCGAGCGCGGCGTCGCGCACGAGCGCGAAGGCCACACGGCGCATCCAGGCGCTCTCGGAGAGGATCCGTTCGGGCTCGTTCACGACGACTCCACGCTACAAGACCCCGTGCCGGCGGGAGCGTTGGGTCGCGGGCGCGGATTTCGTGGCGAAGCGTGGCGAAGATGGGGGAAATGGCCCGCCCTGGCGCCGGAGCGCTGCGCCGTAGAGCGCCTAGAATCCCAGGCCGCATGAGCCTCACCTTTCTGATCCGCGAGCCGGGTGGAGCGGAGCGGCGCGTCGAGGTGGAACCCGGCGCGACCTTCGGACGCCATCCGAGCAACACCTGCGTGCTCGGCGATCCGACGGCGGGCACGTGGCAGGCGCGCGTGGCCGAGCGCGGCGGCGAGCTCGTCCTCGAGGACATGGGGAGCCGCAACGGGACGCGCGTCGTGGACGGCCCGCTCCTTGGGCAGGGGCAGTGCGCGCGACTCGTGCGCGGCGCGCGCTTCCTGCTCGGGGCCACCCTGCTCGAGGTGACGAGGGCGCGTGCGCGGGACGCCGCGGCGCTCTGCGTCGACACGGACGAAAGCGCTTACCTCGGCACCGTGGTGCACGCAGGCGGCGCTCTGGAAGGGGATCGGGACGCGGACGTCCGCTTCCAGCGCGCGCTCGCCGACCTGCGTCCGCGGCTCGTGATCGCCGACGGGGTGCGCGCGAAGATCGTGGACCTCGAGCGACCGGAGACCGCGATCGGCCGGACGGGCGCCGACGTGCGCATCGAGCACCTGAGCGTGTCGTCGCCGCACGCGCGCATCCGGTTCGACGGCGTGCTCGGGCGCTTCTTCGTCGAGGACCAGGGGAGCGCGAACGGGAGCTTCCTCGCGGAGGAGGTGCTGCTCCCGGGGCAGGAGCGCGAGCTCCTGCCCGAGACGCACCTGCGCTTCGGCGACGTCCACACCCTGTGGGTGGCCGAGGCGTTCCCCGACGGGAGTCCGATCGCCGCCGGTCGTCGCGAGCGCGCGCTCGCGCTGCTCGTGCGCGACGGGGAACTCTCGGCCGTGCAGCACAAGAGCGCGCTCTCCGACGCCGCGCTGCAGGGCCGTCATCCGGGGGAGATCCTCGTGCTGCGGGGAGTGCTGGGCCCCGGGTCGTGGGTGAAGGCCTTCCGGCGCGCGGAGTTCGCGCGCGACACGATCGAGATCGAGAAGCGCTGGTTGGTCGTGGCGTGCGTTCTCGTCGCGCTCGCGCTCGCGCTGCTCTTCGTCGTCTGACGGGCTCTCTCACGCGAATTGCGCGTTCAGAAGGTGCCCGCGGGGTCGCGGCGACCTACCATCCCGCCCCCAGGCGCGCGCGGCGCCGGGGATCATCCGCTTGAAGGGCTTCGCGATCAGGGGACACGGCGTCGCGCTTCCGGAAGGGCGAGTGACGAGCGCCGAGATCGCCCGGCGCGTGCACACGAGCGAAGCCTGGATCCTCGAGCGCACGGGAATCCGCGAGCGCCGCGTGGGCGGCACGACGGCCGAGCTCGCCGCGGGCGCGGCGCGGGCGGCGCTGGCCTCGGCCGGCGTCGGAGCGCGCGACGTCGACTTGCTCCTGCTCGCGACGACCACGCCCGATCGGACCGTCCCCGCTACGGCGCCGGCCGTGCAGGAACGCTTGGGGCTCGTCTGCGGCGCCTTCGACCTCAACGCCGCGTGCTCCGGGTTCGTCTACGCGCTGGTGGCGGCGAACGGCTTCCTGCGGCAGGGGCTGGAGCGCATCCTGGTCGTCGGGGCGGAGACGCTCTCGCGCATCGTCGATGGGGACGACCGCGACACGGCCATCCTGTTCGGCGACGGGGCGGGCGCGGTGCTCGTCGAGGCGCGCGAGGGGGACGCGGGGATCCTGGGCTTCGACTTGCACTCCGACGGCAGCGCGGGCGAGCTCCTGTACGCCGACGTCGGCGGCACGATCGCGATGCGCGGGCGCGAGGTCTTCCGCCAAGCCGTGCACGTCATGGTGGAGAGCTCCACGCGCGCCCTCGAGCGCGCCGGGGTGAAGGCTGCGGACATCGCCTTGCTCGTGCCGCACCAGGCCAACGCGCGCATCCTCGCCACCTGCTGCGAGCGCCTCGGCATCCCGCTCGAGCGCACGGCGCTGGCGCTCGAGCTCACGGGCAACGTGTCGGCCGCGTCGGTGCCGCTGGCCCTGTCGGCGGCGCTCGACGCGGGGCGTGTCGCGCGCGGCGACCTCGTGCTCTTCGCCGGCTTCGGCGCCGGCATGACGGCGGCGTCCGCGGTCGTGCGCTGGGGCTGAACGGCCGAGGCGCTCAGCGCCCGTACACGTGCACCCAGCGCTGCGTCCAAAAGGCGAGGACGGTAAGGGTCTCCAGGTCGGCGTAGAGCACTTCCTCGAAGCCGGCGGCGCGAGCCATCTCATGCACGCTGGCTTCACCCCAAACCACGTTCACGAGGGAGTAGGAGATGTGCTTGATGTTGTCGCCTGTGGGATCAACGCGCGACAGCGGGATCGCGCGAGGCGTGTCCGTCGTTCGCGTGTCGTGCGCGTTGACATCGAGGGGTCGCACGACATGGGTGTATAGCAACCCGCGACTGAAGGCGCGCGGCGGTACAGCCACACAGGACGTCAGGAGCGACAATCCGAGCACGAAGCTAGAGCTAAGGAGACGGGCGGCTCTCGGGAGGGAGCGCGATTCTTTTCTAAACGGCGCGCTCATCACTCGCCGTACAGGATCGTCGTCTGCTTCGTGTAGACGAATCCGAGGATGCTGACAATGTGCAGGTCGGCGTGGTGGATGACCTTCAGCCCGCCCTGCTGTGCGGCGGCCTGGGTTCCGGCGTCGCCCCACATGACGAGGCCTAGTACGCTCTGCAGGTGGGACTCGCCCGTCTTGTCGCCGAGGCGCGAGGCGTCGAAGTCTTGGTCGAGCGGCACCTTGATGTTCGTGTAGACGCAGCTACCGAGCAGGGGAGCGAGGAGGAGCAGGAGCCAGGGGAGTTGTTTGCGCATGGTGGTTCCGGGGTTCGATGGCGGAACGGTAGGGGGCGAGCGCGCCGCGCACAAGCTCGCTCCCTTGGTCTTCGCTCATTGCAGCGGAACGATCCAATTCGCATGGAAGGGCGAGGGCTCGACAGCGGCGAGGTCGACCTCGGGGTCGACGAGGGGCTGGACGGGCCTCCGGTTGAGCGACGCGCGGGCGTTCGCGCGCACCTCCACGGCCGCCAGCCCGCGCGCGACGAAGCGGTCGCGCAGGTGGTGGGCGTACTGCAGGATCAGGTCGGGTCGTCCGCCGAGCTTCTCGTTCTGCCAAGCCGTGAGCTCGCTGCGCGGGTCGACGAGCCAGGCCGCGCCGGTCGCCGGATCGCGCACGACGTAGGTCACCGCCCCCGACTTGGTGCGCAGCTTCATGTGCCAGGCGAAGGCGTGACCTTCCTCCGTCCAGTGCACCGACCCCGGGTAGAGGAAGTGGCGCAGCGGCACGAGCGTCTGCACGAGCGCCCACAGGAGCGCGAAGCCGATCCCCAGCCGGTTGGGCGCGGGGCGCGCGTCCCGCGGCGAGGGAGCGCTCGCGAGCCATCCGGCGAAGAAGCGGCGCGGCCAGTCGGGTTCGAAGAAGACCGTCGTGGCCGCGATCATGAGCCAGGGGAAGATCCCGATCCCGAAGGTCGCGGCGTTGACGAGGTGGAATGCGACCAGCACGCCGAACACGGCCGCGCGCGTCCGCCGCACCATGAGCAGCGGCCACGCGCACACGTCGAGCACCAGTCCGCCCCAACTGAACACCCAAGCGGTCGCGGGGAGCGCGTAGAGCTCGCCCAAGAACGGTCGGTCCGCGCGCGAGGCGAGCCAGCCGAGCAAGGGCTCCGCACGCAGGCACCAGTCCGCGTTCAGCTTCGCGACGCCGGCGTAGAAGTAGACGATGCCGATCTGGAAGCGCACGAGCTCGAGCGCCCAGGCCGGAACGGTCGCGGGCCTTCCGCGCCGGCTCGGGCCCGCCGTGAAGGCGCGGTCGACGGGGAGCACGGCGAGCAGCACCGCGAGCAGCACGACCAGGTAGAAGTGGTTGAGGTAACGCGCCTTCTCGAGCAGGAACACGTACGCGAAGCCGAGCGCGAAGAACGCGGAGGCGACGCGGTGCGCGTACCCGAGCGCGAGCGCCACGGCCGATGCGCCGAGCAGCGCGAAGAAGGCGTGGAGCACGCCGGGCGGCAGGGGACGCACCCAACCGAACCCGGTGTAGGTGAAATGGAACGGCGGGTCGAGGTAGTACTCCGCGATCCAGCCGGCCGTGAAGAAGCGCACGACCTCCGCGGCCAGGATCACGCCGAACGCGGCGCGCAGGAATCCCAGGGAGGCGGCGTCGACGGGTCGCGAGAGCCGTGCGAGGAGCGCCCTGCTCACCGTCTCGAGCTCGCGCTCGCGCCGGGATCGATGGGATCGATGGAAGCGGGGGAAGCGAGGGGAGCGAGCGCGATGCGGTTCTCGATCGACGCGAGCGCGCCGGAGAGCTCGAAGTGGAGGATCGTCCCCGCGCCGGGCACGTCGCGCCAGCTCCCCAGGGCGTCGCTCTCCTGGGCGTAGCTCACGGCGATCTCGTTCGCACCGAAGGCCGTGCCGACGAACCGCCGCCGGCCGGCGGGTGCTGGGAGGCCCAAGAGGTCGTCGTTGGCGGAGAGGATGCGGTCGCTCACTGCGCGGAAGGCCTGCGCGTCGTAGACGCCCGGGCCGAGCAGACTCTGGATCGAGACGCCTTCTACGTCGGCGACGCGCGCGATCGGGTGGTGATCGGAATCGCCGCTCACCTCGATCCGGTAGGTCTCGAGCCGATAGGACTCCTGCATTTGGCCGAAGACGACGATCACGGATCCGTCGTCGTCGTCGCAGTCGTCGTCGTCGAAGCCCCCGTCGTCGTCGAAATCGTCGTCGTCGCAGAACTCGTCGTCGTCGTCCGCGTGCACGTAGCAGCCGGAGCCGAAGGCGAGGAAGCCGGGCAGGCCGGCGCACAGGGCGACGAGGGCGAAGCGCAGCACTCGCTCGAGCGCAAAGGACGTGGGCGGTCTCATCGTGTTACCTCGCGCTCGCCCTCGCAGTGGGCAGGGGCGTGGAGCGCGGCCGACCGACGATTGTACGGGGCTCGCGGCGGCCGCACAGTGGACACGCCGGGCTGCTCTACCCGAGTCTCCAGCGGTGCCCCGCGCACGCGTCCGGCTCGGGGCCGGTTCGCGCGCTCCGACCGCTCAAGTAGGCGGGGCGCCGTGGTCGACGACGGTGCGAGTCCCGCACCACGAGAAGCATGCTCCCCACCGAGATCCACGAGCTCGTCCAGGCCGTCGCCGCGGCGAGTCCCACCGACCCGCACGCGCAGACCGAGATCCTCGATCGCCTGAAAGCGCTGCGCGTGCTCATGCGTCACGGCGCCCAAGCCGATCTGGCGGCCTACCTGGAAGCCGCGAGCCTCGCGACGGAGGTGCTGGCCAGCTCCGGCGGCCCGACCCCCGAGCGCATCGCGAGCCTCGTCACGCGCCTGGTCGAGAGCGTCGAGTCGGCGTTCCTCGCGACCCCGATTTGCGCACGCAGCGAGCGCATGCTGCCCGCACGGCTCGACGAGCAGAGCGAGGCCGTGTCGCTGCGCATGGTCCACTCCAATCGCCTGGGCGAGATCCTCGTGCACCACGGCCGCATCACGCGCGACCAGGTCGACGACGCGCTGCGCGCGCAACGCGCGACGGGGATCCGCTTCGGAGAAGCCCTGGTCATGCTCGGCGCGGCGACGTGGGAGGACATCCATCACGCCATCCGCATGCAGGCTCGGGCGCAGAACCCGAAGCAGCCGGCCGGACCCGTACGCAGCGACGTCTGAGCGCGCAGCGAGTCGGGCCGCGAACGAGCGTCAGCGCATCTCGTCGCGCGTTCGGTCGCGCGTTCCGCCGAACGGATAGTCGATCCACTCGAGGGACCACGGCGTTGGAACGTGCAGCACCTCGGCCCAACGGCGCGCGGGATCGAAGAACAGCGAACCCAGGGTCGGCGCCTCGAAGTCGAAGTCCACGGCGAAGGGCGAGATGCCGCGGTCGGGGCCGAACGGACCGCTGAAGCGGTCGGCCTCGTAGTAGCGCGGCAGCTCCACGCTCACGCGCTCGTCCGCGTAGGGCACGGTGCCGTCCAAGAGCCTTCCCTCTCCGACGAGCGTTCCGTCGCGCAAGAGCGGCCACAGCCGCCGCGTCGTCGACTCGAGCCGGTAGGGGGCTTCCGCCGCGAAGCCCGCGAGCTCTTGGAGCGTTGGCTCGCCCACCTCTTCGCCCGCGCGCGCCGGTCGCAGCGCGATGCCGTTGCCCGCGGCGCGCAACCGGCCGTCCTCTGTCGCGACGGGCGCGCAGCGATCGAGCGCACCATAGATCCCGTGTCCGCCCGACTGCACGTACACGACGGCGTGGCGGCCGTCGGGTGCGACCCGGCCTTCGTCGTCGACGAGCAGGAGGCCGCCCGCCAAACGCTCGGTCCGCGCCGCGAAACCGCTCCCGGGCGCGGCGTACGCGCGACCGCGGTAGTGCGCCTGCGCGAAGAGCAGCACGACGCTCCCGGTTGCCCGGTCCACGACCACCTGGAGGTTCTCGCCGTCCCCCTCGTGCGTCAGGTGCAGGCCCACTTCGAAGAGGCTCCAGTCGCGCGGGTGGTGGACGTGGTAGGTCAGGAACCAGTGCGTCTCGCTCGCGAGGCAGGCGTAGTAAACGGTCGGGACGAGCTCGAAGCGCGGCAGGTGCTCCCAGTCGTTCTCGCCGTCCTGGTCGCCGTCGAAGTCGACTGCGGCCGGGATGTCCTGGCGTCCGCGCCGGGGGTGCACGGCGTGCAGGATCCAGGGCGCAAAGGCGCGGGCGAGCTCGAGGTCGGAGTCGACCTCCGGCGCGCGCGTGGCGCGGACGAGCGGGTCCTGGCGCAGGGGCGACGAGCACGCGTGCGCGGAAGGCAGCGCCGCGGCCGCGCACAGCGCGAACCCGACGGCCAGCCGCTTGCGCGTGAGGGTCTTGCACGCGCGCGTCGCGCTCGTCGGCGTCACACGCGTCATCGGGGCTCTCCGAGCAGCTCCAGCACGCGCGGGCGCAGCAGGCCGGCGGGCGATCCCTGCGTGCGCGCGGCGAGCGCACGCGCGGCGTCCGCGTCCACCCGCCGTCCGAGGGCCTCGTGCGCGAGAGCGGTGAGCCCTGCGCACACGACCGGGTCCGCGCCCTGGAGCTGCGCCTCGCCCGCCGCCGCGAGCGCGCCGTTCCAGTCGGAGCGGAGCAGGCGGCCCAGCGCGAGGAGGGCGCGAGCGTCCGAATCCGCGGGCGCGAGCGCCACGGCGAGCTCGGCTCGAGCGAGACCCGCCGCGGGGTCGCGCAGCTCTGGCGCGGGACAGGCGAGGAAGAGGAACGCCAGCTCGAGCGCGAGGTCGAGGTCGTCGGGCACGAGCGCCTCCGCGATCCGCCAAGCGCGCACGGCCTGCTCCCAGCGCTCTTCCTGCGCGTACGCGTCGCCCTGGGCTCGGTGGTGCTCCGGGTTCTGCGGCTCGCTGCGCGCCGCGCCGCCGAGGTGCGCGAGCGCGCGATCGACGTCGCCGCGGCCGCGGCGCGCGAGGAGGAGCGCGCCGAGCTCGCGCCGCGTGCGCGCGTCGCCGGGGCGCAGGGCGACCACGCGTTCGAGGGCCTCGATCGCGGCCGTCGCGCCGTCCTGCGTGCCGAGGCGCGCCAACGACGCGCCCAGTCCGAACAGGAGGTCGGGATCCTCGCCCAGCATGGCGACCGCGCGCTCGTAGCTCGCGACGGCTTGCGCGTACTGGCCACGCGCGGCGAGCGCGCCGCCCAGCGCTCGATAGCGCTCGCCCGACTCGGGGTGACGCCCCGCCACTTCGGAGAAGGCCCGCACGCCGGCGTCGATCTCGCCCGCCGCGAAGTGCGCGTTGCCGAGGTCGAGCCAGGGCTCGAAGGCTGCGGGCGGTGCGGCTTCGAGCGCGCGCGCGAGCGCCGCACGCGACGCCCGCTCGTCTGCGCGAGCGTCCGCGTCTCGTAGCTCCACCAGGAGCCGGTGGAGCTCGAGCTCGGAGTCCGCGGGCCCGCGCTCGGGGAAGTACGGGACGACTGCCTGCACGTCGATGCCCGCGAGCTCGGGCAGCGGAGCGCGCCATTCCTCGGGCGCGGGCGACCTCTTTATGCGGTGATCGGTCATCGTCACCTGGATCACGTCGCGCGTGCGCCGCTGCGGCATGTGGCACGCGACGCAGTCGTCGCGCGCCGGTGCGCCGGGGTCGGCTGCGGGCGACCCCGAACCATGCGGGTCCGCTGGACGCGGCTGCGCTGATTCGGCGCGCCGATCGGCGTCGGCGAGCGGATCGGCGGTGTCGGGCTCCGCCGGTGCGAGCGTGCAGTCCGCCGCCGCGTGGCAGCCGAGACACGCCGCGCGGTAGTGCGCCGCCCGGTCCTTGGGCGCGACCTCGACGTGCGGGTCGTGGCAGGTCGTGCACGCGAGCTCGGAGCCGCTCGCGAGGTAGCACGGGCTCTGTCGCAGGCGATAGGCGTGGTGGTTGATCTCGAAACGTTCGGAGCGCGGTTCGTCCTCGAGCACGTCGAAGACGACGCGATGGTCCTCGAGCCGCTCGCCGGGCGCGAAGGAGTACGCGCCGCGCCCGAAGCGACCGACGAGGCTCGCTGCGGCCGAGACCGGTTGCAAGTGGCACTGGAAGCACACGTCGTCGCGGCGCTCCGGCGCGAGGCGCGCGGGGTTCACGATCGCGGCGCGGATGCGCTCGGCGTTCGCGTCGGGCGCGAGGGCGCGGGCGACGTGCAGGGCGCCCGGACCGTGGCAGCGCTGGCAGCCGATGCCCTCGGGCAGGTCGCGCGGGAAGACGAACGGTTTGCCGTAGAGGTCGCTCCCGGCGGGGACGTCGGGGTAGGCGTCGTGACAGGCGAAGCACTGCCGGCCGATGCGCCGCCCGAAGTCCCTGTGGCGCGAGAGGTCGTAGCCCGGCGACATGCGCCAGCGTCCCGGGTCCGTGTACCAGCTCACGGGCAGTTGGAAGAGCTCGCCCGACGGCGTCTGGTGCAGGTAGGTCTGCACCTTGGCGCCGGAGCCGACGATCCAGTCGATGCGCTGCTCGTGCTCGGCATAGCGCCGGCCGTCCGGGTCCACGCGCCAGCGCTGCTGGAAGAACAGGTCGCCGCGCCGCACGTTCGCGTAGTGGTTGCCCGAGCGCTCGTGGAAGAACTCCGCGCCCGAGAAGTCGCCGCGCGCGCGCTCGCCCGACATGCGCGCGAAGCTCTGCGCCATCCCGACGTGCTGGTAGCTCTCCCACAGGTCGCGGTGGCAATCGGCGCAGGCTCGGTCGGGCACGTAGCCGGGCGCCGCTCCGCCGGTGACGGGCCAATCGGCGCGCAGGGCGAGCGAGCCTTTCGCCGAATCCTCCTGGGCGCCGGCGCTGGGCGCACCGGACGCGACGGCGAACGCCACTGCGACCGCGACGGCGGCGAGGAACGAGCGGCGCAGCGAGCGCGTCCGCGCGCGCGTCATTCGCCGCGGTGCTCCTCGAGCAGCTCGAGCACGCGCGGCCGGAGCGCTCCCGCGGGCGCCGTCGTCGCGGCCCGCTCGGCGGACCGGCGCGCGACGCGCGCCTCCGCCTTGTGGCCGCGACCCCACTGGGCGAGCGCCGTGATGCCCTCGCACACGGCCGGATCCGCGCCGAGCCGCGCGGCCTCGTGCGCCGCCGCGAGCGCTCCCTCCCAGTCGGAAGCGAGCGCGCGACCGAGCGCGAGCAGGGCCTGCACGGCGGAATCGCCGGGCGCGATCTCGGCCGCCCGCTCGGCGTGCTCGCGACCGCGCGCGGGGTCGTGGAGCTCCTGCCGCGGGCACGCGAGCAGGAGGAAGGCGAGCTTGCGCTCGAGGTCGAGGTCGTCGAGCGTCTGCGCCGTCGCGAGCCGCCAGCTCCCGTGCGCGCGGCGCCACGCTCCCATCTGCGCGTGCGCGTCGCCGAGCAGGCGCAGCGACTCGATGCGCCGCGGGTCGATGCGCACGGCCAAGTCGAGCTCTTCGATCGCCAGCGCGGGCTCGCCCTGCGTCAGGTACAACGCGCCGAGCTCGTGACGCGCGCGCTCGTCGTTCGGCCGCAGCGCGAGGCCGCGGCGGTAGAAATCGATCGCCTCCCCGGCGCCGTTGCGCGCGCCCGAGCTCACGAGCGACGCCGCCCGCTCGAACAGGAGGTCGGGATCGTCGGGCAGGGACTGCGCCGCGCGTTCGAAGCTCTCGCGCGCCTCGGCGTGGCGACCGGCGGCCGCCAGCGCGGCGCCGAGGGAGCGCGCGACCACGCCGCGCTCGGGGAAGCGCCGCGCGGCGTCCGCGAGGACCGCGAGCGCGGCGTCGGACTCGCCCGCGGCCAGGTGCGCGTTGGCGAGATCGAGCCACGGTTCGGGCGAGTTCGGCAGGAGCAGGTCGAGCGCCTGCGCGAGCTCGCCGCGGCCCTCCACGACGCCGTTGCGCACGAGCAGCATGGCGCGCTGCAGCGCGAGCTCCGCGCCCTGCGGCTCGCGCTCGGGGAAGAGCGGCTCGATCCCCACGACGTCGACCGACGCGACCTCCTCCAGCGGATCGAGCCAGCTCGCCGGCGCAGGATCGCGGCGGATCAGGTGGTCCGTCATCACGGCTTGGATCACGTCCTCCGTGCGGCGCTGGGGCATGTGGCACGCGACGCAGTCGTCGCGCGGCACCGCGTCCTGCGCCGCCGCCGCTTCCGGCATGGGAGGTCCGACGGTGCAGTGCTCCGCGGCGTGGCAGCCGAGACAGCTCGCGCGGAAGTGCGCGGCGCGGCGCTCCGGCGCGACCTTCGCGTGCGGGTCGTGGCAGGTCGTGCAGGTGAGCTCGGTCCCGCTCGCCAGGTAGCACGGACTCTGCCGCAACCGGTAGGCGTGGTGGTTGATCTCGAAGCGCTCGGACGAGGGACGCGGCTCGACCGCGTCGAAGTGCACGTGGTAGTCCTCGAGCGGTTCGCCGGGCAGGAAGGAGAAGACGCCGCGCCCGAGGCGCCCCACGGCGTTGTCGACGGCCGACACGGGTTGCAGGTGGCACTGGAAGCACACGTCGTCGCGCCGCTCCGGCGCGAGGCGCGCGGGGTTCACGATCGCGGCGCGGATCTGTTCCTCGCGCGCGGCGGGCTCCAGCGCGGCCGCCACGTGCTCCGCGCCCGGACCGTGACAGCGCTGGCAGCCGATGCCCTCGGGCAGGTCGTGGGGGAGAGCGAGCGGCTTGCCGTACGCGTCGCTGCCCGCCGGAACCTCGGGGTACGCATCGTGGCAGAAGAAGCACTGAAGGCTGATGCGCCGCTTGAAGTCCTTGTGCTCGGGCAGGTCGTAGCCGGGCGACATGCGCCAGCGTCCGGGATCCGAGTACCAGCTCACCGGCAGTTGGAAGAGCTCGCCCGAGGGCGTCTGGTAGAGGTACGTGCGCGCCTTGGATCCGGATCCGACGACCCAGTCGATCTGCTGCTCGTACTCCGCGTAGCGCCGGCCTTCCCCGTCCTCGCGCCAGCGCTGTTGGAAGAACTCGTCGCCGCGGCGCACGTTCGCGTAGTGGTTGCCCGAGGGCTCGTGGAAGAACTCGTCCCCCGTGAATCCCCCGCCCGCGGTCGTGCTCGAGATGCGCGCGAAGCTCCGCGACATCCCGACCCCCTGGTAGCTCTGCCACAGGTCGGAGTGGCAGTCGGCGCAAGCCTCGTCCGGGACGTATCCCGGAGCGGCGCCGGAGCTCACCGGCCATCCGGCGCGCTCCGCGAGCGAGGGGCGCTCCTCCTGGGCGGCGGCGCGCGCGACGACGGCGGCGGCCAACGAGCCTGCCACGAAGAGGAGGATTCGGCGCTGCATCGGAAACGGCGCGGTACGCGCCGACCGCCCAGTCTAACGGCAGGCTCTGCGCAGGTTTCGCACCCGCAGCCGGCGACACCGTGACACGCGGCTCACGCGCGCCGAGGGCCGCTCAATCGTCCAGGCGCAGCGTGAGCGTGCGTTCGCCGGGCTCGAGCGTGGCAAGGCGCTCGTCGCGCCGGCCGTCGGCGCTCTCGGCGACGACTCGGTAGCGGCCGGGAGCGAGCGGGCCGAAGCGATAGCGCTCGGGGCCGAAGGCGCCGGCCGCCTCGAGCTCGACGGCGGACGCCGCGGGAATACGTGCTCCGACCTCGCACCCGAGCTCGTCCGTGACGGACACGGCCGACTCGACGACCGCGAGCCCGCCGTCGCGGACGCGCACCCACAGGATCGCTCCCGGAGCGAGCTCGAGCCGGAGCGTGGGAGCGTCGCCCGCATCCACGTGGACCGGCGCGCTCTCCGCGCTCACGTCGACGCCCGCGACCGCGCAGAAGGTGTAGGCGCCCGGCGCGAGGCCGCCGTAGCGCACGCGGCCGGTCGCGTCGGTCGTGGCGAGCGAGAGGAGGTCGACCAGCGCGCCCCCGGCGTCGCGCGCGAACACGGTCGCTCCCGCCGCCGGACGTCCCGCGCCGTCGGCGACGAAGACCTCCACCGTCCCCGGTTCGGGCAAGCGGAAGTCGACGTCCGCGAGCCACTGGTCCGGGCCGATTTGCACGCCGTCTCGCACGACGCGCGCGGGTGCTCCCGCCGAGGCGCCTGCGCCGAAGGAGTGCGAAGTGAGCGGCATGCCTCCGGCGGCCACGCGGTAGTGGCCCGCGACGAGCCCGTCGACCTGGTAGCGTCCCGCCGTGTCGGTCGCGACCTCCGCGAAGACCTGTGCGAGGTGTTGCGCGGCGCTCGACCCCGCTCCGGCGTGCACGGTCACGCGCGCGCCCGCAGCCGGCGCTCCATCGGGACCGACCACGCGCCCGGCGATGCCGCCACCGGGCAGCGCGAGGTCGACGTGGTGCTCGGGCGCCTCGGGGACGTCGACGCGCAGGCGGACGGTGCAAAGCTGTCCCGCGCCTTCGCCGAGTCGCGCCAGCAGCACGGCGTAGGCGCCGCCGCCGTCGACGGTGACCTGGTAGGCGCCGTCGTCCGCGATCACGGCGAAGGACGCCTCGGCGGATGACGCGTCCGCGCGCTCGAAGGACAGCACGACGTCGGGGAAGGGCTCGCCGCCGCGCAGCACGCGCCCGGACACGCGAACCGGCGTCCGCGCGCCGCGCCCCAGGACGACGTGCGCGATCTCGCCGTCCGTGAGGGCGATCTGCGCCGCGCGCATGTGTTCCAACATGCGGTTCGTGCCCTCGCCCGATTCCCCGGACGACAGGTCGGCGTCGCGCTCGATGGCAACGACCTGCCAAGGTCCCGGCTCCACGTGCTGGAACGCGAAGCGACCCTCCGCGTCGGTCCCGGTCCCGAGCAACTCGAAGTCGCCGGTGCCCCAGCGCACCAGGTTGACGGCGAGCCCGGCGGCCGGCGCGCCCTCGCGGTCGTAGACCTCTCCCGTGAGCGTCGCACCGCGGCGGAGCTCGAGCCGCACGCTGCCCGCGGTCTCGCCCGAGACGAGGCGCAGCGCGACGGGCTCGCTCTGCGCGAAGCCCGGGGCCTCGGCCTGGAGTGCGATCTCCCCTGCGCGCAGCTCACCGAGGTGGAAGCGCCCGAGTGCGTCGGCCGTCGAGGAAGGAGCCGACCCCTGCGGCCCCGCGTCCTGCAACCATTCCGGCGCGCGCTCCCCTGCGAGCGAGACGACGGCGCCCGAGACGGTGGTGCCGTCGGGAGCCACCACGACGCCGCTCACCGCCGCCGGCGCATCGAGGACGAGGGCGACGGGGCCCGCGGAGCCGGGAAGCTCGAGCTCGAGCGTCTCGGACGGCGCGCGGCCGGGGGCGCGCGCGACGATGCGCCAGCGTCCCGGAAGGAAGCCGTCGAGGCGGAAGCGCCCGTCCGCCGGATCGACCTTGGCGTCGAGCGCGTCGGTGACGACCAGGGCGACCGCGCCGCGCGCGAAACGCGCCGCGTGCACGCGGGCTCCGGGAACGGGCCGACCGCGCGCATCGAGAGCCGTTCCGGACAGGGAGAGCGGCGGGTGGAGCACGAGCGCGAGCTCGCTCGCGCCCCCGCGCACGCTGTCCTGCGCCGCCAGGAACGCGAGCCCGTCGACTGCGGTCGAGGCGCGCACGCGGAACGGTCCCGCGCCGAGACCCGTGATGCGAAACGCGCCGTCGGCCTCCGAGGGGGCCCAGCCCTCGGCTCCGCGCAGCGCGCCGAACGCCGCCGGCCCCACGCCGAAGCCGCTGTCGAAGCGCGCGGAGACCCGCACGCCCGCGGCCGGACTCCCGTCGTCGAACGCGACCCGTCCCGCGAGCGCGAGACCGATCGGCAGGACGAGCTCGAGCTCGGTGCTCGCGCTGCCGCCCTGGATCGCGAGCGTGGTCTTCTCGCTCTCGAGGTAACCGTCGTGCGACGCGATCACGCCTAGCTCTCCGAGCGGCAGGGCTTCGAGCACGAAGACGCCGTCCGCGTCGCAGGTCGCGCTGCGGAGCACTCGATCGTCGAAGCCGAAGTAGCCGGGCAGGAACGCCCCGACGGCGGCGCCCGCGACGCCGAGGCCGGCGGAGTCGACGACGCGACCGCGCGCGGATCCGCCGGCCGAGAGCGAGAGCGTCCAGTCGGCGGGCGCGCAGGCGGCGAGCCCCTCGATCCGCTCGAGCAGCGGGGCGAGCATCGTCGGCTGGGCGAAGAGCGTGTACGCGTCGTCGAGGGGCACGGCGCGGAACTCGAAGCGGCCGTCCTCGTCCGTCTGCGTCGTGCTCCGGACGTTCGCACCCACGCCGGTCGCGGGGATCTCGAGCCGGCGCGGCTCGGCTTCGAGCGTGACGCGCACGAAGGGCGCCGGCCCGCCGTCGGGGTCGCGCGCACTCCCGCGGATCCACGCGCCGCACTCGGGCGACAGGACGACCTCCGGCGCCTCGGGCCCGACGGCGACCGCGAGCGACTCGCGCGTGTAGAGGTAGCGGCCGCGCAGCATGAGGTGGACGTCGGGACCGACGCCGTCGCCGTCGCCAGCGGGGCCACCGCGCGGAAGCTCGAGCTCGAAGCGTCCGTCGGCGTCGACCCGGGCGCGCGCCAGGATCGGCGCCTCGGCGGGCGCCCGATCCTCGAGCTCGACGAGCTCCGCGTAGCGCGCGGGCGACTCCAGGGCGACGGCGAAGAGCTCGTCGTCCGGGGGCGTCCCGCGCGGCGCGGCGACGCGGCCGCGCAGGCGCGCACCGCCGGCGCGCGCTCCGTCCCCCGCGGCGCGCGCGACCTCGCGCGCCGGCGGCGCGTCGTCCTGCGCGGGCTTCGAAGAATCCGCGCCCGAGGCCTCGGCGCCCTCGGGCGGTGCGACGTCGCCGCCGATGGCGGGCGCGGCGACCTCGCCGACCGGCGCGACGACCGTGTAGCCGACGACGAGCGCGAGCAGGAGAGCTGCGGCGATGGCGATCTTCTTCATGGCGATCAGGCCTCCCAGGCCCAGTGCAAGGGGCGGACGCCGGGCGGCGAGGGGGAGCAGAGCTCGCATCCACGTCGCGCGATCGCCCCGGAACTGCGCGTCGAGCGAGGCGCGCAACCGATCGAGCGCGCGCTTGTGTCGAACGCGAACGGTCACCGCCGGTACGCCCTCGCGCCGCGCGATCTCGGCCGCCGACAGACCCTCGAAGTGGCACAGGAGCACCGTGCGCCGGTACGGCTCCTCCAGCCGCGCGACCGCGTCGGCCACGAGTCGTTGGAGCTCGACGTGCTCTAGCAACAGGTCGGTCGAGGGCAGCGCCTCGGAGCGCGCGACGCGCGCCTCGCGCCGCTCGCGCGCGGCGTCGCGCCGGAAGCGCTCGCGCGCGAAGTTCGCCAGCACCGCGCCGACGAAGGCGCGCGGCGAACGCGCGCTCGCGGCCGCGCCGTCCTCCCGGCGGCGGAAGAAGAGCGCGAGCCACGAGTCCTGGATCAGGTCGTCGGCCGTCGCCGCGTCGCGCACGAGGGCCCGCGCGAGCTGGCGCGTCCAGGTGGAGCGCTCCAGGAGCTCGGCGGCCGACGGGAGATCGCGCGGGTAGTCCATGGCTCACCTCCAGGATGGAGCCGAGGCGGCGAGCGTTTCAGCTCCCGGGCGAATTCTCGCGGAACGGGCCCGCCCGGCCGATCTCGTCGGCGACAAGATGGGCGGGGCCGACCCGGCGCTGGCACGGGGCCGCGGCCGCTCGCATCATGCCGCGCCATGAACGCTGTAGGCCCTCGGTACCGTTGGTTCCTCGCCGCCGGAGTCGTGCTCGTCCTGACCGGCGCCGCGCACCTGGCGGCGTTCCTGAACGAGCCGGCGCCCGCGACGGACGACGAGCGCGCGCTCTTCCGCCTCCTCGACGAGGTGAAGTTCGCCCTGCCCGGCGCGACGCGCTCGACGCACGAGCTCTCGGACGGCTTCCACCTGTTCTTCGTCGTGGGCGCGATCGCGCTCGGCCTCGCCGCGATCGTGCTGGCGACGGCCCCGGACCGCGGCCCGATCCTGCTCACGCGCGTGCGCGCCGTCTACGCGCTCTTCCTCGTGGGCTTCCTCGCGATCTCGCTCGCGTGCTGGTTCGTGATCCCCACGAGCTTCGCCGCCCTCGCGCTCTTCTTCGTCGCCGTCTCCTTCGGGCGCGACGGCCGCGCCGCCCTGTCGCGGGAAAGTGGGCTGGGCTAGAGCCCGCCTACGTCGACTCGCCGCTCCCACGCCAGCGGTCGAGCGAACTCGCGTCGCAACGGCGCGACGCCAGTTGTGAGGATCGTCCGCGCGCCCTACTCTCGGCGCGCGTCGTGGAGCGTGAGAAGGGCGAATCCGAAGGAGGCGTGCGGATGACGGACGCGAGCGGGGAGAAGACCTTGGTGAAGGAGTCGATCTGGGAGGTGTACTTCCCGACCGGTATCGACCTCGCCAAGGAGGCCGTGCCGGTCGCCTCCTTCCCGATGATCGTCTACTTCTGGCCGTCGCTCTTCGCGTTCCTCGTGTGCGGCGTCGTGCAGGCCTTCCACGACGCGCCGTCGGGCGCGCTGGGGCTCGTCGCGGTGGGCGTGTGGACGTTCAACCTGCTCGTGATCGTCACGGACCTCGATCAGAAGAAGTTCACCATCACGCTGCTCGTGTTCCTGCTGCTCGCGCTGCTCGCCTGGGTCGCGTCCTTGAAGGAGATCTCCGTCGCCGGCGCCCTGACGGGCTGGATCGCGTCGCTCGACGTGACGCTCTCGACCGACGCGTACTTCGTGATGGGGAGCATCCTGTGCGTGCTCTTCCTGCTCGGGCTCGTGCAGCCGCGCTTCGACTACTGGCGTCTCGAGGCGAACGAGTTCGTCCACTACGTGCAGCCCTGGGGCCGTGACCAGAGCTTCCCGCGCGAGGGCAGCACGGTCAGCCGCGAGGTGCCCGACATCCTGGAGCTGCTCCTGACATTCGGCGGCGGAACGCTCGTGATCCGGCGCGAGGGCCAGGTCGTGGCGAAGATCGAGCACGTGCCCTTCCTCGGGCGGCGCATGGTCGCGATCGAACGCTTGCTGGGCGCGACGCGCGTCGTGAACGTGTCGGAGAGCTGAGCGCACGTGAGGGAAGCGCCCGCGCCCGTTCTCGGCCATTGGCGCGGCGCCGAGACCTCGCGCGACGCGCTCGCCTTTGTGACCGCGTGGCTCGTGCACGTGTGCCTCGTCGCGCGCTTCTGGTTCGTGACCGACGACGCCTACATCAGCTTCCGCTACGCGCGCAACCTGGCTGAGGGGAACGGGCTGCGCTACAACCCCGGCGAGCACTTGCCGGTCGAGGGCTTCTCGAACTACCCGTGGGTGGCCCTGGCGGCCTGCGTGGAGCGCTTCGGCGGCGATCCGACGCGCGTGATGCCGGCCGTGTCGGCGCTCGCGGGCTCGCTGCTCCTCTTGCTCGTGTTCCGCGCGCTGCGCGGTCCGCTCGCGCTCTCGCGCCCGGTCGCGTTCGGCGCGACGCTGGTCCTCGCCTGCTGCACGCCGTTCGCGGTGTGGTCGACGGGCGGGCTCGAGACCATGACCTTCGCGCTCGTCCTGTTCGCCGCCTTCGAGCGGCTCGTGCTCGCGCGGCGCGCTCACGGTCTGGCGGGCGGGTTGCTCGTGCTCCTCGCTGCGCTGTCGCGGCAGGAGGGGGTGTACTGGGGAGCGCTGGTCCTCGCGGCGGCCTGGGCCTCGCGCCGCGCGCGGCGCGAGCCGATCGCGCGCGCGCTGTGCGTCGCGCTCGCCGTCGCCGGGCTCGGCTTCGCGCTCTTCACGGCCTGGCGCCTCCACACCTACGGGGCCTTCCTGCAGAGCAGCGCGTCGGCGAAGCTCGCGGGCGGACTGCGCTCGGACCGGCTCGCGCGCGGCCTGCGCTACGTCGCCGTGCAGCACTTGACGACGCTCTCCCTCTGCGCCATCCCGCTCGGCGCCGCGGCGGGCCTCGCGCGCGCGCGCCGTCCGGTGGGCGCCGCCGTGCTCGTCTTCGCCCTCGGCTTCCCGGTTTTCGCGATCCTCGTGAGCGGCGACTTCATGGCCTTCGGGCGCTTCCTCGCGCCGGGCCTCGCGTTCGGGGCGCTGGCCTGGGGCTACCTGCTCGAGGACGTGCGCCGCGCCGGCGGACGAGCGGCGTGCACGGCGACGGCGCTCGGGCTCGCCGTGCTCTCGCTGCTGCCCGCGTGGGACCTGCACCTCGTGCCCGCGTCCGTGCGGCGCGCGCTCGACTTCCGCGCGCAACTCGAGGGCATCCCGAGCGAGTTCGCGTACTGGCGGCGCCAGAAGCTCGAGACGCAGCGCTGGGTCCAGCGCGGCCGCGCGCTCGCGCAGATCTCGCGGCCGGGCGATTCCATCCTGCTCTCCGCCATCGGCGCCATCGGCTACTACTCGAACCTGTTCGTGTTCGACCGCCTCGGGCTCGTCACGCGCGAGGTCGCGCTGTTGCCGCCGCCCGCCGACATCAGCGACCGCATGCCCGGTCACGACCATCCGGTCTCCTTCGAGTGGTTCCTCGAACGCGGGCACCGGCCGACCTTCCTGCGCGCGAACTTCCACTCGGCCGCGTCGCGCGCCGAGCTCACGGAGAAGGTCGCGCTCTCGCGCAGGAACCTCGCGGCCTACGCGCTCGAGGACGAGTACGTGCTGGAGGTCTACGAGGTCGTCCTTGTCGCGCGAGCGGTGGAGCCGGACGGGGAGCTGCGCTACCTGTTCGTGTGGCGCGCGCTCCCGCCCGGGTTGGCGCCCGCGGCGGCCTGGCGCGACTTCGAGCAGCGCATCGCGGCGCACGCGGCGGGCGGTGCGCTCGAGCGCGTGGAGCTCGACCTCGCTCCCGACGACGCGCGGTCCGACGGAGAAGCGCCCTAGCAGCCCGTCGAAGAAGTCATCCGGCGCCATGAACCCGTCCTCCACTCCAGTGCGGCACCCGAGAGCCTCTTCACCCATTCGCCTGCGTTCCCGGGCACCACACCGAAGCGGATGTCGGACCCCTGGCATCCGGAGCACTTCTTCAACAGGCTGCTAGGCGTGGCGCTCGGCTACCCTCTTGCCTTCGAGCGGGCCGGCAAGACAGTCTTTCGAGAGGAGAGCCGAGCATGGAAGTGGCGACCAGCGTTCTGATTCACGCTCCCCGGGCAGTCGTCTGGAAGCGGATCACGGACATCGAGCACGCTCCGCAAACGATCAGCGGGATCGAGAAGGTCGAGATCCTCGAGCGGCCGGCGTCCGGGCTGGTGGGGCTCAAGTGGAAGGAGACCCGCACGATGTTCGGGAAGACCGCCACCGAGATCATGTGGATCACCGACGCGGTCGAGCCCGAGTTCTACAAGACGCGGGCGGAGAGCCACGGCGCGATCTACGTTGCAACGCTCTCGCTCGCGGAGAAAGCCGGCGGAACGGAATTGACCATGCGCTTCTCGGGAGAGCCCGTGACGACGTCGGCCAGGCTCATGTGTTTCCTGATGGGCTGGATGTTCAAAGGCGCGACGCGCAAGGCGTGCGGCAAGGACTTGAGCGACATCAAGGCCGCCGTGGAAGGCAAGCAGGCGCAGAGCGCGACGCGCCCGACCAGCAGCCCGTTGAGAGAGTCGCCGTGACTCGTAGGCGCCGAGCCCGGCGTCGAGCGGTAGGGCCCTGATGAAAGGGCGGGGCGAACGGATCGAACGCAGCTTCGCCCACTGCGATCCACTTCTTCCACGGACTGCCGGCCTCGAGGCGCGCTCACTCGCCGTTTCCGAGCTCGATCCCCGCCAGCGCGCGGCGCAACAGCGGACCGTGCGCCTCCCAGTCCTCTTCGGCCGCGGTGCCGGTGACGACGATCTGTTTGCGTCCGTCGAGGATCAGCACGGCGACGAAGTGCATGTCGAACGGCGCGCCCGGGAAGCGCCCGGCGTACTCGAGATCGAGCGCTCCGCGGCCGGCGATGCGCGTCACGTCCAGGGCGAGGACCTCGAGGTCGAAGTCTTCGATCTCGCGTCGGTTGGGCTCGACCAGATCCTCGATGCGCGACGCGGCGGGGAGCTTCGTGACCTGGACGTTGATGTTGGAGCGGAAGTTCGCGTCGGAGAGCGTGTCCTGGAGCACGCGCACGCCGTTCACCTCCACGACCGCGAAGCCCTCGGGGATGGGCAGCGAGAGGCCGTGCTCGGGGAAGGTCCAGCGCCCGCCCACCGCGACCGAGCCGCGGGCGAGCGCGGCCGCGAAGGCGGCCTCGGCCGCGGCGGTGCTCGCGCCGTCGGATGGCTCGGGCGCGCCCGCGGGCGGGCTGGCGCCGAGGCGCGCTTCGACTTCGCGCGCGAGCTCGTCGTCGCTGCAGCGATACCAGTCGACGCGCCGCCACGAGCGCAGGAGCTTCCCCTGCGCGCGGTTCTCGAGCACGCGCGCGAAGGCCGCTGCGTCCTCTTCGCGGTCCCACAGCGTGCGCCACACGACCGCTTCCTCGCCGTTCGCGCCGCGCCCGAGCCACAGGCTGTCGCCGTCCCAACCGGCAGCCGCCGGCCAGGCGCTCGCGCGCGGCTCGCCCAGCGCGAGCAGCACGCGATAGGTCTCGAGCTCGCCCTGCACGTCCTGGACGACCGTGGCGAGCGGCAGCTCTGGCAGCTCCACGGGCGTGGGTCGGTCGAGCCCGAGCTTCGCGGGGTGCAGGATCTGCTCGGTGGACGCGGGTAGGTCTGCGAACACGCCGCGCACGGCCTCGAAGCCGCCGGCGCGGTAGCGTTCGAGCAGGAAGCGCCGCCCCGCGCCGTACACGGCGACCAGGGCTTCGCCCGAGAGCATCCGCGCGAGCTCCTCCGAGGCGTCCTCGAGCTCGAGGTCGTCGGGATCCGTCGAGCCGAGCTGCCAGGCGGTCGACACGAGCTCCGCTTCGCCTTCCATCAATACATGCACGACGCGCAGGTCCTCGCTCGTCTTGCGCTCGGTGAGGAGCCGCACGACTCCGGCCTGTTGCTCCTGGTGCGCGTGAACGAGCTCGTGCGCGACCAGGCGGTCGAGGCCGCCGAGCCCGGCGTCGAGGCGCGCGGCCGTGTTCTCGACGAACACGAGCTCGTTCGCGCCGACTTGGTAGTAGGCGGGGAAGGCCTGCGCGAAGGCTCGTACGACCTCGGCGCGCAACTGGGCGGGATCGTCGCCGGCCGGGAGGCCGAGCCCCGAGAGGAAGCGGTGCGCGAGCTCGAAGCGGCCGGGCGGCGTGAGCAAGTCCTGCTGCGCGTCCAGGTCGGCGTAGCACCCCTCCGGCGTCTTCGTGGCGAACGCGAGCCGCTCGAGGTCGATCGGGTAGCCGAAGCGCGCGAGCTCCGACGCGATGCGCCGGGCGCGCTCCACGGGGTCCTCGACGGCGGCGATCGGCGTCGTGGCGGGGTCGGGTTCCGCCTGCCCGACCGGCGGCAGGAGCACGAGCAGCGTCGAAAGGATCGTGTTCATCGGGGCGGGGGAAGGCGAGCGAGAGGGCGAGCAGTGCGTGGCGCTTGGAAGAGGTTTTTCTAGCGTCCTGCGGCGGAACGCGCAGCGCTCGAAGGAGCCCGCATCAGGCCGCGGCCCGCGCGCGCCCGTCCCCGCTCGGACCCGCGAAGACGACGAGCCCCGCCGCATACACGAACGCCGCGACGACGAGCACCGCCGAGAAGCCGAGCGCCATCCCGAGCAGGATGCAGAAGATCGAGGTGAAGACGGAGAGGAAGGCGTTGATGGCCCAGGCCCAGGGCAAGAGCTCCGGCCAGCGCGCCGCGATGCGCCGCAGCCCGAGCGGGAAGGGCATGCCGAGCACGAGCCCGAGCGGGGCGAGCAGCGCCACGACCGCGGCGACGCGCCCCGCGAACGGGAGGCCGAGCAGCTCGGGCAGGACGCGGTCGACGAGAGCCGCCTCGAGCAGCACGCACAGGGGGACGACGAGCGCGAGCCAGCGGAACGGCGCCGCCCGGCGCGCGTCGAAGCGGGCGGCGAGCAGCGAGCCCAGGCCGGCGAATGCGAGCAACGCGGTGAGCACGACGGTGACCGCGTGGGTCGGGTGCCCGAGGAAGAGCACCATCTTCTGCATCAGCACGATCTCGACGAACATGAAGCCCGCACCGAGCGCGGCGAAGTACAGGAAGACCTGGATGCGCGCGCCCGTCGGTGCGCCGCGGCGCGACACGCGCGCGAGCGGCAGGAGGATCAAGAGCAGCGCGACGAGCGTGATCTGCAAGAGCGACGACACGAGCACGACGTGTCCCACGGGGTAATCGTGCGTGTAGGCGAGGTCCGTGACGGCCTTCGAGCGCTCCTTCTTCAAGAGGTTCCGGTAGCGGTAGTAGTTGAAGAAGAACGGGTCGTCGTCGGTGCACGGCGAGAGGTCGTACTCGTAGCCTGCCACGAACGCCGCGCGCTCGTCCGCCGTTCCGCGCAGCAGGGTCGAGTAGCACTCGAGCGAGTGATCGAACGACGCGTCGTTCAACCTGGCGCGCGTCGCGGTCTCCTCGACGAGCTTGCGCAGGGTCGCGTCGGCCTGCTCGCGTTCCGGCACGGGGAGCGGCTCGGTGAGCTCGCGCACGAGGTGCTCCGCGCCGGCGCGATCGCCGGCGAACGCGAGCCGGAAGGCGTCGGTCAACTGGAGGACGACGTCATGGGGCGCGTGCAGCTTCTCGAGGCCCGCGACGCGCCGCTCGGTCACGGCGACATGGAAGTCCCACTGCGCGACCCGATCGGTCCCCGGGTGCGGCTCGTCGGAGCGCGCGGGCGGGCGCAGCGGATCGAAGACGAGCCCCCAGAAGCCGTTTCGCGCGGCGAGCTCCTCCAGCGCGGCGAGCTCGGCCGGCGTGAACGCTCCGCGCTTGATGAGCGTCGAGGCCCAGATCTGCCCGCGGAAGACGGCGATGTGCGTCGACGGATCCGCGATGCCGAGCTCGTCGAGCGCCGTGTACGCGATGTTCGCGAGGCGCAGCGACTCGCGCGGCTGCTGCGGGAAGCTCAGGATGAAGCGCGAGTAGTTGACGTAGCCGCCCTCCTCGAGGTGGGCGTAGAAGTCCTTCACCGCCTCCACGGTGTAGAGGTAGCTCTCGGAGAGCGTGTAGGCGCCGGTGGAGAGCGCGGTGAACGAGTCCACGCCGCTCATCTGGATCACGTCGTAGCGCTCGTCCGTCCCCCGCACGAACGCGCGTCCCTCGCCGTGCACGAGCTCGATCTTGTCGGAGAACGGGTGCGCGCCGGGCCGGAACAAGCCACCCAGGAAATCGTCGTAGCGTTCCGAGACGACGTCGATCATGGCGCGGTTGATCTCGACCGCGGTCACGTGCCGGGCGCCGTGCTCGAGCGCAACCATGACGTCCGCTCCGCCGCCGACGCCGATCACGAGCACCTTGGGCTCTCCCGCGCCCGTCGCCTCGCGGCAGGTGTAGGCGCTCGCCGCCTGCGTGTCGCGCAGGAAGGGCATCTCCGCGAAGCGCGCGGCGTCCTTGTACATGGTCGTGGGCGCCGAGCCGTCCTGCCCGATCAATCGTCCCAGGTCGTCGATCGCGCGCAGCCACTGCAGACCGAAGTCGCCGCCGATCAGGGGCGGCAGCCGCTGCAGCGGGCCGACCTCGACCTCCGCCGTCGAGCTCGGGATGCGATCGAGCTCGTCCAGGCGGTCCTGATAGCGCGTGAACTCCTTGCCGGGAGCGAAGGGGATCTGCCAGCGGTCGCGCAGCGGGCCGGCGACGAAGGCCGCGAAGACGCCGGCGCACAGCGCGAGCGGGAGGCAGGAGACGAGGAACGCCTTGCGCCCGGCCGCGAGGGCGAAGGCGGAGCCGCCCGCCGCGCCCATGCATCCGGCCAGGAGCACCGCCGCGCTGCCGCCCTCGCGCGCGAGGATCCAGACGCTCGCCGCGCCGCCCAGCGCCGAGCCCAGGAGATCGAAGGAGTACAGGCGGTTCGCGTGCTTCGCGAAGCGCGTGAGCGCGAGCCCCACGGCCGCGCCCGCGAAGAAGAACGGAACGAACACGGCCGCGGCCGTGAGCCCGAGCCGCAGGACGTTCTGCTTGTCGCTCCAGATCTCGAGCGTGTCGACCTGCACCTGCGACACGAGGAAGAAGGCCGCGAACACCGACAGGCCGTAGGCGCCGGAGAGCGCCGCGAGCGCCCCGGCGGGATTCGCGGTCCCCGCGCCGCTGCGCCGCGCCGTCAGGAGGCTCCCCGCCGCGCCGAAGCCGAGCAACGCGAGGGAGATCACCATGTAGGCCAGGTGGTGCCACATGGTGATCGCGAAGACGCGCGTCAACGCGATCTGGAGCAGGATGACGGAGCCCGCCACGAGGGCGAGGCCGGTGCAGAGGAACGGCATGGGCCGGGCGGGGGACGGGGCTCGTGCGGGGACGAGGGCGCGCGAGTCTAGCGGTGGGAGGTGAGTACGGAGCCAGTCCAATTCTTCACCTCACCGCGCAAGGCCCCTGCGCTCCGCAACACCCTGGCGCGGTGAGGTGAAGAATTGGACTGGCTCCGTACTCACCTCCCGCCCGACACTAGGATGGTCCGCCGCCATGGGAAAGAGTCCCGCCAAGGTCGAAGACGAAGGGCCGAGCGCTTCCTCCGCCGCGAGCGGGGGGAATTTCATCACGGCGCGGATCGAGGCCGACCTCGCGGCGGAGAAGAACGGCGGCCGCGTCCAGACGCGCTTCCCGCCCGAGCCGAACGGCTACCTGCACGTCGGGCACGCCAAGGCGATCTGCCTGAACTTCGGGCTCGCGGCGCGCTTCGGCGGGGCGTGCAACCTGCGCTTCGACGACACGAACCCCAGCGCGGAGGAGGTCGAGTACGTGCGCTCGATCCAGGACGACGTGCGCTGGCTCGGCTTCGACTGGGGCGAGCGCCTCTTCTTTGCCTCGGACTACTTCGAGACGCTCTACGCCTTTGCCGTGAAGCTCGTGGAGAAGGGCTCGGCCTTCGTGTGCGATCTCTCGGCCGAGGAGACGCGCGAGTACCGCGGGACCGTGACTGCGCCGGGGCGGCCGAGTCCCTATCGCTCGCGCACGCCGGCCGAGAACCTGGAGCTCTTCCGGCGCATGCGGGCGGGCGAGTTCGAGGACGGCGCGCGCACGCTGCGCGCGAAGATCGAACCGGCCTCGCCCAACATGAACCTGCGCGACCCGGTCATGTACCGCATCAACCGTGCGCACCACCACCGCACCGGCGCCGCGTGGTGCATCTATCCCATGTACGACTGGGCGCACGGGCAGAGCGACGCGCTGGAGGGCATCACGCACTCGATCTGCACGCTCGAGTTCGAGAACCACCGCCCGCTCTACGACTGGTTCCTGGCGGAGCTCGAGCTCCCACACCGCCCGCAGCAGATCGAGTTCGCGCGCCTCGGCCTCACCTACACGCTGCTCTCCAAGCGCCGGCTGATCGAGCTCGTCAAGGGCGGCTTCGTCTCTGGTTGGGACGACCCGCGCATGCCGACCCTCTCCGGCTTGCGCCGGCGCGGCTACACGCCCGAGGCGCTGCGCGCCTTCTGCGAGACGATCGGCGTGGCGCGCTTCAACAGCACGGTCGACATGGTCGTGCTCGAGAACAGTCTGCGCGAGGACCTGAACCGGCGCGCGCCGCGCCGCATGGCCGTGCTGCGCCCCGTGAAGCTCGTGATCGAGAACTACCCCGAGGGCGACGAGGAGCTCGCGTGCCAGAACAACCCCGAGGACGCGTCCATGGGGACGCGCCCCGTGCCGTTCTCGCGCGAGCTCTGGATCGAGGCCGACGACTTCAAGGCCGAGGCGCCGAAGAAGTGGTTCCGCCTCGCGCCCGGGACCGAGGTGCGGCTGCGCTACGCCTACTACGTCATCTGCACGGGCTTCGAAACGGACGCCGCCGGCAACGTGACCGAGGTGCGCTGCACCTTCGACCCACAGACGCGCGGCGGCGACTCGCCCGACGGCCGCAAGGTGCGCGGCACGATCCACTGGGTCAGCGCGCGGCACGCGCGGCGCGCCCCGGTGCGGCTCTACGATCACCTGTTCGCCGTGCCCGATCCGGCGGACGTGCCGGAGGGCAAGGCCTTCACGGACCTCCTGAACCCCAACTCGCTCGAGGTGCTCGAGGCCTACCTCGAGCCGTCGCTCCTGTCCGCCGCGCCCGGCGAGCGCTTCCAGTTCGAGCGCCACGGTTACTTCTGCGCGGACGCGCTCGACTCGCGCCCGGGCGCGCCGGTCTTCAACCGCTCGGTCGCGCTGCGCGACTCGTGGGCGAAGATCGCCGAGAAGCAGGCCGCCGGAGCGAGCTAGCCATGCGGATCCGCGCCGGCACGAGCGGCTTCGCCTACGACGAGTGGAAGGGGCCGTTCTACCCGGCGGACCTCGACGCGGCCGAGATGCTCGCGTTCTATTCCGAGCGTCTCTCGACGGTCGAGATCAACAACACCTTCTACAGGAGTCCCAAACGCGAGGTCGTGCGCCGCTGGGGCGAGCAGGTGCCCGCGAACTTCACGTTCGTGCTCAAGGCGCCGCGGCGCATCACGCACCAGTCGCGCCTGGTCGACACGCAGGAATCCGTCTCGTACTTCTGGCAGAGCGCGTGCGAGCTCGGTGAGCGCCTCGGCCCGATCCTCTTCCAGCTCCCGCCGAACCTGCGCGCCGACCCGCCGCGCCTCGCGACGTTCCTGTCCGAGCTCCCCGCAGGCTGCCGCGCCGCGCTCGAAGTGCGCCACGCGTCCTGGCTCACGCCCGAGGTGAACGCGCTGCTCGCCGAGCACGGCGCCGCGCTGTGCATCGCGGACGCCGAGGACCTGCCCGCGCCCGCGATCGCGCCCACCGCGCGCTTCGGCTACTTCCGCCTGCGCCGCCCCGACTACGACGACGCCGCGCTCACGGCCTGGATCGAGAAGATCCGCGCGCAACCCTGGGACGAAGCCTTCGTCTTCTTCAAGCACGAGGACCAGGGCGCCGCCCCCCACGCCGCCGCGCGCTTCCTCGAGCTCGCGGGCGCGAGCGGGGCGCAGTAGCCCCGGCGGCGGAGCGTCCTCGGCGTCGCCGAGCGAACGCTACGACGCCGGAGAGCCAGCGCGTCGCCGGAGACGACCGAGCAGCGTGCGCTCTCCTATCGCGGAGCGCGGTGCACCCCTTGCACGATGTCGATACCCGCGGCCAAACGCACATCACACACGTTTGACCTCTCCATGCCGCAGCTGACGCAACGATTCGCGGGCACACGCGCTTGTGGCACAAACTCAGCTCTCCTCGGCAACCGAAAGAGGCGGTTGTCCTTCCGCTGGCGATTAGTGCCGAATCAAGTTTGGCCGTCGAGCAGGTAGGGAGTACGTCGCATCGTCAGCCGTCGATATCCGAGACGTGACATTCGTACTTCAAGGAGATGGACGACGAGACTCGCAAGCGCCTGTCTGCTCTACGGAAACCGATGAGCTCCCGTCGGGAGACGAGTCGTACACGCTGCGTGGGGCACGACGAAGCGTGTGGCGCGTCCTGAGCGAACCCGAGGCCCACATGCTGCGTCGCAGCGGAACGCGTTCGAGCAGTCCGCCCTGCACAGCGGTCTGTTCGCTCCGATCGGTGTCAGCAACTTCGACCGTCACGTCGGTCAGGATCCACGGTCCATGCAGGGCGCGCCTCTGACCTTCGGACGGGAGACGATCGTTGCTCTTCCGCGCGCGCAGCGCTGACTTTGGATGAAACCAAGGCGGACTGCGCTCCGTCCTAGATATTAGTGCCAAAACAAGTTTGGTGTAGGAAGGTGAAGGAGTTGGTTGCTCGATGCGTGGACGAGGACAACAGGGTGCTGCGAAGCAGGGCGTTCTCGCGTTCCAGAGTTGGGGCGGACCGCGGGCGGGAGCGGGGCGCAAGCCGAAAGGAGGGCGGGCGCTCGTTTCGCATGGCGGGCGCGAAAAGCTGGCGAAACGCTTCCCTGTCCACGTGACGATGCGGCTGCGTTCGGGGCTCGCGAGCTTGAGGACGAAGCACACGCGACGCGTGTTGGAGAGCGTCCTCGCCGCGGCGTGCGACAGGTTCGGCACGCGGATCGTTCACTACAGCCTGCAGAGCAATCACGTGCACCTGATCGTCGAATCGGAGGAGAGGCGTGCGTTGTCGCGCGCACTGCAAGGCCTCGCGATCCGCATCGCAAGGGCGCTCAACAAGCTCTGGGGGCGCACGGGCAAGGTCTTCGCGGATCGCTACCACGACCGGATCCTGCGCACGCGACGCGAGGTGCGGAACGCGCTCGTGTACGTGCTGAAGAACCACGCCCACCACGGGATCGGGCTCGTGGGAATGGATCCGTACGCGTCCGGACGAGCGTTCGACGGTTGGGAGGGGATGGAAGGCCCGTGTGAGTCGTCCGCGCACGTCGCGCGCGCGAAGACGTGGCTCCTCTGGATCGGCTGGAAGTACTGGGGCCTCGTGCGGGAGGAAGAGGTGCCAGGCCGAAGGCCGTGACCGCTGCTGTGACGCGCGCGTCTTTCCAGAGCAAGCATGTGAGCAAGGCCGTGGGGTGCGTCGGCACGACCATGGGTGTGCAGCGATCCGGACTTCCTGACTGATGAGGAGCGTCGCACGAGCGCGACGCTGCTCCAGGGTGAAGCGGGATTCCCATTTGGCGGAGGGGACGAAGCTCCCAGCGGTCAGAACGCGATCTCGAAGGGAATCGCCGGAGCCCTCCGCACGACTCACATTCGATTCGCGCTGCCGATCCAAGAGACCGAGCCGTGTGAGCTGGCTCGAGCTGCCATGCGGTTCACGACACGCGAATGACGGCAACTCGCGGGGGAGCTCGTGCGGGACTTCGGCCGAGTGCGAGGATGCTTGCAAGGCCAGGATGCCGCGCCCGCGAGCCCAGCGCGTCCCGCGCTCTCACGGCGTGTCGCCGCGCAGGATCGTCGCGAGTTTCGCGGCGTCGAGGTTGCCGCCCGAGACGATGCAGACGACCTTGCCGCGGCCCGCGCCGCCCTTCAGCGCGGCGGCGACGCTCGTCGCGCCGGCGCCTTCGGCCACGACGTGGTTGCGCTCGACGAGCATTCGCACGGCGGACGCGACCTCGTCGAGCTCGGCCAGGAGCGAGCCGGCGAGGAGCTCGCGCACCATCGGCCACATGGGCGGGAGCACGCACTTGCCGCCGATGCCGTCGACGAAGCTTGGCGTGTAGGCCACGTCCACGGGCTTGCCGGCGGCGAGCGCGGCGGCGAAGGGGGCGGCGGTGGAGACCTCGGCGGCGAAGACCTGCGTGCGCGGCGAGAGCGCGCGCAGGGCCGACGCGATGCCCGCGGCCAAGCCGCCGCCGCCGTAGGGGACCACGACGGCGTCGACGTCGGGCAGGTCCTCGAGGATCTCGAGCCCGATCGTGCCGTTGCCCGCGACGACGAGCGGATCGCAGACGGGGTGCACGAAGAGCCCGCGCGAGCTCTCGTGTCCGCCGTCGAGCAGCGCGCGCCACCAATCGTCGAACGGCACGGGGAAGATCTCGCCGCCCAGGCGCTCGATCGCGTCGAGCTTCGCGCGCGGCGCGTGCTCGGGCACGATCACCCGACACGGGAGGCCGAGCCTCCGCGCGTGCCACGCGACGCCCTGGGCCATGTTCCCCGCGCTGGCGGTCGTGACACCGTCCGCGAGCGCGGCACGCACCCAGTGCGGGGCATGTCCCCCGGAGCGCGAGTCGTGCGGCGCGGAGTCCACATCGTGCGGCGCCGAGCGCGCCTCCAGCGCCGCGAGGATGGCGTTCCCCGCGCCGCGCAGCTTGAAGGAGCCGATCGGCTGGAGGTTCTCGAGCTTGAGATGGATCTCCGCCGGGGCGCCCGGTCCGAGATCCAGCGCGAGGCGCATGAGCGGCGTGCGCAGGACGTGGCCCGCGAGCCGCTCGCGCGCGGCTCGGATCTCCGCGAGGGGAGTGGGATGGAGCGGCTCCACGCTCAAGCGCGCCCCGCGAGGTCGACCTCGTGGCCCACGCCCTCCGCGCGCGCCCGGCGCACGACGAGCTCCCCCGCGGCGAGATCCAGCACCGCGATACCGAGCGACTCGTAGAGCGTGATCTCCTCGGGCGAGCGCCGGCCCGCGCTGCGGCCCGCGAGCACCGCGCCGAGCTCGAAGGCCTCGTGCTCGTCGCCGATCGAACCCTCCGCGCGCGCGAGGAGGAAGTCGCCGGCCTCGCTCTGGAGCGACACGAGCGAATCCGCGAAGAGGCGCGCGCGAGCCACGGCGGCGCCGTCGAGCTCGCGGGTGTTGCGCGTGCAAGCTCCGACTGCGTTGACGTGCGTTCCCGGCGCGAGCCACTCCCCGAGGAGCACCGGCTCGCGCGCGGTGGTCGTCGTGCACACGACGTCGGCGCCGAGAACCGCCTCGCGCGCGCTCGGCACGGCTTCGACCGAGCACGACACGCGCGCGTCTGCGAGGCGCGCGAACTCCTCGCGCCGCTCGCGCCGCGGGCTGTACACGCGCACGTGCTCGAGCGACGGCCGCGCGACGAGCATCGCCTCGAGGTGCGAGCGGGCCTGCACGCCCGAGCCGAGCAGCGCGAGCACGCGGGCGTCCTCGCGCGCGAGCGCGCGCGTCGCCACGCCGCTCGCCGCGGCCGTGCGGATCGCCGTGAGCTCGCTCGCCTCGAGCACGGCGCTGGGGAAGCCGCGCTCGGGGTCGAACAGGACGACCACGCCCTGGTGCGCGTCGAGCTCCGTCCCGTGGTTTCCGTGCACGAGCGCGATGACCTTGAGGCCGAGCGTGCGCGGCTGTGCGGTGCGCCCGGGCATCATCCCGAGCAAACCCGATCGGTCCGGGAGGAGCATCGCCGTGCGCAGCGGATTCTGGGCCGCGCCGAGCGACAGCTCGACCAGCGCCGCCGCCACCGCCTCCATGCACGCATCCATCGGAAGGAGGCGGCGGATGTCCGCTTGCGAGAGGACGAGGGCCATCGTCGAGCTCAGGGCCGCCTCGCTCGCCCTTCCTGGGTGTCGGGGCTCTGCGGCGGCCGAGGACGGTAGCGCGCCCCGAAGGCTCGCGCACGTGTGGCTCGTGCACGGACGGCTCGCGCACGCGCGACCCCCCGCTGCGCCTAGCGCACGCGGGGAGGAGCTCGACGGCCCTTGCCCCCGTAGACTCCGACCGCGCCCGCGCCGTGCGCGGCGTCTCGGTTCCCGTTCCCTACCTCCCAGAGCGCGCATCCCCTCATGCAAGCCGTCACGATGCCTCCGCTGGCGGAGTTCACGCGCGCGCGCGAGATCGTCCGCGAGGTCGCGGTGCGCACGCCGCTCGTGGCACTGCCCGGCGCCGAGGGCGTCTGGCTGAAGCCCGAGACGCTGCAGCCGTCGGGCTCGTTCAAGCTGCGCGGCGTGTTCCACGCCGTCGCGCGCATGGAGGCTGCGCGCCGCGCGCGCGGGGTCGGCACGGTCAGCGCGGGCAACACGGCGAAGGCGTTGGCCTTCAGCGCACGGCGCTTCGGCGTCGCGGCGCGAAGCCTCATGCCGGAGAACGCGCCGCGCGCGAAGATCGAGGCGTTCGAGCGCTTGGGCGGCACGGCGGTGCTCGTGCCCAGGGCCGAGCTCTTCCGCTACCTCGACGAGCGCCTGTACGAGCGCGAAGCGTGGGCCTTCGTGCACCCGTGGACGGACCGCGACGTGTTGCTCGGCCACGGCTCGATGGCGTTCGAGATCCTCGAGGATCGGCCGGACGTCGAGACGGTGTTCCTGCCCGTCGGCGGCGGCGGCTTGCTCGGCGGCGTCGGGAGCGCGTTGCGCGCGCTCGCGCCACAGGTGCGCATCGTCGGCGTCGAACCCGCGGGCTGTCCGTCGTTCCACGCCGCGCGCGCCGCGGGGAAGCGCGTCGACGTTCCGTGCGACACGATCTGCGACGGCGTGGCCGTGCCGTACATCACGGACGAGATGCTCCCGCTCCTCTCGGCGCTCGTGGACGACGTCGTGCTCGTGAGCGAGGAGCAGGTGAAGGCCGCCATGCGCGCGCTCGTCGAGCGGAGCCACCTGGTGGCGGAGGGCGCCGGCGCGCTGGCCGTCGCGGCCGCCCTGGCGCTGCCGGCCGGCGAGCGCGGGCGCTGCGTCTGCCCCGTCACGGGCGGGAGCCTCGACACGGCGAAGCTCGTGGCCGTGCTCGGCGACGGCGCGGAGCACTGACGTCCAGACGTCCGCTGACGTCCGCCAAGAAGCACTGACGACTGCTAGGGGGTCGCTGAGTTCCAAAGATTGGTGCTCGAACAAGTTTGGCGTTTGGAAGGCCCGGCGATCGGCGACGCCAACTTCGAGCTCGTGCCGGCTTCGAGCGGCCGTACGTTCCCGCGCGGCCGGGACGGCGTGTAACTCCTAAGTTTCTAGGAGATCGGAGTTCCGCGGCGCGTCCGATACTCCTAAGCTCTTAGTAGATAGCGAAGCCGCCGCGGGCGGCACGAGGAGGCACCAGGGTGACACGACGCAAGCGAGCCAAGCGGCTGACGGACCTCGAGCTCGAGATCATGCAGGTCGTCTGGGAGGCGGATCCGCGCGCGCTCACCGTGCGCGACGTGGTCTCCGTGCTCGGGAGCGGCGCGGGGCGCCGCCCGGCCTACACCACGGTGCAGACCGTCATGGGCATCCTGTGCGAGAAGGGCGCGCTGCGCTCGCGGCCCGGTCCGGCGCGCGCGCACCTCTACCGCGCGGGGCTCACGCGCGACGCGGCGACGACGTCGATGACGCAGGACTTCGTCGAGCGCATGTTCGGCGGCGAGGCGAAGCCGCTGCTCGCGCACCTCGTGGAGCACGAGAGCCTGGACCGCGACGCGCTCGAGGAGCTCAAGCGCCGCATCGA
>CAYPTB010000021.1:0-167240 GCA_964413535.1 uncultured Planctomycetaceae bacterium | reverse complement strand
GGGAACCGATGGACACGCGGGCTCGCGAGCGGCAACCGATGGACACGCGGGCTCGCGAGCGGCCACCGGTGGACACGCGGGCGCGCGAGCGGGCCCCGATGGACACGCGGTGCGCGAGCGCACCGCTAGCGGACACGCGGTGCGCGAGCGCACCGTTAGCGCTAGCGCGGCGCGCCCGACTCGCCCTCGCCCTGGATGTAGGCAGTGAGGGCCTGGACCTCCTGACGCTTGAGGTTCAGGAGATCGCGCAGGAGGTCGCGCAGACTCAAGAGCCCGAGCACCTGCTTGTCCTGGACGATCGGAAGGTGGCGAATGTGCCGACTCTGCATCTCGTGTGCGGCGTCGGACACCGTGCGCTCCGGCGATACGGAGAAGATGTCGCGCGTCATGTGCTTGCCGATGCGCTCGACCTTGGGATCCAGCCCGCGGACGACCACGCGCAACATCAGGTCGCGCTCGGTGAAGATCCCCACCGGACATCCATCGCCGTCCGCGACGAGCACCGCCCCGACGCGATCGTCCGCCATCGCCACGGCCGCCTCGAAGGCGGTCGCGGCCTCGGGGAGGGTGATCGCCTTGCGGCCCGTGATCAGCTCGCCGATCTTCTTCATGCCCGGATCTCCGACGACTTCCCAAGCCTACCTGGCCCGTCGATCCCGGGCAGGCTCGCTCGAGCGATCCTAACTTCGTCCCGCACAGCTTCCCAGCGCTCGGGGACTCGCGCCGGCCGCTCGCCCCTCCGAAGCCTACGCGAGCTCCACCAGCCGTTGGCCCAGCACGCCCAGGACCGCTTCGGCGAGGTCTTCCGCGACGAACTCGGGTTGGACGTGGAACTCTCCGTCGGCGAGACCCTGACCCGTCCGCACTCCGGCCGTCCGCACGCCGGCTCGCCAACCCGCGACGAGCTCGAGCGTGCTGTCGCCGATGACCCAGCTCTTCCCGATCGCGATGCCGTCGTTGTGGGCTGCGTGGAACAGGAGGCCGGTGTTCGGGAGCAGGAACACCGAGTCGAAGCGGTGACCCCCGGCCCCTTGGGGATGATCGATGCAGGCGTACTGGCGCTGGACGGTGACGCCGTGGGCCTCGAGCTCGCCGAGGTAGCGGGCTTCGATGGCCTGCCATTCGGAATCGGACATGCGTCCGTGAGCGACGTCGAGCTCGTTCCCGATCACGTACACGAGCCAACCGGCGCGGCGAGCGCGGAAGAGCGCATCGATGGCTCCGTCGTGGAACCGCAGATCGGCGGCAGTCTTCTTGCGACCGTCCTCGGGCTCGCACAGGAGGGTCCCCCAGCGATCGATGAAGAGGCCGCGCGGGGCCGGAACGGTGCCGGGGATGGGGGCGAAGGGCTTGGGTTCGTAGAGGTGCATGGGCTGGAGGGGAGGTTTCTGGGGCCCTTCCGTTCTCGGCGGCGTGCACCCTGGCATGAGCGATCAAGATCGAGATTCTCGACTCCCGATACGGACTTCTGGAAACTCTTCCCCGACCGCCGGAGGTGACCGGTCATCGTTTCCCAGCCCGACATCCCCGACGAGAGTGGGCCGCTGCGCGTGGCGCTCTTGGTCGATCCGTTGACCCTCGGTACGAAGGGCGGCGATCATGCGCCCGAGCTCGCGCGCGAGCTGCTCGGGCGCGGTCACGTCGTACGCGGTTTCGGCGCGCCGCCGGGCGTGATCCCGCACTCGAGCGAGGTGGAGCACGGGGAGATGCGACTCGCGACGTGGCGACCGGACGTGCTCGTCGCCTACGACGCACTCTCGCCCACCGCCTGGTTGGGCGCGCGCACCGCGCGTCGCCACTCGGCGGGGCTCGTGCTCGTCGAAGCGGGCATCGAGCAGCGACCCTCTCCCGTGCGGGCGCTGCAATGGGTCGGCGAGCGATTGTGGGGGCGCTTCGTCCGTCACACCGCGAACGCTCTCGTCGCGCTGGATCCGGTCGCGGAGAGGCTCGCGCTGCACGAAGGCTTCCCCGTCCAGTCGATCACGAACCTTCCGCAGGGCGTGGACCTCGAGCACTACCGGCCGGGGCTCTCGAGCGCGCTGATCGCGCGCCACAGGATTCGGGGGCGCATCCTGCTCTACATCGGGAGACTCGAGGAATCGCGTGGTCTCCGGACGCTGTTGCACGCGTTCGCGGCCACCGTCGGGCAGCGCGGCGACTGGTCGCTGGTCCTGGCGGGCGAGGGGGCCGATCGGGCCACGCTGCGCGCGATGGCCGACCAACTGGGGGTGAGCGAAGGGGTTCACTGGCTCCCGCGCCCACGGCCGGAGGAGCTGCCGGCGCTCATCGGAGGGAGCACGCTGCTCGCCGTGCCGGCCCTGCACGACGACGTCCGCGGCAAGCAGATCCCCCGCGCGATGGGCTGCGGCATCCCCGTGCTGGCGTCGGACCTTCCGCGCCTGCGCTACTTCGTCGAGCCCGAGGAAACCGGCCTGCTGGCGGCGCCAGGGAACCGCAACGCTTGGGTGGAGATCCTGCAATTGGCGGCGGGCTCACCGATGGGCCGGTCGCGCTGGGGGACGCGTGCCCGCGAGGTCGCGCTGGAGCGCTTCGCCTGGCCGCGCATCGCCGGCGACTTCGAACGGGTGCTCTTCGAAGCCGTGCGCGCGCAGCGCGCGTCGCGGCTCGCGCGCCGTCGGCGCGGCGGGGAAGTCGTCGAGCACACCTGAGCGCGCGCGCCGTCGGCTCGTGATCAGGGCGAACCAGTGGCCTCGCGCAGCTCGCGCTTGAGGAACGCCATGTCCTCCGCGTATTGCTGCACCGACTGCCGCGTCGCTTCGTCGATCTCGCCGAAGCTCGCTCCGATCTTCACTCCGTCGGGTCGTTCCTCGACCTCGTCGACGACGACGATCGCCTCGCAGTGGCCGGGCTTGAGGAGCGGCAGGCGGAACTTCACGCGCAGCTCGGTCCCGATGGCGAGCATCTGCGCCATCTCGAACGGCGAGAGCTGCGTGCGAGCGCCGCTCCAGGTGAAGCGCACGCCGTCGATGTCGAGGCCCGACATGCGCCCGATGCCGCGCCAGCGCCCGCCGAACGCGTGACCGTGAACCGGATTCGGCTTCGAACGCGTCCGCTCTTCGAGGGGCAGGAAGTGCTCGAGCCGCTCCTGGTCGACGAGGGTGAAGAGGATCGAGGTCTCGTCCTCTTCGGGGCTCTCGGGGTCGCCGCCCGAATGCGCTGCTCGCTCCGAGACGACGTACTCGCCCGCCGCCTCGTCGGTATCGAACAGGGGCACGATGCGCTCCAACCCGACGCGCTCCATGACGTCGCGACTGAAGGGCGACGGCCGCGCGATCGCGAGGCGACCGCCGTGTCCCGAGAGGGTCTTGGACGCGCGCAGGATGGCTCCCAAGGCGGTGGAGTTGACGAACTTCACCATCCGCATGTTGAGCACGACGTGCACGACTCCGGCCTCGACCAGCGATTCGATCTCGCGCTGCAGGAGCGGGCAGTAGAACGTGTCGAACTCCCCGCGCAGGTGCAGGATCGTGTAGGGGTCCCTCGGCTCGACGGTGATCCGCATGAAGCGCTCTGGGCGAGTGAGGCGTCCAGGATGGGGAGTCCGCGGAGGTGGCGCAAGCCAGGCGCGAACGACCCGTCAGGCTCTCCGTTCGCCCGGCGGCGAGCTTCCCCTCGATAGACTCTCCCGGGGTGGATGGCCGAACGGGGTAGCCGATGGACGAAGAGCTCGAAAAGACGGCTGCGCGACCACCATCCGCGGCGGAGAGCCGCGCCGCGGAGTACTTGGCCAAGCGGGAGGCCGGGGAAGAGGTCGACTCGGCCGAATTCCAGGCCCGCCTCGAGAGCGAGGACGAGCGGCGCGAGTTCCGCGAGCTCGTGAGCCAGGCCGCTCTCGCACTGAGCGCCGTTCCGTCCGCGGGACCGGAGCGGCGCGTGCTCTTGGGCCGCTACCGCTTGGAGGGCGAGATCGGAGCGGGGGGCATGGGGCGCGTGTTCGCGGCCTTCGACACGCGCCTCGAGCGGCGGGTAGCGATCAAGCTCCTGCCCGCGCTCGACGTCGGCGATCCCGCGCGCGAGGAGCTCTTGCTGAAGGAGTCCAAGATCCTGGCCGGGATTCGCCACCCGGGCATCGTGGCCGTGCACGAGGTGGGGCGCGACGGCGAGCTCTCCTTCGTCGTCATGGACCTCGTCGACGGAGTCTCGCTCGCGAAGGCGATCGAGCGCATGGCCGAACGGCTCTCGCGCGCGGGCGCGGGCCGCGGTCGCGCGATCCGCGGCGCAGAAGTCGTGACCGAAGCCATCGAGCGACCGCTCCCCGAAGGACGCGCCGACCTCGTCGAAGCGACGTCCTACAGTCGCACCGTCGCGCGGGTGATGGTGGAGGTGGCGCGCACGATCGAAGCGACCCACGCCCTGCGGGTCGTTCACCGCGATCTCAAGCCGAGCAACATCATGTTGATCGGCGGCGCCCACCCGGTCGTGCTCGACTTCGGTCTGGCCGGGAACACGGATCGTCTGGCGGGGGCGGTCACCGAGGGACTGTACGGCACCGTGGCGTACGTGGCGCCCGAGCAGGCCGCCAGCCAAAGGGTCGGAACGGACCCGCGCACCGACGTGTACCAACTCGGCCTGGTGCTGTACGAGTTCCTCACGCTCCAGCGCGCGTTCGGCGGCGGCGCGATCTCCGACGTGCTCGAGCGCGTGAAGCGCGGCGACTTCGCCACGCCGCGCAAACTCAATCCCGCCGTCCCCAAGGACCTCGAGGCCATCTGTCTCAAGGCCATGGAGGTGTCCGCCGGCCGCCGCTACCAGAGTGCGCGCGAGCTGCGCCTGGACCTGGAGATGTTCCTGTCGCAGGACGGGATCCCGAGCGCCGTGAGGACCAACCGCGTGCGCGGTCTCGCGCGTCGCGCGCGCATCACGACCCGACGTCATCCGGTGCTCACCGGTTTCGCGGCGGTCGTGATCGCCGCCGGTGCGGTGTTCGGGGGGCGCGGCGAGCGCGCAGTAGAGGTCGCGATCCAGTTCCCGCTCGCCTTCGCGCTCGCGGAGGGCCGCACGGTCAGGCTGCAGGACCGGACGCCGGTGCACCCCGGAGATCGGATCGTCGTGGACGCCGTGGTGCGCGGCCGGCCGCACGTGGTCTTCGTGCTTGCGCTGCGCACGTGGGAGGGGAAGCGCTACGTCTCGCCGATCGTGCCTCGGCCCCTGCAGGGCGCGGTGCGCCTGCCCCTGCCGGAGCACGCGGGCTACGGGGTCCTCGTGGGGGAAGGCGAGACCCGCCTCCTGTGCCAGGAGGTCGAAGTCGACTTCGAGGCCGACGGGTTCCGGCTGTACGCAGGGGCGGAGGGCGTGAGGGCGCTCTCCGCGTTCGACGCCTGGTTCGCCGCTCTGGACGAGCGCGCGCAGGAGGAGGGCACCGACCTGGTTCGCTGGGACCATGCCCAGGAGATGCTGCAGGCGCTCCTCGACGGCTCCTCCGGGCGCGGCCTGGGGACCGTGCCCGACATCGACGACGCGTTGCTCGAGCAGATGAGCCGTGAAGCCGATCGGCTGCTCTCGAAGGAGGAGTACCGCTCCAGGTCGCTCGGCCTGATGACCTACTCGTTAGAATTCCCGGTGGCATCGAACTGAGGGTTCGCTGCCACTCTCCATGTCGGGCGACCCGCTGACGCGTTCTCTCGAGCTCGTGCGCTCGGCCCAGGGCGGAGATCACGACGCGCTGAACCGGTTGTTCGAGCGCTACTACGAGCGCGTGCGGCGCGTCGTGCGGATGCGTCTCGGCAAGCACTTGCGAGCGGCGCTCGAATCCGGCGACATCCTGCAGGAGACGTTCGCGGTCGCGGTCAAGAACTTGGACACGTTCGAGATGCGCGACGAGGCCAGCCTGATCAACTGGCTCTCGAAGCTCGCGGAACGCCAGATCATCGCCGCGGCCGACTACCACGGAGCCAAGAAGCGCGATCGGCGGCGCGAAGTGGCGCTCACGACGCCGCAGTCGAGCGAGATGTCCGGGGAGTTCCGCCTCGAATTCGCCGCCGACACTCCGCTGCCGGACCAGTGCGCCGCCGACGGGGAGGAATCGGCCCTCATGGAGGCGTGCCTGCACGAGCTCGAGGAGGAGTATCGCGAGCTCGTCATCCTGCGACACTACGTGGGCGCTTCCTGGGAGACGGTCGCGGAGCTCACCCACCGGCCCTCGCCCGACGCGGCGCGCATGATGCACGCGCGCGCCATGATCGAGCTCGGCAAGCTCCTGAAGGACCGGGGCGCCAGACCCTGATCGAACGCGACGGACTACTCCGTCGCCTGCTTCAGCTCCTTCTTGAGGAAGGCCATGTCCACGGCGTACTGCTGGACGTCCTTGCGCGTGTCGGCGTCGATCTCGCTGAAGGTCGTGCCGATTCGCACGGAGTCGTTGCGCTCCGCGACGTCGGTGACGGTGATCGTCGCCTCGCAGTGCCCCTTCTGCAGCAGGGGAAGGCGGAACTTCACCTTCCAGTTCGTTCCGATGGCGAGGAACTGGGCCATCTCGAAGGGGGTCATGCCGGTGTTCCCCCCGCTCCACGTGAAGGTGAGCCCCTCGCCGGAGAGATCGCCCATGCGGCCGATGCCGCGCCAGGTCTTGCCGAAGGCGTGCCCGTGCACGGGATTGGCCTTGGCGCCGCGCTTGTCCGACGAGACGAAGTGCTCCACGCGCGCGGCGTCCAGGGGCGCGAACAGGACCGCGCCCTCTTCTTCCTCGCGCAGGTCGCCGACCGGCATCGCTCCCGCGCCCGGCCCCTCGATCAACGCCGCGCCGGCCGCTTCCTGGGTCTCGTACATGGGGACGACCCGATCGAGTCCGACCTTCTGGATGATGTCGGCGCAGAAGCGCGACGGACGCGCGATCACGAGCTTCCCGCCGCGGCTCGCCAGGCTCTTGGACGCTTTGATGATCGCACCCAGCGCCGTCGAGTTGATGAACTTGACGAGCCGCATATCGAGCGCGATGAAAAGGACGCCGGCCGCGACGAGATCCTCGATCTCCTTGTGCAGGTGCGGGCAGTAGAACGTGTCGAACTCACCCTTGAGGTGGAGGATCGTGTAGCCGTCGCGCGGCTCCGGCGTGATGTGCATGGTCTCCTCCGAACGGGGTTCTGGGTCCGCCGCGGGAAAGCGGATGATCGACCCCCGCTGCGGGACCCGCAAGGATTTTCTGTCCGCAGGGAGGCGCCTCCATTTCAGCCGTCGGCACGCACCCGACCGCGAGCACCGCGACCGCTCCGTGGCGAGCGTCTCGGTCGCCTCCCGGACGCATTTGCTCGGCATGCTCGTCCGGGCCGGGGCCGTGCCCCGCTAGACTGAACCCGATGTTCTTCCGCAGGAAGAAGAAGACGGGGACCGACGGCGAGCATCCGAGTTCGGCGGCAGCGACCCCCGTTCCGAGCGCGGCGGGCGCCGCGGGCGGCGCGGCACGGCCCGACCACGATGCGACGACCCAATTCCTCACGGGGAACCCGGACGTCGATCGCCGCACCATGCAGGTCCTCCTCGAGGCCATCGCGCGCGTGTCGCGCTCGCGCGAGGACATCGGCGATCAGTTGCGCGTGATCGTCGACCGCTCCATCGAGCTGACCGACGCCGAGCGCGGGCTCCTGCTCGTGCGCGGCAAGAACGGCGAGCTCGCGCTGCACGTGGCTCGCACGCGCGACGGGAAGGACCTCGCCGACGACACGCGCTTCTCGACCTCGGTCGCGAAGAAGGTGGCGGAGGAGCTCGAGCCCGTGCGCGCCACGGTGAACTCGGACGCCGAGGCGCTCGACCTCGGGCGTTCGGTCTTCGACCTCAAGCTGCGGGCCGTCATGTGCGTCCCCCTGACCTCGGCGCAGAACGACGGCGCGGTGCGGCGCGCCGCCGGCGTGCTCTACGTCGATTCGCGCGCCGCCACGCGCCAGTTCAGCAAGCGCGACCTCCAAGTGTTCGCGGCCCTCGCCCAGCACATCTCGATCGCGTTGGAGAACGAGCGCCTGCACCTCGACTCGCTCGAGAAGGTGCGCCTCGAGCAGTCGCTCGAGCTCGCGAGCGCCATCCAGCGCGACCTGATGCCGGCCATCCCGACCAACCTGGAGCGCTTCGAGCTGTTCGGTTGGTACGGTCCGGCCGAGCGCACCTCCGGCGACTTCTACGACTTCTCGCGCACGAAGGACGGTCGCCTCGCGATCGTCGTCGGCGATGCCACCGGCCACGGCATCGGCCCCGCGCTCATCACGGCGACCGCGCAGGCCGGACTGCGCTCGTACATGCGTCTCCTGACCGACCTCGGCGAGATCATCACCCTGCTCAACCAGGATCTCTGCGAGCGCATCGAGGACGGCCGCTTCCTCACCTTGTTCATCGCGGTCCTCTCGGATACCGGCGAGGTTGTGTACCTGAACGCCGGGCACTGCAATCCGTTCGTGTGGCGCCGCGCGACCGGTGAGTTCCAGGAGCTCGGCGGACGCAATCCGGCCCTCGGCATGCTCGACGACATGCGCTACGAGCGCGGCGAGCCGCTCGTCATGGAACGGGGCGACGTGTTCGTGGCGTTCACCGACGGGATCACGGAGACGCGCGACCGGGCGCGACCGGACGAGCTCTTCGGCATCGAGGGCATGCGGCGCACGGTCCTCGCGAATGCGGACAAGAGCACGAAGGAGCTGACGCTGGCCCTGGTCGAGGAGGCGCTGAAACTCTCCGGCGGCGAACGCGAGGACGACATCACCGTCGTCGTGGCGCGGCGCATCTAGATGTCGACCGGTTCGGCGCATCCCGGCGGCGGCCACCTGCTCGTGCGCGGCGCGCGCGCGTGGCCGTCCGGCCTGCCCCTCGACGTGCGCGTCGAGGCCGGCCGCGTGCGCGAGCTGGGCCGCGAGCTCGCGCCGCGCGGCGAGGCAGTGCTGGACGCTCAGGGCCTGTCGCTCTTGCCGGGGTTGGTCGACGTGCACGTCCACTTCCGCGACCCGGGCCTCGCGCACAAGGAGGGTTGGGAGACCGGCTCGGCCGGCGCACTGCACGGCGGCGTGACGTCGGTCGTCGAGGTGCAGAACAACCCGCCGCTCTCCACCTCGCGGGCGCTGCTGCTCGAGCGTATCGAGCACGTGCGCGCGCGCTCGCGCGTGGACTTCGGCTGTCTCGCGAACCTGCTGCCGGACTCGCTCGCGGAGCTCGCTGCGATGGCGCCGTCGACGCCGGCCTTCAAGTGCTTCCTCGGGGGCTCGACCGGTCTCGGCGGGCAGACCGACGTGGAGACCTTGCGCGCGCTGTTCGAGGGCGCGGCCCGCGCGGGCCGGATGATCGTGGCCCACTGCGAGGACGAGAACCTTTTGCGCGAGGGGAAGGCGCGCCATCCCGGCGCCACCGCGGCGGAGCACCACCTCGTGCGCTCGGAGGAAGCCGAGGTGCGCTCGATCGCGACCTCGATCGAGCTCGCCGAGGCGACCGGAGCCGAGCTGCACGTGTTCCACATCAGCACGGCGCGCGGAGTCGACCTGGTGCGGGATGCGCGTGCGCGCGGACTGCGCGTCTCCGCCAGCACGGCGCCGCACTATCTCTTGCTCTCGTGCGAGGACGCCGCGCCGCTCGGCAATCGCATGAAGGTCAACCCGTCGATCAAGACGCGCGCGGATTCCGCCGGCATCCTGGCGGGACTGCGCGACGGCAGCGTGGGCGCGATCGGGACCGATCACGCTCCACACTCGATCGAGGAGAAGGCGCGCGAGTACGCGCACGCCCCGTCGGGCATGCCCTCCGTCGATCTCCTGTGGCCGCTCGTGTTCGAGCTCGTGCGGCGCGGCGAGCTCGACCCCGACCGGGCCCTGGCCTCGGTCACCTCGAGCGCCGCGGACGCGCTGCATCTCCCGGGCAAGGGGGAGCTCGCACGCGGTGCGGACGGCGACCTCGTGCTCTTCGACCCCGACGAGGAGCGCGTCGTCGTAGGGGCGGAGCTCCCCTCGCGCTCGAAGTGGTCGGCCTTCGAGGGCTGGCGCCTCGCGGGTTTCCCGCGCGTCGTCGTCCGGCGCGGAGTCGTCGCCTTCCGCGACGGCGCGTGTACGGGAACGGCGGGAGGCGCACCGCTCGCGCTGCTTCCGCCCGAACCGCCGCCCTTCTCCGCGCGTTCGAGCCGCGCATGAGAGCGCGCGACCGATCGCTCCCCTCGAGTGCGCTCGCGTCGCTCCTGCCTTCGCCCGGCGTGCGCTTCGCTCCCGACTTCGCCGCGCGCGTCGGTGCGTTCGTCGCGCGCTTCCACGGCGCCGGACGACGCGAGGGCCGCGGACGCGGCAACCTGTTCGGCGTCGGCGAAGAGTTCGTCGGCCACCGTCCCTATCGGCCAGGCGACGATCCGCGCGGCCTCGACTGGAGTCTCTACGCGCGGGCCGATCGGCCGTACGTGCGCGTCATGCAGCGCGAGGCGAGCGAGCGCTGGACGGTGCTCCTCGACGCGAGCGCATCCATGGGGGTGGGGATTCCCGGCAAGCTGCAGTGCGCCGCCGAAGCGGCCGCAGCCATTGCCGCGTCGGGTCTGCGCGCGGGAGCGGGCCTGCGCGTCCTGTGCTCCTCGGGTCGCTCGATCGCGGTGCACAGGCCGAGCGCGATGGGCGAGCTCTTCAGCTTCCTCGAAGGCGAGCGCGCACACGGGTCCGCGGGGCTCGGCGCGCTCTTCGCGTCCGTCGGCGATCCAGAGAGCTCCGCGTGGCTCGGCGGCGGTGGACGCATCTTCGTCCTCGGGGATCTCTTCGACGTCGGGGCGGACGTGCTGCAGCAGCTCGCGCGCCGCGGGCGCGAGCTCGCCGTCGGCTGGATCCTCGCGCGCGCAGAGCTCACGCCGTCCGAGCACGGCGCCGTCGAGTGGGTCGACCCCGAGAGCGGCGAAGCTCTCTCGGTCGACGTCGATGCGCGCACGCGCGGCGAGTACGAACGCGCGCTGGCCCGCGAGCTCGAGCGCTGGCGCGACGTCGCGGGCCGCCACCGCGTGGCCTTCGGCGCCTTTGCGAGCGTGACCCCGTTCGAAACGGTCGCACGGGCCCTCTTGGCTCCCGCCTGAGATGGGCGAGCTCGACTTCCTCCGTCCGCTCGCGCTCCTGGCCCTCGTCCTGCCCGCCGTCCTGCTGCTCGCGGCGCGGCTCTTCACCCGACCTCCGGTCGAACCCACGGGGAGTCTCTGCATCTGGAAGGAGCTCGGCTTCGCGCGGGGCGAGGGTCGAGCCGCCGCGCGCGTGCGGGTTCCGCCGACGCTGTGGTTCTGCGCGGCTTCTGCGGCCTGCGGCATCGTCGCCACCGCCGGTCCGCGCTTCCTCCCGGCCGAGGGTGCGCGCACCTGGACGGCCGTCGTCGATCGCAGCCCGGGCATGGTCCTCCCCGTGTCCCGCTCCTTCGAGCGCACGCGGCTCGCTCTTGCGCTCGACCTCGCCCGCGCCCACCTCGCGACCGGAGCGCGCCGCGGCGATCGCGTGCGCTGGGTGTCGCCCGAGCGCGAGACCCTGGACCTCGCAGCGGACGAGCTACCCGCGCGGGAGTGGCTCGCGGCCGACGCCTGGTTCGCCCCGCGCCCGGCGTTCGTTGCCTACGACTTGCCAGGCGCGCTGTGGATCACCGATCGCGCACCCCCGGCGCAGAGCGCGAGCGTCTTCGCGAGCGGAGGAGAGGAGGTGCCCGGTCCGATCGGCGACCACGCTGGGCGCACGCTGGTGTGGCGCGGGGGCGACGAGCTGGTCGAGGCGGAGGCTCCCGTGCGCGCGATCCGGATCGTGGGCGCGGGAGAAGATGGCGCGCAGCTCCTGGTCGACATGGCGAAGAGCTACGCCGCCGGACGCGGGCTCCGGGTCGCCAGCGCGTCCGAGCCGACGGGATCGGACTCGACCGCGCTGACCTTGCTCTTCGGCGCGGGCGAGCCGGGCGAGCCGGGCGAGACGCACGCGGTCGGGCGCGACGGATGGCGCGTCGAGGCGCAACTTCGGACGTGCCCTGCGATCGCGCGACCGCCCGAGACGATCGCCACCTGGCTCGTCCTCCCCGCCGCCGGCATGGGGGAAGACCGCCCCCTGGTGCGGTGGGCGCCGGGCATCGTCTCGATCGGCTTTTGGCCGACGGGCGAGCCGCGCGGCGACCCGGCGGCCTTCGCCGTCTCGTGGGCGAGCTTGTTCGACGCTGCGCTGCTGCCGCGCCCGGGCGCCGCGCCGCTCGCGGCGCGCGAAGCCGCGGGCGTGTCGTCCACACGCGCGGGCGAGCCTCCGCCCGAGGGCGGGGAGGGTCGCATCAAGAAGGCGCCGCCGCCGCTCGACGCATGGCTCGCGGCCGCCGCAGCCGCCTGCGCCGTGGCAGCCGCGGTGACAGCGGTGCGCGCGCGGAGCGGCGCCTAGCTAGCGCGGACCGTTGTCGGCCGATTCGCCGTCTTCCTCGACTGCGCCGAAGCGGCGGCGGAAGAGCCACATCGCCCCGAGGCCGAGCACGACCGCGAACCACAGCGTGCACAGGCGCGTGATCAGGACGGCGCTCGCGGCCTTGGAGACTGCGATCTCCTTCGCTGCGGCGCGGGTCAGGCCGCCCCCGACGAGGACCGCGGTGTACGAGCGCCGGAGCAGCGTGCCGCCCGCCCACTCGGTGATGCCGAGCCCTCCGGGGAAGACGATCAGCACGGCGCCGGCCACGGCGCTGAACGCGTAGGCGAAGACGGCGAAGAGGAACTCGGTGGGGTAGAACGCGCGCGCGATGAGCCAGAAGGCCGTGCACTCGCAGCCCCAGGAGACGACCGAGATCGCGGTGGGGAACAGGAGCTCCTTCGGCGCGAGCAGGATGCGCGTGCTCGAGAACGAGCGCTCGACCTTGTTCGACAAGCGCCAGAAGTAGGGCGTGCGCGCCACGCCGCGCGTGACGAGCCAGGCGAAGCGCTCGGAACCCGCCAGCAACAGCGCGACGACGCACAGGCCGAGCGTCGCCCAGAACACCCACTGGTACTCGGGCAGCGTGAAGATCCCGCCGACGGCGACGAGGATCAAGTAGCCCAGGAGATCCGTGTAGCGCTCGGCCAGCACGATCGGCGCGCTGTAACTGATCGACGTCCCGTTGATCTTGCGGATCAGCCAGGACTTGAAGACCTCGCCCATCTTCCCGGGCGTCACGCCCATCGAGAAGCCCGCCATGTAGACCAGGAACGACGTCCGCGCATCGAGCCGGATGTCGAGCAGGCGCAGGTAGCGCTGCCACTTGAAGAAACGGATCCCGTAGTTCGCGAGCGAGAGCGCGAGCGCGATGGGGATCAGGTAGAGCGGGAAGTCCGCGAGCGACGCGAGGATCTTGTCGGAGTCGGCCCACAGGACGATCCCGGCGTACACGAACACGCCGAACAGCACTCCGAAGAGGATCCGCCGGCCCATGGAGGAGCTCTTCGCCAAGCTCGGTCAGCCCGAAGCTGCCCCTTCGGCCTCGATTCCGCTCGCGGCGTCCGCGCGACGGCCGCGCAGGACGAGTACCAGGACGAGCAGCGTGACCCCGACGATCCACGCGTGCCAGGGCCGATAGCCCTCGATGAACGCGCACGGGAAGTAGCCCGCGGTCATGGCGACCACCATGGACAGCACGGCGTACGGAGCCTGCGTGTGGACGTGGTCGATGTGGTCGGACGCCGACGCGATGGAGGACATGACCGTCGTGTCGGAGATCGGCGAGCAGTGGTCGCCGAAGATCGCGCCCTCCAGCACGGCGCCGATCGACAGGATCAGCATTCCCATTCCGCCCAGGTAGGGAACGCTTTCGCCCATCGAGAAGGCGATGCTCACGACCAGCGGGAGCAGGATGCTCATCGTGCTCCACGACGAGCCCGTCGCGAAGGCGATCACGCCCGACAGCACGAACAGCGCCATGGGCAGCACCGCGACCGGCTGGAGCTCCTCGCTGATCAGCTCGGCCAGGTAAGGGCCCGTTCCCAGCTCGTCCTGGCACACGGCGCCGATCATCCACGCGAGGTACAGGATCGCGATGGCGATACCCATCGACCGCAGCGTGGTCCAGGCTGCACGCGCGATCTCACCGCGCAGGCCGGCTTGCACGGACAGGAGCACCGCGAGCCCGAGGCCCGCTGCCGATCCGATCATGAGCGGCAGGCTTCCGCTGCCGTCCTGGAGGACCTGCGTGACGCCCTCGATGCTGAAGAGCGCGGAGCCCTTGGCGAACGCGTCCCCGCCGCGCGCGATCTCGAACAGCGTCACGCCGACGAAGAGTAGAACGGGCAGGAGCGCGTTGCGCGCGCGCGGCACGACGCCGGTCGCCGCTTCCATCTCCGTGGCCCGCGCGGACACCATCGGCCGTCCGCCGGCCCGCACGAGCTCCCCGCGGCGCGCGCGGCGTTCGGCGGCGAGCATGGGGCCGAAGTCGCGGCCGCTGAACACGAGCAGAGCGAGCAGGACGAGGGAGAAGATGCAGTAGAAGCGATAGGGCAAGGTCTGCAGGAACACCGCGTAGCCGTCCGAGGCGAGCAGACCCGCCGCCGGGAGCTGGGCGCTGAAGGTCGACACCTCGAAGGCGATCCAGGTGCTGAAGATCGAGATGCCGGCCACCGGCGCGGCCGTGCTGTCGACGATGTACGCGAGCTTCTCGCGCGACACGCGGAACTTGTCGGTCAGGGGCCGCATCGTGGAGCCGACGAGGATGCAGTTCGCGTAGTCGTCGAAGAACACGGCGAGCCCCATCAGGTAGGCCGCGACCTGCGAGTTGCGCGCGTTGCTGGCGAGCCGCGCGATGCGGTCCATGAACCCGCGGATCCCGCCGTTCTTCGTGATGACGCCGACCATTGCCAGCATGAACACCACGAACGCGATGATCATGATCCGGTCGGTTTTGACGAGCTGGTCCCAGAGGTAGGTGCGGAAGACCTCGAGGAGCCCGACGCCCGCGCTCGCGGCGACGCTCGCCCCGCGCCGCAACTCGACCACGAACGCGCCGGCCAGGATGCCGCAGAAGAGCGCGAGCAGCGGCCGGCGGAACACGATCGCGAGCGCGATCGCGACCAGCGGCGGCGCGAGCGAGAAGCGATCGGGCGGACGCCACGCCTTGGACACGCTCACGCTCTCGCCCTCGAGCGGGGTGTAGGTGAGGTGCAGCGCATCGTCGGCGATGCGCGCCAGGAACGACGCGCCGCGCGTGACCGGCGTGTCCTGGCCCGGCACGATCAAGGAGTAGCCGTGGCCGCCTTCGGCGGCGTCGAGACCCGCGGCCGCGGTGCGCAGACCTTGGACGATGGAGCGGCGCAGGTTGAGGTGCGCGAGGTCGGCGATGTCCACGCCTTCCATGCGCGCGCCGGCGAGGGCGAACTTGAGCGTGTCGCCCGTCCGCTCGTACGCGTGCGGACCGTCGAGGACAAGCTCTCCGAACGTGCGGGGCGTTCCGTCGGCCCGCTTGCCGTACAGCGCGTCCTCCCCCTTCTCCTTCTGCTCGAAGAGCTCGTGCGCCTGGCGCGCCGCGAGCCGGTGGGGGTCCGCCCGGGGGAGGAAGAACATGCCGGCCACGAGCAGGGCGGCGAGGGCGATCCGCGCGAAGAGCGCCATGGCGCGCCACTCTAGGTCCGCGGTTCCGCGCTGCAAGCGTCGGCGTCGACCCGACTTCCGCGCGCAGGCCGAGCTTCGATGGACGGGCCGCGATGCTATGCTGCCCAGCTCGGGTCCGCGCGCGGGCCCGAAACGCCAGGCCAGCCATGGAATCCGCCGCCGACAGTCCCGCCGTGTCCGCCTGGCTCGTGGCGGCGCTGCCCTGGGTGGTCGTGCTGGGACTCTTGCTCCTCTCGGCCACGGCGCTCGCCGCTTGGATGCTCGTCGCCCACGCGGGCGGTCTCGAGCGGCTCGGGCGCCGGCTCGACGTCCTCGACGAGCTCAAGACCCTCGTGCGCAAGCTCGTCTCCGACCGCCACGACATCGACCTGCGCCGGCTGGAGCACGTCGTGGTCGACATCCGCGACGCGCAGAAGCGCACCGAGGACGTGCTCCTGCGGGCGCTGGAGAAAGCCGCGCAGGAGGTCGAGCGGCCGCGCAACGGCGCGCCGAACGGCGTCGAGTCGGGACCGAGCCTGGGGGAGCGCGTGGTGAACCGCCTGCTCGCCCTGGGCTACGAGCGCGTGCAGGTCGTGAGCTCGCACGAGGACCTCCGGCGCCTGGGCGAGGAAGGCGGGGAGGTGCTGATCGAAGCCCACCGTCAAGGCGTGCTGCACAAGGGGCGCGTGTCCGTGCGCGCCGGCGCGCTCGCGGACGTCGAGCTCTCCCCCGCCTACTCGATCTTCCCCTGACCCCGGCGCGCTCACCATGGGCACGATCACGACCGTCGAACACCTGTCGGAGCACGTGGGCCGGACGGTCACGCTGCGCGGCTGGATCTACCACAAGAGCTCGAAGGGCAAGCTGCACTTCGTGCAACTGCGCGACGGCTCGGGCATGTGCCAGTGCGTGCTCTTCGCCAAAGCGGTGCCGGCGGAGCTGTTCGACGCGGTGGGAGCGGCCGGCCAGGAATCGAGTCTCTCGCTCAGCGGCGAAGTGCGCGCGGACGAGCGCGCGCCGGGCGGCTTCGAGCTCTCGGTGACCGACGGCGCCGTCCACCAGAAAGTCGAGGGCTTCCCGATCACGCCCAAGGAGCACGGCGCCGACTTCCTGCTCGAGCGGCGTCACCTGTGGCTGCGCTCGAAGAAGCAGTGGGCCGTGATGCGCGTGCGCGACGCCGTGATCACGGCCATGCGGCGTTTCCTGGACGAACGCGACTTCGTGTGCATCGACTCGCCGGTCTTCACGCCGAACGCGTGCGAGGGGACGTCGACCCTGTTCTCGGTCGACTACTTCGACCGCAAGGCGTTCCTCACGCAGTCGGGACAGCTCTACGCCGAAGCGGCGGCCATGGCGCTCGGCAAGGTCTACTGCTTCGGGCCGACTTTTCGCGCGGAGAAGTCGAAGACGCGCCGGCACCTGACGGAGTTCTGGATGCTCGAGCCGGAGGTCGCCTACGCGACGCTCGAGGACATCCAAGTGCTGGCCGAGGACATGCTCGTGTACGTCGTGCGCCAGGTGCTGGAGCGGCGCCGGAGCGAGCTCGTGACGCTCGAGCGCGACCTCGCGAAGCTCGAGGCGATCGAGGCGCCCTTCCCGCGCCTCACCTACGACGAAGCGGCCGCGATCCTGGCCGAGCACCCGGAATCGGAGTTTCGCTACGGCGACGACTTCGGCGCGCCGGACGAGACGATCCTGTCCAACCGCTACGACCGCCCCGTGATGGTCACGCGCTATCCGGCCGAGGTGAAGGCCTTCTACATGAAGCGCGACCCGGCGGACCCGACGAAGGCGCTGTGCGTCGACGTGCTCGGGCCGGAGGGCGTGGGCGAGATCATCGGCGGGAGCCAGCGCGAGGACGACCTCGGCGCCCTCGAGGAGCGCATCGCGGAGCACGGTTTGCCGCCCGAGCCGTTCGAGTGGTACCTCGACCTGCGACGCTACGGGAGCGTTCCCCACGCGGGCTTCGGCATCGGACTCGAGCGCACGGTGGGCTGGATCGCCGGCGTCGAGCACGTGCGCGAGTGCATCCCGTTCCCGCGCACGATCTACCGCATCGAGCCGTGAGAGCGGCGCGTCGCACGGCACCCGGACGCGGCTAGGGCACGACGCGATGCGCGAGCTCCGTCTCCTCACGCCCTACCTGCGGCGCTATCGCCGGACGCTCTGCGTGGGAGCGGTCGCGGTCGTGGCGGCCGTGTTCCTGCGCGTACTCGTGCCCTACCTGCTCGGCGACTCGATCGACGTCCTGCGCCGGTCGAGCGAGTCGGAACTCGGCGTCGCGCGCGTGAGCGCGCTCGTGGCGCGCGGAGCGCTCGTGATCGTGCTCGTCGCCGTCGTGGGAGCCCTCGTGCGCACCTGGAGCCGGCTCCTGATCCTCGGCGGGAGCCGGCGCGTCGTGCACGACCTGCGCCGGGACGTGTTCGACGTGCTGCTCCGGCTCTCGCCGTCCTTCTACGTGCGCAACAAGACGGGCGAGATCCTCTCGCGCGCCGTCAACGACGTGCGCAACGTCCAGGGGCTCGTGGGGCCCGTGTACATGTACCTGGCCGAGACGGCGGTCATGTACGCCTTCTGCGCGGCGATGATGCTGTCGGTCAGCCCGGTCCTGCTCGTGATCGGCATCCTGCCCTTCCCGCTCTTCGTGTGGGCGGCGCGGCGGCTCGCCGGACGCATCCAGCAGGGCTCGCGCGAGTCCCAGGCGAAGCTCGCGGCGATCAGCTCGAAGGTCGACGAGAGCCTGCAGGGCCACATGGTCATCCAGACCATGACGCTCGAGGACTTCGACCTCATGCGTTTCACGGAGCGCTGCGCGGAGTACCGCGCGCTCAACCTCGAGGTCACCTGGGCGCGCGCGACGCTCGCGCCGCTGATGATGGGCCTCGCGTCGCTCGGCACGATCCTCGTCCTGTGGGTCGGTGGGCCGATGGTCGCGCGCGGCGAGCTCACGCTGGGCGACTTCGTGGCCACGATCTTCTACCTGCAGATGATGGCGGCGCCGACCGGCGTGCTGGGGTTCGTCATCAGCTCGCTGCAGGGCGGCGCCGCCGCACTGGGACGCATCCGCGAGCTGGTGGAGACCAAGGCCTCGATCGAAGACCCGCCGCAGCCTCTTCCCGCGCCCGAGCCGCTCGGGGACCTGCGCGTGCGCGGTCTGTCCGTGAGCTACGCGCCGCCCGAGCTCTCGGACACGACCGAGGGCGCCTGGGCCGGCGCCGCGAGCCGCGCGGAACCGGCCGCGCGCGGCGTCCGCACGGTGCTCTCGGACGTCTCGTTCGACCTGCCGGCGGGTCGGACGCTCGGGATCGTCGGGCACACCGGCGCGGGCAAGACGACGCTCCTGCGCGTCCTCGCGCGCGAGCTCGAGGTCGAGCGCGGCCACGTGAGCTTCTCCGGCGTCGATCTCGTCGACCTGCGCCTGGCCGACGTGCGCGCGCGCGTGGGCTACGTCCCGCAGGAGACCTTCCTCTTCAGCCGTTCGCTCGCCGAGAACGTCTCGCTCGGCCGTCCCGGAGCGTCGCGCGAGGAGATCGAGGCGGCCGTCGACGACGCGCGGCTCTCGAAGGATCTCGATCAGCTCCCCGACGGCCTCGACACCCTGCTCGGCGAGCGCGGTGTGAACCTCTCCGGCGGCCAGCGCCAGCGCACGGCGCTCGCGCGCGTCATGCTGCTCGAGCCGGAGCTGCTGCTGCTCGACGACACGCTCTCCGCCGTCGACGCCGGGACGGCGGACGAGATCATGGAGCGCCTCGCCCCGATGGTGCAGGGGGGGATGCGCGGGCGCAGCACGATCATCGCGGCGCACCGGCTCACGACGCTGCAGCACGCCGACTCGATCCTCGTCTTGAAGGAGGGGCGCATCGCGGAGCAGGGCGATCACGCGGCCTTGCTCGCCCGCGGCGGCATCTACGCGCGCCTGTGGCGCGAGCAGGCGCGCAGCGCGGCCGGTGGAGCGGGGAACGGGAGCTCGATCGAACCGACCAACGGCCGCGGGGGAGACGCGTGAAGAGCGACGAGCCGAGCGGCGGCGTCGTCGATCTGCGCATGCTGCGCCGGCTGTGGAAGTACGTCGTTCCGCACCGCGGGCTGGTCTACACGGGCCTGTTGCTGCTCCTGTGCACGTCGGCCGCTCGTCTGGCGACCACGCTGTTCGTGAAGATCGCGATCGACGAGAACATCACGCCGCGCCGCATGGACGGCTTCGCGCTGCTCATGGCGGCGTTCACGGCCGTCAGCGTCGTCGAGTTCTACCTGCGGCGCTGGCACATGTACGTGGTCGAGAAGGCGGGCCAGAACGCGCTCTTCGACCTGCGCGTGGCGCTGTTCGGGCACATGCAGCGGCTGTCGATGCGCTTCTACGACCGGAGCAAGACCGGGACCTTGGTGGGGCGCGTGACGACCGACGTCGAGGCGCTGAACGAGCTCTTCTCCTCGGGCGTCGTGACGATCCTCGGCGACGTCGTGTTCCTCGGCGCGACGCTCGCGATCCTCTTCGCGACGAACTGGAAGCTCACGCTCGTCAGTCTGATCGTCGTTCCCCTCCTCCTGGGCGTCACGAGCTTCGTGAGCGTGCGCGTGCGGCGCGCCTACGAGACGCTGCGCGCGAAGCTCTCGCAGATGAACGGCTTCCTGCACGAGCACACGAACGGCATGCCGCTCGTCCAGCTCTTCCGCCGCGAGGCGCTGGCGCGCTCGGAGTTCGAGCCGATCAACCGCGGCGTGCGCGACTCGCAGCTCGACGCCGTATTCTGGGAGTCGACGCTCTCGGCGGCGGTCGAGATGCTGGGCTCGTTCACGACCGCCTTGATCCTGTGGTACGGCGGCGCGATCGTCGCGGACTCTCTGGGCGCGGGCGCGCTCGGAGGGGGGCTCACGCTGGGCGCGCTGTTCTTGTTCGTGGACTACATGCAGAAGTTCTTCCGGCCGCTGTCCGACCTCTCGCAGAAGTACACGGTCATGCAGAGCGCGATGACCGCGTCGCGCAAGATCTTCCAGCTCATGGACGAGGACGACGTCGTCCCCGAGCCCGAGCACCCGGCCGTCCTCGGCCCGACGCGCGGCGAGATCGAGTTCCGAAACGTGACCTTCGGCTACGGCCGCGGCGAGCGCGCGCTCTCCGACGTGTCCTTCGCGCTGGCCCCCGGGGAGCGCGTCGCCATCGTGGGGGACACGGGGGCGGGCAAGACGACCGTCCTGAAGCTCTTGACGCGTCTCTACCAGCTCGGGCCCGAGCCCGAGAACGGCGCGATCCTCGTGGACGGGGTCGACATCCGCGACTACCCGCTGCGCGAGCTGCGCCGCCGCCTGAGCATCGTCCCCCAGGAGGTGTTCCTGTTCGAGGGCACGATCCTCGACAACATCCGCCTCGGCCATCCGGAGGTCAGCGAGGAGCGCGCGGCGCGGACGGCCGACCGCCTGCACCTCGACCAGCTCGCGCGGCGCTTCCCCGACGGCTACCGCCAGCGCGTGAGCGAGCGCGGCAAGAACCTCTCGGCGGGGGAGAAGCAGCTCGTCTCCTTCGCGCGCGTGCTGGCCACGGACCCGGAGATCCTCGTGCTCGACGAGGCTACCTCGAACGTCGACTCGGAGAGCGAGCACCTGCTGCAGGAGGCCGTTTCCGAGCTCACGCGCGGCCGCACGTCGCTCGTCATCGCGCACCGGTTGTCGACCGTGCGCGACACCGATCGCATCCTCGTGCTGCAGCGCGGCCGACTGGTCGAGGTCGGCAGCCACGACGAGCTCCTGCGCCGCCGCGGCGTCTACTGGCGCCTCTACCAGATCCAGTACCGCGACCAGGAGGTCCCCGCGCAGGGCGCGGCGGAGGGCGCGTGAAGCTCGCGCGCAGGCTCGCGCTCGCGGTCTCGGTGGCCGTCCTGCTCCTCGCCGCGCTCGAGCTCGCCGCGCGTGTCGCCGTAGCGCGCCTGCCGCGCTTCGCGGCCCTCGCCGCGAACGACTGGTACGTCGCGACGCCGGACACCGGCTGGGAACGGCGTCCCTTCTACGAGGGCAAGGTGTTCGGCACGTGGCGCGAGTTCGGCGCCGACGGGGTGCTAGCGGAGGACCTGCGCGAGCTCGCGCGGTCGGCGAAGCGCCCGCGCGTCGTGCTGCTCGGCGACTCGTGCACCTTCGGCCACCGGGTCGCCGTGGAGGACACCTTCGCCGAGCTCCTGGAGCGCGAGCTCGGGGGCCCCGACGTCGTCGACGTCGTCAACCTGGGCGTCCCGGGTTACTCCTCGTACCAGGCCTTGAGACTGTGCGAGAAGCTCGCGCTCGACCTGGACCCCTCGATCGTCGTGTTCGCGACGAACTTCAACGACCGGCGCTACGTGCGGCGCGCCGAGGACGCGCGCTTCGCGTGGGAGGAGAGCGCGGCGTCGGCCCGCGCGCCGCTCGCGCGACTCGTGCGGGCCTCGCGCCTCGTCGGGCTCGTGCGCGAGCTCGCCGGCGCGGACGATCAGGAGGAGGCGCGCTCGGTCCCAGGCCTCGCGCGGCAGGACCTGCACCCGCGCGTTTCGCCCGAGCGCTACCGCGAGCACCTCGAGCTCTTCGCCCGCGCGGTGCGCGCGCACGGCGCGAAGCCGGTCTTCCTGCTGCTGGGCGACGCGCCGGCGGAGACGCGCGAGCTCACCCGCGGATTCGCGCTCCTCGAGCGCGGCGAGGCGCAGGAGGCCGCGTCGGTGTTCAGCGCGGTGGAGGAGGAGCGCGGGACGTTCGCGCTGCTGGCGCGCTCCGCCCGCGCCCGCGCGCTCGAATCCCTCGGTCGCGCCGAGGAAGCGCGCGCGCTCGACGCGCTCGAGAGCTTCATCCCGTCGTTGCACGGCGGCCTCCCGCTCGAGCCCGACTTCGCCTACCACGCGGTGCTGCGCGCCGTGGCCTCTGCGCAGGATGCCGAGCTCGTCGACGGCGCCGCGGCCCTCGAGCCCGGCGACTACTTCGACTTCTGTCACTTCGGACCGTCGGGCCACCGCCGCCTCGCGAACCTGCTCGCCCTGGCGCTGCGACCCCTGCTGTGACGCGCGCTCGCGGGCGCAGCCCCCCGCATGGTCCTCGGGGTCCTCGGGGTCCTCGGGGGTCCTTGGGGGTCCTTGGAGTCCTCGGGGTCGCCGGCGAGCCCGCCGGAGGATCAGCGCCGGGCGGCGGCGCGCTTCTTCCCGGAGGACGTCCGCTGCGCCACGGTCCGCGCCGGAGCCTTGTGGTTGGACTTCGTGGCCTTCTTCGCGACCTCGGGCTTCTTCGCGCGCGGTTGGGGCACGAGCGTTCCCGAGCGGGCGCCCTCGGCGGTCCGCTTGGCAAGGCTCGCCTCCAGGCCGGCCGCGCGTTTCTCGAGTCGCGCCACCTCGCGCTCGGCGCTCGCGAGCGCGGCGGCGGAGGTCTGGGCCGCGACCTTCGCTTCCTTGGCGCCGGCGAAGGCGCCCTGCAGGCGCGACTTCAGGTCCGCGAGCTGCGCCTCCCGGGAAGCGAGCGAGCGCTCGGCCCGGCGCATGCGCCCATCGACCTGGACGAGCTCCTTCTTCGTGTCCTTCAGCGCGGCGCTCGCGGCCTCGAGGCCCGCCACCTGCTCGCGCAGCGCGGCCGTCTCGGCCGCCTGCTCGACTTGCAGGGCGCCGTACTTCGCCTTCCAGGAGGCGAGCTCCGCCACAGCGCTCTCGAGCTCGGCGGGGACGGGCTCGAGCGTTTGTACGCGCCCGCGCGCGCGCTCGAGTTCGGTCTGGGCGGCCGCGAGCGCCTTCTCCGCCTGGGCGAGGCGCTTGGCGAGGTCCTTCGAGGCCTGGTCCAGCTCCGCCGAGCGCGTGGTGAGCTTCTCGAGCTTCGCCCGCAGACCCGAGGTCTCGCGCTCGTGCAGGGCGGCGCGCTTCTCCGCTTGGCCCGCCTCCTTCGCAGCCGTCTTGCGCAAGGCCTCGAGCTCGCCCTCGATACTTGCCAACGTTCGAGGCAAGGGAGCGAGCTCCGCGAGCTCGGCTTCGAAGGTGCGGATCTGCGCCACGAGCTCGTCGATGCGGCCGTCGCGTTGCGCGAGCAGCGCTTCGCGCTCGGCCGCCAGCGCGGCGAGGGGCTCGAGCTCCTCGACCCGCAGGGCGAGTTCGGCCGAGCGTTGCTCGGACGCCCCCGCGAGCTCTCGCTGCTCGCGCATCCATTCCGCGACTTCGACCTCGCGCTCGGCCAGCGCCGCTTCGGCGTTCGCGAGGGCCTCGGGCAGCGGCTCGAGCTCGTGCGCGCGCGCCGCGAGGCGTGCGAGCTCGTCCTTGGATCCCTGCTCGAGCTCGGCGTAGCGCTCCTTCCACTCGGCGAGCTCGCTCGCGTGGGTCTCCAGAGCGGCGCTCTCGCGCGCGGCGAGCTGGTCGCGCTCGAGGCGCGCTTCCTCGTCGAGTGCTGCCTGGCGCTCCTTCCACTCCGCGAAGTCGCGCGCGCTCTGGGCGAGCTCCCCTGCCAGACGCTCGGCCAGCGACGCGAGCTCGGCGCGCTCGTCGCCGAACGCTGCGCGTTCCTCGCGCAGGAGCAGGACCTCCGCCAGCAGGGGCTCCAACTCTGCGACGCGCTCCGACAGGGCCTCCCCCTCGAGCAGGCCTTCCTCGAGCCGGGCCTGCGCCTCGGCCTGGCGCGCGGCCGCGATCTCGGCCGCGCCCTGGACCTCGCGCAGGCGCAGGTCGAAGTCCCGGCCCTCCTGGCGCCGTTGCTCCAGCTCCTCCGCGCTGCGCGCGAGCTCGGCCGAGAGGTCCTCGATCCGCGTGCGCGTCCGCGCGAGCTCGCCGTCCTGGTCGGCGATCAGCGCGGCCGCCTCGTCGACGCGCTTCTGGTGGGCCTTCACCTCGGCGGTGCTCTGGCGCATCACCTGCAGGGCCTTGTGCTGGTCCTGCTCCGAGAGCCGCAGCTTGCGCATCCAGAGCTCCTCCTGGACGCGCCGCTCGGACTTCATCTTCTGGCCCCGAAAGACCCAACCGACCACGAGCATGGCGATGGCCAACGGGCAGGCGATCAGGAGGGTGTCGATCGAGATCGGCATGAGGAGCGTTTCCGTGGAGCCTCTGGGTGTGCGGCGTGTTGTGCCACTGCGCGCGCCCGCGTTCCAGGACAAAAAACGGCGCGACGGCCTCGAATCAGCGCGTTGCGCGCCGAAGCTGCATCGAATGCGGAGGATGGGCGCGGCTCGTTCGTGAGACGCCGTGCCGTGCCCCGCCCGCGCTATGCCGCCGCTCGCGGCAGCGGGGTGCTGAGCGGTCGCGGGTGAAAACGATCTCACCGGCGCCTGCGCGCGCCGGCGAGGCCTCACTGCACCGCGACCCCGAGCTCCGCGAGCTTCGCCGCGAACCGCTCCGCCTCGCGGTCGCGGTCGTCGAGGGACGCGTCGGCCGAATAATGGTTCTCCAGCCCGGCGCGCCAGGCGAGGACCTCGGCCGCGCGCTCCCGCGGCCACGCGGTGTGCGGCGGGGGCGGCCAGAAGGTGCCCTCGGCCCGACCCGCGCGCGTCCCGATGCGCAGCACGGACAGGAGGAACGGCGCCACGTCGTCGCGCCCCGCGCGCAAGGCGGTGCGCGCGCATTCGACCCGCACGTCGAGGTCGGGGTGCGGCGCCGGACCGATGGCGAGGGCGGCCAGGCGTCCGGCCAGGGCCGCGTCGCACAGCGGCACGAGCGCTCCGGCCGCCACGACGTCGCCCGAGTCGGAGATGCGCTCGGCGCCGGCGACGCGCTGCTCGAGCCGCGCCGCGAGGATCTGTCCGGCCGCCGGATCGCGGCTCCGCCCGAGCAGCACGGCGGCGCGGACGCTCGTCGCGGGGGTCTCGGCCAGGGCGGCTTGGAGCTCGCGCCGCACCGGCTCCGCGAGCGGGGTCTCGGTCTCCGTGGGGAAGAGCCGGAAGACGAGCTCCTCGAAGGCGAAGGGCTCCATCTCGCGCCAGCGCGCGGGCAGGTCGGTGATGCGTCGCTCGGCCTCCAACCGCTCGCGCTCGCGGCGATCGGACGCGCAGGCCGAGAGCGCGAACGACAGGGCGACCGCGAGCAGCGCCAGACCGGGTCGGATGGGGGGAGCGAGGGGACGACGGATCATCGCGCGAATCCTACTCGCGACTCCCGCGGGGAAACGTGAAACCGCGGCGGACGGCGGGCGTCGAGGGCCGCGGAGGTGATACCCATGTTCGAGCTCTCGCCCCGTCATCGGGGACCTGTGTTCTCTTCTGCGTTCCGTGGCGTCCTGCCCGCGCTCGTCCTCGTCGGCTTCGCCGAGAGCCGGGCGTTCGCACAGGCGACGCAGCCTGCGCTGCTCGTCTCGACCGGCGCCGCGCTACCTGCGACTCCTGGACATCCTGCGATCCACCAGTCGACCCTGGTGCGCGTGCGTCCGGGCGATGCGCCGTTCGATCAGTTCTCGGAGGGCCACTGGCAAGGCGTCTGGGGCAAGGTGCCGGGCAACGTCGACGCGATCGCGAATCGTCCGGGCGTGGATCCGGCGAGCCACCGAGCGCTCGCCTTCAGCCTGCTCTCGGACGAGGGCGGATTCGAGGACGGCGACGTCCTCGGGCTCGCGCCGGGGGGCGGCTTCGAGGTGATCGTCGCGGAGGCGGACCTGCGCATCGCGCTCGGGGATCCATCGGCCTCCATCGACCTCGACGGGCTGGCGTACGACGATGCGGGCAGGCTGCTGTTCTCGCTCCAGAACGACCTCGCGAACTCGATCTTCGGTCCCGTGCAGGACGGGGACGTCCTGCGGGTCGAGAGCGACGGAAGCTTGACACGGGCGTTCGTCGAAGCGGACGTGCAGGCCGCGTTCACCCAGGCGACCGGTTCCACCGCCGCCATCGGCGACGTGCTCGCCCTCGAGTTCCGCTCGGGTGAGACGTGGGTCGGGGTACAGAGCCCGAGCTCGGTGGACGGCGGCGTGCTCGTGCTCGGTCCTGCAGCTCGCATCGAGTACGCGGAAGCGGATCTCGGACTGGACGGGGCCGAGCTCGACGCGCTGCTCGTGCTCGACCCGTCGGCCGAAGTGGGACGGCTGCGCTTCTCGGCGCACCAGGCCGCTCCCGGCGATGCGCTCGCCGTGTCGTTCGACGGCGGAGGCGCGTTCCACAACGTGGTCGTCGTCATGGCCGGCAACTCCGGCTATCTCGAGACCCGCGGAGTCGGGACCGGATTCGGAGGGTTGTTCGTGGATCCCTCCGATCCGTGGCTCAATTCGTTCGGGGTCGTTCCCATCGCGAAGCTCTCTGCCAACGGCTCGCTCACCGGGACGCTCGAGCTGCCACCCGGGGTCGCTGGGGGATCGGGCTTCGCCGGCGAGGACGGGTGGACCTTCCAGATCGTCGACGCGCTCACGCTGGAAGTGTCCGCGCCCTATCGCGTGACGCTCTGACCGCCGGTCGGGAGGTGGATCGCGCGCGGGCGCGGTCCACCGCCTTCAGCGAGCGTTCTGCAAGGGCCGGAAGGACCGGATCCCGGCTTCGTCCGCGATCCACAGCCGACCGTCCGAGACGAGCGCGTTCGGCGACTCCCAGGCGACGAGGCTCCATGCGCCCTGCCGGCGCACGGTGAATGTCCCCGGCAGGCCGCGCGTGCGCACGACCCGATAGAACTCGCTCTCGACCTCGACCACCCACTCCGACCACGGGGCGGGGAGCGACGTGCCGGCCGCGGCCGACCGGCGCAGGATGGCGAGGTCCAAGGACGCGCGATCGCCGGAGCCGGCGGACAGGCTGCTCGCTTCGAAGAGCACCGAGTCCTTGAAGATCTGCGGCTCGAGCTTGTCGTTCCACTGCGCCACGCGACCGTCCTCGAAACGGGCGGACACGCCGTTGCGCGTGATGACCGGTCCCTCGACCGGCGGCGCGGCCATGTCGAAGGGGCCCTCGGCCGATCCGTTGGCCGAATCCACGAGCCATGCCCGTCCGTCCTCGGCGAGGACGAGCAGGTGTCCGGGCCGACGTGGCAGGAAGACGGGCGTGCGCGCGATGCCCCCCAAGGACTCCAGGTGGATGGACCAGGCCGTGCCGCCGTTGCGGTCGAGACGCGCGATCGTCCCCGAGCGGTCGGCCAGGATGTGATCGTCGGCCACGGCTACGGGAGCCGCCTCGACGCGCCCTCGCGCCGCCCAGAAGCGCTCCGGCAGACGGTACATGTGCACGAGCAGGTCGCGTGGATCGGTGAGCTTCACCACGTGCGGCTCGCAACCGTCCAAGGCGAAGGTGAGCTCGAGCTCCTCCCCGAAGTATGAGTCCAACACGAACGGCGTCACGCGCACCGAGCCGTTGCGCAGGGTGGCGCGGGCACCGCTCGGCAGCGACTCGACGCGGAAGGGCAGGGCGTGCTCGGAGAGCTTGGGGCAGATCCCCTGGAGCTCCGAGCGCGCTCCGGTGTGGTCGCCGGCTTGGGCTCGGCCGAGCGCGCGTTCGAGCGCCTCGTGGTGCCGCCGCACCTCTTGCACCTCGCCAGCCAGGAGCGGCACCAATTCCTCGGAGCCCGAGAGCGTGAGCAAGCGGTCGTACATGGAGACCGCTCGCCGGAGGTCGCCGGCCTGCGAGTGGGCGCGGGCTGCCGCCAGCATCATGTCCTGCTGTTCTTCGAGTTGCTTGGTCTCGAGCGAACGCCGTTCGGTAGCACGTCGTTCGCGCTGCTCCTCGATGGAGGTCTGGAGTTCCCGGACGAAGAACTCGAGGTTGTCGATCCCCTCCACTGCATCCCCATCGGCGACTTCCCTCAGGACGTTGGCCAGGAGCTCCAGCAAGCGCCCTTCGTCGCGCTCCTCCTCGGCCGTCGCATCGATTCCGGCGTGGAGTTCCCCGGCAGCCGACTCGAGGCGTTTCGCGAGGATCCCGAACAGGTCGCGCCGCGACGGCCAGTCACCGGGCACCTGCGGGAGCGCCAATTCCTCGGGCTTGCCGAGCTCCATCGCGCGCCGCAGGCCGCGCAGCGGATCGCCGGTCTCCATCTCCTGTTCCACGGATTCGAATTGCGCGAGCCAGGTCTCGCGCTCGCGTCGCGCGAGCTCGAGCTGGCGCTCCTCCAGCGCCACGCGCAATGCGACGACGCGCGGAGAATCGTCGTCGCCGAAGTACTCGTCGAGCAGCGTCAGCGCGGTGTCCGGTTGGTTCAGGCTGTCGGTGACTTCCGCCAAGAGGCGGTCGTAGCGCCTTTGGACTTGAAGTTGCACCACGGCGGCCGCGCTGATGACGACGACGATCGCGAGCCCGATCACCGCGTTGCGCCGACGGCGGCGGACGTTCGTCTTGTGCGCGCGCGCCCGAATCAGGAGCCCCGCCGCCTCGCGCTGGTTGGCATCCGCGGCGACCAGCGCGCGCAGGGCGGGGATCGCTTTCTCGGCCTGCCCCGACTCGAGCAGCTCGCGGGCTGCGGCGACGATGATCGGAGAAGCCTCCGGCGCCAGGCCGACCTGGATCAGCCGGCCGCCGATCTCGAGGCGCGCGCTGAGCTTCTCGTGGACCTGCGTCGCCGCGAGCCGCAGGACGGCGCGCGCGCGCCACGGACACTCGCGATCCTGGAGACTGCGCGCGAGCTGCAATAGATCCGTACCGGCCGCTTCGGAGGCCTCCGAGGGCACGTCGCACGCCGAGAGCACCGCGCACTTGAAGGCGATGATCGCGTCGCGGCGTCGGCACTGGGCCAACGCCTGCCAACGCGTGAGAGCCTCGGTCCGGTCGGCCGACACGAAGTCGAGCCGACGCATGATGGCGCGCGCGCCGCGCGGCGACATCAGGTTCAGGGCGAGGATCAGGCGCTCGGCCTGCCACTCGCCGATCAGGAGCTCGGCTTCGCCCTCCTGGAACAGCGGGCCGGGCGGTGCGAGCTCGACCCAGCGCGCGAGGCGCGTGGAGGCCCGTCCGATGCGCCCGGACTGCAGTTCGGACTGCGCGGCGACGAGCAGCTCGCGATGGTCGGCGATGCGGATGTTTCCCGCCGCCATGTGCTGTCCCACGACCCCTCGCGTCTGCCGCACCGGCCACCCGAGCCGATCGGAGATCTCCTCGAGCGTCGAAGCGCCGTCGCATTGCCCGAGGAAGATGCGGACGCTCTCGTCCTCGGCTGCGCCGAGCGCGCGCGGCATGTCGCCCGGCGCGAGGTCGCGCGCCAGCGAGCCCATGGCCTCGTCCTGGATGCGCGCGTGGTCGAGGAGCAGGTACTCGACGGGGTAGCCCGGACCCCAGGGCTTGTCGACGGTCTGGGCCGCACCGCCGAGACCGTCCTCGCGCGCGAGCGAGGGCATCGCGTTCGGGAGCGCCCCGGGCTCGAAGCGGAAGTGCAGGTTCGCCGCCTCGAGCGTGCGGAAGAGCATCTCGCGCCGCGCGGAGTGCGCGATGGCGACGCGGCGCTTGTTCTCGAGGTTCGCGTCGGGAGAATCCGCCCAGGCGCGCTGACAGCGCTCGCGCCAGGTGTCCGTGTCCTCGGTGGGTCCGGGGAGGAAATGGATCTGGCCGTTGGCGAGACCCAGGATCGAGGAGAGTCCCTCTTCCCCGTCCAACGTCAGGACGCCGTCGCGCCCGCCGCGGGCGAGACCCTGCAACAGCTCGCCGAGCCCGATTCCGGCGACGTCACCCTGGAAGCTCATCTCGTGGGGATTCCTTGGCTCACCACAGCTCGAACGAAGCCCGTGCGCGCCTCACGACGCGCCTCGTTCTCGAGCACGGTCGTGGGTCGAAGGGACTCGGGACCGCGGGCTCCGCGGCACCCTATCGGCTCGTTCCGCGGGCTTCCTTTTGCGCCGGGGAGCGTTCTTCAGCCGCCGTCCACGAGCCGACCGCGAAGTCTTTTCAGGTCGTCGGGCGTGTCGAGGTCGTCGAGGATCGCCGCGTCCAGGACGGCGATCCACCAGCGCGGCAGAGCGAGCCGCCGCAGCTCGCGCAAGGAAGCCCCCGGAGCGAGCCCGTCGAGCTCGGCGAGGAGCTCGCGGCCGATCACCACCGGATGTCCTCCGCGCTCCCGCGCCTCCCCGTGCTGCGCCTCGACCCTCATCGGCGCCAGCCAACCCCGCGCGGGAGCTCCCGCGCGCTCCCACTCCGCCGCGAGGGCGGCGAACACCTCGGCCGAGACGAGCGGGACGTCCACGGGGGCGACGACGAGGTCGAAGCCCGAACGATGCTTGCGCGCGACGCGCACGCTCTCGGTGCGCCCGAGGGCCACACGCTCGTTCACGACCACCTCGACGTCGCTCGGGGCGGCGGCGCGAATCGCGCTCACCTCCGCGCCGGCGACGACGAGCGGCCGCGTCCCCACGCACGCGCCGGCCTCGAGCAACCGCGCGAGCGGCGTGCGACCGCCGAGGTCCACGAGCGCCTTGCACGTCCGGAGGCGCCGGCTCTCGCCGGCCGCGAGCACCACCAGGGCGAGCCCCGCGCTCACGCGAACAAGCGGTCGTACAGGGCCCGCGCGCGGTCGACGTCGTCCGTCCCCTCGACCAACGCGCGTCCGTCGGGGAACAGCGTTACGCGGAAGCCGTCGACCGACAGACGCATCAGCGCGCCCAGGTTCACGAGCTCGCTCGCGGTGGTCGCGAGGCGCTTCGCGACGGCGGCGAAGTCGGGGCGCCCGCCGTCGCCCGGGACCTGAACCGTGTTGCGCCCGCACAGGACGACCGGCCGCCTTCCGGGCGGCGCGTGCAAGAAGGGGAACTCGCGCGCGCCGCAGCACGGACAGTCCGCGCGCCGCTCTCCCGACAACCGCCGCATCTCGCCCTCCCATACGTCGACCGACAGGATCGCGGGAGCGAGCGCGCCGACGTCGCGTCCCGCGAGGATGCGCAGCGCGAACCCGGCCTGCAACGACGCGATCGCCGCAACCGCGGGCAGGAGCACGCCGGCCGAGTCGCACGTGTCGAGCGTCCCCGGCGGCGGCGGATCTTCGAACACGCAGCGCAGGCACGCGCTCACGCCGGGGATCACCGGCATCACGAGCCCGCTCGCGCCGACGACTCCCCCGTACACCCACGGAACGCCGCGCTCGACGCAGAAATCGTTCAAGAGGTAGCGCGTGGGCATGTTGTCCGTGCCGTCGAGCACGAGCGCGCAACCCTCCGCCAGCTCGCCCACGTTCAGGGCGTCGAGGTGATCGGCGCGGCACACGAAGCGCGTGGGACCGCCGATGCGCTCGAGGCTCTCGCGCGCGGCCTCGACCTTGAGCGTGCCCGCCGCCGCGTGCCGCTCCTCGAACAGCACCTGGCGCGGCAGGTTCGTGAGCTCCACCACGTCGCGGTCGACGAGCACGAGCTCACCGACGCCCGAGCGCGCGAGCTCCTGCAACAGCACGCCGCCCAGTGCACCGCAACCGACGACGAGCACGCGCGCGTCCTCGAGCGCGCGCTGTCCCTCCGCTCCCAGCGCGGCGAAGCGCACCTGGCGGTCGAAGCGATCGGGCGCGGGACGCTGGGTCACAGGAAGAGCCACGCGAGGATTGCCCCGAGGCCCAGCACGCACAGGAGCCCCACGGCCACGAGGGGCAGCACGGCGCGCAGATCGCTGTCGTGCGGCTGGTCGATCTCGACCCAGTTGAACATGCGGTGGATGCGCTTCTCGAGCGGCGTACCGCAGTGCGGGCAGGAGCGCTCGGTCTCGTCCGCCGGCTCGAACTGGAAGTAGTGCAGCGGGATGACGCCGTCGCACGCCATGCAGTACTGGTTGCGCGTGTCGCCGCCCTCGGCTACGCCGGGCGCCTGCGAGCGCGAGCGGTAGTACTCGATGGCGCGCGCGTTGCGCTTGCCGCGCGCCCGCGACCAGTGGCGCTCGTCGACGTCGCCCCAACTGTGCTCGCCGTCGGGCGGGATCTCGCGGTAGTAGACGCCGTCCTCCGGGGCCGGCGCGTCCTTCTCGGGATCGACGGGCCGCGCGTCGCCGGCCGCAGCGCCGCTCGCTTCGTGCGTCTTCTCGGGTTCGGGATCTCGGACGGGCATCGTCGCCTCGACCGCCAACATAGCTCACGAGCCGAGGATGAAGCCTGCTAAGCCCCCGGCGGAAGCGCTGGTCCGCTTCGACCGCGCGGCCCGATCGGAGTCGACGCGGCGTCGAGATCGAGGAAAACGAGCTCGTCTCCGTCGTGATCGCTCGCGGTGAACGCGAACGCGGATCCACGACCGGCCCGCGTTCCACCCGACGAACCGCGGCCCCTTGACAAGCCTTCCCCCCGCTCCGATCCTCTCCCCCCGCGCCGGAGCCGACCCGTTCGACTCCGCCATGGTGAGTGTAGCTCAGTCGGTTAGAGCACCAGATTGTGGATCTGGGGGTCGCGGGTTCGATTCCCGTCACTCACCCCACTTCGCGATGCCTTGGATTGGCACTTTCGAGCCTGTAGCGCGTGATTCTCGCTCGCGGGAGTGAAGGCGCCGCCGTCGCACGTTCTCGCACCGTCCCGCACCGTTTCGTGCTCTGACTGCGGGCGATTCTGCGGGTGGTCCTTTCCATCGGTTCCAGTCGCTTCGACGGCGGACGCTTGGACGTAGGAGGGGAGTTCGCCGATCGCGCCGCGCAGGTCCCCGGTGGTGAGGTGGACGTAGTAGTCGAGCGTCTGCTCGATCTTCGCGTGCCGCATGAGCCGTTGAAGGTGCTGAGGGGGCACGCCCGCGCGCGCGAGCTCGGTCCCGTAGGTGTGGCGCAACGCGTGAAGATCCGCCACGCGGCCGAGTCCGTCGGTCTTGATTCCCGCCGCCTTGTAGTCGGCCGTGCGCGTCCTGTTGGTGACGGCGGTAGGGAAGACGCGCGCCGTGGGCAGGACGAGGTTGGGCTTCGCCGCGCGGAGCTCTTCCACGAGGTCGAGGGAGAGCGGGAGCCTGTCGGTCCGCTTCGCCTTGCCCTCCGCGATCGTGACCGTTGCCGCGTCGAGGTCGAGATCGCCCCAGCGAAGCCGCTGGAGGTCGCCCCGCCGGAAGCCGGCTCGCAGGGGTAGCAGGTACCAGAGAAGCCGCCCACGCTCGCGTGCGACCGCCAGGAGCCTCTTCTGCTCTTCCACGCTCAGGACGCGACGCACGCGGTGGCGGTCCTCTTCCTCCCGGAGCTTCGCGACTTGGCGGGGAAGCGGGTTCGCATCGATCCGGCCCGTGCGCAGGCACCAGTTCAGGAGCGCGACGACCTCACCGCGCAGGTAGTTCGCTTGGCGGTGGGAGAGCTTCTTCGACTCCTTTGCGTGCGCCATGAGACGCTCGACGAGATCGGGAGTGAGGTCCGAGAGTCGCGAGGCTCCCGACCACTTCAGGACCCGATCGAGCTGCCTCTCCTTCTCGGCAAGCGTGGTCTCTTTGCGCCCTTGGAGCCGGCAGTGCGCGAGGTAGTCCGCAAGGTGCTTCGCGAGTGGAACCGTCTCCGCCGCCGCTCGACGATCGGCGCTCGCGTCGATGACTCCGGCTCGGCGCAGGGCAGCCTTGGCCTCGTGCTCCCTCGCAATCCGTTCGGCCGCTCGCTTGTCAGTCGTGCGCGTAGAGCGCTCGTGGCGCTTCCCAACGTGGTCGAACCACGCGGCGATGTAGTAGTCACTCTTCCCTGCGCGCTTGAAGATGCTGGCCATCGTTACCTCCGAGGCTTGTTGAGCGCGCTCTTGGGCGCACCGCGAGCCTTGAGCGTGATTCCGAACAGGGATCCGAGGCGGTCGAGGGTCTCCAGGTTGAGCCCGCCGCCTCCCATGAACCGCGAGAGCACGCTCTCGGCGATGCCGGTCTCCTGCGCGATTCGGTAGCGCGTCAGACCCGAGCTCTCGACGATCGCGCGGAGTTGGTCACTCAAGGGCTTCACGTTGGGCATGATACTTCGCGTTTGGCAAGTGTGCAAGAGTCACCGAAGGATGTCGTACAGACGCAGAGTCGAGGCGGTCGCTCCTCGTTCCGCAGGATTCCGCCCGCTGAGCCTCACTGCCCATGCGAGCGCGTCGCCGGACACCTTGCATTGTCGGCACCATGCTCGTGGCGCTCGGTCGCGTGGCGAGGGCCACACTCGCAGCCGGTCGCGTCCGCCGCACAGAGGACAAGGCCCTGCCCACTCGCCGCCGTTGGTTCGAGCAACGCGGCGGTAGGTCTCCTCGCCGAGTTGGCCCTGTAGCAGGTGGAGAATGGGATGAGCCACGCGGAACCGCTCGACTGCCGCGCGGAACACGCCTCGGCGATCCGTCTTGCTGAGGTGCTGAACGTGCTGAGTGGGGTTCCGTCCCGCGCGGCGATTGAGGGATGCCGGCCGAGAAGTGTTCAGCAGGTTCAGCGTTTCAGCAGGTGAGGCTTCCCAGGGATGGCGCTCGCTCACGCCGCAAGCCTCTTGAGAGCGCTGGGATGGAAGGTCCACCGCGGCTTGGACTCTCGGCCCTGGGGAGCTAACTCGCGCGCCCATCCGTACGCCACGAGGCGATCGAGGACGGTCTCGGCATCGAGGACCGTGGCGACCTTGCGAGCCGTCACGAGGTCGCGCGCTGCCACGGTCCGGCGTTCCCCAGGGGCCTCGCTGACCCATCGGAGAATCTCCCGAGCGAGTTTCTCCTCCTGAGCCTCCTGAGCGATCCCGAGCACTCGGAGCGTTTCCCCGAGTTGCCAGGTCTGATGCGCCTCCGCGTATTCCCAAAGGTCGGGAGGGATCGCAGCGCCCGGCCCGGCATCGTCGAGCACGTTCTCGCTTGCGAGGTCCGCCAGGAAGAAGAGGCCCGCGAGTCGAACCGCCTCGCCGCAGAATTTCGACGCGAAACCCGTTGCCCCCGCCAGGTCGTGGCCTCGCTTCTGCCGGGCCTCGGTTGTGTTGTGAAGCGCGCGCCGACTCTCCATCGCCTCCGGCCCGAGAGCGAGTTCCAGGGGCTCGAAGGGGGCATCGCGCTGAGCGTCCACGAGACGAAAGCGGGCCTTGAGGAGCCGCTCTCCGATGAGCCGCCAGCGGTCTCGCAGGGAGCTTGAAAGTTCCAACTCTTCCCCCGTCTCGAAGCGAGTGCCGATCAGCGAGAGCGGGCGAACGATGTTGCAGCGCGCGAGGAAGCCGGAGGAACTCAGGTCCGAGCAACTGCCCAACTCGGAGAGCTTGTCGGGCTGAACGCAAAGTGCGAGAGCGAGACTCGGATGGGGGATTGTGAAGCTCTCGCCCTCGGGCGTCGCTCCGATTCGAGCCCGGTCCATTAGATCTCCAGCGTGAGCGAGTAGGAACGCGGAGTCGTCTCGCTTTCTGTCTCGCCTATGTTGCCCAAGGACGGCGTCTATCAGGTGCCGAGCGTCGCCAGAGAACGCAGCGTGCGCCCCGCCGTTCTTGTTCATGGTGCGCACGAGCATTGGAGCGGTGATGTCGCCGGAGTAGGTGAGTGGTTCGCGGGGCTCTGAGAGGAGTTTGCTTCGAGCCTCTGCCATGTCAGTCGTGGCCTTTTGGCGGTCGTGCTCTGTCTTGGCCCTCCCAAAGCGCCCTTCCGCTGCTCGAAGCCTCGCGGAGTAGGCACTGTTGTGATGCAAGACGTTTTCGCGGCGCTTGAGGTAGAGAGGCATTTCCTTGGCAACCCAATGGTCGAGTGGATCGGTCACTTTGCGGAACGTCGCCGACTTGCGTTCTCCAGGATCCGCGCCCCAGAGGACATAGCGCGCAACGCAGGGTTCGGCGTAGCTGCGCGACGCGCGGACGGAGTAGGCATTACCTGCCGCAGCCGAGATAGCCGCTGGAATGAGGACAGCGGGAGCCGTCACGTCCACGCGGACGCTCTCGGCGATGGCCTCGGCAAGCTCGCCCAAGAACGGTGGCAGAGCTTTGGCGAGTGGGAACGGTTCCGCAACCGTCGACACTGCGAAGGGTTGGGGCTTGGCCCATTCCTCTGCGACCTGAACGCTCGGAGTCCAATCGGGAAGAGCCTCGATCAGAGTCAGCAACTCAGCAACGCTGTGTCCGGCGTCGAGCCAATCGACTACGTCGCCGCTCTCAGGGAGGTCTGAGAACTCCAGCAACCGCACTCGCTTCGTGACGTCCGTGCAGCCGTTCGCGCCCTGCCGCGCGTGCAACCGTCCTGCTTCGTCGTTGTCGGCAAGAAAGGCAACGTCAGCTCCACGAAGTTCCTCGCTGTGTTGGTCGCGCCAGTGGCCGGCTCCTCCTGGACTCGTCGTGGCAACGAAACCTTCCGCGACGAGCCGGTCCGCGCACTTCTCACCCTCGCAGCAGAAGACGAGTGCTCCACTCTGCGCGGCTGCGACGATCGCCGGCAACCGATAGAGCGGAAGCTGGATGCCGTCCAAGCCGGAGAGCCAACGCCCATCGCGGAAGCGGTACGCTCGGAACGTCTTCTTCGCGTCGAGTGTTCCAGCCACGAAGCGAGCAACGAGCCCGACGGGCGCGCCGGTCTTGTCGTGGTAGACGTGAACGGCCGCGGGAACGTGGCCACGAATGCGAAAGCGCTCACGGGGAGGATTCGCTATCGTTTCGTCAGGTGTTTGGGGGTCGCCGTTCGGCTGCTCAGTGGCCATCGCGGTGGCCCCCTTTCTTTTGTCTCCCGATCCAAGCTTCGACGTCGCGGGGGTCGAACCGAACGGCGCGGCCGAGCCTGAGGTGCGGAAGAGAGCCGCCGATGTAGAGCGACCACAACGCGCGCCGCGAGAGTCCAAGCCATTCGGCCGTCTCGCGAACCGTCAGGAGGCGAGGAGAGGCTTGACGTTCAGGAGGCATCGCTAGCCTCCTCTCCAGCGACTCGCGCAGCTCGTTCCGCTAGGGCGCGGTACACGGCCTCGGAGTCGAAGAGACAGGTTCTCCCGGCGCGAAGGCCCGGAATCCGTCCCGCTTCAAGTTCGGCGACGAGCCAGCGTTTCTCCACGCCTAGGCGTCGCGCCATCGCCTCGGCCGGAAGTAACTCAGTGTTCTTGTTTTCGATCATGGCCCCCGAATCGTCGAAAGACGGGGGGCCGCGGTCTGCTCCGTCGTTGCTACGTCATTGCTACGCGGCTGCCTACATGGAAGCCGCTGCGGAGCTGCCTCCAAAGCGACGGTCTGCCTCAGCTCTGTCTGCCTGGGTTAGGTAGTACCCACGTCCTTCATTCGGCACGTCCCAACCATTGGCGCGGAGTCCAGGAATGACGCGACCGGTGAGCGCGGATTGACTCAGGGTATTCGCGTTCGGGAGTCGCTTGAGCACTTCCTTCCCCGTGAGCCCTTCTCCTTTGCGCAAGGTCCTCAGGAGTCTGACGAAACCGCTTTCATATTCGGTGAGTGGCTTCGAGCGGGGCCGGGACTCCGCCTCGTGAGATTGATCGTGTTGGTTCTCGTGTGCGGAATCGCGAACGAGGGCAAGCTCAATCCAGTAGTGCCGCAGGCGGCGGCCGAGCACGGCCAACTTGACGGATGCCCGTGCGACCTCAGCGGGAACCTTGAGAGGTGCGGCAGCATCATTGCCGGACCGTTCACGCATTGCCCAACTAGCCCATTCGGCCAGATAGTCGAGAAGCTCTCGGGCTCGCACTCTCTCGGGGAGTCCGCGATCGACGCCAGCAAATCGGTTCAGAACCTCGAACGCGACCGCAACCAAGTAGCTGAATTGGTGGAGGAGAATGTCCGCGCCGAAGCGGATCGTTCCGGCCGTAGTGCGTCCCACGTACATGGCGCGCGAGAGGCTTCCCGCCGGGTTGGCGAGAGCGTTCTCGACCTCCTCAGCAGCCGAGGGAAGGGTGTCAGCAGTGAGCAGCACGCCAACGGGCAACGGTCCCTTGGTTTCCTCGGAGGTCGGTTCAACCGTCACTGCCAAGACACGCCGAGTCGGATAGGAGAGCAGCGGCAGGAGCGCTCCGCAGCCGGCCTTTCGCACTCCGAAGATGGGACTCCGCTCGGGCTCTTCGCTTGTTTCGGCGGGTTGTGCGGGCACGGACCTCTTCGCCAGAGGCTTCTTGCTACCCTCCCGGCCAGGTCGCCCGCTCTCGCGCTTGGGCTTCTTCATACCGCATCGGTATGCCACTCCCTGCCGCTCGCTTCAATCACCTGCGCAAGCTCGCACCAACGGTCCCTGACCGGTCGCGCTGGCGAACGCTCGTCGGATGGCTTCTCGCCGCGTCCATCGTCGTTCTACCGGGGCTCAGCCCGTGTCCGGAAGAGTCGTCGCACGCGGCGGAGCGGCAACCTGCCGGACTGGAGGCTTCCTATGCCGCCTCTCGGAAGAGCGACGTTTTTCACCGTGCTGGGTGCCGGTACATCCGTCAGATTGCACCGGAGAACCTGCGAGAGTTCGGAGAGCGAGAGGATGCCGTCAGCAGCGGTAAGCGGCCGTGCAAGGTGTGTTCGCCGTAGGAGGTCCCCCCGAATGAGTCTGGACGAAAGACTGCACGGCCTGTCCGAGTCTGAGTTCGAGGAACTTCTCGCTCTCTACGAGAAGGAGCGAGCTCCGCTCAAGAAGCACGTCACGATGCTTTGGGTTGCACTCGCCGTCGTAGTATTCGCGCTCGTCCTGTCGCAGTCGAGCAAGAGCAGCGCGGACGATCGGCTAAACGCTCTGTTGGAATGGCACGCTCGGGTGCTCGACGACTATTTGACGGCGGAAGAACGGCAGGAAGTAGAGAGGCTCTATCGAGCGGAGCAAGAGATCCAGCATGAGATTGACGAGAGCAAGAACCCGGAGCACCCGGAATACTAGGCCCAGGTAGTGATCCCATGCTCGCGAGCACAACAAAGGTAGTGGAGGAGTCGGCTGGATCTACAAGTCTGCCCGCCTCCTCAAGGTCCAGCTCAGACGCAACCAAGAGTGCGAAGCCTCGCGCTCCGCGGGTCACAGTGACAAACGAGAACGGAAAGTGCGTTGTCACTAGCGAGTTCCCCGGCATTCTCGCGTCTCTCGGGACAATGGATGAATCGTTCGCGAACCGCCTGCTCGGCCAACTCGTGGACGTTCTCCATCCGCGCGCCGAACCCGTCGAAGAGCGGACCGTCAATGCCGCCATCGCGGCGATACACGGGATCCAGCCGCGCGACGAACTCGAAGCGATGCTTGCGAGCCAAATGGTCGCGCTCCACTCGCTTGCGATGCGCAAGGCAAGCCAAGCGGCGGCGGAGAAACAGACCTTTCCCGATAGGGAGCACAACGCCCGCCATGTTGCCAAGCTCATGCGCGTGTTCTGCGCGCAGGTTGAGGCACTCCAGCGCTACCGCGGGAAGGGCGAGCAGCGGATGACCGTGGAGCACGTCCACGTCCACCCGGGCGCTCAGGCCGTGGTCGGCCAGGTCTCGGCGGAGGGAGGAGGCGGAGGGATCGTCAGAAAAGGAGAAACGACCCCATGAACGGCGCCAGACCGTCGGACTTGGTGGACGACGTGCCCGCGATGATGCTTTCCCGGCGATGTCTCGCACGCAACCGGCGCGGTAGCCCATGCCAGGCCCCCGCCGTGAAGGGGAGACGACGATGCCGCCTCCACGGCGGCAAGTCGTCCGGCCCGCCCCAAGGCAACCAGAACGCGCTCAAGCACGGTTACTACACTGCGAAGGCGATCGACGAGCGTCGCGAGGTGCGGGCCTGTCTCGCGGAATTTCGGCGCCTTCTGCGGACCATCGAATGAGGCGACCCCTGAGAAGAGTGAGGATCGCGTGCTTGCAGTGCTGCTGATCGTGGTGATTGGAACTCCCCAGTCCGACTTCCTTCAGTACCGCGATTCGGACTATCCGTTCAGCGTTTGGTACCCCCCAACCTGGAAGCCTGTTGAGGCGTCGCATGACGAGACGCGCTTCAAGGCGACAAGCGACGGCGGCTGGGGTGATAGCGACTTCTCCGTCTGGGTCAACAGCGTGCCGGAGCTTCGCGAGACGACGCCGGAGGCTTTTGCTGAGATGATCGAGGCGGACCCACAGCGCGCGATGCGCGGGGTTCGTGCGTCGCTTCCTGGGGCCACGCTCGTCGAGTCAGGTACCACTGAGCTGTGCAATCTCAGAGCACCCTTCCTCGTCTACGACGGTGTCCACAAGGCTCTCGGCCTGGACGTTTCGATGAGGCACTTGCAGGTATCGCTGCTGCGAGAAGGCTACCTGTTCATGCTGACGTTTCGCTCGCCGTCGGAGCGGTATGAGGAGCTGTTCCCGCTGTTTCAGGTAATAGCGGCGGGATTCGTGGTCGGCCCGTTCGCATCGGACGCGAAGTCTGGCTTGTCCGCGGCGCCATCCGGACGCGTTGACCTTGTAACCAGCGACGCGCCTCGGAACGGAGCGCTGCGGCACTGGTCGACCTTGTCAGCGGAGGAGCAGGATCGGTTCCGGGATCGGTTGATGGCCGAATTCCAAGGCGAGTCTCCGGAGGAGGCCTTCGTGAGGGGTGCCGTAGTCGGCGCCGTGAAGTGGGGCATCCTGCTCGGCGTGCCCCTGTGGCTGTGGAGCCGCCGAAGGAGCAAGCGAGCCGCGAGGACGGAGATCGCGAGGTCAGACGAGGGATGGCCGCTCCCCAAGGATGGCACGGACCCGCATTCCTGACGCCCCGGTCACTCGGAATCACTTGCTGCCGTGTCAACGAGGGCGAGCACCGCCGCGCGCATCGCGGTGGGTAGCTTCGGCCACGCAGCCACGACGCGCGCGAGATCGGGGTCTTCGAGCGGCGCACTGCGGGCGATTCTGCGGGTGCTCGCGGACGCGGCGTTGGATGTCCCGCCAGATTCGGCACTTGTGGACGCAGCGTCCAGATTGTGGATCTGGGGGTCGCGGGTTCAATTCCCGTCACTCACCCCACTCGAACTCGCGACGAGTCGACGGACGCGTAGCGTGCGCTACGTTGCTCGAGCCATGACGAGCCGTGGCCGGTGGACGTCGATGCTGCTCGGCGGTTGCGCCATCGTCCTTCTGGCGACCGCGTGGTGGATCCTGGACGACGGCGCTCTCTCGGCGCAACGGGAAGCAAGCCACCCGCCGAGCCCGGAGATTGCGGATCCACACGGTGACGAAGCCTCGGTCGCCCCCGAGCTTCCCTCCCCGCGGGCGGTCGCCGAAACGAGCTCCTCGAGCGCGGGAGGCGCGGCTGCGACGGACGGCGCCAGCGTCTCGAGCGGGGTGGTGCTCCTCTCGTCGGGGGCGCCGCTCGGGAACCGGCGTTTCGCTTGGGCGGCGGAGCCACTGAATCACACGAGCGCGGACGCGCTGCGCAAGCGCGCGCCGAGTGAGGGTGAGTTCACGCAGACCTTCTCGACGACAAAGGACGGCCGATTCCGGATCGAGGTGCCGAACACCCTGCGCAGGGCCTGGATCTGGCAGTTCTCCGAGCACTACCTCGGACAGCTCTCGGACCCGATCGAACTCGACCGTGCGCCGCTCGAGATCGTCTACCCCGGAAGTCGGCTCGACCTGTCCGTGATCGACGAGTCCGGGAGCGCCGTTGCCGGGGCCGTGGTCGAAGTGGCGATTCGAAGCACGGAGCAGCCCGACGCACCGGCGGTCGAGCGTCGCGGGTCCACGAACGAGCACGGGGTGGCCGAACTCGTGACGGCGAAGGCGGGCGAAGCGAGGATCTTGGCCTCGACCAGCGAAGGTTTCGAACGGAGTCTGCCCGAGACGGTCTATCTCGCTCCGACCGGGAGTTGGGTCCAAAGGACGTTGCGTCTGGGCAAGCACGACGCCTTCGGTGCGATGCGCGTCGACGTGACCTGGGCGAGCGGGCTCCCGGTGCAGGCCTACGTCATGGAGCTGCGCGACAAAAAGACCGGAGATCGCAGACGCCGACTCGACGCGCGCGACGTTCCGCCGGACGGTGTGATCACGGAACTGCCGCTGGGCGAGTACCAGGTTCGACTCGTGGCTCGCTATCGAGAATCGCCTGCCCTGTACGATCCCGAACGCGTCGCGCCGCAGTTCGTCCGGCTCGAGCCCGGCGCCTTGCCGAGGGTCGCGTTCCGCCCCTCGAGCAGCGCGCGGGCAGTGCTGGACTTCGGCGGGGTGGACGCCGGGCATGGGGCCCTGCGGGTGACCTGGCGCCGAGTCGACGACGAGGGAGACGAGTGGCTGCCGATTCGCGACCTGACCGAGTTGCCCTTCGGCGACGAAGGGGTCCAAGTCACGACCTACGCCGAGTCAGGTGCGCGCTACTGCGCGCCTCCCATGCCTCCCGGCCTGGTGCAGTTCCGGGTTCTCGCTCGAGGGTCCGAGGAGGTGCTGTTCGAAGCCTCCGTCACCCTCGTCGAGGGTGAGCTAGCGGTCGCTCGTTTCTGACCGGGGTCGGCGCGAGACCGAACTCTCGTCAGCGCAACACCACCCACGTGTTCCCGTCGGATCCGGGCGTTCCGTTGGTCGCCGTTTGCCCGAGCATGTTGTTCGGCACGGCGAAGGCGGCGTCGAAGGGGGGAGCGGCGGGGCCCGAGTAGACGGCGGCGCCGCGGTTGTTGTACTGGAGGATCTCGCCGCGGCTGCTCGTGAAGAAGACGGGCGTACCCGATTCGCCGATGGAGGCCGGCCAGGCGTAGGCGCACCAGCCGGCTTCGCTCGCGTTGGGGTCGGGGAAGGGGGCGCCGAGCTTGCCTCCCAAGGGATCTTCCGTCACGCCCAGGCCCGCGGGGCTGACGGGCAGCCAGACTTGGAAGAGGTAGCCCGAGTGCGAGGCCACGCCGTTCTGGATGTTGCCCAGCGCGGGCGACAGCGTCGCCGGAGCGAGTTCGTCGGTGCCGGGCACTCCGGCCGCGGGCACGCCGCCTGCGCTGATGCGCAGCGGGGCCACTCCCGCGAGTTCGGCCAGGAAGGCGTACTCGCCCGCGCCGTCGGCGTCGGAGTCGATCGCGCACTGGCTCGCCACCTGCGCCTGGGCCGTCGCGAGTCCGCGCAGCGTCGCCGCGGCGCTGGCTTCGTTGGCCGTGATGCGCGCCGAGCGCAGGCGCGGAATCGCCATCGCGGAGATGATGCCGATCACCGCGACCACGATCATGATCTCGATCAGAGTGAATCCCGACTGCGCGTTTCCCCGTTGCATGGCCTTTCCCTCCGCTTGCGTCGAGGTGGCCTCGATCACCTCACCGCGCCCTTACCGTGCAAGTAGGTTTTCGGAACGTAAGGAGCGCCATCTTGAAGTCTTGTGGATGCGAATCTCGCGGATGGAGCGGAAAGCGTTTCCAAAGGAGGGAGCTCGGCGTTTCGAGGGGGCTCGAACGGGAGCGCGGCCGTAAGTACGCGCTGTGCGTGCGACCGCGGGGAGCTGCGCTGCGGATCAGGCACGGCGCCGCAGCGCGCCGTGCTCGGCGGTAGCTTCGGGATCGAGCCTGCGCAGAACAGGACGGAAGCCGCGCCTCAGGGGGACGGAGGGCGGGAGCGCCGTCGGGGAGCCGCGCTGCACGCGGAGCGCCGCCCATTCCTCGTTCACGAGATCGGTGTCGAGGATCGGGCCCTCGCGGCGCTGCCGCTTGTCCGTGAGGAGGTGCGGGTAGGGGTTGACCGCGCGCCAGAGGAGCTTGGCGAACGGCATCCACAACTTGGCGGTCGCGAGGATCACGAGCACCTTGAGGTCGAAGAATTCGCCGATCGACACGAGCCGGCGTTTCGGCGGCAGGGCGGTGCGTTCTTGACGCGTCGCGCTAGGAACGCCGCGCTGTGGCGGATTCGGCCGCGAGCAGGCCGCTCGATCCGAGGAAATCGGATCCCGGGTGCGAGGAGCGGCCCGCGAGCCACAGGCCTTCGATCGGAGTGCGGTAGCGGGCGAAGCGCGCGGCGGGCCGCTGCAGGAACAGCTGGTCGAGTCCGAGGTCGGCGTGGTGCGGGTGGCCGCCGTCGAGCGCGAAGCGCCGCGCGATCGCGGGCGGCGTGAGGAGCTCGCGGCCGAGCACGCTCGCGCGCACGCCGGGCGCGCAGCGCTCGAGCTCGTCCAGGACGCGCTCACCGAGCTCCGCCGCGCGCTCGTCCGTCCAACCTCCTTCGAGGTCGCGCGCCGCACAGTGCACGAGGACGGACACGGACGCGGCGCCCGGAGGCGCGAGGTCCGCGCGCTCGAGCGAGGCCGTGTACACGTCGAGCCACGGCGCCTCGCACGCGCGACGGTGCTTCACGCAGTCGAAGGCGCGATCGAGCGCGGTCGCGTCGGGCGCCGTGCGCGCGTGGGCGATCGCTTCGTCCGCGCGCCCGCGCCAGCGCGGCGGAGCGGAGAGCGCGAGACGCAGGGCGGCGACGTTGCCGCGCGCGCGCACGCGCAGGGCGACGTCGCGCGCGTCCGAGGGAAGTCCTCCCGGCGGGACGAGGTCGAGCAAGGTCGTGCGCACGCCCAGGGCCGAGACGACGAGCGGCGCGTCGAAGCGACTCCCGTCGTCGAGCTCCACGCCCTGCACGCGACCGTTCGCCACGCGGATGCGCGCCACGCTCTTCGAGGTCTCGAGCGCGACCTGCGCCGCGCGCGCGGCGGCGACGAGCGCCTCGGTGAGCGCCGAGGCGCCGCCGCGCACCCCGGGACCCGCGGCGCACTCGCGCAGGAGCAAGAGCGCCGTCGAGCCTGCCGAGCGCGGACCGAGGAAGCCGCCTTCGATGCCGCGCGAGGCCAGGAAGGCCACGAGCAGCGGATCGCGGAAGCGCTCCGTCAAGTGGTCCTGGACACTCATCGGCGCGGCGCGCAGGAGCTCGGCCATGGTGCGCTCGCCGAGTCGGCGCAGCGCGAGCGCGGGTCGGGCGGCGCCGAGGAGCTCGAAGAAGCTCCCGCGCAGCTCGGGCGGAGGCGCATCGACCAGGTCGCCGACGATGGGGCGCACGACTTGGAGGAAGGCGCGCCACTCCGTCCAGGCGCGCGCGTCCTCCACGGCGCTCGCGAGCGCGTCGAGACCGTCGGGGGGCGCGTCGTCGCCGGGACGGAAGACGAGGCCGGGCCCGCTCTCGGTGGGTGCGAGCATGGCGGGCGCGCGTGCGTTCCACGCCAGGCGGGCGTGGAGGCCGAGTGCGTCCACCGTCCGCGGCCGCAGTCCGCACGTCCCGTGCTGGATGCCCGGCACGCGGAAGCCCGGGTGGAACTCCTCGAGCGCGGCCACGCCGCCGAGCATGTCGCGCCGTTCGAGGAGGACGACGCTCTTCCCGGCGCGCGCGAGGCGCAGTGCGGCGGCCAGGCCGTTGTGGCCCGCTCCGAGCACGATCGCGTCCGTCACACGGCCCTCGCCTTCAGGATCGCGCGCGCGGCGAGCGCTCCGGGAGCGCCCATGATCCCGCCGCCGGGATGCGTGCCCGAGCCGCACGTCCACAGGCGCTTCACGGGCGTCGCGTAGTGCGCCCAGCCGGCGGTGGGACGCATGAAGGCGAGCTGCTCGAGCGAGAGCTCGCCGTGGAAGATGTTGCCCTCCGTCAGGCCGAACTCCTGCTCGAGGTCCCAGGGCGTGAGGACCTGGCGGTGCAAGACGATCTCGCGCAGATCGGGGATGTACTCCGCGAGCGTGTCGACGACGGCGTCGCCGAAGGCCTCGCGTTGCTCGGGCCAGCGCGCCGCGCCGCCCTCGAGCTCGTAGGGCGCGTACTGCACGAAGCACGACATGACGTGCTTGCCGGGCGGAGCGAGCGTCTTGTCGACGAGCGAGGGGATGACGACGTTGATGTAGGGCCGACGGGAGAACTTGCCGTACTTGGCGTCGTCGTAGGCGCGCTCGAGGTAGTCGATCGAGGGCGCGATGGCGATGTCGCCGCGGATGTGCGGCCCGTCGCCCGGACGGCAGGCGAATTCCGGCACGCGGTCGAGCGCGAGGTTCACCTTGCCGGAGCTCCCGCGGTAGCGGAAGCGCGAGAGGTCGCGCACGAAGTCGTCGGGCAGATGCTCGGCGCCGACGAAGCCCAGGAACGTGCGCCGCGGGTCGGCGCTCGACACGACGCACTGGGCGCGCAGCTCCTCGCCGCTCTCGAGCACGACGCCGCGGCAGGCGCCGTTCTCGACGAGCGCGCGCGCGACCGGCGCTTCGGTGCGGATCTCGGCGCCGAAGCTCCGAGCCGCGCCGGCGATGGCGTTGCTCACCGCGCCCGTGCCGCCGCGCGCGAAACCCCAGGAGCGGAAGGCGCCGTCGATCTCGCCCATGTAGTGGTGCAGGAGGACGTACGCGGTTCCCGGCGAGCGCACGCCCTGGAACGTGCCGATGATGCCGCTGCAGGCCATCGGCGACTTGAGCTCGTCGGACTCGAACCACCCGTCGAGGAAGTCGGCGGCGCTCATCGAGAGCAGGCCGAGCTCCTGCTCGAAGAGGGCTTCGGGCAGGTCGCGGAAGCGCTTCCCGAGGCGCAAGAGGTCGAAGAGCTCGCGCGGATTCGCCGACCTAGGATCGGGAGCGGGCGCGTCGATGATGGGCTTCGCGAACGCCGCGAGGCGCCCCATCGCGCGGCCGTACTCGGGATAGATCTCGGCGTCGCGCGTGCTGAAGCGCGCGATCTCGCGCCGCGTGCCCTCGGCATCGGAGCCGCGGCACAGCGAGCGCCCGTCGGGATAGGGCGTGAACGAGCACTCGAGCGGGATGGTCTGGTAGCCGTGCCGCACGAGGTCGAGGTCGCGGATGATCCACGGCCGCAAGAGGCTCACGACGTACGAGCAGACCGAGTAGGTGAAGCCCTCGTGGAGCTCCTCGCTGACCGCGGCGCCGCCGAGCACGTGGCGCTTCTCGAGCACGAGCACGCGCCGACCGGCTTTCGCGAGGTAGGCGGCGCACACGAGTCCGTTGTGACCGCCGCCGATCACGATCGCGTCGAAGGGCTTGCTCACGCGCCCCCTCCGCTCGCCGCGCGCGCCTTCTTCTGCGACACGCCCGGTGTCTCGCGCTTGCGCGGAGGATCGAAGAAGGGCCGTTCGGCGACCGTGGCGGTCAGTCGCTCGCGGCGGAACTCGACCACCACCTCGACCTCGAGCTCTGTCCCGAGCGCCGCGAACTCGCGCTCGACGAGCGCGATCGCGAGGTACTTCTTCAGGGTCGGCGACCAGGCGCGGCTCGTCGCGCGGCCGACCCAGCGCCCGCCGCCGTACACGGGCTCGGCGCCGCGCCAGGCCGTCGCGGAGAGCTCGGGCGGCAGGCCGCGCGCGGCGTACAGGGCCTCGAGCTCTTCCCAGTCGAGCACCAGGCCGACCGTCGACCTGCGCGGACCGCGCGCGCGCTCGGCGCAAAGCGCCATCTGTCCGATGAAGGGCTCGCGCTCGAGCTCGACGGTCCAACCCAGGCCGATCTCGAACGGCGAGGTCTTGCGCTCCTCGGAGAGCGCACCGCGCGCCGAGGTGTAGTCGACGCCGGCCAGGATGAAGCCCGCCTCGATGCGCGCGACGTCGAGCGCGTCGAGCCCCGTCGGCAGGAGACCGTGCAACGAACCCGCGTCGAAGAGCGCATCCCACAGGTCGAGCGCGTGCTCGTTCGCGACCCACACCTCGTAGCCGAGGTCGCCGGTGTAGCCCGTGCGCGTCACGACGGCGTCGAAACGCCGGATGCGCGTACGCAGGGCGCGGAAGAAGCGCAGCGTGCGAACGTCGGCGTCGCACACGGCCGCGAGCAGGTCGCGCGAACGCGGGCCCTGCACGGCGAGGACGGCGAGCTTCGCGCTCTGGTCCGCGAGCTCGACCGAGAGGCCCCGCGACTGGCGCTCGAGCCAGTGGAAGTAGGGCTCGGCGGCCGTCATGCGGAACCACTCCTCGTCGAGCCGCGTGACGGTTCCGTCGTCCAGCACGAAGCCGGCGTCGTCGCACCAGCACAGATACGTGGCCTGCCCGACGTCGAGGCGCGCGACGTCGCGCACGGTCACGCTGGACAGGAGCCGCGCCGCGTCCCTCCCGCGCACGTCGTACTTGTAGAGCGGCGTGACGTCGATCGCCGCGACCGCGTGCCGGATGGCGTAGTACTCGCGCTCGTGGCACGTGTCGAACGAGCGCACCGCGTGGTAGCCCGCCCAGTCCTTCCACAGGAGGCTCGAGCACAGCTCCGCGGTGCGCGGATGGAACGGAGTCGGGAGCGGCATCGGCTCTGCTGACGAGGAGCGTCGCTGCGGGCGGCGAGGACACTACCAGCCCCGCCGCCGGGCTCAAGGGTCAGGAGCCGCGGCGCTTGTGGAACGAGCCGGACGGACCCCGCTTGGTCTGCGGTTTCGGCTGCGCCGCAAGGGGTCGGCGCGCTGGGCTCGACGGCGCTCGCCAGGCCGAGCTGGCCTGCTGGCCGCCCTTCCGAGAAACGCTCGCGCCGCGGGACTTCGAGGCGGCCTTCGAGCTCGCTGCGGCGGCGGCGGCCTTCTTGCGTCTTCCCTTGCGCCCGATCCGCTCATCCTCGACGCGCGTCTCTTCCTCGCGCACTTCGCGGGCCTTGAACTCGGCCAACGATTCGTTGACGAGCGGGCTCAGGAACTCCTTGTAGCGCTCCTGCAGGATGGGGATCTCCTGCGCGGTCGGCGGCCGCCCGATCAGCCCGCCCTCGCGCCACAGCGAGGCCTGCAACTCGGCCCACAGTGCTTTGGCGATCGGCCACCAGATCGGGCTGGTGGCCGTCAGGATGCCGTACTTGATCGCGTTCTCGACGAGGCCGGGCAAGGGATCGGAGCTCCAGGCTCAAACCTAACCCACCGCCGTGGGCGAGCAAGCCGGGCGGAGCGTTCGTTCGTCCATTCTTTAGCATGGAGCCGTGTTCCTCGCCGCGCTCTTGACCGTCGCGAGCCCCTGGATGCTCCTCGGAGGGGCCTCCCGACTCCAGGACGGGCGAAACGAGGCGCTCGGCCCTCCCGTGCGGGGGGTGACGATCTCTTGCCAGACGTGGGGGGTCGAGTGGGGGACCGACGCCTTCGCGCGGGAGCTCGACCGGCTCGCGGAGCTCGGCGTGAACTGGATCGCCATCCATCCTTATGCGTGGATCCGCGGGGACGGCCGCCTGGCCTGGAAGGAGCTCGACACGGAGGCTCCCCCCGCCTGGCTCGCGCGCCCGATCCGCGAGGCACACGCGCGCGGGATGAAGCTCTTCGTCAAGCCGCACGTCGGCTACTGGGGCAGCCCGTTCACCTGGCACGGCGACATCGACTTCCCCGATCCTGCATTGCGCGCGCGGTTCTTCGCGGACTACGAGCGCTGGATCGTCGCCGTCGCGCGTTGCACGGCGGGCGCGGACGGCTTCTCGGTGGGCACCGAGCTCGAGCGGCTCGTCGGGCCCGCGGACGAGCTCGCTTGGCGGCGGATCGTCGCGCTCGTGCGCGACGCGACGGCGGCGCGCTTGACCTACTGCGCGAACTGGGACGCGTACGCGGCGCTTCCGTTCTGGGACGCGCTCGACGCGGTGGGGGTGCAGGCCTACTTCCCGCTCGCAGAGGAGGAGGATCCCGACGAGCGCCGGCTCGAGGAGAGTTGGTCGGCGATCCTGTCCGAACTGCGTGCGGTGCACGAGCGCACCGGCAAACCGATCGTCTTCACGGAGCTCGGCTACAACCTCTCGCTCGCCGCCGCGCGCGAGCCGTGGGCCTACGCCACGACGCGCGGACCCGACGCAGAGCGCGCGGCGCTCCTGCAAGAGCGGCTCCTGCGCGTGGCGCTGCGCACGACCGTCCGCGAGGCGGATTGGCTCCACGGGGCGTTCCTGTGGAAGTGGTTCGCGGGCGAGGCGCCGCGGGCGAACTTCGTGCTGGATCGGGAGCCGCTGCGGGAGGCGATCCGGGCTTGGGGCGGGTGAGGAGAGGGGAGAAGAGGAGAGGAGAGGAGAGGAGAGGCGTGAGAGGTTTTGCGTCGTCGCGAACCCGACCGATGGACACGCGGTGCGCGAGCGCACCGCTCATCCCAAATCGCCCTTGACCCGGCCCTCGTCGACGACGTCGGCGATGGCGTCGGGGAAGCTGCGCGCGAGCTGCACCTCGTTCGAAAGACCGCAGCGCTGGCATTGGTCGAAGTAGCGCGTGGTGCGGTCCGTCGAGGGCTGGAGCACCATGCCCTTCTTGGTGGTGTTCCAGCGCGGGTTGGCGTCCTCGGTGCGGGGCACCCAGGTGTGGCCGAAGATGCGGCAGAAGAAGTTCACGGCTCGAGGGACTCGGGGGGCGGAGTTCTACGGGATGGCCCGCGCGCGAGCAAGGCGGGCGGCTTCGTTACCATCGCGGCGTGCACGCGCCCGGAGTTCTTGTCGCGGCGCCGCGCGCGGGGAGGGCGCTCGAGCGGCTGGGTGCAGCGCTGTGCGTGGGTCTCGGGATCGCGGCCTGCGCCGGGGTCGTCGCGACCGAGTGGCCGAAGCCGACCGGTGGGCGCTTCGCTCCGCTCCTCGTCGCGCTCGCGACGACCGCCGCGGTCGCGCTCCGACGTGATCGCGGGACTCGGCTGCGCGCCGTCCCGCTGGCCCTGGCCCTCGCGACCTCTGCGCTCGCCGGACACGCGGCCGCGAGTGCGCCGCTCTATTCCTCGGCCCTCTTCGGTGGCCGCGCGCCCTACGACGTGTACGCGTACGCCGCGCTGGGAGCCGCCTGCGCCGCTTTCCTCGCGGCGAATCCGCTGCGGCTCGCCGACGCCGAGCTCGGCGTGCTCGCGCTCGTCGTCTTCGGCGCGGGGAACGGGAAGGTGTGGGGGGAGGAGAACGAGCTCTTCTTCCCGCTGTTCGGCGTGCTCGCAGCGATCGCGTTCGCGAGCTCGCTCCCGCGCCGCGCGCCGTCCGATGCGCCGTCGGGGGCGCCGTCCGAAAGCGGCACCGCGCTGCGGGTCCTGTGGCCCGCCGCGCTCGCCTTCGCCGCGTGGGTGGCCGTGTGCGGCGCGCTGGGGGAGAACCCCGGTCGCACGGACGAGGTCTTCGGCCGCCTGCTCGCCGGCCTGGGCGCGGGCTGGGTCGCCGCGCGCGCGCTCGACCCGGCGGGCGTCGAGCGCGTGCTCCTTGCGAGCGCGCTGTGCGGGCTCGCCGGCCTGGCGCTGTTTCCGGTGCTCTTCGAGCTCGTCTCAGCCGTCGGTCCGCACCAGGCGTTCGCGGGAACGAGGCTGCGGCTCTTCGGGCTGCACCCCAACCTGACGGGGGCGCTCGTCGCCGTGCAGGTCGTGCTCGCGGCCGCGCTCGTGCGGCGCGCGCGCGGGACGACGCGGGCTTTGCTCTGGGTCGCTCTCGCGGCGTGCGTACCGGCGCTCTTCCTGTCGAAGTCGCGCACGGCCTGGCTCGCGACGGTCGCCGGTCTCGCGGTGCTCGCGCTAGCGGAGCGGCTCTCGCGGCGGACGTGGATCGCGCTCGGCTCGCTCGGTCTCGGCGTCTTCCTCGCCGCGTGGCTCGTGACGCCGCTGCGCGAGGCCGCGCTGCGCACGAGCACGTCGGGCTCGTCGCTGTCCCAGCGGCTCTACCTGTGGGACGCGGCCACGCGGCTCGTCGCGGAGGATCCGCTCACCGGGATCGGCGTCAACGTCTACTACGCGCACGCCCGCACGGGCGCGTCGCCTTCCTTCTTCGACGGCACGGACAAGAACCTGCACCCGCACAACCTGCTCGTCGCGGTGGCCGAGGGCGCGGGGATCCCGGGTGTCGCGCTGTTCCTCGTGCTCCTGGTCGCGGCGCTCGCGCTGGCCTTGCGCGCGGGCTCGGCCGGCGCGGCGCGTCCGGCGCTCGGTCGCGCGATCCTCGCCGCGTTCGCGGCGCTCTTCACGGCGAACATGCTCGACCTCGGGCTCTCGCAGGTGACGTTCGTCCCGACGCTCTTCTGGATCCTCGCGGGCTGTGCATGGGCGCTCGCCGCACACGCGAACGCAGGTGCGCGAGCCCCCGACTCCGCGCCAGCTCGTTCCAGGCCATCCAATGGGCGGCTCGGCGCGGCGCGTTGCGCCTTCGCGCTCGCCTTCGCGCTCCTCTTCTGCGCGCGGCCGTTCGGCGCCGAGGCGCTCGAGCGGTCGGGCATCCGCCTGGAGGAGCTCGAGGACCCAGGGCCCGCGCTGGCCGCCTTCGAGCGCGCGAGCCAGCTCGTGCCGTGGAGCACGAGTCCCGTCGCGCGCGCCGCGCAGCTCTGCGCGCGCACCGGCAAGAACGCCCGGGCGCGCGAGCTCTTCGCGCGCGCGATCGCGCTCGCGCCCACGCAGCCGCGGTTGCACCAGCGCTACGCGAACCTGCTGGCGAACCTCGATCGTCTGGACGAGGCGCAGGGCGAGCTGCGCACGGCGCTGGCCCTCGATCCGCACGGTCCCGACGAGAGCGAGATGCGGCTCGCCTACGCCGAACTCCTCGGCCGTTCCGGGGACCGCGCGGGCGCGCGCGCCGAAGCGGAGCGCGCCCTGCTCGCGGACTCCGTGCTCCCGGAGCGCTTCGCGGAGCAGGGCTTCCGGCTGCCCGTCGCCGGCCAGCCTCCGCTCGAGCTGCGCGAGGTCGCGCTCGAGCTCGCGGCCCACGCCGCGGACGGCGCGGCAGAGCGTCCGATCTTCGAAGTGCGCCGCAAGGGCGACCGTCTGGCGCGCCTCCTGCGCCAGATGGGGCGCGGCGAGGACGCGCTCGCCCTGCTCGCGGCCTTCGAGGAGGCGCTCGGTTTCGCGGACACGAGCCTGCGGCGCGCGGAGCTCGAGATCCGCGAGGAGCTCGGCCTCGTCACGCAGACGCGCGAGCTCGCGGAACGCGCGCTCGACAGCGAGGGACTGGTCGTCGACAAGGGCGCGATCGGGTTCGTGGAGAACACGCCGCCGCGCGAGGTGATCGAGAAGTGCGCGCGCGACCTCACCGTTCCGCTCGATCCGTTCTTCGACAGCAGCGTGCTGCGCGACGTCCTGCGGCGCACATGGAAGGCGCACCTCGCGCTCGGCGACTTGGAGCGCGCGCAGGATGCCCTGGAGGGCGCGCTCTTCTTCTGCGAGGAGGAGCTGCGCGCGGACGACCTCGCCGCCTGGGCCGAGGCCCTGGCGGCGCGCGGGCGCGCGGCGCAGAGCCTCGCGGTCGTCCGCGAGGCGCTCGACGACTGCGACGCGCTCGAGCACTCCGCCACGCGCGCGCAGAAGGTCATGCGGCTCGTGCAAGCGGCGCTCGCGGCCGCGTCGGCGCAGCGGCCGCAGGCGACGCCGCGCGAGCGGCTCGACCTCTTCCTCGACGTCGTGCCGACCCGCGAGCGCGGCGCGAGCGCGCGGCTCTACCGGATCCTCGGCCACCTCAGCCTGGCCGAGGGGGACGGCATGCCCTTCGCGCGCGCGGAGGAGCTCTACCGCGAGCTCCAGGCGCGCTTTCCCGCCGAGGGCGTCGCCATCGGCCGCTTCCTGGAGGCCGCGCGATGAGCGCGCGGATCCGGATCGCCGTGCTCGCGCTCGCGGTCGCCGCGAGCTGCTACACGGTCGTCGTTCCCGAATCACGCGCGCGGCTGCCCGAGCTCGGGCTCCGCGGGGAGGTCGAGCTCGAGCCCAAGGGCGCGAAGCGCGTCGCGGTCTTCCACTCGGGCGTGGCCGGGCTCGCGAACCGCTACGAGGTCCAGATCGGCGAGGCGTTCGCCCGCTACGCCCGGAAGCTCCTCGGGAGCGCGCTCGCGGGTACGCCCGGGGAGGACGCGGTCCCGGCCGTCGTCGTGCGCGCCGAGCTCGAGAGTGCGACGGTCCTCCACTTCGCGGTCCACCTCACGGCGAGCTTCGAGGTCGAGCTCGCGGGCGAGGCTCCCTTCAGCCTGCGCTACGTGGTCGAGGGACCGCGCTACTTCGAGGCCGTGTCGGACACCGTGGAGAGCCGCGCGGTCGTGCGCGCGCTCCAGCGCAGCGCGCACGACGCGCTCGTGCTGGCCCTGCGCGAGTTCGCGGAGGACCTCCGGGAGCGGCTCGCGAGCCCCTGAGGGGTCCAGCGCCAGGGCGGTCCGTCCGATAGGAGGCGGGAGCGCGAAGCGTCCTCCCCATGCTCCTCCAGGCTTGTCCCGACTGCGGTCGGCAGTACGACGTGCGCCATCTCGAGCCGGGCGGCCGGGTGCGCTGCGCCTGCGAGCACGAGTTCCGCGTGGAGCACGTGCGCGACCTGCGCGTCGCCGCCCGGCGCTGCGCCAACTGCGGCGGGCCGGTCGGAGCGGAGCACGCAGCCTGTCCGTACTGCGGCGCCGCGCTCGACGCGCTCGAGCGCTCGAGCATGCCCTGTCCCGCGTGCTTCGCGCGCATCGCTGAGGACGCGCGCCACTGCTCGACCTGCGGCACGACGATCCACCCGCAGTCGCTTCCGCCGATTCCCTCCGGCCGCTCGTGCCCGCGCTGCAAGGGCCGGTTGCAGATCCGCGTGCTCCCGACCTTCGCGCTCGTCGAGTGCGAGCGCTGCCGCGGGATCTGGATCGATCCCGAAGCCTTCCGCGCGACCTGTCGCGAGGCGGAGCAGGCTTCCTTCGAGCTTCCCGACGACCGCGCTCCAGCCAAGACTCCGCGCGCCGGCGGTCCGCACTACATCCCGTGTCTCGACTGCGGCGAGCTGATGGTGCGGCGTCAACACCGCCACCGCGATCGCCCGACGGGCGTCGTGCTCGACGTGTGCCGCGAGCACGGCGTGTGGCTCGACGGGCGCGAGCTCGAAAGCCTGCTCGCGTCCATCCAGCGACTGGGGTCGCAGCCGGAGTCTCTGCGCCCGCGCAACGCGGACCGCGCGTTCGACCTGGTCCTCGCGGAGTTCGATCGCGCGCCGCTCAGCGGTTCCCTGATCGAGCGCGTGCTCGCGACCCTGGGAGCCGCGATCCGTTTGCTTTGAGCTCCCGCGGGCGGCCCGTAGACTCCCCATGACGATGCGCGCTCTCTGGTTCCTGCTCGTTCTGGCGCTCGGTTGTCGGGTGTCGCCGGTCGAGAGCCCGGAGGGGGGCGCGCGCGGGGAGGACGGCGGGAGCGAGGTCGGGAACGACGTCGCCGTGGCGCCGATCCTGCGCGCCGGGAGCGGCGCGGCGCCGCGCCGAAGGCACTTCATCTCCCTCGAGTACGACCCCTTCCGCGCCGACGGCGCGGGCTCCATCAGCGGTCAAGCCTTCCTGCGCACGCGCGGCGGAGACGTGAAGTTCGGCGCGGGCTGCCTCGTGCACTTGATGCCGGTCACGACCTACTCGGAGGAGTGGTTCGAGCGCGAGATCCTGGGCGGCGAGGCGCTCGAGCCCGCCGACCCGCGCGCCGACCACTTTCACTGGACGACGCGCGCCGACGGCTTCGGCGGCTTCCTGTTCCAAGCCCTGCCTGCGGGCGACTACTACCTCGCCTGCCGCATCGTGTGGGACGTGCGCGACGGCCGCGGGGGCTTCGTTCCGGCCGGCGGTTGGGCGTACGCGCGAACGAAGGTCGGCGACGGGGAGACGCGCGCCGTCGTGACGCGCTGATCCTCACTCGTCCGCGTAGCCGATGTCGCGCAGCATTTGCAGCGTGCCCTGGCCGGCCTCGACGCCGGGTGCCACGCGGCGCGCGGTGAGTTGGGCGGCGCGGTCCAGGCACTCCTGTGCCAGCTCGGCCGCGAGCTTTGGCTCGTCGGCCGAGCGGTCGACCGTCTCGCCCGGATCGCTGGCGAGGTGGTAGAGGCGGACGTCGCCCGCGCGCGTGCCCGGGTCGCCGCCCCACGGCCCGCCCTCGGGCGCGACGTGCACGACCCATTCGCCGCGGCGCAGGCCGTAGATCGTCTGACCCTGGCGACCGTTCCACCAGCCCTGCTCGGTCGAGAAGAACACCGACGGCTCGAGCCGGGCGAGATCCGCGGGCGGCGCCGCGAGATCGAGCGCGTCGGGGAGTCCCGCGAGCGTCGCTCCGCCGATGCGCGCGAGCGTCGGCGCCAGGTGGCGGTTCGAGACGGGCTCTCCGATGCGCGCGCCGCGCGGGATGCCCGGGCCGGCGAGTACGAGCGGCACGTGCACGAGCTCCGAGTAGAGCTGCTTGCCGTGCTCGACGAGGCCGTGTTCGAAGAGCTCCTCGCCGTGGTCGCTCGTGAACACGAAGACGGTCTCGTCCTCGAGTCCGAGCGCGCTCAGCCGGTCCAGGAGCAGCCCCACGTAGTAATCGCCGGTCCACGTGCAGGCGTCGTACTGCTGCTTGATCTTCGTCTGCACCTTCGGCTCGACGACGCGCTCGGTGACGACGACGCCCGACTCGGTGTGGCCGGCTCCCTTGCGCAGGCGCACGTTCGCGCGCTCGATCATGTACGGGTTGAAGTCCTCCTCCACGTCGGGCGCGTGGAGCCGCCGGCCTTCGGGCAGTGGGATCAGCGGGACGTGCGGATCGGTGAGCTGCAGGTAGAGGAAGAAGCGCGTGCCGGCCACCGCCTCGAGCCACTCGAGCACGGCCGGCAGCACGAGGTTGCTCTGCCGGAACGCGCCGCGGCCGTGCTCGAAGGACTCGAAGCCCTGGTCGAAGTTCTTGTTGGGCACGACGAGCGGGTTCGCGGAGAAGGCCGCCGTCGTGTACCCCGCGCGCTGCAGCACCTCCGCCAGCGTGTCGAGCGAAGTGGGGAGGTAGCACGCGCGGTTGCTCGCCACACCGTGCTCCTCGGGATGCAGGCCGGTGAGGATCGAGGCGGTCGACGGCCAGGTCCAGCTCGAGGTCGAGTAGGCCTGGTCGTAGGTCAGACCGCGCGCGGCGAGCTCAGCCAGGCGCGGCGACGTATCGCGCTCGTAGCCGTACACCGACAGGCGATCCGCGCGTTGCGTGTCCATCACGACCAGCACGATGTTCGGTTGCTCGGGCGACGAGCTCTCGCGTGGCAAGAGTGTCCGGCGCTCGAGCGTCAAGCCGCCGAAGCCGCACAAGAGCGGAGCGTCGGACAGCACCTCGCCCTGCGCGTCGGCGAGCATGGTCGAGAACTCGATCACGTCTCCGGGTTGCACGAGCAATCCGTCGTCGCCGGTCGCATCCAGCCAGGCCGTCCCGCCGAGCACGCCCTGCTCCAGCTCGAGCGACTCCACCGCGATTTCCCCGCGAAACACCTCGCGCACGGCGAACCCGGCCTTCCCCGCCTTGGCCCGGCGCGGACGACCCTTGCTCTCCACCATCGAGAGCTCGAAGCACACCCGCGTCCCGGCCAAGGCCTGCGCGGCGCCGGACGTGAAGACGCTGCAGTCGATCCCGGCGCGCGCCCTGAGGTACAGCGGCTCGTCGAGATCGCCGAGCCTGATGCGAACGCGCGCCGGCGCAGGCAGGACGAGCGCGGGCATGTCGGAGCCGTCGACCTCGTAGTCGAGGGACGGCGTGATGACCGAGAAGTACGGCGCGAGATCGGTGCGCTCGACGAGCACGTCGAGCTTGGGGCGCGTCACCGGGAGCTCGATCTCGATCTCGGAGACGAGCATCAGGCCTTCCAAGCTCTGCCACGCGGCGCGCGCCAGCAGGGGAGCGATCGCGAGCGCCGCGAGGGGAACGGCGGCGAAGGCGACGCGCGGCTCCCGCGCTCTCCCGCGCCTCCAACGCTCCGCGAACGCGAGCGCGAGCGCCGAGACGAGCGAGACACCCGCCAGGGCCTGGTGCGCCGAGCGCCCGCGCGGGGTGTCCCAGCCGATGCGACGCGTCGCGTCGCCGAGGAGCCCCGCGAGCAACGCGTGGATCAAGAGCGCCGCGACGATCACGCAAGCGACGCTCGCGCCCGCGCGCAGGAAGCGCCCGAGGCCCCCCGGACGCAGGGCGACCAGCGCCGCCGCCGCGACACCGACGGCGCCCGCGGACAGCGCGATCGAGGGCGCGGCCGCCGCGAGGCGCAACTCGGTCCGCGCCAGGTCGCTCCCGTGCGCGTAGTGCTCCATGGCGAAGAACAGCGCGGCGCGCGCGAGGGCGAAGAGGAGGGCCGCCCACGAGCCGTGCAGCAGCACGCCCGCGACGCTCGAACGCAGCCCCGCGCCCCGGACGCCGCGCGGCGCGCCGTCGGACGAACGCGAGCTCTGCACGCCCGGAGTCGGCCGGCTCACAACGTGCGGGCCTCGAGCGCGTCGAGCTCGACGGCGTCGAGCCGCTTGTCGCCGTCGCGGTCGAGGTGACCGAGGAGCTCGCGCAGGTCGCCCCCCACCTCGTCCCGCTCGACGTCCCCGTCGCCGTCGCGATCCATCGAGCGCAGGTAGGCGAGCAAGTCCTTCGCTCCCTGTTTCCGCGGCCCGAAGTTGCGGCCCGCAGACACGAGGTGGAACCAGGCCTTGTCGTCCTCGTTCACCGGCACGGCGTTGAAGATCAAGCTGCCCATTTCATCGGTGGACTCGAGCCCCCAGCGGATGCGCCGCGGAGGCGAGTGCGGGTTGCGCGGGTTCAGCGCGGAGTTGTCGTAGACGAGCTCGACGTCGACGAGCGTGCCGGCGGGCAGGTACACGGGCTCTTGGTACTCGTACCAGCCCTGCCAGTTGAAGTCCCAGTCGTCGATGAAGACGAGCGGCTCCGTGCGTCCGTCGGGGAACGTCGCGCGGCCGATCATCTTCGTGCACACGTAGTGCGCGTGGCCCGCGACGTCGACGAGCTCCACGTCCACGGGGATCTCGAAGCGATCGGCCACCACGTAGTTCGCCTCGCCGGCCGGGATGTCGATGCCGGCGAAGGAGCCGTACTCCGGCGGGACCTGGAACTCCATGAGCGAGCGCTCCGGGCGCTCACTGGCGAAGTGGATCCCGAGCGTCGTCTGCTCGCGCTCCGGCTTGCCGCTCGGATGGAAGTGCACCTGGAGCACGAGCTCCGCGTCCTTGGGCAGCGGCCGCGCGAGTCCGTCGGGGAGCCGACGCGGAACGCCGCCCACGGCCCAACCGCCGAGGTTGCCCGTCGCGGCGAAGGCGATCCCGTCGAACCCCGGACCCGCGTCGCGCGCGTCGAGCTGGCGCGCCGTGCCCGTGTCGTCGAGGAAGAACCGCGCGTGGTGCACCACGCTGCGCGCGGAGGGGCGCACCTCGACCGCGGTGACCCACTCGTCCTGGGCGAGCTCGAGCGGGATCACGAAGTTGCGGTAGAGGTCCGGGCCGTCCGCGGGCACCTCGAAGGGCTCGCCCATGGTGACCACGAGGTCCGGCTCGCCGAGCTGCCAGCCCGGCGCGAAGCGCGGCAGCGCAGGCGTCCGCGCCGGGTCGCCCTCCGCCATGCCCGACTCGACCCAGCGCCGCAACGTCTCGATGTCGACGTCGGAGAGCGCGCGCGCGTCCTTGAACTCGCCGTAGCCCGGCGTCGGCTTCCAGGGCGGCATGAAACGCGTCTGCGTCACCATCTGGAGCATGCGCCCGCGCTTCGCCGCGTCCGCGTAGCTCTCGAGCGGGAACGGCGCCGCTTCCCCCGGTCGATGGCAGGACGCGCAGTGCTCGAAGAGGATCGGAGCGACGTGCTCGGCGAAGGTCACCTGGGCGGGGGCGCTCGCGCCGCTCGCGCGCGAGCCTTCCTCTCCCGCCAGGTGGCCCGGCATCAGCCACGCCGTCGAGGCGAGGCCGAGCCCTGCGAACGACGCGAACCCGCTGCGTCCCGATTGCGTGCGCGACATACTTGGATCCTTCGAAGCGGCCGAGGGAGCGCGGGCATCGTCGCGGGCCGCGACCCGGATGACAAGGGCCCTACGGCAGGTCGGGGATCAGGCAGCCCACGGCCTGCGTGCGCGCGACGGGCGGCGCGCGACCCGCGAGCAGGGCCTCGAGCGCATCGCGCAGGTCGCGGCGCGTCGGAGCGCGGCGCTTCACGCCCAGGTCCGCGAAGCGGTCGTCGATGCGGCCGCGGTAGGCGAACGCGCCGGAATCGGTGACGACCACGGCCTCCGGCGTGACGCTCGCTCCCGTGGCGCGCACGAGCGTGTGCTCGCGATCGACGAGGATCGGGAGCTCGTAGCCGAACTCCGCTGCATGGGCGCGCGCCGCCTCCGCCGTGAGCTCCCAGTCGACGTGCACGAGGAAGAAGCGCACGGGATCCGCGGCGTGCTCGGCCGCGATCGCGCGGATCTCCGGAGCGAACGCGTTCGAGATGGGGCAATCGGTGGTGACGAACACGAGCACGTGGACGTGCCCGGCCGGCGGCTCGAGCGGTCGCCGCCGCGCGCGTTCCAGATCGGCGAGGGGCGATCCCGGATCCGCGCGGCGCGCAGCGAGCGCCGCCGACGCGTCGGCGTCCGGCGCCAGGCAACCGGGCAGCGCGCCGAGGGCGCACGCGAGGACGAGGACTCGAACGGACACGCCCCGATCAGAACCGAAGCGGCGCGGCGCGACAACCGTGCTACTCGAGTCGAACCGCCTGCAGCGGGTCGAGCCGCGAGGCGCTCCAAGCCGGGACCAGCGCCGCGAGGAGCGCCGCGACGAGCGTTCCGACGAGCACCAGCGCCACGGCCTCGGGTTGCACGCGGCTCGGGATCGTGTCGAACAGGTACATGTCGCGGTTGATGATGTCGACGCCCAGGACGCTCGACAGCCCGCGCTCGATCGCGTCGATCTCGAGCGCGGCCCACGTGCCGACCAGCGCGCCCGAGGCGGCGCCGAGCATCACGTCCCACAGCGAGATCAGGAGGAACAGCGACACGAGCCCCCCGGGTGTCGCGCCCAGCGCGGTCAGGATCCCCACGTCGCGCCGCTTCTCCCGGACCATCATCGACAGGATCGCGAACACCGTGAAGCCCGCCACGAGCAGCACCAGGCTCAGGATGATCGCCATCAAGCTGCGCTGGTTCTCGATCGCGCCCACGAGCGAGCCCTCGAAGGACTCCCACGTGCGCACCTCGTAGCGCCGGTCGCCCTTGATCATGCGCGCCGTGTCGAGCGCCCGCGCGACGTCCGCGCCGAACGCCGCGCCGTCGCGCTCGTAGTCGAAGAGCTCGACGCACGCCTCGCTGAAACTGCGTCCGCCGACCATGGCCGCGAGCGCCGGCCGCGCCACGTAGATCCACGACAGGTCGGCGTCGTTCTGACCCGAGCGGAACGTCCCGGCGACCGTGAAGCGCAGGCGCCGCGGCTCGACCGCCGCGTCCGCATCCGGCCGCGCCGTGACGATCTCGAGCACGTCGCCGCGCGCGAGCTCGAGGGCGGCGAAGAGCTGCTCGCCCACGACGACCGGCTCGGGCCCATCGGCGGGGAAGTCCGGCGGTCGCCGGAACGGGGAGCGCGGGTCCGCCACGCGCACGCCCTTCTGCGGCTCGCGCGCGAGCGCGGCCGCGAACCCGGATGGATCGTTCGCGTGCAACGCGCTCCCGACCCCGTCGGCCGCAGGCGGATCGACCCCGACGAGCTGCACGGCCGCGAGTGTCGCGACTCCGGTGCGCGCCAGCACGCCGCCGGCCGTCTCGGCCAGGCCCCCTGCGCCGACGTAACCCGGCCGATGGAGGATCCCGTAGTAGCGCAACCGCGCCGAGGCCGCGCGCACGCGCGGATCCGCGCGCACGAGCTCGACCAGCGCCTCGGGGTCCTCGCGCACCTGCGTCCCGTCCGAACGCTCGCCGAAGAGCGGCGCGATCACCACGTCCGACAGACTGCCGCGCAGGAAGCTCCGGTTCGCCTCCAGGAAGCCCGTCATGATCGACAGGATCATGATCAGCGCGCCCACCGCCAGGAACAGCCCCACGATGGCGATCAAGTTCGTGCGGCGCTTCACGAGGTAGCGCCAGCTCAAGACGTAGCGGAACAAGGTGCGAGAGCCTACTCCGCGCCCGCGCGCGCACCAACAGCACCGAGCGCGGCCGTCCGCGAGTTGGGCGCGCCCGCCTGGACTCGAACCAGGGACCGTCGGATTAGAAATCTACGGGTCGACGTGAGCGAAGTTGTGCCGCGCGTGGACGTTAGTGCGTGCGTTGGAAGTCAGGTGGAATCGCAGTAAGGAAATAGAAAGGCGGATGCACGCGGGACTTCGCCGCGGAATTCCCCTTGTGCGGGCCGGTTCGGGCCTAAGCTTCCATCGGTCCGGTGAAGCCAACCCGAGACCCGTAGCGCGCCGCCCAATAGGCCCGCACGCATCGAGGTCCGCTCGTCCGAATGGGCGACGACCCGGCGGAGCGGTGACCAGATGGTTCGAGGAAGCGCGGATCAATCGACCCCAAACGCGGGGCGTCGAGCGGTCCGCCGTTCGGCGCTCCCTGAGGGAGCACTGATTCGTGATCTCGAACCAACCCCGTCGCGTCGAACTCGACGCAGCGCTCGCGCTCGCCCGCGCCGAACTTCCCACACCCGAGTACCTCAACACGACCCAGGCCGCAGCCTACCTGGGCTTCACGCGCAAGAACCTGGAGCACTGGCGGGCGGCCGGATGCGGCCCGACATACTTCAAGGTCGGTCGTCACGTCCGCTACGGTCGCCGCGACCTCGACGCCTGGATGGAGGCGCGCCGTCTGTCGAACACGGCGCAGGAGGTGCGCGGATGAGCGCGCCTCAGCCGGACTACCAAGCGTCGATCGACTTCCTCCAGAAGGTCCTGCCTGGCGGGCCCTGGGTTCTCGTGGCGATCGACCCCGATAGGAAGGGCATCGACGCCGGAACCTTTGGCGGCAACGGGGTGAGGGACGCTCTCCCTGACTTCCTCAAGAAGCAGGGCACGGAGCTCAAGCGCAACCTCTACTGGTCCGTCAATTCGACGCGCAGATCCATGTCGAAGAAGCCGGAGAAGGCGGACATCGCCGCCCTCTCTTGGCTCCACGTCGATGTAGATCCATCCGCGCCATCGGAGGGCACCGACGCCGCCGCCCACAACGCGGCCGAGCGAGATCGCATCCTCGACCGACTGCGCAACTTGCCGGACGGGATCCCCACGCCGACGTGTGTCGTGTTCTCCGGTGGCGGCTACCAAGCGTTCTGGCGGCTCAAGGTTCCCATCCCTCTCGACGGCACGCCCGAGGAATGGACCGAGGCCGAGCGCTACAACCGCAAGCTGGAGGAGTTGCTCGGCGGCGATCACTGCCACAACTGCGATCGCATCATGCGGCTCCCCGGGACCATCAACCGCCCCGACGCTCAGAAGCGCGCGAAGGGTCGAAGCGAGGCACGGGCGGAGGTCGTCGAGTTCAACGACGGGTTGCACGACGTCTCGCAGTTCGAGAAGGCTGCACCGAAACCATCGGCCGCGGGATTGGGCGGCACGCTCGCGCTCGAAGCCGGGTCCGACGTCACCGCAAACCTCGACAAGCTCCCGCGCGAGGTCGGACGTCTCTGCCGTGTCGCTATCGCGCAGGGATGCGATCCCGAGGACCCGTGGCGCTGGCGAAAAGGCGACGGGCCCGCGTACTCCGACGGCTTCGGGCTCACGTGTGGCGCGATGTGGATGGGCGATCGCTCGGCGGTCGTCTGGTACGTGGTCTGTGCGCTCGTCCGCGCAGACGTGGACGACCCGACCATCCGGGGCTTCCTCCTCGATCCCGGTTGGGGCATCAGCGGACACGTGCTCGACCAGGGCGACCCCGAGCGCTACGCCGACCGTCAGATCGAGAAGGCGCGCGAAGCGGAGGGGTGCCCCGTTCCCAGGCCGACGATCTACACCAACCTCGGCGAGGTCGCGGAGGTCGTGGACCAAGCCACGGACGCGCTTGTGCGCGCGGGCGTGCGGATCTATCAGCGCGGGACCGAGCTGGTTCGACTCGTGAAGTATGGCTCTGTGGCGCCCGCGAGCGACGAGGCCGACCAGCCCGCCGACGGCGTGCGGAGGCGGGCCGAGTCTCTCGTGATCTACTCCGCGTCGGCGCTTTGGCTCGTGGACCAGATGTCGCGCGCCGCGAAGTGGCGCCGGAAGCTCCAGGAGAATGACGGACCTTCAGACCCGTCCGAGAAGCACGGGCGGCTCCTTCTCTCGCGCGCCGGATCGTGGCCGTTCCCACCGCTGCGGGGAATCGTCACGGCGCCCACTCTGCGCGCCGACGGCTCGGTGCTCCAGGTACCCGGCTACGATGTCGCCTCGGGCTTGATCTTCGCTCCGGGCGGGACCTCGTTCCCCCAGGTGCCGGAGCAGCCGACGCGAGTCGACGCAATCGCTGCGCTGGCGACATTCGAGCCGCTGTTCGCCGAGTTCCCCTTCGTTGACGAGGCGGCGCGCGCGGTCGTGCTGTCGGCGATCCTCTCCGGACTCGTTCGGTCCTCGCTCCAGACGATTCCACTCCACGCCTTCGACGCGCCGACGGCCGGAACCGGCAAGACCATGCTGGCGGAGACCGTCGCGCTGATCGTCATGGGCCACTTGCCGACGCTGATGAACCAAGGCAAGGAGGAGGGCGAGGACGAGAAGCGCATCGGCGCTGTACTGCGCGCGGGCGACCCGTGCCTGCTGATCGACAACTGCGACCGCCCTATCGAAGGCGACACGCTCTGCTCGGTTATCTCGCAGACGCAGGTGGACGTGCGAATCCTCGGAAGGTCGGAGAAGGTCACGCTGCCTTGCGACGTGCTCGTGATGGCGACGGGAAACAACCTTCAGATCGTCGGCGACATGGCGCGCCGCACAGTGGTTTGTCGCCTGGACTCGGAGGTCGAGCGCCCCGAGCGCCGCCGGTTTGACTTCGACCCGAGGATCCTCGCCGCGGAGCAGCGCGCCGAACTAGTCGTCGCCGGACTAACGGTGCTGCGGGCGTACATCGTCGCCGAGGGAACGGAGCGCCCGTCTCCAGTCGGGTCCTTCGAGGCATGGAACCGCCGTGTGCGGGCCGCCCTTCTGTGGTGCGGCGCGGGCGACCCCGTTCAGACGATGGAGCGGCTCGTGGACGAGAACCAGGGCGGTAGTGAGTTGGGTGCGATTCTGACCACGTGGTGGCGCGTGATGGGCGACAGCGAGCCGGAGGTCGCCGATCTCAAGGATGCGGGCGAGCTGGCGAACATGCTCCAGGAGGCGACGAGCCGAGCGCCGTGGAACGCCCGCGCCGTGGGGTGGTACCTGCGCCGTAACGTCGGGAAGATCGTCGGGGGTCTCGTGCTGAGGTCGATCGGCGACGACGGCGCCCGCGTCCGACGTTGGCAGGTCGTCTCGACGAGGGGCGAGGAGCCCGGGCGGGGAGAACTGGCCGAGCGCGGCGCCGCCGACCGTGAGGTCCTCGGCTGATGTTGGATGTACGGTCGGAATGGCGTGCTTCGTGCCCATTGGCCCAACGGAGTGAGTCGAGAACGAGGGCGGCGCGCGGTTTCTCGCTTATTCGCGGTTTCTCTCAACCCTGAGACGATTGAAGTTTGAACTCCGGTGAACTCCGGAGGAACGGACCCCCGTCGAGAAAGCCGTCGGGAACGGAGGCGGGGAAACCGCTAGAAAGCGAGAAACCGCGTCGGCGCTCGGTTGGGCTTCGTCGCACACACCACCGCTGACCGGCCGATTGCGCCACGGGGGAGAGGGGGGGTCGGTTTCCCGAGATTCACCACCGCGCGCCCTTTCGATCGCTTGGCGGTTCGACCTACGCTCGAACGTGGCCGGACAACGCCGAACGAAAGACAGCCTCTCGCGTGCGCACCGCGCATCGCTGACGCCCCACCGCAAGCGAGCCTTCCTCGAAGCGCTGCGCGCCTGTGGTGTCGCCACCCGCGCCGCGCGCGAGGCAAGCCCGAACGCGAGGGGGGCGAGCGTAGTCTCGACCTTCAAGGACGAGCGCGCGCGCGACTCCAAGTTTGCGGCCGCCTGGGACGAGGCACTCGAAGCGCACGCGGGCGACTTGCTCGCCGAGTTGTACCGGCGGGCGATGATCGGAGACTCCGTCCCGATCGTGTCGCCCAAGGGAGAGGTCGTCGGCTGGCGGACGATTCGCTCCGACAAACTCCTTCTCGAAGCCGTACGCGCTCACGTTCCTGAGTTCACGCCGCGTAGCGAGGTCACGGCCGACGTGCGTTCCCGTGTGAGCCAGGAGCCGCTTCACCTCGACACATTGTCGCCCGAGTCGCAGGACCAATTGCGCGAGATCCTGGAGCGCGAGCAATCCCGCCGCCTCGGAGAACCGCGCTCGAACGGCCCCGCGCCTTACCGGAGCCTTCCGATGGGAGACGGCTACCCGCGATGAGCACTGTTCTCTGCGCTTCGACGATGGATCGGCATGTACGCGACCTCGGGACGGACAATCCGAGGGTCCATCGCATCAACGACGAACACGCACGCCCGGCGCTCCTTGTCCGGCTGCCCAAGCGTGCGTTTCTGGGGATCCTATGGTTGTGGGTATCTCCTCGGGCGCCTGCTCGCCGGAAACGTGCGAGCGGGCTCCCGTTCTTCCATCTCGGCCCGAACGGCTTGACCCAATGAGCACGAGCAAGATCGCCTCACGCGCCGGTGAGCTGCGCGCTGCCCTCTCCCAAGCTGAGTCCGACCTCGCGGCCGCTCGCGAACGTCTGGGCACTGCGATCGCGGACGGTGCCGATTCCACCGCAGTCGACGCCCGCGCCGAAGTCGCTCAACTGGAACGCCTCCACGCCGAACTTGCCTCAGCGCTGCCCATCGCCGAGCGCCGCGCACGCGAGGCTGTCGAAGCCGAGCACCAGGCCCGCCGCCGAACCGCCGAGCGCGAGGCGAACAAGAATCGCAAGGCACGCATTGCCGCAGCCAGGAAGGTTGACGCCGCGCTTCGCACCCTGGGCCGCGCCTACGACGAGTACATCGCTACGGCGCCCGGCGGGAAACCCGAAGACGCGGCCCGCCTCGCTCGGCGGAGTCGTCACGCCGTGGCCGCCGCAACCTTCGCCGCCGCGCCGGGATTCGCCAACGCGATCGAGCCTCACCGCCGGCCACCCCGCATGCACTGGCAGGCCCTCGCCAATGCGGTCGAGGGGACGGTGGGCGAGTTCGATGTCGAGGATGTCGAGCCGTGAACGCCATCCTCGTCGATGCGGCCGAGGCCGCTCGCGGCGAGCGCGCTCCGGCACACTCCGCGGCCGCGTATCGTGCGACCGCTCTTGCTTGGGCCGAACGCTGCGCGCAGCCCAACGAGTCGCCTACGGTGGCGCTCGCGCGCCTCTGCGCCTGCGGATCGGGAGTCGTGGGCGACCTCTACCGCGCCGCGGCGATCGCCCACGCACTCGACGCGCTCGACCTCGCCGAACTGGTGCCACCCGACGCACCGCAAGCCGCCAATCGCCTCGCCACCTGGGCGGGGCTCCTCGATCTCGCCGCGCCACACCGCGCGCCGGGCGAGCCGCTCAGCGCAACGGTCCGCCGTCTCCTCGCCGAGAACATGGCCGTGCGCGCCCTCTTCCTCCTCATCCTCCAGGAGCCCAAGCAGCAATGAACGACCCCGACCAGATCATCAAGGAAGCCGTTGGCGTGCACGTCCACGGCCAGGAACCGCTCCACACCGCAGACGAGTACGAGGCTGCGCTCCTCGTGATCGCGCGCGAGGAACAGGATCCGACCGAGAACATTGCTCAGGCGATGGCCCGCGTTGCGCGCGACGGCAATCAGGATGTCTCCGCGCTAATCTTCGCGGCCGATCGGGTCCGGGCACGTGACGCAGCCTCGGGCGTGACCAAGATGGATGGCGGAAACCTCGACGACTTTCTCGCGGACGGCGCGCCGCGCTTCACCCGTGACCAAGCCGAGGCGGCCATGATGTCGCTCGCGAAGCGCGAGGCCCGTCCCGGCGAGGACACGGCCGCAGCATTCGCCCGCCTGTGCGAGTCTGACGCGCGCATGCAGAAGCTCTACGACCTTGGCCACGCTTGCGACGTGGAAGAGGAGCGCGAGGCTCTGTCGAAGGGCGTCACTCGCGACGAGAGGTTCGACCGGCTCCTCGTGTCGATAGCGAAGATGCGCCGCACTTCGGGCGAGACGATCGAACAAGCGGCCGCGCGTCTCCTGGCGCACGATCCCGTCGTCCGCGACGCCTACGCGGCCGTGTACGGAGGGTGAGTCGTGTCGCTCGACGATCTCGACCCGCCGACGCTCCGCCTCGTTGCGCGATGCATCGAGTGGAAGCGCGTTCACGGCTGGCTGTGGGTCGCGACCGTCTGTCAACTCTCCTGCTTTGAGCCGGGATCGGACACCGCGACCGCGCTCCGCTTCCTAGGCATAGACCTCTGAGCTGACGCGAGCTTTGTGGGCGAGTACGGATCCTGCGGATTCCGCTCTACAGCGCCGCACGAGCCGCCGATACCTCGGGGGCCGCGCCGTCGCGGCTCTTCAGAGTCAGCCCCCGCCGGTCCCCCTCGGGATCGTGCGGGGGCTTCTTTGTTCCCGGGCCGAGCCCCGACCTTACTCGGCGTCCGTGCAACAGCACCGGGCCCCACGCCCGCCGCGACTTACAGTTCGAACATCATCAACGTGCCGACGTAGGCGCCCACGAACAGAGCCGCGACGAGCCCGACGCGGAGAGCGATGCCCGCACGCGTCAGTGGTCGCGGCTCGACCTTCGGCGGCGGTACTTGCCCGCGACACTGGAACTCCGCCGCCACGATCTCCCGGTACACGGCAGGCTTCGCCGAGCCGAGCACACGGCGGCCGTCGCGAAGCTTGAGCTCAAACGTGACGGCGTCCTGGTTGCCGCCCGCGAGCAACCCGGCGACTGCGCCGACGCCGCCCAGCAGGAGGCCCCCCGCGATGCCCGCTGCCATCGCGCCGCCGAAGCTCTTGCCGGTGACTTGGCCGACGACTTCGAGCGACGCGAACTCGGCTGCGTGGACGACCTCGAACGGATCCCACCGCGCCACTCCGACCAGCATCTGCCCCGATGGCGATCGAGGCATCCGCAGTGCATTTCCAGTGACGGTTGCGAGTGCCGACTTGGGGAAGTCGCCGGCCAGGATGCTGAACACTCCCATCGATCCGGCATCGGCACCCGCCCACTCTGACCTTTACCCCGCTGCGGGGTACCCGGTCTCGGGGTGCACGCTTGGCTCCCCGATGGGTTCTTCCAAAGCCCTGCACGCCGAGCGCTACGAGCGGTTTCGCGACCGTCTCAGACGGGCCCGCGTCGAGGCCGGGCTGACCCAAGAGCAGGTCGCCAGGCGCCTCCGCCGACCGCAGACTTGGGTCTCGAAGTGCGAGCTGGGCGAGCGCCGCGTTGACTTCGTAGAGCTGGAGGACTGGGCCGCCGCCTGCGGCAAGCCGCTGGAGTGGTTCCGGACGCGGCGGGGGTGACACCGGAGCAGCCCGCTCGCGGGGGTCGCCTTCCCCGGGCCAGCCCGGCCCGCGCTCGCCGCGCCGCGACCCCTGGCCGTGCTGGGACTTCGGGCCACAGCGCCGGGGGTTGGAACGGAGGGGCTCTGCTCGCGCACCTGCATCCCCTTGATAACCTGCGAGAAGGAATGCAACCGCCAACCGTTTCGGAAAGTCCATGTCGATGGAAGCAGACGACTCACAGGAGCTCATCCCCATAGCAAACGAAGCGGTCGGTTCGTTCTCGGTGGGGCTAACCAGGTACCTGGATGGCCTCGGCCTACCGTCGCAGGACGTGTTGGCCGATGAGTCTGAACGTCGAAAGGCGCTCGGAATCGCTCCCAGCCTCGTAGCACTCCTGGATGACGGTCACTTGGCCGATGCCATGTACGTCTCCAAGTTCGTGGCGGCATGTGGAGCGGGTCTGTTCGATGCCGCGCTGAACTTCATTTGGGATGAGGTCGTGCTTAGGCTTCGTCAGCGCGTTGCGAGGTTCGACCTCGGGTACTTCTATGACACCGCAGTCCGCAACGCGGAGACCAGGAAGCAGTTTCAAACTGAAAGCGATTTGACCAGCTTGTCGGACGCCGACCTGCTGCTCGGAGCGCTCAAGTGTGGAATGCTTAGTGATATAGGCTACAAGCACCTGGACTATATTCGGGAGATGCGCAATTGGGCCAGCGCGGCACATCCAAACAGCGCGCAGCTGACCGGACTTCAGCTGGTTACCTGGCTTGAGACTTGCGTGAAGGAAGTCATCCTCAAGGAACCGGAGGGTGCCGTACTTGAGGTTGGTCGACTTCTATCAAACCTGCGAGGCCAAGTGCTTGGCGTCGATCACGTCCCGGCGATTATCAAGAGTGTTCGGCGACTGCCGATTGAGCTAGTTGCGGCTCTACTCCGGTCCTCGTTTGGGCTGTACTGTGACCCCCGGCAGGAAGTGCGGATCCGCAGCAACGTGCAGTTGATCGCACCCGGGCTTTGGCGGCACTCCCCCGACGGCGCGAAGGGAGAAGTTGGGCTGAAGTACGCAAGCTACTCCGCCAACGCGGACATTGAGCGGAAGGAGAAGGCGCATGAGTTCCTCGAACTAGTTGACGGGCTCACCTGCCTTCCGGAAGGGGACTTGGCGTTGGAAATGTCGCAGCGGATTCAGCGGCTGGAGAGCGTCCACGATGCGATGAACAACTTCCACAACGAGCCCTCCGCTGCGCGTGATCTGCGCCGGTACGTTCATGCCGACGGCCGCATTCCTTCTCAGGTCGACGAGGAATATGTACGTGTCTTGCTGCGATGCCGAATCGGAAGGACATCAGGTGTATCCAACGCAGCCGTGCCAGTCTATGACGAGATGTTTGCTCTCTTCCAAGAGCCACAGATGAAGCTTGTACTTCAAACGTTCTCGCTACCGGAGATCACGTCGTGCTTGGCGGCCGCGAGCTGCGCCGCGAGGTTCAAAGAGATCGTGGGTTCGCTTCGAGCCCGTGCAGTTGACCGGCCACTTCAGAGTGCGCTGGACTTTGTAATCGCAGCAACAGACGCGCAGGTGCCCTCAATCGGGAAGGACACGCGCTTTCGGAAGCTGCTTGAGCAACTCTGAGAGTAGGTCACCCCGCAACGTCATCGTCCGAACTGACGATCCCGAGGTTGGTTAGCCTGTGCGTCATGGCGAGCGGGCTCACGCGGTAGGCGCGCGCCAGCTCCTCGATCGCCTCCTCGCTCGTTACCTCCGCCTCGCCCTCGCCGAGGGAGTCCCACGATGCCCGCACGAGCGCCTCGGGCATGAGCAGCTCGGCGGCAAACTGGTTGGCCTCCATCTCTCGCGGGTCGATCGCCTGGCTCGACACCGCGTCCCGGCGGGCGAGCGGGCGCTTCTCGTCGATGTGGAACTCCTCGTCCGCGTGAAGGAGGAGGTGCCCAAGCTCGTGCGCGATCGTGAACCGCTGGCGCGTCTTCGAGTGCTCGGAGTTCACCCCGATGACGCCGCCACCGCCGGGGTGGCAGTGGACCATCCCCGACACCTCGCCGTCGAAGGGCTCGTAGCGGATGGTGGCGCGGCACAGGTCGGCGAGCCGCTCCAGCGGAACCGGAGCCTCGGTCACGCCGCCGGCGGCGAGGAGTTGCTGCGCCCGGCGGCGCGCGAGGGAGTACCTAGGCCGCATGGTCGTCGTCCTTCTTGGTTGACCTCATGACGCGCTCCGCCCATTCCCGCTTGCTCGGCTCCAAGTCCCGCACCTTATCTGGGATCGAAGGCTCGGGGCCCAGCCGGGGGAGCAGGTCCGCCGGAGGCCGCCCGAGAATCTCGGCAAGGCGCACAAGGAGGTGCGCCTGGACGCCCTGGCGGCCCCTCTCGATGTTCGTGATCGAGGTCCGCGAGAGCCCCACGGCCCGGGCGAGCTGGTCCTGCTTCACGCCGACCCGCTCCCGGGCCTCGCGGATCCGCTCCCCGAGGGCACGGTCGAAGTCGGCCTTGCCGTCCAACATGACCGTGAGGGTAGCCCCCGCATCGCCCAGGTCAAGTTCGCAAACAGGTTTGCTAAAATGTCTTTGATATTGCGACGGTAGGCTTGACTCTCACCCAGCCGCTGGGGCAGGATGCGCGCCTAACCCAACCGCCCCAAGGAGGGGCACCTCAACGATGAAGTTCACGATCTACAAGGACAGCGCGGGCCAGTTCCGGTGGCGGCTTCGCGCGGCGAACAGCCGCATCATCGCCGACTCGGGGGAGGGCTATTTCTCGAAGTCGGACTGCCAGGCCGGGATCCGCTTGGTCCAGACCGGCGCCCCCGGCGCCTCCATCGACGACGACACGGCGGGGCGCTCCGCCGCTGGGTGGTGATCCACATGGCCAAGCAGAACGTGCACGTAGTTCCCCACGACGACGGCTGGGCCGTCAAGAAGGACGGAGCGCAGCGCGCGTCGTCCGTCCACAAGACCCAGGCCGACGCTGCGAAGGCGGGGCGTGAGGCAGCGAAAGCCGAGAAGTCGGAGCTGCGCATCCACGGCCGCGACGGGAAGATCCGCGACAGCGACAGCTTCGGGAACGACCCGCACCCGCCCAAGGACCGGAAGCACTAGATGGCGGCAGTGCCGCAGAGCGAGGGCGCGGGCCCGCCGACCACCGAGGGGCGGCGGGCCTACCTCCAGTGGAGCTGCGATCGCCTCTCCGCCGCGCTGGAGAGCGAGAACGTGGGGCGCGCGAACACGCGGAGCCAGGCGCACGTGTGCTTCCTGCTCATCCCCACGCTCCTCGTCCTCGTCGTCAGCAAGGACGTTCCCGGTGGATACGCGACGTTCACGGCCGCCTCGCGCGTCGTGATGTTCGGCGCGGCGGTCGTTGCGTTCGCCTACTGGTACCGCGTCATCGTGACCCGTCCCGTCCCGGGAGTGCAGCTCACCGTCTTCACGCGGGACGACGAGCCCGAGCACACCGCGACCAAGCAAGACTACGAGCACCGCCTCGACCGGGCCCGGAACAACCTGCTCGACACCGTGCGCGCGGCGCAGGCGAGCGGCGACGAGCTTGGGCGGTGGAGGCGCACCTCGCTCCGAGCTACCGTTGTAACCGTCGTCGCGGCGGCGGCCCCGTACAGCCTCGAACCCGTCAACATCCTCTTGGAGTCGATCAAGTGACCGAGACCAACAACCCCAGCGCGGCGGCTCCTCAGACCGCGCCCCAACCTCCGCCGCCGCCGACGGAGCCTGTGGCCTGGTTCGATCGCGGCGCTGGCTCGACCGCGCAGTCCGTCCCGATCGTGACCAAGAACGAGCGACCGATGAAGTAGCGGCCCGCGCACTCCACTCCTGTGCCTACTTCCGCCGGGGCTTCGACGTCTGGTACAGGTACCGCCACCGCGACCAATGGAGGGCCTGGAGGTCGGGCGCGAGGTCGAGGCGGACGCCCTTCTTGGTATCTGCCCGAACGAAGGTCCGGGCATCGCCGCGAGCCCGCGCGCTCCAGTAGGCGAGCAGCAGCGGGTCGAAGTGGCAGTCCTCGTGGGCGACCCACTCCGCGCCGCCGAGGTGGAACCGGCCAGCCACCGCGATGTTGCCGCCCTTCTCCCAGCCGTCGAGCCGCTTGCGCTCGGGGTGCTTGATGCGGAGCGGCAGGACGACGTCCTCGACGAAGGCGGCGAAGGTCGGGTAGGTCTGGTCGGTGTGCGGCACCGTGTCAGGCTACAGGCGCTCTGGAGGTGGCTCCACCCTCGACGCCCGCGCCCTCGGCCGGACCACACGACTGCCTCCTGCGAGGTCGTCCACTTCGGGCTGGACTCGCGGCGCTCTCTTGGGTAGGGCCTGCGGGAGCCCATGACCGTCCCGCGCAAGCACCACTACGTCCCGAGGAGCTACCTCGCCAACTTCACCGACCCCGGCGGGAGGCTGCGCGTCCTCGACCGCGACACGGGCCGACAGTGGGAGTCGAGCCCTGAGAAGACGGCGAGCGAGCGGAACTTCTACGCCCTGGAGGTCACCGAGGACGACGAGCACGACGCGCTCGCCGTCGAGACGTTCTTTGCCGAAGTCGAGAGTCACTCGCGCGAGGCGATCCAAGCGACACTGCGCGAGGGGCGAGTGCCGGATGGGGAACTACGGACACGGCTCATGGAGTTCCTCGCCGTCCAGGCGGTTCGAGTCCCCGGCGCGCTGCGCGGCCTCGACGACATGGCGGACGGAATCATGAAGCGCGTCGCCTGGTACCTGACCGCGACGCCCGAGACCTGGGCCGCGCACGTCAAGCGCATGAAGGAAGCAGGGGATTCGGTTCCGGACGTGCCCTACGAGCAGATGCGCGAGTTCGTTCTGTCCGAGGAGTACGACGTGACCTGGGACCAGAACACGCGACTCGGGATGATCCTGCACCCGCTCCCCGCGCTCGCGGCCGTCCTCGCGGAGCGCAAATGGACCCTCGCGGTCGCGCCGGACGGGTGCCCGGACTTTGTATGCTCGGACCGCCCGCTAACCGTGTGCTGGAACGAGTCCCCGGCCGCACGATGGATGCCGCCGGGCCTCGGCGTCGGGAACACGACGGCGCAGATCCCGCTCGGCCGCCGCGCGGCGCTCCTGGGCATGTTCGAGCGGCCGTTCCCGATGACGATCGCCAACCCGATGCTCGTCGGGATCGTGAACATGTGGACAGTCACCTACGCGACGCGGTACGTCTACAGCGCCGAGCCCGAGTTCCACGTGGTCCTGCCCGACGGGACACCGGGAAGCCGAGATGACGTTGTGCGACTTGCCCCATCGCAGGAAGAGGAGCCAGGCACGAGGGCCCGATGAGCAACCCGATCCAGGAGCAGTTCGGCGAGCGCGTGATCCAGGCCTTTACGGACTTCGCACGAGCTGACTTGAAGTTGCCGGACGAGTTGGAGGCCGAAGAGTTCGCGCACGTGAACGACGCGGGAATGCGGCGTTGCATGGCGCAGGTGCTCTACGGCTCGCGATGGCTCTACAAGCTCGGGCTAGCAACGTTGACCAGGGGAGAGGAGCGGGCCGCACACGTGCGCGCCCAACTCGTGGACTACTCCAGCATCGTCGAGGGCTTGCTCTCGGACATGATCGCCCACGCGATCCGAAAGGGCCATGCGAAGGGAACCGCCTACGAGTGGCACGACCCCGACGTGATGAAGCGCGCGATCAAGTGGAACACTGCTGCTCCCGAGGCTGCATTGAAGAAGTCTTCCTTCTGGTGGTTGATTCGCGTGGCGAGGGACTTCGGGATCATCTCCCAGGTGCTCGCGGACGACCTCGACAAGCTGAGAAGGCAGCGGAACGACGTGCACATCAGGCAGATGGCAACGCTCGGGCCAGGCGCCTTCCTGAACCAGTCGAAGCACGCCTACGGCCTGGTCACCCAGACCTTGAAGGCCACCCAGAAGTGGCGTGGGGCGCACGCGTAGGAACGCCGGGCGATTATGCGGCGGCTACTTGAACCTCCGGCGCTTGAACGCGCGCACGTCCTCGGATCGCAGCTCGAACCACTCTCCGTTTGTCTGGCGGTCAGCGAATCGTCGGCGCCAATACATGCACGCCTTCGAGGTGCGGAACGAAACGATCATTGCATCTTCATGATGAATAGAACTGTGAAACCCTGCCAATCCGGCTCCGGCCCGCCGGGTCCGGCGGCGCGGATGTTCCAGCCAGTTTGCTTTCCGGGTTCCTCGTTCCTTCCATGCTTAGCGAGCACAGGACCGCCGACCAAGATGCCATTTCGAAGATCGGGCGTACCGTCTCGCCCGTCGCAGATTCTCCAACCAATCGGAGGCGTCGTGCTTGTGCCTTGTCCACTTTGAGGAACCCATGAAAGGATCGTCCCAAGGGGCAAGCCATCGAGGCCGGGGGGGCCTTGCTTGCCCGTAGGGCCTTCAGGCCCAGACGGCCCCCGCAGGCTATCGGCGACGATGCTGGCGGCGGGCACGCCCCGGATCTCCGCAGCCTTTGCAGCGACAGCATCTTGGAGGTCCTGCCCCACCTGGCTCTCCAACGCGACCTTCACCCTGCGGAGTGCCTCTGCCTCCAGCTGAGGGCTCGCCTTCCTGATGGCATCGTCTATTTGGGTCTGCAATTGCTCTCTCACGCGTTCCTCATTCATGAACGTCCGAACCTGCCCGTTGGCGGCAGCTTCGACCGACTCACCGAAAGTCCACGTCCCGAATACTCCGACGGCGACGACCAAGATGCCCAGCGCCCAGGTCAGGCGGTTGAACACCGAGTCCAGGTACTCCCGATGCTTCCCGGCGTCCTCCGCGAACAGCTCACGGGTTCGTTCCTTGACCAACGCGGATAGAAGTTCGCGCGCTTCGTCAGTGAGTTGTTCCGGCATTGCGTCGCCTCCTCGTGTTGAGTTGACCAGCAGCGCGGCGGGCGCGTCGAACTGGGCTTGAGAGCGTACATTGGCGAGCAGCCGAGCACGACGCTACATGGCCCCGACGTGCCACCTTGCCGCGCTCCGCTGGGCGAGAGGGCTCTTGGCTCCGACTCCAGGGAGTCCGGCATGGATGCGCGAGGCTTGGGCTAGAGCCCGCGCCCGGCCGACGGGTAGCCTAGAGCCCGATGCGCCCGTAGCTCAGATGGATAGAGCAGCTGCCTTCTAAGCAGCAGGCCCCTGGTTCGAGCCCAGGCGGGCGCGCCATTACCCGACCTCGGCGCGCGGGACGGCGCGGAGCCGCGTCTCCTTGGGCCAAAGGCGCGCCGAGAGGAACGCGGCGACGCGCTCGACGCACCCGAGCAGGTGCTCGGGACTGTTGCGGATGTACCCGTCGGTCACGTCTCCTTGCGGGAGTACGTGGTTCATCAGGAGCTTGATCTCCTGGCGCGCGAGCCCGGCCTCGCTCGCGGCCGTCGCGAACGTGTCGCGGAGCCGGTGCGGCGAGGGGATCTTGCCGAACGGCTCGATGGGCTTCTCCTTCATCTCCTGGACGTGCGTCACCTCGCCGCGCATGTTGCGAGTCGGGAAGGCCCAGCCTCCGTCGTCGGGGACGAGCTGGCTATTCTCCGCGCGCCGTCGCCGGAGGATGTCGAGCGCGAACGCCGAGAGCGGGACCGTGAACGCGCGATCGACGCCGCCCTTGGGCTTCGGGCGATGGATGCAGCCGGGCGGGACTTCGACCTTGCCCAGGAGAATCGGCTCGTCGCTCAGGTTGACGTGCTCCCACCGAACGGTGCAGGCGTCCTCGCGTCGGAGCCCGGTGAACAGGACGAAGAACTGGAGGTCGCGGCGTACCGGGTTCGCGAGCGAGTCGATTGCCTTGGCCCACGCGGGGAGGCGTGACCACGGGATCGGCTCTTGGCGGCGGCGCTCCTTGTTGAAGTTCACCGCGACGACCGGGCAGCGCGGCAGGTCCTCTTCGAGGCGCTTGTCGGCCGTTCGGTAGCACGCGCGGAAGAAGCGCATGGAGCGGTTCGCCGCGTACGGGCCGTGCTGTTCGGTGATTCGCGTGTGCCGCGTCGCGCAGTCGTTGCGCGTGATCTCGGCGAGCGGGCGCTTGAGCCAGTCGGCGAGGTATAGCCCGACCTCGTACTTCATCGACTCGATCGAGCGCGGCGAGCACTCGTCGGCTCGCATCGCTTCGTGGTGCCACTTCATCGCCTCGGCGAGCGTGACGCCGCGGACCGCCTCCTCACGCTTGCGGCGGTTCGGGTTTCCGCCCTTGTCCATCTCGACGATGCGTTCGCGAGCTTCCTTGCGCGCCGCGTCCGCCGTCCACTCGGGGAACTTGCCGATAGTCACACGCACCGATCGACCGCGAACATCTTTCTGCACGATGAACGATCGACTCGTCGCGCGCACGACGATGCCAAAGCCGCGCAGCTCCGTGTCCCAGTAGAAGCGCTCGGTGACTGGCCGACCTGACGGCTTCGCTTCGTCGGGGCCGGGCGGGATGCAGTGCTTCTTGATGCTCTCGTTCGTGAGCTTGAGTCGGTTGGTGTTCGTCATCGTTGCGTGTGGCCACTAAGGCCGGAGTAAGGTCCGTCGATCGGAAAACACGGGACCCCTTCGGGACCGCGGTTCCTATCGGAACCCTACGCCGCAACGAGTTAGGAAGAAGCGGGGACCGGCCCGGGACGAGCGAACTTCCTTTAGAAATCCGATGCTCTGTCCAACTGAGCTACGGGCGCTCGATCGCGGCCAGGATAGCGGTAGCCGGCGCGGAACGGGCCTTCGAGGTCGGCCGGTCGCCGCTATGCTGCTCGCGTGCTGGGCGCCACGCGATCTCGCATTCGCTTTCGCTTGCGCGAGGCCTCGCGCGAGCGCGGGACTTCGGGAACCCGCGCGTGAAGTTCTTCCAGCGCCGCTTCACGCGTCCCGGCGCGCCGCCGGGCGAGCTCACGACGCCGGAGCGCTTCTTCGAGCCGCAGGTCGAGCTCATCAGCTACGACGCGGAGGTGCTCGAGGTAGCGCGCGGGGCCGAGCTCGTGCGCGACGTGCGCGCGCACATCCGGCCGGGGCGCGTCGCGTGGTTCGACGTGAGCGGGCTCGGGGACGGCTCGATCGTGGGAGAGATCGGCGAGCAGCTCGGGCTGCACCACCTGGCGCTCTCCGACGTCGTGAACGTCGGGCAGCGGCCGAAGGCGGACGACTACGAGGACTTTCTGTTCTTCGTCGTGCGCATGGTCACGTCGGGCGAGGAAGGCCTGACTTGGGAGCAGGTCAGCCTGTTCGTTGGCGAGGGCTTCGTGCTGAGCTTCCAGGAGACGTCGGTGGATTGCTTCGAGAGCCTGCGCGAGCGGCTGCGCCTGGGGCGCAAGCAGGTGCGCTGCGCCGGAGCGGACTACCTGGCCGTGATGGTGCTCGACGCGATCGTGGACGGCTACTTCCCCGTGCTCGAGGGGCTCGGAGAAGAGCTCGAGGCGTTGGAGGACGCGATCCTCGCGCAGGCGACGCGGGAGAACCTCGAGGAGCTCTACCTGGTGCGCCGGCAGTTGATGGTCTTCCGGCGCGCGGTGTGGCCGCTGCGCGACGTCCTGTCGCACCTCGTGCGCGAGGAGCACGCGCTCCTGTCGCCGGGCGCCGTCACCTACCTGCGCGACACGACCGACCACGTGATGCAGGTCACGGACGTCGTGGAGTCCTTCCGCGAGCTCGCCACGACCCTGGTCGAGGTGCACCTCTCGGCCATGGGCCAGCGCACGAACGAGGTCATGCGCGTGCTGACGGTCATCTCCACGATCTTCATCCCGCTGACCTTCCTGGTCGGCGTGTACGGGATGAACTTCGACACGACGCGGCCGGGGAACATGCCCGAGCTCGGCTGGAGCTTTGGCTACGTCGGCGTGTGGGCGATCTGCCTCGTGCTGGCCGGGTCGCTCTTGGTCGTGTTCCGGCGCCTGGGCTGGCTCGGCGGCCGGTAGGTTTCACGTCGGGGGCTGCAGCCCGGGGGCGGGCGCGCCCGTTCGGATGTGGACGTCGCGCTGTGGGAAGGCGATCTCGATCCCGGCCGCGCGGAAGGCGGCGTCGATCGACATGTGGATCTCGTTGGTGACGTGCGGCCAGCGATCGCGGTGGGGGATGAAGATGCGCAGCTCGAAGTCGAGCGAGCTCTCCCCGAAGCGCCGGAAGATCGCGGTCGGCGCCGGTTCGGCGAGCACCTGGTCGGACTCCTTCGCGCAGCGCAGGAGGAGTTCGTGGACGAGCTTCGTGTCCGAACCGTAGGCGACGCCCACGGGAACCACGATGCGCGACACGGGATCCGTGAGCGTCCAGTTGATGAGGCTCCCGGTGATGAACTCCTTGTTCGGGACGAGGTGCTCGCGCCGGTCCCAGTCGGTGATCAACGTGGCGCGCATCCGCATGCGCGACACGACGCCATCGACGTTGCCGATCGTGACGAAGTCGCCGATGCGGATCGGGCGCTCGGCCAGGAGGATCAGGCCCGACACGAAGTTGGCGAAGATCTCCTGCAGCCCGAAGGCCAGGCCGAAGGTCAGCGCCGCGGCGAGCCACTGGATCTGCGACCAGCCGATCCCGAGCGCGCCCGCCGCCCAGGAGATGCCGACGATCGTGATCGCGTAGCGCGCGAGCGACGTGATCGCGTAGCGCGAGCCGCTGTCGAGCGGGAGGCGCTGCAGGAGGGCGATCTCGAGCAAGGCCGGGAAGTTCAGGGCCGCGATCGCGGTGAGCACGAGGACGAGCAGCGAGAGGATGACGTCGGCCAGGCTGATGACGAGCTCGTCCGAGGCCTCCTCGGGCGCGTCGTCCGAGGGCGAGGCCGCCGCGACGAGCGCCATGGGCGAGAGCGCGCCGCCCGAAGGCGCGCCGGAGGGAGCGGCGGTCGGGCTCTCCCTGCGCGAGGCGTCCGCTCCGGGAGCGGTGAGCGCGGTGGAACGGCGCGGGTCGCCGAGGATCTCGTCCTCGAGCACCTGGGCCGAGCGCACCTCGAAAGCGGGGTAGACGCTGACGCGCTCGAGGCCGCGCAGCGCCGGCAGCGTCGAGCCCCAGATGAAGTAGAGGCCGAGGGCCACGGCGACCGTCATCCCGCTGCGGAAGAGCTGGCGCGTCTTCTCGTCGAGGGCCGGGATGTCGAGCTTCTCCTCCTCGATTCCCGTCGTGCCGCTCTCGGTCGCGATGGTCGCGGTCGCCTTCTCGGCGCGGGCGAGCGCCCGCGCCCGCGCCTGCTCGATGGCGAGCCGCCGGCGGGTGATGAAGAGCCAGCGCTGCAGGACCGCATTGACGAGCACGAGCGCGAACAGGAAGCGCGCCGAAAGGATCAAGCAGCCGTACAGCCGCTCCGCGGTGTAGTAGTAGCCCGCGAGCGCCAACAGGGCGATCGAGAGCGGCAGGACGATGGCCGCGGGGTACCACAGGGCCCGCGTGCGGGAGAGCAACCCGGCGCTCGTGCGCTCGAGGCTCTCGCCCAGGATCGTGCCGTCGGGACGCAGGACCCGGCGCGCGAAGACCGCGATGGCGAGCGTGTAGGCGACGAAGGCCGTGCGTCCGATGGAGAGGCTCCACTCCTCGTGCGGAGGGTCTCCGGACCGCGCCTGCTCCCAGAAGCACGTGAAGAGGAAGACGAGCGGCCCGATCAGGGTCGCGAGGGAGCGCATCTCGATGCGCAGGGCGCGCGTGGTCGCCCCGGCCCAGCGGAAGTGCACCTCGCCGAGCCCCTCCTTGCGGGCGATGCTGAGCATGAAGGCCGGACCGATCAACGCGGTGCCGGCCTCGATCAAGCCCCGGGAGACCGACCGGACGAGCTCGCTGTCCTCGAGCAGGAGATCCATGGACCAGCCCACGGCCAGGACCGAGAGCGGAGCCGGGGCCGCGAGCAGGAGCGTCACGAGCGCCGCGCGCAGCGTGAGCCACAGATTGTCCGTGCGGTAGCGGCGCACGTGCTCGCCGATCGACTCGAGCTTGTGGCGCAGGTAGCGCTGCACGAGGTACAGGAGCGAGAGCAAGAGCGCGAACCCGGCGGCGGACGACCACAGGAGGATGCGGCCCTCCGCAACCCAGCCGGAGAGGGCGCGCGCCCAGCCGCTCGGCGAGACGAGCCACAGGAGTCCGCTCCACGCGTCACGCGGTTTGGGGAGCGCGTCGAGCAGGTTCTCCGCCTCGACGCTCCGCACCCACAGGATGCGCTCCTCGATGTACGTGCGGTAGGCGGCGACGGCCTCGATCGTCCGAGCGGTGGTGCGGTCGAGCTCGGAGGCGAGCCCGATGTGCTCCTCGTACTCCTCGATCAGGACGTCGAGCAGGTTCTGGCGCTGGCGCAGGAGATCGCGCGCGACAGTGGCGAGCGCGTCGCGCTCGGGACCCTCGGTGGGAGCTCCCAGCGCGAGCAGGAGCTCGGGGAGCAGACGGCTCTCGGGATCGACGAAGTCCTCGCGCTCCTCCTGGAGCAGGATGAGCTGGAAGTCTTCCTCGGAGGTCGCGACCTGGCGCTCGCGGAGCTCGTCCTCGAGCTCGCGCTCGTCCGGGAGCGATTGCAATTGCGTGAGCAGGAGGCGGCCCGTGGCGTTGGTCAGGCCGGCCGCGCGGATCTTGAGGCGCGTCTGGGCGAAACGCCGCAGGATCGAGGCGAGCTCGACCTCCGCCTGCGCGAGCGATTTGCGCGTCGCTTCGATCCGGACGCCGGGCGACTTCGGGCTCGAGCGGAAGGCCGCGAGCTCCTCGTTGCGCTGCGCGAGCGCTTGCAGCTCCTCCGCGCGCGGAGCCTGGCGGCGAAGCTCCGCTTGCAGGGCTTCGCTGCGCAACTGCGCGTCGCGCGCCTCGGCCTGCCGGCGCTCGGCGACGAGGGCCGCGAGCGCTTCGGAGAGCGCCTGGTTGCGACCGACGCGGCGCGTCGCGCGATCGCGCCGGGCGGGGAGCAAGTCCTTGCGCACCTCGCTGGAGGTGAGCTCCGCTTCGAGGGCGCGAATCTCCGCGGCGAGGAGCTCGCGGCGCGCCAGGCGCTCGACGCGTACGGCCTCCGCGCGCGCGTCCCCGTTCTCGGCGCGCGGCGCGGCCTGGATCACTCCCTCGAGCGCCGCGAGCTCGCCGCGCAGGCGCGCGATCTCGGCGGGCAGCGCGCCCGTGCGCTCGCTGCGCACCGTCGCTTCCGTGTTGAGCTGGGCGAGCTCGCTTCGGGCGGCTTGGAGCTCGGCCTCCACGCGCGCCTTCTCCGCGGCCAGGCGCGTGAGGTCCTGGCCGGAGAGCGCCGTCAGATCCGGCGCGGCGGTCGGCTCGAGGAGCTCGGCTCGGATCGCCTCGAGCAGCGCCGGCGCTTCGGCGCTCATGCGCTCGAAGTCCAGGGCGACCGCGCGCAGCTCCGCGACGCGCTGCAGAGCCTCGAGGGCTTTGCCGTAGGGAACCAGCGCGCCCTCGCGCACCTCTGGGGCGAGCCCCGTCTGGGACTCGAGCTCCGCCATGCGCGCTTGGATCTCCTCCGCGCTGGGCGGCGTGGCGAAAGCCAGTGGATCCTGCGCCGGAGCGCGCGCGGAGAAGAACAGCGCGAGGAAGCCGACGATCAGAGACATGCGTGCGCGGGCCCGAACGCTCGCGGCCGGTCATCTTGCGCGCGCTCGGGGCACGCTTCCAGACCCAGGGAGGGCGCGCGGGCCGACGCCGACGCGAGCGGGTCGGGGAGATGGGACTCGAACCCACGACTCGTAGCACCCAAAGCTACGCCTCTACCAACTGAGGTACTCCCCGTGTGCACCGGAGATTACTCCATGCGGGCCGGGACCGGGGAGGAGGCGTCTCGCGCTCCACTCCAGGGGGCGGGGGGTGGTAGCCTCGTCGACCCGAGGGGAGAATCCGGCGAACCGCGCGACGTCGCGCTCCTCTCGAACGAACTCATGAAGGTCTTGGTCGTCGGCGGCGGCGGAAGGGAGCACGCCCTGGCGTGGAAGATCGCGGCGTCTCCGCTCGTGGAGGAGGTGCTGTGCGCGCCGGGGAACGCGGGGACGGCGCGGATCGCGCGCAACGTGCCGGTCAAGGCGACGGATCTCGCGGGACTCGTGGAGCTCGCCCGCCGCGAGGGCGTGGGTCTGGTCGTCGTCGGTCCCGAGGAGCCCTTGTGCGCGGGGCTCGTCGATCGCCTCGAGGCGGCCGGCATCCCGGCCTTCGGGCCGCACGCGAGCGGCGCGCGCATCGAGGGCAGCAAGCTGTTCGCGAAGGACCTCCTGAAGCGCCACCGCATCCCCACGGCCGACCACCGGCGCTTCGATCGCGCGGGCACGGCCAAGGCGTTCCTCGAGCAGTGCCCCGTGTGGCCGCAGGTGATCAAGGCCGACGGACTGGCGGGCGGGAAGGGCGTGTTCGTCTGTCACGACGCGAAGGACGCGTGCTCGCGCGTCGACGCCTTGATGGAGGAGCGCGCGCTCGGCGATGCGGGAGCGGCGATCCTCGTGGAGGAGTTCCTCGAGGGCGAGGAGGTCAGCGTCCACGTGATCACCGACGGGCAGACGATCCTGGTCCTCGATCCGGTCGTCGACCACAAGCAAGTGGGCGAGGGGGACACGGGTCCGAACACGGGAGGCATGGGCGTCTACTCGCCGGCCAGCGTGCTCGGCACACGGCTCCTGCGTCAGGTGGAGCAGCGCGTGCTGCTCCCCACGCTGCACGCCTTCCGCATCGACGAGATTCCGTTCCGCGGAACGCTCTTCGTGGGGTTGATGATCACCGAGGCGGGGCCGCGCGTGCTCGAGTTCAACTGCCGCTTCGGAGATCCGGAGCTGCAGGCGCTCGTGCGGCGCTTCGAGAGCGACCTCGTCCCGTATCTCTTGGCGACCGCGCGCGGGGAGCTCGAGAGCCAGGAGCCGCCGACCTGGTCCTCGAAGAGCTGCGTCGGGGTCGTGGCGGCGAGCGAGGGCTATCCCGGTCCGGTCGAGAAGAACCACCGGATCAGCGGGATCGACGCCGCCGAGGAGCTCGATGGCGTCGTCGTGTTCCACGGCGCGACCCGGCTGGACGGCGACGTCGCGCGCACCGACGGCGGGCGCGTCCTGTGCGTCACCGCTCTCGGCGATACACGCGATGCGGCGCGCTCGACGGCCTACGCTGCCTACGACCGCGTGGCGTGGCAGGGGAAGTTCTGCCGCCGCGACATCGGCGAGCGCCACCGCCGCCCGGTGGGCACCGGGGGCTGAGGTCGGGGACGCGCGCGTGCGCCTGTGCGTCGTCGTCCCGACCCTGGACGAGGCTTCGAGCCTGCCGCGCCTCCTTCGACGGCTCGCGGGATCCGGAGCCGACGCGGCGGACGAGGTCGTCGTCTCGGACGGTGGGAGCCGGGACGGGACGGCGGAGCTCGCCCGTCGCAGCGGGGCGCGGGTGATCGTCGGAGCGCCGTGCCGCGGCGCCCAGCTCGCCGCGGGCGCGCGCGCTTCCACGGCCGAGCTCGTGCTCTTCCTGCACGCCGATTCGGTGCCGGAACCCGGCGCGTTGGCCGCGGTGCGTCGGGCCTTCGAGGACGAGCGCGTCGTCGCCACCGGCATGCGCCAACGGATCCCGGCCGACGGCTTCGTCTACCGCGCGATCGAGCGCGCCGCCGACGTGCGCGTGCGCCACTTCGGTCTCGTCTACGGCGACTCGGCCCTGGCCGTGCGACGCGAGGTCTATGCGGCGGTGGGAGGCTTCAAAGACCTCCCGCTCTTCGAGGACGTCGACCTCTCGCGGCGCTTGCGCGTCCGCGGCCGGATCCGGCTCGTCGAGGACGCGATCGTGCGGATCTCTTCCCGGCGCTGGAAACGGGACGGCGCCTTGTGGTGCACGCTGCGAAACTGGATCCTGACGGCAGCTTATCTGATGGGCGTCGACCCACGGCGCCTGGCGCGACACTACGGCACGCACGGGGCAAGCGAGCAGTGAAGCAAGCCGCCATTCGCAAGGCGTTCGAAGAGCATCTTCGCGAGCACTCCCTCAAACTCACACTGCAGCGCGGACGCATCTTCGACCGCGTCTTCGCGACGCACGAGCACTTCTCGGCCGAGACGCTCTACGACTGGTTGAAGGGGGAGGAGGGTCCAACGGTCTCGCGAGCGACCGTGTACCGCACGCTCGCGATGCTCGTCGAGGGGCACTTCCTCGACAGCTTCGACTCGGGCCGTGGCGAGCTGCTCTACGAGCACGTGATGGGGCACCGCCACCACGACCACCTCATGTGCATGGAGTGCGGGAGGATCGAGGAGTTCTACGACGAGCGCATCGAGACGGTGCAGAAGGAGATCTGCGCGCGCCACGGCTTCGAGCTCAAGGACCACGACCATCGCCTGCGCGGTCTGTGCCGCGCGTGCGCGCGCAAGCGTCGGTCGAGCGGCGACGAGGGCGGCGCCGTCGAAACCGTTCCCTAGGCCGCGGTCTCAGGCCCGGCCGGCGTAGTAGTGCTCGATCAGCGTCTGGAGGATCTGCTCGGCGGTGCGGTGATCGACGAGGCGATGCTTGCGGAACTGCAGTCGCACGATCGTGTGATCCAGGTCGTAGGCCTCCACCGTCACGTAGACCTTCCCGCCCTGGACGTTGGCCTCGACGAGGCGCGGGTAGGTCTGGACCTCGACCTCGGTGGCGCCCAGGCCGCGCAGGGTGTCGACCGTGACGGGCCAGACGTCGTCGACGTCCATCTGGACGTGCGCGACGTGCGGGGTGTCCGCCAGGAATTCGTGGGTGACGAGGGCGCCGGCGCCGATGCCTGCGGCAGCGATGCAACTCGAGCAGGCGAGGACGAGGGTTGCGACGAGGACGGGGACGCGCATGGGAGCTCCTTCCGGACGAGGACGGCGACGGGAATGCACTTCGGCGCAACGAGCCATCGCAAATCGGAGCACCCGGGTCAACCCGTCAGGTCGCGCGAGACGTCCCGTCCGAGCCTCCGGAGGAGGCCGATCCCGCCGCGTGGAGGGTCGGCGCGCCGCTCCGCGCGACCTCGACCATCCGGCGGTAGAACGCGAGTCCCTCGCCCTCGGAGCGCGGTGCGAGCCGCGTCCAGAACGGATGCTGCCAGGGCGTGATGTTGCGCTCGGGGTGCGGCATGATCCCGAGCACGCGCCCGGTGGGATCACAGATGCCGGCGATCGCCCCGACGGCCCCGTTCGGACACTCCGGGTACGCGGGGTCGCCGCCGCCCTCGGAGGCGTAGCGCAGCGCGATCTGCCCGTTCGCGGCGAGCCGCTCGAGCACGGCCGCGTCGCGCACCACGAAACGTCCTTCGCCGTGGGCGACCGGACACGGCCAGCGCTCTCCCGGGACGATCCACGGACAGGCGGAGGCCTCCGACTGCAGGGTGACCCAGCGGCACTCGTAGTGGTTCGAGGCGTTGCCGTAGAGCGCGACGTCGCGCGCCTTCGCCCCGTCGAACGAACCGTCGAGGAGGCCGGTTTCGACGAGTACCTGGAACCCGTTGCAGACGCCGAGCAAGAGCCCCCCGCGCGCGACCAGCGCGGAGAGGGACTCGCGCAGGCCGTGGCGGAGCTCGGCTCCCCACACGCGCCCCGCGGAGACGTAGTCGCCGTAGCTGAAGCCGCCGGGGAGCACGAGGATCTCGTATGCGTCGAAGCGCGCGGGATCCGCGAGCACGGCGAAGAGGTGCAGGAGGTCCGTACGCGCGCCCGAGAGCTCGAGGGCGCGGATCGTCTCCGCCTCGCAGTTCGTTCCGGCCGTCCGGAGCACCAACGCCCGCACGCTCATGCGTCGCCTCCGGCGGACTCGCCGCGGTGGGCCCGCCGCAACTCCTCGAGCGCGAGGTCGACGACGACCAGGCCCACGGTTCCGACGACGACGAACCGCTCCTCCTCCGTGATCCGGCCGATGCACGCCAGCGGGACGCCGTCGAGCACGGTCTGGAACGCGTCCAGGTCGGCGGGTGCGACCTCGACGAGCAGCCGCGTGGTCGATTCGGAGAAGAGTCGCAGGGCGTCCGGATCGACGTTCGGCGCGCGAACTCCGAGCCCGTGGACGGGGACGGCCCCCAGGTCGAGCTCGATTCCGAGGTTCCCCGCGAAGGCCATCTCGGCCGCGGCCACGCCGAGCCCGCCCTCCGAGAGATCGTGCGCCGCGCGCACGAGTCCCGAGCGGTGCGCGCGGAAGAGCGCGCGCAGCCAACCCGGGGAGCGCTCGAGGTCCGGCTCGGGCACGCGTCCGCCGCTCTCGCCAGCGAGCTCGAGGTAGTGCGAGCCGCCGAATTCCACGCGCGTCTCGCCGATGAGGTACAGCTTGTCCCCGGCGCGTTTCGCGTCCATGGTCTGCGCGCGCGCGACGTCCGGCATCTGCGCCAGACAGGAGATGAGCAGGGTGGGCGGAATGGGGACGGAGACGCCGCCCACGCGGTACTCGTTGTTCAGGCTGTCCTTGCCGGAGATGAACGGCGTGCCGTAGGCCCGCGCCCCGTCGTAGCACGCGCGCGCGGCGAGGACGAGCGCGCCCAGGCGATCGGGCTTCTCGCAGTTGCCCCAACTGAAGTTGTCGAGGATCGCCGCGCAGTCGGGATCACCGCCCACGGCGACGGCGTTGCGCAGCGCTTCGTCGATCGCGGCGAGCGCCATCGCGCGCGGATCGAGCAATCCGTAGCGCGGGTTCGCGCCGCAGGCGATCACGAGCCCGCGCCGGCTCTCCGCCAGGGGCTGCAGGACGGCGGCGTCGCCCGGACCGTCGCCGAGCGGGCCGACGAGCGGCTTCACGACGCTCATGCCCTGCACCTCGTGGTCGTACTGGCGCACGATCCACTCCTTGCTCGCGATGTCGGGCGAGGAGAGCAGCGCGAGCAGCGTCGCGCCGCAGTCCGCGGAGGGCGGCACGCCCGGATCGGAGTAGGGGGGCGGCGTCCACAGTGCTTCGCGCAGGGGGCGCGGACAGCCGCCGTGCAGGAAGCGCATGTCGAGCTCGCCCACGAGCTCGCCGCGGTCGCGCAGCACGAGGCGCCCCGTGTCGGTGAAGCGCCCGATCACGGACGCCTCGACGCCTTCGGCGGCGAACAGGGCGAGGAGCTCCGTCTCGTTCTCCGGCGGGACGGCGAGCACCATGCGCTCCTGCGCCTCGCTGATCCAGATCTCGTGCGAGGCGAGCCCCTCGTACTTGAGCGGGACCGAGTCGAGCTCGATCTCGGCGCCGGTGTGCTCGCCCATCTCGCCGACGGCGGAGGAGTAGCCGCCCGCGCCGCAGTCGGTGACGCCGCGGTAGAGCCGCCGATCGCGCGCTTGCAGCAGGCAGTCCTGCACGCGCTTCTCCGTGATCGGATCGCCGATCTGCACCGCGGAGGCGGAGAGCTCTTCCGATTCCTCCGAGAGCTCCGCGGAGGAGAACGTCGCGCCGTGGATGCCGTCGCGTCCCGTGCGTCCGCCCACGCTCACGACCAGGTCGCCGGGCCGCACCTCCTTCTTCGCGAACGCGTGCGGCAGGATACCCACGGTGCCGCAGTAGACGAGCGGGTTCCCGACGTAGCCCGAGTGGAACCACACGCCGCCGTTCACGGTGGGGATGCCCATGCGGTTGCCGTAGTCGCGCACGCCGGCGACGACGCCGCGCAGGATGCGGCGCGGGTGCAAGGTCCCTTTCGGGAGCGACTCCTCGTCCGCGTCCTGCGGGCCGACGAAGAAGCAATCGGTGTTCGCGATCGGCTTCGCTCCGAGCCCGGCTCCGAGGATGTCGCGGATCACGCCGCCGATGCCCGTCCCCGCGCCGCCGTAGGGATCGATGGCGCTCGGGTGATTGTGCGTCTCGACCTTGAAGCACACGTCGTGGCCGCGGTCGAACGTCACGATCCCGGCGTTGTCCTCGAAGACGCTCACGCAGAACGGCCGGCCGAGCTCGTGCGTGGCGCGCGCGATCGTGCTCTTCAGGAGGTTGTCGATCTCCTCGACGCGTCCGTCCGGCCACGTGAAGCGGATCCTGCCCGTGAGCGTCTTGTGCTTGCAGTGCTCGCTCCAGGTCTGCGCCAGGGTCTCGAGCTCGCAGGCGGTCGGCTCGCGCGCGAGCTCGGCGAAGTGGTCGCGAATGGCGCGCATCTCGAGGACGCTGAGCGAGAGCTCGCCCTGGCGGCTGATGTGAGCGAGCTCTGCGTCGTCCGCGGACGCGAGCGGGACCTCGAGGCGGCCGCGGCGACCGGGCACGGCGGGGAGGCCGAACGCGAGCCCCTCGTGGTCGATGGCGAGCGTCTCGACGGTCTCGTTGGCGAGGGCGCGCGCGATGCGGGCGAGCTCGTCGGCGCTGGGCTCGCCCTCGAGCTCGAAGGCGCGGAAGGTCTGGACGGCGAGGTCGCCCTGGGAGGGCGCCCGCTCCGTGCGCCGCAGCACGTCGCGCACCGTGCCGGCGACGGGATCCATGACTCCGGGTCGGGGAGCGACGAGGATCGTGTGCGACGCGCTGCGGCTCGGCGCGGCGCGCGGGGCCGTGATGCGAAAGCGGTCGACGACCGGATCGGCCAGGAGCTCGGCGGCGATCCGGAGGACGGCCTCGCGCCGGAACGTCGGCGAGAGCAGCGTCCCGCGTCCCATTCGGACGTCCGAGAGGGATCGGATGCCGAGCTCGCGCACGCTGGCGAGCGCGTGTGCGCCCTCGGGATCGTCGAATCCGGGCGCGCGGAACACCTCTACGCGCCAGGCATCGGGCAGAGTCGTGGAGGTGGCGGTCATCGGGGCTTGGGGGCTCCCATGGTATCCACGACCCGCTTCGAGCCCAACGTGTGCGCTCCCCCTACTTGCCAAAGGTCTCTCCGTCCGAGACTCTGGACCGCTTCCGACGGGGAGGGACGAGGTTGAGCGAGAAGCCCAAGAGTTCGAGCGAGGGCGGTGCGAGCGGCATGGCCTTCGAGCGCCCGATCGAAGAGATCGAGGCCAAGATCGCCGAGCTCGAGTCCCTTTCACAGACGACGAAGCTCGACATCTCGAGCGAGATCGAAGCCCTCCAGCAGCGGCTCAAGTCGAAGATCGAGAAGACCTATGCCGACATCGGCGCCTGGGATCGGGTCAACGTCGCGCGGCATCCCAAGCGCCCCGTGGCCGCCGACTACGTCGCCACGATCCTCGACGACTTTTTCGAGCTGCACGGCGACCGCGCCTTCGGCGACGACCGCGCGATCGTCACCGGCCTCGCGACGATCGCCGACCGGCGTTTCCTGCTCGTCGCCCACAGGAAGGGCCGCACGACCAAGGAGCGGCTCGAGTGCAACTTCGGCTGCGCGCACCCGGAGGGCTACCGCAAGGCGCTGCGCAAGATGCGCCTGGCCGAGAAGATGGGCCTTCCGATCGTGAGCTTGGTCAACACGCCCGGGGCCTATCCCGGGATCGGCGCCGAGGAGCGCGGCCAGGCCATGGCCATCGCCGAGAACATCCTGGCGATGTTCTCCCTGCGCGTGCCGATCCTCGTGATCGTCATCGGCGAGGGCGGGTCGGGCGGGGCGCTCGGGATCGGCGTGGGCGACCGCGTCCTGATGATGGAGTACGCCTACTACTCCGTGATCAGCCCGGAAGGCTGCGCCGCGATCCTGTGGAAGGACGGCGAGCGCTCCCCCGACGCGGCCGAGGCGCTGAAGCTGACGGGAAACGACCTCCTGCGCCTGGGCGTGATCGACGGGATCATCGCGGAGCCGCCCGGCGGAGCGCACCGCGCGCCCGAGGACGCCATGCGCGAGGTCAAGCGCGCGATCGTGGCCGCGCTCGACGAACTCGCGGCCGTGCCCGTGGACGCGCTCGTGGCGGCGCGCTACCACAAGTACCGCTCGATGGCGGCGATCGAGGGCCGCTTCCCCGCGCCCCCTTCCGCCGGCCGCTCCGACGATCGATAATCGAGATCGGGTCGTGCGAGCCACCTGCGCCGAAGCGAGCCCAACGCCGGCCGATCGGGGCTCGTATGCTCGGGCCGCCCGCCCTGCTCCTTTCGGCTCCCCCTTCCCATGTCCAGCACCAGCCGCTCCTCCATCGATTGGGGTCCGCCCGCGGGCGCCGGGGACGGCACGGCCTCCGAAGGGTTGGCGGAGCCTTCCGACCACGAGCTGATCCGCGCGGCCCAGACGGGGGAGGAAAGGGCCTTCGCCGCGCTCGTGCGGCGCCACGAGCGGCGCGCCTACCGCGTCGCCCGGAACCTGGTCCCGAGCCGCGAGGACGCGCTCGACCTGGCTCAGGAAGCGTTCCTGCGCGTCTTCCGCAGCCTCGATCGCTTCGACTTCCGCCACGAGTTCACGACCTGGCTGTACCGCATCGTCACGAACCTCGCCATCGACCAGTTGCGGCGCCGGCGTCCGGCCGTGAGCACCGCGGCCCTGGGCGCGGACGAGGATTCCGAGCTCGACCTCGAGGACTCCGTCGGAGTGCTGCCCTTCGAGCCGATCGAGAGCCAGGAGACGGCGGCGCGCGTGCGCGCCTGCATCGACAGTCTGGCTCCGCACTTCCGCTCCGTCCTGACGCTGCGCGAGCTCGAAGGCCTCCCGTGCACGGAGATCGCCGAGATCGTGGGAGCGACGCACGTGACCGTGCGCTGGCGGCTGCACCGGGGGAGAAAGCTCTTCCAGGAGGAATGGGCTCGCCGGGAGCGCATGGCGGGGCGCGCGGGCTTGCTCTCCGAGGGGGGCGACCCGGCGCGACCGGCGGACGCCGGGGCCAACTCCCCGGAGCTCGACCCGTAGAGAGTCGACGGCACCACCCGCATCGAAATGACAGCTATGACCGACTGCGCCGAGACCCGTCAGAATCTGCACCTCTTCGTCGGAGGCGAGCTGGAGCCCTCTCAGGCGTCGTCCGCGAAGCGCCACCTCTCGCTCTGCGCCCCCTGCAGAACGGCCCTCGGCGAAACGACGCGCGCGCGCGAGCTCTATCTGCGTGCGGCGGTCGACGCGGACGCCGAGGAACTCGATCTGTGGCCCGGCATCCGCTCGCGCCTCGTCAGCGAAGGGCGGCTCGTCGGTGCCACTCTACGCGACTCGGGGCAAGGCGCCCGCGCCGCGTCCGATCGACGATCCGCGGCGAACCGAGAGGCGCAGTCGAGCTCGGGTGCACGGATCGTTCAGGTCAGCTCGTCGCGCGTGGGACGGCGGCTCGTGTGGGCCGGACTGGCGGCGGCCGCGGCGGCATTGTGGCTCTTCGCCCTTCCTTTCCTGCGCGCCGAACCGAGGTTCGTCCCCGTCACGACCCCTATCGCCACCCCCGAGCAACCGCTCCCCGGCTTCTCCTTCGAGCCGGTGTCGGCCGATGCGGTCGCCGGCAACGGGACGCTCTTGCGTCCCGTGCTCCAGGGCGAGGAGAGTCTGCGCGAGCGAGCCTGGCGCGAACACGTCGAGGGGAAGGGAGATCCGGGCACACCCTTCGACGACGCCTACGAGGTGGTCAACGGGCGCCGATTGCGCTGAGGGAGACGCGCGTCGCGCAGCGTCTCGAGCAGGAGACCGAACGATGAAACGCACGACATGGATGGCCGGCACGGTGATGGCCGTGGCCGCGATATCGATTCCCTACGCGAGCGCCCAGGGCAGGCAGTCGCAGTCGCAGTCGAAGGGAGGGAGCGCGGGGCGACTGATCCAGGTCGCTCCCCTCGCCCCCGGGGAAGAGGCGCGCGAGTTCTCGCCCGACGAGTGGCTCGCACGGCTGACCGATTTGGACCTCGACCTGCGCGAGAAGAACTTCGCAGAGCTCGTGGCCCTGGCGCGGCGCGATGATCGCGCGCGGGCTTGGCTGCGCGAGCGCGCGACCGATACGACCGATACGACCGATCCGGAGCTCACGTGGACGGCGCGGCTCGCGCTGCGCGAGGTGGAGCGGCGCGGGGCGAGCGGGGCGAACAAGGCCGCGGGTCCGCTCCTCCGCGGGCCGACCTTCTCGCTGCAAGACGACGCCTTCGACGACTTCCTGGGGCGCGTGGAGCGCCTGCGCGGGAGGATCGGCCGGGGCTTCTCGACGCTCCAGGTTCCGCCTGCGCCGCACGGTTCCTCGCAGAGCCGAAGCGTGGCGATCGAAGAGACGCCGGACGGAGTCGAGGTCGTCGTGACCGAGACGGTGGACGGCGAAGAGACGACGCGCGAGTACGAGGCCGAGAGCCTCGAGGCCCTGCTCGAAGCCCATCCGGAGCTCGAGGGCGAGATCGGGAACGGGTCGCTGCGCCTCCACATGGGACCCAACGCCCCGTTGCTCGACGTCGACGGCATGCGCCTCGAGTTCGAGCAGCTCTTCGAAGGCCTCGACCTGCTCCGCCGCGGCGCGCCGATTCCGGAGCCCGGCTCGGCTCGCCCGATCCGGACGGACGTCCTCGGGGTCTACGTGGCGGCGCCGTCGCCGGCGCTCTCGACGCAGCTCGGGCTGGCGCCGGGCACCGGACTCGTCGTGCACGGAACGATGCCGGGCACGATCGCGCACGTGCTCGGGATCGCACGCGGGAACGTCCTCGTGGAGCTCAACGGCAACGAGCTGCGCTCGCTCGAGCAGATCTCTCAGATCCTCGGAACGCGACCGAGCGACGGCGAGGTGACGGTCGTGTGGTACGACGGCTTCGGGGACCGCCGGCGCCAGACGTGGATGCCCGCGGAAGCGCCGCGCCCGATCGAGTCGCCGCGCGAGGAGTAAACGCACCCCGGAAGCGCGCCGGAGCGCGCTGGACGTGTCACTGCGCCTGGACGAGTTGGCGCGACCAATCGGTGCGGAGATCGAGGGCGCGGCGGATGTCGGGGTGCTCGAACGGCTTGTCCGACATCTTGAGGAAGCGGTCGAGGTCGGCGACCGCCTCCGACAGCCGACCCCGCCCGAAGAAGGCCTGCGCGCGCAGCGAGTAGGCTTCCGGGAGGAAAGGGTCGAGCGCCACGGTCTGGTCGAGGTGCTCCAGCGCCTCCGCCTCCCTGCCCAGGTCGTGCAGCAGGTTCGCGGCGAACAGGTGCGTGTCGACGAGCAGTTGGGTGGCGTTCTCGACCTGCTTCCTCAGGTCCTGCTCCTCGCGCGGCGCGATGTTCTCTCGCTGGAGGATCGAGACCCAGTAGGTCTGTTCGGAACGGACCGTCTCGATCAGGCGCGCGGACCAGGCGAGGCTCGCGTCCCAGTCTTCGAGGGCGGCCGTCGTGCGCATGGCGCCGTTCAGCGCCTTGATGAAATCGGGACGCTCCTCGAGGACGCGCTGGTAGAGCGAGAGGGCTTCGCCGGCGCGCGCGTTCGCTTCCGCGCGCAGCTCACCGGCGCGCGCCGCGACGTCGGAGCTCGCCGTCTTGCGCTCGCCGCTCAGCACGAGATCCGCGGCTTCCCGATACAGGGTGGCGAGCCGCTCCTGCGTCGCCGCCAGCCCTTGCAGGGCGCGCGGGTCCTCGTCCTCGTCGATCACGCGGCGAAAGACCTGTTCCGCGCGCAACAGGTCGTCGCGGTTGTCGCGGCGCAAAAGGATCCAGCCCATCATCAAGTTGAGCGGGCCGTTCTTGCGGTCGATCGCGAGCCCTTTGAGCGCTTGGGACTGCGCCCGGTCGATGTCTCCCTGATCCCAGTGGACGTAGGCGGAATTGACGTAGATGTCGAGCTTGTCCGTGTCCGCGCTCTTGCAGGCGGCGAGCAACAGGCCCGCCGAGAGGAGCGAGCACAGGGCGAAGGCGGAGGACGTCGGGTGCATGGGAAGCATCCTATCCCGCTCGTTCCGACTCGACTACGCGGGCGAGCCGCCGCCGCGTCCCTCGCCCGCGAGCAGGCGCGCCAGGCGCGCGGGCTCGACTGCGATGCTCTTCGTCTTGCCCCCCGAGAGCGTCACGAGCCCGGGTGGAGCCCCGCGCGGTTTGTGGACCTCCTTGCGGCGCGCGACGTGGACTTCTGCCCGGCGTGCCCCGCGCAACGGCGAGAAGTGGATCGCGAGGTGCGCAGCGTCCAGCACCTCCTCGGGATCGGGATCGCGATCCTTCTCGAGCCGCAGGACGACGTGGGACCCCGGAGCGTCGGCCGTGTGCAACCACAGGTCGTTGCCGCGCGAGTGGCGCGAGCACAACGCGTCGTTGTCGCGCGCGCTGCGCCCGACCCGGATCTCGCCGCCGTGCAGGCCCACGTAGCGCCGATAGGGCAGACGCGCGCTCGTGGCCGCGGGGTCGCGATGCGTCTTGCGCTGCCGGGGTGCAAGGAGACCGGCGTCGATGGCTTCGCGCTCGAGCTCTTGGGCGTCCTCGTGCGCCACGCGCTCGCTCAGCGCGCCGAGGAGCTCGAGACGCGCGCGGGCGAGCTCTTCCTCGCGGTCGACCGCTTCGCGCGCCCGCACGAGCTTGTGGTAGCGGGCGAACAGGTGCTCGAGGTTCTCGTGCGCGGAGAGCTTCGGGTCGAGGACGATGCGCCGTGGCTCTCCGTTCCCGAACCAGTCGGCGACCGTCACCTCGCGCTCGCCGCGGCGGATGCGCCCGAGCTCGGACTTGAGCAGCTCGCCGTCCATGCGGATGCGCTCGGCCTCCTGCACCGATGCGCGGCGGCGAACGAGACCGCGCAGCAGCGACTCGCAGCCTTGGCGCTGGCGCTCGAGTCGGTCGCGCAGGCCCTTGCGCGCGCGTTCCTGCTCCAGCTCGCGCGCCAGTCCTCCGAGGGCGATCTCCACGCGCTGCGACAAGGGCGCGATCGACGCGGGATCGCTCGGTCTGGGAAGGAGCTCCTCCAGCGCGGGACCTGCGTCCGCCGGCGGTCTTCCGGGCGCGGGCCTCCACGGCTCGCCACGAACGAGACGCGGGATCACGCCTGCGCGCTGGGGCGGCTCGACGAGCAGATCGCGGACGCGACCGTCGCCGTCGAGCAGCACGAGATTGCCGTGGCGACCGACGAGCTCGACCATGAGCGCGAGCGGGAGTCGGGCCGCGAAGTCGAGCCGGACGATCCGGTCGCCCGCGACCTGCTCGAAGGCAAGGCAGCGCGCGTTCCCGAGCTCGGTCGCCAGGCGCTGGTAGAACGGGCCTGGGGGACCGCCGTAGCGCTGAACGCGTCCCGACTGCAAGTGGACGCGAGCGGCGTCGGGATCGACGGAGAGGCACAGCCGCAGGACGCGCTCGTCGCGCTCCTTCGACGCGAAGACGAGCAAGAGGTCGCGGGGCGGCAGCGCCTGCACGTCCAGGACGGTGCGCCCGACGAGGAGCGGGCGGAGCTCGGCGACCAGCTCGCCGATGTGGCGCGCAGAGAGCTTCGACACCGGAGGCGCGTCCCCCGAACTTCGCTCCACGCTCGTTAGCGGAGTTCCTCGGCCACGTTGTAGATCCACGGCTCCAGGCTCGGGCTCCACTCCACGATCTGGGCGGCTTCGGGGAAGAACAGGCCGAGTTCCTTCGCGGCCGCCTCGGAACTGTCCGACGCGTGGATCAAGTTGTTCGAGAAGGACATCCCGAAGTCGCCGCGAATGGTGCCGGGAGCGGCCTCGCGCGAGTTCGTGACGCCGACCATGCGCCGCACGACGCCGATCGCGTCGAGTCCCTCGAGCACGAGGGCGACGACGGGACCGGAGGTCATGTACTCCACGAGCTTCGGGTAGAACGCCCGCGCGGCGTGCACCTCGTAGTGTTTCTCGATCAAGGGCTTTCCGAACTGGCGCAGCTCGAGGCCGATGAGCTTGAGGCCCTTCTCCTCGAAGCGAGCGAGGATGCGGCCGGCGAGGCCGCGCTGGAGCGCGTCGGGCTTCAGGAGGACGAGAGTGCGTTCCACGGTTCGATTCGAGGGTTGTTCGGCGCTCGTGTGGGGTCGGGGTCGGAAGCGCAGCAGTGTAGTGTCGGCCCTCGCGCGAGCGCGCACGCTTTCCGAGCGCGAAAGTCCCCGAACGAGCGCGGGTCCCGCTCCGCTCCGGCCGGCAGGCAGGGGGCCGTGATTTCTGCTCCAAGTCGATTGACGGAAGGACGGCCGACCGTAGAGTCTTTGCCTCGATCGCCGGGGGCCGGGGTCCGTTCGGCCCTTCGGTGGCTTTCACGAGGACTCTTCGAGGTACCGTCGAGCTTAGGTTCAGCGGGTCCGCCCCATGCCCACCGAGCCCGAACGCGAGCCATCAGCCCAAGACGAACCATCAGCACGAGCGGCAGGAGGATCTGCAGGAAGTGGAAAGGCGAGCGACGTCCTCGCGCGCGACACTTGGTCGCGCTACGCGGGCATGGGACTCTCCTTCGCCGCGACGGTCGTCCTGTTCGGCGCCGCGGGTTGGTGGCTCGACGGAAAGCTCGGAACGATGCCGCTGTTCCTGATCGTTGGAATGTTGGCGGGCTTCGCGGGGGGGCTGATCTCCATGGTGAAGAGGGTTCCTCCCGCCCGGGGCCGGGAGCACACGGACGTTTGAAGGGTCACTTGCAGCCGAAACACCCCATGACGCTTCCTTCACCCAAGAGCACCGGCACGCTCGTCGGGGCGTTGGTCGCCGCCTTCCTGGCGTGGCACTTGGGCGGCTCCCTGGGTGTGGGAACTCTGGGCGGCTTCCTGTGCGGCGCCGGGTTGGCGCTGTGGGGCATCGAGCACCAGAAGGTCGTGGCGCGCGCGGCGCCCGTGCGCATCTGGCAGGCGTTCGGCCTCGCGTTCCTCGCCAAGCTCGGCGGTCTCCTCGCCGGGGCGCTCGCGCTGCGCTTCGTTCCGGGCCTCTCGGAGCGCTGCGACGGACGCTCGTTCCTCGTGAGCTTTGGCTTCGCGGCCTTGCTCGTGCTCCTGTGCGGCATGTCCGAGGTCGCACGCGCCCTCGACGAGGCTCCCGCGGCCACCCGGACGACCCCCTGACATGCGCTGGCTCCTCGCACTCGTCCTGACCGCGGCCGCGATCGTCGCCGGCATCGTGCTCGTCCCGCACCACGCGGCCGGGAGCGCTTTCGAAGCGCTCTACATGCACCTGATGCCCGCGCCGCTCGAGCTGCCGCACGGCGAGCACGTAGCCACAGCGGAGGGGCACGCCGAGCCGGACTATCTGTTCGCGCTGCCGCTCCCGCCCGCGCTCGCCGGCTTGGCCTCGAACCAGGGGAGCGAGCACCCGGTGGCGGCCTTCACCAACCTGCAACTGTTCCAGGTGCTGGCCGTGCTGCTCGTCTTCGTCCTCTTCTCGGGCGTGCCGAGCTACGTGCGCACCGGCCGCGGCGACAGCGCGTCGCGCCTCTTCGCGGGCTGGGTGATGTGGATCCGCGACGAGATGGTCTACCCCGTGATGGGGAAGGAACTCGGCGCGAAGTTCCTGCCGTACTTCCTCGGCCTGTTCTTCTTCATCGCCTTCATGAACGTCCTCGGCCTGCTGCCGGGGAGCGCGACGGCTACCGCGAGCATCTTCGTCACGGCGGCGCTCGCGCTGACGACGCTCGTCGCCATGATCGTGTGCGGCATGGTGGTGCAGGGGCCGATCGCGTTCTGGAAGAACCTCGTCCCGCACGTGCCGCTCGCCATCTGGCCGCTCATGTTCGTGGTCGAGGTCTTCGGCCTGTTCGTGAAGCCCATCGCCCTCACGATCCGTCTCTTCGCGAACATGACGGGCGGGCACCTCGTGGTGCTGTCCTTCATGGGCCTGATCTTCGCCCTCGGCGCGATCGCGCCCGTGGCCGGCTACGCCTCGGCGCCGCTCGCCGTCGGATTCGCCGTCTTCATCATGATCATCGAGGCCTTCGTGGCGCTGCTGCAGGCCTACATCTTCACGCAGTTGTCGATCATCTTCGTCAACGCGTCCGTCCACCCCGAGCACTGAGCGCGGGGTTTCGAGGTCGAGACCAGACACCCAGACGACTCGAGATACCGGCGGCTTCGAGCCGCGATCCGAACGAGGAGAAACGAGAGACCCATGAACATTCCCGTGCAAGATGCCCAGACCATGATGGATGTCGCGAAGATGGGTGCCGGCCTGGGGGCCGGGATCGTGGCCATCGGAGCCGGCATCGGCATCAGCCGCATCGGCGCTTCCGCCAACGAGGGCATCGCGCGTCAACCCGACGCCGCCGCCGACATCCGCGGCGGCTCGATCATCCTCGCCGCGCTCATCGAGGGCGTGGCGCTGATCGGCGCCATCGTGACGCTCCTCATCGCCCTCGACATCACGGTCGGCTGAGCTCGCTCGTCCCCGCGCCGCTCGAGGCGAGCGGCGGGGACGACACGAACCAGGAGTTCCACCCCATGCTCCCCACGACACCACTCGCCCTCGCGGAGACCGGCGGCTTCAATCCGCTCGACCCTGCGGGAGGCGGCGGCCTCCTGTGGACGTTCATCATCTTCGGCGTCGCGCTCGTCCCGATCTGGAAGGTCGTCATGGGCCCCATCGTCCGCGCGCTCCTCGTGCGCGACGAAGGGGTCACGCGCGCCATGGCGGCGGCCGAGAAGGCGAGCCGCGAGGCCGAGGCCGCGCGCGCGCAGGTCGAGGTGAAGCTCGGCGAGGCGCACGCGGAGGCGGCCAAGCTGCTCGCGACGGCGCGCGAGCGGGCCGAGGAACGCGAGCGCGAGCTCGTCGAAGCGGCCAAGCAAGAAGCGGCCGCCATCATCGATTCGGCGCGCGAAGCCATCCGCGCCGAGCAGGACAAGGCCCTCTCGGCGATTCGCAAGGAGGTCGTCGACCTCTCGCTCGGCGCCGCCGAGCGGGTCCTCCTGCGCAGCGTGGACAGCACCGACAACCGCAGGCTCGTCGACGGGCTCGTGGCGTCGGCGGAGGCGCGCATTTGAGCGCGTCCCGACTGGACGCCGTGACCCGCCGCTACGCCGGCGCGCTCTTCGGGCTCGCCGCGCGCAAGGGGGCCTTGGAAGCGGTGAAGCGCGACGTCGCGCGCCTCGCCGCGGAACTCGAGGTGCGCTCCGTCGCGACGTACCTGTTCGACACGCGGGTCCCGCTCGAGGAGCGGCGCAGGAAGTTCGACCCGCTGCTCGCGCCCATGCACGAGCTCGTGCGGAACTTCGTGTCGATCCTGTTCGACAAGCGTCGCGAAGGCGTCCTGCGCGGCCTCGCCGCGGCCTTCCACGAGCGCGGGCTCGCCGAGGCCCGGGCCGCCGAGGGTGTGGTCTTCAGTCCCGCGCCGCTGGGCGCGGACGAGATCCAGAAGCTGGCGGGCGTCTTCTCGCGCGTGCTCGCGAAGTCCGTGCGCCTGGAGAACCGCATCGATCCGGAGCTGATTGCCGGCGTGCGCGTGGTCGCGGACAACAAGATGATCGATTTCTCGGCGCGCGGCCGCCTCGATGGCCTGCGCCGCAAGCTGCTCGCCGCCGCGCTGCCCGGCGCGTCGCGCGCCTGACGCGAACTCAAAGAAGGACCAGAGATGGATCTCAGAGCCTCCGAAGTCACCTCGATCCTCGAGAAGGAAATCGAGACCTACCAGGGCGAGAGCGACATGCAGAGCGTGGGCACCGTGCTCAGCGTCGGCGACGGCGTCGCGCGGGTGTGGGGCCTCGAGGACTGCATGATGAACGAGCTGCTCGAGTTCGCGGGCGGCGTGCGCGGCCTGGCGCTCAACCTCGAGGAGGACAACGTCGGCTGCGTGCTGCTCGGCGACGTCACCAAGGTGCGCGAAGGCGACACGGTCAAGACGACCGGGCGCGTCATCTCGGTTCCGACCGGCAAGGCGCTGCTCGGGCGCGTGGTGAACGCGCTCGGCGATCCGGTCGACGGACGCGGCCCGCTGGCCGTCGGCCCGTCGGACTTCCGCCCGATCGAGCAACCGGCGCCCTCGGTCGTCGAGCGCCAGCCCGTCGACACGCCGCTGCAGACCGGCATCAAGGCCATCGACGCCATGATCCCGATCGGGCGCGGCCAGCGCGAGCTCATCATCGGCGACCGCCAGACCGGCAAGACCGCGCTCCTGACCGACACGATCCTCTCGCAGAAGAACTCGGGCGGAGGCGACCCCGAGAACCCGGACCAGGTGATCTGCATCTACGTGGCCATGGGCCAGAAGCAGTCCACGGTCGTGAACGTGGTGCAAAAGCTCGAGGCCCACGGCGCCATGCCGTACACGATCGTCGTGTCGGCCAGCGCGAACGACGAAGCGTCCATGCAGTACCTCGCCGCGTACGCGGGCTGCACGATGGGCGAGCGCTTCCGCGACGAGGGCCGCGACGTCGTCATCATGTACGACGACCTGTACAAGCAGGCGCTCGCCTACCGCCAGGTCATGTTGCTCCTGCGCCGTCCGCCCGGACGCGAGGCCTTCCCGGGCGACGTGTTCAACCTGCACTCGCGCTTGCTCGAGCGCGCGGCGCGACTCGCGGACAACGCTCCGGAAATCAATCCGCGCTTCCACAAAGGCGGCGGCTCGATGACGGCGCTGCCCGTGGTGGAGACGCAGGAGGGCGACGTCTCGGCCTACATCCCGACCAACGTGATCTCGATCACCGACGGTCAGATCTTCCTCGAGTCGAACCTCTTCAACGCGGGGGTGCGACCCGCGGTGAACGCCGGCATCTCCGTGTCGCGCGTGGGCGGCGCGGCGCAGATCCCGGCCATGAAGAAGACCGCCGGCGGCCTGCGTCTCGCGCTCGCGAACTACCGCGAGCTCCAGGCGTTCGCGCAGTTCGGCTCCGACCTCGACAAGGGCACGCAAGACGTGCTCACGCGCGGCGAGAAGCTGGTCGAGATCCTGAAGCAAGGGCAGTACGTGCCCATGCCCGTCGAGGATCAGGTCATGATCATCTACGCCGGCACCTCGGGCGGACTCGACGACCTCAAGGCCTCCAAGATCCAGGCCTTCGAGAAAGCCTTCCTCGCGCACATGAAGGACAACCACCCCAAGGTGGGCCCGAGCATCCGCTCGGAGAAGAAGGTCAGCGACGAAGCCAAGAAGATCCTGGACCAGGCCGTGGCCGCCGTGAAGGCGAACCTCGCCGCAGAGTCTCCGACCTGATCCATGGGCGGCGTCAAGGAGCTTCGCGGGCGGATCAAGTCCGTCGGCAGTATCAAGCAGATCACGCGCGCCATGGAGATGGTCGCGACGACGAAGCTGCGCCGGTTCCAGGACCGGGCGGTGGGCTCGCGGCCCTACGCCCAGGAGATCACAGCGCTCGTCGCGAGTCTGGCGCGCATGCTGGGCGACGGCGTCGAGGATCGGCCGCTCTTCCGGCCGGGCGCGGGATCGAAGACGGCGCTCTTGCTCGTCACCTCCGACCGCGGCCTGTGCGGGGCCTACAACGCGAACATCCTGCGCGTGCTCGAGCTGTGGCGCCGCGCCGAGCCCGCGCTCGAGATCGACTACTACGTGTACGGCCGCAAGGGCCACTCGTACTTGACGAAGCGCGGGCGCGTGGTCGAGCGCTACTTCGTCGAGCCGCCGCTGGAGCACGTCGACTACCGGGCGGCCGCCCTCACCGCGCGCGCGCTCACGCAGGCCTTCCTCACGGGCGCCTACGCGAAGGTCGAGATCCTGTACACGGCCTTCGAATCGATGGTGCGCTACATGCCGCGCCGCGTGCAGTTGCTCCCGATCTCGGCCGAGGCCTTCGGCGCCGGTGCCGGAACGGGCGAAGCCGCGTCCTCGGGCGGCGACGTGATCCTCGAGCCGAACGCCGAGACGATCTTCGATGCCGTCGTCCCGCGCTACGTCGAGACGCGCGTCTACAACGCGCTGCTCGAGGCCTTGACCTCCGAGTACGCGAGCCGGCGCGTGTCCATGAAGAACGCGACCGACGCCGCGCGCGACATGCAGAGCGACCTGAAGCAGCAGTACAACCGACTCCGCCAAGAGTCGATCACCAAGGAACTCCTCGACATCGTCGGCGGCGTGGAGGCACTCCGCTAGGGCGAGCGAGATCCCCGCCCGAGGCGCGGGTCACCCCCAGCCGAAGGCGCTGGGTCAATCCGAGAAGACCGATCATGAGCGCTGGAAACACCGGAACCGTCTCGCAGATCTTCGGCCCCGTCGTGGACGTCCGCTTCCCTCCGGGCCAGCTCCCCGCGATCAACAACGCGATCGTGATCGAGGATCGCGCCCGGGACATCGGTCTGACGATCGAGGTCACGCAGCACCTCGGCAACGACGTCGCGCGCTGCGTCGCGATGGCGACCACCGACGGCTGCCGGCGCGGGATGCTCGCGACGGACACGGGCGGTCCGATCTCCGTGCCCGTCGGCGAGCGCACGAAGGGACGGATCTTCAACCTGCTCGGCGAGGCCCTCGACACGAAGTCGCGCGGGCCCCTGGCGCCCGGCGAGACCCTACCCATCCACCGCCCCGCGCCGCGCTACGACGAGCAGCAGGCGATCTCCGAGGTCTTCGAGACCGGCCTGAAGGTCGTCGATCTGCTCTGCCCCTTCGCGAAGGGCGGCAAGATCGGCCTGTTCGGCGGCGCCGGCGTGGGCAAGACGGTGCTGATCCAGGAGCTGATCCGGATCACGGCCGTCGAGAAGGGCGGGTTCAGCGTCTTCTGCGGCGTGGGCGAGCGCTCGCGCGAGGGGAACGACCTGTGGCTCGAGATGACGCACGCCAAGTACACGACCCCCGAGGGCACCGAGCAGAGCGTCATCGACAACGCCGTGCTCGTCTTCGGGCAGATGAACGAGCCGCCCGGAGCGCGCCTGCGCGTCGGGCTGTCCGGTCTGACGATGGCCGAGTACTTCCGGGACGTGAAGGGCCAGGACGTGCTCCTGTTCGTCGACAACATCTTCCGCTTCGTGCAGGCCGGCTCGGAGGTCTCGGCGCTCCTCGGCCGCATGCCGAGCGCCGTGGGCTACCAGCCGACCATGGCGTCGGAGATGGGCGCGCTCCAGGAGCGCATCACGTCGACGCACAAGGGCTCGGTCACGTCGATGCAGGCCGTGTACGTCCCGGCCGACGACATCACGGACCCCGCGCCGGTCGCGACGTTCGCGCACCTCGACTCGACGATCCTCCTCGAGCGCTCGATCGCCGAGCTCGGCATCTACCCTGCCGTCGACCCCCTGAAGTCGACCTCGCGCATGCTCGACCCGGCGATCGTGGGAGAAGAGCACTACAAGGTCGCGCGCGAGGTGCAGCGCATCCTGCAGCGCTACGCGGACATGAAGGACATCATCGCCATCCTCGGCGTGGAAGAGCTCTCCGACGACGACAAGCTCGTCGTCGCGCGCGCGCGGCGCATCCAGAAGTTCCTCTCGCAGCCGTTCTTCGTCGCGGAGCAGTTCACGGGCACGCCCGGCGCCTTCGTCGCGCGCGAGGACACCGTGCGGTCCTTCAAGGAGATCGTCGAAGGCAAGCACGACGCGGTGCCCGAGCAAGCGTTCATGTACAAGGGCTCGATCGAAACGGTGCTCGAGGCCGCGAAGGGGATGAAGTGAGCGGACTGACCCTGCGGGTCATCACCCCGCAACGCATCACCCTGGACGTGCAAGCGGATGCCGTGCGCTTGCCCGGCGTCGACGGCTCGATCGGCGTGCTGCCGCGGCACGCGCCGATGGTCGCGGCGCTCGACGCCGGCGAGCTGTCGTGGCGCACCGGGACCAAAGGGAGCCCCGAGTCGGCGCTGTTCGTTTCCGGCGGCTTCGCCGAGGTGCGCGACGGCACGGTGCGCGTCGTGACCGAGGCCGGCGAGCCGGTCGGCGCGATCGACGTGGAGCGCGCCCGGGCCGCCGAGCAACGCGCCCGCGAGCGCATCGCGTCGTCGCGCCGGGACAAGGAGATCGACGTCCTGCGCGCGGAAGGGGCCTTGCATCGCGCACTGATGCGCTTGCAGGTCCAGAGCCGGGGGCTCGGGTAGCCTCATGTCGACGAGGACACCGGCTCGCAAGGCGCCGCCGACTTCCTGGAAGCGCACGCACACCTGCGGTGAGCTGCGCGTTTCCGACGTCGGCCGCGTCGTCACCTTGAACGGCTGGGTCGACGCGCGCCGCAACCACGGCGGCATCTACTTCGTCGACCTCCGCGACCGCTACGGCATCTCGCAGATCGTGCTGCGCGACGAGCTCCTGGACGCCGCGCGCATCGGACCGGAGTTCGTCCTGTCGGTCACCGGCGTGGTCGCCGCGCGCGACCCGGAGAACGTGAATCCCAAGCGCCCGACCGGCGAGATCGAGCTCATCGCGAGCGAGCTCGAGATCCTGGCCGAATCGCCCACGCCGCCGATCGAGATCGTCGACGACCTCGACGCCGCCGTCGAGACGCGCCTGCGCTACCGCTTCCTGGACCTGCGCCGCGCTCCGCTGCAGCACAACATCGCGCACCGCTCGCGCTTCGTGAACGCGATGCGCCGCGCCTTCGAGCGCCGCGACTTCCTCGAGATCGAGACGCCGATCCTCACGAAGGCGACGCCCGAGGGCGCACGCGACTACCTCGTGCCGAGCCGCGTGCATCCGGGCTCCTTCTACGCCCTCCCGCAGTCGCCTCAGATCTTCAAGCAGATCCTGATGGTCTCGGGCTACGACCGCTACTTCCAGGTCGCGCGCTGCTTCCGCGACGAGGACCTGCGCGCCGACCGCCAGCCGGAGTTCACGCAGCTCGACATGGAGATGGCGTTCGTCGAGGAGGAGGACGTCTTCGCCGTCTGGGAAGGCGTGCTCGCGGAGACCTTCCGGGAGGCGTTGGGGGTCGAGGTCGCGACTCCCTTCCCGCGCATGCCGTTCGCGGAGGCCATGGCGCGCTTCGGCATCGACAAGCCCGACGTGCGCTTCGGCCTCGAGCTCGTGGGCGTGGACGACTGGGCGCGCACGAGCGAGTTCCAGGTCTTCCGGAAGACCGTCGAGGCCGGCGGCCGCGTCATCGGCTTGGTGTTGCCGGAGTCGCCCAAGCCCGGCGTGCGGGCCGAGCTCTCGCGCAAGGACGTCGAAGGCCTCGCCGACGTCGTGGCGCCCTTCGGCGCGAAGGGGCTCGCCTGGTGGCGCGCCGCGCGCGAGGGCGGCGCCGGACCGCTCGCGCGCTTCTGCGAGGGTGCGCGGGCCGCGAGCCTGATGGAGACACTGGGAGCCCACGAGGGGGACCTGTGCCTGTTCGTCGCGGCCGAGGAGCAGGTCGCCCTGCGCGCCCTGGGCGAGCTGCGCCTCCACCTCGGCCGGCGCTTCCGCTTGGCCGAGGCGCGCGACGCGTTCCTGTGGGTGACCGAGTTCCCGCTCTTCGAGAAGGACGTCGCGAGCGGCCGCTGGGCGAGCGCGCACCATCCCTTCACGGCGCCCGTCGACTGGAGCCTCGCGGGCGCCGAGGAGGATCCGGGCTCCATCACGAGCCGCTCCTACGACCTGGTCCTGAACGGCTGGGAGCTCGGTTCCGGCTCGGTTCGGATCCACCGCCCCGACATCCAGCAGCGCGTCTTCCGGATCCTCGGGCTCTCCGAGGAGGAGCAACAGAAGAAGTTCGGGTTCCTCCTCGAGGCCCTCTCGTTCGGCGCCCCGCCCCACGGCGGCCTCGGGCTCGGGCTCGACCGGCTCGTCGCCATGACGCTCGGCCTCGACAACATCCGCGACGTCGTCCCGTTCCCGAAGACGACCAGCGCCTCCGACCTCATGTGCGGCGCTCCCTCGACCGTCTCCGCCGCCCAGATCGAGGAAGTCCACATCCGTTTGGCCGATCAAGCCGTCGAAAAGCCTTGAGCGGCGCGCCGGACCACGGCACCGGACGCGTCTGGCGCGTCTCGGAAGCCGAGCCTATGCTCCGAACGGGTCGAACCCGTTCGCGAATCGACCCCTCGCAACGACTCCTTTTCCGTCCGGCGACGCGGGCGGCTACTACATGACCAACAATCCCAAGCGGCACACCAGCGCTCCGAAGACCACCTACCGGGTCAACCGTCAGATCCGGATCGCCGAGATCCGGCTCATCGACGAGAAGGGCGATCAGCAGGGCATCGTCTCGACCGACGAAGCCCGCCGGAGGGCCGAAGAAGTGAACCTCGATCTCGTCGAGGTCGCGCCCCTCGCGAATCCTCCCGTGTGCCGCATCATGGACTTCGGCAAGTTCAAGTATGCGCAGCGGAAGAAGGACCGGGCGTCGGGCAAGCGCCAAGCCTCCGGCTTGAAGGAGCTGCGCGTCCGACCGGCCATTGACGAGCACGACCTCTCCTACCGCCTCGTGCAGGGCCGCCGCTTCCTCGAGGCGGGCAACAAGGTCAACGTCGTGTGCATCTTCAAGGGCCGCCAGCGCGCCTTCCCGGAGCTCGGCGAGCAGGTCATGCACAAGGTTGCCGAAGCGCTGGCCGAGGTCTCGAAGATCGAGTCCCCGCCGAAGATGGCCGGGAACCGCATGACGATGACCCTCGCGCGGAAAGCGTGAGCTAGGAGAGCGGCGACCCGCGACCCGTCCGTTCCGCTCGCTCGCGATCACGCCGCTCGCCGACCCAGGGCATTCCGGGGCCCCCCTCTTGTTCCGCGCGCCGGGGCCGCTAATCTGCTCCGCTGCCAAAGACCGGGCGAGCGAGCCCGGCTCCTGCGAGCGGCCCAGGCACGCCAGCGCGTAGGGAACCCCGACCCCGGAGAACGATCAAGATGCCCAAGATGAAGTCGAAGGGAGCGGTCAAGAACCGCTTCCGCGTGACCAAGACCGGCAAGGTCAAGGGCAGCCGCCCCGCGCGCGGTCACATGCACGCGATCCGCAACGGCAAGTCGCGGCGCGGGCTGAGGAAGCCCCTGATCCTCGACGCCACCTGGAGCAAGCTCGTGCGCAACATGCTCGGGGGGAGGGTCTAGGCCATGGTGCGCGTGACCTACGGCGCACCGCGTCACCAGAAGAAGGTGCGGCGCTTCAAGCTCGCCCGCGGATACGTCGGCGGCCGCCACAAGCTGTGGCGCACCGTCCAGGAGACGCTCATCCGCGCCTGGGCCTACGCCTTCCGCGACCGGCGCCAGAAGAAGCGCCAGTTCCGGCGTCTGTGGATCGTCCGCATCAACGCCGCGACGCGCATGCGCGGCATGCGCTACTCCGAGTTCATGGACGGCCTCAAGAAGGCCGACGTGGGGTTGAACCGCAAGTCGCTCGCGGAGATCGCGCTGAACGATCCCGCCGCGTTCGACGCGCTCGTCGCGGAAGCCAAGACGGCGCGCGCTTCGGCATGAGTCGTTCACGCCCTCGGGGACCCCACCGGCACCGAGGACCGCGAGCGCTCGCTCCCTGACGGCGGCGGGCGGCGCGGGGGTCCGGCATGGCCAACTTCGACGACCTGGAAGGTCTCCTCGCGGCGGGCCTCGCGCGCGTGCGCGCGGCCGACGACGCCGCCCTGCTGCGCGCGGTGGAGCGCGAGTACCTCGAGAAGGGCGGCGTCGTGGCGGAGCTCCTGGCGTCGATCCCGACCCTCGAGCCTGCGGCGCGCCGCGAGGCGGGGACGGGCGCGAACCGGCTGAAGCGCGCGATCGGCGAGGCCCTCGCCGCGCGGCGCGCGGAGCTCCTCGAGGCCGAGCTCCAGGGCACCGACGGCGGGACTCCGTTCGACGCGAGCCTGCCGCCGCCGCCCGTGCGGCGCGGCTCGCTGCACCCGATCACGCAGGTCACGCGCGAGGTCGAGGAGATCTTCACCTCGATGGGCTACCGCGTGCTCGACGGCCCCGAGGTGGAGCTCGACTTCTACAACTTCGGCGCGCTCAACATCCCCGCGGACCACCCGGCGCGCGAGCACCAGGACACGTTCTGGTGCGACGATGAGCAGAACCTCGTCCTGCGCACCCAGACCTCTCCGGTGCAGATCCGCGCGATGGAGACGCTCGAGCCGCCGTTCCGCGTGATCGCGCCGGGCCGCGTGTTCCGCAACGAAGCGACCGATGCGACGCACGAGCACACCTTCCACCAGGTGGAGGGTCTCGTGATTGGGGCCGACGTCAACGTCGGGCACCTGATCGGCACGCTGAAGAGCTTCCTGACGGAGATCTTCCGCCGCACGACCGACGTGCGGCTGCGCCCGGGCTTCTTCCCCTTCGTCGAGCCCGGCTTCGAGGTCGACGTGCGCTGCCCGTTCTGCAGCGCGGGCTGCCGGGTGTGCAAGCAGACGACCTGGATCGAGTACTGCGGCTGCGGGATGGTGCACCCCGCGGTGCTCGCCGCCGGCGGGATCGATCCCGAGCTGTGGAGCGGCTTCGCCTTCGGCATGGGGCTCGATCGGCTCGTGATGATGCGCCACGGGATCGACGACATCCGCCACTTCATGGGCGGCGACCTGCGCTTCCTGGAGCAGTTCTAGGATGCTGGTCTCCTTCCGCTGGCTCGCGCGCCACGTCGACCTCTCGGGCGTCTCGGCCGAGGAGGTTGCGCGCCTCCTGACGCTGCACACGGCCGAGGTCGAGAGCGTCGCGCGCGTGTTCCCGCACCTCGATCTGGTCGTCGTCGGGCACGTCCTCGAGCGCGAGCCGCATCCGAACGCCGACAAGCTCTCCGTGTGCCGCGTCGACGCGGGTACGGGCGAGAGCCTGTCGATCGTGTGCGGCGCGCCCAACGTCGCGGCCGGCCAGAAGATCGCGGTCGCGCGCGTCGGGACGAACCTCCCCGGCGACCTGCGCATCAAGAAGTCGAAGATCCGCGGCGTGGAATCGGCAGGGATGATCTGCTCGCTGCGCGAGCTCGAGCTCGGCGACGAGCACGACGGGATCTGGGTCCTCTCGGCCGAAGCGGTGGTCGGCACGCCCGTGTCGCGGGCCGTCGACTTCGTCGACTGGGCGATCGAGATCGACAACAAGGCCATCACCCACCGGCCCGACCTGTGGGGCCACCGCGGCATGGCGCGCGAGCTCGCGGCGATCCTCGACCGCGACCTGGTGCCGCTCGACCTGACGCTTCCTCCAACTGGCGTGGGAGGCAAGGGCGCGCCGTTCCCCGTGCGGATCGAGACGCAGGGCTGCTCGCGCTACGTCGCGTTGCCCGTCGACGGCGTCGCGGGCGGGCGCTCGCCCGACTGGCTGCGCTTCCTGCTCCTCGCGGTCGGCCAGCGTCCGCTCGAGCTTTCTGTCGACGTCTCGAACTTCGTGATGCTCGATCTCGGGCAGCCGAACCACTTGTTCGACCGCGCGCGCGTCCAATCGCTCGCGGGGTCGGTGCGCGAGGGCATCGTCGTGCGCAACGCGCGAGCGGGCGAAAGGCTCACGACGCTGGACGGCGTCGCGCGCGAGCTCGTGCCCGAGGACATGCTGATCTGCGCCGGACCGGAGCCTGTGGCGCTCGCCGGCGTCATGGGCGGGCTCGAGTCGAAGGTGGCGGGGGGCACGACCTCGCTCCTGATCGAGGCGGCGTGCTTCCACCCGACGACCGTCAGGCGCACGGCGGCGCGTCTGGGGTTGCGCACCGACGCCTCGGCGCGCTTCGAGAAGAGCCTCGACCCCAACTTGCCGATGCTCGCGGCCGCGCACCTCGTGCGGACGCTCGCCGCGATCGCGCCCGGCATCACGCTGCCCGCGCCCCCGACCGACGCGGGCGATTGGTCGGACCCGGCGCGCACGATCGAGCTGCGTCCGGCGCGGCTGCGCAAGCTGCTGGGCGCGCCCATCGCCGACCGTGAGATCGAGCACACCCTCTCGAAGCTCGGTTTCGGCGTGGTGAAGGGCGATCCGCTGCGCGTCGAGATCCCGTCCTTCCGCGCGACGAAGGACGTGACGATCGAGGAAGACCTGATCGAGGAGGTCGGTCGTCTCCACGGCCTGACGCGCATCGCGGAGCAGGAGCTCGTCGCCGCGATACGTCCGGTCCTGCGCGATGCGCGGCGCGAGGCCGTGTGCACGCTCCAGGACCAGCTCGCCGGCGGCGCGCGCTTCCACGAGGTCCTGACGTACACCTTCCTGCCCGAGGAGCTCGCTCGTAAGACGGGCGTCCTGGACGAGCCCACGGTCGCGGTGGTCAATCCCGTGTCCGAAGGCTGGCAGCGCATCCGCCGCTCGGTCGTGCCGAGCGTGCTCGGGCTACTCGAGAAGAACCTTCGCGCAACGGACGACGTGCGCCTCTTCGAGGTCGGCAAGGGCTACTGGCCCGAGCACGCGAACGCGCGCGGCGAGCCGCGCGAGGTGCACGAAGTCGCGCTCGCGTGGGCCGCTTTGCCGCCGTCGCCCGGCGCGCGCTTCGACGCTGGACGGTTGCCCGCGCTCGAAGGCGCGCTCGCGGACGTGCTGGGCCGCTTCACCCACCGCCTGGAATGGCGCGCGGCGCAGGGCGGGAGTCCGGCCTGGGCGCATCCCGTCCGCCGCGTCGTCGCCGTCGCGCCCGCCGCCGGCCCGCAGGGAGCCGACCTCGAGCTCGCGTTCGCCGCGGAGCTCCACCCGCGCGTCGCGCGCGCCCTGGGGCTCGAGGCGGACGTCGCCGCGGCCGCCATCTCGATCGATCGCCTGCTCGAGCTCCCGCCTCCCGGCTCGCGCTACCGGCCGCTCCCGCGCTTCCCCGGCGTCAAGCTGGACGTCGCCCTGGCCGTGCCCGAGGCGCGCCGCGCGGAGGAGCTGTTCGGGGCGATCGAGCGCGCTGGAAAGGGCCTCGCGCGCGACGTCCGGCTCTTCGACCTGTACCGCGGCGAGCAGGTCGGAGCAGGAAAGAAGTCGCTCGCCTTCCACCTGGCCCTCCTGGCCGACGACCGCACGCTCAGCGACAAGGACGTCTCGAAGTTCCTGGACCGCCTGGCGCGCGAGCTGGAAGAGCTCGGGGGCGAATTGCGCCGGGAGTGAAGCGCCGGACGGCCTCCGGCGACAGGAGGATGAAGGACGCGCTCCTCGTCGAGAAACTCTCCTGCACTTCCGAGGGCTGGCGCGGGCCCGAGTACACTGAGCGGCCGCCTCCCGCTCCCTCGCCGGTGAAAAGGCGCAGCAAGGCCTCTCCGAGCGGATGCCCGAGCGACGTTCCAGCCGATAGAGGGACCCGCCGCGTGAAGATCGTCCTCGTCAATCCGCCTAGCCCGCCCGAGTTCCGCGTCAGCCGCGGGCTCATGGGCGGCTTCGGCATGGCGGTGAACCCCGAGCTGCTCTATCCGCCGATCGAGCTCGCGCACGTCGCCGCCGTACTGGAGGCGGCGGGCCATGAGGTCGCGATCCACGACAGCGACGCCTCGGGCGACGACGCGGACGGTGCGCTCGCGGCCGTGCTCGCGCAGGCGCCCGAGCTCGTGTGCATGGACAGCTCGAGCACCTCGCTCGACTGCGACCTCGCGCTCGCGCGCCGGATCCGCGAGAGCCTGGGCGTTCCGCTCGCGATCCTCGGCAGCCAGGTGACCTACACGCCCGGTGAGATCTTCGAGGGCGACAACGTCGACGTCGTCGTGCGCGGCGAGCCCGAGTACACCGTGCGCGAGATCGCCGCGCGCGCGGCAGCCGGCGCGTCGCTCGAAGGCATCGAGGGCACGACCTGGCGCCGCGCGGACGGCGAGATCGTGCACGAACCGGAGCGCGAGAAGATCGCGGACCTCGACGCGCTGCCGATCCCGTCGCGCCACCTGCTCGACAACCAGCGCTATCGCTTCCCCGGTCTCGACGAAGCCGTGACGACCGTCAAGTCGTCGCGCGGCTGCCCGCTCGACTGCTCGTTCTGCGGCTACACGCTCGCGCAGGGCCTGCGCTTCCGCTTCCGCTCGCCCGAGCACGTCGTGCGCGAGCTCGTGGACCTGCACCGGAACCACGGCCTGCGCCAGGTCGTCTTCCGCGACCCGATCTTCACGACGCGCAAGGACCGCGTGCGCGACATCTGCGACGGGATCCTGCGCGAGGGGCTCGACCTCGAGTGGCAGTGCGAGACCGCCATCAAGACGCTCGACCGGCCCACGCTCGAGAAGATGGCCGCCGCGGGCTGCAAGCACGTGTCGCTCGGCGTCGAGTCCGGGAACCAGGAGATCCAGAAGAAGCACTGCGGCAACAAGCTAAAGGACCACGACCAAGCGCTGCGCGTGTTCGACGACTGCCGCGCGGTGGGGATCGAGACGCGCGCCTTCTGCATGATCGGCTTCCCGGAGGAGACGCCCGCGATGGTCGAGGAGACGCTCGACCTCGTGGAGCGGCTCGATCCCGACCAGGTGCAGTTCTGCGCGGTAACGGCCTATCCGGGGACGCCGCTGCACCAGATGCTCTACGGCGACGAGCGCCTCGACTACGCGCGCATGACGGGCTTCCAGGCGCTGGCCGGCAACGAGCACATGACCGCGGCCGAGATCGAGGCCAAGATTCGCGAGGCCTACCGCCGCTTCTACCTGCGCCCGCGGCGCATCGTGCGCGAGCTGCGCCACCCGGTGCGCATGGCCGGGAAGATGGCGCGCTACTTCACGTTGTTCGCGCGCCGCGCGTGATGCAGATCCTCTTCGAGGACGAGCGTCTGCTCGTCGTCGCGAAGCCCCACGGCGTGTTCTCCGTGCCCCCGCCGGGCGGGAGCGGGCGGAAGGGGGGGAAGGCCGAGAGCGCGCAGGACATGGTGCGCTTGCTGGCGGACGCCGGGCGGCGCGTGCTCGCCGTGCACCGCCTCGACCGCGAGGTGTCGGGCGCGCTCCTGTTCGCGAAGGACGAAGCGACGCGCGCCGCGTTGGAGGAACTCTTCCGCGCGCACGCGCTCGAGAAGACCTACTGGGCGCTCGTCGCGGGTGCGCCGCGGCCGCGCGAGGGAACGCTCTCCTTCCCGATCGAGAAGCAGGGCGCGCGCGCCCAGGTCTCGCGCCGCGGGAAGCCCGCCGAGACGCGCTACCGCGTGCTCGCGACGCTGGGCGCCGTCTCGGAGGTCGAGATCGACCTCGTCACCGGCCGCTACAACCAGATCCGCCTGCACTTCGCGCACGCGGGCCACCCGCTGGTCGGCGAGCGCAAGTACGCGCGCGGGAGCGCAGGCGCCCTGCGGGCCAATCGGCTCGCGCTGCACGCCTGGCGCCTCGCCTTCGCGCACCCGTGGACGGGGGAGCGCATCCGCGTCGAGGCGCCGCTGCCCGAAGCGCTCGAGCGCCTGCGAGAGCGCGCCGGAGCCGGTCGATCGCGCGCGTGAGGCGCTCTAGCCGCCCGAGAGCGCCGCGCGCCGCTGTTTCTGGTCCTCCTCGAAGTCCGGGTGGAACGGACCGATCAGGAGGCCGCGGCGTGAGTCGCCGACGAACGCGGCGTTGGCGTCGCGCGAGACGTCGAGCGTCGGATCGAAGACCGAGGTCGCGATCTGGTTGACGGCGGCGCCGATCATCATGCCGAGCAGGCCCTGGTTGCCTTGACCGGGGTTGTGCTGCGCGTAGCCGCCGCCGGACCACAGCAGCGCCCCGGTGTCGACGTCGACGAGCGTCGCCTCTACGCGCACCGACGTGACCGATGCGAGCACCTGGTAGCTCGTGCCCCACTCGGTGACGGTGACGTACAGGACCGCGTCGGCCCCGAAGACTTCTTTCAGCTTCGCGAGCGACACCTGGTGCATCTCTCCAGGCGTGGGCAGGCCGTTCTCGCGCAGGATGCGGTCGACCAATCCGACGGGGAACACGTAGTACCCGCGCTCCGCGAGCGGCCGCGTGATCGTGGAGAGCCAGCCGTAGCACGCCGCGACCTCGGGCGTCCGGTCGAGCGGCGGGAGCACGAGGATCGAGCGCGGCATGGCATCGAGGTACGGCTGGTAGTCGAACGTCTCGGTCGTGCTGCAGCCCGCCAGCGCGAGCGAGAGCGCGGCCACGAGGCTCGGCAAGCGCATCAGGAGCCTCCCATCCGGCGCAAGAGCCCGTCGATGAAGACCGTGCTCTCGGGATAGAGCGTCTTCTCGGCCTCGAAGTGGCGCACCGCCGCGTCGGCGTTGCCCGCGAGGTACTCGAGGTAGCCGAGCTGCGCGTGGACGCCGGGCGGGGGCACGCGATCCTCCTCGGCGAGGCGGCTCACGTGCAGGTCGAGCCCAGCGAGCTCCTCGACCGGATCGGACTCGACGAAGTCGGTGCACAGGGCGTGCACCGAGTCCTCGTAGGGTCCCCACTCGTAGAGGGCGCTGCTCTGGCAGCCCGCGAGGAGGAGTCCCAGCGCCGCGGTCCGGAGCGCGCTCAACGCGGCGGGATCCACTTGCCGGCTTCGAGGCCCTGCACGAGCTTGTCGACGGAGTCGCGGATCGCGAGGTCCAGGACCTTTCCGTTCAGGGTGGAGTCGTAGCCGCTCGTACCGCCGGTTCCGAGGATCTCGCGCTCGCTGAGCGCGAACTCGCCCGCACCCTGAACCGAGTACAGGACGCGCGAGGTCTTCACGTCGACGACGTTGAGCGAGACCTTGGAGTACGCGAGCTGCTCCTTGCCGCGCCCCGCGATGCCGAACAGTTGGCGGTCGCCCGTGGTCTTGCGCCCGAACTCGGTCACCTCGCCGGTGACGACGACCTGCGCGCCCTCGAGGGCCTGTGCCGCGCCGGAGAGCTGGCTCTCGGTCGCGAGCTCCTCCATGTTGCCGCGGTCGAGCAGGCTGAACCGCCCGGTCTGCGACAGGTGCGTCTCGAGGATCGTCTTCGCCTGGCTGCCGAGCCGATCGGGCCCCTCGGAGAAGATCCCGCGCATGTAGGGCGAGGAGTTCTCGAACTTGCCGATCGAGAGCGAGTAGACGGGACCCGAGTAGGGCGTCTCGTGGCTCGCCACGCTCTCGGTCTCGACGACGCGGTGGCTCTCGGTGGCGCAGGCGCCGAGCGCGAGGAGGGACAGTGCGGAGAGGAGCGAGCGAACGCGAGTGGAACTCATGAGATGCCTCCACGGGCAAGCTAGTCCGACCGCGCCGGAGCGACAAGGCTTTCTCCGCGCGGGTCCGCGGGGGCCCGCCCCGATCCCGAGTTGGTCGCGCTGGACAGAGACCTCCCTGCCGGTACCGTCTGCTCTTGCGGAGCCCCGTATCGCGGAGGAGAACGATGCAAGAGATCGAGAGCGTCCTGCAGGAGAATCGCAAGTTCCCGCCGAGCGCCGGGGCGCGGAAGCGGGCCCGCCTCTCGAGTCTCGCCGAGTACGAGCGCATGTACCGGGAGTCGATCGACGATCCCGAGGCGTTCTTCGGGCGGGTAGCGGAAGAGCTGCCCTGGATGAAGCGCTGGACGCGGGTGCTCGACTGGAGCGGTGCGCCCTTCGCGAAGTGGTTCGTGGGCGGGAAGCTCAACGCGTCGGCGGTCGCCCTCGACCGGCACCTCGGCACGGCGACGGCGGACAAGATCGCGTTCCACTGGGAGGGCGAGCCGGGCGACACGCGCGACCTGACGTACCGCGAGCTGCACGAGGAGGTCTGCCAGCTCGCGAACGCCTTGAAGACGCGCGGCGTGGGGAAGGGCGACCGCGTCGCCGTGTACATGCCGATGATCCCCGAGCTCCCGATCGCGCTGCTCGCGTGCGCGAGGATCGGTGCCGCGCACTCGGTCGTGTTCGGCGGTTTCAGTGCCCATGCGCTGCGCGAGCGCATCCTGGACGGCGGTTGCACGGCCGTGATCACCGCCGACGGCGGCTTCCGGCGCGGCAAGGTCCTGCCGCTCAAACCGCAGGTCGACGAGGCGATCGAAGGGCTCGACGCGGTCCACACGGTGGTGGTGGTCGAGCGCTGCGAGAACGAAGTCGCCTGGGACGGCGAGCGCGACGTCTGGTACCACGACGTCGTCTCGCAGGCGAGCAGCGACTGCGCGCCGGAGCCGATGGACAGCGAGGACCTGTTGTTCCTCCTGTACACCTCGGGCACGACGGGCGGACCGAAGGGCATCCAGCACACGACGGGCGGCTACCTCGTCGGCGCCTACCTGTCGTGCAAGTACGTCTTCGACCTGCAGCCGGACGACGTGTTCTGGTGCACGGCGGACGTCGGCTGGGTCACCGGACACAGCTACGTCGTCTACGGGCCGCTCGCGAACGGCGCCACGAGCGTGATGTACGAGGGCGCGCCGAACGCGCCGCACAACGGGCGCTTCTGGGAGCTCGTGGAGAAGTACGGCGTCTCGATCTTCTACACGGCGCCGACCGCGATCCGCACGTTCATGCGCTGGGGCGACGAGCATCCGGCGAAGTTCGACCTCTCGACGCTGCGCCTGCTCGGCACGGTCGGCGAGCCGATCAACCCCGAGGCGTGGATGTGGTACCACAAGACGATCGGCGGCGAGCGCTGCCCGATCGTCGACACCTGGTGGCAGACGGAGACGGGCTCGATCATGATCACGCCGCTGCCCGGCTTGACGGAGACGAAGCCCGGCTCCGCGACGCGGCCGTTCTTCGGCGTCGACGCCGCGGTGGTGGACGCGGCGGGCCGCGAGGTCGGCCCGAACGAGGGCGGCTACCTCGTCATCAAGAAGCCCTGGCCCTCGATGCTGCGCGGCATCTGGCGGAACGAGGCGCGCTACCGCGAGACCTACTGGGCCAAGTTCGGCGACGTGTACTTCGCCGGCGACGGTGCGCGCCGTGATGCGGACGGCTACTTCTGGATCATGGGCAGGGTGGACGACGTGCTCAACGTCAGCGGCCACCGGCTCTCGACGATGGAGATCGAGAGCGCGCTCGTGAGCCACGACGCGGTGGTCGAGGCGGCGGTCGTGGCCCGGCCCGACGAGATCACGGGCGAGGCGATCGTGGCCTTCGTCACGCTCGGAGCCGGCGTCGAGGCGAGCGATTCCCTGCGCCAGGCGCTGACCGCCCACGTCGCGGTGGAGATCGGCAAGCTCGCGCAACCAGCGGAGATCCGCTTCTCCGACGCGCTCCCCAAGACGCGCAGCGGAAAGATCATGCGCCGGCTCCTGCGCGACATCGCCGCCGGTCGCGAGACGACCGGGGACACGAGCACGATCGAGGACCTCTCCGTGCTCGCGAAGCTGCGGGAGGAAGAGGAGTAGCGTCGCCTCGAGGTCTCAGCCGGTCGAGCGACCCGCTTCGGCCGACTCGGTGCGCCACCAGTCGCCGGCGGCGACCTCGCGGATGCCCTCGGCGTAGGTGCGCGGGCGCCAGCCGAGCTCGTAGACCGCGTTCGTGATGTCGTGCTCGTGGTGCAGCGAGAAGTAGGCGGACGCGCGGCGGTCCTCGCTGTTGTCGGTGAAGAGGCCCTTCACGAAGATCAGGCGGTTCGCCCACTTGCGCGGGATGTTGCGGCGCTTGACCTTGCCGCCGGTGGCCGCGATGTTCAGGTCGACGAACTCGTTGAAGGGGATGCCGGCGGGTCCGGCGAGCTCGTAGACGCAGTCGACGGCGCGGTCGAAGTCGAAGAACTTCAGCACGGCGTCGACCACGTCCTCGACGTGCACCGGGTTGATCTTCGAGTAGCCGTCGTGGGGGACCCAATAGGTGCCCTTCTGGCGCGCGGCCTTGCGCAGGAGCGGCGCCGTGTGGCGAAAGTCGCCGATGCCGTACACGAGCGTGGGACGGAACGAGGCCCAGTCCAGCCCGGCCCCGCGGAACACCTTCTCCTGCACGCGCTTGCTGTCGCGGTAGTAGCTGTACACCGGCTGCCCGATGACGGCGGAGGAGACGATGAAGAGGCGCGCCTTCTGCGCCGAGCGCTTGGCCTCCGCCACGAGGTGCTCCGCCCCGCGCACGTTCACCTGCTGCATGACCTCCTCGGAGAAGTGGTCGTGCGCACTGGCGAGGTGGATCAGGACGTCGACCTCGTCCATGAAGCCGCGCAGGGATTCCGGGGCGGTCAGGTCGCCCACGTGCACCTCGATCGTCCCCGCGGGGGGGCGGACGAGCGCGCCCTCCCGCCCGGGCCTGCACAGGACCCGCGCCGTGTGCCCGGCCGCGAGCATGCCCGCGACCATGTAGCGGCCGATGAAGCCGGTGGCACCGGTGATGGCGATCCTCATGGGGCGGTCGGAGTGCGGTCGCCGAGCGACGGCGCGCGCCACTATATCGGCGGGGCGCGCGACCCGCCGATCCTCCTCCGGGGTCGCGCTCGTCGGCGCGCTCGTTCCGAAGGAGCGCGGCGGCGCCCGGCAGGCGAGAATGTGCGCATGTCCGAACGAGCACGGGTGGAGCGCGAGCGCGGACCGCTCGGGATCTTGTGCGCGCTGCCCGAGGAGCTCGGGAGCCTGGCCGAGCGCACGCTTTCCGTGCGCGGGCGTTTCGGTTTGGAGCTGTGCGAGATCGACCTGGGCGGCGAGACCGCGCTCGCCTGCGTCGGGGGCGTCGGGAAGGTGCAGGCCGCCCACGCGGCCGCCCTGCTCCTGGCCGAGGGCGTGGGGGCCCTGGTCGTCGTGGGGGTGTGCGGCGGCCTCGTGCGCGGGCTCGCGGCCGGGGACTTCGTCCACTGCAGCGCGGCCGTCCAGGCCGACCTGGGACTGCGTGGCGCGGCGCTCGCCGAGCCGTCGGCCGAGCTGCTCGAAGCCTGGCTCCGCGCGGCGCCGGGACGCCGCGGGATCTTCGTCACCCGCGACCGCGCGGCCATCACCCCGTGGCGCCGGATGTGGCTGGCGCGCAGCTTCGGCGCGACCGTGGTGGACATGGAGACCGCCGCGGCGGGACGCGTGGCCGCGCGGGCGGGCGTTCCCTGGGCCGCCTTGCGGGCGGTGACGGACGGTCGCTGGCGGGGCGGCGCCCTCGCTTTTTCCACGCACTTTGGGACCCACGCCGGGCGCGCGGCCGATACCGTTCCCGCCCTGGCGCGAGCGCTCGCCAACCCCTGACCTTCGGACTCGATGCGCCCCGCGCGAGTCGCGCTGGCATAACATTCGTCTGCTGCCCGCGGCGACTCGAGCCGCGCGGCGATCGAGACATGACCCAAGCCGGGACCTTCGTCAGACGCCACTTCGGGGCATTGCTCCTCGGAGTGCAGGTGGTCGTGGACGTGCTCGTCGTGTTCCTCGCCTGCGCCGTCGGGTACGGCTTCGTGCGCTCGCTCGACTCGACCGTTCGCATGCCCGAGCTCCAGGTCTACCGCGAGCTGTGGGGCCTCGTCTGCGTCGTGTGTCTCGCGGTGTTCTACGGCTTCGGGATGTACCGGCCGGTGAAGAGCCTGCTCAACGTCGAGGAGTTCAAGGCGATCTCGAAGAGCACCGTGGTCTCGTTCGTGATCGTCGTGACGCTGATCGTGATGCTGCGACCCACGTCGCAGCAGGCGGATCAGGGGATCTATTCGTTCCTCCTGCCGCTGCACTCGATCGTGGTCCTGAACCTCGAGCCCACGGCCTTCTCGCGCTTGACGCTGGTCACGACGTTCGTGCTGATCGGCGTCCTGACCGCGATCAGCCGCTTCATGTCCTTCCGCGTCATCCAGTTCCTGCACCGGCGCGGCATCGGGAACCGCAACGTGCTGATCCTGGGCACCGGCGACACCGGGCGTTGGCTTCAGCGCAAGTTCGTGCTCGTGCCGACCCTGGGGCTGCGCCTGGTCGGTTTCGTGAGCCAGAGTCCCGACGAGGTCGGACGCGCCATGGACCGCACGCGCGTGCTCGGGAGCTTCGACGATCTCGGCGACCTGGTGCGCGAGCACAAGATCCACGAGGTCTTCGTGGCGCTGCCCGAGTCCAGCGAAGCGCGCCTGATGGAGCTGATCGAGCGGCTCGAGAGCTGGGACGTCAACTACCGCGTCGTCCCGCGCTTCTACCACCTGATGTCGCGGCGCATGAAGATCGAGAACCTCGACTCCATCCCGCTCATCTCGCGCCCCGACCGCCGCGAGGGCTGGCCCAAGGCGCTCGCCAAGCGCGTGCTCGACGTCACGACGGCCATCGCGGTCCTGCTCGTCACCCTGCCGGTGTTCGTGCTCGCCGCGATCCTGATCAAGCGCCAGTCGGAAGGTCCGGTCTTCTTCAAGCAGATCCGCGTCGGACGCGAGGGCAAGCCGTTCCTGATGTTCAAGTTCCGCACCATGTACCAGCACTTGAGCGGGGACGCGCCGACCCCGCAGTCGTCGCGGGACCCGCGCATCACGCCCGTCGGACGCTTCCTGCGGCGCTACAGCCTCGACGAGCTGCCGCAGTTCCTGAACGTCCTGCGCGGCGAGATGAGCGCGGTCGGACCGCGCCCCGAGATGCCGTTCATCGTCGACCGCTACAACGCGCTCGACCGCGAGCGCCTGCGCGCGAAGCCGGGCGTCACGGGACTGTGGCAGATCTCCTCGGGACGCCGCTTCGCGATCCACGAGAACCTCGACTACGACATCTACTACATCGAGAACCAGTCGCTGCTCCTCGACATGGTGATCCTCGCGCTGACCGTGGTCGCAGTCGCCCGCGGAGCGGGCGCGAACTAGCAGCCCATTGAAGAAGTCATCCGGCGCCATGAACCCGTCCTCCACTCCAGTGCGGCACCCGAGAGCCTCTTCACCCATTCGCCTGCGTTCTCGGGCACCCCACCGAAGCGGATGCCGGGCACCTGGCATCCGGAGCACTTCTTCAACAGGCTGCTAGCGGGCGTCTGGGAGGATGCGCGTCCTGCTCGTGATGGAGGCGACCATCGGCGGTACGCGCCGCCACATCGTCGACGTCGCCCGCGGGCTGTCACGACGGGGGGTCGAGACGCACCTCGTGGCCTCCGCGGAGCGGGTACCGGCGTTCCGCGCCGACCTCGCCGGGCTCGCGCGCGACGGCGTGCACGTGAGGGAGATCCCCATGGTGCGCGAGATCCGGCCGGGGGTGGACTTCCGCCATCATCAAGCCCTCGTCTCGCTCCTGCACCAGATCCGACCGGACGTCGTCCACACGCACAGCAGCAAGGCCGGCGTCCTCGGGCGCACGGCGGCGCTGCGCACCAAGATCGGGCGACTCGTCCACACCCCGCACACCTTCGCCTTCCTCTTCGGCGCGATGTTCTCGCCGACGAAGCGCGCGCTCTTCCGGCGCATCGAGGCCTTCCTCGGGGCGCGCACCGACCGCACCATCGCCGTGAGCGAGAGCGAGGCGGAGACCATTCGCGCGGCGAAGATCGTCGCCCCCGAGCGCGTGCGCGTCGTCCCCAACGGGATCGACCCGACGCGCTGGACGGGCGCCGCTGCGGCGGATCGCGCGGCCCTGGGCGTCCCCGAGGGCGCACCGTGCGCGGTGGTCGCCGGGCTCCTGAACGCCGCGAAGGGACAGGACGTCGCGCTGGAGGCGCTGGCGCGCCCCGGCCTGGAGGAGCTGCACGTCCTGTTCGCGGGGGACGGAGAGCTGCGCGCGGAGCTCGAGGAGCAGGCGCGCCGGCTCGGCGTCGCGAAGCGCGCGCACTTCCTGGGCTGGCGCGACGACGTGCCCGCGCTCTTCGGCGCGGCCGACTTCGTCCTCGTTCCCTCGCGCTGGGAGGGCCTGCCCTACGTCGTGCTGGAGGCCGGCGCCGCCGGCCGGCCGGTCGTCGGAACGAAGGTCGACGGGGTGCGCGAGCTCGTGAGCGAGGGCGACACGGGATTCCTGGCGCAGATCGACTCGGCGGACGATCTGGCGCGGGCGATCGCGCGAGCCCTGACGGCGGGGCCCCTGGAGCGGGCTCGGATGGGCGAGCGCGGTCGCGCGCGCGTGCTGGCGGAACACGGCCTGGACACGATGGTCGCGCGGCTCGTCGACGTCTACGGTGAGGTGGCGTGAGGATCCTGCACGTCGTCACGACCCTCGACGTCGGCGGCGCCGAGATGCACCTCGCGAGCCAAGTGCGCGGTCAGACCGAGCGCGGGCACGAGGCACGCGTCGCGTTCCTCAAGGGCGGCGGGACGCTCGCTCCCGACTTCGCGCGAGCCGGCGCGAGCGCGGTGCACCGCGTGCGCGGCCTGGGGGCGTCGCTCCTGCCGCACCTGCGCTGGGCGGAGCTCGTCCACTCGCACCTCCTGAAGGCCGACGCGCTCACGGCCGTGCTCGCGACGCTCGCCGGGCGGAGGAGCTGCCTCGTCTCCGGCAAGCACAACGACGAGCAGGTGCTCCTGCGTCCGTGGGTGTCGCGCGTCCACGGGATCCTCGGCAACCTGCCGCAACGGACGATCGTGCTCTCCGACCACGTGGGGCGCTTCGTCGAGCGTTACGGTCGCGTCCGCCCGCAAGCGATCCGGCGCGTCTACTACGGGATCGATCCCGCTCCCTTCGAGCGCGCCGCCGAGCTGGAGCCGGCCGAGCGCGCGCGCGGCCGCGCCGAGTTCGGGTTCGCCGAGGACGACGTCGTCTTCGTCTGCGTGGCGCGCTTCGCGCCCCAGAAGGCCCACGACGTCCTCCTGCGCGCCGTCCATGCCGCGCGCGCAGCGGCGCCCGGTCTGCGGCTCCTGCTCGTGGGCGACGATCCGTTCGGCGACGGCCGGCTCGAGGCGGAGGCTCTGGCGCGCGAGCTCGCGCTCGGGGACGTCGTGCGCTTCGCCGGCATCCGCCGCGACGTACCGCAGATCCTCGGGCTGTGCGACGCGTTCGTGATGAGCTCGCTGTGGGAAGGGCTGGGACTCGTCTTCCTGGAGGCGATGGCCGCGGGGCTGCCGGTGCTTTCGACGCGCGTTTCCGCGGTGCCGGAAGTCGTGCTGGACGGAACGACCGGGCGCCTGGTCGAGCCGGCCGATCCGGCGGCCCTGGCGCGCGGCCTGTGCGAACTCGCGTCGGACGGGGAGCTTCGCCGGCGGCTCGGTCGGGCGGGTCGGACGCGCGTGAGGGAGCGTTTCGGACTCGACCGCATGGTCGACGAGACGCTCGCGATCTACGCGGAGATCGCGCGTTCGTCCGATCGGCGCTGAGCCTCCGCCGCGGTCACGACCCGCGTGGGACGCGGCGCTCGAAAACCGTCAACGCCGGCCGTACCCGCTGCGTAGGTCGGCGTTCCCCGGAACCTCGAACCGTCCGCCGACGTCGTGACTCACTCGCACGCCCCCGTTCCGGTCGCAAGGCCTTGCTCACGAATCGTCCAGGCCAGCTGACCCCAAGCCGCCTCTCGGGTAGCCTCTTTCCACTATGAGCCGTTCCAGACCTTCCGCGCGCACGACGCCAAGCCTCGTCCTGCTCCTGGTCGCCGCCGCGCTGGTCGGGCCCGCCCGGGGTCAAGGGGAGGGGGCGCAGGAGGGGGATTCGCCCCCCCCGGAAGGCGCGGGGCAGGAAGAGCAGGCCGACCCCCCGCGCACGCGCAAGCTCTCGCCCTTCTTCGAGGAGAAGATCCGCGGGGCCCACTACCCGAACCTCCCCCGGCCCCCGCTCTCGCCCTCGTGGGACGATCCGGAAGCGGTCGCCCGCGGGTCGCAGATGATCGAGCGGCTCCTCGCGGCGGCCGGCGGTTGGCAGGCTTTCCAGAAGCTCGGCGGCCTGCGCTACGACTGCCTCGTGACGGTCAAGGTGGACACGCATAAGGAGCCCGATCCGTGGCGCGTGCACCACTACGAGCCGCGGCTGTGCCACTTCGACGTCGACGGCAACGGCTACGTCTACACGGAGTACGCGCGCCCAACGCTGACCGGACCGGACATGGTGCGCGAGGTGCTCTACGGCGACATCTCGTGGCGCGAGATGCGCTCGGGATACCTGCGTTCGTTGAACGCGCGCCGCACGGCCTGGGCGTCGGTGCGCTTGGAGGAGCTCACGGGTCTCATGCCCTTCTCCCTGAGGATGCTGGACGCGCGGTTGGCGTTCGTGCGGGAGGAGCATCCGCCCGAGGGAACGGTCGAGGTCTACGCCATGCAGCTCGCCGATCCGCTGGTCCTGAACCACTACCCGATGATGGTGGACGAGTACGGCTTCGTCGACGAGTTCCTCGTGTTCATCCGGCCCGAGGAGCCGCGCGTGGTCCAGCTCGGTTTCGCCTTCCCCGACGAGATGGTGAAGAAGCCGCCGCACATGCGCTGGTGGTTCACCGACTTCGAGGGGAGCATCCGGGCCGGCGAGGAGTGCATCCTGCCGCACAAGCGCTTCCGCTGGCTCGAGGGCTTCGACAACATCGACGAGTACTGGGTCGAGGACGTCGTCGTGGAACCCCTGCCCCCGCGCTCGATGCGGCGCCCGTGGCAGACCGAAGGCGTGTACGACATGCCCTATCGCTGCGATTTCTGGGATCCCCCGGAGGGCGTTCAGGGCCTCAGCGGACACGGCACGGGCGTCCCGCACCCGCGGCCCGGCGACTACACGCCCGACCACCCGAGGCACCGCGGCGGCTTTCCGCCCCTGGACCGGGAAGAGGCCGGAGGAGCCGCGGGGACCGGCGACTCTCCGCGCTGATCTCAAGCGCGACGGAGGGCGCAGCCGACGACGACCCGCTGGGGTCGAGCGACTCCTGCGTTCCAGGGAAGCCCAGGATGACGGAACCCAGCCCCGAGGCCGACGAGGACGCGCGGGTCCCCGTGCGCTACAGGGGTCCGGACCGACGCGGGCGACCGACGCCCCGGCTGTCGCGCTACTCGTTCGCGGGGGGACGGCGCGGCGGCGTGCGCCGCACCGACGAGCAGGAGGGGAGCTTCGTCGACCGCTACAGCCTGCGCCTGTGGCTGATGGTCCTGTGGGTGGCCCTGATGAACGTGGCCGACAGCTACTTCACGCTGGTCCACCTCCAATCGGGCGGGATCGAGCTGAATCCCATCGCCGCCTGGCTGCTCGAGACGGGACGCGTGCGCTTCGTGCTCTACAAGTCGCTGCTGATCGGCCTGGCGCTGATCGTCCTGTGCGTGCACAAGAACTTCTTCCTGGCGCGCGTCGGGCTGTGGACGGCGACGGGCGCCTACACGGCGCTCTTCCTCTACCACCTGAGCCTGTTCGAGTAGGGTGCCCCCCGCGATACTGCGCGCGATGCGCATCGCCCGCGTCCTCTCGCGCTTGAACCTCGGCGGTCCTGCTCGCCAGGTGCTCGCGAGCGATCCGATCCTGCGCGCGCGCGGCCACCGCGTGCGCGTGTTCGTGGGCCGGCCCGGTCCGGGGGAAGGCGATCTGTTCGACCTCGCGCGCGAGCGCGACATCGACGTCGTGCGCGTGCCCACCATGGTGCGCGGTCCGGCTCCGCTGCGCGACCTGCTCGCGACCCGCACGCTGCGCCGCCGCATCGCCGACTTCGCGCCCGAGATCCTCCACACGCACGCTTCGAAGGCCGGCACGCTCGGCCGGCGAGCCGTGCGCGGCATGGAGCGGATCGGACGCGTGCACACCTTCCACGGACACGTGCTCGAGGGCTACTTCCCCGCGCCGGTCTCGCGCGCGCTCATCGCCCACGAGCGGCGCCTCGCGCTCGAGACCGACCGGCTCGTGGCGGTGAGCCACGCGACCGCCGACGATCTGGTGCGCCTTCGGGTCGCTCCCGAGGACAAGCTCGTCGTCGTCCCACCCGGCGCGGACCTCGATCCGTTCCTCGCGCTCGAGCGGCCGCGGCGCACCTCGGGCGAGCTGCGCCGGCTCGTGGGCGCGCGCGAGGACGACCTGCTCGTCGGCTTCGTCGCGCGCCTGGCGCCGGTGAAGCGCCCGGAGCTCGCGCTCGAGGTCTTCCGCGCGCTCGCCCTGCGCCACCCGCGTGCCCAGCTCGTCTTCGCCGGCGACGGTCCCGAGCGCGGCGCTCTCGAGCGACGCGTGCGCGCGCTCTCGGAAGACCTGCGCGAGCGCGTCCACCTCGTCGGCGCGCGCGCGGACACGGCGCCCGTCTTCGCCGATCTCGACGTCGTGCTGCTCACGTCGCGCTCGGAGGGCATGCCCGTGGCGTTGATCGAGGCGGCGGCCTCCGGCCTGCCGGCCGTGGCGCTCGACGTCGGCGGTGTGCGGGAGGTCGTCGCGCACGAGCGCACCGGCTTCCTGGGCGCGAACCAGGACGAGCTCGCGTTCGGCCTCGATCGCCTCCTCGCCGACTCGGCCGTTCGCCTGGCGCTGGGCCAGCGCGCGCGCGTCCGCGTCGCCGTGCGCCACTCGGCGGAAGCCCTCGCCGATCGGCTGGAGGCGCTCTACCGCCAGGTGGGGGAGGAACGCGCATGCGCCTCCTGATGCTCTCCGGCGACCGCCAGGTCGCCATCGGCGAACGCGGTCCGTTCTGGTCGATGCAGGCGGAGTTCTCGCGCTACTTCGAGCGCATCGACGTGCTCTGTCCGCGTCCGGACCGCCCGCCGAGCGTGGAGGTGATCCACGACCGCGTGCACGTCCACCCGGCGGACTGCGGGCGCGCGGGCATGGTGCGCTTCCTCACGCGGCGCGGCGGCGAGCTCCTCGCCGAGCACCGCCACGCGCTGGTCGTGAGCCACGACTACGGCTGGTTCTACAACGGCATCGCCGCCGCCGCGCTGTCGCGGCGCACGGGGACGCCGTACCTGTCGGAGATCCACCACGTTCCGGGCTACCCGGTGGCGGCGAACCTGCGCGAGGTCTTCGACCGCGCCGTGGCGGGGCTCTTCGTGCGCTGGGCCGTGGAGCGCGTGCGCGCGTTCCGGGTCGTGAACGCGGTCGAGATGCGCGGGCTGCTCGCGCGCTGGGGCGTACCCGACGACAAGATCCTCGTGCTGCCCTCCTTGTACATCGACCTCGCGACCTTCGTTCCGCCCGAGGTGCCGCGCGAGCCGGAGCAGGACGTCGTCTTCGTCGGCCGCATGGTCGCCAACAAGGGACTCGACCGCATCGTCGACGCGCTGGCGGCCCTGAAGGCGAACGGGATGCCCGCGCGCGCCCTCTTCCTCGGCCGGGGACCGCTGCGCGCCGCGACGGAGGCGCGCGTGCGCCGGCGCGGGCTCGCCGAGCTCGTGCGCTTCGTCGACTGGGTCGACTCGCCGCGCGACCTGGCGGAGGTCTACCGGCGAAGCCGCGTGTGCGTGTGCGCGTCGACCTGCGAGGGCGGCCCGCGCGTCACGGTCGAGGCCATGGCCTGCGGGACGCCGGTCGTCAGCACGCCGGTGGGCGTGATGGGGGAGGTGCTCGTGGACGGCCACGCCGGCTACCGCGCGGGCTTCGACGTCGCGAGCCTCACGCAGGCCCTCTCGAGCGTGCTCGCGGACGAGGAAGGGCGGCGCGTGCTGGGGCGCAACGCGCGCACGATCGCCGAGCGCTTCGAGTACGGGCGCGTGATCGGCGAGTACGCGCGCGGCCTCGGGCGCCTCGTCGGGGAAGAGCTCTGGCGCCGGTGAAGCTCCTCTTCCTGACGCAGGTGCTCGACGCGCAGGACGCCGTCCTCGGGTTCGTCGTGCGCTGGGTCCAGGGTCTGGCGCGGCACTGCGAGGAGGTGCGCGTCGTGGCCCTCGAGGTCGGCGACCGGACGGGACTGCCCGACAACGTCACGCTGCGCGAGGTGGGACGCCGCGGCGTCGTGCGGCGTTACCTGCGCTACCGATCGATCCTGCACGCGGCCCTCGCGGGCGAAGGCTTCGACGCCGTGCTCGCGCACATGGTGCCGCGCTACGCGCTCGTGGCCGAGCGCGCGGCGCGGCGCGCGGGAGCCGGGCTGTACCTGTGGTACACGCACAAGGCCGTCGACGCGCGCCTCTTGCGCGCCGCGGCGTGCGTGGACAAGGTCTTCACGGCCAGCCCCGAGTCGCTGCGCATCGACTCGCCGCACAAGGTCGTCACGGGCCATGGGATCGATCTCGTGCACTTCGATTCGGTGTGTGAGCCCGAGCGTCCGGCGCGGCTACTCAGCGTCGGTCGGGTGACGGCTGCGAAGGACCCGCTGACCGTGCTCGCGGCCGTGTCGATCCTCGTCGCGCGCGGGCACGACGTGCACCTCGACGTGGCCGGGGACGCGCTGGCGCAGGGAGACGACGCCATCGTGCGGGCCGTGCGCGAGCAGATCGACGTGGGCGGATTGAGCGAGCGCGTGCGGCTGCTCGGGGAAGTGCCCTACCCGCGCATCGCGCAGGTCTACGCGCGCTCCACGCTGTTGTGCTCCGCCAGCCTGACGGGCAGCGTGGACAAGGTCGTGCTCGAGGCCATGGCCGCGCGCCGGCCGGTGGTGACGTGCAACGAGAGTTTCGCCCGCATCTTCGCGGAGCTCGGGCCGGAGGCGGATCGGCTGCGCTTTCCGGCGGGTGACGCGCCCGCGCTCGCGGACCGCGTGGAAGCGCTGCTCGAGCTCTCTTCGGCCGAGCGCGAGCGCCTCGGCGAGCGCCTGCGCGCGATCGTCGCCCGCGACCACGACGTCGAGCGCCTCATGCAGCGTCTGGTGCGGGAGATGACGCGCTGATGCGGCTCTCGATCGTCGTGCTCTCGTGGAACACGCGCGATCTGTTGCGCGCGTGCCTCGCGTCGCTGCGCGCGGCCGAGCAGCCCGAACCGACGGAGGTGATCGTCGTCGACAACGCGAGCGACGACGGCTCGGCCGACATGGTCGCGGCGGAGTTCCCCGAGGTCGTGCTCCTGTGCAACGCGGAGAACCAGGGTTTCGCGCGCGGCTGCAACCAGGGTATGGAGCTCTCCACGGGCGAGTACGTGTTGCTCCTGAACTCCGACACCGAGGTGCGCGGGCGCGTGCTCGTGCGGCTGGTCGAGTTCCTGGATGCGCACCGCGAGTACGGCGCCGCGGCGCCGCGGCTCTCGAACCCCGACGGCTCGATCCAACGGGCGAGCAAGCGTTTCCCGCGCCTGCGGACGGCGCTCTTCTTCGGGCCGCCGATGGAGCGCTGGTTCCCCGACAGCGCCGAGCTCCGCCGCTACACCATGCGCGACTGGGACCACGCGAGCGAGCGCGACGTGGAGCAGCCGCCCGCCGCCTGCCTGTGCCTGCGCAAGAGCGCGCTCGACGTCGTGGGACGTTTCGACGAGGACCTGTGGCTCTTCTACAACGACGTGGACCTCTCGCTGCGGCTCGCGCGAGCCGGCTTCGCGACGCGCTACCTGCCGGACGTCGAGGTCCTCCACCACGAAGGGGCCAGCACGTCGAAGTTCAAGCCGTTCCTCACGGTCTGGCAGGAGAACCGCCTGCGCTTCTTCCGCAAGCACCACGGGCGCGCGGCGGGCTGGTGGGTCAAGCTGTGCGTGGCCCTGTCGCTCGCCGACTACGCGCAGATCGAGTGGCGCAAGCGCCTGCGCGGCGAGCCCGCCGAACGCATGGCGCCGATCTTCCGGATGTTCTTCGCCTTCCTGCGCCGATGAGGCGCGCAGGAGGGGACTCGCGCCGAGCCCGCCGCGCGGCCGATGATCGTCTGTCGGTGGAGTGACCGGAGCGAGCGGGCTCGCGCCCGGCGCGCGCGGGCCGTACCCTCCGCCGCTCGAAGCGCGCCGTGCCGTCCCCGTACCCGCAAGCGAGCCAGGCCCGGCTCCACGATCCCAGGGCCGACGCTCCGGGCGCGGGCCGTCTGCCTGCCGCACGGTCGGGAGCTCTGGCAGGTCTGGTCCTCGGGCTCGGGTTCGGTCTCGTCGACGGAGTCGTGGCGTGGAGGCGTCAGGAGGAGCCGATCTCTTCCCTCGAGCTCTTGCGCTGCCTCGCGCAGGCCGTGGCCGTGTACGACGCCCTCTTCGCCGTCGGGCTGGGCCTCTTCGGAGCGCTCCTCGGCCGATACCTGCGCCGCCCGCTCGTCACGGGACTCGCCGTGTGGACGTTCTTCGAGCTGTACTGGTGGTCGCGCGAGCACCTCTTCTGGGGCTATCCCGCGACCTCGCCCGAGCGGCTCGGCGTGGCCGCGGGGTTGCTCGTCGCCGCGGTCGCGATCGCGCTCGTCGTCGCAAGGCCCTTCGCGCGCCTCGGGCGCAGCGTTGGCGCGACCCCAGCGCTCGTGTCCATCGGCGCCGCGCTCCTCGGAGCGGGGTTCTTCGCGCTCGAGGTGCGCGCGGCCAAGCTCACGACGGGCGCCGTCTCCGAGCGCAACCGCGACCTGCCGAACGTCCTGCTCGTGGTCGTCGACGCCCTGCGCGCCGACGTGCTCGGCGCCTACGGGAACACGCGCATCGCGACGCCTGCGATCGACGGCTTGGCCGCCCGCGGCGTCTTGTTCGAGAACGCGTTCGTGCAGGCGCCCTTCACCTGGTCGAGCTTCGGGTCGATCCTGACGGGCAAGTACCCGCGCCGCCACGGCATGCTGAAGCTCGGCCCGCAGTGGAGCATGGTGCGCGATATCAACACCACGCTGCCGCTGCACCTCAAGCGCGCGCAGAGGAACGACGGGCGCACGCTCGAGGCCGAGGACTGGGTCACGGCCGCCTTCATGACGGGCAGCGTGACGCGCAGGAGCGGCCTGCTCGAGGGCTTCGACCTCTACTGCGAGGCGCTCCAGGGGCACGAGCTCGTGCGCCGCTCGAGCGCGTGGAGCCGCTTCCGCTCGGAGCTCCTGGTCTTCGTGCTGTGGAACAAGGCCACGCAACGCATCGACTACGAGAAGGCGGGTTCGACGGCGATCGAGTGGCTCACCGAGCACGGCGACCGGCGCTTCATGGCCTTCCTGCACCTGTACTCGACGCACACGCCCTACGACCCGCGGCCCGAGTTCCGCGCGCAGTACGTCGATCCCGCCTACGACGGGCCCGTGAAGGCCTTCTACGCCGAGCACCGCATCGCGATCGAGAAAGAGGAGTACACGCCGACGCCCGCCGACGTGCAACAGATCCGAAACCTCTACTACGCCGGCGTCGCGCAGGCCGACGACGTCATTGCGCGCGTGCTCGACGTCCTGCGCGAGCGCGGAGTGCTCGACGACACGCTCGTGATCGTGACCTCCGATCACGGCGAGGAGCTCGGCGAGCACGGCGTGTGGGAGCACAACTGGATGTACCAGACGAACCTGCGCGTGCCGCTCGTTCTCTCGTGGCCGCGCGGGTTGCCGCAGGGCGTGCGCGTCGGGGCGCTGGTGGAGACGGTGGACATCCTGCCCACGCTGTGCGATGCGATGGACCTCGAGCCGCCCGGGCCCAGCGACGACGGCGAGCTCGCGAAGTACCACCTCCTGGACGGAGTGAGCCTGCTCCCGCTCGTGCGTGGCGACGTCGAGTCCGTGAAGGAGTTCGCGTTCGCCGAGAGCGGTCCCACGCTGGCCGTCCAGGATGCGCGCACGAAGCTCGTGATCTCGCGCGAGTGCATCGACTTCGATCCGGGGGACCGGCGCTGGGCCGAGGCGAAGCGCGAGCCGCAGCTCTACGACCTCGCGCGCGACCCCGGCGAGACCGAGAACCTCTTCTGGGATCGGCCGGAGGAGGTGGCGCGGCTGCTCGGCGCGCTCGCAGCATGGGACGCGTCCCTGCCCATCCCGCGCGAGGAGGTCTTGAGCTCGCCGCGCGATCTCGAGACCGAGATCCTGCTCGGAAACCTGGGCTACGCCGATGGGATCGGCGACGAAGAAGAATGAGCACGAGGGCCTTCGGGCGCTTGGTGCTCGTCGCCAACGCGCGCTTGCCTTCGGAGCGCGCCCAGTCGCTGCAGGTCGTCCAGATGGCGGCGGCCTTCGCGCGCGCCGGCGTGCAGACGACACTCCTCCACGCCGAGCGTCACCCGACGCCGCCCTTGCCGGAGGGACAGGATCTCTTCGACTACTACGCGGTTCCGGAAGGGCCGCGGCCGCGCGTGGAGGCCGTGCCGTGTCGGGACTGGATCGATCGCGTGCCGCGGCGGCTGCAGTTCGTTCCTGCGCGCGTGCAGGAGCTCTCCTTCTGCCGCAACGCCGCGCGCCGCGCGAGCGCTGGCCAAGACACGGTCGTGCTCTCGCGCGAGATCGAGACCGCGCGCGCGCTGGCGGGGAGCGGCGCCGCCGTCTTCCTCGAGCTGCACCGCGTCCCGGGCGGGCGGCTGCGCCGCAAGTGGCTGCGCGACGCGGCGCGCGAGGCGCGCGGGATCGCGGCCATCTCGGGCGGCGTGCGCGACGACCTGCTCGGCGCCGGGATCGATCCAGCCCTCGTGTGCGTCGAGCACGACGCGTTCGAGGCGTCGCGTTTCGCGAGTCCCGTCCCGCGCATGGCGGCGCGCGAGGCGCTGCGGCTCGATCAGAAGGCGAAGGTGGTCGTGTACACGGGCGGGCTCATGCCCTGGAAGGGAGTGGAGCTCCTCGTGGGAGCCGCGCGGACCCTGCCGGAAGTCCAGTTCGTGATCGCGGGCGGCACCGAGGCGGACAACCTGCGCCTGCAGAAGCTCGCGCGGAGCGTGTGGAACGTTCGTTTCGACGGCTTCCAGCCGCCCGAACGCATCGCCCAGTACCTGTGGGCCGCGGACCTCGGCGCGGTGCCCAACCGCTCGCAGCCCGCGATCAGCGCACGCTACACGTCGCCGCTCAAGGTCTTCGAGGCGATGGCGGCGGGGCTCCCGCTCGTCGTGAGCGACCTCCCGTCCCTGCGCGAGATCCTGCCGGACGAGGACGACGCCGCGCACGTTCGGCCCGACGACGAGCGCGCGTTGGCGGACGGCATCGCCGCGCTGCTCGCGGACGAAGCCCGGCGCGAGCGCATCCGGGCGCGCTCGCTCGCGCGCGCGGGGGAGCATACCTGGGACGCGCGCGCGCGTCGGCTGATCGCGTGGATGGGGGAGCGCCTGCGCACGTGAAAGTCCTCGTCCTGACCGACTCGCTCTCGGACCTCGACGGCGTCGGGCGTTACGCGATGGGCCTCGTCGCCGCGCTCGAGGAGATCGTCCCGGACTTCGAGGTCGAGATCCTGCTCGCGCGCAAGCACCGTCCGACCTCCGCGCGCGTGCCGGCGCACTGGAAGGTCTCGATCGGGCTCCCGCCCGACTACTTCTTCCACATGTCGCCGCCGCGCTTCTTTGGGAGCCTCGTCGCCGCGACCTGGCGCGTGTGGCGCCGGGCGCGACACGCCGACCTGGTTCACGCGATCAAGGACTACCCGCACAACCTGGCGGGCCTGCTCGGCGCGCGGCTCGCCGGTGTGCCCTGCGTGGCCACGGCGCACGGCACTTACACGGTGCAGCCGCTCCTGTCGAAGCGCCACGGCCGCCTCGCGCGCTGGACCTACGCGCGCTTCGCCGCGCTCGTCTCCGTCAGCCGCTACACGGGCCGGCGCGTGCTCGCGATCCTGGGGGAAGGGGGCGGCCTGCGACCCGAGCGGCTGCACGTCGTGCCGAACTGCGTCGACGTCGCGGGACTCGAGCGCGTGCGGCGCAGTTCGAACGCGCCTTGGAGCGAAGTGCCGTTCACGCTCTCGATCGGCGAGCTCAAGGAGCGCAAGGGACACCACCTCGCGCTCGCCGCGTGGTGCGCCGTGGCGCCGCGTTTCCCCGACCTGCACCACTTCGTCGTCGGGAAGGGCGGCGGGGACGCCTACCAGCGCTCGCTCGAGCGGCAGGTCGCGGAGGCGGGGCTCGCCGCGCGCGTCCACTTCCTCGGCAACGTCGACGAGGAGCACAAGATCGAGCTCCTGCAGCGCGCGCGGGTCTTCGTGCACACGCCGGTGACGGCGGCCGACGGCGGTTTCGAGGGCTTCGGGATCGTGTACCTCGAGGCGGCGGCCTGCGGCACGCCGAGCATCGGGACGCTCGACTGCGGCGCGGAGGACGCGATCGTGGACGGCGAGACGGGGCTGCTCGTGGCGCAGGACGTGCGCGCGGTGGAGGAGGCCCTCGGGCGTCTGCTCGCGGACGCGGCGCTGTGCGCGCGGATGGGGGCGGCGGGACGCGCGTACGCCGCCGGTCAGACCTGGACGGAGAACGCGCGGCGCGTCGCCGCGATCTACGCGGAGGCGCTCGGGTGATCTTCCACAGGCTCCGCCACAGCCGCTTCGCGCGCAACGCGGCCACGCTGCAGGTGGGCGCGTTGGTGAACGGTCTGGGCGGGGTCGTCTCGGCGACGGCGCTCGCTCACATCCTCGGGGCACGCCTGCAAGGCGAGTACATCGTCGCCATCGCCCTCTATGGGTTCTTGGCGCTGCTCGTGAACATGGGGTTCGTCCAGGCCACCGTGAACCAGGTGGCCGGCGCCGTGGCGCGCGGGAAGACGGAGCGCGTCGCCGACTGGCTGGGCTTCCTGGCGAAGAGCTATCTCCTCCTCGGGCTGTTGCTGCCCGTCCTCGGGTGGTTCGCGCTGCCCTGGATGATGAGCACGCTCGATCGGATCGGGTTCTTCGCGACGGGAGCCACGGCCAACGAGCCGAGCGGAACGGACTTGGCCGGGCTGGCCTGGATCCTGACGTTCATGCCGCTCGCGGAGCTCCTGCGCCAACTCGTCGCCGCGGCCCTGCAGGGAACGCGGCGCATGGTGTTGCTGACGCGGCTCGAGAACAGCCAGGAGCTCGTGCGCGTCGTCGCGGTGATCAGCGGGGCGCTGCTCGCGCGCTCGCCGCTCGGACCGATCATCGGTTACCTGTGCTCGTCGGCGGTCGGCTCGGTGATCGCCGTCGGCTTCTACCAGCGAGCGCGCGCCGACGACGGTCACCCGCTGCCCTCGTTGCGTTCGGTCTTCGAGCGCGCTCCGAGGGTGCGCCTGTTGGAAGGAATGCCCCTGGCCTTCCGCATCGGGGTGCTGCGCAACGTCGACGCGCTGTCGCTCGAGGTGCTGCCTTCCCTGGCGCTGCAGGCGTCGGCCGGGTCCGAGTGGGTGACGTACTTCAACGTGGCGAAGCGCATCATGAACGTGCCGCTCATGCTGATGCAGGGCATCTCGCGCACCGCCCTGCCCGCCATGAGCGAGCTCAAGGGCGCTCGCGGCATGTCGGAGTTCCGCGGCGCGTGGACTCGGATCACGCTGTTCGGCGGAGGTCTGGTGGCGGGCGGGATCCTCGCCTGCATGCCCTTCATCCCCTTCGCCGTGCGGCTCCTGTACCCCGACTCCTACGTCGAGCCGGTCTGGAAGCTCGCGTTGATCCTGGCCGTGGGCATCGTGCCCGCTGCCTTCTGCATCGCCCTCGACACCTTCTTCATCGTCGTGGACCGGATCGGCGTCCTCATCCTGTTCGCCCTGTCGGGGCTCACCGCCTACTGCGTGGCCACCTACGTGGCCGTGGGCCTCGATCCGAACACCGGAGTGGCTTGGGGCTTCACCGTCGCCAAACTGTGGGGCCTCTTGACCTTCGGGTACATCGTCTACTACTTCCGGACGCACCGCTCGCAGGACCTGGCCGCGGCGGGCTAGGCGGATCGGCAGGTCCGGCAGGTCCGGCAGGTCCGGAAGGTCCGGAAGGTCCGGAAGGTGTCGAACGAGCGATTCTTTCCGACCACGGAACCGAGGCGCTTTCCGCTCACGTCGAAAGGAGGGCGCCTTTCAGACGCCGGGGACGCCGACCCGATAGGGGCTCGAGCGTCGCTCGAGCGTCCAAGGGGCCCAGGGGTGGGGTCGGAAGTGTTCCGCCGCGTTGTGCAACCCTACGCGCGCGGTACACTTGTGGGCCCCTCCATTCTGGACGCCGCGCGCCCCCCCGCAGGCTCTGCGGCGTGCGCGGACGCGGCGTTTCGGAGCGAGCGCGGGAACCCAAGCGAACGGACACCATGCGCAAGACACTTCTCGCCTACGTCAAGCCCCACGTCCAAGAGGACCCGGTGGCTCAGTTGCTCGGGCTCACCTATCTCGGAGCGTGCCTCGAGAGGGAAGGGCTTCCGATCGAGCTGGTCGACGAGCGCATCGTCAACGACCAGCACATGCGCGAGGCGATCGAGCGCAACGACATCATCGGCTTCAGCTCGCTCACGCCGAACATCCGCCGCGCCATCGCCTGGGCCAAGTATGCGAAGGAGCGCGGCAAGACGACGATCATGGGCGGTCCGCACGCGACCGTCGACCACGGGATCTTCCTCGACAGCGGCCACTTCGACTGGGTGCTGAAGGGCGAGTGCGAGTACACCTTCGCGCAGTTCCTGAAGGCGCTGGACGGCGGCGACGCGAAGGAGCTCGGCGAGGTTCCGGGATTGTGCGGCGCCCGGAACGGCGAGGTGTGGCTCAACAACCCGACGCCGCCGCTCATCAAGAAGCTCGACGACATCCCGCTCCCGGCTCGGCACCTCCTGCCGATGGACCGCTACTTCCAGCTCAACCCCGAGCGCCTGGTCTACATCTTCACGACGCGCGGATGCCCCTTCAAGTGCATCTTCTGCCAGAAGGACTACACGGGGCGCGGCTTCCGCGTGCGCTCGGTCGAGTCGATCTGCGACGAGCTCGAGTTCATCATCAAGGCCTACGACCCGGGCATCATCCTGTTCGTCGACGAGATCCTCACGCTGCGCCGCGCGCGCATCCGCGAGATGTGCGACGAGATCCTGCGCCGCGGCCTGAAGTTCGAGTGGATCGCGAACACGCGCGGCGACTGCGTCGACTACCCGCTGCTCAAGCACATGCACCGCGCCGGCTGCCGCCGGATCTACTACGGCTGGGAGACGGGCAGCCAGCGCATGCTCGACGTGCTGAAGAAGGACTGCACCGCCGAGCAGGTGGTCGAGTCCGCGCGTCTCACGCGCCGCGCGGGCATCTGGGCCAAGGTGTACCTGATCGTCGGCTCGCCCGGTGAGACGATGGAGGACATTCGCGAGACCGAGAAGGTGCTGCGCGTCGCCGGGCCCGACCTGATCCGCATCTCCGTGTTCAACCCGCTCATCGGCACGGAGTCGTGGGACAACTACCAGGCCTCGATCGACGTGTCCGACCTGACGGAGAACTACGTCTCGTCGAACCGCTCGGCCTACATGCACGAGAACTTCACGCAGATCGAGCTCGAGGAGCTGCGCAAGCAGATGGTGCGCAACTACGAGCGCTGGTACTACAGCTACCCGGCGCGGGCGCGGCGCGTGCTCGAGCGCGCGATCTACTACGCCGAGAACCCGGCGTACTTCAAGAAGCGCATCGGACGCGCGGTCGGGCTCGTGCAACGCGACCGCAGCGTGCTCCCGCACCACGCGGCCTGAGGCCCGCGAGGCTTCCGCCGCACAGGCCTTCCAAGGAACGGGCCCGGGTCGCCGACGACGACCCGGGCCCGTTCGGCTTCCGGTGCGGCTCGTTGTGCGCGCCCGAGCGGTCCGCCAATCTGTGAGCGATGGTCGATCCGGCGCCGCCCTCCGACGATGGTCTCGTGCTCTCGGTCTGCGGACCGGCGGATCGGGACGACCAGGTCCGCCTGTTCAATCGCTGCTTCGAGAAGAAGGTCGATCGCGGCGACCTCGAGTGGCGCTACGACCGAAGCCCACAGGGCCGCTCGGTGAGCGTTCTCTTGCGCACGGCCGCGGGCCGTCCCGTGTGTGGCTTCTCCTATTCGCCGCGCGTCTTCCGCGTGCGCGGCGAGGACTCCACCGCCGCCGCCTGCGGACAGCAGGGCGACGTGATGACCGATCCCGAGTGGCGCGGGCGCGGGATCGCGAGCCGCGTCGCGCGGCGCTGCGAGGACGAGACGCGGCGCCTGGGCTGGCCCATGAACTGGGGTTACCCGAACCGACGCTCGTGGTCCGTGTTCAAGAAGCTGGGCTGGCGGACGGCCGGCGTCATCCGGCCGCTCACGTTCTACTTCGGCAGCGATCGCGGGGCGCGTTCGGAGCGCTTCAAGGACGGACGGCTGGCGTCGTGGCTCTTGCCCGTCTCCGTGGCCAAGTCCGGGGCGCGGCGGCGCGCCCTGCGCGCCCGGGCGGGGGTGGGCTGGGAGGCCCGACCGCTCGAGCGCTTCCCGGAGGAGACCGCCGCGTTGTCGCGAAGGGTCGAGCCGCGCTTCGACCTGATGGTGCGGCGCGAGGCGAGCTTCCTCGAATGGCGTTACCTGCAGGCGCCCGCGGGACTCGCTCGGCCGTTCGGGATCTGGCGCGCCGGGCGCTTCGTCGGGTACGTCGTCGTGCAGGAGCCGCGTGGAGGGGTGGGCTGGATCGTCGACCTCCTCGCACCGGACGAAGCGGACGTCGCGGCGGCGATCGCGACCGGGCTCGACGAGCTCGAGCGCCGCGGAGCGTCTTGCGCGCGCGCGACGGCGGTCGACGGCTCGTGGTGGAGCGCGGTGTTGCGCGACGCCGGTTTCCTGGGGCCGAAACCCGAGAACCACCTGTTCGTCTACACCTATTCTCTGCTGGAGTCGCATCCCGTGCTGGACGCGGCCGGCGACGCGAGCCGGTGGTACCTTTGCGACGGCGACCGGGACGACGACCCGATCGGTTGAGAGAGCCGTGAAGCACCGCTTGAAGCTCCTCGCGCGCGAGCTGTACGCGCGGCTCTTGTTCCACACCGGTCTGTGGAGGCTCGTCGACCGCTCGATGCCGCGCCGGCTCGTGATCCTGTTCGGACACTGCGTGGACGCGCCGGAGGTGAACGATGGCCTCCCGGCGGACATGAAGATCGCGCCCGAGGCGCTCGAGCGGATCCTGCGCTTCGTCCAGCGCGCCTTCGACGTCCGCACGGTCGGCGCGGCGGCGCACGAGCTCTTGTCGGGCGAGAGCGGGCGGAGCCTCGTGGCGCTCTCGATGGACGACGGCTACCGCGACAACGCGACGCACCTCCTGCCGCTGCTCGAGCCGCTCGGCGTTCCGGCGACGATCTTCCTCGAGACGCGGCCGCTCGACAGCCGCCGCGTGAACTGGTCGCACAAATACTTCTGGCTCCTCGGTCTGCTCGACGTGCGCGAGATCGCGCAGCGCTATCACGACCTCTCCCAGGACGAACGCGCGCGGGAGGCGTTGCGGGCGCTGCTCGCCGTCCCGGGCTCGGCGCGCTTCGAGTACGCCTCGAAGCGCATCCTCAAGTACGACGCGGATCCGAGCGATCGCGAGCGCGTGGTCGACGCGCTCTTCCGCGAGCACGGCGGGGACGAACGGGCCTTGTGCGACCGGATCTTCATGACCTGGGACGACGCTCGGAGGCTGCGCGATGCCGGGTGGGAGCTCGGCTGCCACACCGTGTCGCACCCGATCCTGTCGCGTCTCGGACCGACCGAGGCCGCGGGCGAGATCGAGGACGCCGCGTGCTCGATGGAGCGCGAGCTCGGCGACCGCGGGCGCACCTTCGCCTATCCGTTCGGCAGGCGCTGGGACTACGACGCGGCGACGAGCGCCGCCGTGCGCGAGGCGGGCTACGCGTTCGCCGTCATGACGCACGCGGGGGTGAACCACGAGGACGCGGATCCGTGGCAGTTGCGCCGCGTCGCGATCGACGATCACACACGGCTCCACCTGCTGGCGGCCGAGGTCTCTGGGGGCTTCGAGCTCCTGCGGCGCTGTGGCGGACCCGACCTCTCGGAGTGAAGGGGCTCTTGCGCGAACCGCTACCATGGAGCGCACTCCGAGTCGTCGCATGTCCCGTTCGTTGAGAGCCCTCTTCGTCGCGTTGGGCGTCCTCGTCGCGCTCGTAGCGGGGGGACTCGGGCGTGACCTGTTCCGGACCGAGGGTCCGCCGGAGGTCGTTCCGGGAGACGTGCGCGAGGCGAGCGGGCACGTCCGGACGCCGATCGGCGCGCGGATCGCGCCGTTCGAGTTCGTCGACGTGCGCTACCTCCCGCGCGGGCTCACGGAGCTCGGACCTCACGCGGCCTTCGTCATCGCCTTCACTTCGGTGACCTGCCCCATCTCCGAGCGGTACCTGCCGCAGTTGCGGGATCTGGAGCGGCAGTACCGAGACCGGGGAGTCCAGTTCCTGTCGGTCAACGTTGGCCCGGATTCGATCGCCGAGGCCGCCGCGCAGGCGGCCCAGGTCGGTCTCGACTTCCCCGTCGTCAAGGACTTCACGGGGGAGGCCGTCGCGGCGCTCGGCGTCCGGCGCACGCCGGGGGTCGTCGTGCTCGACGCGGACTGGGTGCTCCGCTACCGAGGTCGCATCGACGACGGGGTCCGGTTCGGCGGGATCCAGCGCAGCGTCGAAGAGCCGCACCTCGGGAACGCGCTCGAGGACGTCCTGGCCGGGCGCGCCGTCAGGACGGCCGAGACGACCGTCGAGGGCTGCGTGATCACGATCCACCGGGCGGAGCCGGATCCCGAGCTGACCTGGAGCGCGGACGTGGCGCCCCTCGTGCGCGAGCACTGTGCGCGTTGTCACCATACGGGCGGCGTTGCACCCTTCGCGCTGCAGACGTGGAACGACGTCGCGGCGCGATCCGCGATGATCGAGGAGGTCGTGGAGCAGCAACGGATGCCGCCGTGGTTCGCGAGCCCGGCTCACGCCGACTTGGCGAACGTCGAGGTCCTCGCCGCCGGCGAGCGCGACACGCTCCTCTCCTGGTTGCGGGCCGGCGCTCCGCGCGGGGAACTCGAACCGGGGGAATCGCCGCCAGCCGCGACGGAGCGCGAGCGCGGCTGGCGCATCGATCCCGACCTGATCCTCTCGGCCGACGCCGAGCTCGTCATCCCGTCCAGCGGCTACTTCCCCTATCAGGTCATGGACCTGACCCATGTGTTCGAGGAAGACACGTGGGTGGACGGCATCGAGATCCTGCCCTCCAACGCGCGCGTGCTGCACCACGCTTTCGCCTCCGCCCGCTCGCGGCGTGGTTCCGGGGAGGGCAGTCTGGTCGAGTCCTATCTGAACATCTTCGTGCCCGGCTCGGATCCAACGCTCCTCGATCCCGGCGTCGCGATGAAGATCCCCAAGGGCGCGCGGGTTCGGCTGCAGCTCCACTACACGCCGACCGGACGCGAGGAGCGGGACCGGGTATCGATCGGCTTCCAGTTCCCGAAGGGCGTGGTGCGCAGGCAGCTCCGCTCCTTCGAGATCCGCGATCACGCCTTCGAGATCCCGGCCCTCCATCCGGCATTCCCGGTGCAAGCCAGCCGCAAGACGGGGGACGCGATCACGCTTTACAGCGCCGTGGCGCACATGCACGGGCGGGGAAAGGACATGATCCTGTCGTCGACGCTTCCCGACGGGACCCGCGAGACGCTGCTCGTCATCGGCAACTACAGCTTCGACTGGCAGCGCGAGTACAGCTGGAAGCGGGGTGCGAAGCAGTTCCCGAAGGGAACCCTGTTCGACGTCGTCGCGCGCTTCGACAACTCCGCCTTCAACCCCTACAACCCGGACCCAAGCGTACCGGTGGGATTCGGTCGGATGACGGACGACGAGATGATGTACTGCTGGATGTTCTTCACGAAGGACCGGGAGAATCTGCACCTCCGGATCGATCCGAGAACGGGCAGGGTGCTCAGGGCCCCGCGCTAGTCGCGCGGCTCCTCCGCCGGGCCGATCGGGCGGCCGTCGGGTGGATCAGACGTTGTAGATGAACGGCGCGACGTCGGGGCCTTCGAACCAGAAGACGAGGAAGACGATCACGGCCACGGCGAGGACCATGGGAAGCACGATCCAAGGCCAATTCTCTTTGAAGAAGCGCCCCATCAGAAGACCTCGTAGGTGAACGGAGTGACCGAGTCGTCACCGCCTGACAAGGCGAGCCAGGCGACGAGAGCGAGTACGAGCACGAAAGGAACGACGATCCAGGGCCAGAACTCGCGGAAGAACTTTCCCATCGCAGTCAGCTCGAATGTCGGATGCGGGTCGGGTTCGGGAGCCTCAGAACAGAGTATAGATGAACGGCGCCACGAAGGGACTGCTCGCCGCCACGACGAGCAGGCTGCCGATGGTCAAGAGTACCACCACCATCGGCATCAGGTACCAGTGTCCGCGCAGCGCAAAGGCCTTGAGCAGCTCGGCGATCGTGGCCAGGCGGTCGCCGAGCTTGTAGGCCACGAAGCCCAGGATCCCCAACACGGCGATCCCGAGCACGACCCGCGCGGTGAGCGGGCTCCACGCGGCGAGCGCGGTCACGCCCGCGTCGACGCCCATGAAGATCGAGAAGACGACCGCCAGGATGATCCCCACCTTCAGCGGGGGGAGCCAGAGGGGCTCGTCGCGGTAGTGTCCGAAGTAGAGCGTAGTGAGGCAGAGCCACAGGACGCCGTAGAGGAGGAGGAAGGTCGGCACGCGCGGAGCTTCGAGGGGCGCAGCGGCGCCCGCGAGGAGTGCCGGCGAAGCCTCATGGTCCTTGGGCGGCACGCGGCTCGCGAGCGCACCGGCCAGGAAGCTCGCGAAGGCGCGGTTGCCGGCCGGATTGAAGTGCCACTCCCGATCGGGTCCGAAGAAGTCGAGGTAGCAGGGCTCCGCTGCGTGCGCGGACTTCAGCGCCGCGCGCGCGTCGAGCGCTTCGATGCCGAGTTCGGCGCACGCGTCGAGGTAGAACTCGAGCACGCGGTCGGGATCCCATTGGTCCGGGCGAGCGCCGAGCACGTCGTTGCCGAAGCGCTCGGCGAAGGCTGCGTCCACGGACGCGTTCGAGGGAATGGGAACGACGACGAGCGCCGCGCGGAGCTCCGAGCAAGCGCTCTGCAAGGCGCGCAGCGCGCCCTTCGCGCGCTCTGGAGCGTTGCCGAGCACCGCGGGCGGCTCGGTGTAGAGCGGGGCGAAGTCGGCCACCTTGGAGTGACCCGCCGGCGTGACGAAGGTCGGAGGCTTGGGCCTGCCGGCCACCAAGCGTCCGATTGCCGTGGTGCGATTCCAATCGCCCGTCCTGTCGGCGAGGGAGGTCGTGTCGAACCCGCCGTCGGGCGCGAAGCGCGGCTTCGCCAAGCCGTTGTATTCCAGCTCGCCGCAGTAGAAGACGTCGTTGTCGTACGGCAGGAGCACCACGAGGTCGGGCTCGTAATCTTCGCCGTGAGCGAGCAGCCAGGCGACCTCCTGATCGGTCGACCAAGCCTCCGTGCCGACGTTCAGGATCTCGACGGGCCGGCCTTCGTCGCGCCAGTGCTGCTCCAGGATGTCGACGAAGAGGTCCGCGCGCTCGACCGTGTAGCCCAACGTGAACGAGTCGCCGAGCATGACCACGCGGAACACGCCCTTTTGCTTCGCCGTCGAGGTCATCGGGTCGTCGCGCAGGCCGAGCGCATTCGTGTCGAAGGTCGCGGTGAACTGCTTCCCGCGCCGCACGAGGTGGTAGTCGGGCTTCTTCGACCAACCGGTGACGGGATCGAAGCGATGGAGCGTCTCCTTCGGCCCCATGCCGATCAGCCGCAGCCCGCCCTCGAACACGAGGAGCGCGATCGCGAGGCTGACGAGGAGCGAGAGCAGGACGTTGAGCGCGCGCATGGTCAACTCACCATCGCCGTGACGGAGTCGCCCTCGTGCCGCAGGGTGAAGCGCGTTTCCGCGATCTTCTTCTTGGCGTCGGCGTGGACGATGAAGTTGTTCAGGAACAAGAGGTCCATGCCCGAGAGACTGAAGGTGTTGAAGGCGTGGCTCGGGTCCTCGACGATCGGCTCACCCTTCAGGTTGAACGAGGTGTTCATGATCACCGGCACGCCGGTGATCTCGCCGAAGCGCTCGATGACGCGGTGGTAGGCGGGATTGGTCGCCTTGTAGACCGTTTGGAGGCGCCCCGAGCCGTCCTCGTGCGTGATCGCGGGCAGGACGGAGCGCTTCTCCGGCCGCACCGGCGCGACGTACAGCATGAAGCGCCCCGGCCACCATTCGTCGGCCTTGGGGAAGTCGAAGAACTCGTTCGCGCGCTCTTCGAGCACCGACGGCGCGAAGGGGCGGAAGGCCTCGCGGAACTTGATCTTGGCGTTGAGCTTCTCCTTCATCTCCGGCTTGCGCGGATCGGCGATGATGGAGCGCGCGCCGAGCGCCCGCGGACCCCATTCGAAGCGGCCGCGGAACCAGCCGCACACCTGGCCGTCGGCCAGCGCCTGGGCCACGTACTCGAAGAAGGCTTCGTCGTCCTCGATCCGCTCGTAGGCGATGTCGTTCCTGTCGAGGAAGGCCTGGACCTCCGCGTCGGTGTAGGAGCTCCCGAGGTACGCGTGCTCGAGCCCGGGCCCGCGCGGCAGCCCGAGCAAGTGGTTGTAGGCCCAGTACGCCGCGCCCACGGCGCCGCCGTCGTCGCCGGGCGCCGGGTGGATGTAGAGGTTCTCGAACGGCCCGTTGCGCAGGAGCTTGTAGTTGGCGACGGAGTTGAGCGCGACGCCGCCGGCCATGCACAGGTGCTTCATCCCGGTCTCCTTGTGGAGCCAGGTGATCATCTTGAGCAGGATCTCCTCGGTGACCTGCTGGATGCTCGCGGCGATGTCGCAGTAGAAGGGATCGAGCGACTTGTCGCTCTTCTTCGGATCGCGAGCGGGGCGCCCGAAGTGCTCGCCGAACGCGTCGGAGAGCGTCGTGTCGCGCGAGAAGTGGTAGGAGAAGTAGCGCATGTCGTGCCACAGGCTCCCGTCTTCCGCGACGTCGATCAGCTCGTAGATCTCCTTCACACGCGTCGGCTTGCCGTAGGGATGCATCCCCATGAGCTTGTACTCGCCCTCGTTGATCTCGAAACCGCAGTAGGCGGTGAAGGCGGAGTAGAGCAGCCCGAGCGAGTGCGGGAAGCGCAGCTCCTTGAGGATCTCGATCTTGTTGCCGCGCCCCACGCCGTAGGTGGCGGTGCTCCATTCGCCCGCGCCGTCGACCGTGAGGATGGCGGCCTCTTCGAACGGAGACGTGTAGAAGCTCGACGCCGCGTGCGACATGTGGTGGTCGCAGAAGACGATCTTCGAGCGCGGCACGCCGAGCTCCTTGCGCATCATCGATTTGATCCACAGCTTGTCGGTGACCCAGCGCTGCATCGATTCGCGGAAGACGGCCACCGAGCGCGGGAAGGTCGCCATGGCCGACAGGAGCATGCGCTCGAACTTGACGAAGGGCTTCTCGTAGAAGACGACGTAGTCGACGTCGGCGCGAGTGATGCCGCCCGTCTTCAGCACGAAGTCGATCGCGAGCTCGGGGAACCCGGAGTCGTGCTTCTTCCGGCTGAAGCGCTCTTCTTCGGCCGCCGCGACGAGAACCCCGTCGACGACCAGGGCCGCCGAGGAATCGTGGTAGTAGAAGGAGAGCCCGAGGATCTTCATCTAGTCCTGCCTCCGCGCGGCGCCGAGCGTCTCGTTGTCGGACACCCACGCCGTCCAGTTGCCGCGTTTGCGCCGAGCGAGGTGCAGCGGATCGGCGACGAGCCGGTAGAGGATCGCGAAGGGCCCCAGGACGACGAAGTAGAGCACCACGAGGAAGGTGCGGGAGATCATGTTCCCGAACCGCTCCGTGAACGCGGTCAGGGCCTCTTTGAGCGCTTGCATGGACGGGGACGAGCCTGGTGGAAGGGGGGCGGAGCCCCTGTTTCGACCGATCTGCGGGGTAGCCTTGGGGCCGAGAGGTCTCTCGGTCCGACGAGCACCGGGCGCCCGCTCCGATCGGGGACGAGCCCGAGCGAGGTCGACGCACCCAGGCAGCGAGATCGAGGGGGCGGTGAGTATACAGCGCCCCCGCGCGGCTTCCCCAGCGCCGGGCTCGCGCAGGCGTCGCACGTCCCCCGCCGGCGCCACCTTCTAGTCGAGCTGCAGTGGACCCTGGTAGAGCTCGCTGTACTGGGCATCGCGCTCGAGCCGTCCGTCCTCGTCCATGTCGCGCCACAGATCGATCTCGATGGTCGCTCCGGGATCGAGCTGGTTCACGAGGATGGCGAGCTCGGCGGCGCTCTGGGGCTGAGCGATGCGCCCGCCCTCGGGCGTCACGGCCTCGATGATGTCCCCGGCCTGCAGCCCGAGCTTGCCGGCGGGGCCGTCCTCGCGCACGGCGCTGAGTCGGAGGCGGCTCAGGGTGGACCAGCCGTGGGAGATCTTGAGCTCTTCGACCTCCACGCCGAGGCGCGTGAAGATCAGGCCGCGCACGCGGTCCCAGGTCTCGACGTCGACCTCGAACTCAGCGCCTCCGCGCAAGAGGGCGAGGTGGACGCTCTGGTAGGGCCGGATGTCCAGGCGCTTCAGGCGATAGTCCTCGCTCGTCGTCACCGGCTTGCCGTCGATGCGCAAGAGCCGATCACCGACCCGGATCCCCGCGCGGTCCGCCGGGCTGCCGGGGGAGACCTGGTCCACGTCCAACGATTCCAGGTCGACGTCCACGCCGAGCCAGGCTCGCGCGAGGGAGGGCGAGAGGAGCCGGTCCTGCAGGACGCGGCGCACGCGGTCGACCGGGATCGCGAAGCCGATGTTCTCGGCCTGGACGTTCATGACGGTGTTGATGCCGATCAGCTCGCCGTTGATGTTGACCAGCGCGCCGCCGGAATTGCCGGGATTGATGGCGGCGTCGGTCTGGATCAAGTCCTCGAACCGCAGCGCCGCTCCGCTCGGGTCCGCGACGGTCACGTCCCGGTGCAAGCCGGAGATGATCCCCGTGCTCACCGTGTGGGTCTGTCCGTAGGGATTCCCGATGGCGAGCACGCGCTCGGCGATCATCAGGTCGGAGCTCGTTCCCATGACGATCGTCGGGAACGGCGCGTCTCCGCTGATCTTGAGCAGCGCGAGGTCCTCCGTGGGCTCGTAGGAGATGAGCTGCGCCTCGAAGCCGCGCCCCTCGACGTCGTAGGTGGGGTCGAAGGCGACCCGGATGTTGCCCTTCTCGGCGCCGCGCACGACGTGGTAGTTCGTGACGATGTAGCCGTCCTCGTTGATCACGACGCCCGAACCGCTGCCCATCTGCTTGCCGGAGCGCAGGTAGCCCCAGATGTCGCGCATGCGCATCTCGGGACCCTCGGTCGTGATGTAGACCACGCTCGGGGCCACCTTCTGTACCACTTGCACCTCGGCGGTGATGCGCCGCTGGTAGGGATCCGACTCCTGCGCGGGGGCGCTGTGCAGTTGGAGGAAGAGGAGCGCGCAGGCTGGGTGCATGAAGGACCTCGTTTCGGGCTTCGGTGGACCCCCCTCGTCGTCCCGGCACGACCCTACGCCGCGGCAGCGAGCGTGTGAGAGCGCAGCGCACGACCCGGAGCTCGGCACGCGAGCCGGCGCGGCGCATGGTGGGCCATAGTGGACTCGAACCACTGACCTCTACGATGTCAACGTAGCGCTCTAACCAACTGAGCTAATGGCCCGCTCGCGCCTCGACGCGGGGCGATCAGGCTAGATTCGCCTCCCCGGCTGCTCAAGGGTTTTTCGCGCGCGCTCCACGCCCCTTCGACCCGTTGCTCGCTGCGGCGCTCCGGGACGACGCTAGATCCCTCGAAGGTCTCCTTCGAGGGATCTAGCAGCCTGTTGAAGAAGTGCTCCGGATGCCAGGGGCCCGGCATCCGCTTCGGTGTGGTGCCCGGGAACGCAGGCGAATGGGTGAATTCTCCGAGGCTCCCGGGTGCCGCACTGGAGTGGAGGACGGGTTCATGGCGCCGGATGACTTCTTCAACGGGCTGCTAGGCCCCGCCGTGTAGGCGGGGCCGGCGGCGTAGCCGCCGTGGCGCCGCCAGCATCTCGCGCGCAGCGCGAGTTCATCGACCCGAAGGGCCGTCCGCCGCGTGGTCCACACGCGGCACGCCGAATCGAACCCAGCATGCCCCGTGGGTCCGAGGCGAAGCCTCGCTAGACTCTTCGCCCCCGCGTCGACCGCGACCGAAGGCCCGCGCCCATCCGCCCATGAAGATCGGAGTCGTCACCGAGATCAAGCCCGGGGAAAACCGGGTGGCGCTCACTCCCGCCGGCGCCGACCGCCTGGTCCACGCCGGTCACCAGGTCGCCTTCCAGGAGGGTTGCGGTCAGGGGAGCGGCTTCGCCGACCTGGACTACGTCGCCGCGGGAGCTCGAGCCTGTTCGGACGCCGCGGGCGTGTTCGCGGAGTGCGAACTGGTGGTGAAGGTGAAGGAGCCGCTCGCGCGCGAGTGGCCGCTCATGCGCAAGGGGCAGACGCTCTTCACCTACTATCACCTGGCTGCTTCGCGGGAGCTCTGCACGGCCATGCAGGCGACGGGGTCGTTCTGCATGGCCTACGAAACGCTCGAGGTGGGGCGCACGCTGCCGCTCCTCACTCCGATGAGCGAGGTGGCGGGACGCATGTCCATCCAAGCCGGCGCGAAGTACCTCGAGCGCAACCACGGCGGCTCGGGGATCCTGCTCGGCGGCGTTCCCGGAGTGAACCGCGCGCGCGTCCTCGTCCTCGGCGGTGGCGTGGTCGGCACGAATGCAGCGCGCATGGCCTGTGGTCTGGGAGCCGACGTCACGATTATGGACGTCGATCTCGATCGGCTGCGCTACCTCGACGAGGTGATGCCGCGGAACTGCCGCACGGTCTACTCGACGCCCTATGCGATCCGCGAGCACCTGGCGCACGCCGACCTCGTCATCGGGGCCGTGCTCATCCCCGGCGCCGCGGCGCCCAAGCTCGTGCGCCGCGAGGACCTCGCGATCCTGAAGCCGGGAAGCGTGATCGTCGACGTCGCCGTGGACCAGGGCGGGTGCGTGGAGACCTGTCGCCCGACCACGCATGCCGATCCGGTGTACGAGGTCGACGGGATCCTGCACTACTGCGTCGCGAACATGCCCGGCGCCGTTCCGCGCACGAGCACGATGGCGCTCACGAACGCGACTTTGTCGTGGACGCTCCAGCTCGCCTCGAAGGGCGCCGTGCGCGCGGTTCGGGAGAGCGCCCCGCTCGCGAGCGCCGCCAACGTGATCGACGGGAGGGTGACGCACCGTGCGGTCGCGGAGGCCTTCGACCTCGAGTACGTGCCCCCGCGCGAAGCGGTGGAGGCGCTCCGAGCGGAGTGAGGCGCCTGTTCGTCGCAGGGCCCTGCGTCGGGCTGCCCCGGCGCGCGGGCGGACGGCCGAAGTCGTGATCGCACCCGGCGCGGAGTCCTTCGACGACTTCGCGGTGCTCGCGTTGCTCGCCGTCGTCCAGGGCCTGACGGAGTTCCTCCCGGTCAGCTCGAGCGGTCACCTCGTGATCGTCCAGGAAGCCCTCGCCGTGACGGAGCCGTCGCTCGCCATCGACGTCGCCCTGCACCTGGGGACGCTGGCCGCGGTGCTCGTGGTCTATCGCCGCGCCCTGCGCGACCTGCTCCGGGGCGCGCGGCGCGGGGAGTGGCGCGAGCCCCTGCTGCTCGCGGTCGTCACGCTGCCCGTCGCCGTCACGGGCGTCTTCTTCCGCGAGCAGGTGGAAGCGGCCTTCGGGGATCCGCGCTTCGCCGCCGCCTGCATGTGCGTCACCGCGGGGATCCTCTGCGTCGGGGAGTGGGGCCGGCGGCGCCGCGCAGCGTCCGGAGCGGGTCACGCCGAGCTCACCTTCCCCCGGGCGCTCTGCATCGGCGTGGCCCAGGCCTTCGCCGTCCTGCCGGGCATCTCGCGCTCGGGAACCACGATCGCCGTGGGCTTGCTGCTCGGGCTCGCGCCCGAGCGCGCGGCGCGGATCTCGTTCCTCGCGAGCATTCCGGCCATCCTCGGCGCGGCGGCGTTGGCCCTCCCGGACCTCGCGGCGGAGGAAGCCGGCCCGCACCTGCCGGGCTTCGGCGTGCTCGCGTGGTCGGTCCTGCTCGCCGCGCTCGTCGGTTGGGGCGCGCTGCGCCTGCTGCTCGCCTTCCTGGGTCGCGGGGCGTTCGGTTGGTTCGCCGTGTACTGTGCGGCGCTGGGCGGGGGATACTTGGCGCTGGCTTGAAGTGGGGGATCGATGAAACGTGACAAGCGGGCGCTGATCACGGGCGTCACGGGCCAGGACGGGAGCTACCTCGCGGAGTTCCTACTCGAGCAGGGCTATCGCGTCTTCGGAATGGTCCGTCGCTCGAGCACCGAGCAATTCGAACGCCTCGAGTCCATGCGGGGTCGGCTCGAGCTCGTGCACGGGGACCTCCTCGACGGCTCCAGCCTGGTCCGCGTGCTCGCGGACGTGCGGCCGGACGAGGTCTACAACCTCGGGGCCCAGTCGTTCGTGCCGACGTCGTGGCAGGAGCCCGTGCTCACCGCCGAGTTCACCGGGATCGGCGTCACGCGCCTGCTCGAGGCGCTGCGCGGCACCTGTCCGGAGGCGCGCTTCTACCAGGCCTCGAGCTCCGAGATGTTCGGCAAGGTGCGCGAGTCCCCGCAGAACGAGCGCACGCCCTTCCACCCGCGCAGCCCCTACGGCGTCGCGAAGGTCTACGGGCACTTCATCACGGTCAACTACCGCGAGTCCTACGACCTGTTCGCCTGCAGCGGAATCCTCTTCAACCACGAGTCGCCGCGGCGCGGCAGGGAGTTCGTGACGCGCAAGATCTCGCACGCGGCGGCCTCGATCAAGAGCGGGCGGCAGAAGGAGCTCCGCATCGGCAACCTCGACGCCCGGCGCGATTGGGGCTTCGCGGGCGACTACGTGCGGGCCATGTGGCTCATGCTGCAAGAGGACGCGCCGGACGATTTCGTCGTGGCGACCGGCGAGAGCCACACCGTGGGCGAGTGCATCGAGGTCGCGTTCGACCACGTGGGACTCGATTGGAGGGAGTTCGTCGTGCAGGACGAGCGCTTCATCCGGCCCGCGGAAGTCGACCTGCTCGTGGGGGACGCATCGAAGGCCCGCACGCGGCTCGGCTGGGAAGCGACCGTGCGATTCGACGAGCTCGTGCGGATGATGGTCGATGCCGACCTGCAGCTCCAATCCCGCTGACCGTGCGCATCCTGATCACGGGCGTCTCGGGCTTCGTGGGAAGCGCCCTGGTCGCGAAGCTCCTCGCGCGCGGCGAGGACGAGCTGTTCGGGATCTCGCGCTCCCGGCCGCGCGCCGTCGCCGAGGGGCATGGGCGCGCCACGCTCGTCTGGCGTTCGATCGACGTGCGCGACCGCGACGCCGTCGCCGCGTTCGTCGCGCGCGTCCGACCGGAGGGCGTCTTCCATCTGGCCGCCCTCGCGCATCCGGCTGACTGCGAGCGCGATCCGGAGGGAGCCCGCGCCGTCCAGGGGGGAGGCAGCGCCGCGCTCTTCGACGCGCTCGCGGATGGAACGCGCGTCGTGCTGGCGTCCAGCGCCCAGGTCTATGGGACGCCCCAGCGCTCTCCGATCGCGGAGGACGCGGCGCTCGCGCCGCGCACGGCCTACGGCCGAGCGAAGCTCATGGCCGAGGAGATCGCGCGCGCGGCGGCCGAGCGCGGGAAGGAGGTCGTCATCGCCCGTCCCTTCAACCACTCCGGCGCCGGTCAGAGTGCGCGCTACGTCCTCCCGGCGCTCGCGCGCTCGCTGCGCGCCGCGCTGCAGGGCGGAACGCCCGTCACGACGGGGAACCTCTTCCCGCGGCGCGATTTCCTGCACGTGGACGACGTGCTCGCGGCCTACGAGCTCTTGCTGCGCGAGGGGACGCCGGGGAGCGCCTACAACGTCTGTCGCGGCGAGGGAGTTTCGATCGGCGAGGCGTTGGACGAGCTGCAGCGCATCGCGGGTTCGAACGTTCCGACGCGCACCGATCCTGCGCTCGTACGCGACGGCGATCCGGCGGAGATCGTGGGCGATCCGGGGCGTCTGGCTGCCCTCGGTTGGCGGCCGAGGAAGAGCACGCGCGATCTCCTGCGCGAAGTCTGGAACGCCTCCGGGACCCTGGGCGGTCCGCTCGAACCGCGCTAGCATGCGGCGCTCCCGCGCCGACCGTGGGAGCCGAATGGGCCGCACAATCGAGGAGATCGAGGCGCTGCGGCGCGAGATCGCGACCGTCGAGACCTGGTATCACGCCATCGACCTCGGGGACGGCATCGTCACTCCGGGCGCGCTGGACATGGGGCGCTACCTTTCCTTCTACCCGTTCCCGGAACGGTTGGACGGAATGCGCGTGCTCGACGTCGGTTGCAGCACCGGCTTCTTCTCCTACGAGTTCGAGCGCCGCGGCGCTGCGGAGGTCGTGGCCGTCGACCTGCCGTCGTGGCTGGCGCACGATTGGACTCCGCGCTACATCGCGGAGGCGAGCCGCTACTCGGCGGAGGAGAAGCGCGTCTTCGACGACCACGTCCTGCGGCGCGCCTTCGACGTCGTGGGGCGAGCGCTTTCGAGCACGCGGGTCCGCAAGGAGGAGCTGCGCATCTACGACATCTCTCCGGAGCGCCTGGGAGAGTTCGACCTCGTGTTCAGCGGCGCGATGCTCATGCACGTGCGCGATCCGATCCTGGGGCTGCACCAACTCCGCTCGGTGTGCGCTCCGGAGGGTCGGCTGGTCGTCTCGATCTCGACCTTGGAGGTGGAGGGGGACGCCCCCTTGGCGCGCTTCACGGGCGAATGGAACCAGTCGAACTTCTGGCAGATGAGCCCCGCTTGCCTGCGGCGCGTCCTCGAGTTCTGCGACTTCGAGCTCTTGGGGGAGGAATCGCTCTACGAGCTGTGCGATCGCGAGGGACGCTTCCGGGATCCGACGTTCGTGTGCGCGGCGCGCCCGCGGGGACGGGGGTGACGGGGGGGCTGGGAGCGCGAGGAACTGGGGTCGTTTGGCCGCGGAAAGAGAAGAGAAGAGAAGACGCGCTGCCGGAGCCCTGGGGCGATCACCGATGGACGCGCCGTGCGCTGAGCGCACGGCTGCGACGAGCGACCTTCGGTCGCGTGCGCGCTGCGCGCTCGGGCGCGAGCGAACGGAGGGCGCTAGCGCGCGGCGAGGCCGGAGGATCCTGGGGTCGTACGGTAGCGCTGCAGCCAGGTGCGCAGGTGGCGGCCCGGGCAGGCGGTCGTCTTGAGCTCGCCGTGGCCGTACACGCGGTTCGCCGCGATGCCGTGGGTGTCGCGCAACTGGGCGACGAGGCGCGCGAGCGCGTCCAGCGACGCGCGGGTGGGGGCTTCCCGGTCGAAGTCGCCGAGCAGGCACACCCCGATGTTGCGCACGTTGTTCGTGCCGCCCGCGTGCGCGCCCTGCCAGGCGAGACTGCGTCCTTCGAAGACCCTCCCCGAGGGATCGACGAGGAAGTGGTAGGCGATGTCGCCGTAACCCTTCTCGTCCATGTGATAGCCCTGGATGCTCTGGATCGCGCTGGCCGATTCGGAGGCGCCCTTGCCGCGCAGGAGCCCCGCGTACTCCGCCGAGTGGTGGATCGTGAGGCGCGACCATGGACCCTCGTGCTGCGTGAGGCGCTTGGGCACGGCCGGGTCGGCTCGCCACGTCGCGCGCGGGAGGAAGGTGGTGGAGGCGAAGCGCGGAGCCGGCCCGAGCAACTCCTGGGTGGTGCGCAGGCCCTTCTTCGCCTGCTCGCGCGGGAGCGCCCGCAGGGAGGGCGTCGCGAGCACGCGCTGGAAGCCTGCCTGCGCCGCCTCGAGTCGCTGCCGCACGCCCGCGGCGTCGCCGAGACCCTTGTCGCGCTGGGCGAAGGAGAGGCGCCCTTCGGCCAGAGTCAGCTCCGCCTCGACGCGCTGCTCGGTGGACGCGAAGCGGCCCTCACTATCGAGCCAACGCTCGATCTCCTCGAGCTTGGCCCAGGACAGCGGCCGGAAGCGCCAGGCCGGGGCCTTGCGAGCAAGGGGCTCGGGGGTACCGAGCGCCGGGGGCGGGGCGACGACGGAGGTCGGCGTCGTGCAGGCGCCGACGAGCAAGAGGAGGAACAGCCAGGCAGGGCGCCCAGACGATGTGGGTCGAGACGTGCGCTCTCCCCGGCGAGCCCCTGTGCGTACCATGTCGATCCCAGATACAGGAGTCGAGCCCCTCGGGCAAATGGAATCCACTGCACGCTCGCGCCCGTTGGGCGCCCTCACGCGGGTCGTCTTCTCGGCCCTGTTCGTCGCGACGGCGCCGCCCCTGGGCGCGTGGAGCCAAGGAGAGGACCCCGAGCTCGTCCAGCTCCTGCGCGAGGAGCGCCGCGAGGCCGACCTCCTGCGGCGGCGCGGCGAACCCGCGGCCGCGCGCGCGATCCTGACCGAGCACCTGGCCGAGGACGCAGGGGACGGGCAGGCGCGGCTCCTCTTCGCGCTGTGCCTGTTCACCGAGGACCGCGTGCAGGACGCGATCGACCACGCGCAGCGCGTCTTCGATGAAGCGGAGCGCGCAGGCGATCGCGAGCTGTTCGCCGCTTCCAGCCGCGCGCTGCTCGAGTTCCACCTCGAGGTCGGCGAAGTGAGCGCGTGCCTCGCCGTGTTGGACCGCGCCGGCGCCGCGCTGGATCCGGCGGCCGACCCGCGTTCCGCATGGCTCGTCGCGCGCGTCCATTTGGAGTGCGGGAAGCGCGACGATGCGCGCCGCGCGCTGCTCGACGGGAGCGGCGGAGAGAGCGACGAGTGGGAGGGGCTGCTCGCGGTGGCCCGCTGCGAGATGGAGCTCGGGTTCGACCAAAGCGCGTCGGAGTCCCTCGTCGCCGCCCACGAAGCGGCCTTGGCAAGCACCGGGCAAGGAGAGCCGGACGTCCTCGCGGCCCTGGGGAAGCTCTACTTCGACGTCTACCGCGAGGTCGAGAGCGAGGTCGGCAACAGCCGCTCTGCCGGGGATCAGTTCAAAGCGGCGCTGGAGCTCGACCCCCGGCACCTGGCTGCGCAGCTCGGAGAGCTCGCCCTGTACCGGTACAACTGGCGCCGCCAGAGTCGATCGGCCGCGGACCTGCTCGAGAAGCTGCTCGCCACCCACCCCGACGCCGTCTCGGCCAACCTGGCTGCGGCGTCGGCCGCGCTCGACGACGGGCAGCTCGTGGCGGCGCGCGCCCACCTCGACCGGCTCCTCGAGCTGGCGCCGCTGCGCCGCGACGTGCGCACGGAGGTCGCAGCGCTCTCCTGGGTCGAGCACCGGCGCGACGCAGCGCGCGAGGTCCTGGCCGAGCTCGCGCGCGTCGATCCCAAGGACGGTCGGCCGGAGCGCGAGCTCGGCCGCCACCTGTGCGAGCTCTATCGCTTCGCGGAGGCCGTGCCGTTCCTGGAGCAGTCGGTCGCGCGCGACGCGAGCGACGCGCAAGCCTGGACGGAGCTCGGACGGGCGCTCGCGAACACCGGTGACGAGGAGCGCGCGCTGGAGTCCTTGGCCCGCGCCGAGGAAGCCGCCCGCGGGCGGAAGGACGCCTGGCGGACGAACATGCGCCTGGCGCTCGAGCGCATCCGGCGCGATTGCGTGGTGGAGACGCACGGAGACCTCACCTTCGTCTGGCGTCCCGACGCGGCCGAAGTGCTGCGCGCCTACCTGCCCGAGTTCTACGCTCGAGCGCGGTCCGAGCTCTCCCGGCGCTACGGGTTCACGCCCGGCCCCGTGCGCATCGAGGTCTTCCGCGAGCACAAGGATTTCTCGGCGCGCTCGACCGGCTTCGAGGGCTTCCCGGCCACGGGCGTGTGCTTCGGGCCGGTCGTGACGTCGCTCTCGCCGCTCTCCGAGATGCGCGGGAACTTCTCGTGGGCGCGGACCTCCTTCCACGAGTTCTCCCACGTCGTCCACCTCGGTCTGTCGCACAACCGCTGTCCGCGCTGGATCACCGAAGGCCTCGCGACGTGGGAGGAAGAGAACAAGAGCGCCTCGTGGACGCGGAACATGCGCCGCGATCTGCTCGACGCGCGCGCGAACGACGCGGTCATCCCCGTGCGCGAGCTGAACCGCGCCTTCCGCGGCCCGCGCATCCTGTTCGGCTACTACCAGGGCGGACTCCTGTGCGAGATGCTCGTCCTGCAGCACGGGTTCGCCCCGATGGTGCGGCTGCTCGAGGCCTTCGACAGCGGGCTCGATCTCGACGGAGCCTTCGCCCAGGTGTTCCAGACGACCCCCGAGGACGTCGATCGGCGCTTCCTCGAGTTCGTCGACGCGAAGCTCGCGGGTCTGGGGCTCGAGCCGCGCTGGGATCCGCGCCGCGCCGCCGCCCTGCGCTTCTCGCTCTCGACCAGGCCGCCCGAGGGCGAAGCCGAGAGGAGCCGCTGGCGCGAGGACTGGACCACGGTGGCTTGGTCCGCGTGGCAGACGGGGAACCGCCTCGACGCCGAGCAGGCCCTGCGCACGCTCTCCGCGGTCGAGCTCGGACCGCGGGCGTTCTTCCTGCGCGGCGAGCTGGCCATGGATCGCGGCGACGTCGAGCGCGCGGGGGAGCTGTGGCGAGCGGGACTCGCGGCGGGCGGCGACGACTTCCGCGTGCGCATCGTGCTCGGCGCGACCGCCGCCGCGAGCGGCGACGGAGAGGAGGCGCTCGAGCACTTCCTCGCGGCCGAGGCCCAGTTCCCCGGCTTCCCCGACGGCGGTCTGGCGGCCGAGCGGAAGCTCTGGACGCTGTACGACGATCTCGGTCGCGAAGAGGAAGCGATGGCGGCGCGGGCCCGTTGGCTCGCGTGGGACTCCGACGATCTCGAAACGCGCCTCGTGCTGGCCGAGTGGCTCGCCGGTCGCGGCCGGATGGAGGAGAGCGCGCGGCTGTATCGCGAAGCGAACGAGATCGACCCGTTCCGGCGCGGACTGCACCTGCGCTGGGGACGCACGCTGGCCGAGCTCGGCCGGCACGCTGAGGCGGTGCGCGAGTTCGCGGTAGCGCGGGCCGTTCCGCCGCACCTCGACGCGGACGTCTACCGCCTGCGCGAGAAAGCGGTCTCGCCCAAGGAGCACGAGGCCGCGTTGGCGGGCCTCGCGGGGCGGGACCTCTCCCCGGAGGAGCGCGCACGGGAGCTCGAAGCGGCCCTCGGCCTCTCTCCCGAAGCGCTCGAGACGCGCTCGAAGGAGCGCGCACTGCTCCTCGGCTTGGAAGCGCTGTCCGTGCTCGAGCTCGCGCAGGCCGAGCACGCGCGCGAGCTGGCGCGGCTCGCGCTCGAGATCGACCCGGACTGCGAACCCGCGAGCAAGGTGCTCGAACGACTCCAGTAGGGGACTCCGGTGCCCGCGGGGGACTACGATGGTCGCGTGTCGAGCCGGCCGGTCCCAGTGCGCGGGCGCTTCCTCGTCGTCGACGGCGTCGACGGATGCGGGAAGACGACGCAGGCGAAACGCCTCGTCGCTCGCCTCGACCGTGCCGGGAAGCGTCCCCTGCACCTGCGCGAGCCCGGCAGCACGCCGCTCGGCGAAGCGATCCGCACGTGGCTGCTCGCCGACGACGCCGAGCTCTCGCCCGGAGTGGAGGCGCTGCTCGTGACGGCCGCGCGCCGCCACATGCTCGAACGCGTGGTCGAGCCCGCGTTGGCGGAGGGTCGCGACGTCGTGTGCGAGCGCTTCCATCCCTCGACCTTCGCCTACCAGGGCGTTGCGGGCGGACTGGGAGCCGAACGCGTCCTCGAGCTCCTGCACGCCTGGGCCGGACGGCCGGCGCCGGATCTCGTCCTGTTGCTCGACGTGGACGCCGAGCTCGCCGCTCGCCGCCGCGGATCGCCGTCGGACGGCATCGAAGCGCGGGGGATCGAATTCCAGGAGCGCGTCGCCCTGGGCTACGCGCTGTACGCGCAACGCGCGCCGCAGGGGCTCGTGCGCGTCGACGGCCGCGGCTCCGAGGACGCGGTCGAGGAAGCCCTGTGGGAGGAGGTCGTGCGTGCACGTTCCTGAGAGCCTCGTCGGACACGAAGCGCTGCTCGCCGGCCTGTGGCGGAATGCGCGCAAGGGGCGGCTGCCGCACGCGCTGCTCTTCGAGGGACGGAGCGGCGTCGGAAAGTTCGCCGCGGCCCGGCGGTTGGCGGCGGGACTCTTGTGCGCGCAGGGACCCGGGCCTGCGTGCCGCACGTGTCCTCCGTGCAAGCGGGTGCAGAGCGGGGGCTGGCGGGGCAACCATCCGGACCTCTACACGATCGATCCGCTCGAGGAGGTGCTGGAGGAGCCCGAATCGAAGCGGGGCTCGCTCGCCATCCGGCTCGAACGGATCAGCGTGCGGGACGGGAATCAGGACTGTGCGGAGGGATTCCTCGGACTCGTGTCGGTGGAGGGAGGATGGCGCATCGTGCTCGTGCGCGAGGCGCACCTGATGATCGTGGCGGCGCAGAACGCGCTCCTGAAGACCCTCGAGGAACCGGGGCGCGACACGCTGATCGTGCTCGAGACCGCTTTGAGCTCCGAGCTCTTGCCGACCATCCGGAGCCGCTGCGTACGCGTTCGTTTCCGAGCGCTCGACCTCGAGAGCAGCGCCGCCATCCTCGTGAAAGAGGGTCTGGACGTCGCCCGCGCGCGCATGCTCGCGCGCTGGTCGCGGGGAGCGCCGGGCGAGGGTCTGCGCCTCCACCGCGAAGGCGCGGACGCGGCGCGAGCGGTGCTCCTCGACGTCCTGCGCGGCAGCCGTCCCACGCTCGAGGCCGTGCGGGCGATCTCCGAGCTCGAGGGTGACTTTCCCGGTCCTTCGGCGCCGGCTCGTGCCCGCGCCCGCGCGCGATCCTTCCTGGACCTGGCGGTGTGCGTGCTGGCCGACGCGCGTCGCGCGGCGGAAGGCGTGGCGACCGAGGGCCTCGCGCACGGAGACGTCGCGCCGGAGCTCGCGCGCGCCGTCCTTTCCCCGCGCGGTCGTCGGGCACTCGACCAGGCGCTCGACCTGTGCGGGGTCATGGAGGCGAACGTCACGCCCGAGCTCACGGTCGAGCGGTTGCTGCTGGTCCTTCGGGAGGCGATCGGTGTACCCTCCCGCGCAGCGGTGAGCCGAGTCGCCCCGCGCACTTGACCTCGTGAGGAGCGACGTGGAGGAAACCTTCCGCAAGCTGGCGCAAGACAGCCATTACTCGCCCGAGGCGTTTCGCTTCCTGTTCGAAGCCCTGGAGCACGCGCTCGTCGTCTCGGGGAAGGAGCAGGCGAAGGGGACGGAGCGACACATCACGGGACAGCAGTTGCTCGAAGGCATGCGCCAGTACGCGCGTCAGATCTTCGGACCTCTCGGGGCGCAGATCTGGAGAGCGTGGGGGGTACGCACGGGCATGGACTGGGGCCGGATCGTCTTCCTGCTCGTCGAAGCGGGGATGTTGAATCGGCAGGACTCCGATTCCCCCAGCGATTTCGCCGACGGTTTCGACTTCGACGAATACTTCGTTCGCGGCTACCGGCCGACGGTGAAGGGCCAGTTGGGGGAGGCGTCGTAGCACTCTGCGACGAGTCGGATGTTCGATCGGCCCTCTCGCCTCAAGCGCAATGGGGCGCTGCTCGTCCTCGGGCTGCTCGTTCTGTGGTTCGGGTGGTCGATCCGCGCGGTGCTCAACCCGCTGCTCGTCGGATACCTGCTCGCGTACATCCTGCACCCCGTGGTCATGCGCATCCGCGGCGGGCGGCTCTCCCACCGGGCTGCCGTGAACCTGACGTTCGCCGTGGGCGGACTCTTGGTTCTCCTCGTCGCGCTCGGTGTCGTCGTCCAGATGCGAGCGCTGGTCCACGACATCGCCACAGACGAAGAATTCTCGAGCCGCATCGAGCAGAAGCTCAGCGAGTCTGGAATCGTCCAGGAGTGGCTGGGTGGGGAAGATCTGAAGGAGATCCTCCGCGAGCTGCCGGCGACGCTGCGGGCGTTCTACGCTCAGAACGAGGAGCGGGTGGATGCCGTGGGTCGAGCCGCGGCGGGCAAACTGGGCGGCCTGTGGGGAGCCGTGCGCAGCGCGGTGGCCGCGATCTTCGGCGTCAGCGGGATGCTCGTCCTCGTCCCACTGTACACCTACTTCCTCTTGTTCGAGCTCGAACGCGTGCACGGCTTCGTCCTGCGCTACCTGCCGCGTCGACACCGGGCGCGCATCGCGCGCGTGGGAGAGCAGGTCGGCGAAGTGCTTGCGAGCTTCTTCCGCGGACGCCTGCTCGTGTGTCTGCTCAAGGGCGGACTGATCACCGCAGGGCTCGCGTTGGCCGGGATTCCCTACGCCTTCCTGCTCGGGATGGGCAGCGGATTACTGTCCCTGATCCCCTTGTTCGGTCCCTTCGTGGGCTTCGCGCTCGCGCTCCTGCTGGGGTTGCTCGAGCATTCGTTCGTCTCCAGCCTGGTCCGGACCGCGATCGTCTTCGGCGTGGCGGAGATCCTCGAGGGCTACGTGCTGATCCCCAAGGTCATCGGCGACGCGTTGGGCTTGCACCCCGTGGTGGTGCTGTTCGCGCTGCTCGCCGGCGGAGCCGCATTCGGCCTGCTCGGCGTGCTCATCGCCCTACCGCTCACGGCGGCGATCGTGATCCTGGCGAAGGAATTCGTGCTGCCGTCCCTCGAGCGCTTCGCCGACGAGGAGAGCGGGGGGACGATCGTCCTCCCCGACGCCGAGCACGGACGTCGCTAGTTCTTCTCCTCGAGGATCTCGAGCACGTGGTCGAGCGTCTCCTTGGTGAGCTTGCCGTCGCCTTCGCGCGCTCGCTGTAGCGCCGCGCGCGCGCTCGCGACGTCGTCGGGGCTCGGGAGCACGGCGACGAGGGCGGGGTTCGCCTCGCCCGTACCGGTCGGATCGACGAAGGTCCGCGCGTACTCGGCGACGTCGAGCGGTGAGGTTCCGAGCTCCTGGAGAGCCAGGCGGATGGCAGCCTGGAGTTGGGGGTCCTCCTGGAAATCGCCTTGGATGTCGAAGCCGGGGAACTCCGCCCCGCGCTCGTCCTGCACCCGCCGGCGCACTTCGCGCCGGAGGATCTGCCGCACGTCGTCACGGGAGAGCCGCGTGTCGAGGCCCGCGAGGAACTCGTCGAAATCCGGATAGCGGTCGGGGTCCTTCGCGTCGTAGATCGCGAGCTCGTGGAACAGGTCGCGGTGCTCGTACCAGTGGTCGTCGACGTAGTCGCGCGCACTGCGCTTCTTCTGGATCTCGAAGCGCTCCTCGTACTTCCACGCGTCGAGGAAGTGGGGCAGACCGACGAGCACGTCCGGGTCGATGCCTCCCTCGGAGACGATGTTGTGCTCGCGATCGATCTCGTGATGGATCGAGCGTCCCGAGGGGAGGATGTACTTGGCGACCGTCAGCTTGACGCGCGGAGCGTAGTCGAACTGCCCGTTGCCGTTGCGATCGGTGAGGATCGCTTCCCAATCGTCCCAGCGACCGTTGCCGTTCGAGTCCTCGAACTCGTCGTCCTGGATGCCCTCGATGGGCAGGAGCTGTTGCACCGACCCCTTGCCGTAGGAGCGTTGACCCACGACCACGGCGCGACCGTGGTCCTGGAGGGCTCCGGCCACGATCTCGGCGGCGGAGGCGGTGAAGCGGCTCGTGAGCACCAGGACGGGCATGTCCTCGGGGATCACCGCGTTCACCCGCGTCTCCAGGGTCTCGACGGTGCCCTGACGCCCTTCGGTCGAGACGACCTTGAGTCCGCCCCGCGGAAGGAAGAGGTCGGCCACGTTGCGCGCCTCGCTGAGCAGCCCGCCCGAGTTGCGGCGCAGATCCAGGACCAAGGCCTGCATGCCGCGCTCCGACATGCTCTTGATGCTCGCGCGGAGCTCGCGACTCGTGACGCGGCTGAACTCGCGCAGATCGATCAAGCCGACGTTGCCTGGCAGGAGCTGGTCGGACAGCGCCGGGATCTCGATCTGGGCGCGCTCGATCTCCACGATCATGTCCTCCGTGGGGCGTTCGCGCAGATCCGGATCCATCCCGCGCCTCCACACGTAGAGCTTGACCCTCGTTCCCGGCTCGCCCTTGAGGCGTTTGATGATCTCCTCGCGGTTCTCGGGGAGCGTGGACCAGTCGTCGATGCGCACGATCTTGTCGTCGCTCTGGAGCCCGGCCTGGTAGGCGGGACCCGAGTAGATGGGGCGCGTGATCGTGAAGATCCCGTCGGCGGGGTCGACGTCCACGTACGCTCCGATGCCGCCGTACTCGGCCTCGAGATCCTGGGTGAAGCGCTTGAAGAACTCGGGCGGAAGGTAGGCGGAGTGCTGGTCGAGCATCCCGAGCATCCCGTTCGCAGCCGCCGTGACCATGTCTTCGCGCGTGACCTTCTCCCCGTCGAGGTGTTGCACCTCGATCATGCGCATGACGGCGTCGATCTCCGCGAGATCCGCGGGCAGCTGCTGCTTGGCGTACGTCTCGCGCAGGTCCTGGAACTTGCGCTCGTGCAGCGTCTGCATCTCCTCCTGCTTGAGGTAGGACTCCGCCAAGGCCGCGTCGAGTCCGGGCAACCCGGCGATGCGCTGGAGTTCGTTGCGCAGCTTCCCGCGCACCGGCTCTCCGATGCGACCGAGGGTCAAGGCGCCCTGCTTGCGCACGAGGGGATCGCGCGACTCCAGAAACACGAGCATCTCGGCGCGCGCCTGGCGGCGCTCCGTTCCGCCGCCGGTCTTGTAGGCGGCGATGGCCGAGGCGAGGCGGCGCTCGGGGGAGAGCTCGCCGTCGCGCGCGCCCTCGATCAGCGCGGCCAAGCGCTTCTCCGCCAGGTCCGGATCGGGAAGGCGCTTGAAGGCCGCGCTGCCGAGCAGCTCGGCAGCGGCGATCGCGATCTCGTCCGATTCGTCGTCCAAGAGCGGCATGAGCGCCCGCGCGGTCACGTCCGCCGTGGGCTGCTCGGACTGCAGGTGGCAGGCGGCCAGGAAGAGCACGCTCTTCGGGTCCGCGGCGTCCTTCAGACGGCGCTCGAGCTCGACATCGAGCTCGCGCAGCTCGGCGTCGCCTTCGTCCCTCCCGTGGGGCGCGGCGAGCTCGCGCAGGCCGACGGCGCGCGTGAGGATCTCCGGAACGGAGAGGCGCGGGGCCGCGGCGACCTGGTCGGAGAGCAGGCTCGCGACGTCGAGGGAGGTCTGGGCCGAGAGGGGGGAGAGGAAGGAAAGGGAAGCGACGCAGGCAAACAGGAGGCGCAGGATCATGACTTCTCTCGGGTCGACCTCGGTTCTGGTGGTGAGGGCTCGCACGCGACCGGACGGATCCGACTTCGCTATCGACGTCCGCGGCGGCCGGGTGGAGCCCAACCGCACCCTACTCTAGTATCGCTTCTACGGGGGGTCAGCGGGTCCGAGGGCCACAACCTGCGAAGATCCCGAGCCGCAACGCTTCTCCTACGATGCCCGAACGCGTTCCAAAAGAGCCTTCGTCCGACGAGGAGAACGCGAGCCAGCTCGGACACGTGCGTTTCTCGCACGAGGGAGCGGAGGCGCGCATGGTCGACGTGGCCGCCAAGGCCGTGACCCTGCGCTCGGCCCTCGCGCGCGCGACGATGGAGTTCCCGCCCGGAGTGTTGGAGCGCCTGCGGGAAGGGGCGGGGCCCAAGGGGCCCGTCGAGGAGATGGCGCGCGCGGCGGGCATCCTCGCGGCGAAGCGCACGGGAGAGCTCATCCCGCTGTGTCATCCGCTCGGCCTCGACCACGTCGAGATCCGTTTCCTGCGTCCCGCGGACGACGCGCTCGAGATCCGCTGCCGCGTCGCCTGCCACGGGCGGACGGGAGTGGAGATGGAGGCGCTGGTCGGCGCGAGCGTGGCGGCTCTGACGGTCTACGACATGGCAAAGGGGCTCGAGAAGCACATTCGCATCGGCGCGGTGGAGCTCCTGGAGAAGTGCGGCGGGAAATCGGGGACGTGGCGTTCGCCGACGTGGACGGACGACCGAGCGACCCACTGAGACGGCGGTCCTCCCCCTCGCTATGCTCTGCGCCGGCGTCGGCCGCCGCTCGTCCGCTCGTGAACGAACTCGGCAACGACGCGGCCTCCCGGGAGCCGACCATGGAGATCCAGCTCATCCGAAAGCTCGTGCGCTTGATGACCGGGAGCGACCTCACCGAGCTCGAGGTCGACGACCGGGACAGCGGAGTGCGCGTGCATTTGAAGCGTGGTGGCGAGCCGCCGGCGCGCGGCCCGCTGGTGCACGTCATGCAGGGCGGTGCCGGCGCGGCCCCCGAGCCCGCGCCCACCCGGCCGTCCCCCGCTGCAACCGAAGCGCCGCCGGCCGCCGGCACGCCCGGCACGCGGCCCTTCGCGTGCCCCATGGTGGGCACCTTCTATCGCTCGTCCTCGCCCGATGCCGACCCGTTCGTCGAGGTCGGTTCGAAGGTCGGCCCCGACACCGTGCTGTGCATCATCGAGGCGATGAAGGTCATGAACGAGATCAAGGCCGAGACGAAGGGCGAGATCGCCCAGATCCTGGTCGAGAACGGCGAGCCGGTCGAGTTCGGACAGCCTCTCTTCCTCCTGAAGCCCGCCTGATGTTCCGGCGCGTCCTGGTCGCGAACCGCGGGGAGATCGCGCAACGCATCATTCGCGCGTGTCGCGAGCTCGGGATCGAGACCGTCGCGGTCTACTCGGAAGCGGACGCCAACGCGATCTACCTCAGGCAGGCGGACGAGACGATCTGCATCGGGCCGCCGCCGAGCGCGCGCTCCTACCTCGACATCCCTTCGATCATCTCGGCGGCCGAGATCGCCGACGTGGACGCGATCGCACCGGGCTACGGCTTCCTGTCGGAGAACGCCCACTTCGCCGAGGTCTGCCGCTCGTGCAACATCCATTTCATCGGGCCGGATCCGGAGACCATCGCGGCGCTCGGCAACAAGGCGAACGCGCGCGAGATGGCGGTGCGCGCGGGAGCTCCGGTCGTGCCCGGCTCCGACGGACCCGTGGCCGACGAGTCGATCGCGCTGCGCGTCGCGAAGGAGATCGGTTACCCCGTCATCGTCAAGGCCTCCGCGGGAGGCGGGGGGCGGGGCATGCGGATAGCGCGCAACGATCCGAGCCTCATCAACGGCTTCCACGCGGCGCGCGCCGAGGCGAAGGCGGCCTTCGGCGACGACACCGTGTACCTCGAGAAATTCGTCGAGAACCCGCGCCACGTCGAGATCCAGATCCTGGGCGACCAGCACGGCAACCTGATCCACCTCGGAGAGCGCGATTGCTCGGTTCAGCGGCGCCACCAGAAGCTGATCGAGGAGTCGCCGTCCCCCTCGCTGACGCCCGAGCTGCGAGTGCGCATGGGCGAAGCGGCGCTCGCGATCGCGCGCGCGGCCAACTACCACGGCGCGGGCACCGTGGAGTTCCTGCTGGACCGCAAGGGGAACTTCTTCTTCATCGAGGTCAACGCCCGCATCCAGGTCGAGCACACGGTCACGGAGATGGTGACCGGGATCGACATCATCCAGCAGCAGCTCCGGCTCGCATCGGGGGAACGCCTCGAACTCTCCCAGGGCGACGTCGTGATGCGCGGCCACTGCATCGAGTGCCGCATCAACGCCGAGGACCCCGCCAAGGACTTCCAGCCCTCGCCGGGACTGATCGACCTGTTCGTCCCCCCGGGCGGACCGGGCATCCGGGTCGACAGCCACGCCTACAGCGGCTATCGCATCCCGCCGAACTACGATTCGATGATCGGGAAGCTCCTCGCCCATCGGCCGACCCGGGATGAAGCGATCCGCACGATGCTGCGAGCGTTGGACGAGTTCGTCATCGAGGGCCTGCCCACCACGATCGCGATCCAGCGCCGCATCCTGAACCACTCGGACTTCCGCGCCGGCGATCACGACACCGGATTCGTGGAGCGCTATTACAGTGGGCAGGGAGCCATCTCGATGAGACTCGCGCGATGAGATCGGGCCTCGGACTGGAACGCGGACGCGTCCCGCGCCTCGCAGCGGCGGTCGCGCTCCTCGTCGGCTCGGCCTGCAACACGCAGATCTGGCCCAAACCCATGGTGCAGGCCGTCGATCCCCTGCCACCCGGCGTGCTCGCGAACACGACCCCCGGTCAGACCGAGGTGCTCCTCATCCGACACGCCGATCCCGTGCAAGTGCGGCTCGCGGGGAGTCAAGGGGCCTTTCCGCTGACCCACTACCGCAAGCGCCAGCGAGTCTGGGCCGGCACGTGGATGCACTGCGGGGCGGGCGGGCGCGCCGAGCTCCTGTGGGTCTCGGACGGCGCGACGGTGGTCGTCTTCGACGAGGCGCTCTGCAGCGTGGGAGACCTGGAGCGCGGCGAGCCATCCGTGCGCTTCGAGACCCTGACGCGCGCGGAGATCGAGCTCGCGCCCGGCGCGCTGGTCCAACTCCCCGGCGGAAGCCTGCTCTCGGGACCCCCGACGGAGCCGACCGGTCCCTACCTGGTCCAGCACATCTACGATGAGATGTTGCGCGTCTTCAACCAATCGCGCAGTCCGGCCTACCTGGCCTTCCGCGAAGAGCGCATCACGCTCGGCCCCGGCGAGCGCATCGACCTCCCGCTCCTCGGCGAGGGCGGCGCCCCGTTCCAGCTCGGCGGTCCGCCCGTCGAGATCGAGTCGGCTGGCATCCGCGGTGCCGCCTATGGAGACTTGACGGTCCTCCCCGAGAGCGCGGGCATCCGCGCCCGCTCCCAGGGCGAAGGACGCCTGGTGGGGAACGGGGTCATCGTCCATCTCGCCGCCGGCGAGGAGGCGGCCCTGCTCGACCTCGGCGATCGCGCTCCCGCGCCGCCCGCGCCGTGATCGCGGGTCCGATCGCTCTGAGGCGCGGGTGCGCGCTTCGGATACCATCCCGCACTGCCGGCTCGACCCTCGAAGCGTACGGGGGAACGCGGCGAGCGCCCGTCCACGCACGAGTTCCAGAAGCGCCATGCCTCGACCGCGTGTCCTGATCACCGGCGGAGCCGGTTTCCTCGGCAGTCACCTGTGCGAGCGTTTCCTCCACGAGCGCTACGAGGTGTTCTGCATGGACAACCTGGTGACCGGCTCCCTCGACAACGTCGAGCACCTCGTGGGGGACCGCTGGTTCCACTTCCTGCACCAGGACGTGACGGAGTTCATCCACGTGCCCGGTCCGCTCGACGCGGTGCTGCACTTCGCCTCGCCGGCGAGTCCCATCGATTACCTCGAGCTGCCCATCCAAACCCTCAAGGTGGGCTCGTTGGGGACGCACAAGGCGCTCGGGCTCGCGCACGCGAAGGGCGCGCGCTTGCTCCTCGCCTCGACCTCGGAGTGCTACGGCGACCCCCTCGTCCACCCGCAGCGCGAGGACTACTGGGGCAACGTCAACCCCGTCGGCCCGCGCGGTGTCTACGACGAGGCGAAGCGCTTCGCAGAGGCCATGACCATGGCCTATCACCGCTACCACCACGTCGAGACGCGCATCGTGCGCATCTTCAACACCTACGGTCCGCGCATGCGGATGAACGACGGGCGCGCCTTGCCCGCGTTCATGAGCCAAGCCCTGCGCGGCGAGCCCTTGACCGTCTTCGGAGACGGGTCGCAGACGCGCTCCTTCTGCTACGTCGACGACCTGATCGAGGGGATCTGGAGGCTCCTGCACTCCGACGAGGTGCTGCCGGTGAACATCGGCAACCCGTCGGAGATGACCATCCGGCAGTTCGCCGAGAAAGTCGTGGAGCTCACGGGGTCGCGCTCGACCCTCACGTTCCATCCATTGCCCGAGGACGATCCCAAAGTGCGGCAGCCCGATATCACCCGCGCTCGCAC
>CAYPTB010000020.1:0-3338 GCA_964413535.1 uncultured Planctomycetaceae bacterium | reverse complement strand
CCCGACGAAGAGCGTGGCGGCAGGGCTCGCGAGCGTGGCGCTCGTCGTAATCTCGATCCTGCTCGTCGCCAACGTGCGTGCAAACGCGGCGCTCGGGAGTACGGTCGACGAGCTCGACTCGGCCAACCGAGACCTCGAGGCCCAGCGCGCGCACCTCGCTGAGGCCAACATCTCGCTCGAGTCGAAGACGGCGGAAGCGCTGGAGAACGCGCGGGTGGCGAAGGCGAACGAGGAGCGGGCGGTCGAAGGCGAGCGGCTGGCGCAGGAGGAGAAGGAGCGGGCGGACCGGGAGGCGGAGGCGGCGAGGCGGAAGGCGGAGGAGGTGCTGCGGTTGTCGGCGTTGCAGGAGCTCGACGACCTGCTGGCGGAGGCGGATCGGCTGTGGCCGGCGGAGCCGGAGCTGATCCCTCGCTACGAAGTGTGGATGGGTCGCGCGCGGGCGCTGGCTCAGGATCTTCCCGGGCACCGTGCGCAGCGCGCGGAGCTGCGGTCGCGTGCGCTGCCGCGGACGGAGGCGGAGCTCGGGCGGATGGACGCGGAGCGCGCGGAGCTGGACCTCGTGCTGGACGAGCGGCGGGACTGGCGTTTCGGTGAGGAGGAGCGTGAGGCGCGCTGGTGGGAGAACCAGCTCACGAAGCTGATCGCGGGGATCGAGGAGCTCGAGGCGGGGCTCTTGGCGGAGGACGGGACGAGCGAGGCGCACGGTTGGAGCGTGCCGAAGCGTCACGCGTTCGCGTCTTCGATCGCGGAGCGGAGCGTGACCGGCCCGGAGGCCGAGGCGAGGTGGGCCGAGGCGTTGCTCTCGATCGCCGATCCATCCGAGTGTCCGGCGTACGGTGGCCTGGTGCTCGCGCCGCAGAAGGGGTTGTTGCCGATCGGCCGCGATCCGGAGTCGGGGTTGTGGGAGTTCGCGCACCTACAGACGGGGGAGATCGCGGAGCGCGGTGCGGACGGGAAGCTCGCGCTGACGGAAGAGACGGGTCTCGTGTTCGTGCTGCTGCCGGGTGGGACGTTCGCGATGGGCGGGCAGAGGAACGACCCGGATGGGCCGAACTACGATCCGCAGGCGGAGAGCAGCGAGGGCCCGGTGCACGAGGTGGAGCTGTCGCCCTTTTTCCTTTCGAAGTACGAGATGACGCAGGGCCAGTGGATGCGGTTCGTGGGTCGGAACCCGAGCTACTACCAGCCGCCTGATGGCTTGGCGCCGTCCTGGTTGCATCCGGTGGAGCAGGTGAGCTGGAACACGTGCGCGGACGTGATGGAGAGGCTTGGTCTCTCGCTTCCGAGCGAAGCGCAGTGGGAGTACGGGGCGCGGGGCGGAGCGCCGAGCGTCTGGTGGACGGGTTCTGAGCGCGAGTCGCTGATCGGTGCTGCGAACTTGGCGGATCAGGCGGCGACGCGGGCGAGTGCGACTTGGAGTGACATCAAGGACTGGCCGGAGCTCGATGACGGGTATGCCGTGCACGCACCCGTGAACCAGTACGCTCCGAATCCCTTCGGCCTCTTCAACGTGCACGGCAACGTGTGGGAGTGGTGCTTGGACGGGTACGACAACGGCTTCTATGGAAAGGAAGCCGCGAAGGACCCGGTGTCGGATCCAGCCGGCTCTTCCTCCCGCGCGTACCGCGGTGGCAGCTTCTACTCCGCGGCCGTGTACGCGCGATCGGCGTACCGCGGCAGCTCCACGCCCGTGTTCGCGGTCTTCCCCCTCGGCCTCCGTCCCGCCAGGTCATCGCTGGCTCCTTCACGACTTCGCCACTGACTCGGGGCGTGCGGTAGGAAGTCCGGCACGAGGCGCCCCGGAGCGGCCGTGCGCAGCCGGCCGCGGAGGAAAGGGCGTCGGATGTTGGCGCCCTGAAGTCGCGTAGCGCAATTTTTCCGGAAAGGTGGTGAAGGGGCGTGAAAGTCTTCACCTTCCGCTACTCGACGACGCTGGGCGGCTTCGACGACACGGCGCTCGCAGAGTTCGTGCGCGACAAGGAGCTGCTCGCGTTCCGCGAGCACTTCTACGCCGGTGAGCGACGTGCCGCACTTGACGTACGTCTTCACGTACCAGGACGCGGTCGTGCCGGCCGACGTCCTGCGAGCGGCTCCCGAGATCCCCCGCCGGGACGAGCGCCTACCACGCGCTTCTCAGCGTCGTGATCGAAGCTCGAACGGGGATCGGCCGACGTGACGGCCGGCCTCTCCGAGCCCGAGCGCGTGCTCTTCAACACGCACCCGTCAACCAGGATGGGGCGGCTCACGCAGCGGCAGCTCGCGCTCGCGCACGGCTTCGGAAGCGAAGCGCAGTGCCTCACGGATGTCCTCGCGCTCCAGGTCGGGGTAGTCGCGCAGGATCTCGTCCTCGCTCATCCCCTCCGCCACCATGCCCACGACCGTTGCGACGGGAATGACCCTCCGTTATCCCAAGATCCAGGGGCCTCGGTATCTTGCTCGGAGACCTGCCTTGGGTAGGGAGCTCGCGGATGTCGCTCGCCACGGATCCATCGCCGTCCAACTCCGAGTCGCTGTCGTTCTTCCGCCGTGCGGAGCGCGAGCAGGCCCAGCCCGTGCCGGGGCTCGTAGCGGGGAAGGTGGTGGGTGACTTCCGGCTCGTGTCGCTGCTCGGTCAAGGCGGGATGGGTCAGGTGTGGGAGGCGGCGCAGGTGTCGCTCGGGAACCGCCGGGTGGCGGTGAAGTTCGTGCGGCCCGAGCGCGTGACGAGCCACCAGCTCGAGCTCTTCGCGCGCGAGGCGCGCGCGGGTGGGAGGCTCTCGCATGCGGGCATCGTCGGCGTGCACGGCCACGGCGAGTCCGACGGGCTCGCGTGGATCGCGATGGAGCTCGTCTCCGGCGCGTGGAACTTGCGCGACTTCCTGGACGAGATGTCGCGCCTGGACGAGGTTCCGGCGGGCTACGACCGCCACGTGGCGCGCTTCGTCGCGGAGATCGCCGACGCGGTGCAGACCGCGCACAAAGCGAAAGTGATCCATCGCGACCTCAAGCCCCAGAACATCCTCGTGACGCCCGACGACCACCCGAAGGTGACCGACTTCGGGCTGGCGCGCCTCACGGACGAGAGCGCGCTGTCGGTGACGGGCGACTTCGCCGGCACGTACTTCTACATGAGCCCCGAGCAGGTCACGGCGAAGCGCATGGGGCTCGACCACCGGAGCGACATCTTCAGCCTGGGGATCGTGTTGTACGAGATGCTGGCGCTGCGCCGGCCGTTCGAGGGCGACACCATCCAGCAGGTGGCGGCGGCGATCGTCACGAAGGACCCGCACGATCCACGGACCTTCCGCTCGCGCATCCCGCGCGACCTGGCGGTGATCGCGGGCAAGGCGCTCGAGAAG
>CAYPTB010000019.1:0-47901 GCA_964413535.1 uncultured Planctomycetaceae bacterium | reverse complement strand
CTTCTCGAGCGCCTTGCCCGCGATCACCGCCAGGTCGCGCGGGATGCGCGAGCGGAAGGTCCGTGGATCGTGCGGGTCCTTCGTGACGATCGCCGCCGCCACCTGCTGGATGGTGTCGCCCTCGAACGGCCGGCGCAGCGCGAGCATCTCGTACAACACGATCCCCAGGCTGAAGATGTCGCTCCGGTGGTCGAGCCCCATGCGCTTCGCCGTGACCTGCTCGGGGCTCATGTAGAAGTACGTGCCCGCGAAGTCGCCCGTCACGGACAACGCGCTCTCGTCCGTGATCCGTGCGAGCCCGAAGTCGGTCACCTTCGGGTGGTCGTCGGGCGTCACGAGGATGTTCTGGGGCTTGAGGTCGCGATGGATCACTTTCGCTTCGTGCGCGGTCTGCACCGCGTCGGCGATCTCCGCGACGAAGCGCGCCACGTGGCGGTCGTAGCCCGCCGGCACCTCGTCCCGGCGCGACACCTCGTCCAGGAAGTCGCGCAAGTTCCACGCGCCGGAGACGAGCTCCATCGCGATCCACGCCAGGCCGTCCGACTCGCCGTGCCCGTGCACGCCCACGATGCCCGCATGCGAGAGCCTTCCGCCCGCGCGCGCCTCGCGCGCGAAGAGCTCGAGCTGGTGCGTCGTCACACGCTCCGGCCGCACGAACTTCACCGCGACGCGCCGGTTCCCGAGCGAGAGCTGGTCCGCCTCCCAGATCTGACCCATCCCGCCCTGACCGAGCAACGACACGAGCCGGAAGTCGCCCACCACCTTCCCCGCCACGAGCCCCGGCACCGGCTGCACTAGCTCGCGCTCCGCACGCCGGAAGAAGGAGAGCGACCCCGTGTCGGACGGTGTTGGATCCTTGGCGAGCGACATCCGCGAGCTCCCTGCTCACGAGGAGCTGCCGAGCACGATAGCGGAAATCGGTGCTCCATGGTGTGGCGACCCGCAGCGCAGAGTGATCAGGAACGGTGATGTGATGTTCGCCGTGCTCGATGTCGTCAGACGAATATGGCTTCCGGTCTGACGAGCCATCCTCTAGCCGAAGACCGGCAGGGCTGGGGAGAGCTCGGTACCGGAGAGTTCTCGAGGGAGCTTCACGCAGAGATCAGCTCGTCGCGAACGAAGTGGAGGCGGATGAGCTTCGGCATCTGGCCCTCCTCGAAATGACAGCGTACGGCATTCCGTGAAGATCGAAGCGCCGAGTGCACGAGCCACGAATCCGCCCTTCGGAGCCTCTTCGACGACGATGATCACTTCACTCATGGCGCTCCGAGCTACCGCTCGATGGAAGCCGAAGCCTGGGATGTCGGCGGGTGTCGATCGGGATCACAGGTCGAGCAAGCCGTGCTGCGCGAGCTCGCGTAGGGCGGGCTCGACGCTCGGCAGGAGCGCTTCGAGCTCGGAGAGCGTGCGCGTGCCGTCGCACAGGTGGAGCAGAAGGGCCGCCTCGTTCGAGACCACGAGCGTGCGGGCGCCGCGCTTCGTGCCGACGACGGCGAGTACGCGCTCCGAGCCGGAGGGCGCGCCGCTCTGGGTGGCGCCGCGCGTGAGCGCGTGCACGAATTCGCGGGGCTCGAAGGACGTGCGCACGAGTTCGGCTCGCGAACGAGGCCGGCCCGGATCCAGCGCGACGGTTGCGGCATTCGCGGCGGGCGTGGCGCCGGGCGCGCTCGCCCTCGCGACCGCTTGCTCCCAGCGCACGGCGCCGTCGACGAGTGGATCGCGCGCGGTGCGCGCGAAGCCCTCGAAGCTCCGGCCGGAGGCGTGCCAGGCGCGCAGCAGGTCGAGCACGCCTTCGCCGCGGTGAGCGGCGAGGGCGAGGACGGCGCGCGGGTAGCGCATGAGGAGCTCGGGTGCGTTCTGCGCGAGCGTGTGGAGCGAGCGCAGGCGCGCCTCGCCGCCGGGCGCGCTCGTGAGCAGCGACCAGGTGCCGAAGAGGTCCGGGTGGCTCTCGATCAGCGCGCGCTCGGGCGCGGTCGTGCCGGCGCCGAAGGCCATGTCGGGCGGGATGCCCTCGACGGGGCGCGATTGGGCGCCGTGCTCCTCGCCCAGGCGGCAGCCGGGCTGTGGGTTCACGAGGTGGAAGGAGAGCTGCACGCCGCCCGCGAGCGCCGCGCGCGCAGCGAGCTCGAGCGTGCGCGCGAGGGCGAGGTCGTCCTCGCCCGGCAGACCGAGGATGATCGACAGGATCGGCGTGATGCCGTGCTCGACGCAGGCGCCGATGCGCCCGAGGACGTCGAGGTCCTGCGCGAGGTGCTTGTCGTGCGCGTTGCAGAGGTGCGCGTCGCCGCTCTCGATGCCGAACAGCACGCGGTAGCAGCCGGCGCGCGCCATGCGCTCCGCGAGCTCGGGGTCGACGTGGTCGACGCGCGCGCGGCACTCCCACGGGATGGGGGAGCCCTGCTCGATCAGCGCGTCGCAGAACGCGAGCGCGTGCGCGCGGTCCGCGCCGAACAGGTCGTGGCACAGGTAGGCGTTCTTCGCTCCTTCGATGTGCGCGAGCGCGAGCACCTCGCGCACGAGGCGCCGCACGGGAAGCGGACGCGAGCGCCGGCCCCAGAAGCGTCCGATCGTGCAGAAGCTGCAGTCGTAGACGCAGCCGCGGCCCGAATCGATCGGCGTCAGGCCTTCGGCTTCGCCCGTGAGCGCCTTGTAGCGCGCGAGCGGCGGCAGGAGCTCCCAGGCGTACTCGGGCAGGGAGTCGAGGGCGCGCATCGGCTCGCGGTCCTTCTCGCGCCGAACGCGACCGGACGCGTCGCGCCAGGTCGCGCCGGCGACGCCCGCCAGGTCGGCGCCGCGCGCGAAGCGCTCGAGGGCCGCGGGCAAGGTCTCCTCGCCCTCGCCGCGCAGGCAGGCGTCGACTTGCCCGAAGCGCCCGACGAGCGCGGCGTCGATCCCGTGCACGCCCGGACCGCCGAAGAGGATCCGCGTGCGCGGCGAGCGCGCGCGCACGAGGCGCGCGATCTCGAGCGCCGCCGGAACGGTGGCGCCCATGACGGAGAGTCCGAGCACGTCGGGCTCACCGCCGGCGAGCAGGTGCCGGGCCGCGCTCGCGCACAGCTCGTCGGAAGGGTCGAGCTCGCCGGCCGCCAAGCGGAACGCGAGGTCGTCGAGGCGCACGTCGATCCCGCGCCGCAGGCACTCGCCGCCGAGCCGCAACAATCCGGGCGGAGGCATCGAGTAGCCGAACGTGTCCCGGTGCGGCGACGAAGCGAGGAGGACCCGCATCCGGGCATGATCTCCGGCGGCGTGCGCGCATTCCAGCGCCGCCCGAGTCCTCTCGCGCGGGTGGCCGCCGCCCGAGTCCTCTCGCGCGGGTGGACGGAGCGCGCCCCGACGAGGTCCGGAGCTCGAACCTCGCCGCATCGATGCTGGTGGTCGCGCGGCCGCGCGGTCAGAATCGCCGCGAGAAGGGATTCCGCCCATGACCCGCGTCGCTGCTTCCAAGCTCCAATCGATCTCGCGCTACGACGCCGCTCTCGCCGCTCTCGTCGCGCTCCTCGCCCTCGCGTGCGCGGGGTGCGGCTCGAGCGACGACGACGACGATTCGCTCCAGCCCCTCTCCACGCGCGGGCACGTCGCCCCGGGCTCTCCCATCACCCTCGTCGGCAACTGGATGATCTATTTGGAGGAGGAGAACTCGCCCGCCGGTCCCCAGGACCTCAACGGGAACGCCTTCATGGGCGATTCCGTCGCGGTGGCCGTGAGCATGGGTGGTCAGACGTTCTTCCCGCTGGGCGTGGCGCCGTTCGCCGCGCACGTCGTCGGCGACCAGCTCTACTTCGAGGTCGTCGAGGCGACCGACGGGCGCGACTGGAACGGCGACACGGTCCTGGACGACGTCGTGCTCCTGCACTGGGCCTTCGGCGCCGCGAGCGTTCCGAACGGCATGGGCCAGTGCAACGCAGAGGGCGTGTGCTACGTCGACGACCTGCGGCCGTCGGCGAACGTGAACTCCGCGATCTCGGCCGGAGGGCGGCTCTACTATGCGTCGAACGTGTCCGACCTCGTGCTCACGGCTGCGGGCGACGGAGCCACGACGCTGCGCACGCTCGCTCAGACGGCGCCGCGGCTCCCGGTCGAGGTGGCGCATCTCGACACGGGCCAGCGCCGGCCGCTGCTCCTCGGAGAGGAAGCGGGCCTGCTCTTCCTCGCCTACGACGAGACGGTCGAGCTCGCGAATCAGAACGGCGACATGGACGCCGACGACAACACCGTCCTCGCGCTGCTCGACGCCGCCCAGCCGCAACGCGGGATCCAGAGCACGGGGCTCGCGCTCCCTTCGAGCACCTCGCCGATCCGTGCGCGCCGCACCGCCGCCCAGAACGACTGGCTCGTGGCTTTCTTCGTGTCCGAAGCCGATCAGGGTGGGGCGAGCCTCAACGATCGCGACTCGCCCGAGTTCATGGGGACGGCGTGGGAGCCGGTCCAGTGCAACGCGAGTCCCGACACGGACGCGGCGGACGTCGTGGTCCACTTCCTCCACTTCGAGCCGTGGTTCGCCGATCCCGTCCTGTTCCCGCCGCGCAACACCGGGCTGGTCGGCCGCGATCCCATGGGCGTGGAGCCCGACCGGCTGGTGGTCGTCGAGGGCTTCGTGGCGACCGCGAGCGACGAGGCGTCGGCGAACTGCGACCTGAACTTCGACATGGACCTCGTGGACACGGTCGTGCGTTGGACGCGGGCGGTGACCGATCCGCTGGCGCCGGTGCTGCCCCCCGGCGACGTGACGGAGCTCCACGCCCTCGCCACCGGCATCGCGGGCGGATCGCACGGGCTCGCGGGGCTCTCGAGCGGCTTCGTCATCGCGGTCGACGAGGCCCTGGATTCGGAGGACATCGACGGCGACGGTCAGATGAACGTGCTCGTCGCGTCGCACAATCCGCAACTGCCGCCGCTCACGCCGTGGAGGTTCCAGCACGGGACGGGCTCGGCGATCCCGTTCGTCGGAGCGGCTTGGATGGCGCCCATGGAGAGCGAGCTGCGTCTGCCGATCGCCTTCCAGGAGTCGGTGCAGGGCGTCTCGTTGAACTCGGCGTGCAAGGATCTGTCGTTCGCCGATGCGGACACCACGGACGAGCTGCCGACCTGGCCGCGCTTCTCCGGCGACGTCCTCGTCTTCCCCGGCGTCGGCTTCGGCCTCTCGCCGCAGAAGGGCGGGATCGTCGTCGCGCGTAGTCTCGCCTTCTTCCGCGTCAGCGAAGCCGAACAGCAAGTCGACCTCGACGGGGACGGCGACACGACGGGCTTCGTGCTCGCCCTGTGCCCGGTCTTCGCGTGCGAACCGCTCGTCCTGCACACGGTTCCCGACGATCCCAGCGCGGACGGAACGACGCCCGCGGTCGTCACCGACGGATTGGTCGGGGCGGTCTTCGTCGCCAGCGAGACCGAGAGCATGCGCGACCTGAACGGGAACGGCTTCGTGGGCGAGGACGTCCTGCTCTACTTCCTGCTCCCCTGAAACGCTTTGGCCGGAATCAGGCGACGCGCGGGTCCGGCGGCGACTGCATCCCCACGAGGAACTCGCTCGCCGACTCTTCGGCAAGACGCGCGCGTTCCGGTCCGGCCGGGAGCGCCGCCACGACCTTCCGCCGGCGCGCCGCGTCCTTCTGCGCGGCCTTGCCGGTCGTGTCGATCTCGAGCAGGCGCTCCAGGCCCTTCGCGCGCAGGGCGAGCCGCACGCGCGCGACGGCGGCGTCGCGGAACAGCTCGAGGAACCCGCGCCGCAGCTCCACGCGCCCGATCGGGTGGATGCGCTCGACGCCGCGCCGCCACTGGTCGCGCTCGCTGACGAGCAGGACGTGGTTGAAGATCAGCTTGTTGGTACGCATCGAGAAGGCCTTGCGCGCGACCGTGCGGTCGATGAGCCGATCGAGCGCGTCCAGCCCGCGGTCGCGCTTGAGCTCCGCGATCGTCTGCCAGCGCACCTCGGGGACGAAGCGATCGGCGCTCATCTCCCAGTAGAGGTGTCCGAGGCCGCGCGCGCGCGCGAAGCGCACGAGGTGGTAGGGGACGAAGTGATTGTGGGCGATCGTGTCGGCGGCCAGGTGGGAGAGGTAGCCCAGGCAGAAGGCCTCCTCGGCGGGCGAGCTCGCGAGCTCGCGCATCTCGTCGACGATGGCCCAGCGGTGGCAGTGGCTCTGGCGGCCGCCGTAACCCTTGAAGTTGATGATGTCGGCCGCGATGTTCCCGTAGAGGAAGGAGGCGCGCTCTTCCCCGAGCAGGCGCGCCACGTCGGGTTTCAGGAGCTCGCGCCGGCGCCGGTACACGCGTTCGGCGAACTCGAGGTGATTCCCGGGTCCCCAGGCGAACCCGGAGAGGAACAGGAGGGCGCAGGCGGCGAGGAGCAGGATCATGGTGTGGCCGGTCGGTCGGGTGCCGGGTTTCGTAGGACGCGCGCGCAACCGGCGAAACCGTCCTTCAGATTCTCGGTCCTTTCTTCCCGAAGGGGAACGCCCGCGTCTCTACTCTTTCTCGGATCGTGGCCGCCGTGGAATCGAGTTCGAGAGCGCGCGCGCCCGGGCGCCGGAAGCTGGAGGTCGTCCAGTTCTGCGCGGATCCGTTCCTGTCGGGCGCCGCGCGCCGGCTCTCGATCCTGCTCGGCGGGCTCCCGGACCAGGGAGTCGAGACCCTCTTGGTCTCCTCGCACTCGAGTCGGCTGTCCGTGCAGGCGGTCGAGCAGGGGATCGCCCTGCGCGACCTCGCGCTCCACGAGGTCCTCGGTCCGGGGGCGTTCCTCGCGCTCTGGCGCCTCTTCGCGGGGAGGCGCTTCGACCTGGTGCACGTCCACGGGACCCGGGCCGTGCGTCTCGCGAGCGTCGCCGCGCGGCTCGCCGGCCTGCCGCTCGTGCGCACGTTCGACGGGGAGGTGGAAGCGCCGCGGCTCGCGCGGCTGTGCGTGCACACGGCGATCGCGTCGACCCCCGAGGCCCGCGCGCGGTTGGAGGAGGGCGGCTTCGCGCCCGAGCGCATCCGTTCGATCCCCGCGGCCCTGGACCCGGCGCGGCTCGACCTCGGCGCCGAGCGCGAGCTCGCGCGCGCGGCCGAGCGCGCGGGCCAGGACGACGTCGTGGTGCTCGTGCTCTCCTCGCTCGAGGCCGATCGCGGCCACGGGGTCCTCCTGCGGGCGCTCGCCCGCCTGGCGGAAGCCGGCATCCGTCCGCGGCTGTGGATCGCGGGCGACGGTCCGGCGATCGTCGAGATCGATCGCGAGCGGCGCGAGCTCGGCCTGGCGCGGGAGGCCTCTTTCCTCGGGCGCCGGGCCGACGTGGCGAGCCTGCTCGACGCCAGCGACGTGGTCGTGGATCCGGGCCTCTCCGCCCGACCCGCGATCGGAGTCCTCGAAGCGATGTCGCGCGGCCGGCCGGTGATCGCGACCGAGATCGGTGGGCCGGCGCACAGCGTCGTCGACGGGAAGACCGGGCTGCTCGTGCGGCCCGGGGACTTCGTCGCGCTGGCCGAGGCCCTGCGCCGGCTCGTCGTCGACCCGGCGCTGCGCGAGCGGCTCGGGTCCGCGGGGAAGGAGCGCGTGGGCGAGGGCTTCCTGCTCGAGCAAGTGGCCGCGCTGCACGCCGAGCTCTATGCCGATGTCGCGGGGGTCGCGCGCGGCGCGCGCATGGAGCGGTCGAGCCCGCGTCCGTAGACTCGATGGCCCCGATGAGCTCGAGCCCGTTCGCGTGGATCCTGGCCGCCGTCCTGCTCACCTTCGCGGGTGCGGGCTCTTCGCCGGCCGCGCGTCCACCCGCTTCTGTACTTGCGAGCGCGAGGGGAACTTCGGCGGTGTCCGACGGTGCGTGGGATCTCTTCCAGAGCCTCGTGCGCGCGGACGCCATCGAAGTGGCCGTCGACGACGGACCGCTGCGCGAGCGGATGCGGCGCGCGGCGCGCGAGCTCGAAGCGCGCACGTCCTTGCGCCTCGCGCTCGTGGATCCGGCCGCGCCGCGCTCGGCGCGCCCGCGGGTCGTCGTCGGGGACTGGAACACCCACGGCGTGCGCGACCTCGCGCAGGCGCTCGGCGTCGAGGAGCTCGAGGACGGCGGCTTCGGCTTCGGCCGGCGCGTCTACGACGAGCCCGGCGACGCGCTCGTGGCCTGGTTCGAGGATCCCGAGCGCCGCGGCGTCGCGACCGGCCTCTACCTCGCCGCGCGCGCCGAGTACCTGCTCGGCATCGTCGAGGACCTGACCCCGCCCGCGCGCATGTCGGTCGTGTGCTACTCGGAAGGCGATCCGTTCTTCCACGCGAGGCTCGCTCCGGACGGCGAGATCCTGTGGGAGAGCGCCCGCGACCTCTTCAGCGCCTGGTCGTCCTTCACGGAAGGGATGCGCAAGATCAGCGATCGACGCTGCGCCGTCTTCGCGCCGCCGGAGGTCGACGATCGGACCATCGTCCGCTACCTGGACCGGGTCGCCGCCGCGCGCACGGCGCTGGAGGCGTGGTTCCAGGACGAGGGCCCCCCGCCCCCCGGCGCGACGATCTACGCGTACGGCCACGCGGAGGACAAGCTGCGCTTCTCCCTCGATCCGTCGCTCGCGACCGCCTCGGCGTCCCGGACCGTGCACGCGCTGCTCGCGGACGGAGTGCCCGACGACGGGGGAGCCTCTGCCGTGCGCGTCGAGCTCCACGCTCGACTGGGACCGCCGTCCGCGGCGTGGATCGACGAAGCGATCCCCGTGGCGGCCGCGGGCAGTTGGTGGGGGGCGGACCTCGAGAGCCACGTCGCCCACCTCGCGCGCTCCGGCCGCGCGCCGTCGGTGGCCCGGCTCGTCGACCCGGCCGCGGATCGGCGCCTGTCGCCGCACGTGCGGGCCCCGCTGCGCGCCGCGCTCTTCGCCTGGCTCGCGGCGCGCGAGCTCGAGGCCGGCGATCGCGACTTCGCCAGCGCGCTGTGGCGCGGGGAGACGGAGGTCGTCCCCGACGCGACCTTGGAGGAGGACTTCCGCGCGGAGCTCGAGCGGAAGGCTCAGCGCGCGCCGACCCACGCGGCGCGCGAGCCGAACACGGACTTCTGGAAGGGAATCGCACTCGAGCCGGCGGGTGAGGGCGACCTCGGCGGCTACGCGGCGCGCGAGGTCTCCCTGAGCCTCGCGCGCGCGCGCGCCGCCGGAGCCGACGCCGTGCTCCTCTCGACGGCCGCCTTCCTCGACCCGGGTTGGCCGGAGACGCCCGATGCCGCGCTCGGCCGGCGCCGCGTCGCGACCCAGTCCGACCTGGCCCTCGCCCAAGCCGTCGCCGCCGCCCACGCGCTCTCGCTGCGCGTCGCCCTCGCGCCCCATCTCTTGACGAGCCCTTCGGGGACCTTCGCCGGCAACGCGACGTGGACGAGCCGGGCGAGCTGGCGGGGGTTCTTCGAGAACTACGCGCGCTTCCTCGATCACTACGCGCTCCTCGCGGAGCTCGTCGGCGCGGACCTGTTGTGCATGGGGGCCGAGCTCGGCGCGGCGTCGAGCTTCCAGCCCGAAGCCCGACGCGTGAACGTCGATCACGCGCTCTTGGCCATGAAGCGCGAGAGCTGGGAGGAATGGATCGTCGGCGTGCGCGCGCTCTTCGGAGGGAGCGTGACCTACTCGGTGCGCTCGAGCACGGGCGCCAACGTCGGGCGCTTCGCCCTGTGGGACCGACTCGATTTCGTGTCGAGCGCGTTCTTCGAGTCGGTTCCCGATCACTGGAGGTCCCGGCGCGCGCTCGCGCTGGGCATGGAGAGCCGGATCGACGAGCTCGTCCTGGCGGCCGGCACGCCGGGGACGCCGCTCTTGCTCTTCCCGGTCGGCTTCCCGAGCTCCGTCGGCGGAGGCCTACGACCGTCGGTGCCGGGCGAGAAGCCCGATCCCGAGCGCCAGCGCGAGCTCTTCGCGGGCCTGGCGGACGCCGTGTCGGCAGCGCGCGAGCGCGGCGTGCTCGGCGGAGTCTTCGTGTGGAGCTGGTCCACCGATCCCGACGGCGGAGGCCTCGCGGACCCGGGCTACTCGCCGCAGCACAAGCCCGCCGAGGCGCTGCTCCCCGAGCTGTTCGGCGATTGAGCCCACCCCCGTGAAGAGCTCGAGGACGGAGGAGCTCGCTCCCCTCGGCGTGCTGCCCGGCGTCGGGCCGGTGCGTGCGGCGCGACTGGCGAAGCTCGGGCTCGCGAGCGTGCGCGACCTGCTCCTGCTCGTGCCGCGCCTGACGGAGCCTGCGCGCATCGCCGATTCGCTCGCCCGCGCGCGCGACGCCGCGCGCGACGCGGCGACGGCGCGCGTGCGTGTGCGCGGCACGGTGCGCGGCAAGCGACTCTACCGCAGCGGCTGGCGGCGCTCCGTCCTGCGCGTGCGCATCGACGACGCCTCGGGATCGCTCGACCTCGTGTTCTTCAACCAGCCCTGGCTGCGCGAGCGATTCGAGATCGGCCAAGAGATCGTGTGCGAGGGCCACTTCGTCGACACCGGCGGAGGCGCGTTGCGCTCGCCGCGTCTCGTCGCGCCCGACGAGGACCCGAGCGTGCCGATGGCGCAGTATCCGCTGACCGAGGGCATCGGTCAGGAGTTCCTGCGCGGTCTGTGCCGCGCGGCGTGCGAGCGCTTCGCGGCGGAGCTCGAAGAGCCCGTGTCGGCCGAGCGGCTCGCGGAGCACGCCCTGCCGCCGCTCCCGCAGGCGGTGCGCGACGTACACCTCCCGCGCGATCGCGCCTCGTTCGAGGCGGGACGGCGGCGCCTCGCGCTCGAGCGTCTGCTCGCCTTGCAGGCGCGGCTCGCGGCGTCGAGCCTCGATGCACGCGGACGCGCGGCGGCGATCGCGGTCGGCGACGGCGAGTTCGCGGCCCTGTGCGCGCGTTTCCCGGCGCCGCTCACCTCCGGGCAGTTGCGCGCGGCGAGCGAGATCCGGGCCGATCTCGCGCGCAGCGCGCCGATGCGGCGACTGCTGCAGGGCGACGTCGGCTCGGGCAAGACCTGGGTGGCGGCGATCGCCTGTCTCGTCGTCGCGCAATCCGGTCGACAGGCCGCCTTCCTCGCGCCGACGGAGCTCCTCGCGGAGCAGCACTTCCAGGGACTCAGGCGCTCCTTCGGCGAGCTCGGCCTGCGCACGGCGCTGCTCACGGGCTCGCTCGCGCGCGCCGCGCGCCGCGAGACCCAGGCGGAGCTCGCGGGGGGTCGCACCCAGGTCGTCTTCGGGACGCACGCGCTGCTCTCGTCCGACGTGCGCTTCGCGCGCCTCGCGCTGGCCGTCGTCGACGAGCAGCACCGCTTCGGCGTGGCGCAGCGCGAGCGCCTGTTCGAGAAGGGCCGCGACGTGCACGCGCTCTTGATGACGGCCACTCCGATCCCGCGCACGCTCGCGCTCACGATCTACGGCGACCTCGACACCTCGCTGCTCGACGAGGCGCCGCCCGGTCGCGGGGGCGTGAAGACGCGGCGCGTGCCGCCTGACAAGGTCGAGGGCCTGCGCGAGTTCCTGCGCGAGCGCACGGCGCTGGGCGAGCGCGTCTTCTGGGTCTGCCCGCGCATCGAGGGCGAAGGCGGCGCGGAAGCGGCGTACGCGCGCTGGAAGGAAGAGCTCGACGGCGTCGAGCTCGTGCACGGGCGGCTCTCCGCTCTCGAGCGCGCGGAGCGCCTGGCGCGCTTCCGGAGCGGCGCTTCCAAGCTGCTCGTGGGCACGACCGTCGTCGAGGTCGGCGTGGACGTGCCGGAAGCCACCGCGATCGCGATCGAGGGCGCGCACCGCCTCGGGCTCACCGCGCTGCACCAGCTGCGCGGGCGCGTGGGCCGCGGCCCGCGACCGGCGTGGTGCTTCCTCTTGGGCGACGACTCGGCCGCCGCGCGCCTCGCGGCGCTCGAGAGCACGTCCGACGGCTTCGCGATCGCCGAGCTCGACCTGGCGCAGCGCGGCATGGGCAGCTTGACCGGCGTGCGCCAAGCCGGCTTCAACGACGAGGGCTTGGACGAGGTCGCGCTCGACGTGCGCCTGGTCGAGCTCGCCCGCAGCGCCGTGCGCGCGGACCCCGCGCTGCGCGCGCGCTACGCGTCGCCCGACGCTAGGCCGCGAAGTTGAGCGGTTCGGCCGCGATCCCCGAACGGTTGCGGCCCAGCTCCTTGCAGCGGTAGAGCTCGCGGTCGGCAGTTCCACCGCGCGGCGTTCCCCTGGGGAAGACGAACGGGATCTCGCTCGGCCTTGCGCGGAGCGCCACTCGAACGCGCGTCGGGTTTACCCCCAGGCAAGACTCGTGCGCCGGCCGCCCAAGCGCGCGCACGCTCGCGATTCGCTCAGCCGAGCCGCTCGAAGTGCTCGCGATGGACCTCCGCCAGGTCCGCGAAGAGCTCCTCGTGCGTGCAGGCCGCCAGGATCTCGAGCGAGTCGGCGATGCGCGGCCCGGGGCGGTTGAAGAAGCTGTTGCCGTCCGCGGCGAAAACTCTTCCCGCGCGCACGGCCGGCCAGTCGAAGCCCGCGAGCAGCGCCAGGAGGTCCGCGCGTTCCGCGCGCGTGCGCGCGAGGTCGAAGCCGCAGGGCTTGACGAGCACCACGTCCGGCGCGAGCGCCGCGAGCTCCTCCCGCCCGAGCGTCGGCGCGTGATCCCCGGGCCGGGTCACGAGGGGCCGCCCGCCCGCGAGCTCGACGAGCTCCGGCATCCACGTCCCGCCGACCATCACCGGATCGATCCACTCGAGCGTGAGCACCGCCGGCCGCGCGGTCGCTCCCGCGCCACCGACGCCCACGGCGCCCACGACCCCCACGACGCTCGCGGCCCGCGCGCGCACGCGCTCGATGCGCTGCTCCATGTCGCGCACGACGCCGCGCGCCTCGCCCTCGCGCCCGAGCGCGCGCCCGACCTTCAAGACGTCCGCCAGCACGTCCGCGAGCCGCGTCGGGTGCAGGTTCACGATCTCGAGCGCGGGGTTGGCGAGCTCGCGCGCCGCCGCGCACACGTCGTCGTAGGAGACGGCGCACACGTCGCACAGATCCTGCGTCACGACCACGTCCGGCCGCGCCTCGCGCAAGGCCTCGAGCTCGAGCTCGTACACGGCCAGGACGTCGCGCACGAGCGCGCGCACGTCGCGGTCGATCGCGCCGCTCTTCGCCAGGCTCCGCACCTTGCAGCGCGTCATCACCGGCAACCCGACCACGTCGGCGGGGTGGTCGCACTCGTGCGACACGCCCACGAGCGACGCGCGCGCCCCGACCGCGCACACGATCTCCGTGGCCGAAGGCAAGAGACTCACGACGCGCAGGGGAGCGGGCATGGGCGGATCCTAGCGCCCCGTGAGCGGACCCAGGGCGTCCGCGGACGCGGTGGGCGGCGCACCGACACTCGAGCGGTCGCGAGCCGAAGTCGGCGGTCGGCTCACGCGTCGAGCCGACTCCTCCCGTATCCTCATCCTCCGTCTCGCCGGCCAGCCGAGTCGGATGCATGCCCCGCTTCGCTCCAACCTGCTCCTTCCTTGCCCGCACGCCGACGGCGTTGGCGCTCCTCGTGCTCCTTGCGGCGAGCGCATCGGCGCAGCTCGACCTGCCGGAGCGTAGCGGTGCGCCGCGCGCGCCGCGCAGGGGGGGCAACCAGCCGGGGCTCGATCTGCCGGACGCGCGGCCCGCCGCGGATGCGGCGCCAACGACGTCCGTCGCGGCCCCCGTGAAGGGCGTCGAGCCCGCGGCCCCGCCGGTCGCGGCCAGTCCGGCCGAGCTCGCGCTCCAAGCGCTGCGCACGTCGCGTCCGGTGGGAGCGGCGACGCTGCAGGCGGCCGTCCTGGCATTGCGCGACATGGGGGACGCCGGGCGCGTCGCCGCGCGCGCGGCGCTCTGGTCCGAGTTCGGCTCGGAGGTCGTCGCCTGCGCGCGCGTGTTGCTCGCGGGCGGCCTGGCCGCAGATCGGGAGCGCGTGCTCGAGCGCCTGCGCGGGGCGCTTCCGCCGCAGAGCGCGCCGGCGCTCGTCGCGGCGCTGGTCGAGCTCGATCCGGTGGGCGCGTCACCGGAGTTCTTCGCGGAGATGCTGGACCACCCGCAGAGCTCGATGCGCGCCGCGGCCGCGGGCGCACTGGCCGGTCGCGCGACGGCCGAGCTCGTGCCGGCGCTCGCGCGGCGCATGGAGTCGAAGCGCACGGACACGCGCCTCCTGGTCGTGGACCTCGCGGCCGGGATCGACGACGACGCGGCGCGCGAGCTCGTGTTCACGGCGCTCGGCGACGAGAGCGCGCGGGTCGCGTACCGCGCGGCCGTGCGGCTCGCCCGCTCGGCTGCGCCGGGAGTCGAGGCGCGCCTCTTGGCCGAGGTCACGGAAGGGCCCTATCTGCTGCGGGCGTCCTCGTACGCGCTGCTCGCGATCGTCGAGCGCGAGGACGCGCGCTCCGTCGCGATCCTGGGCGAGGAGCACGTGCCGCTCCTGCTCGCGAACCTCACGGCCGAGAACGTCCTGGCCACGGGCGCCGCGGCCTGCGCGCTGGCGGGCATCGGCTTCCGGCGCCCGAGCGCGGACCAGAGCGGCTGGCTCGACCTGCTCGTGCCGCACCACCTGGTGCGCGCCGTCGCCGCGACGGAGTTCCACCGCGACTTCACGTCGCTCCAGGCTCCCGCCGAGCGGCGCCTGGCGTTGATCGCCGGGTTCACGCTGGGGAGCGACGGTCGCGCGTGGCAGCGTTGGTGGGGTCAGGCCGCCGCTTCGTTCCGCGCCCGCCGCGCGGTGCTCGAGGTGGATCCGCGCGACCTCGACCGGCTGTGGCTCGAGTACCGCGGACCGGACGCGGCGTTCCGACTGACGGGTGAGGGGATCGCGGACGACGCGAGCGCGCCCGAGACGTTCCTGCTCACGGCCGACGAGTGCGGCGATCTCCTGCGCGCCCTGGAGCGCGAGGGAGTGCTCGCGGCCGAGCGCCTGCCGAGCGTCGTCTCGCGGAACGCGACGGGGGAGCGCGAGCTCGTGGTGGGGAACGGCGCGAACGTGAAGCGCTTCGGCGCGTCCGCCGGCGCCGGTGCGCCCTGGTTCGAGCGCCTGGTCGCCTTCGCGACCTCCCTGCGCGACGCGAACGATTGGCAGCGCTGGGTCGACTCGCGCCGCCACGCGGATCGGCGCGCGCTGTGGCTGGCCGAGGTCGCCGAACGCGGCCGTACGAGCGATCCGACGGAGCGCGCGCGGCGGCTGGTGGAGCTCGTGCTCGGTGCGCTGCACGCCGCGCAGGGCGCCGAGACGACGCGCGGGATCGCGGAGCTCGAGCGGTCGTACGCGGATCCGCGCGTGCGCGACGCGCGCGACGTGCCCGCGCTCGTCGAGCTGATCGAGCGGGCTCCGTTCCATTCGCCCGAGAACGCGCGGCTCGTGGCGCTCGCCCTCGCCGCGGCGCGTGCGGGCGCGGGCGACGCCGCGGCGCGCCCGGGCGACGGCGCGCGCGCCTTGGACGGCGGGCCCGCGATCGACGCCGAGCTGGCGGGCGGACTGGTCGGTGCGCTCGCCGCGAACTTCGGCGCGGATGCGGTCCCCGAGATCGCGGCCGTGCTGCGCATGCAGCCCGCGCCCGTGACGCGCGCTGCGGTGCGGAGCGCCAGGTCCGCCCTGCGCGCGGGCGGGGCGCTCGCGCTCGGGAGCGACGCGAGCCCCGCGAACCCAGCGAACGAGGCGCTCCTGGCCGAGCTCTTCGAGGATCCGGACGAGGTCGTCCAGGCCGCCGCCATCGCCGCCGTGGCCGCGCGGCCCTGCGACTCGGACTCGGCCCGGACCTTCGCCGAGCTCACGCTCGCGCGCGCGGCGAGTCCTTCCGCGCGCGTGCGCAGCGCCGCCTACGGCGCGCTTGCCGCCTGTCCCGACGCGTTCACCCTCGGCGCGCTGCTGGGCGGGTTGTCGGACGAGGACGCCGAGGCTCGGCGCGCGGCGGCCCTGGGCCTCGCGTCGCTGCGCGATCCCGAGGCGCTGCCGATCCTGCTCTCGATGCTCGCGCGCGGGCCGCGCTCCGATCTGTTCGGTCCGGCGCGCGCGGGGCTCGTGGGCCTGGGCCGGGCGGCGCACGAGGAGCTTTTGCGCGTCGTGCACCGGCGCTCGATGGGCGAGGCGGGCGAGGCGGCGGAGGTCGCGCGCGAGGCCGCGCTGATCCTGGCGGAGGGCGGCGTCGCGGAAGCCGCGTCGCCCTTGATCGCGATCCTCACCGACGATCCGGGCGACGAGCGCGTGGCTTGGGAGCTCGCCGTGCTCACGTGCGTCGACCTGCGCGGGCGCGGCGATCCCGCCGGAGCGTGGTGGGAGTGGTGGGACGGCGCCGTGCACGACGACGCGCTGGCGTGGCTCTTGGCGGCGGGAGCGCGCCTCGGGCTCGACGTGCCCGAGCGCGAGGCGTTGGTCGCCTCCGGCGGCCGCGGCGACCGCGCGGGCGCGGAGTTCCTGTTCGACCTCGCCGTGTCGCCCGAGGCGCACGTGGCGGCGCGCGCGGAACGCGAGCTCGAGCGGCGCCTCGGACGCGAGCTCGAGCTCCCGCGCGCGGTCGGGTCGCTCTCCTCGTCCGAGGAAGCTCTGCTCGGCGCGCTGCGCGAGCGCGTCCTCGCGGAGGGCTGGCCGAAGTGACGGCGCGCGCGCGGCCCGGCCGAGCGCGCCGGCGCGGCCTCCTGCTCACGGCCCTCGTGCTCGCGCTCTTCGGCGTCGGTCTGTTCGTGCGCTCGGACCCGTTCGCCGTGCGCGCGAGCTTGTCGTCGACCGGGCTGCGCCCGCACCGCGCCGACATCCGCTTCGCCGCGCGCGAGTCGAACGTCGATCCTTACTTGATCGCCGCGCTCGTGCGTGCCGAGTCGAGCGGGCGCGTCGGGATCGTCTCGGAGAAGGGCGCGCTCGGCCTGCTCCAGCTCATGCACCCGACCGCCGTCGAGCGCGCGCAGGTGCTCGGCTTGCCCGCGCCGACCCCGGAGGAGTTGCTCACCGACGCGCGCTTGAACCTGCGTCTCGGCGCGAACTATCTGGCCCACCTCATCCGCTGGCAGGGAGGCGACCTCGAGCGCGCGCTCGTGGCCTACAACACCGGTCCGACGCGGCTCGCGCGCTGGATCGAGGAGAAGGGCAGCTACGCCGCCTGGCGCGCCGAGCGCCGCGCCGCCGGCAACTCCGACGTGCTGGCCTTCGCCGACCGCGTGCAGCGCTTCCGCGACGAGCTCGCGGCCGCGCGCTTCCTCGAGGAGTGAGCCCGGCTCCGCGCCGCCCTGCGTGCGCCGCTCGGCCAGCTCGCACGCATCGGCCTGGCGCTCTCGCCCGGCACGAAATAATCGTGCAGCCCTGAGCGCGGACGCCGGCGGGCTGCGCTGTGAGCCTCCACGTCGCTCGCCGAGGAGGGCGCGTGCGTCCGAGCACGGCGACCTGCGCTCCCGTGACGCCGCGCGGGTACGATGGGTCCGTGCTTCCCGAGCTCGCCCATTCGCTCGAGAGGGTTCGTCGCCGTGCGCGTGGGAACGGGTTCCTGCGCCGGCTCGTCGCGTGGTCGGCCTTCGCGTGCGTGGCCGGGGGAGCGCTGGCCCTGTGTGCGCGCGCGCTCGGGCGCGTGTCCGCGGAGAACGCGGCGTTCGCGCTCGTGCTCGTCCCGGCGAGCGCGCTCGCGGCCTGGATCGCGGCGTTGCGCAGCACTCCCGACCGCGCGCGGGCCGCGGCGTGGCTCGACGCGAGCTCCGGCGGGCGCGGGACGCTGCTCACGGATTTCGAGCTCGGGGACGCCCGCTGGGGGACGGCCGTCGAAGCTGCGCTCGCGCGCGTCGGTCCGCTGCCGCCCTTCACGCCCCGCGGGGCGTTCTCGCGCGGCGCGCCGGCCGCCGCCTTCGCGCTCGCTTGCCTGCTCGTGCCCATTCCGCGCACGCTGCCCGGCGCGACGCCGTCGTTCCTCGACTCGACCGCGGAACGCCTGCGGGAGAAGCTCCAGACCCTGGAAGAGGAGGTCCGCCTCGACACCGAGGTGGCGGACGAGCTGGCGCAGCGCCTCGAGAACCTCGAGGCGGTCCTGGCGGACGGCAGTCCCGAGGCGGTGTTCGAAGCGCTCGACCGGCTCGATGCGCGGCTCGAGGAGCTCGCTCTCGGCGCGCGCGAGGAAGGTCGGCGCGCGCTCGAGGGCGCGGCCGACGCGCTGCGCGACGTCGCCCTCGCGGAATCGGCTGCGGCGAACGCCTTCGCCGAGGCCCTGGCCGAGCTCGCGCGGGTCGCGCTCGCCCTGAACCAGGATCCCCTGCCGCCGTCGCTCTCCGAGCTCGCCCTGGCGTTGGACGAGCGCGGCGACCTCGCGGGCCTGGCGGCGGCGGATGCGCTGGCCCTGGAGCAAGCCCTCGCCGGCCTCACGCCGGCCGAGCTCGCTTCGCTCGCGCGCGAGCTCTCGGAGCTCTTCGACGGCGACCTCGCGACGCTGGCCGACGCCGGCCTGCTCGATCCCGCGTCGCTCGCGGCGGCGAAGCCCCTGAAGTTCGACGAGGTCGTGATGCACGACTGCGACGAGCGCTGCCAGGCGGGCGGGACATGAAGCGGGCTTGAGGATCACGCCGGGCGCGTGGTGCTGCACGAGAACGGGAGCGGTTCCGCGGGCGCCGTCGCGATCGGAATTCCCGGGGCGGGCGGCGTGTCGCGCGGCCGCGGCGACGCAGAGCTCACTTGGGGCGCGGAGACGCCCGGCCGCCTGGCGGACTTCGAGGCGAAGCTCCTGCCGCGCGCCGAGCGGCTCGATCTCGCGAGCTCGGAGCTCTCCGGCATCGGCTTCGTCGCGCCGGTTCCGAACGCGGCGGGGGAATCCGCCGGCACGGCCGAGGTCGAGGGCTCGCTCGGCCGCTCGACCTTCCACCGCCGCCTCGCGCCGCGCCACCGCGACGCCGTGTCGCGCTTCTTCTCCACGGAAAAGTGAGTACGGTGCCAGTCCAAGTTTTCACCTCACCGCGCAACGTGCCTACTCCCCGCAACACCCCTGCGCGGTGAGGTGAAAACTTGGACTGGCACCGTACTCACCGTACTCACTCGGGGGGAGCATGACGGAGGCGTTGTTGTCGCCGGAGTCGGTCGCGGAGGCGCGCGGGGTCGCGCGGCGCATCCTGGACGGATTGAACACGGCGCTCCTCGACCAGGAGGAGCTCACGCGGCTCGTGCTGGTCGCGTGCCTCGCGCGCGGGCACGTGCTGCTCGAGGGCTTGCCGGGGCTCGGCAAGACCGAGCTCGTGAAGGCGCTCGCCGCGCTGTGCGGGCTCGAGTTCCGCCGCCTCCAGTTCACGCCCGACCTCCTGCCGGGCGACATCACGGGCGGGCACTTCCTCGAGGAGACTTCGGCGGGCCGGCGCGAGCTCGTCTTCCACGAAGGTCCCGTGTTCACGAACCTCCTGCTCGCCGACGAGATCAACCGCGCGAGCCCGAAGACGCAGTCCGCGCTGCTCGAGGCCATGGCCGAGCGGCGCGTGACCGTGATCGGCGAGACGCGCGAGCTCCCGTCGCCCTTCCAGGTCCTCGCGACGCAGAACCCGATCGAGCTCGAGGGCACCTATCCGCTGCCCGAGGCCCAGCTCGACCGCTTCCTCTTCAAGCTCGAGGTGGCGCGCGTCGGTCGCGCGACGCTCGAGCGCATCGTGAGCGAACGCCGCGCCGGCCGACCGCCCGAGCTCGCGCCGGTCGTCGACGCGCGCGACCTCGCGACCTTGTTCGCGGCGACCGAGCGCGTGTTCCTGCCGCAGGCCGTCGTGTCGTTCCTCACGCGGCTCGTGGACGCGGCGCACCCCGAGTCCGAGCTCGCGACGCCGCTCGTGCGCCAGTACGTGCGCTACGGCGCGTCGCCGCGCGCCGCGATCGCGATCGCCGAGTCCGCGCGCGCCCACGCGCTCGTGGCGGGCAAGCCGAACGCCGGCTTCGACGACGTGCACGCCGTCGCGCCCTCCGCCCTCGCGCACCGCCTCGTGCTCGACTACCGCGCGCGCCTCGACGGTGTGACGCAACGCGCCGTCGTCGCCGACCTGCTCGCGCACGTGAGCGAGACGGGGAGCGACGCGGCGTGAGCGCGCGACGCGCGGGGACGCGGAACGCGCTGCGCATCCTGCCGTGCGCGCGCGGCCTGGCCATGGCGTGCCTCGCGGCCTTCCTCGTCTCGTCGCAGGCGCCAGGCGCGGCGGCCGCGGGCGTCCGTCGAGCGTCCGCGGGCAGTGCCGTCGTCTCCGCAGGCCGCGTTGCGCCTAGCTTGACGACGCGGCGGGCGAGTCGAGTGGCGGTTGCTCCGGGCGCACCGCAGACGCCGCGCACCGTGCAGTCGGACCTCGCCCACGGCAACCTGAGCGGGCTCGCGATCGACGCGTGGTCGGGCTGGCCCATGGCCCTCGTGCAAGGCTACCTTCCGGTGTTCGTGCGCGTCGCCAACGACACGGACGCGCCGGAGATCGTGACGATCGAGGTCGGCCAGGAAGTCGGCCACCTGTGGGGCCAGTTCCGCATGGACCGCACGCTGCGCCTCGCTCCGGGCGAGGAGCGCCTGGTCGAGCTCTTCAGCCCGGCGTTCGTCGTGGACGCGTCGGGCTTCCGGTTCGGCTCGTCCGTGAAGGTGAGCTCGGCACGCGGCGAGACTTTCTACGCGAGCTTCGCCCACGAGGCTCCGGACTCGATCGTGTGGCCGATGATCGTCACGCGCGACGCGGCGGCAGGCGCCGCGCCGGTGGCATCGGGGCTGGCCGACGCGATCGCGTCGGACGACTTCGCCGTGCAGCTCTCCGGCGTGGCGAGCGACCGGCTGCCGCGGCGACTCGAGGCGTACACGAGCCTCGCCGCCGTGCTCGTCGACACGCGCGCGGTCCCGTCGGCGAGCGCGCTCGAGCCCGCGCTCGCCTGGACGCGACTCGGCGGCACGCTCGCCTTCGTCGGACCGGGCGCCGAGGATGCCGCGCGCTCCCTCGCGGCCGTGCGGCCGTGGATGGAGGAGCGCTTCCGGCGCTTCCACCGGGGCGGGGACGGGTCGTGGCGCATGGGACACGGCCGTCTGCTCGTGGTCGAGGCGGATGACCCCGAGCGACCGGCGGTGGGAGCGCTCGTGCGCGCCGCTCTGGCGGACGCGCGGCCACCGGGCAGCCTCCCGCGCGCCCTGCCGCGCATCCCCGGGCTCGGCGAGCTGCCCTACCGCGCGTTCGCGCTCTTGATGATCGTCTTCGCCGTGCTCGTCGGCCCGATCAACTTCATCGTCCTGCGGCGCACGAACCGGAACGCGCTCCTGCTCGTGACGATCCCCGCGCTCGCGGGCGCCGTGTCCCTCGTCTTCCTGCTGTACGGCATGCTCCACCAGGGCCTGGACGTGAAGCGCGCGGAGTTCTCGCTCACGCTGCTGGATCAACGCGCGCGCGTGGCGAGCACGGTCTCCGCGCGCCAGGTCTTCGCGGGGCTCGTGCCGGGCGGCGGGATGCACCCCGCGCCGGGCACGGTCGTCCTGCCGCGTCCGCGGCTCGGCACGCGCCTCTACACGGTGCGCTTGGACGACGCAGAGCTCTCCATGGCCGGCGACTACCTGCCCGCGCGCGACTCGGTCGACCAGGTCGTGCTCACGGATCAGGCGGCGCGCTTGCGCATCGTGCTCGAGCGCGAGGGCGACGCGCTCCACGCCGAGAACGCGCTCGCCGAGCGCGTGCTCGAGCTCGCCTACCTGACTCCCGACGGCGCGTGGTTCGCGGCGGAAGAGCCGCTCGAGCCCGGCCGCCGCGCGCGCCGCGTCCCGCGCGCGGACGATCCGAGCGCGCAGCTCCTCGCGCGCGCGCGCCAGCACGACCTGTGGAGCGGACCGCTCCCGACGGGGACGTTCGTCGCGCTCCTCCAGCCGAATCCCTTCCTCGACGACTGCGGCCTCGACTCCGTCGAGTACGAGGGCTGGCACGTCGTCGTCGGCATACCGGAGGAGGCGCCGTGAGGGCGGCGCTCGAGGTTCGGTCGATCGTCAAGCGCTTCGGCGCGTTCACGGCCGTCGATCGCGCGTCGTTCGCGGTCGAGCGCGGGTCGATCGTGGGCTTCATCGGGCCGAACGGCGCGGGCAAGACGACGACCATGCGCTGCTGCGCGACGCTCGATCTGCCCGACAGCGGCGACGTCCTGGTGGACGGGCACTCGGTGCTCGACGAGCCGCGGCGGGCGCGGGCGCGGCTCGGCTTCATGCCCGATTCCTACGGCGCGTACCCGAACACGACGGTCGCGGACTACCTCGACTTCTACGCGCGCGCCTACGGGCTGCGGGGCGCGGCGCGCAAGCAGACGATCGCGGGCGTCGTGGACTTCACGGCGCTGGGGCGTCTGCTCGCGAAGGAGATGGGCGCGCTCTCGAAGGGCATGAAGCAGCGGCTGTGCCTGGCGAAGACGCTGTTGCACGACCCGAGCCTCCTGATCCTCGACGAGCCGGCGGCCGGGCTCGATCCGCGCGCGCGCGTGGAGCTGCGCGAGCTCCTGAAGGCGCTCGCGGGCGCCGGGAAGGCGATCCTGATCTCGTCGCACATCCTGGCCGAGCTCGGGGAGATGTGCGACGGCGTGGTGGTGATCGAAGGGGGGAGCGTGCTCGCCGTCGGCGCGGTCGACGACGTCGTGCGCGGCGCCGTGCCGCACGTGTCGGTGTTCGTGCGCGCGCTCGCGGGCCCGGAGGCGACCGAGCGCGCGCTGCTCGAGCAGCCGGGCGTCACGGGCGTGCGCCGCGCGCGCGACGGCGTCGTGTGCGAGCTCGAGCTCGGGGCCGAGCGCCAGGCGGCGTTGCTCGCGGCGCTCGTGGCGGCGGGTCTGCGGCCGGTCGAGTTCTCCGTCGAGCGCGCGGGCCTCGAGGACGTGTTCCTCTCGGTGACGAAGGGTGCGGTTCGATGACGGCGCCCGCCCGGATCGCGGCCGCGCTCTCCGATCGCTTGAACGGCGTGCTCGTGAAGGAGGTGCGTCAGGCGCTGCGCGGGAACTACTTCCGCTGGACGTTCTGGACCACGCTCTCGGGGGCGACGTTGATCGCCGTCATGCGCCTCATGTGGGAGGGTGCTGGCGCCGCCGACGGGCAGGAGTTCTTCCAGATCCAGTTCGCCTGTCTCGCGCTCGCCGTGCACGCCTTCGTGCCGTTCTCCGCGTTCATGGCGATGGGGGGGGAGTGGGAGGAGAACACCTACGACCTGCTCTGTCTCTCGAACTTGAAGCCGCGCCAGATCGTGCTCGGCAAGGTGCTCGCCGCGGGTGTCCAAGCGGCGCTGTACTACTGCGCCTTCGGGCCGTTCCTCGTCTTCTCGTTCCTGCTGAAGGGCATCGATCCGCTGGTCGTGGCGCTCTTGCTCGCCGGCTCGCTGCTCCTGTCGCTGTGCCTCTCGACGACGGCCGTCGCGATCTCGACCCTCTCGGCCAAGCGGCCGGTGCGCATGCTCCTGCAGGCGCTCTTGGCCGGCGTCCTGTTCGTCGCCACGGTCGGCTCGATGCAGGTGGGCTTCGCGCTCTCGACCATGGCGCACCTCGTGCGCGACCGGGAGTTCGCCGCGGCCACGGGCGTCGTGGCCATCACGCTCGTGTGGATCACGGGTTTCGCGTTCGCCGCCGCGGTCTCGCGTCTGGCGCACAGCGAGGAGAACGCGTCGACGCCCGGGCGCGTGTGGACGCTCCTGGCCGTGCCCTGGACGCTCGGTGGATTCGCGATGTTCCAGCCCTCGATCCCCGGATTGGACCGCGGCGAGCTCGCGTTGCTGTGGTTCGGCTTCGGCTCCAGCGTGGTGTTCGCGAACTCCGTGCTGTTCGCGAGCGAGCGCGAGCGGCTCGGCCGGCGCGTGCGCACGTCGATTCCGAGCAAGCGTTCCATGGCCCTCTTGTCGGCGCCGCTCTTGCCCGGCGGCGGCCGCGGACTCGTGTTCTTCGTGCTCGGCGAGGCGCTCCTCTTCGCCGGGCTCGCCGCCGTTCGCATCGCGAACGGAGAGCCGCTCCTCGACGTGCTCGCGGGCGACCACGCCGAGGCGATGGGGCTGATGGTCCTCTACGGCTTCACGTACCTCGCCTTCGCGCCGGTGCTCGTGAGGAGTCCCGAGCGCGTCGGCGTACGCCGCGTGGCGACGCTCGCGTTGATCGGGGCGGGGGCGTTCCTGCCGACGGCCGTCGGTTTCTTCGTCGGCTCGACGCTCTTGCGCCGCGGCGACCACGCCGGGAACCCCGTGTGGGGGGTGGAGCGGGCCTTCCACTCGGGTCCGCAGCTCGCGTCGCTCCTGCCGCTCTTCGTGGCGTGCGCCATGGCGCTCGTACTGAGCCTGCGGCGCGTGTCGAACGGCTTCGGCGAGGTGCTCGACGCGTCGCGGGAGAACGCCAAGCGCGGACGCGACGTCGCCCCGATCGTCGCCGAGGGCCGCACCGCGTGACGCCAGGAGCTCTGACCCCTCGAACGGAAGCCTTCGCGCTCGCCGCGGCCTGGCGCCTCGACCTCGCGCGCGAGGCGCCGCGCGGCGCGCGCGGCGAGCGGATCGGCCGCGGCACCGGCAGCTCGCTCGAGTTCCAGGACCGCCGTCACTACGCCGCCGGCGACGACGTGCGGCACCTCGACTGGCGCTCCTTCGCGCGCACCGACCAGCTCTTCGTGCGCCTCTACCGCGAGGAGATCCTGCCGCGCGTCGAGATCCTGCTCGACCTGTCGCGCTCGATGGCGGTCGAGCCGGCGAAGGCGCAGCTCGCGATCGATCTCGCGGCGCTCCTCGCGGACGCGGCGCGTGCGGAGAGCCTCGAGGTGCGTCTCGTCGGCGTGGGGCACGACGTGACGCCCCTCGAGCGCGCGCACTTCGAGCGCGCCGGCGCCGCCTTCGACGCGACGCTCTCGCTCGCCGATGCCGCTCCTCGCGCGCACGCGCACCTGCGCGAGGGCGCCGTGCGCATCGCGATCTCGGACTTCCTCTTCCCGCACGACGCGCGCGGCCTCGTGCGCACGCTCGGCCGCGGCGCCGGCGCGCTGGCGCTCCTGCAGGTGCTGGGGGAGAGCGACCTCGAGCCCGAGGAGGGCCTCGCGCTGCGCCTGACGGACAGCGAGGACGACACGTCGCTCGACCTCGTGCTCGACCGCGCCGCCGTCCTCGCCTACCACCGCCGCCTGCGCGCGCTCACGACCGCGCTCGCCGAGGAGACCCGCCGCGCCGGCGCCGTCTTCTGCGAGCTTTCCGCGTCGCTCCCACTCGCCGACCTGTGCCGCGACGTGCTCGCCCCCGCGCAGATCCTCGCGCCGGCCTGACGCAGGCGATGGGCGAGCGCTTACGACCAGCGCGGTCCGAGGCCGCACGTCGGTCGACAAGCACGGGCGGGTGGCGTGTCGTGGCCCAGTGAATCCGTTGCGTGCGATCTGGAACGCCTGGCAAGTCCTCGACAGCCTCTGGGTCGCGCTCTTGTCGGGCACCATCGCGGTGATGGGATAGCAGGAGGCGAGCACCGAGCAGGCCCGACGGAAGAAAGAGGTGGGGGCGGTTGCATCCGGAGCGCGGCTACGCCGGTTTCGGCACGCTGGTTCGGCTCTCCCGCTCCGCTCGCAGCCTCGCGCTCAACGTTTCCATCCGCTCGACGTCGCGCACCGTCATGAACTGTTCGATCTCGCGCGCGAACAGGAGGTCGAGCGACCAACTCAGGGCGACTCTGAGCTTCTTCACGATGCCCGGGAGCTTGCCGAGATAGATCGTCCGCCACAGCCACCACGCAACGAACCCGGAGATGCGGATCCCCAGGACCTGGGCAACACCGTCACGGCGGCCGAGGGTGGCGAACTGTCCGAGTGTCGAGAATCGGAAGGGGGTCTGTGCAGTCCCGACGACGGCGGCCTCGATGTTCCTCGCCGCCGCCACTCCCTGGCGTAGGCCGTGCTGCGCCGTCGGCGGTTGCGTGCCGCCGTGGCCGTCCGGGACGGCGGCGCAGTCTCCCACCGCCCAGACGACGCCTTCGCTGCCGGCCAGCTCCAGGCACTCGTTGACCTTCACCCGACCGTTGACCTTCTCGACGGAGATTGAGTCGATCGCGGCGGCCGGCTTCACGCCCGCCGTCCACACAATGGTGCTCGCATCGATCGCGTTCCCCGGCACGAGTTCGACCGTGCCGCCCTCGTAGCCTTGCACCCGAGTTTCGAGCCGCAGTTCCACGCCGCGTCGCTCCAGCTTCGTCTGCGCATAACGCCCCAGCCGCTCGCCGAGCTCCGGCAGTACCACCTTGCCCGGGTGCACCAGCACCACCCGCAGCATGGCGGGGTCGAGCTCGGGGTAATAGCGGATCGTCTCGCGCAGGAAGTCGTTCATCGCCGCGACCGTCTCGACCCCGGCGAACCCGCCTCCGGCAACGACGAACGCCAAGGCGCGCCGACGGGCCGCCTCGTTCGATTCCGCCGCCGCGTCCTCCAAGAGCGCGACCATCCGGTTCCGGAGCAGCGCCGCGTCTCCCAGCGTCTTCATCGTCGCGGCGTGCACCTCGACGTCCCGCATGCCGAAGTAGTTCGTCTCCGATCCCAGCGCCAGCAGCAGGTGGTCATAGGTCAGTTCGTTTTTCCGTCGGAGGGCGCCCACTTCGACACTGACCCGCCGCTCCCGCAGATCGATCTGCACCACTTCACCCGCAACCAGCCGCACCCGCCGCAACATCTTCCGCAACGGGTTGACGATGTCGCCTGGAGAGAGGTCGCCGGCCGCCACTTCGTGGAGCATGGGCGTGAACAGCAGGTAGTTCTCACGGGCGATCAGGACGACCTCCACGTCCTTGCGTCTGGCTAGCGTCCTGTCGAGTCGCCGCGCGGCATAGCTTCCTCCGAAGCCGCCGCCGAGAATCAGTATGCGTGTCGTCATGACTTTGCTCCGGTCCCGGATCGCACGCTGGGCGAGTTCAGCGCACCGCAGGCAGCAGCTCGACGGCGGGCACGGATCCAGAGGATCCCGAATCCGATGGAGTCGTTGCCGGCGGTCCGCCCTCCGCGTTCCCTGATCCGTGCTCCGGATGCGGGCTCGACTCGGTCTCCCACCGCACGAGATGCAGGTCCTCGACGAAGATCACGTAGAGCACCGGCACGATCACCAGGGTCACCAGAGTGGCGACCAGCATTCCGACGATCTGGACGTAGCACATCGGCTCCCAGAGCGGCCCACCCGAGTGCGCCAGCGGGATCAGGCCACCGACGCAGGCGAGCACCGTCACGACGACCGGTCGCAACCGCGCCAGCCCAGCGTCCACGACGGCTCTGCGGAGCGGCTCGCCCTTGTGGCGCATCTCGTCGATGAAGTCGAAGAGGACGATCACGTGGGAGATGATCAGGCCTGCCAGCGACGCGACGCCGAGGAACGCCATGAAGCCGAACGTCGCGCCGAAGAGGAGCAGTCCGATCAGCCCGCCCACCACTCCGAATGGGACGGCCGCATAGATGAGGAGGGGCTGGGTCGCCGAGTTGAACTGGAGCACCAGCGCCAGGTAGATCGCGACGAAGGACACGATCAACGCGATCGTCAGCGAATCGAAGCCCTTGTCCTGCTCGAACTTCTCGCCACCGAACTCCCAGCGATAGCCGAAGGGGAACGCAATCGTGTTCCCGTCGGATCCGCTGGGAGACGCCGCGGGCAGCAACTTCTCGAGTTCGGCGACGATCTCGCTGGGCAGCACGCCCGGCAGAGTGTCGCAGCGGACAGTGATGCAACGCTCGTGGTCACGCCGGCGGACCTTCGGGGTGACGATCTCTCGCTCGAACGACGCGAGCTGGCGCAACGGCATGCCCACGCCCGTGGCGGCATTCACGACGACAAGGCTGTACAGATCGTCGAGCCGGCTCCGCTCCGAGGGCCGCAGGCGCAGCGCGATGTCGATGAGCTTGTCGTGTTCACGGAGATTGCTGACCGACAGCCCGGAGAGCCCCGTGCCGACGGCGGACGCGGCGTCCTGGTGCGTCAGACCGCTCATCGCGGCGCGGTCAGCGTCGACCTTCAGGGTCATCTGGAACACCGGGTCGCCCCAGTCGTCATGGACGTCGATCGTCCCGGGGATCGCCAGCAACCTCGTCTTGACCTGGGAGGCGAGAGCGCGCAGCGTTTCGACGTCGTCGCCGAAGATGCGCAGTTGCACGGGGACGCCGATCGGCGGGCCCGTCTCGAGCATCTGAGTGCGAACGCGCGCGTCGGCTATCCGGGCGGGGAGCTCCTGCTTGAGACGTTCGACGACCGAGGCGGTCTCCTTCTTGTCAACCGTGTGAACCAGGATCTGGGCGTAGTTGTCGGCGCGCTGCTCGGGTTCGATCGAGAGCCAGAACCGAGGCCCTCCGGCGCCGACGAACGTCGTGTAGCTCTGGACGTTCCTCCCCTCGATGGTGTCGATCTGGCGGATCGCGTCCAGCGCCACCTCGCGTGTCTGGCGGATGGGGGAGCCCTCCGGCAGGTCCAGGTTCACGACGAAGACATCGTGCAGGTCCTTGGGGAAGAAGGAGCTACCGATCGACCGAACGAGTAGCGCACCCGCAACGAGGATGGATACGGCAACCCCCACGGATACGAACCGATGCGCGATGCAGCGCTCGACGAACGACTTGTAGAGTCGCGGGAATCCCTTGGCTGGCTCGCCGTCGGAGCTTTCGAGCCCTTTCTGCCCCTTGAGCACGTAGAAGCCCATCAGCGGGGCGAAGGTCCACGCGACGAGCATCGCAGCAACCAGCGACAACGACACGACGATCGGGAGCGAGTAGATGAAGTCGCCTGTCTTGCCCTCGACCAAGAGCAGCGGCAGGAAGGCCACGATGTTGGTGAGCGTCGCGTAGAACACCGCGCGCGACAGCCGTTTGGGCCCGAGCCAGGCCGCGACCGCGCGCGGCTGTCCGTGTGCGAGCTCGCGGTTGATGGCGTCGGCCGCGACGACGGGGGCATCCACCAGCATTCCCAGGGCGATGATCAGCGCCGCGATCGAGACCTGCTGGAGATCGATCCCGACGAGCTGCGCCATTCCCAAGGTCATCGCGACCGTGATCGGGATGCAGACCGCGACGAGGAGCGCGCTGCGCCACTCCATGAAGAGCATCGCAACCAGCACCACGATGACGATCGCTTCGAGCAGGCACTTGTTGAAGGAGTGGATCTTGTGGCGGACCTCCTCCGGTTCGTTGCTCGTGCGCTCGATCCGCACGTCCTGCGGCAGGAAGAGCTTCATCTCCTCGACGGCGGCGGTGACGTCGCGGTCGTAGTCGGCGATGTGGGTGCCCTTCACCTGGCGCACCGAGAGCGTGATCGCGCGCCCCGTTTGCAGCGCGTACTCCTGCGGCACTTCGTGCTCGCCGTTGCTCGCGCGCCCTACGGACCCTGGGTCCTCGCCGGACGCGTGTCCGGGCGCCACCTTCCGGGTGCGGAAGTTCAGGACGTCGGCCGGGTCCTCGTAGCCGCGGGTGACCTCGACGAGGTCTCGAAGGTAGAGCGGATACCCTTCCTCGGAGAGCCCGAGCACCGTCTGGCCGATCTCGGCGGCGGAGGTGTACTCCCCCGTCGGTCGGACGACGACGTTCTGATCGGGCAGCTCGACGCGGCCGCCGGGAATGTTGATGTTCCGCTGTCGGATCCGGTCGACGAGCGCGAGCGGCGTGATGCCGAACTGGTTGAGCCGCTGCCCGGAGTAAGACAGCCACACGCGCTCGTCTTGCGCCCCGACCAAGTCGATCTGGGCGACGTACGGCGACTGCTTCAGACGATCACGAACTTGGTCGGCGAAGTGCTTGAGCTCGCGGTACGTGTACTTGTCCCGGGCGTTCCGGCGGAGCGCGTCCTCCAGTTCATCCAGGTCCTGGATCCAGAACGGCTGCCAGACGTCGGGCTGGTATTCACTGACGCCGACGGTCTCGCGCTCCCAGCGTTCGGTGGCTCTTTCGAGGTCGTCGCGTGTCTTGCCGGGGTCGAGCACGACGTCGAGCATCCCCGCGCTGGGCGCTTCCACGATGGCCGCCTCGCGTGCGATGCCGGACTCGATCAGGTGCTCGGCCAGCATGCGGCCCGTGCGCAGCACGTGGGAACGCGCGACCAGACTCGGGTAGACGAGTACCCCGGCCCATTGCGGGGCCGGAGACGTGGCCGGCATCTGCCGCCGGTGCTCCTCCAGCGCCTCGTGAATGCTCCTCGCACGCAAGGCGATCTCGAGGTCGGTGACCGGAGGCGAGCTGATGGTGAGCATGACCGCCACCGAGTCGCCGAAGTCCTTGTTCAGGAACGACTGCGTGGGCTTGCCGGCCGCCTGCGGCAGGTCCGGGATCTCCCCCAGCTTGCCGCGGATGTCCTGCCACACGAGCTCGGCGTTCCGCTCCGATTCGAACAGCTCGACGTACACGATCGAGATTCCGGGGCGGCTGATCGATTTGACGTGCTCGACCGCCGGATTCTCAGACACCTTGCGCTCGATCTTGCGCGTGACTTCCTGCTCGACCTTCTCGGCCTCGGCACCCGGGTAGGGCGTGAGGATGACCGCCGTGACGACCGGGATGATCGGGTCTTGCCGCTGCGGCATCTTGACGTAGGCGTAGACGCCCCACGCCAGCACCGAGATCATCGCGGTCCACGCGATGGGCCTCTTGCTCACGAAGAACTGGGAGATGTTCATCTTGCCTCCGACAGCCGTGCCGGTGAGAGATCGCTTTCCCGCATCACGCGGACGACCGCGCCGTCCGTCAGGCGCTCGGCCGTCGTCACTACCACCTCGGAACCATGCCGCAGCTCGCTGCCGGCGAGCACGACCTCGACCTTGTTGTCGTATACGCCGCCCAGCGAAACCCTCCGTGCTCTCGCGACTTCGCTGCCGTTCTCGGTGACCGCTTCGTAGGCGATCAGCTCGTCGACGGACCGGCCGCGGTGGATGGCAGCCATCGGCAACAACAAGACGCTCCGGTCGTTCTCCGTCCCGACGTGGACCGTCACGATCATGCCGGGCCGCAGCAGGGGCTGGCCGTCCGGCAGCATCGGGTTGGTCAGGGTCAGCTCGGTCGAGAACGTGCGGGTCCGCGCGTCAGCCTGCGGGGCGATCTTCGTCACCACCGCGTCCAGCGAGCGACCCTCGAAGGCGTCCGCGGTGATCCGGAGTTTCCGCCCGAGCCAGATCCCGTCCGCCGCAGATCCGCCGAAGGCCGGGTCGCCGAGCATCGTATCGGGCACGCCGAAGGTGACGTGAACCGTGGAGATGTCGATGAGCCGGAACGCCACCTCATGGGCTGCTTTGCGCTCCCCGGACTCGATGCGCTTCTCTGCGACCGTCGCATCGTCGAACGGGACGATGAGCTGGCGGTTCTCGTAGTTGTCGTTTGCCTGATCGAGCTGCACCCTCGCGTCCGCCAGTGCGTGCTCAGCCGATGCCAGCTCGCCGGCCGCGGCGACGCGCTTCGCGGCCGCGTCGTCGCGGGCGACCTCGGAGACCGACCCCGACGTCTCTTCGAAGCGCTCGAGGACGCGCGCCGCGATCTCGAGGCTGTCCCTCGCCGTCGCGACCCGCGACTCCAGTTGCGCGACCCTGGCCTCGGCGCTGGCCTTGGCGCGCCGGAGGTCGCCTTCGTCGAGCTCGGCGATGACCGTTCCCTTCGCCAGCACGTCGCCGACCTGCACGTCCCTGTCCAGCCCGGGGGGCCGGTGGAGTTCGTGGACGGTGCCAGGCAGCTTGAAGGCCAGGTCCGTGGTCTGGAGGGGTTCGACCGAGCCGCTGAAGCGGCTGGATACGAGGACCTCCTCCGGGATCAGGGCTTTCACCCTGACCGGGACCGGGGCGCGCTCCTGCAGCGGTTCGGCGCAGCCGAGCGCGGCCGCCCCGAGAAGCAGGCAGCCGATCCAGATGGACAGGTACGCGTGCGTTCCGAGCCGCGCAGGCGCAGGGACCGACGGCTCGACTTCACTGACCTTCATGGACGTCTCCTTCGCTTCGCGATACCTCGACTGGTTGCGTGTCGGGCGAGGGCTCGGCGACTTCCCAACCGCCGCCCAGCGCCTTGTAGAGAGTCACGACGTTCACCACGAGCGCGACCTCTCCCTGCGAGAGCAGCAGGTCGGCGCGGTTCGACTGGCGTTGCGCGTCGAGGACCGTGAGTTGGTCCAGGATCCCTCGCTCGTAGTCGCGCCGCGCGATCTCGGCGCTCTCCCGCGCGCTCGCCGACAGCCGCTGCAGGTCGCTCACTCGCGCGCGCGCACGGTCGACGGCCACGATCGAGCTCTCGACCTCGCGGAACGCGCGCAGGACGGCGTCCTGGTAGAGCGCTTTCGCGGCATCCACCTGCGCTTCGGCGAACCGGATCCCCGCCTTGCGACGGCCGGCGTCGAACAGAGTCCAGTCGATGACGGGGCCGGAGAGGTAGTAGCTGCTCGAGGGATCCGAGCCGCCGTTGAAGAGGTCGCTCGTGTCTCGGCTCTGCAGGCCCGCCGACCCTCCCAGGACCACCTGGGGGAACAGTTGCGCCGTCGCCACGCCGACACGGGCAGTCGTCGCCGCCAGTTGTCGCTCGGCGCCATGGATGTCCGGACGGCGGCGCAGCAGGTCGGAGGGGATTCCAACCCCGATCTGTTCCGGGACCGCGGGGATGGGAGCCGGCACTTCGAGCGCGGCGCTCAACGCGGTGGGCTCCAGGCCCAGGAGCGTGGAGATCAGGTGGATGTACTGCCGGCTCGCCTGCTGGAGCGGAGGGATCTCGGCCGCGGTGGCCTCCACCTCGGTCCTCGCCCGCAGCACCTCCAGGTCCGACGCGAGCCCGCTGCGGCGCCTGTCCTCGGTGACCGTGAGTATCTCCCGCTGCTGTTCGAGGATCTCGAGGTCGATCTGAAGCTGTCGCTGGACTCCGCGGAGCTCGAGGTACGCCCGTGCCGTCTCGGCGGCCACGATGAGGACGACGGCGCGCCGGTCGGCCGCGACGGCCTGCTCGCTTGCCCGAGCCGATTCCACCCCGCGGCGGGCTCCCCCGAAAACGTCGACGACCCAGGAGGCATCGAAACCGATCTGGAACAGGCCGTCCTCCAGGTCGAGGCCCGGCAGTTGGACGGCCGCATCACTCGCGCGGAACCGAAGGGCCGAGGCGCCGAAGCTCACTTGCGGATAGAGCAGGGACTGCGCCACCTGGCGCACCGCCCGAGCCTCGCGCACGCGTGCTTCGGCGACGGCCACGCCGTAGTTCGCGGTGACCGATTCCTCCACGAGGTCCGTGAGTTGTGCGTCGCCCAGTTGCCGCCACCACCTGATCTCGTTCGGAGCGGTGGCAGCGAAGGTCGTCGGCTGGGCCGGGTCGCTCTCGGCCTCGCGGTACGCCGCTGGCAGCTCGCTTCGCGGGGGCTCGTAGTTCGGGCCGACCATGCAGCCGGCTACGGCAACCGGCGCGGCGATCAGCGCCACCCGGGACACCCATCGTGTGGCTGCGAGTCTGTTCCGTTTGGGGTTCATGGACTCCGTCCGTCTTTTCACGATCGCACCTCAGCGGCGCACCAGATGGATCACTCGCCGTCCTCGTTCTGCGAGACCGCGTCTCCCACGCCCTCCTCGACGATCTCGGACACGATCGCCTTGGTCAGGCAGTCGTCGGCCACGAACTCCGCGCCTTGTCGGCGCATGGCCGTCAACTGCTCCTTGCCCGCGGCGTCGACGAACGTCACGCCCCTCAGGTCCACGCGCAGTGCCGGCGTGCCCGCGCGCGCCACCATATCGCGCCAGCACTTCTCCAGCTCTCCCACCCAGGGTCCTTCCAATCTGCCTTCCAGGCGGAAGCTGAGGACCCGCGGCTTGTCGTCGGCCGTGATGCGCAACATCGCTCGACCCCTGCGTCGACGCCTCGGACGAGAACGGAAGTGACCGGCGTCAGGCCACCTCGCGCTCGGAACCGCGCAATGCGATTCCGAACGGCCTAGGGCGATGAGCGTGCCGGCGCTGGAACGGCGCAGTCGGGATCTCGTAGCCAACTGAGACGAAGGGACTTGCGGTCCAAAAGTCCGGGGTGTTCGGAAGGCGCGACAGCGCGGGACATGCCACCCGAGTGGCGCGGGTGCCACCCGGGTAGCACGCGGAGCCACGATCGGATCGTGTCGTCCGTGTGGCTCGCGCCCGAGCGGGACGGCTCGCGCCATCGTCGCGCACCCGCGCTCGAGCCGTTCCGCGCCGCGCCGCGCAGCGGCGACTCGCGCAACCGACGAGAAGTCGAGCCGTTCGCTCGCTACCTGCCCGCGCTGAAGGCTGCCGCTTTCCTCGACCGCGAGCCCGCCGAGATGCTCGGATCGGCTGCGACTTACCATCAACCCCATGAAATCCGCGGCCAGGTGGATCCCGATCCTCGGCGCGCTGCGCGGCTACAACCTCGCGTGGCTCCGCGCCGATCTCGTCGCCGGCGTCAGCGTCTGTGTGGTCATGATCCCGTCGGTCATCGCGTACGCGGAGCTGGCGGGCCTCCCGCCCCAGCACGGCCTCTACGCCGCGCTGGCCGCGATGATGGGCTACGCCCTCTTCGCCAGTTCGCGCCAGGTCATCGCGGGACCCGATGCCGCCCTCACGCTGCTCCTGACCAGTGCCATCGGCCCGCTGGTCGCGGGCGACGTCTCGCGCGCGGTGAGCCTGGCCGCCCTCGTCGCGCTGCTCGGAGGCGCGATCATTCTCCTGGCCGCCGTGTTCCGCATCGGCGTCGTCGCCGATCTCCTCTCGAAATCCGTCCTCGTCGGCTACATGAGCGGCGCCGCGCTGATCCTGGTCTCCACGCAAATCGGAAAGCTCTTTGGAATCAAGGTCGTCGCACAAAGTTTCTTTCCGATTCTGTGGGAACTGTTCGGGCGGTTCGGTGAAACGCACTGGCTCACGTTCGTCCTCGGCGCCGGATTCATCGCGATGCTCGAAGTGCTACGGCGCATCTCGCCGAAGGTCCCGGGCGCGCTCATCGTCTGCGGTGTTGCGGCGGGCGTCTCCCTCGTGTTCGACTTGCCATCGCGCGGCGTGGCGGTCATCGGCGAGGTGGCGCAGGGGCTCCCCCGGCTCGGGTTGCCCGCGTTTTCACTGGACGATGTCACCACGCTGCTCCCCGGCGCGCTGGTCGTCGCCCTGCTGACCTTTCCCGACTCCATTCTGATCGCCCGCGCTTTCGGCACCAAGAATCGCTACGAGATCAGGCCCAACCAGGAACTCGTCGCGCTCGCCGCCGCCAACTTCGCCGCAGGTCTGTTCCAGGGATTCTCCGTCGGAGCCAGCCAGTCTCGCACCGTCGTCAACGATGCCACCGGCGGCAAGACCCAGATGGTCAGCCTGGTCGCCACCGGGCTGCTCATCGCGTTCCTTCTCGTGCTCACACCGGCCCTCGAACCGCTCCCCACGGTGGCGTTGGCCGCGATCCTCGTCAGCGCCGGCATCCGCCTCGTCGAAGTGGCCGCCTATCGCACGTTCTTCCGCATCAGCCCGGGCTCAGGGTGGCTGGCACTCCTGGTCGCCTTGGGCGTTCTCATCGTCGGCGTCCTCCCCGCCCTCCTGGTCGGTGTCGGCCTCTCGCTCTGCTACCTGCTGTCGCGCCTCGCCCGGCCCACCGATGCCGTGCTCCAGGAACTACCCGGCACGGGGCAGTTCCACGATCTCGGCGCCGGCGTCCAGACTCACACAGTCCCGGGCCTGATCGCGTACCGCTTCTATGCGCCGCTCTTGTTCCCCAACGCCGAACACTTTGCGCGAAGAATCCTTTCGCTCGTTGCCAACAGCCCGCAACCAGTCAAGTGGGTGCTCGTGGACGTGCAGGCGGTGACCGAGATCGATGTCAGCGGCGCTGAGGTGGTCCAGCAGTTGGCCGAAGACCTCGCAGCCCAGGGCGTGGACCTGAGATTCGCGCGTGCCAATCGCCCGCTTCGCGCGGTCGTCGAGCGCATCGGCCTCGACGAGCACCTGCGCAAGGAGTGGCTCTTCCCCTCCGTCCATGCCGCCGTCGAAGCGTTTCGACGCCAAGAATCAGCCGGAGCGAACGCTCCGAGGAGAGAGTCGTGAGCAAGAATCGCAACAACGCAGAAAGAATCAAACGCAAGGACTACGAGGCCGAGCTGCAGCGCCTGCAGGCGGAACTCTGCTATCTGCAAGACTGGGTGAAGAAAGAGGGGGAGCGCATCATCCTCGTCTTCGAGGGGCGCGACGCGGCAGGCAAGGGCGGACTGATCCGCCGCCTTACCGAGCGCGTCAGCCCCCGTGTCTTCCGCCTCGTCGCCCTGCCTACGCCCAGCGACCGCGAGAAATCGCAGCTCCACATCCAGCGGTACTTCCAGTACTTCCCCGCCGCGGGCGAGATCGTCATCTTCGACCGCTCCTACTACAACCGCGCCGGCGTCGAATACGTGATGGGATTCTGTACCAAGGAGGAGCACCGTCGCTTCCTGGAACTCTGCCCTCAATTCGAGATGTACATCGTCGAGTTCGGGATACGCCTCATCAAGTACTGGCTCGAGGTGAGCGATGAGGAACAGAAAAAACGGTTCGAGGCCCGTATCGAAGACCCCGTGCGCCAGTGGAAACTCAGCCCGGTGGACCTTCCATCGCGCGAGAAGTGGTACGAGTACTCGCGCGCCCGCGACGTGATGCTCGAAGCCACCGACACCGAATGGGCGCCCTGGTACATCGTGCCCTCCGACGACAAGCGCCGCGCCCGACTCGATTGCATCGCGCACTTCTTGAGCCTCATCCCCTACAAGAAGGTCAGGCGCGAAAAGGCCGAACTGCCCGAGCGCTCCAAGAAGGGCGAGTACGACGACGTCGCATCGATCAAGGACCGCAAGTTCGTTCCGCGGGGATACTGACCTCTTCGATCCGCCGCACGGCATCCCGTCCCCAAGACGCAAGCATGCGCGGCCGCCGAAGATGATCCATATGGCGACCGCGGAGTCGGCGCAGATGCATCAGGCACGGCCTTTCTCGCCGCGGCGACTGCGACTCGGGTGGCGCGCGAAACCGCGATCCGGTGGCGGCTAGGCGTGACGGACTATTCCAAGCTCGGCGCGCACCGCTTCCCGACCTACGCAGAGGTTCTGGTCTACGCCGCGGTCGGTGCGGCCATCGTCATCGTCCCGCGTGCAGTTTCTCACGTGCGCGGCGAACCCTCCTTCGCCCGGCCTGGAAACGAACGGTTGAACGTTTCCGTCAGCTCTCGCAAGCGTTGGAACGCCTGCGCGGCCTGCATGTCCGGCGCGCAGCGCCAGCGCCAGTTGCCCTCGGCAGTACCGGGCACGTTCATGCGAGCGTCGGAGCCGAGGTTGAGCACGTCCTGGAGGGGCGCCAGCGCGAGCGCCGCCGTGGAGGACCACGCCAGGCGCAGGAGCGCCGGCGTCGCGTCGCTGCTCCCGCCCCCCGCGCGATCCAGGTAACGCCACACGGCTTGCTGCTGGTCCGGCGTCAGCTCCTCGAACCAGCCGCGCGTCGTGTTGTTGTCGTGGGTCCCGGTGCACACCACCGTGTTCGGATGATAGTTGTGGGGGAGATGTGGATTGTCGCTTCGGCCGTCGAAGGCGAATTGAAGAACGCGCGTGCTGGGCAGGTGAAACTGCTCGCGTAGGGCATGCACGTCCGGCGTGATCACGCCAAGATCCTCGGCAAGGAACGGCAGCGCGCCGAGCTCTGTTTGCACCGTGCTGAAGAGTTCGGCGCCCGGGCCAGGGGTCCATTGACCGGTTCGAGCCGTCGACGCATTGGCTGGTACGAGCCAGGCGGCCGCGAAGCCTCGAAAGTGATCCAGTCGGATCAGATCGACGTGGGCCAGCAGCGCACGCGCTCGATCGACCCACCACCGGTAGCCGGTCCGTCGCAGCGCATTCCAATCGTAGGCCGGGTTGCCCCACAGTTGACCATCGGAGCTGAAGTAGTCGGGCGGCACGCCCGCCGCGAAGCGCTGCCGGCGCCGCTCGTCCAGGAGGAACAGCTCCGGGTGTGCCCACACGTCGCTCGAATCGGAGGATGTGAAGAAGGGGAGGTCACCGATCAACTGCACGCCCTTGGCATGCGCATACGTCTTCAGACGCTGACCCTGTCGGAACAACAAGAACTGCGCAAGGCAAACCTGATCGATCTGGAGCGCCAGTTCCCGCCGAGCGCGAGCCAGAGCGGCCGAGCCCCGATGGACCAGTTCTGTCGGCCACTCCAGGTAACTGGCGCCGTCGTATTTGACCTTCAGCGATCGAAACAAGGCGTAGTCGTCGAGCCAGTGCGCCTGATCAACACGAAACTGCTCGTAGGCGAGCTTCAGCTTCTCTCCAGCCCCGGCGTTGAAATTGGCCCACGCCTTCTCCAGCAAGGCATGTTTGAACGCGCTCACGGTGTCGTACTCGACGGCGGTTGCCGAGAACGCTGCGCCATGGGTGTCGCTCGTCAGCAACAGCTCATCCGCGACCAAGTCATCCGGGCTGATCAAGAGCACGTTGCCGGCGAAGGACGACAAAGGTTGATACGGGGAGTTTCCGTACCCGGTCGGCCCCAGTGGCAAGGACTGCCACCAGGTTTGGCCGGCTGCGTGGAGGCGGTCGATCCACGCGCGAGCGGCCGGGCCCACGTCGCCAATGCCGTACGCCGAAGGGAGCGACGTGACGTGCAGCAGCACGCCGGAGGCGCGATATCCCGGCGGGAATGGGGATGGACTCGTCGACTGACTGGTGGTGCTCACGGTCATCGTTTCACCTTCCGGAAGAGCGAGCATCTCCTCGACCGCGGGAACGTAGAGGTCGCTCACCCAAGCGCGCGCAGGCGCGAGTGGATCTCCTCGGGCGGTGGGGAGGTGGGGTGGTTCATGCGCAGGAGGGCCGCCGCCGACCGTGCGGCGTTTCAGGTCTTCCTCGATTTCGCGCGCGCGGGGCGCTTCCGCGGCTTCTTCGGGCGAAAGGGCGAGATCTCGATCCGGCCGTCCTTCAAGTGCAGGAACGATCCCGGCGGCACGGGCGCGAACACCTCGGCGTACTTGCCGATCGGCTCCGAGACGATGCAGCGCGCCTGCGGACCGAAGCGGCCCGAGAGCTCGGGGTTCAGGTGCCGGATCTCCTCCATTCCGCGCGAGTGGAAGAGCGTCGGTGCCGTCCCGTCGCTGCCGTAGCAGACGGCGTAGAGCGACTCCCCGTCGCTGATCCCGAGCGTCATCCAGAGCGCCGGCTCGACGCCGTGCGCGCGCGCCGTCTCCTCGACGAAGCCCGCCATGCGCTCGAGCGCCGCCTTGGGCTCCTGCTCCAGGCCCAAGCTCAGCGCGAGATGGAACATGAGCTCGGAGTCCGTCGTGCCCAGGATGTTCTCGAAGAGGGCCGGCTTCACCGCGAGGAGCAGCTCGCGCCGGAACTTCGCCAGCGCCTCGATCTTCCCGTTGTGCACGAAGAGCCAGCGCCCGGTGCGGAACGGATGGCAATTCGTCTCCTGCACCGCGGCGAGCGAGGTCGCGCGGAGGTGCGCGAGGAAGAGCGGGGAGACGATCTGCTCGGCGAGGTCGCGGAGGTTCGCATCGTTCCAGGCCGGGCGGATGCTGCGGAAGAGCCCGGGCTTCTCGCGCGCGCCGTACCACCCGAGGCCGAAGCCGTCGCCGTTCGTCGGCGTGCGCATCGTGCGCGCCGACAGGCTCTGGTCGATCAGGTTGTGCTCGGGTTTCAGCAGGAGCTCGTCCAAGTGGATCGGTGCTCCGTGGTAGGCGAGCCAACGGCACATCGTTGCGTCTCCGCGATTCTTAGAGGGGAGGAACGGCGTCCTGCGGACACGGGAGGCAGGCGTGGAGTGCGAGCACGAGCCACAGGCCGGTCATAGATCCAACCACAGCCCCCAGGCCAAGTGTCGCTCGCGTTCCTGGAAGAACTCCCCGATCGTCGAACGACCGTCGTAGTACTCCAGCCCGACCCGCCAGTCGCTCCCGCGTCCGTGGTGGACCACGCCGAGCTGCACGGTCAGGTTCTCCTCCCAGTCGTCCTCCTCGTACCACGACACGTCGAGCGCGGCGAAGGGAGCCAGGTGCCGGTTCCACCGCGGCTCCGTCTCCAGCTCGAGCCCGAGCTGCACGCGACCTTCTTCCATCAGGTCCTCGTTGCCCAGGTCGTAGCCGTGGCCGTACTCCAGGTAGCCGCTCGAGGTCTTACGCGGCGTGTAGCGGATCCCGGCCAGGAGCTCCTGGCGCGTGTAATCGATCCGCCGGCGCCCGGTGTTCTCGATGAACTCGTCGCCCAGGTGGCTCGAGTCGTGCGCCATCCCCACGCGCAGGGCGAGAACGGGAGCCGCCCGCCAGGAGAGGTGGAAGCCGTAGAGCCCGTCCCATCCCAGGTTGTCGGCCGAGTTCTCGCGGTCGAACTGGGACAACATGCCCACCTCGCCCACGAGCTGGAACCCGGCGCCGGGATCGACATCCGGGTGGAGCTGGAGGATCGCGAACCGGGTCCCCATGCGCACGCCGTAGCGCCGATCGCTTGCCTCGCCGATATCGGATTCGCTCGTGTCGACCAGCGTCAGGGCGAAGGTCGGTCGTCGCGGGTCGGCGACGCCCGCCGGGTAGAGCAGCTCCTCGGGAGCGGCGCGGAGCCGCCAGCCGGTTCCCACCCGCCCGGTCCATGCGTCGCTCTCCTCCGAGTCCTGCGCGGGGGTCGGTGGCAGCGCCGAGGACACGGGGGACTGGCACGCCACGGGCGTACGACAGACCAGGAACGGGATCGGAAGAAGGAACAAGGAAACAAGCGGTGACATGCGGGATCGAGGATACCTCGAAGCTCAGCGAGGACGCTCGGGGCCGCACGACGTATGAAGAGAGGACAGACTGCGAATTGACTTCGCTGCGCACTTTCCGCCAATTCGACGTCGCCCGACTCAGGGCTTCGACGCGTACTGCTTACGGACCGCTGAGGTTCCGGTCTACGCTGGGGTCCGTGTAGCCATCGAGCTCGGTTTGTCCCGTAGCGGGCCAGCGAAACACTTTGGCGCGGGCGCACCTCCCGCTCGCAGGAATCAGCATGCACGAACTTACCGTGTCGGCGCGCGCTGTCCTCGCGCTCGCGCTTTCGTTTGCGTGCGGCCTCCTCGGGTGCACCGCGCCGCGCACCGAAGCACCTTCGCTGGAGCCCGCACAGCACGGCGGCGCGCTGACGCTGACCATCGAGAACGACACGTTCACCGGCTCCGACAACAACTACACGAACGGCATCGGGCTCGGATGGTCGACGGACGAGGTCGGAACCTACGGGGAGGGGAGCTTCGTCCGCCGCTGGACCGGCTTCTGGAGCTTCCTCCCGTTCGTGCTGGACGAAGGCTACCGCACGTACGCGTCGTGGACCGTCGGCCAAGAGATGCACACGCCCGACGACATCTCGGATCCCAACCCGCCCCTCACCGATCAACCCTATGCCGGAGTGCTCTACCTAGACAGCATCCTCGCCGCGCGCGGCCATCGCTGGGAGCACCGGTGGAGCCTGCGCCTCGGCGTCGTCGGCCCCGCCTCGCAAGCCGACGACACGCAGGACTGGTTCCACGACTTGACGGGCTCGGACGAGCCGATGGGCTGGGACCACCAGCTCCCGGACGAGCTGATCCTCAACGCCGGTTACGACGCGGCGTACATGCTCGTGGAGCGCGACCTCGGAGGCTCGGCAGAATTTCGGCTCGTGCCCGCCGGCGGAGCGGCGGTGGGGAACTTCTTCACCGGCGCCAGTCTCGGCCTCTACGGCGAGGTCGGATGGAACCTGGTGGACGCCTTCGGCATCAGCGCGCTGCGCGGCGGGTTCGATACGTCGACGACGCTCGGCGTAGGACCGATCGAGAACTGGTCGTTCTCGTTCTTCGGGGGTCTCGGCGGCTTCGGCGTCGCGCATTACTTGCCGCTCGACGGCACCGTCTTCAAGGACAGCCGTTCCGTCGACTCGGAGCCCTTCGTGGGCAGTGCAAGCTACGGTCTGACGCTGCGCCGCGGCAGGTTCGTCCTCGGCCTGGCGAAGACGTACTCCACGGAGGCGTTCGAGACCCAGACCGAGAACGCCGAGTACGGCACGCTGAGCGTGGCCTGGTTCTTCTGACCCGGGCGCGTCGGAGTTCGAGGTCGTGTCGCTCGGGATCAGCCGCTACCCTTGCGGGCCGCCGGGGATGAGCGCGTCGAATGCGTTGATGGTCGCAGAGAGCACGCATGCCGTTGCGACGGCGATCCAGCTCGCTCTCACGCCCGTGTTCCTCCTCATGGGGATCGCCGGCATCCTGAACGTGATCTCCGGGCGCCTCTCGAGGATCGTCGATCGAGGCCGCGCGCTCTCCGAGGGCCGGGGTGCGTCGTTGCCGGCAGAAGCGCTCGCCATCGAGCTGCAGACACTCGAGCGACGCCGCCGCTGGACCAGCGTCGCCATGGCGGCGTGCACGGTCGCCGCACTCCTCGTGTGCGCGGTGATCGCCGCGCTGTTCGTCGAAGCGATGTTCTCCGCGCCCCTGGAAGGGCTGATCGGCGCGCTGTTCACGGGCGCGATGCTGGCGCTCGTCATCGGCCTCGCCTTCTTCATGCGCGAGGTGCACGTCGGAACGAACAGCCGCTTCCGGACACCGAGCGACTTCCTCCTTGGCTCCGACCGAGCGAAGCGATGAGGCACCCCGTAGCGACGAACGAAAGACCCCCTTCCACCGCTCCGCCGGCGACGTCCGAGGTGTGAGGGTCACCCACCGAGAGGAAGGCATCCCGCCGATGGTCAGGAAAAAACCGGAGCGCCCGACGTCGAAGCAAAACCGCGCCCAGCCCCGCGCTCCGACCGAGATCGTCAGCCTGGCCGACGAGGAGGGGGTGCGGCAGGTCGTGGCGGAGTCGGTGCTCTCGCTGTGGGACGTCGTGAACTCCCTCACGCGTCTGCGGCCCTCGCGGCAGGAGCGCTACCGCGTCACCATCTTCGGCTCGGCGCGCCTGTCGCCCGGCACCTTCGGCTACGAGGAGACGAAGCGCGCGGCCGCGGCGTTGGCGCGCATGGGCTGCGACATCGTCACCGGCGGTGGGCCGGGCCTGATGCAGGCGGCGAACGAGGGCGCGGCCCGCGGGTCGAAGCGCGCGCGCTCCCTCGGAATCCGCGTGCACCTGCCGTTCGAGCAGGCGTCGAACGCGTTCGTCACGGACCTCTTCGAGCACCGGACGCTCTTCACGCGCCTGCACCAGTTCGTGCTGACTTCGGACGCCTTCGTCGTCGCGCCGGGCGGGATCGGCACCCTGCTCGAGATGATCTTGATCTGGCAGCTCTTGCAGGTCCGGCACCTGGAGGATGCGCCCCTCGTCCTCGTCGGCGAGATGTGGCCGGGCCTCGTGGCTTGGGCGCGCCACGAGATGCTCGCGAGCGACCCGCCGCTCGCCGGCCGCACGGACTTCGACATCCCGCGCTGCGTCCCGGACGCGGACGCGGCGATCGAGGCCCTCCGCGGCCACTACGAGCGCTGGAAGCGCGCGAACGGCCGCTCGAGCCGTGGGCGCGCCGCCCCGGCACGAAGCGCCGCGGTCACGGCGAAGCGTAGGACCCGAAGGAAGAGCGAGGGCTAGCCCGCAGCTCTCACCAGCTGCCGCGCGTTCGTGCACTCGCTGCGCGTTCTTCGCGACCCGCCGAGGGCTCCACGAAGCGACGTACGTCGGAGTGCGTACGGCCACCCGATCGTCGGTCCGGTAGCATCGCCGTCCGTCTCGGCGCCGGTGGCTCGCGATAGTCCCCGTTTTTCTGGCGCACTCGAGCGCGACCTCACGCGCAACGTGCAGGAGACCAAGCCAGCGCCGTGAACGTGCAGGAACTCGAGGGGCTCGAGGACAGCCGCGACGCTTCTCGCCGCGAGCGGGTCCACGGCGCTCCTTCAGTCGTCACTCCCGCGGGCGCGCTTCGCTCGCGGATCATCCATGTCCCTCGCCAACAGGACCTCGACATGCAATCCTCTCTCTCGATCCGCTCTCTTCTCGCATCCGTGGCCGTCGCGAGTCTCGCGCTCGCTAGCGCCTGCAAGAGCTCGGGCTCGGAACCGCCGCCGGCCGGTGCCGCCCACGCGCACGCCGGCCGCCAGGCGGAGATCATCAACGACTTCGTGGCCACAGCGGAGATCGTCGCCGTCGCGCGCGACACGCGCATCGTCACGATCCGGCGCGAGGACGGTACGCTCGCGGACATCGCGGTGGACGAGTCGGTGCCGGACCTCGACAAGATCGTCCCGGGCGACGGGGTGACGCTGCAGTACCGCGAGACCCTCGCGCTCCAGGTCGTGCCCCCGGGCAGGCCAGCGCAGCCGGTGCAGGTCAACCTCGGCTCGGCGCGCGTGCCGCCGGGTCGCAAGCCCGGCGCGGGAGTTGGCGCGGCCCTCAGCATGCGCGTGAGGATCGAGTCGATCGACGAGGAGCACGACATCGTGGTCTTCTCGCCGGCCTCGGCGTCCGGCGCCGGCGAGCTCCGCGCGCACCGCGTCCGCACGCCCCAGGGGCGCGAGTTCGTGCGTGATCTGGAGGTGGGCGACGAAGTGCAAGTCGAGTACCTCGAGATCCTCGCGCTACAGGTGACAGGGATCTGATCGGCGAGCTCGGCGGTCGGACGGCCGTCGTGCGGTGCGACACCGAGTCGGGAGCCCGAGGTGCGCCGCGCCTCACCGACGCTCGCCCCGGGCCGGCTGCGCACTTCGGCTGAATCCGCAGCTCGGAGCCGGACCCTAGCATCCATGACGTCCGTCCGTGCGACGGTCGAGGAGGTCCCGAGATGAAGAAGACCATGAAGGCAGCCGTCGTCCGCGCGTTCCGCGAACCGCTCGTGATCGAGGAAGTACCCGTGCCCACGCCGGGTCCCGGGCAGATCCTCGTGAAGCTGGCGGCGACGGGCGTCTGTCACACCGATCTCCACGCCGCCGACGGCGACTGGCCGGTCAAGCCGAAGCCGCCGTTCATCCCCGGACACGAGGGCGTGGGCCACGTCGTCGCGCTGGGCGCCGGCGTGTCGCACGTCCGGGAAGGCGACCGCGTCGGCGTCCCCTGGCTCCACAGCGCGTGCGGACACTGCCGGCATTGTCTCGGGGGCTGGGAGACGCTCTGCGCGGAGCAGCAGAACAGCGGCTACTCGGTCAACGGTACCTTCGCCGAGTACGTCGTCGCCGACCCCGACTACGTCGGGCGTCTCGCGGACCAGGCCTCGTTCGTGGACGTCGCGCCGATCCTGTGCGCGGGCGTGACCGTCTACAAGGGGCTCAAGAGGACGGACACGAAGCCCGCCGACTGGGTCGTCGTGTCCGGCATCGGCGGACTCGGTCACCTCGCCGTCCAGTACGCGCGGGCGATGGGCCTGAACGTCGTCGCCGTGGACGTCGACGACGCGAAGCTCGCGCTGGCCGAGCAACTCGGCGCCGCGCTCGGCGTGAACGCGCTCGAGACCGATCCCGTCGCATGGATCCAGAAGGAACTCGGCGGAGCGCAGGGCGTGCTCGTCACCGCCGTCTCGCCGAAGGCGTTCGAGCAGGCCGTCGGGATGGCGGCCCGCGGCGGAACGGTGTCGCTCGTCGGCCTGCCGCCGGGCGCGTTCCCGCTGCCCATCTTCGACACGGTGCTGAAGGGGCTCACCGTGCGCGGCTCGATCGTCGGGACGCGCCTCGACCTGCAGGAGGCGCTCGACTTCGCCGCCCAGGGCAAGGTCAAGGCCACCGTCGCGACGGAGAGCCTCACGAACGTCAACGAGGTCTTCGCGCGCATGCGCGCGGGCGACATCCAGGGCCGCATCGTGATCGACTTCCAATGAGGGCGGCGCGGCGCGCTCCTGACTCGTGACGGGTCGCACGCGTCAGATCAGAGCTCGCTGACCTCGTGCGCGACGACCGCGCGTATTCGAGCCGCGGCCATCACGACGCCGGTCGCGCAGGGGCGCGTCCGCGATCACCTTGCGCCTTCCCTCGGCGTGCAGCGTGATCAGCGCGTGCCCGCCGATGCGCTCGATGTGCCCCTGCGCCAGGCGGCGGTCACCGTCGCTCTCGATGCGTTCGACGTCCGTGTCGATGACCTGGAAGCGGACGCTCGACGAGCCGCAGTTGAGAACGAGGACGTTCATGGGCGAAGTGCGGCTCCGGGCGTCACGAGGTCGGCGCGTCGAGCGCGATGACTCCGACGAGCGCCGCGACCGAGCGCGCCGCGACTCGGTAGGAGCTCGCGCCGTGCGGCGGAGCCTCGGCGGGCGGCCGGGCGTCCTCGGGCGAGTCGCGGCCGGTGTCCAGCCAGCGCACCCAGCCCGCGCGCACCTCCGGCGGCGGGTTCGGCACCTGGAACTCGAGCGCCTCGCGCCAGGCGTTGATCATGAAGTGCACGACGAGGCGCTCGTCTTGCCCCCAGACCGTCGCCGCGATGGCGTGCGAGTCGTCGCTCCAGTCGGGCTCGCCCAGGCGCACGCCGTGCCAGTGGATGCGCGCCTGCCGTAGGAAGCGGTTCAAGCTCAGGCCGTGCTCGGCACGCGACCCGAGACGGGCCGCGATCAGGAGCCGCACGAACCGGTGCACGTCCGCGTGGCGCTCGAGCAGGCGCCAGTCGAACCAGGTCGTCTCGTCGTCCAGGCAGTAGGCGTTGTTGTTGCCGCGCTGCGTTCGGCGGACCTCGTCGCCCATGAGCAGCATCGGCGTCCCGATCGCGATCAGGTCGAGCGCGAGGAAGTTCTTCACCTGGCGGTTCCGCAGCGCCTCGACCGCGGGGTCGTCCGTCGGGCCCTCGTGGCCGCAGTTCCAGCCGAAATCCTCGCTCGCACCGTCGCGGTTCTCCTGGCCGTTCACCTCGTTGTGCTTCTTGTCGTAGGAGACGAGGTCGTTCAGCGTGAAGCCGTCGTGGCAGGTGACGAAGTGCACGCTCTGCTCGGGCTCGCGCTCCTCGTGTCCGTAGAGGTCCGGGCTGCCGAGCAGGCGCTTTGCGAGCGTCCCGACCGTCTCGCGGTCGCCGCGCACGAACCGGCGGACGTCGTCGCGGAAGCGCCCGTTCCACTCCTTCCAACTGTCGCCGACGAAGCGTCCGACCTGGTAGAGCCCCGCGGCGTCCCAGGCCTCGGCGATGAGCTTCGTGCGCGCGAGCACCGGGTCCGACTCGAGGTCCCAGAGGACCGGCGGGCTCGCGGCGGGCTGTCCGCGCTCGTCGCGCGCCAGGATCGAGGCGAGGTCGAACCGGAAGCCGTCGACGTGCATCTCCTCGACCCAGTAGCGCAGGCTCTCGTGGATCATGCGCCGCACGATCGGGTGGTTCGCGTTCAGCGCGTTCCCGCACCCGGAGAAGTCCGCGTACCGACTGCGGTCCTCCTGGAGGTGGTAGTAGACGTCGTTCGCGAGCCCGCGCAACGAGATCGTCGGGCCGAGCTCGTCGCCCTCGGCCGTGTGGTTGAACACGACATCGAGGATCACTTCGATCCCGGCGCGGTGCAGCGCCTTGACCATGTCCCGAAACTCGTCCAGCACCGCCAGCGGATCGGGCGAGGTCGCGTAGCCGGGGTGCGGCGCGAAGAACGAGACCGGCGAATAGCCCCAGACGTTGGTCCGCCCCGGCGGCGCGTGCTGCGGGTCGAAGCAGAAGATCGGCAGGAGCTCGACGGCCGTGATCCCGAGCTCGGAGAGGTACGGGATCTTGTCGACCAGCCCGAGATACGTGCCGCGGCGCTCGGGGGCGACGCCTGAGCTTTGGTGCTTCGTGAACGCGCCGACGTGCATCTCGTAGATCACCGTCTCGACGAACGAGCGGCCGAGCGGGCGGTCGCCCTCCCAGTCGTAAGCGCGCGCGTCGGCGACGACGCTCTTCAGCGCCGTCGCCGCGTTCTCGCCCGGCCCCGCGGCGGCGTCGCGGCTCCAGCCGCGCGGCACGGCGACCGCGCGCCCGTACGGATCGAGCAGCACCTTGTCGGGATCGAAGCGGAGCCCGCGCTCCGGGGCGGACGGCCCGCGGGCGCGATAGCCGTAGATCTGTCCGGCTGCGAGCCCGGGCACGAAGGCGTGCCAGTAGTGGTAGCTCCGGTTCGCGCGGCGATCGAGCTCCACTATGCGGGCTATGCGAGCTGGGCGGGCTGGGCGCGCGTCGTCTGCCGCGTCGAAGAGCAGGAGCTCGAGCGCCTCCGCGTCGCGCGAGAAGACGCTGAAGTTCACGCCCGCGCCGCTC
>CAYPTB010000018.1:0-84349 GCA_964413535.1 uncultured Planctomycetaceae bacterium | reverse complement strand
CGAGTGGCTCCGTGCCGATCTCGCCGCGCGCGAGAAGGCGCCGTCGGGGCTCGTGGCAATGCTCGAGCACTGGAAGCAAGATCCCGACCTCGCGGCCGTGCGTGACGGCCTCGACGAGTTGCCGCAGCCGGAGCGCGAGGCATGGCGGAGCCTGTGGGCCGCGGTCGATCGGGCTTTGGCGGCCGCCCGTCCAGCGGCGAAGTGACCGCGGCGCTGTGCATCTGTACGAGGCGACGGGCAACAAGGAAGAGGCCGCTCGCTGGCAGAACGAGCTGGAGAAGCAAAAGCCCCCGCCGCCGGACAAGCCGTGACGCCGGGTCGCGGTGGTGATGAAGAGTCGAAATCCAGATTACGCAGGGGAACGCAGAGCGGAATCTGGGTTGCCATACGCGAGTAAGGCGGCCGGCGGGGTCCAGGCCCCCAAGCAATGCCATTAATCTCCAGAACCGCACACGGTGAAATTGGGTGAAGCGCCAGCCACCACCGGCGATATGAATCTTCAAGGAACACGGATTAGGGATGTAACTGACCACTCCGTGTTTCGCGCTCTGCAGAATGCAACTGTCCGCGCGAGAGCAGCGCCTAATGGTATTTTGGCGCTAGGCCGGGACTGCCTGTGCCGCCAACTGCCGAAATAACCGCCCGCTGCCGCTTTTTTTTGCGCGCAGACTGCCCTGATTTCTCGCACTGGTTGCAGAAGAGATAAGCGCCTTCCGACGTCCGGCAGGCCACAACCGGCAGCGCTTTTGCAAACAACGCGCTGTGAACCGCGGCGAGGTTTCTCGCCGCTCACACGAGACAGGGAGATGACCATGAGCAAGATGAAATCGAAGTTGGTGCTGGCACTTGTGCTGCCACTGGGCATGGCGCTGGCCCCCCCCATCGCTTCGTCCGCGCAATCCGACACGGTGACGGAATGGAACGCGATCATGCAGGCGACCGTGTCGGTGGCGCCGACCAACCCGTTCTTTCAAGCGCGCTGGGGCGCGATCACGCAAATCGCCGTCTTCGAGGCGGTCAACGCGATCGTCGGGGATTACGAGCCGTATCTTGGTATCATCGTCGCCCCGGCGTGGGCCTCGCCCGATGCCGCGGCCGTTGCGGCCGCCTATCGTACCTTGGTGACCCTGCGCCCGGGCAGCGCCGCGGCCCTCGACGCCGCGCGGGATGCGTCGCTCGCGGCGATACCCGACGGCCCGGCCAAGGACGCCGGCATCGCGGCCGGCGAGGATGCCGCGACCGCCATGCTCCTCTTGCGGGCGGGCGACGGCTGGAACGCCGTCGTACCCTACACGCCGGGGACTGAACCAGGTGACTGGCAGCCGACGCCGCCGGCATTCGCGCCGGCCGCGTTTACCCAATGGGGCCAGGTGAGTCCGTTCGGACTGGTGGCGGGCTCGCAGTTTCGCCTGCCGCCGCCGCCGGCCATGCACACGGGCACATATGCCAATAACTACCTCGAAGTCATGCTCCTGGGCCGCATCGACAGTCCTTTCCGTCCGCAAGATCGGACCGACGTCGCGCACTTCTACGCCGCCACCACACCGGTCCAGGCGTGGAACTCGGCCGCGCGACAGGTCAGCGCCGCGCAAGGCAGCACGCTCTCCGAGAACGCGCGGACGTTCGCCCTGCTGGCGATGGCCCTCTGTGACGGCTCGATCGCGGTGTTCGAGACCAAGTACCACTACAACACCTGGCGGCCCGTGACTGCGATCCCGGCGGGCGACAGCGACGGAAATACACATACCCACCCGGATCCGGTCTGGCTCCCGCTGATCGCCACTCCGCCGTTCCCGGGCTACGCGTCGGCCCACGCAACCCTGTCAGGCGCCGCCCGCGCCGTGCTCGAGCGGGCCTTCGGCAAGAGCGGCCATGCCATCACCCTGACCAATCCCGCTCTGCCGACCATCGTGCTCGATTACTCCGCCTGGGACGAGATCACGGACGACATCGATGACGCCAGAGTTTACGGCGGCATCCACTTCCGCTTCGACCAGGAAGCGGGGGCCCATCAGGGACGCCAGGTTGGCTCGTACATCCGCCGGAACTATCTGCGATCGGTGGATGATCTCGACGACACGGACGATGACGAGTGAAGTCGGGCGAGCTCACGCTTCGCAGGCGCGGCCAGTCCAGCGCGCGTCGGCTCGCATAATGGGTCGATAACGAAAGCGGGCGGTGAGGTCCGAACCATCAAGTAGGTTCCTCACCGGCCCGCGACCCGCGCGTACGCGGAAACCCCGGCCCCGGCACTCAGAGCCTGAGCAGGAATTGAAGTTCCGGCGATGTGCCCATGGATGCTGAAGAGTGCGGCAGGATGATCGTCTCCGCGCGGTTGGCCCTGGTGTGCATGGCTAGGTCCTGACCTGTGTGGCGTTGTGAGGGCTCGTACTTTCTCGTCGGCGACAGGAAGTACGCACTGAGCTGCGGACGGCCCGTAGATTCCGGGACGGGGCGCGCCTAAAGCGCCCTCGAACGGCCGGCGCAGCGCGAGCATCTCGTACCGACCATCCGAAGGTGACCGACTTCGGCCCTGGCGCGCATCATCGACGAGAGCGCGCTTTCAGTGACGGGCGACTTCGCGGGCACGTACTTCTACATGAGCCCCGAGCAGGTCACGGCCAAGCGCATAGGGCTCGACCACAGGAGCGATCGCGGGATCGCCGGTGCAAGGTCACTCTGTCGACCCTGCGCGAGCGGTCACGCCGAACGCGGTGACGAAGACCCAGGGCGTGTCAGCCGCGCTACGCCCGGTAGGACGGACGCCCTAAGCCGCTTCGTCCCTCGTCACGCGGGCCGGGCGTGTCACGGAGGCGCCCGCACGCATTCGGATGAGGTGCTCGCCAAGGGTGGCACGGGCGGTCTCCAGGGTCCGCACCATCTCTTCGTTGCCATTCGCGAGCGCGACCTCGATCGCCTTGTCGACGGTCTTGATGGCGAGAAGTAGCGGCTTGCCCTCCGGAGCGGGCTTCACCATCCCGCGCAAGCGAGTGAGAGTCCTCGTGACCCGTCTCTTGACAATTCGGCTGACAGCCTCGCGGTGGTCGTCGCTCTTTCGCTCGAGCGAAGCAATCAGCTCTGCCAGGTTCCCCTTGTGGGCTTCAGCTTTGCGAGCTGAGTCCTTCGCGGCCGCAACCGCCCGCTCCAGCCGCTCGATCTGGCTCTCGTGGCCCCGGCGAACCTCCTTGAGCCACTCGATTTGGCTCTCGTGGCCCCGGCGAAGCTCCTCGAGCCACTTGTTCTCTTTGTGCAGGCTGATGCACTCTTGCTCCTGCTCATCGAGGCGCACGACGATTCGATCGAGGATCGCTCGACGTTCGCCGCCGAGGAGGCTCGGGGGCGAGTCGCGGGGAGCCCGAGGCGCTGCCAGAGTCTCCCCGTAGATATCCTCGACGCGATCGACGTGTCGCTCGCGAGAGTAGCGGGAGAGGTCGGCGCGGCACCCGTCGGCGAGCTTCGAGCGGAGGGCGTCGTCCGAGAGGATGTGCCCGATCTTCTCGGCGAAGTCGTGCGGGTCGCGCGGGCGCGCGAGGAGCCCGGTGATCCCGTCGCGCACGAGCGTCGGGATGCCGCCGATGTCGCTGCCGACCATGGGTAGGCCCTGGGCGAGAGCGTCGAAAGCGATCAACGGGAGCGCTTCGCACCAGATCGACGGCATCACGAGGACGTGAGCCCGCGCAAGGTGGCGAGGTAGCTCTTCGAGCCCTGCGGGGCCGTGGAATTCGACCGACTCCCCGAGCTCGAGCTCCTTGGCGCGCGTCAGCAGTCGCTCGGATTCCGGACCGCCACCCACGATCGAGAGGCGAGCAGAGGGGCGGCTCTTGCGCACGAGCCCGAACGCATCGAGGAGCACGGAGACGCCCTTCTCCTTCTCGAGGCGGCTGATGCACAGGATCCGATCCTGCTCGTGGGTCGCCGTGTGCGCGGAACGCGTCGCGGCGCCGTCATGCGGCGGATAGTAGGGAAGCGTGTGGACGCCCTGGAAGCCGTGCGCTCGGCACATCTCGGCCAGATGCTCCGTGGGACAGAGAAAGCCGTCCACGACGCGCCGTATCAGGCGATAACGCATGTGGGTCGCTAGGACCACGCGGGCGTCATAGTAGGAATTCGTTTCGCAGCCGTGCTCGAAGCACTTTCGGCCCGGACCGCCGCCGCACACGGTCCCGTCGGGCCAGACGCACCAGGCGTTGGGGCAGAAGAGGCTGGAGTCGTAGATCGACTTGAGCAGCGGGACGCGACAGGCGCGCAGCGCGAGCACGATCTCGGCCGGGAAGGCGACGAGCTTGTGGACGTGGATCAGATCGGGGCGGAAGGCGCGGGCGAAGCGCAGGAACTCGCGGCACAGCGGCGTGTCGCGGAGTATGTTGGCGTGCGGGAAGTACGGGCGCTTGACGACGCGCGCATCAGGCGTGTCGAGCTCGGTCTCGGAGCTGCCAGCGAAGAAGCCGCACACGTGCCCGCGCTTGAGGAGCTCTTCGGCGAGCGAGTGCATGTGGATCTCGGCGCCACCGACTCGTTCCCAGTAGTTCGTGACGTGTAAGACCCGCATGGCAGGCTCATTCGAGGCAGCAAGAAGGCCGAGGCTGAACGTCCACCCAAAGCAGGGTGGAGATCACCGTTGATCGGCTGAACGCCAGGAAAAGTTGCGCCTTTGTCGGACGCCCTCGCTGCCCTGGCATTTCGACCTCGCCCTGCTTCCGCGGCTCGCGGCCCCTCGAGCGTCGAAGGACCTCGGGGCGCAAGAACCTAGCTTTGACTGCAGCATGCGACAGTCGATCCCCCTGCGCCGCTTCGACCCCAGGCCGGAACGGGATCGTGGAATGGGAGCGATCGCCGGTCGGGCCTCACCTGGATCCATATCGAAGGTAGAGCGCGATACCTGCGGTGAGCACGACGGCGAGAACGAGCCAGAAGGTCAGCCTGCGCAGGGTAGGGAGGATCGAAGTCTGTTCGCACCAGCCGTCCCGATCGCCGCCGATCGCGACGCCGCTTCGAACCTAGAGCAGTCTGGACGCCGTCGAGCGGTGCACGGCCACCTGCCCCGGGTGCGGCTTGTAGCCGGGCAGTCTTGCCCCACCTCTTCTACGTCAGCGTAGCCGGGCTCCGGAACAAGGATTGCAACTTCCCACGTGGGGGGGAAGCACCAACCGAGGAGGAGTCATGGGAACACGGCGGCGGAGGCTCGAGTCTGTCTTCTTCTGCGCCTTTGTAGCAACGACCGTCGTGTGGGGAGCCGCTTGCGACGCGGCCTTCGGCGACGAAGACGATGACGAGGAGAGCCTAGGAGCCCCCGCAGTGCCGGCGGCGGACGACGCTCTTCTGAACGCCGAGACGATGATCGACGAAGGCCGGCAAACCTTCCGGTTCGAGACCTTCGGCGACGAGGCGTTCTGGGGCGGCACCTTGCGGCTGCACGAGGCCGTGGCGGGAGCGGCGCACGGCGGCGTGGGCCCGGGTCTCTCGCCCGCGCAGGCGCTCGCGCTAGGACTCAAGGTCGACAGCGAGGCGTTGAGCGACGCGGTCAAGGCGGCGCTCCTCCAGAACGCAGTCGATCTCGACGATCCGGCTGTCACGCTCGATCTCCTGCGCGCCGACGCGGTGATCGGAGTGCGCGGCGTCTTCGACGCGGGCAGCAACCTGGTCTCGATCGGGATCCAGTGCGCGCTGTGCCATTCGACCGTGGACGACTCGCTGCTCCCGGGCATCGGCAGTCGCCGGGACGGTTGGCCCAACCGGGACCTCGACGTGGGGGCGATCACGGCGCTCGCGCCGGACCTGTCCGCCGTGGCGCAGCTGCTCGGGACGGACGAAGCGACCGTGGAGACCGCGCTCCTCGCTTGGGGTCCGGGCAAGTTCGATGCGCAGCTCCTGCTCGACGGGAAGGCCTTCCAGCCGGGAGGTGCATCCGCGGCGACTCTCATCCCGCCCGCGTTCGGACTGGCCGGAGTGAACCTGCACACTTCGACCGGCTGGGGCTCCATCACCTATTGGAACGCGTTCGTCGCGAACGTCGAAATGCACGGGCAGGGAACGTTCTACGACCCGCGCCTCGACGACCCCGTGAAGTTCCCCGTGGCCGCCGCCGCGCAGACCGGGCACACGCAGAGCGTGCCGGACCTCGTGACACCCAAGCTCGCGGCGCTGCACTTCTATCAGCTCGCACTGCCGATTCCGACGCCGCCTGCGGGCAGCTTCGATGCGGCTGCCGCGTCGCGCGGCGAGCAAGTGTTCCTCGGTGCGGCGGACTGTGCGCGCTGCCACGTGCCGCCGCTCTACACAGAGCCCGGCTGGAACATGCACACCCCGCAGGAGATCGGCATCGACGATTTCCAAGCTTCGCGTTCGCCCGACGGGCGCTACCGGACGGCGCCGCTGCGCGGTCTCTTCACGCACACGACGGGCGGCTTCTATCACGACGGCCGCTTTGCAACGCTCGCCGACGTGGTGGACCACTACGACACGTTCTTCGCACTCGCGCTGGCGCCGCTGGACAAGGCGGACCTCGTCGAGTTCCTGAAGTCGCTCTGAGTCGCGGCACGCGTCGCTCGACCGGACGGCGCAGTCGGCTCCCGAACGCACGGGCCGCACCATTCTGTGCACGTCCCGCCAACTGGACAGATTTGCGAGGGGTGGCGCGAGCTTTGACGGCGGTCAGGCAGAGCAAGTGAATTGAGCTTCGAAGGGTATCGCCGGTACACCCGGTACCTACCCGGGAAATCCCACTGCTAGCGAGGAGCGAAGCGGATCCGACCAAGGGCTCACATCTAGTGAACTGAGCGAGGGAGAAAGCAAGGTCGCCAAGGCGAAGTAGACATTCCCATCGATTGCCGCGCGGCGCGGCGCATCTCGCGGCGCACTCTGTCCGAGGCCCACGCGCCTATGGCAGAGGGGGCCGAGGGCTCCTCGGCAGCGCAGGCTCGGACGAGTACCTTCGCGAGCGTTCGGTACGTGGCCATGGGTTCCATTCCGACACCCACCAGTGCGACGTCGGACACCGGAGCGTGCCATGCGGGGGAAGGACTGCTCAGCGTTGTGTGTCATCGCCCGCCTTCCTTTGCATCGGGCTTCCCTTGCTCGGCCAGCGCGGCCCTGCACTCGGCCAGCGTCGTGCGGTAAGCCTCGAGGTGTGGGTGCTCGGGGGGCAGGAACTTCTCGGCCATCGTCACCGCCTCTTCGAGTTCGGGCAGTGCCGCCGCGGCATCTCGCCCACCGTTGTCGTCGAAGCGGACGGTGCCGGAGGACCACAGGAAGCAGGCCAGCGGCGGTGAGCCGTCGGGCGAGCACCGCCGCAGCATTGCAACGGCCTGGTCCAAGCCCTGCCGCGCTTCGGCGGTCTTGCCCAGGCCTCGGCGCAAGAGGGCCAGATTGTGCAGGGCAATCGCCACTTCCGGATGGTCGCCCGTGTGGATCCGCTGCCGCATCTCCAGGGATTCGACGAAGAGTGGTTCGGCGTCCGCCGCGCGGCCCAGCTCGAGCCGCAAGTCGGCGAGGTTGTTCAGGCCAATTGCCAGATCCGGGTCGTCCCCCCTGTAGATCCGCCGTTGCATTTCCACCGCTTGGACGAGGAGCGGCTCTGCCTCGGCGGCGCGGCCCAGGTCCTGCCGCGCCCTCGCGAGGTTGCCGAGGGCCTTTGCCACATTCGGGTGGTCGCCCTTGAAGAGCCGCTGATTCATCTCCAGCTCTTCGACGAAGAGCGGCTCGGCCTCCGCCGCGCGGCCCAGCTCCAGCCGCTCGCCCGCGACCCGGTTCAGGCTCATCGCCACGAACGGGTGGTCACCCTTGTAGAGCCGCCGGCTCATCTCCAGCGCCTCGCGCCAGTACGGCTCGGCCTCGGCCCGCTTGCCCTGCGCATGCAGCAGGGAGCCCATCTTATTGATCGAGATCAGCGTGTCGGGATGCTCGCCGAGCACGCGGCGGCTCAGGTCCAGCGCCTCGCGGAAGTACGGCTCGGCCTCGGTCAGCTTGCCCTGCGCCTTTAGCAGGGAGCCCATGTTGCTGATCGCGGACAGCGTGTTGGGATGCTCGTCGCTCAGCACGCGGCGGCGCTGGTCCAGCGCCTCGCGGAGGTACGGCTCGGCCTCGGCCAGCTTCCCCTGCGCGTGCAGCCCCTGCCCCTGCAGCAGGATGCCCATGTTGTTGATCGCGGCCAGCGTGTCGGGATCCTCGTTGCCCAGCACGCGGCGGGATGTTTCCAGCGCCTCGCGGACGTACGGCTCGGCCTCGGCCAGCCTGCCCTGTGCCTGCAGCAGCTGGCCCAGGTTGCCGATCGAGGCCAGCGTGTTGCGATGCTCGTCACCCAGCACGCGGCGGAGTGTTCCCAGCGCCTCGCGCATCAGCGGCTCGGCCTCCAACAGGCGCCCATTGTTCATCAGGATCGTGCCGATCGTCACTCGCAGGCCCGCCTCGGTCTCCTGGTCGTCCTTGAAGCGGCCCGAGTCGATGTCTTTGATCGCGTTGTCCATCGCCGCCAGGATCGTCATGTCCTGGCCCGCCCCCTCCGTTCCCCCCGCATGGCCGGACATCGCGGCATCGCCGGCCCTTAGCGCGGTCATCACGAACAGGCGGATGGTCTTGGCGCGCTTGGCCTCGGCGATGGCTTTCTTCTCGTTCTCCTGCGCCTGCACCTTCGCCGCGGCCTCGGACTCCGCGGCCAGCGTGGCCTTGGTCTTCTCGGCGATGGCGCGGTCCTTCTCATTGAGCGCCCAGATCATGCCGCTCGTCGTGCCGACCACACCCAGCACCAGCGCCCCCGCCACGATGCCCGCCGCAATCACCTGGGCGCGGTTGCGCTTCACGAACTTCCTGAATCTGTACCCCGCGCTGGGCGCGCCCGCCGTCACCGGTTCGTCATGCAAATGCCGCAGGATGTCCACGGCCAACCCGTTGGCGGTCTCGTAGCGGCGCGTGCGGTCCTTCTCCAGGCACTTCAGCAGGATCCAGTCCAGGTCGCCGCGCATCAGCTTCGCGAGCTTGGCCGGCTCCGTGTGGCGATTGGCGGAGATCGATGCAAGCGCTTCGCCCGAGTCGCTCAGCCGAGTGCTCGGCTTGGGCGGCTCTTCCTCCTTGATCATGCGGAGCAGCTCGGCGTGTGCGGCTTCCTTCATCCGCTCGTGAGTCAGCGGCGTGCTGCCCGTCAGGAGCTCGTACAAGAGCACGCCCAGCGAGAAGATGTCGCTGCGTGTGTCGACGCCCTGGGCGCTCGTCTCCGCCTGTTCCGGGCTCATGTATTCCAGCGTGCCGACCAGCATGCCGTACTGCGTGAACAGCGTCCGGTCGCTCAGCTTATGCTCCGTCGCCTTGGCCACGCCGAAGTCGATCACCTTGGGCACCGGCTTGCCGTCGTAGAGCGTGACCATCACGTTCGACGGCTTGATGTCGCGGTGAATGATGCCTTTCTGGTGGGCGTGCTGGATCGCCTGGCAGACAGGCACGAACAGCTCCAGCCGTTCGCGCGGCGTGAGGTGGTTGTCGTCACAGTACTTGGTGATCGGCACGCCATGGACCAGCTCCATGACGAAGTAGGGCAGGCCGGCTTCCGTGGCTCCGCCATCCAAGACGCGGGCGATGTTGACGTGGTCCATCACGGCCAGGGCCTGGCGTTCGGCTTCGAAGCGGGCGACGACCTGTCTGGAGTCCATGCCCGGCTTGATGACCTTGAGCGCAACTTTTCGCTGCACAGGTTGTGTCTGCTCGGCCATCCAGACGACCCCCATGCCGCCTTCGCCGATCTGCTTCAATAGCTTGTAGCGACCGATCATCGTGCCCGGCCGCTCGGCGGCCGGCCGCAGGTCCATGCTGTCGCCAGGTGGGGCCGGGGGCGATTCCAGGAAGCTGCTGGCGTCCGCGTAGGCGGAAAGCAGCGCTTCGACCTTTTGTCGCAGGACCGGCGCGTCGGCACAGGCCCGTTCCAGGTAGTCGCGACGCTCATCCGGCGAGGCGATTTCGACCGCCTCGTCGAACACCGCTTTCGCGCTCAGGGGAAACGTGGCCATGGGTTCCATTCTCGTCCGTGTTTGCAGACACCCACCAGTGCGACGTCGGACACCGGAGCGTGCCTTGCGGGGGGAAAGAAAACCGCGGCAGGAGCTGCTGGGCAGGGACGTACGGCTGTCATGCGCCGCTGCCATCCCGCCCGTTCATCTGCTGGTAGAGCCAGGCCTTGGCATAGGCCCAGTGCCGGTTCGCCGTGCGCAAGGAGATGCCCAGGGCCGCCGCGGCCGCCTCGGCCGTGAGCCCCGCGAAGTAGCGGAGCTTGACGACCTCCGCGGCCGTCGGCTCCTCGGCGGTCAGCCGATGCAGCGCTTCGTCGAGTGCGAGAAGGTCGTCGCCGCCCCGCTCCGCTTCGATGTCCAGGTTTTCCAGATCGATGCGGACCCGCCCGCCGCCGTGCCGGAGGCGGCGCTTCCGCCGGGCCTGCTCGACGAGGAGACGGCGCATCGCCTCGGCCGCGGCGGCGAAAAAGTGGCCGCGGCTGTTCCAGTGCGGCTCCGCCCCGTTGCCGACGAGCCGCAGGTAAGCGTCGTGCACGAGCGCCGTGGCGTTGAGTGTCTGGCCCGGTACTTCCTGAGCGACTCTATGGGCGGCGAGCTTGCGCAACTCGTCGTAGACCAGCGGCAACAGTTGCTCCGCAGCCTTCGGGTCGCCGTGCTCGATGGCGTAAAGGACGCGCGTCACCTCGGTCATGTGCTTCAGGATACGTTGCGGCTGGCCTGTCAGGAGACATTCGGCGCACTCGAGGCGTCCCGGAACTGCATACGCGCGATCTTCAGCCCTGCTCTGGGCCAACCGAATCCGGGCGGGCGCTCGACGCGGGCGCTGGCACAGGCTCTCCTCGCGCCGCGCGAGGGTTTTGGGTTTCGCAAGTGAGGTGTCCCAAGCAACAAGCGGCCATGGCCAAACCGCCGCGTGCTTGGACGCGGCTTGCAACCGAAGTTCGGTTGCGGCCATGGCCGCGATGGGACAGTGTCAGGTTGGGTTCCGGGTGGTCTTGGGCGTTCCGCGAGGGACGACGCGCACGACAGCTGGCACGCCGCTGAGGCTCTCGAACGCGCGCACGTGGCACTGTTGCCAGGCGAGCTGGTCCTTGCTCGTCGACCAGATCCTCGCTCCCTTGCGCGCGTGGCTGTGCCACAGGTGCAACGCGTACAAATCGACCTGTTCTCCGCCAATCGACTCGCCGCGGAACTCGGTCCGGTCGGCGTTGTCAGCAACAACGTAGCCTCCTGAGCCCAATGGACCTGCCCAGTCGAGTGTAGCAGGGCGCCAATCGAAGATCGGGGGGACTTCGCCGATCAGCGTGAAGTCCAGGAACGCCTCAACCGTCGTTCCATTGATGACGAATGGGACCGGCGTAATGACTGCCGTTCCGCCAGTCAGAAGAGGTCTCCTGTCTATTGCCGTTCCGGCGAATTGGGTGCCATTCCAGCTCACGTAGACGATGAACTCCGGGTAAATTGCCACGCCCGGTGAGACAGGATATCCCCGAGGAGATGTAGTGGGATCCAGGTCGAAGATCCAGTTCCACCAGATCTGGTTGAGCCCAGGGGGAGGCAGGATTGGGGCGCCGGGTACCGGACCTGCCATTTCCATGAGCAACTCGAAGTCTCCACTCGCCATCTTCGTCATCCGGGCACCAACGATGTCTTGGAATGCTGGAGCGGGGATATAGGTGTCGCCGACGGGATCGAATACCGTGCTGATCTGGGCTGACACCGGCTGAGCAACCGCGTACGACAGGATCGCGGCCAGAAGGGCGATCGCTCTCGGTGCGTTGTGCTTGAAACGTGTGAACATGATGCGTACTCCTTTGCGTGTAAGGGGAAGTCACTGGGGAAGTCACGGGTCTGCGACTGTCGGGATACTCGTCGCGGAGCACGCGTCAGTGCTTGCAGACACCCACCAGTGCGACGTCGGACACCGGAGCGTGCCTTGCGGGGAAAGAAAACCGCGGCACGAGCTGCGCGGCCGGTACGCACGGCTGACCGGCTCGCGCTGCTCCGCCAGCCAGATCGTGCCCATGCCGCCCTCGCCGATCTGCTCGAGCGGCTAGTAGCGGCCGATCTGAGCGCCGGCGCGTTCGGCTACCGCTGCGGAGGACGACTCGTTCGGGGCCGGGTCGATCATCGCTTCTCCGTCCCGACCGGCGCGCTCGGCAGCTTCGCCTTCCATTCCGCCGCCTTGGCGTCGTAGCCCTTGCCCGGCTCGGCCTTCTCCCAGACCTCGTAGAGGCGCACGACGCGCTCGAGGGCTTGGGTGATGCGCACCCTGGAAGTCGGTGGGATCGCGGCCTCGTGGTTGTTGGGTGAAACGAAACTCTTGCCGGTATGTGTGAGTTGAGCAGGTAGGAGAGCAGCCGGCTGCGGAAGCCCCGGGCGACGATCGTGGCGCAGGTCCCGAGGATCAACTGCGAGGATCACGGAGTCCGTCAAGTAGCCATTCCCTGGGGGGATCCTGGCTCGCGCTTCACTGCGCCCTTCGAGGCCATCGCGATCAACTGGCTGCGAGAAGCGAATGTCAGTGCGCGGCCGGAGTCAGCGAGCCGCCTGCAACGCGAGCGCCTCATCCCAAGCCTCTCGGTCGGCGGGTAGCTTCCAACCGGTGAGGGTCTCGAGTGCGGCTCGCGCGGTTCCGGCCTCATCCCCCTCCAAGAGGTCCACGAGCGCCGGGGCCGTGGAGCGCACCCCCAGGCGACCGAGCACGGAGCAAGCCGTCGCGCGCACGCGGCCGTCCGGGTGCCGCAGCGTGGCAACGACCTCTCCGGCAACTCTCGGAGCTTGGAATCGATGGGTGCCCAACTCGTGCAGCGCCGCTCGGATGAGAATGGTGTCCCCGTGGCGCAGGTCCGCGAACAGGCCCTCCGCGCGGGCCTCGAACCAGCGGCTCTCCTCTTCGAACCATGCGGCCCACCGGCTTGGGTCCTCGCCCAGCCGGAGACCTGTGATCCGTGTCAGGGCCCACGCGGCCGAGGTGCGCACCGCCGGGACGTCGTGCTCGAGCAGCCTGATCAAGTCTCCGACGGCGTCGTGGTCCTCGAGCTCGCCACTGGCGAGCGTCGCGGAGCGCACGACCTGCATGTCGTCGCTCCACAAGTAGCTGCGCGTCCGTGCCAGGAGCTCGACCGGAATGGGCTCGGCATTCCCCTGCGCCGCAACCACGACCTGCGAGAGGAGCACCAGGTCGAGCTCGGTCGCGAGGTCGAGCAAGTCGCCGATCATCTCCAGCGCACGAGCTCCTCCCACCCGACCAGCCCCGCGCACGAGGGCAGCGGCGGCGTTGAGCTCGGCGCTCCTGATCTGGCTCGACAGATGGAACCAGGCGCGCTCGTCGCGGCGCAGAATCGATTCGGTTGCGTCCGCAAGGGCGGGACCGAGTGTCTCGAAAACTCCGTTGCGCTCGACGACGGCCGCGTCGATCGCGAGGGTAAGGTCCTCGGAGGAACCTGTCTCCGTGAGAATGCGCAGGATGGTCCCCGATTGCGTGATCTCGCGCTCGCTTGCGGCGAGGGCCTGCTGCAGGAACGCTCGGCAAGCGGAGCTCGGGGTCCTTGCAAACGCATCGAGCACGGATCGCTCGCCCTCGGAGCCCAGCGCACCACCCCCTGGCCGGGTACGCGTCGCGAGGCACTCGAAGAGCACCGGCAACGCGATCTCGCCGAGCTGCGCGAGCGCTTCGGCCGCCGCTTCTCCGCCTGATTGCATCTCGAGGATCGCGTCGACGCTCGCAGATACTCCCTCGATGGTCTCCTCGTCCAGCGCCGCTCCGTGGAGCGCGGTGGCGAGCGCAAGTGCGAGGACGGCGACGTCTGGAATCACCAGACCCATCCCGCTGTCGGATTCGTGGGAGTCCCAGGCCCGATCCCGAGGACGACGCAGGGATCCCGCCGGTCGGTCCTCAGCGAGGACGGCGTGACCGCGGTCGGCATCCAGGCGATCACGGGTGATCCGCTGTTGCCGCCCGTGTCGTCGTCCCAGTACTTCGAGAGCGCCTCGTCGTAGTGGAAGCTCATCGACGACGCCATCTCGATCCGGTTCGCTGCGATCGATCCCCAGACTTCGTTGTAATTCGTGAAGAGGATATTCGCGTTGGGGGCGTAGTACCCTCCGCGAATCTTGGATGCCGAGGGGAAGACGATGTTCTGCGTCCCTTCGATGAAGAAGGCGAGCGCCACGGGCGATCCCGGGACCGAGTCGGCCTCGAAGTTCTTCCCGTGCGTATAGGTGCCCTCTACGTAGAAGGTCACGGGACCGTTGATCGCGTTGATCAATAGGTTCGCGTCCTTGTACGTGGCGAAGTCGTCGACGACGATCACCGCCGGTCCGTCGATCGTAAGCGTCGCGTTGGTGCCGATCTCGAAGGTCGTGAAGTCGTACTTCCCTGCGGGAAGTGCCGCGACCGCGTTGGATGGAACTCCGAAAGCTCCCGACGAAGGTATCGAGGGAATCGTGATGGGCGGGAAGGTGAAGGGCTCAGGAGCGGGAGTCGTGGCGCCTGAAACGTAGGCGTCCGTCGCGAACGAGACGCCGTAGCCCGGCCCCGGGACCGCGTCGCCGAACACGTGGGCGCGGGCGTTGAGCTCGATGTTCTTGTTACTTGCGACATCGCCACCGGGGCTCGCGTAGTTGAAGGTTTCGAATGTGTTGACGACCTGCGAAACATGCGACCCCAGGGTGGAGTCGTAGCTGTCCGTCATCACGCCCTCGTTGATGGTCAGCGTGTCGCGGGAGTTGAGCGTGTAGGCGAAGACCGGGGCGGCATCCCCCTTCAGGAGGACGTCGATTGCCGCTCGTCCGCTTCCGGCCATGGCCGTTACGAGCAGCCGCCTCTGGCCGGTGACGAGCGTCGTCGTGTCGACCCAGAAGACTCCGTCGCCCAGTGCGACCGGCACCGCTGCGCTGCCGATGTCGCCGGTCGCTCCGGCGCTCAGGGCGGTGAACGCTTCCGAGAGGCCTGCCTCGGCGAGGTAGAAGGCCTGGACGTCGTCGAGCGAGGCCTCGATCCTCTTGCTCTCGGTTCCCGTCACCATCATCAGCGCCGCGCTCAGGAACATGAGGCTCCCGAGGATGATGACGACCAGGACCAGCGCGGTCCCACGGCGGCTCTCCCGTCCCCTGCTTCCGATCTTCATCATCTCAGCTCCCGTAGTTCCTGAAGGAGATCGACTTCACGAGCGTGCGAACGATCGGCGTGCCCTGTGGATCACGTCGCCCGACGCTGATGCGTACGTTCACGTGTCCGTCCTCGAAATCGAAGCTGAGCCCCGACTCGTCCTCGAGGCCGTTCCCGTTGTCGTCGACCAGATTACCGGGAGTCTCCCCTTCGAGGACCTCCAGCACGTTGTTGCACAGGACGATGCGCATCTCGTCGGGAGCGCCCGGACGGATGCGGTAGACGATGCGTCCCTCGTCCACGAAGCCATCGAGGTCGTTGTCCACTCCGTCGTCGGAGTCCTCGGGGCCGTACTCGAACGCGATCCGCTCGAGGTCGCCCCAGACCACGGTGCCGTTGATGACGCTGGTCACGCGCTGTATGTCCAGCTGCCGCGTGGAGAACGGAGCCGCCACGCCCGTCGGCGTGACCTTGTCCGCGCTCGTCTGGCGGAGGATGCGGGAGATGTCTTCCAGCGCGCCGGCTGCCAACTCGTCGACCTCGAAAGCCGTGGAGACCGAGGTGTAGGCTCGGGAGGTCGACGTCAGCAGGAGCACCGCCGAAGCTGCGACGACACCCGCCAGCACGACGGAGATCATCAACTCGACGAACGTGAATCCCGCACTCCGGATGTTCTCTCGTCCCATGGTCCCTCACAGGTCCGTCAGAGTCGTGACCAGGCGGATCTCCCTGGCCCGCGAGACCCCCGACCAGCGAACGCGGATCATCACCGGCAGGAGCGCGTAGTTCCCCGAGTGATCCGCTGCGTCGATCGCGCCGTCCCCATCGAGATCCCGGGGGAGGCCCAGCGCGCTGTCGACCCCGTCCTCCCGCAACTCGGTACCGTTGACCGGGAAGATGATCTCGCCGGGCAGGCCGTCTGCGTCACCCGGCAGCGCCGTGAGCCCGCGCACCGCGAAGGAGGCGCCAGGAGCCGGGCCGACGGGATCGTCAAGCGGATCGGCGTTGTAGAGCACGAAGACTTGCGCGAAGTCCGCGGCCTTCAGTTCTTCGAGGACGGACTCCGCGGCGATGACGGCCCTCCTCGTCTCCTGGCTCATCCTCTGCGTCTCGAGTGCAGTCACGAGCGCCCCGACAATCGCGCCGACCGACACGACCAGGACCGTGAACGCGACCAGCACCTCGACCACGGAGAAGCCTCTCCGTCGTCCGCGTTGGCCGAAATCCGCACCTCTTGGCGCGCTCTCGTGCCATCCACCCGCTCTGCCCCCGCATTCCATGCCATTCTCGAACCGGCCCCTCCACATGGAGGAGGACGGGTCGCCCCGGAGTCGCACATCGGCTCGCCGTCCAGTCGATCTCAAATGGAATACGGAAACGAGCCGGCCCTGCCCATCCCGCGCACATGGAGGGGATGGACAGGATGCGCGAGCGGGCGTTCGCGGAGTGCGCGGCCAGCGGCCCGTGCCCAGCTCATCGTGATGCAGAGTCAGGCGTGGCCGGGCGTGCCGGCGGCCTCGTCGCACCCCGCAGTAACGATCTTCCGATGACGACCCCGGCTCCGAGCACCGAGAAGACGAGCCATAGGGCGCTGTTCATCAGGTACAGGTCATCCCACCACTCGATCTCGTGGAGCGATTGGACGCCGGCCCAGTGACCAAGCCACGCCCCGGAGCTGCACGACAGGTACAGCGTGAGTCCTCGCCCGAGACCGAGATATCCCACGGTCCACGCGCTCCAGGCCGCGCCGACGACAAACAGGCCCAAGGTCAGGAGAGCGCCATAGTGCACGGTTTGGTAGCCGAGGCTTGTGTCGACGAGGTGCGCTCCGATGCCGAGCAGAACGCCGCAGAAGAGCGCAACGGCGAAGCATGCGAGCGCGGGTTTGGCGCGGCCGACGGCCTCGATCCTCGAACGTAGGTGCCCTATGAAGATCAGCACGGTGCCGGACATCAATACGAACGCGATGCCGAGTCGGAGAGTGTTCACGGATGCACCCCGGAGTCGTGCACGCTGGGAAAGGGACGCTCCCGGACCGCGGCGAGCTCGGCTTCCACGACCTGGACGCGTGCCACGAGGGCAAGCATGGGCTCAGGCGTCGGTCTCATCGTGGGTCCTCCTTGGGAACGTCCGAGCATAGCGCGGTTGCTTGCCTACGCGCGATCGGGTTCGCACCCACCGTCCTGCTCGCCCTCGATCGCGACGCCACTTGGAACCGACAGCAGTTCGCAACCCGTGGGCAGGTCTCCCCGTCGCCGCTACTCCGGCTCGCCAGTCAGCATCCACGCGGCCCAGTCGCGCGTCGTGTACTTCGGCGCGCCGGTCTCGTCCTTCGCGTCGCGGATGCGCATCTTCGCTTCCCACAGCGCCTGCCACTTCGGCTTCTTCTCCACCCACAGTCGGCGATAGAAGTCGAGCATGAGGTCCTTCGTGGCCTCGTCGGGAACCTTCCACAGGCTCGTGATCACACTGCGTGCGCCCGCCATCTGCAGCGCCTGCTGCAAGCTCGCGACGCCTTGACCCGCGCGTCGGATGCCGACGTTCGTGTCGCAGGCACTCAGTACCACGAGCTCGCAGTTCGAGAGGTCGAGCGTCGAAAGCTCGTCTGCCGTGACCAACCCGGCTATGCGGCCGGTCGCGTCTGGCGGTAGGTTCGCGCCCGCGAACGCAAGGCCGCACAGGATCATCGGGCTCATCCCGCGCACCTGTTCGTCACCACTCCTACGCGCACCCAGACCGGTCTGGGCGTCCAGCGGCCGGGGATCCGCCCACGACTCGATGGAGTTCGGCGCGAACCACCCGTGAGTCGCGACGTGCACGAAGCGGGCTCTGGGGGCGAACTCCGCGAGCGCTTCGCGCGAGGCGTTGTGCTTCTCCAGCACGAGCGCTGGACGGGCGTTTCCATGCATTTCCGTATAGAGCGCTGCGATGCCGCGCACCTCGTCAGCGGTGTGCGTCAGCGGGGCGAAGCCACGTTCCCAGGCCGTGCCGCGCAAGAGCGCAGCGGTGCCGATGGGCGGATTCGCGTGCTCGACGGGCGCGACCTCCTCGGTCGGGAGCGCGACAGGAGGAAGGTTGAACGACGCTCCACCGAGAGCGACCAGAGTTTCGCCAGTCGGTTCGGACGCTTCCGTCATGAGTTCCGCAAGCGTCGCTCGCGTCTCGATTCGCCAGCGCATGCCGACGAGCTCGGCCGTGCCCTCGAGCGCCAGTGCGTCGAGCGGCACGAGGTGGAGCACATCGTCGAGTGCTACGACCCAATGGTCGAGGCCGGCCAGCGCGGGAATCAATGGGTCGAGGACGAGCCTACGCAGCTCTTCGCTACACACACTCACCTGATCCGTCGCTGAATCGTGGACTGTCATGCCTCGCTCCACCCCAAGGCCGACCGCTTCGCGCCAGGCCCGGGCCGCTGACTCGATCACCTCGATCGGCCCGAGATCGACGAGCACGATGGCGGATCGTCCACTGACCGAGGCGCCGGAAGTCGGCCTGCGCACCACGAATGCGCACAGGCTCTCGACTGCCGCTTCGCGGAGTAGAGGCTCGCCCGTGGAGTCGAGCTCGGCGAGGATCTCGACCGCAAGCTTGGTGAACCGCCGGAAGCTGACTGCCCCTTGGTGGTCCCCAAGTCTTGCCGTGAGCGCATTCACGTCGAGCTCCATGCCGCTCTCTTCTTCGCCCAACAGCTCGCTGGCGAGAACGGCGAGCCCCCGTTCCGCGGATTCTCGCTCGGAACGCGCCCGATCGAACTCCTCGCTCGTCGTACCTCGGTACACGAGTCGCGCGAGTTCGTCACTGGCCAGCCGGAGTGCATCGCCCAAGACTTCGTACTCGGGTAGGTGCGCAGCTTTGCGCCTGAGTTCGGCAGAAATGATCGACGCGCCGCGGGTCGTCTCGAGGAAGGCGAACGACGGCGAATCGAGCTCGCGGAGCGGTTCGAATACGCCAAATCCCAGGGCGAACGACAGGGATGTGTCCAAGGCGCCGTCGAGGCTCGTGAGGCGCTCCAACGCTTCACGGCTCGGGCTTCCGAGTATCGCAGCTTGCGCAGCCTGCACCTGTGCTCGGCACACGGCACTGATCAACTCGATGCACTTGTCCCGTTCTCGTTCCGTGTCGGCAGTCGTGTTTCCATTCCCTTGGGGAGATCGGATGGCGCGCGCGCACTGGCTCGCAATCGTTCTAGCGAGATCCCGCCGCACCGACTGCAAGTTGGGATGATCCTCGGGCAGTGTCCGCGAGCGGATCTCGAGCACCCGCTCGTAGAGAGCTCGCGCGCGAGCCAGGTCGCCGAGCGCATAGTACGTGCCGGCGAGGTTTTGCCGCGCACGCTGTAGCTCGGGGTGCTCGTCGGGCAGCGTACGGGAATTGACTTCGAGCACCTTCTCGTCCAGAACACGCGCGGCCGTCACGTCGCCCAGCGCCTCGAGGATCGCCGCGACGTTCAGCCTTGCCGACTGCAAGATTGGGTCATCGTCCGAGAGCGTGCGCGAGCGAACCTGGAGCACCTTCTGGAACAGCGGCAGCGCGCTCGCGTGGTCTCCGGATTCGACCATCGTGCAGGCGAGGCCTTCTCGGGCCGTCTGCAATTCGTGGTGGTCGTCCGGCAACGTGCGTGAACGAGTGTCGACCAGCCTCTCGAGCAGTGTCCGAGCGCCGGGGATGTCGCCCAGCGAGAGGAGGGTCCTGGCGACGTTGTGTCGTGCATGGAGCAGATCGTGGTGGTCGTCCGGCAGCGTGCGCGAGCGGACTTCGAGCACCTTTTCGAACAAGGATCGAGAGCTCGCCACCTCGCCGAAATCGTAGAGCGTGCAGGCAAGGCCTTCCCGCGCCGATTGCAGCCGCGGAGCTTCGTCCGGCAGCGTGCGTTCCAGGTGGTCGAGATACGCGGTCCTGGCGGCGCGTGCTGATTGGAACTCGCCGCGGGCCTCGGCTGCCGTGCCGATGTAGTGACAGGCCTCTGCGACGCGCGCGCTCCTTGTCGCGCCTTCGATACGGAGCAACTCATCCAGCGCGGCGATCAGCTTTGCGCGAGCGTCGGGAGCCTCCAATTGCTCCGCGGCGGCGACCGCCCTGAGAGCTCGCGCGGCCCCCGCACGCGTCGCCCATGTCTCGGGTGCCTCGCTCACGTGCAGCATGACGCGGCCAGAACTCGGAGCCTTGATGGCGACGGCAATCTGCGGGTGCTCGTTGCGCAAAACGTCGAACGTGACGCAGGCGGTCGTCCCGCCGCCCGAATCGTCGTCCTCGGCGAGCGGCTCGGCCTGGGAGTCGAGGATCCGTAGAACCGGATCGCCGGTGCTCGACGTCGCCCAGACACACAGCGTCCCGTCGAACGTCACCTCGTACTCGAACGTGCAAGAGGGACCGTAACCCTCCAGGACGGGATCGCTTGCCCCGAGATCGATCTCCATCACCTTCTCGGGGACGAGTTCCTGCGGCGTGGCGATCGAAGCCGCGACGAAGAATGCGCAACTAGGGGCGAGCACGGCGATTCGAGGAGGGGAACAACCCTCTGAAGGGAATGAATCTAACCCAAGTCGGGGCTGAGCCGGTGACGGAAGCGCCTGTCGGCGCTGGGGCATCTGTCAACGGTGCCAGGTTTCGAGGCGGTGTTGGGTGGCGGGGTAGCCGAACTAGGAGTTAGGCGGGCGCGCGGGGAGTGGCGGGCGGTTGTTGCCATTTGCACTTTCCGCCGATTGGCCTGCGGCATGGCTCTCCATGGCGACCCCAGACCGCAACCCCGCCCGTGGCACAGGGAGTGCAGGATTCAAGACAACGAGCGGAGGCACGACGGCCTAGGTGCGGGCGTCCCTCCAAATCCTCCAACTGGACACACCATGAACATCCTCGCAACCATTCTCATCGGCCTCATTGTCGGGGTCGTGGCCAAACTACTGATGCCAGGGAAAGATCCCGGCGGGTGGATCATCGCCATCCTCCTCGGTCTTGCCGGCTCGTTCGTCGCCGGATTCCTCGGTCGCTCCGTCGGCTGGTACGAAGAAGGTGAGCCCGCTGGATTCCTGCTCTCGGTAGTTGGAGCGATACTCCTGCTAGTTCTCTACCGGGTCTTCACCAAAAAGCGCGTGGGCACAGCCCACTAGCGATCTTCGCCAAGAGCGCAGGCACCCCTGCCCTACAAAGGGCCTGATCGCCCTGGCCTGCGAGAACACGGAGTTCGGCAATAGCCATCCCCTGGGGTGACCCTCGGGACCTGCTGACGACTCCGGTACTCGCATTTGCGCCAGTGTTTGTACTAACGCGTACGCAAAATCGGCGCCGCGGCCCCTGCTCGCTCGCAGTGGGGGCTGTTCCGTGTGGGGTGCGATCATCGGCGCGATTGCGACGGTCGAATCGTTGCAGAGCCACTTCCATGACGCGAATCGGTCCCATCGGCGTCCAGGCACGCGGCCCGTACGGCCAGGCTTTCACGCACGTGTCGCTTCCGGCGAATCCAACACGGACGCGTAAAGGGACTTCGAGAGGCTCCACGCGCTGTCGGCGTAAGTTCCTGCGCTACTTCCCCGCTGGCTTTCGCGACGAGACCTACATGGACTGGGAACGCGGCTACAAGTGGGACGCGCATCAGCGCTGGCAGGAAACCCTCGGAGGAACCGAGTTCGCGAGGCTCTTGCGCCGTGGTGATCACGTCGAAGCGGCCGCGCGGGCAGTTCGCATCGAGTCCCGTACGAACCTCCTGTTCTCGTTCGAAAAGATGGCCCTGCGCGACGCGGTCCGCACCAAGGCCGGCGCGCGTATCTTCGCCCAGGGCTTGTACGACTTCCTGTACGGACGCAGTCACCCAGAAAGCCGCTTCGAACGCTGGTGCGAAGCCATCGCATCTCTTCCGCGGCGGCAAACGAGAGTGTTGACGTGGCCGCTCGTGACGGTTTTCGGCTTCCTCGCGCTGCCCAAGACACACATTTTCTTGAAGCCCAACGTGACGCGTATCGCTGCGAGCGCGTGGAACTTCGACTTCGACTATCGATCGCGGCCCAACCTCGCGACCTGGTCGAGCCTGTTGGCTTTCGCCGCGGACGTCCGTCGTGGCATCCATGACCTTCGGCCGCGCGACATGATCGATATTCAGTCCTTCCTCTGGGTACAGGGCTCGGACGAGTACCCGGACTGACCCTCCACCGCCGATCGGCAAGTTACTCCGGCTCGCTCGTCAGCACCCACGCCGCCCAGTCGCGAGTCTGGTACTTCGGCTCGCCTCGCGCATTCTCGGCATCGCTCCCGCCGACGTCAGGCCGTGACACCAGCCGTTTGGGGCTCGAGGCGCGCGAGCGGCAGCGTGAAGAAGAACGTGCTTCCCACCCCAACCTGGCTCTCGACCCAGATGCGACCGCCATGGCCTTCGACGATCCCTTTGACGATGGGCAAGCCGAGTCCGGCGCCCTGCCTGCCGACCCTTCGCGCCTGCCAGAATCGGTCGAACAGGTGCGGCATATCCCCGGCTTCGATTCCGGGGCCGGTGTCCGCGACCCAGAACAGAACCTCGTCGTCTCTCGGTGCCGCCCCGATGGTGACTCGGCCTCCGGGCCTGGTGAACTTCACGGCGTTGTCGACGAGATTCTCCAGTACCTGAAGGAGTCGGTCGCGATCTGCGAAGACCTCGCCAAGGTCCGGCGCCAGATCGAGCCGAAGCTCGAGAGACGACGACGAGGCGAGCGGCGTCTGGGCCTCCACGAACTCGGAGACGGTCCTACCCACCTGGACGGGGGCACGTTCGATGGAGAGTTGGCCCGCCTCGATGCGGGTGATGTCGAGGAGATCCTGGATGAGGCGGTTCATCCGTGTAGTGGCGCGCTGGATCCTCTCGACCGGCTTGCGAGACCGTCGCTCTGGCGCGTTTCCGAGCGGCCGAAGGAGCTCCACCTGCATGGCGATGTTCCCCAGGGGATTGCGGAGGTCGTGGGCGACAACGCCGAGCACGTCGTCGCGAGCCTGGATGGCTCGCCTGGCGGCGCGGTGAAGGCGAGCATTCTCGAGGAAGAGAGCAGCCCGACGCCCGAACTCGTCCGCTACAAGGAGGTCCTCGGGTCCATAAACACGCGGTTGGATGGAGGCCAGGAAGATCACCCCCAGGCACTTGTCGCCCACGCGGAGCGGCACTCCGATGATCGACCTTGGACGCAAAGTCTCGAGCCCCCGACGGTGCTCGTCGTTCTGCGCAATCGACGCCAGCATCTCCGCGGTGAGCTCCATGAGAATGGGGCGTTGGGTCTCGAGGATCTGCCAGATGGGGTGCGATCGGCGCCGGTCGATGGGCATGCCCATGAGGAGCTCACCGAACCACGCGTTCGACGGCTCTCGGCTGGCGACGCGAGGTCGCCGGATCTCCCCATCCTCTTCGACGATGTAAAGCACCGAGAAGTCCGCGAGCTCGCGGACGACCAGTTGGGCCACGCGCGTGAGCATGTCCTCGTACTCGAGACTCGAGGCCAGCTCCTTCCCGACTTCCGCAAAGAACCTCTGCTCCCTCTCGACCCGCTTCTGCTCCGTGACGTCACGAAGGGCGACCGTGAGGATGCACTTGCCGTCGATATCGAGTTTCGAGATGGCCGCATCGGCCGGAAACTCCTCACCGTCTTTGCGTAGGCCGAAGATCGCGGCGCGTCGAGCACCCATCTTCTTCGCCACATCAGGGCCGGTCGCAAACTTCACCACATGCTGGTGGTGAATCGCCCGAAAACGCTCTGGGATCAGCATGTCGAGCGGAGCCCCGATGGCCTCCGCCTTCGAGTAGCCGAAGGTCTTCTCGGCACCCTCGTTGAACAGCGTTATCCGCTGGTCTTCGTCGATGGAGATGATCGCATCCGCGGAAATCGAGACGATGCCAGAGGACTTCGCCTCGGCGAGGCGTAGCGCTTGGTTGGCTCGCTGCGCGCCGTCGTAGAGCCGCGCGTTGTCCAGGGCCATTGCGATGCGGCTCGCCAAGTCCTGAGCGACCTGGAGGTCGATCGATGAATAGCGTCGGTCCGACTCCGCGGAAGCCAACGTGAGTGCCCCCAACGTCCGACCTCGCGCCTTGAGCGGCACGACCATGAGCGATCGAATGTCCGCAGCTCGCAGGGAATCGGCGCGGCGATCGTCGTACGACAGCCGCTCGCGCTGCTCGGCGGTCACCTCCGCGAGCAGCAGGGGCTCGCCCGATGCGATCACCCGCGCCTGGGGGGTCTGCCAGCCGGGCCGCGGAGTGAATTGCATCAGAGGTTCGGCCGAGGTCGCCTGCTTCTTCGGATCTGCGAAGAGCACCACCTCGCGCTCGCCCGCTCCGAACTCAGAAGCCACGTCGATCAAGCAGATGTCGGAAAGAGCGGGCACCGCGATGCGAGGCGCCTCCTCGAGCACGACGGCGTACTCGACCGACGAGGTGAGTCTCTCTCCGGCCGTCGAGAGGAGCCGCAGCCGAACCTCCAGGTCCTTGAGGTCCGAGATGTCGACCAGGATGGTTCGGTAGGCTGACGTCGCGCCGCTCTGATCGCGGACCGGATCGCTGATGATCTGCACAGTGCGTGTTCCACGCTTCCCGACGGAAAAGGCGAGCTCGCTCGTCACTCGTCCCGTCTCCGCATGGCATCGCCTCATATGCGCGAGGAAAAGGCGCCTCTCCTTCAGCGGAGCGACGGAGTGGAAAGGGCCTCCGACCAGAGTCTCTCTTGGTGCTCCCAAGAGCGCGGCTGCCGTCACGTTCAGCTCGCAGATTCGCCCCTCGGGATCGAGCGTGCAGTACCCAACCGGCGCGAAGTCGTAGAGGTCCAAGTACCGCGACGTGGCCTCCTCGAGCCGCTCCTGGGTCTCGCGGAGCTCGCGGTTCTGCATCTCGAGCTCCACCTCATGGACACGAAGATCGTGGATGAGGCGCTCGCGATCCTCTTCGCCCGCCTTTGCGGCGAACCAGCGCTCCGCAGTTTCGAGCTTCTCGAGCTGGCGGATGAGCTCCATTTTCGACATCTCCGCGAGGTTGCGCTGGTTCATGACGCTTCTCCGGAAGAGGCTTGCACCGACCGACCGACCCGCCTTGCTTCACCTGAGCGTTGAACTCCTTGGGATCGACCAGAGGCGTCCACTCCATCTCTTATGATTACTGCACGCTGGATGCAGCATCGCTCTGCGTAATGATCCGGCAGGCGGTCCTCATCCGCTCACGCCGCGCACAAGCTAGGCGCTGGCTCGTGAGCATGTCGCTGCGGCCTAGTGCGTACACCCTGAGTACAGAATGGGAAGCTGGAACGACTAACGACTGGGCGACGAGTCATCCTCGGTGCGCAGCAAGCAGCTCCGCAGGCTGTGTGCACGGGGGGTGAGAGCACTACGGATCGGGGCTCACTCCCGCCGCGAGTCTGCGCCACGGAGCGTCGGTGCGTGTGCTGACGAAGCCTGCGCCGGGAGTAGCCGGTCGAGTCAGACTCGGCTCGACTCCTGTCCGGGCCATGTCTCATGCGTCGAAGGCGACGCACGGTGCTCCGTGCGCAGCCAATGGAACACGAGTCCCGCGGCGAGCGCACCCAGCGGCAGCGCCAGCCACAAGGCCGGGATTCCGAGCCACGAGAACAACGTCGGCTTGCCGTACGTCAGCGGTTCGAGCAGCAGGGGCTCGAGCCCATCGTAAGCCAGCGCGTAGAGCGCCGTGCCCGTCAGGCCTCCCGCAATGACGAACAGAGCGTCAAGCCGCCCCGCGGCGGCCGCGGCGAGCGAGGTCCCGGGACAGTAGCCCGTGACGGCGAACCCGATTCCGAAGAGCACGCCTCCCGCCGAGACCGCGAGGACGTGGAGCGTCTTGATGCTCGTGTGCGCGGCACCGAGGACGGAAAGGAGCGCGATGCCGACGATGCCGACCGCGATCGCGGTCACGAGTACCCTGAGCAGCCACAGGTCTTGCAGGCGCAGCATGCCAACGATGCGGCGCGGATCGGCCAGCCCGGAGGCGAACAGGATGGCCCCGAATGCAATACCGATCAGGAGGCCTGCAAGGAGCGGATTCATGAGCGCACCTCTCCGACGGGATAGAGGACCCGGGCGACGAGGACCGCCGCGGCGAACGTGGCCACGAAGAACAGGACCGAGCTCACGGCGAGCTGCGACACACCCGACAGGATGTGCCCGCTCGTGCATCCGCCCGCGAGACGGGCTCCGAAGAGCAGCAAGGCTCCGCCCACGAATGCGGCCACGAAGCGCCGAGCGCGCGAGGGACCGAAGCGCGAGCGCCAGGGCTCCGGAACGGCCTCGCGCGTGCGGCGCCGCGCGAGCAACGCGACGAGCAGAGCCCCGATCGGGATGCCGATGACCACCATCTCCGCATAGCCGAAGACGAGCTTCTCGGCCTGGAAGTAGGCATTGCTGCCGGCCACATCGGGAGCTGCAAGCGTGCACATGCCCCCGACCGCACGAACGTACTGCGTCGAGACGCCGAGCGGTTGGAAGAGCCACACGGCCACGAGCAGCAAGCCGCCGAGCGACAGGCCAGCAGGCAGCCAGTGCAAGAGAGGTCGTTCGTCCATCATGGGGACTCCGCGAGAGGACCACGTCGACCAAGATCCTCGTCTCCCGAAATCGCCGAGGCACTGCGCAGATTGGCTGAGCATGCGGGTGAGCAGTGCGCAGGGAACTCGGTTCGATCGGCCGACCAGGCACTCGCCCGGAGGCTCGCCATTTCGTTCGCATCGAGAACGGCCTCGACGCGAGCGTGCTCGCGGGCGCGATCCAAGTCACGTCCCCGACGGTCCCTTTGGAGGATCTGCGGTAATACTCGACCGACTGCCTCCAGGTCATGCGGAGGTGGACGGCGCGAGCAACTTCTAGGCGCTGCGAGTCCTCGGTCGGGAGGCTGGAGAGTTCCGGTGGGCAGCACACGAGCCGCGGCGCCCGCAGGCGATTCGAAGCGCGCGAGTGGGACGGTCGATCACGCGACTCGCTTCGCTCCTCCATCGGGGGCGGGAGCGGACAGAGATTCGGACAGGGATGCCGCCATCCAGAGAACGAGGAAGAGCGTCGCTACCGTCTGCACGACGGGAAGCACCGCGCTGTCGCGATCGCCCCCGGCGACGACTTCGACGTAGACGGCGATGTTGGCCGCAGCCGACGCCACGAGCCCGGCGGCGAACACGCGACACCAAGGCGAGCGCACGCCGGACTGCACGTGTCCAGCGAGCAGCAAGCTCGTGGCGAGTAACCCCGTGCAGCCCGCCGAGAGCGTCGCGACCGTGTGCGCCCAAGGATGCGCGTCGTATGCAAGGAGTGCGGTGAAGGCCAAGCTCGCCGAGGCCAAGGAGCCGCTCACGATCGCCCAACGGGCCAGCCGGGCCGAGTGGATCCGCGCTGCGGCTACCCACCAGAAGGCCGACAGGCTCGCCGCGAGGAAGGTGAAGGCTCCGCGAGCCAGGATCGCCGAGGTGACGTTCGCCTCGCCGTTCACGGCCGCGTTGCGCATGAGGTCGCACCAGTAGTTGACGAGGGGCCGAAAGCCCCTCGCGTCGCGGTCCGCCCAGCTCCCTCCGGGGTAGGCGAGCACCGCGAGGAACATGGCTGCGAGGGAAGCGAGCAGCGAGATCGCAGAGAGGACCCCGAGCGCTCGAAGGCGGGAGGCAGACACGGCCAAGGCGCTTCGTTCGGGCGGCATGGAGCTCGACTCCCATCGTGCCATGGGGTTCGCCACGCTTGCCTGGTGACCACCTGGATTCCCGCCAGCTCCAGCCCGTGCCCGGCCGCGGCTCTCGAAGTTGTCCGCGGTAACGAGCCGCAGCGCCCGTTCCGGCGCCAAGGCCCGAGCTTCGAGAGCTCGCGTGCGGTAAGGGTCCCAGTCGAACGAACTCTGCGAGCCCAACCACGGCGTCCGGGCCCTGTTCACACGGAACGGAGACGGATAGCCTGCTCCCGTGCGCCTGCTCGTGCATGCGGTCGCGATATTCGTCGCGGCGACGTTCCTGGTCTGCGCGGACGACCCGCAGGTCCGGTTCGATCCGTCGTCCGGCGACTCGGCGTGGAGTGGGAGCGACGGGCACTCTCGGAACGCGCGGGAGAAGAACGTCCCCGACGCGTGCCCGATCGAAGCCGGCCTGGATGGACTCGGTTCGCCGCACCGGTCCGGCACGGAGCGTGGGGCCGCCGACGCCGACGCGAAGGCGCAGCGACGCTGCGGCGCGTGGCGTGACGGACCCGGCGTCCGTACCCCGAGGGCATTCGCTCCGGGTGAGCTGCCGGCGGCGCAGGCCTACCTGTGCGTGAACGGCTCGGCGAACGCGAACGGCGCGCGAGCCTGACCGGTTGAACTGCGTCGGCGTCCTCTTCGGGCGCCGTGCCGCTCCTTGCGGCCATGGATCCGCCGAGTCCGTCGATGGGCTCCGGGTCGGGTCACGCTTCGCGAGAACGTGACGCCTCGCGTTCGCGCTCGCCGCGAACACGAGGAAACAGAGATCTGGTCCGAGTTCGTTCAGCGGAGGCCGACGACCCGTCGCGCCTCCCGATTCCGCAGGATCGACGATGAAGTCACTCTTTGGCTGGCTGCGTTCTCTCGCCGGGGCCCGACTGGGCAGCGGCGACTCGTCCACGACCGGGGGCTCCAACGGCGGCGAGCCCTCGAACGGTCCGCTCGTGCTCCTCGAGAGAGCTCGCGCCCTCGCGCGTGAGGGCAAGATCGACGAGGCCGTCGAGACGTACGGGAAGATCAAGCGCCGGCACTACACGCTCGAAGGGCTCGTGGAGCACGCGGAACTGCTCCTGCGCATCGGCGATCACTACGGCGCGGGATCCCGGGCTTCGAGGGCTCGCGAGCTGGATCCGGACAACGACCGCGCCCGAGCGGTGCAGCGCGAGATCCTCAGGCGTCAGGACGAGGAGCGTCGACGGTCGTAGGCCGCGCACGAGTCGCAGCGCCCGTTCCGGGACGGAGCCGCAGTGCGCCGATACGTCTGGCTCGCGGTCGCGACGCCGGCTCAGGCGTCGCCGCGCTCACGGCTCCGCCCCCGATTCGAGGCGATGAGCTCCGCGAAGCTCGCGACGGTGTGGACGAGCTCGGCGGGCTCGATGGGCTTCGCGAGGTGGGACTGATAGCCGGCTCGGAGGGCGCGCGTGCGGTCCTCGGAGCGCGCGAACGCCGTCAACGCGATCGCCGGCATGACGGCGATGTAGGCCTGCACGGGGCGGGGCACCTACCGGTCGAGTTCCAGCACGTCGTCGAGCGCTTTCGACTCCAAGGAACTCTTCGGCGCCGATCCATTATCCTGGGAGGCGCGCATGCGACGTGAGAAGATCAGCGCCGAGCCGTGTGGGGGAGAGCCGAACGCAGAGCGCGTTCGACACACGGAGCCGCTGCGCCCCTGGGCCTGAGGCCCACCCCAATGGCAGCCGCCCTCTCGCTGCGAAGGCTGCTCGCGTCGCGGTCGCTCGAGATCGCGCTGCTCGCCGTGCTCTACTTCCTCGGGGCGCGCTTCGGGCTCTCGCTGGGGGTCGTCGAGCAGGTCTCCGCGGTATGGCCGCCGTCGGGCCTGGCACTGGCGGCGCTGTTCCTGTTCGGCACGAGGCTCTGGCCCGGCGTATGGCTCGGCGCGCTCGCCGCGAACGTTCTCGCCGAGGAGCCGCTCTGGACCGCGCTGGGCGTTGCGACGGGCAACACGCTGGAGCCAGTGCTCGGGGTCTGGCTGCTGCAGCGCGCCGGCTTCGAGAGCGCCCTCGAGCGGCTGCGCGACGTGCTCGCGCTCCTCCTTGCGGCCGTTTGCGCGACCTTGCCCGCGGCGGTCTGCGGTGTGGCGAGCCTGTGCATGGGGGGCGTGCAGCCGTGGGATCGCTTCGCGGAACTCGCCGGCACGTGGTGGCTGGGCGACGGCATGGGCGTGCTCCTCGTGGCAACGCCGCTGTTCGCGTGGTCGGCTCGCGGGTACGTGCGGTGGACGCCCGCGCGCGTGCTCGAGTTCCTCGCGCTCGTCGCCGGACTCGCCTGGGCGAGCGGCACCACTTTCGGTGAAGGTCCCGAGGGGCCACCGAGCCCCTTGCGATACGCGGGGTATCCCTTCGTCATCTGGGCCGCGATCCGCTTCGGCCAGCGCGGGGTGGGCCTTGCCGTCCTCACGATCTGCGTGATCAGCACGCGGGCAACCGTTCGAGGCCTCGGGCCCTTCGGCATCGTGGACCTCGAGGCGCGCTGGCTGCCGCTGCAGGCGTTCGTCGGCATCCTCGCGATCACGGGCGCGATGCTCGGCGCCGCGATCGGCGAACGCGACCGTGCGGAGCGCCACCGCTCGGTGGAGTTCGCCGTCGCGCGGCTCCTGGCGCAGGAGACCGACCTCGCTCTCGCCACGCGACGCATCGTCCGGGTGATCTGCGAGAAGCTCGACTTCGACATCGGAGCGTTGTTGAGAGTCGACCCGCACGCCGGCGCGCTCTGCTGCGTCGAGCTGTGGCACCGGCCGTCGCTCCGGGCGCCGGAGTTCGTCGCGCTCACGCGCGCGACGCGCTTCGAGCCGGGGAGGGGACTTCCCGGCCGCGTCTGGTCCAGCGGCGATCCCGCGTGGATCGAGGACGCGCTGCACGACTCGAACTTCGTCCGCGCGTCGGTCGCCGCCAAGGAGGGCCTGCACGGCGCCTTCGGCATCCCCGTGGTGCTCGAGGGCGAGGTCCTGGGCGTGCTCGAGTTCCTGAGCCGCCGCGTGCGTCGGCCGGACGACGAGCTCCTCCACGCGCTCTCGTCCATCGGCACCTACGTCGGCCACTTCCTCGGCCGCATAACGGCCGAGGACGCCCTGCGCCGGTCCGAGGCGCGGAAGGCCGGCGTGCTCGCGTCCGTGATGGACGCGATCGTCACGATCGACCACGAGGGGCGGCTCCTCGAGTTCAACCCGGGAGCCGAGCGCATCTTCGACCTCGTCGCCGGGGACGCCCTAGGGAAGGAGATGGCGACGCTCATCATTCCCCCGCGCATGCGCGAGCCGCACCGACGCGGGCTCGCGCGGGCAGTCGAAACCGGCCGCACGAGTCTCCTCGACCGGCGCCTCGAGATGATCGCCCAGCGCGCCGACGGCTCGGAGTTTCCCGTCGAGCTCACCATCACGCGTGTGGTCGGGGCGAGTCCGCCGCAGTTCACCGGCTACCTGCGCGACATCACCGAGCGCAAACGCGCCGAGGAGGAGCGCGCACAGCTCCTCGAGCGCGAACGAGTCGCCCGGGCCGAGGCCGAAGGGCACGCCTCGATCTTGCGCGAGCAACAGAAGGCGAAGGATCACTTCCTGGCTATGCTCGGCCATGAGCTCCGGAACCCGCTTGCGCCGGTGCTGAACGCGCTGCACATCCTGCGGTCGGAGAGCGCAGCGTCGGAAGCGCCCAAGCTCTACCAACTGATGGAGCGACAGGTACGACACATGGCGCGGCTCGTGGACGATCTGCTCGACGTCTCGCGCATCGCCCGCGGCACGATCGACATACGCCGCGAGCCGATCGATCTCGCCGTGGTCGTCGCGCGCGGCGTGGAGGCGAGCCGCGCGCTCTTGGAGGAGCGCCGGCACCGCCTCGTCGTCGACCTCACGCGCGAGTCCGTCCTCATGCAGGGCGACGAGACGCGGCTGCACCAGGTGGTCTCCAACCTGCTCAACAACGCGGCGCGCTACACGCCGGACGGCGGCGAGATAGCGGTCTTGCTCGAGCGCGCAGGTGCGGAGGCGGTCGTGCGCGTGCGCGACAGCGGAATCGGGATCAAGGAGGAGCAACTGCAACGCATCTTCGACGCCTTCACCCAGGCGGACCGCATCCCGGGCCGCGTCCATGAGGGTCTTGGCATCGGGCTCACGCTCACGAAGCAACTCGTGGAGTTGCATGGTGGGACGATCCACGCGCGCAGCGCCGGGCCCGACCGAGGTAGTGAGTTCGAGGTCCGCCTTCCGCTCGAAGTCGCGGAGCCCGCCCCATGCCCGGCCGCTGCCTCGTCGAAAGGGGTCGGGGTCGCGCGCCGGCGCGTCCTGGTCGTCGATGACAACCGCGACTCCGCGGATACGCTCGCAGCGCTCCTGCGCGCTCGCGGGCACGAGACCCGAGTCACGTACGACGGCCAGGAAGCACTCGCGTGTTTCGGCGCGCAGTCCGCGGACATCGTGCTGCTCGACATCGAGCTTCCCGGCGACCTCGATGGATACGAGGTGGCGGCGCGCATGCGCAGGATGGCCGCGAACGGCCGGCTGCGCCTCGTCGCCGTGACCGGCCGCGCCGAGGATCGTGCCCGCTCTCTGGCCGCCGGCTTCGACTTGCACGTCATCAAGCCGCTCGATCCCTCGGACCTCGACCGGATCGTCGCAGGCTGACGCAGCGCTACTGCGCGGACGCAATCCGAGGGACCTCACCGGCCGGGGCAAGGGACTGCGAGGTGCACACACGGCAACGAGCGTTTCGCGACAGTCCGGGTGGCGACGGTACGACTGCGAGTGATCTCAGCTCGGGACGAGCGCATAGGCACTTCCCGGTAGGGTTTCCCAATCGGGAGAGTCAGCCGCGCGGCGCGCGCTCGTCGCCTTCTTCGGCGGTCGAAGCCCCGTCGGCTCGCGCGCGACGACGGCGATCTGCAAGCGACGGCAGAGCGGTCGAACCGGTCCCACGGGCAGGCGGTCCTTCGGACACCTGCTCCACGTCCGGCATGTCCGCGCGCTTCGTTTGGTTCGCGGGATCGTAGATCGCGTTCCCGACGGGTCGTCGTCCACTCGTCCTTCTCGCTCGTCCCGCCATGTCGTCGCTCCTGAACTGAGGTTCGGGCCGCGGCGCGACAACAACCGCGCCAGGTCTCGCTCGCCCGCTCGAACGCGCGGGATTCGACGCGCAGGTAACTGCGTCGGCCGGCGAGCGGCGCGAGCGAGGCGTAGGAGGAGGACCGGACCGTCGAGGGAAGCTCCCGATCTCCCTGTGCGTTGTAGAAAAGATCGCCTTCCGAGTCTCCGCGGGGCGAGTCAGCGAAGCAGTCCATCCGTCTTCATCCGTTCGGCGGCGGCGCGCGCGACCTCCACCACGACCGCGACGGTCTTCGACGGATGGAAGGTGTCGCTCGTCCCACCCCACAGGAGGCGGTCACCTTCGAGGTCGTAGACGAGCGTTTCGAGCAGGACGACAAGGGTGGTCTCGATCCGCGGGGGCGCGTAGAGCGCGCCCAGCTTCCTGCGCGCCTGCTCCTTCGACTCCTCGATCGCGAGCAGCGTGTAGGCGGGCACCCCCTCGGCTCCGCGCTTCGTCAACTCCTTCGCGAGCGCGTCCTCCGCAGCGCGCCGCGTGCCTTGCTCCACCGAGATGAAGACCGCGCGGCGAGGAACGGAAGGAGCCTCGAGCGGACGATCCTCGAGCGGGTCGTGAGCGTCCAGTGCGGCGGGCGGATCGCGCCCTCACGGAGTCGAGCGCTCTGTGGCTCGTCACTCCGGCGGCACGCGCTTTGTGCGTTCCGTCCGCGCGAGGCTCGCGTGACTGGCACCGCGCCTCGTCTCCGAATGTACAAAGAATACAGGTAGGTTCCCCATGCGTCTCCTCGTTCCCCTGCTCCTGGCGGCCACGCCCGCCGTCGCCGTTCTCCAGGAGCCCTCCCGCACGCCCCGCACGGGCGATGCGTCGCAGTCCGCCGGTGCGAACGAAGCCGACGGGCTGCTCGCCGGTTGGCTGGTCGTCGAGAGCGACAATGAAGTCGCGCTCGCTCGCATCGCTCAGCAGAAGGCACGTTCGCCCGAGGTGAAGGACTTCGCGCAGAAGATGATCGACGATCATGGCCAGATGAGTCGGAAGCTCCAGCCGTTCGCGACCACGGCGGGCTTCTCCGCGAAGAATCCAGCGGGCGAAACCGCCACCCCCGAGGCCGGCGCACAACGCGACGCCGGTCGGCCGATCGAGACCGGGTCCGACAAGAGCGGATCCGACAAAGCCGGGTCCAACAAGACCGGCGGCGAGTTCGACCACGTGGCGCTCATCCAGGAGCTCGGCCGCGAGTGCCTCGGCACGGCGCGCAAGGAGCTCGAGAAGAAGTCGGGCGCCGAGTTCGATCGCTGCTACATGGGCATGATGGTCGGCGCGCACATGAAGGCGAAGGACATGCTGACGGTCTTCCAGCGCCACGCGTCGAGCCGGCTCGACCCGGTGCTGGCGGAAGGTCAGAAGACGATCGCAACGCACCTCCAGCGAGCCAAGGACTTGAGCGAGAAGCTCCAGGACGACTCGCGCACGGAGGTCGGCCAGAAGTAGGCCGTTAGCGTTCGTGAGCGCACGCCGGCGCCTCCCCTGGAAGCACGGCGTGACGCTCGCGTGCGCCGATCCGGGAGGCCGCTTCGCGTTCGACGAGTCGCCGTAAGGGTGACTCCGCGCGGTCTCACCTCGATGCGGCGACGGCGTCCTCTGCCTCGTCCGCGGAGCCGCTGCGCTCGATGAAGATCGTTCGAGTGGGGTAGGCGAACTGGATGCCCTCGCGGGCGAAGCGGCCGAGGATCGCCAGGTTGACCGCCTGGTGGCGGTCCATGTAGACGTTGTACTCGGCCGACAGGACGTAGTAGACCGCCTCGAAGTCGAGCGAGGACGCGCCGAAGCCCTTGAAGTGGGCGCGGTCGAAGCGCGTGTCGGACTGGCTCTCGATCGCGGCGCGGATCACGCCGGGCACCTTCCGCAACTGCTCCTCCGTCGTCTGGTAGACGACGCCCAGAGCGAACACGACGCGCCGTTCCCGCATGCGCTTGAAGTTCTGGACGCGGGAGGTCAGGAGGTCGTTGTTGGAGAAGACGAGTTGCTCGCCGGAGAGAGCGCGCAGGCGTGTGGTCTTGACCCCGATGTTCTCGACCGTGCCCATCTGATCGCCGACGACGATGAAGTCTCCCACGACGAACGGTTTGTCCAGCACGATGGAGAGCGATGCGAACAGGTCGCCGAGGACGTTCTGCGCGGCGAGCGCGACCGCGATGCCTCCGATGCCGAGACTCGCGATCAAGGGACCGACCTCGACGCCGGCGTTCTGCAGCGCGAGGAGCCCGATCACCAGATAGACGAGCGCGAGCGCGATGAAGCGCGCGACTCCCAGCCCGGTCAGCACGGCCGGGTCGGCGTCCGAACCCTGGGAGCGCAGGAAGAGCCGCAGGCCGTAGGTCACGAGGTGCTGGCTCCACAGCACGGCTTGCCAGGTGAAGGCGACGACGAGCGCAATCCGCCCCAGGTGTACGAACCTGTCGGGGATCACGAGCGGCGCCGCGGCGATCCCGAGCGCCAGGAGGAAGAGCAGGAAGCGGCTCGTGCGTTCGGCGAGGGCGACGAGCAACTCGGAGAGGTCTTTCGGCAGCCGCTTGCCGAGCGAGCGGACTCGGCCGACGAGCAGGCGCCGCGCGAGCAACAGCGCGAAGAACGCGGCGCAGGCGATGCCGATGGCGCCGAGCCACGCGATCACCGTGTTGCCGAACACGACCTGGTCTGTCAGACCCCTCGGATCGAGCTCTGAGAAGAAGCTCTCGATATCCGTCATGCGCTCGTTATGAAGTCACGCGCGCGCCGCGTCAAATCGCCCCGCGGCCCGGTCACGGAGTTCCCCCCGGTGCTCCGTCCTGCATCGCTCGCGGCGCGTGGGCGATCAACTGCTGTCGATACGCTTCGAGCGTCTCGCGCGCGCGCTGGTCCCTTTCGATCGAGGCGCGCGCTCGGGGCGCGTTCGGCTCTGCGCGCGTTGCCCGCGCGGAACCGTTGGGTCGGTGAGCCTCGATGGCCTCGCGCAGCATGCTGATCACACCCTTGCGCGGGTTCGAGCGATCGGGAGTCAGCGCGGGAACGGCCGGTGCGCCGAAGGGCTGGGTCCGCTCGGCGAGCGGGGCCGCCGCCCGGGGCGTGGACGAGCTGTCGGTGATTCGCATGGGGGCTCTGCTCCTGACGCACGGAGCCGTGTGCCCGAGAGCTATCGTCCAGCGCTCCCTGGGCGCTCGCGGGGCAACGGCCGCCCCGGCCTGGATGTGGGAATCGAGCCGCGCCACCCTCCCAGCGGGGCGGATCGGCCGTCGGGCCTCAGTTCTTCGTCACGTAGAGGTCCTGTGCGTGCTCTCCGCCGCGCGTGACCCGGATTTCGACCTTCGAGTTCTGCAGGTCGCCCATGTCCTGGAAGGGATTCGCGCCGTCCATGCTGCGCGACGCGTTCAGCCAGTACGAGCCCGGAGGAACGTTGTGGAACAGGTAGGCTCCATCGGAGCCCGACACCGTTTCGCCGAGGAACGCCTCCGCGCCGGAGGGGGCGATCTTCACGAGCGCTCCGACCAGCGGTCGGCCGAGCTGATCGACGACCTTGCCGTGCACCACGGCGCCGGCCTCGAGCGCGATCCGGTCCACGTCGGTGACTTTTCCCTGCACGACGGCGACGTCGCGCTTCACCCACGCGGCGTAGCGCGGGTGCTCGACGACGAGCTGATAGGTTTCCGGCGACAGGAGGTCGAGGTCGAAGCGGCCGTTCGAATCGGTGCGCGTCTCGCGCGGGGTCGTGCGGCGGATCGCGGCCTGCGAAGCCAGGCGCGTCAAGACGTTGTCCATGTAGTGGTTGTCGCGGGTGGAGACGAGCGCGTTCGCGAGCGCCTCTCCGGTGCCGGCGTCGATCACGCGGCCGGTGATCGTCCCGCCGAGTCCCAGCTCCACGACGACGCCTTCCGTGAAGACGCCCGGCACGACCTCGAACGGACGCGACACGCCCGCCGCGAACGCCTCGGCTTCCACGCGCACCACGTGGACTGCCCCGCCTCCCGAGAGCGCGAAGGCGCCGTCCGGTGCTTGGAAGGAAGTCGCCGGCGCGTCGGCCCGTCCGTAGGTCTGCGCGGACTCGATGTACGGATGCAGCGTCGCGCGGAAGCTCGTCACGGGCTCGCCGTCGGGCCCGACGACGCGGCCGCGCACGCCGCCCTCCTCGTCCAGGCGCACCTCGAGGCCCCGGCTCGGAGCCTCGACCGTGTGGAGCTGGGCGGTGCCGAAGCCCGCCGCCTCGACCTTCAGGAAGTAGGAGCCGGCCACGAGATCGACGAGCTCGAAGCGGCCTTCCGCGGACGTTGTCGCGCGGGACGTCGTGGTCTGCGGCTCCTGATAACCGATGGCTTCGACGAGGGCGCCCGCGATGGGGGTGCCGTCGCGAGCGAGGACGCTGCCGGCGATGGGTTCTCCGGGCAGCATCCGGAAGTTGTGGGAGAGGAGCTCGCGCGCGGGATCGATGGCGAGGTTACGAGTCGTCTGGGTGCCGTAGCCCGGCGCGCGTGCCGTGAGTTGGAGCTCCACGCCGGCCGAGACGTTCGTGAAGCGGTAGAGGCCGTTGGCGTCCGGCGCTCGTGTTTGCGATTCCTCCGCGAAGGCGCCCCGCGGGCGCGGCGCGAAGAGCACTTCGGGACTGGAATGGAGGAGCTCGACGGTGGAGCCCGGGATCGGCTCGCCCTTCGGGGTGCGCACGTAGCCCTGGAGCACGACACCGGCCGTCAACACGACGTCGTGCGTGCTCTCGCCGCGCGGACCGACGCCCGGGAACGTGAGCGACCGGCTGTAGGCGGGGTGCTCTGTTCCGAGCGTGTAGCGCCCGGGCACGAGCTCGCGGAACCGATAGCGTCCCTGCGCGTCGGTGACTCCCGTGCGCCGAGCGTCGTCGGATCCCGCGTCTCCACCGAAGGTGCGCCGGACTTCTTGCAGCCCGCCGTCGACGAGCTTGCGCTCCTCCAAGGTCAAGCGCACGTCGGCCACGGGCTCGCCGTTCGGGTCGCGCACGGTTCCCACGAGGGCGTTCTCGAAGCGCGGCAGCAGCGCTTCCAACTCCTCGCGCGCCGGACCGTCCCCGTGCAGAGCGTCGCCGACCGAATCCTCGCCGGTGTCTTCGGCGGCGCCGGGAGGTAGTCCAGGGTTCGAGGGCGCAGGATTCCCGGCGAGCGGCGTAGACGGGGAGACGGGCGGAGCCTCTTCGCTCCCCACGGAGAACAGGGTCACGAGGAGGATCGCCACGAGCGCGATCACGAGACTCAGAACGACGAGCGGGCGCATGGGGGTCGTGGTCGGAGGGTGGGGGAAGGATCGAAGGAGGACGAGCGACGGAGTCGGCCGGGAGGCGAACGGAGCCTGTCCCTCAGCCTAGTACAACCAAGCCCGGGGAGGAGGCTTCGGGAACGCCGGGCCGGTCGGGAAGCGGTCGCCGCCCCCCCGGATCGACCGCTCGCACAGATCGCGCCGACCGCGCGGAGTCGAGCCCGAGCTTCTCTTCGATGCGACCGCGATGCACGTCCACCGTCTTGGGATTCAGGTTCAAATTGCGCGGCGATTTCTTGGGTCGTCCACCTTTACCGCCGATCCAGTCGGCGTTCGAGATCGTACGCGGCGCTGATGAGCGCCAAGTGCGTGAAGGCTTGGGGAAAGTTCCCCAGTTGCGTTCCCAGCGGGCCGATTTCTTCCGCGAACAATCCAAGGTGATTGGCGTAGCCGAGCGCTTTCTCGAAATAGAACCGCGCCTTTTCCAGATCGCCAGACCGGGCGAGGCACTCGACGTACCAAAACGAGCACATGGAAAAGGTTCCTTCTCCGCCAGCGAGTCCGTCCGACGCGCCGTGTTCCGGATTGTAACGATACACGAGCGAATCCTCGACGAGTGTCCGTCCGATCGCTTCCAGCGTTTTGATCCAGCGTGGGTCCCTCGGGCTGATGAATCTGACCAGCGGCATGAGCAAGCACGAGGCGTCCAAGTGCTTGGACCCCTTGTGCTGCACAAACGCTTCCAGGTCGTGATCCCAAAAATTCTTGTAGATGTCGTTATAGATTCGATCGCGCACGCGATGCCACAGATCCAGCGGAGCGGGAAAGGAACGCTTCTGAGCCAAGCGAATCCCTCGGTCCAGCGCCACCCAGCACATCACGCGCGAGTAGAGAAACTCCTGTCGTCCTCCGCGCACTTCCCAAATGCCTTCGTCCGGTTGCTGCCAGTGTTGCGCGACCCAGTTGATCAGCCGGACGAGGTTCCCCCAAAAGTCGTAAGAGATCGGCTCGCCATATTTATTGTGCAGATAAACCGAGTCCATCAATTCGCCATAGATGTCGAGCTGCAACTGACCGGCGGCACCGTTGCCGATACGCACGGGAGAGGACTTCATGTAGCCTTCCAGATGCGACAATTCCTGTTCGGGAAGATTGTGGCGGCCATCGATGCCGTACATCAGTTGGAGAGAACCGTCCGGATTCAGTTCGCTGCACCGCGCTTCGATCCAGCGCATGAACGCGCCCGCTTCATCGGTGTAGCCCAATCGCATCAAAGCGTAGATGGTAAACGAAGCGTCGCGAATCCAGGTGTAACGGTAATCCCAATTACGTACGCCGCCCAGCTCTTCGGGCAGGCCGAACGTTGGGGCGGCAACGATGGAGCCGTGCGGCGCCGACGTGAGTAATTTCAACGTGAGAGCGGACCGATCCACGATTTCGCGCCATCGTCCTCGGTAACGAGAGCGGCCAATCCACCCGCGCCAGAAGTTCAACGTTTGCTTGAATGCATCCGCTACGTAATGGGGAGACGTTGACGGAGATTGACGTCCCTCCACAGCTTGTTCCAAGACGAAGGCCTTCGTTTCGCCGTGCCGAAGTTTGAATTCAGCGACGGCATCGCCATTGACGATTTTCACGGGCACGCTCGTCCGGAGACGCAGAGCCGTTCGATCCGGTCCATCCGAGAGAAACAAGATTGCTCCCTTCTGTGTTTCCACGCGATGGGTGGCGCGCGCGTAGTCGAATCGCGGAGCCAGTACCATGCGGAAGCGCACTTCTCCTTTGACCGCTTTGGCCCGGCGCACCAAGGCGTGCGCGTGTCCCATTTCTTTGATGGGCATGAAGTCTGACACTTCGGCGACACCGTCTTTGCCCAGAAACCGCGTCAACAGCACATTCGAGTCGGACAAGTAAAGCTGCTTGTTGGTCACTGCGCCCATCATTGGCGCGAGTTGAAACCGGCCTCCTTTGGCGTCATCCAGGAGCGCGGCGAAAATGGTGGGCGAATCGAAATGAGGAAAAGCCATGAAGTCGATGGAGCCGTTGCGGCCGACCAAGGCCGCCGTGTGCAGGTCGCCGATGATGCCGTAGTTTTCGATCGGTTGGTAACTCATCGTTCAGTTGTCCGTGTACTCTGCCATGAACGAAACCAGATCGAGCACGCTCCCGATCAATGTCAATACGTCTTTCCTTCGGGCGTCCGCAGTCCGGTGAGCAGCGAGGCGAGTGTGGGCTTGCCGCTGCCCGACGGGCGTTCGAGGAGGATTCCTCATCAACCAGTGGGTTGAAGGCGCGCCGAAGAAGTCGTTCGTACCGCTGCTCGTCTTGCGGATTCCTCGAGTCCGAGGTCCGAGTTCGCCGCGAAGTAGCAACGGTCGACCGGCTCGGCGATCCTCGCGATGATGGGTTCGCGCTACGCGTCGAACGCATGGGAGCCGTATGCGGTCGGAGCGTCGCCGTTCACGCGAGGATGCCCTTGATCAAGCGCGGCTCGATGACGCCGACGAGCTTGCGATCGAGACCACCGTAGTAATAGGTGAGTGCCTCGTGGTCGAGGCCGAGCAGGAAGAGGAGCGTCGCGTGCAGGTCGCGCACGTGGTGTCGATCCTGGACGGCTTCGCCGCCGAGCTCGTCGGTCTCGCCGTAGCTGCCCGGACGGATGCCCGCGCCCGCGAACCACATGGTGAAGGCCTTGGGGTTGTGATCGCGGCCGTTGGAGCTCGCGACCTGGCCGTTGCCCGCTACCTGCACGACCGGCTGCCGCCCGAACTCGCCGCCCCACACGACCAGAGTCTCGTCGAGCAGCCCGGTGCGCTCGAGGTCGGTCAAGAGCCCCGCGATCGGCCGGTCGACCTCGGGGCAGTGGATGGCGAGGTTCTCCTCCACTCCGTGGTGCGCGTCCCAGGTCTGCTGCTGGTGTCCGCCCCCGTGGTAGATCTGCACGAAGCGCACGCCGCGCTCGACGAGGCGCCGCGCCATGATGCACTGGCGCGCGAAAGGCGCCGGGCCCACCGAGAGCGCGTGATCGGGCTTCGGATCGAACATGCCGTACAGCTCGAGCGTCGCGCGGTCCTCGCGCATCACGTCGAGCGCTGCCGGCGCGCTCTCGCGCATGCGGTCGGCGAGCCCGTAGGTGCGCGCGCGCGCGGCGAGCTCGGAGGCGTTCGGTCGGCGAGCTTCGTGCAGGCGGTCGAGCTCCGCGATCAGCTCGATCTGCTCCTTCTCCATCGCGCGCGTCATCCCGGCGCGCACCGCCGCGGGCGAAGGGGAGAGGTCGAGCAGCGGGTCGCCGCTCGAGCGCAGCAGCGTTCCCTGGTAGGCCGCGGGCATGTAGCCGCTCGCCCAGTTGCCGGGCCCCGAGATCGGACCGCCGCGCGGGTCGTGCATGACGACGAAGCCGGGCAGGTCGCCGTTCTCGCTCCCGAGGCCATAGGTGATCCAGGCGCCCATGCTCGGGTGTCCCTGGAAGGTCTGGCCGCTGTTCATCTGCAGCAGAGCCGAGCCGTGCGCGAACGAGTCGGTGTAGAGGCTCTTCACCACCGCGAGCTTGTCCATGTGCGCCGGCAGGTGGCGGAAGGCGTCCGAGCACCACTGGCCCGTCTGGCCGTGCTGCGCGAAGCGGCGCTTGCTCCCGAGGATCGTCAGTGCGCGCGTGTCGCCGCGCCGGCGCTCGAAATCGGCCGTCTTGCCGTCGCGCGCGTTGAGCACTGGCTTGTAGTCGAACAGGTCCATCTGCGCCGGACCGCCGGTCATGAACAGGAAGATCACGTGCTTGGCGCGCGCTTCGAAGTGCGGCCGTCGCGGAGCGAGCGGATCGGACGCCGCATCCTCGCGGCGCGCGGCCGGAGCGAGGGCGAACGCCGCGCGCGAGAGCAGCGCGAGCAGCGCGGCTCCGGCGACGCCGCCGGCGGCTCGACCCAGGAGCTCGCGTCGGTCGAAGCTCGCTCGTAACGGTGGTTGCTCGGGATTGCGCACGGTTCCTAGACCAGTCCTAGTCGACGTACAGGAATTCGTTGAGGTTGAAGACCGACAGACACAGCGCTTGCAGCGCGCACTCCTCCGGCGCGGGCGCGTCGAGGGGAAGCACGGCGAGCGCCTCGCCGCCGAAGTCGAGCGCCACGTCCGAGAGTACCAGCGAGCCGCCCGCGGAGCGCACGCCGAGGGACCCCTGCTCACGCCACGCGAGCGCGTCGCTCTCGAGCACGAGCTCGCCGTCGATCCGCACGCTCGCGCGGGAGCCCGAGAGCTCGACCTCGAGATCGAGCGAGCGGGCGTCCTCGAACGCGAAGGGCGCGACCGCGAGCGCGCGCGTCTCCCCGGGTCCGACGTGCTCCGACAAGCGAATCTCTCCGCGCTCGCGGTCGAGCCGCACCTCGAGCCCGAGCGCGACGGCACCCTCGGCATCTTCGACGGCGCGCAGGAGCAGCGCAGCGTGGCGCGCATCGTCTGCGAGCTCCACGCGCGCGCGCAGGCGGCCGTCGGCGAACACGTGCCCCTCGAAGAGCGTCGAAGGGCCCTGCGCGTCGTCCGCTGCGAGCGTGGCGTTGTAGCGGCCGCCCCAGATGCCCGTCTGGCGGCTCCAGCTTTCCTTCGGCCCGAAGAGCAGCGCCTCGTCGGGGAGTTTCGCGAGGTATTCGGCGTCGAGCCGCGCCGGAACGCGCGGCGCGAAACGCAGCACGGGTGTCTGCTGCGCGAAAGCGCTTTGCTCGCGGGCGAGGAAAGCCACGGCGAGCTCGAGCTCTTCCGCGCTCGGCTCGCGCGACAGCGCGCGCCGCCAGACGGAGCGCGCGGCGTCAGTGTGCTTCGTCGTTCCCTCTGCGCGAATGCTCTGCGCCAGCGCCAGGGCGCGCGCGTTCGCGAAGGCGCCGTTCAAAAGACTGAGAGCTTGTCCCACCACGGTCGTCGACGTGCGTGAACCCGTGGGCAGGTCCGGGCAGGCGAAGTCGAACGCCTCGAGCAGCGGGTCGAGCATCCCGCGCTTCACGAATGCGTACACCGAGCGCCGGTGCGTAAGAGCCTCGTCCGACCACTCCCAACCGCCGCCCGAACGCGACGCCCCGGCCAGGACCGCCGGCGGGATCTCGGGGAAGAAGCCGCGCCCGCCCGATTCGAGCGAGAGCTCGCCGCTCGCGGCGAGCAGAGCATCGCGCACGGCCTCGGCCTCGAGCCGCCGCGGGTTCTGCCGCCACAGGAGCGCGTTCGACGGATCGCGCGCGAGCGCCGCCGGCACGTCCGCGCGCGACGAGAGTCGATAGACGGCCGACGTCATCACGAGCCGGTGCATCGCCTTGACGCTCCACCCGCGCTCGACGAACTCCGCGGCGAGCCAGTCGAGCAGCTCGGGATGCGTCGGCGGCAAGCCGCTCGCGCCGAAGTCGTTCGGCGTCGGCACGATCCCGCGGCCGAAGTGGCTCTGCCAGATGCGGTTCGCCATCACGCGCGCCGTGAGCGGGTTGTCGGGGCTCGCGATCCAGTCGGCCAGTGCGCGCCGCCGTCCGCTGCTCGCCGCGCTCGTGCTCGGCGCGGGCAGCGCCGGGAGGCTCTGCGCGTCGTCGGCGCACAGCACGGGGAGGAAGTGCGGCTCTATCTCCTCGCGCGGCGAGTCCGCGCGACCGCGCGCGAGCAGGTGCGTGGGCGCGGGCGCCCCGCTCGCCTCGCGCGCGACGAGCGCCCACGGCACGTCGCCCTCGAAGGACGTAGCGGCGAGCTGGATCTTCTCCCACGTCGCGCGCACCTCGAGCAGGACGTCCTTCGGCAGCTTCTCGCCGGCCTTCGTCAGCAGCTTCAGGAGCCGATTCAACCGCTCCCTCGAGCTCTCCGCGTGCGCCGTCCGCGGGGCGTCGCCGATGTCGCCGGGCGACCCGCCGCTCTCCGCGAGGAGCCCCGAGAGCATGCGCGCGAGCCCGCTCTCGAGGTCGGCGACGTGGCGGAGTCGCCGCTTCTCCCAATCGGCGTCGAGCTCCGCCGCGCCGTCGAGCGAGATGAAGGTGGGCGAGCTCGTCGAGAAGATCGGCTTGGTGTAGGGCCGGACGTTGCGAACGAACCCGAGCAGCCCGAAGTAGTCGGCCTGGCGGATCGGATCGAACTTGTGGTCGTGGCAGCGCGCGCAGCCGACGCTCAGGCCGAGGAAGCCTTCGCCGATCGTGCGCACCATGTCGTCGTACGCGTCGAACTCGGCTTGCAGCAGCTCGTCGGGCTCGTCGTCCCAAGGACCGAGGTGGTAGAAGCCCGTGGCCACGATCGCGTCGGCGCTCGCGTCCTCGAGCTCGTCGCTCGCGAGCTGCTCGCGCACGAACTGGTCGTAGGGGAGGTCCTGGTTGAACGCGTTCACCACCCAGTCGCGGAAGCGCCAGGCGTAGGGTTTCTCGCCGTCGCACTCGTACCCATTCGTCTGCGCGAAGCGCACGACGTCGAGCCACGCGCGGCCGGCGCGCTCGCCGTACTGCGGCCGCGCGAGGAGCTCGTCGACGAAGCGCTCCCACTTCGCGGGATCCGTCGACTTGCGATAGGCCTCGATCGCTTCGAACGCCGGCGGCAGTCCGAGCAGGTCGAAGTAGGCGCGCCGCACGAGCTCGGCTTCGTCGGCCTGGGGTCCGGGCTCGAGGCCTTCCGCCGCGAGCCGCGCGAAGACGAACGCGTCGATCGGATTCGCGGCGCGCGCTCCCTGCGCGTTCGGTTCCGAGGGCACGTTCGGCACCGGCGGACGCTCCACGGGCGCGAACGGCCACGCGCGACGAGCGGCCTCGAAGTCGTACGGGTTCTCGTACTCCTCCGCCGCGCCCTCGGCGCCGCCGGGCCAGGTCGCTCCTTCTGCGATCCAGCGCTCGAACGCTGCGATCTCGTCCAGGCCGAGCTTCCCCGTCGGGGGCATCGCCACCTTCCCCTCGTGGCGTACGGCGCGCAGCAACAAGCTCTCGCGATCGCCCGGCACGACGGCCGGACCGCGCAGACCTCCGCGCAAGAGACTTGGGAGCCCGTCCATGCGCAGCCCACTCTCGACCTCGGCGAGCCCCGGCCCGTGACACTCGAAGCAATTCGCGGCGAGCAGGGGGCGGATCGTCGCGTCGAAGAAGCGCCCGCTCTCCGAGGTCTCCGGGGTCGCAGGAGCTGTGCCCGCCGGGGCCGCGGGCGAGCGCGCGTCCGCGTCGCCCGCGTCGCTCTCTTCGGGCCAGGGCGCGCCGGCCGCGACCCAGCGCTCGAGGAGCAGGCGCTCTTCATCCGGCAGGCCCGCGTCGGGCGGCATGGAGAAGTCCTCCTCCTCGCGCCGGATCGCCGCGACGAGCAAGCTCGTCTCGGGCTCGCCCGGCACGAGCGCGGGCAGCCCGGACATGCCGCCCTTCAACACGCTCTCGCGCGTGTCGAGCCGCAGCTTCCCCTTCGGCTTCTTGATCTCCGGTCCGTGGCAGTCGAAACAGCGCGCCTCGAGGATGGCGACGGCGCGCTCGGCCAGGTCGTCGTCCGGCCCCTGTGCGACCATTCCCTTACCTATGGAGAAGGTCGAGAGCGCGAGGAGCGCGGAGGACGCGAGAGCTGCGGAGCCGAGGAGACGGCTATCGAGGAGTACGACCATGGGGAACGCGCGACGGGCCGCGAACAGGAACACGATACCCGAGAAGCCATGGGGTCGCCGCCCCACAGGCGAGGGCATGCGACGGTCCCCGGCGGAAGTTCGGCGCGGGCGAGCGCCCTAGCAGCCTGTTGAAGAAGTGCTCCGGATGCCAGGTGCCCTGCATCCGCTTCGGTGTGGTGCCCGGGAACGCAGGCGAATTGATGAATTCTCCGAGGCTCTCGGGTGCCGCACTGGAGTGGAGGAAGGGTTCATGGCGCCGGATGACTTCTTCAACGGGCTGCTAGGTCCGCATGGGATCGAGCTCCACCTCGAGCGCCGTTTCGTGCTCGCAAAGCCGGGGCCCCTACGATGTGGACACTCGCACAGCACGTCTCGCGCGAGCAGGACAAGCGATGCTTGCGACCTGACGGCCGGGTGAACCTGTCCATGTGGCTCGATTCCCTCGAGTGGTCGTTCGAGCAGTTCCGGAGGACGAGATAAAATTCCGTTATGCAGCTGCCCTCGACAAGAAGTTGCGTTCTCATTCCAAGTAGGTTGCCGACGGCATAATAACCCCAATTCACAATTGCAGTTGAAGCGCGGCTGGTTGCCGATCGGGAGAGAATTCTTTGTCGAAGACGCATGAAAGGCACGCTATTGCCCCTTTCCCAGTGACTACTTCATATCGCGTGCTCGCCTTCGCGGGGCTCTTGAGCGCGGCGTTCGTTCCGGTGCGAGAGGTGATCCTCGTGGGGAGCGGGGAGCACGTGTACGAGTGGGTGGGCGACTGGGCGAAGTTGCCAGAGGGCGTCGAGCTCGGATCGATGCACGGCGAAGTCGTGGTCGACCAGGCCGGCAACGTATACGTCGAGACGCTGACCGAGAAGGGGATCTGCGTCTTCTCGGCCGACGGCGTCTTTCTGCGCAGCATCGCGGGCGAGCTCGCGAGCGGGTTGCACGGGCTCGCGATCGCGGCGGAGGACGGCGTCGAGTTCCTGTACGTCGCGCAAGCGGTCGAGGGCATGGTCTACAAGCTCGCGCTCGACGGGACGATCGTGTGGTCGATCGGCTGGCCCGAGGAGTCGGGCAAGTACGAAGGCGGCAAGAAGTACCACCCGACGAGCGTCGCGGTCGCGCCGAACGGCGACGTGTACGTGGCGGACGGCTACGGGCGCTCCTACATCCATCGCTTCGACCGGGAACGGAAGTACCTCGGCACCTTCGGAGGTGCGGGCAAGGAGATTGGGCAGGTGAAGAACCCGCACGGGCTGTGGATCGAGGAGCGCGACGGCGAACTCGCGCTGCTCGTCGCCGACCGCGAGAACCGGCGCGTGCAGGTGTTCGACCTCGGGGGGAAACCGCGCGAGGTGTGGACGGACGGCATTCGCCGCCCGTGCTTCATCGAGCCGCGCGGCGACGTCTACGCGCTCGCCGACATCGACGGGAAGGTCACGCTGCTCGACCGCGCCGGGAAGCCCCTCGTGCACTTGGGAGAGAATCCGGATCCCGCGAAGCGCGACCGCAACGACCTCGCGCCGGCGGACATCGTGCCGGGCGTGTTCGCGTCGCCGCACGGCCTTGCGTGGGCCCGCGACGGAAGTCTCTACGTCGTCGAGTGGCTCGAGCACGGCCGCATCACGAAGCTCGTGCCGCACCGACGCGAACACGACGCCGCCGAGCAGCGCCGCTTGCGGCGTGACGCGCAGGCGCCGCAGCAGCGCGGTGGGGCCCGCCGCCCCGATGAAGAGGTGCAGCGCGACCGATAGCGGGAAGGCGACCGGAACCGGCAGCACGTCGAACAGGAGGTGCGGCGGGTAGAACACGGCTGGTTGGCCGAAGCGCGACCACGAGTTCCACGGCGGCAGGTGTCCGTCGCTGGCCGCCTGCGCCGTGAGCCTCCGCCACGGCACGAAGTCGTTGACCGAATCGCGCATGACGAACGTCCGGTCCGCGAACGCGTCCCACAGGAAGACCGCGAGCAAACCCGGCGAGTGCGAGCGGCGCCGCGGCACTCGAAGGACGGACTCCGCGAGCCATGACGTCGGCGTGGAATGGGCTCATGGCATCGGAACGCTTCACCTGATCGGCGCGGAGTCTACCGGCGCTCCCGCCGTCGAATGGACGGGGGGCTGCGCCGGTGCCCTACCGGCTCGGAACGGGAAGCTCTCGCGTCGGCGTCATCGCCTCGAGCGTGCGAGTCTGCCGCGAGCGTCGCGTCGCCGCACGACGAAGAGCGTCGGCCGGCGAATCGCCTAGCAGCCCGTTGAAGAAGTGCTCCGGATGCCAGGTGCCCGGCATCCGCTTCGGTGTGGTGCCCGGGAACGCAGGCGAATTGGTGAATTCTCCGAGGCTTTCGGGTGCCGCACTGGAGTGGAGGAGGGGTTCATGGCGCCGGATGACTTCTTCAACGGGCTGCTAGGCCATGCCGCGGGGCCGAAGCAACCGGAGAGTGAGGGCGGACACGACGAGCGTCGCCGCGCTCAGCGCCATCCCGAGCTCCAGACCGGGCGGCGTGAACGTGAACACGACTTCGCGCGCGCCGGCGGGCAGCGGAAGCGTCGTCGTCGCGCCGTTCGCGACGAGGAGCGGCGTGTCCACGCCGTCCACCGACGCGCGCCAGCCGGGGTAGATCGCGTAGGTCTCCGCGAGCACGAGCCAGCTCGGCCCCGCGTCGCCCGTAAGGCTGACCACCGCGCGGTTCCAGCCGCGCTCGGGATCGGGCAGCGGCTCGACGCGTTCCGGCGGGTTCCCGAAGAGGTCGACGAGCTCCGCTATCTCGCCCTGCGGCGGCAGGGGCGCGACGCGTGCACCGAGCGCGCGCAGACGTGGAGCGAGATCTTCGGCAGTCGCCGCGCCGACGTCGAGCACGACGTCGAAGCGCTGCAGCAAGGCGTCTGCGATCTCGTCCGAACGCGCGGTGACGAGGACTTCGCGTTGCGGCGACCAGATGCGCGAGAGGAGCATGCGCGTTCGGTCGATGCGCTCGGCGTCGAGCAAGAGCACGGCCCGCGGCGCTAGGTAGGCGCGCGCCTGCGCGGCGTGGTTGCGGTAGAGGTACGGCCCGTCCGTCCCCCGGAAGAGTTCGTTCGGATCCTCATCGAACTTGCTGACGAGCTCGAGCTCGGGCTTCGAGAGCGGCTCCTCCGACGTCACGTACACGCAGTTCATGAGGCCCCACAGGCGCGGGCCCTGATCGCGCGAGGGAAGGATCAACTCCATGTCGTAGGCGGCGATCGAGATGTTCCCGATCAGGCCCTCGACGGATTCGAGCCCCAGCGCCGAGCGCAGGAGGTTGGCCGTCTTCTTGAGCTTGGGGCGCGTGTCCTGCGCGTGGTGGACGCGGAAGAGCGGCTCCTCCTGAGCCCGGCGGGCCAGCTCACAGTGCAGCGCATTGGCCTCGAGGCGCTCCTGCAACGAGACGATGCGGGCCTCCACCGGCGCTCCCCAGCGCGCGGACTCGACGCACATCGCCGCGACGGCGATCGCGCCGAACGCCGCGCGCGGTCCGGCGGGCCAGGCGGCCTTCCGCGCGAGCTGCGCGGAGACGATGTCGAAACCGATCGCCATCAGGACCGGGACCAGCACCATCAGCGGCGACCAGAAGTTGCGCGGGTCGCGGACGCGGTCGAAACCGGGCACCCATTCGTACAGAAATGCGCGCTGCGGCAGACCTGTGGAGAGGAGCATCAGGACCAGGACCGTCGAGAACACGGGCAGGACGTTGGGCCGCCGGCGCGCGAGCGCCGCTCCCAGGGCGACCAACACGAGCCCCAGCGCGATGAAGCCCGGCCACAACGCCCATTCGACGATCCCGCTGAACGAGAGCGAGTTCGCGATCACTTCTTGGAGGGACAGGCTCTGGCTGCGATTCGTGAGCTCCATCCAGGCCGCTGTCGGAATCATGCGTCCGGCCGAAGCGGCGACGAACACGAGCATCATCACGAACAGCATCCCAGCCGCTCGCCCGAGCTCGCGGACGAGCGGCTTGCGCAGCGCGAAGAAGAGGGCGAGCAACCCAATGCTCATCAATCCGGGCAGCAACATCATGTAGCCGCCGCACCAGGTGGTCCCCGAGAAGAGCAGACCGGCCGTGATGCCGCAGGCGCGCCAGTCGGCGCCGCCCGCCAGGCGGACGACCTGCAACAGCGTCCAGGGCACGTAGGCGAAGGCCATGATCGCCCAGGGCTGGCTCGAGCCCAACTGACGCGTCAGGGGTGCGTAGAGGTACGCCGCCGCGGCCACGAACGCAGCGAAGCGACCCACGCCAATCTTCCGCGCCAAGGCTCGCGTGCCCCATGCGCCCGCGAGGAGGTGCGCGAGGACGACGAGGTTCGTCGCTCCGAGCGGCTCGCGCAAAAGGAGCGCGAGCAAGAGCGGCGGATACGCGGGCGCCGTGTTCGGCAGCGCCCAGTAGGGCGTACCTCCGTAGCGCTCCGCGTCCCAGTAGAGGAGGCTTCCGTCGAGCAACGCCGCGCGCACCTGGAAGAGCGGCGGGAGGAAGATGCCCCCGAAGTCCATCTCGAGCGGACCGCGATCTCCGCTCAGGAGGAAGCTGAAACCGGCGAGCGTCAGCAGCAAGAGCCCGAGGAACTCGAGCGCCGCCCACGAGCAGGACCTTGTGCTCGGCTTCATCCGAGCGGCGCGGAATGGTTGCGAGCCATGGGTGCGCTCGGACGGGATGCCTCGGGGCCGGGCGAGCCTCAAATCGTAAGTCTGAGGGAAAGAACCCGCAACGTCGCCCCGGCAGCGTTTGGCGAGAGCGACTCGACCCGGTCCACGTCGGACGCGCCGAGGGTCCATCGCGATCGAGATCGTCTGCTCGCCCGGATGACTTCGCCCGCCACGTGCCCATCGAAGTGCACCTCGAACTCGCCGCCCGGCTCGAGCACGACCTGATGTTCGGCCGGACGTGCGGGCTCCACGAGTTCGTTCACCCTTCGGCTCCCGTTCGTGGCCGTCAGGGGTGCGCGATCACGACGAGCGTCTTCGCCCGCCGCAGCGCACAGCGGAGCGAGCCCTCGAGCGTGGCCGGATCGAGGGCTGCGAAGCTCTCGTCGAGCACGACCACCTCGCTCTCCTGCAACAGCGCGCGGGCCATGAAGAGCCGGCTCTTCTCGCCGTGCGAGAGCTGCCAGCCGCTCTCGCCCACGATCTCGTTCATCCCGGCCGGCATGCGCGCGAGCAGCTCCGCGAAGCCGAGCTCGCCGCACAGGTCCTCGGCGCGCTTCCAGTCCTCCTCCAGCGGCGGCCAACGCTGGCCCATCAACAGGTTGAAGGCGAACGTCTCCGTGAACACGTGGTTCTCGTGGAACTGCGGCGCGGCGGCGATGCGCCGGCGCCAGGCTTCGGTTCCGACGGTGCCGCGGTCGACGCCGCGCAGCAGGACGATGCCGCCTTCGGGCGTCCGCAGTCCGGTGAGCAGCGACGCGAGCGTGGACTTGCCGCTGCCCGACGGGCCTTCGAGGAGGATCCTGTCGCCCTCGAACACATCGAAGGACAACTTCTGGAAGAGCGCCTCGGAGCGGCCACGGTGGCGGAAGCCCAGATCCTTCACCTCGAGGATCTTCGCGCGCTCCTCCGCGGGAGAGGGCGCTTCCGCGCTCGCCGCCTCGCGCTCGACCGGCTCCCCGCCGGATAGCGCTGCGAGCATCGGAACGAGCTCCTTCCAGGCGATCACGGCGCCGCCGAGCTGCGCCAACCCGTGGGCCAGGCGATGCGTCGCCAGGTACGCGAGGAGCACGCCGCCGAGTTGCGCGGCGAGCACCGCGACCGATGCCTCTCCCTCCAGGACGAGCGGAGCGAGGCCGAGGACGCCGACGATCAGCCAACCGCGGGGCGCCACGGCCGTGAGCCAGGCCGTCGCGCGATCCATGCGCCCGGACTCGCGCAGGTAGCGCTCGAGGCTCGCATCCTCGCCCGCGTGCCACGCGTCGCGCGACTCCTGCACGAGCCGCGTCCGGTGACCGACCATCTTCTCGATCAGGTCGTGCGACAGAGCGAGGCGCTCGAGCGTCCAAGCGCGCCGGCGCGCGTAGCACCACGCGCCGGCGCCGAGCACGAGCGCGGTCCACACGGCGAGCGCCGCGGCGAGCGGCCAACCGCCGGGAGCAATGGCGAAGACGAGCGCCGCCGCGATGAGCTCGACGACCGCGGTCAGGCCGGCGATCCCTCCGCCGAGAGCCAGGGACTCGACCGCTTCGGATTCGATGACGCGGCCCACGAAGTCGCCCATTCCGCGGCCGCGCACGCGCTCCGGATCGAGACGCAGCGCCGCCGCGAGCAGCCGCTGCTTGAGGATGCCGCCCGCCGCGACGGCGAACGTTCCCTGGAGCCACGTCGCGAGCAGACGGAACGGCAGGAGGCTCGCGAGCAGGAGCGCCCAGGCGTGGAACCAGCCCGGATCGAAGCGGCCTTCCAGGGCCGCGCGCCCGACCACCCACCAGGAGAGGATCCACAACGCGTACTGGGCCGCGTGGGCTCCGAGCAGGAGCGCCAGGCGCCCCGGGACACCGGCGCGTCGGAGCTCCGCCCGCAAGCTCGTGTTCGGGGCCGGGCGCAGCGCGAAGAGGCCGCGCACGCGCGCCGTTCGGAGCTTCTCGCCGAGCACCGCCCGGCGCGCCGTCGCGCGGCGTGACTCCGGTATCCGCGAGAGCTCGAGCACGCGGTCGATCTCCGAGAGAGCCGGAGCTTCGAGCGCGCGGCACAGCTCGCGGACCACGACCTCCGGGTCGACCCGGATGCGCTCCAGTTGGGGGGAGAGCAGCAGGAGCTCTGTTCCCTTGCGTCCGACGATCGCCGCCACCCCGGGCTGGTCCCCGCCGAAGCCGACGATCACGGGCGACGCGGCGACGAGTCGCGCCGCGAGATCGCCGTAGGCGACGTCGAGCGGTTCGGCTTCGATCCCGAGCCGAGCTGCTGCCGCTTCGATCCGCTGCGCGAGCGCCGTCGGGAGCCGGTCGTCTTCCCGCCGATGCCTCGCTCGGCGCGCCGGCGACGCGGCGATGCCCGCGTGGCGAGCCGCGCTCTCGAGCGCCTCGTCCAACCGCGCGGCGGGCCAGAAGAGCTCAGCGGGTGCGCCGATCAACTCGCCACCTCGCCCGGCTCGGCGACGAGCCGCCCGCCCTCGAGCCTCATGCGCCTCCACGACGCGCCCTTCCACAGACCCGAGCGCACCGCCTGCTCGGCCGCGAGCAGCGCGGCGTAGCGCGAATCGGCGCCGGCCAGGATCTGTGGTGATCCCTGCTCCACGATGCGGCCGCCCTCGACGACGATCACGCGCTCGAAGGACAGGGTCTCGCCCACGTCGTGCGTCACGCAGACGAGCGTCGATTCGCGCCAGAGCTCGCGCAGCGCTGCGAGCAGCTCGGCGCGTTGCTCGCGCGCCAGGCCGCGCAGCGGCTCGTCGAAGACGGCGAGGCGCGTCGGCGCTCTCACGCATGCGCGCCCGACGCGCACGCGCTGTCCTTCTCCTCCGGAGACGAGCGTCCCGCCTTCGCCGAGCTCCGACTGCATTCCGTTGGGGAGGCGCTCGAGAACTTCGCCCAGACGGGCGCGCTCGATCGTCGGTCCGAGGGACTGCGCGGCGCGGCCGTTCGCGCCGTACGTCAGGTTGTCGAAGAGGCTCCGGTTCCAGAGCTGGACGGACGGATCCACCCAGGCCGTCTCGCGCCGCAGGCACTCCAGCCGGGGAGCGTCGAGCTCGAGTCCGTCGATGCGCACGCTGCCCGTCGCGGGCCGGTGCCAGCCGAGCAAGAGGCCGAGCAGGCTGCTCTTCCCCGCGCCCGACGGACCGACGATCGCGACGTGACTGCCCGCCGCGATCTCGAGGTCGATTCCCGTGAGGATCGTGTGCCCGCCGGCCTGGACGCTCACGCCTTCCATGCAGATCGTCACGCCGCGTGTCGCTCCATTCGCGACTCGGTCGCCGGTCGCGGTCGTGGGGGAGGCGTCGCCCTCCGCCCCGGCGGGCGATCCCAGCATCTCGAGGAAGCGCAGCGTGATGCTGCGTTGCGTCGGGTACTGCCGCGCGCACAGTCCGACCTGCTGGCCCAGCACGGGCAAGCTGAGCGCCCAGTACGCGAGCAGCAGCGCGCTGCCCGACGTGCCCGCGCGCGAGCTCTGGTCGAGGACGAGCCACGCGGCGAGTGCGAGCGAGGCCACCGACTGCACGGCTTCGACGGCGACGACGCGGCGCTGGAGTCCTAGTCCCGCGCGGGTCCACTCGACCATGAGTCCGTCGTGACCGCGCCGCACGGAGCGTCCCGCCGCGTGCGCGCGCAGCGGAACGATCCCGAGCAACGCGTCGAGGTGGAAGCGCAGGAGCGCGCCCGAGTGGTTGCGCAGTCGCAGGTCGCCTTCCGCCAGGAAGTGTTGGCCGGCCCAGGGCAGGAGGACGGCGGCCGCAGCGCAAGCGATCGCGAGCGCGGCCGAGGTCGGCGCGAGGACGACGATGCCGACGGTCGTCGCGACGACGCCGAAGACGGCGCGCAGGAGCTCGGAGCCGAGCTCGGGCAGGACGCGCAGCTCGTGCAGGCGGTGGGCGCGCTCCGCCATGTCCGACACCAGGCGGCTCCGGAAGTAGCGGTCGTCGAGCCGCGCGATCCGGCCGAGCAGCGCCGTGCGCAGCCTGAGCTCGAGACGTCGGCCGATCGCCAGCGAGCGCTGGGCGATGGGCAGCTCGAGCGCGAGGAGCAGTCCCGCGAACACACACAGCGCGACGATCGCCCCCAGGCGTTGCTCGGGGATCGCGATCGATCCGCCGATCCCGAGCAGCGACCGGAAGAGCAGCGCCTCGACCAGCACGGCGCCGGCGGAGAGCGCGAGTAGCGAGACGAGCACGGCCGGCGCCAGCAGTCCATCGGCGCGGAGCAGCGCGAGGAGCTCGCGACCCGGCCGCGCGGGCGGCTCCGACAGCGCCAGCGCGAGGTCCGCGGAGGGCGCGCGTTCGGCGACGTCCTCCTCCGCTTCAGAACGCTCGCGGACTCCTGCGATCGACACGAGCACGGCGCCGCGCAGAACGAGGTTCGCGTCGCCCGCCTGCGCGGGGCGCACCGTCCAGCACTCGGCCGGCAGGATCGCCGTCGGCTCCGCCGACTCGTCTCGCGCGCGCTCGTAGAACGCTTCGACGGCCGAAGCCGCTTCCTTTCCGCGGCGCAGCCCATTGCCGCGCACGACCGTCGCGACCATGCGCGCTGCGGCGTCGAGCGCCGCGATCGGCCGCCAGCCGACTTCGCCCGCCGCGCTCGCGACGAGCCGCGCTGCGCGCCCGGCGCCGAAGCCGAGCTCTGCGAGCCGAACCCGCAAGACGACTTGGAAGTCCTCCGCCGCCGCCCACTCGCACCAGGCCTCGACGGGCACCGGCATCTCGTGCACGTGCAGCTCGTTCGCGAATTCACTTTGCGTCGACCAACGCCGACCCGTCGCGGGATCCATGATCTGCACGAGGCCGGCGCGCACGCTCCAGACGACGACGAAGTGCGTCATGCCGCTCGGCTGCCGCACGACGACGAGCGCCGGCAGCAGCGCGGCCTCGCGCAGCAAGAGGTGGTCGACGGGCACCATCACCTGACGCGCGTCCAGGCCGAGCTCACACGCCACCTGCTCGAGCGCATCGATCGAGCTCCCGTCGACGTCGGTGTGACACGCTTCTCGGAGCCGACCGTAGCTCGCGTGGATGCCGTGACCCTCGAGCAGCGCCTTCAAACACGCGGGACCGCAGTCCATCGCGGAGGTCTGGACGACTTCCGGGACGAAGAGTTTCCTCCCGGAGGCCTTCGAGCGCCTCACGGCCCCTCCGACGCGCCCGCGAGGAGCGCGCCCGCGGCGCGCAGTACGAGCGTGGCCGGCGAGACGCGCTCGATCGCGATCTCGAGCTGGCCCGGCAATCCGTGCTGGAGCGTCACGGGGAAGGTCACGTCGTGCGCGACGGAGAGCTCGACGCGCGCGTTGCCCGAGAGCGCCTCGCTCGCGAGACTCGTGACCCGCGCGGAGATCGACCCGTACTCGATCCAGGGGAATCCGCGCAGGCGGAAGCGCGCGAGCTGACCGACGCGCACGCGTCCGAGCGCCTCCTCCGGGCGGAACTCCGCGACGATGCGGAGCTCGCCCGACGGCACGATCGCGCCGAGCCGCGCGCCCTGCGCGACGAACTGGCCCACTCGCACGTTCAGCGTCTCGCCCAGGCGTCCCGCAGCGGGGGCGCGGATCGTGCGCCGCTCGATCTCGTGCTCGAGTCGCTCGATCGACGCCGCCGCCATAGCGATCTCGCGCAGCGCGAGGGCCTCCTCGTGGCGCGTTTCCTCGAGCTCCGCCTGGAGCGCGCTCGCCTGCGCGCGTCGTTCCCAGTCGCCGCGCTCGCGCGCCGCGCGACAGCGCAGCACGGCGGCCTGGTGACGCTCGACGTCGGCCTGCGCGCGCTCGAGCTCGAGCTCGGCCACGAACCCGTCGGCGTGGAGCTCCGTCGAGCGTCGCACGACGGCCAGGGCGAGGCGCAGCGCGGCTTCCTCCTCCTCGAGGCCCGCGCCGAGCTCGTCGTCGCTCAAGCTGCGCGCCCGGACGAGGTTCGCGAGCTGCTCCTCCTGCGCGCGGATGCGCGCGCCGAGCGGCGCGAGCTCGCCGGCGAAACCCTCGCGCCTGGCCACGAGCTCGTTCTGTTCGAGCCGGAACGGCTCGGCATCGAGCTCGACCAGCGCAGCGCCGACCTCGACCTCCGCGCCGAGCACGATGTGGGTCGCGACGACCCGTCCGTCGACGGGCGCCTCGATCGGGTAGGCGGCCTGATCGACCTCGAGGCGCGCCTCCTCCGACACCGCGTAGACCGTCAACCGCGAGACGAGCGCCCAGCCGACCCAGGCGACGAGGAGCGCCGCGAGCACGAGCGGCATCCACGGAGAGCGCTGCGACGCGTCGCGACGCAGTGAGCGCGCGGTCCTCTCGAACGGAGCGCTCATCGGCGGACCCGCTTCCGTCGCGCGGTCTTGCACTCGGCCAGGTTCTCGCGGCAGGCGATCGCGTTCGGATGCTCACGCCCCAAGGACGCCTCGAAGATCGCGCAGGCGCGCCGGTACAGCGGCTCGGCGCGGGCGAGACGTCCCTCCGAACGGTGCAGGTAGGCGAGGTTGTTCAGGGTGAACGCGACGTCGGGATGCCTCGCGCCCACGCACTTCTGCTTGATCGCGAGCGAGCGCTGGTGGAGGCGCAGGGCCTCCGCCGAGCGGCCCGTCGCCTGGTACACGGCCGCCAGGTTGCCGAGGTTCATCCCGACCTCGTAGTGCTCCGCGCCGAGCGTCTTCTCGAAGACGGCGAGCGCGCGCAGGTAGAGCGGTTCCGACTCCGCGAAGCGCTCCTGGCCGTCGAGGATCGCCGCCAACGCCGCGACGTCGGCGGCGACGTCCGGGTGGTGCGCGCCGAGCGCGCCTTCGCGGATCTCCACCGAGCGACGCGCGAAGGGCTCGGCCTTGCGGAAGCGGCCGCGCGCGTGCTCGAGGCCGCCGAGGTTGTGGTAGAGCGCGGCGAGCTCGAAACCGCCGTCCCCGTAGAGAACGCGCGCGAGCTCGAGCGCTCGCCGGTAGAGCCGAGCGGCTTCCGGATAGCGGCCCGTGAACTTGCACAGCACCGCGAGGTCGTTCCAAGAGCCGACGAGCTCGGCGTCGCGCGCTCCGAGCGCCTTCCGAGCTAGCGCGAGCGCCGCGCGCAGCCGCTCCTCGGCCGGCTCGTACTCGCCGAGGAGCGTGTGCAGGTTCCCGAGGTGCCGCAGCGACTGCACGCGCAGGCGCGCCGTGTCGGGCTCGTCCGCGGCGCGCCCTAGGATGCGCAACGCGCGCAGGTGATGCCGCTTCGCGACCGCGTAGCGCCCCGCGCTCTCCTCGATCGAGGCCAGCGTGTCCAGCACGTCCGCGAGGGAGACGTGGTGTCTCCCCACGGCCGCTTCCAGCGTAGCCAGGGCGCGCAGGCCCGGCTCGCGCCCCTCCGCACCGCGGCCGGCCATGAACAGCTCCAAGGCGCGCGCGTGCAGACGTGCTGCGCTTTGCAGCGCGCTCGCGGAGGACTTCGTGTTCGCTCGAGGCTTCATGTGTCGCTCCGACGGGAGGCGGACGACCGAGCGACGGTGTCGGGCAGTCCGCGCCGCCAGGGGAGCTCCCGTCGCGCTTCCGCGCGAAGAGCCTCCGCTGGGGCGCGGAGATTCGGTGGGTCGACGAGCCGGCGGATCAGCCGATCGCGCGAACCAGGGTCGAGTTGTGGTTCCCCGCCATCCTGCCGGCCTTGACCGCGCTGCGGACCTTCAGACCTCGGACACCCCGGCACAGCGAGGCGTTGTGATTCCTCAGGATCTTGCCCGCCTTGACGCCGCTCTGCGCCCGGATGCCGCGCACCGAGCGGGTGAGCGAGGGGTTGTGGTTCCCGAGGATCTTCTTGCCTGCCTTGACGCCGCTCTTCGTGCGGATGCCGCGCACCGAGCGGGTGAGCGAGGAGTTGTGGTTCCCGAGGATCTTCTTGCCCGCCTTGACGCCGCTCTTCGCACGGATGCCGCGCACCGAGCGCGCGAGCGAAGGGTTGTGGTTGGCAGCGAGCTTGCTGAACTTGCCCGCCTTGACGCCGGTCTGGACCTCGACACCGCTTGCTCGGCGCAGCGATTGGCTGTGGTTGCCCAGGAGTCGGCCGGCTTTCACGTTCGTTCGGACCTTCATGATCAGACCTCGTTCTTCCTCGAGTGGAGTGGAGTGTCGTGTCCCCAGACCTTCGCCGGAGCGAAACGGGGTCTGGCTGCCGGGTGAAATGCGCGGCTCCCGGCGACCGGACACGAATTTCGACTCTTTCCTCGCTCACCGAGGTCGAGGGTCCGGCGGCGAGCCCCGAGCGCCGAGACGGCGCCCTCACCGCGTCGCCTCCCCGGTCCCGAGGCGCGCGCGCAGGTCGCGGCCCGCCCGGACGATCGACTCGTCCCACTGCTCGCGGTGCGCGGCCGCCTCCACGCGCTCGAGGGCGGGTAGCGCGGCGTCGAGCAGCGAGAGCGCCGCGGCGGGAGCTCCTCGCTCGAACTCGACCTCGGCCAGGCCGAGGCTCGCGAAGCCCCAGGGCAGGACGAACCAGGGATCGCCGGGGTTCGCGCGCACGTCCGCGGCCAGGTCGTCGATGGCCCCCCGGTACAAGGTGGCGGCATTGTCCCGATGCGCGCTGGCCGCGGTGATCGCACCTGCGCTCTCTGCGAGACGCCAGGCGCTCGCTTCGCAGTAGCCCCCGCGCCACTTGCCCCACCATGTTCCGCGCAACGACAGGAGCTCGGCGACCGCCAGGTTCGCCCCTTCCGTGTCGCCCCTCGAGAGGAGGATGCGACTGCGCCACCAGGCGGACTCGGCGGCGATCCTGCGCATCGGTTCACGCCAGCTCTCGATCAGCCGGTCGGCGTGATCGAGCGCCGCGACCGAGTCGTCGATCCGGCCCTCTCGGAAGCGGTGCGCGGCGATCGCGACCCACGACGTTATCTGGGCCTCGGCCACGTCAAACGTCCGGGGCGGGTTCTCGCGGGTGAGCGCGGCGGTGACTTCGTCCCAGAGCTCAGGCGCGGCGCTTCCATGCGCTTCGCAGATCTGCGCCAGCAAGACGACGTAGCTCCAATTGCGCGTCGCCGGCTTCCCCTCGACCACCATCTCCGCGCTCAGGTCGGCGGCGCGCCGCGCCCATTCCTCGGCCTCGGCCAGGTCCGCACGACGGAAACGGTCGAACAGCATGTGCGCGCCGTCGCTCAACACCTCGCACAGGAAGGCGGTCCGCGTCGCGTCGTCGGGGAAGGCGGCGCGCATGTCGTCCGAGACGGCGAAGGTGCGGCGGAGCGTCGCGTCGGCGGCCGGCCAGTCGCCCAGGCGCTCCTGCGTCTTGGCGAGCTCGAGCAGGCCCTTCGCGAGCGTGTCGCGCGGCAAGAAGAGCTGTGGCTCCTCGCGGTGCCACTCCGCGGCTGCTTCGGCGGCGGACTGCCAGTGTCCGAGGGCCGCCGCGTCGTCACCCCGAGACCTCGCGATCCGACCCTGCAGGTTGCTCACGAAGGCCACGGCCCGCAGGCGTTCGTCGGTCATCCGCGGCAGCTCGGCTCGGGCGGGGGCGAGCACGCGGTCGGCTTCGTCGAACTGCCGCTGGAGCGTCAGCTCCTGGGCCAATGCACAGCGAGCGATGACCCGGTCGTTCAGCACCGGCTCGCCTCCCGTGGCGTCGGCCGGGAGTCCCTCGAGCACTTCGACCGAGCGGCGGAACACGGCCAACGCCTCCTCCAATCGCTGCTCCGAACGCAGCGAATCCGCGGACTCGCGCAGCGCGCTCGAGTACGCGAGCGCGTACACCGCAGGCGCGACCTGGAAACACGCCTCCATGTGCGCGAGCGCCGCCGCCGCAGCCGCGCGCCCGTCTCGATCGCCGCCGCTGCGAAGGAGGGCGCGCGCCTGCTTGCGCAGCGCGTCGGCGAGCAGGCCGCGTCGCGACAGGTCCTCGGGCCGTTCGTCGTACAACGCCTGCGCGTCGCCGCGGGCCTCGTCGGCGGTGCGCAGCGCGTCGCCGAACTGGCCGAGCTGGAAGTGCACCTGCGACAGGGTCAAGAGGGCCCGGCAGCGGCCCATTCGCAGGGTGACTTCGTCGGGGCGCTCGCGCAGCCACTTCTCGTAGAAGCCGAGCGCGTCGGCGGCCAACGCGCTGCGCAGCGGCTCACTCTGCGGCGCGCGCAGCACGCGATCGTCGTTGGCGCGCTGCAGGAGGTGTGCAACGGCAGATGACGCGTCGGCGTAGCTCGATTGCGCATCGCTCTGCGCCCGCGTCACCGCGTGCCCGACGGCTTGCTCCACCACCTCAGCGCGCCACAGCGCAGCGACGCCCACGGCGCTCGCTCCGACCAGGCCGACTCCGATCGCGAGCACGACCGCGCGGTTGCGACGTGCGTACTTCGCGAGGCGGTAGCGGACCGTGGCGGGCCCGGCGAGCACCGGCCGGCCGGCCTGGTAGCGCTCGAGCTCGTCGGCGAGCTCGCCGACGCTCGGGTAGCGGCGTTCGAGCTCGCGCGCGGTGGCCTTGCGCGTGATCCAATCGAGGTCGCGGCGCACCCGACCCGCCAGGCGCGCGAGCGACGGCGCCGCTTCCCGGTTCGTCGAGTCGACCTTCGACGCGATGCGCCGGCTCGGCAGGTCCACCGAGCTCGCGTCCCGTTCGACGCCGCGCGGCCAGGGCAGCTCTCCGGTCAGGAGCTCGTAGAGCATGACGCCCAGTGCGAACACGTCGGCGCGCTCGTCGATGCGGTCGACACGGCCCTCGGCTTGCTCCGGGCTCATGTAGCCCGGCGTTCCGAGCACCCGACCGGTCTCGGTGGCGTCGCGTGGGCTCGCGTGGTCGGTCGCATCGCCGTGCATGGCCTTCGCGATCCCGAAGTCGATGATCTTCAGCCGCCCACGGCTGCCGGCGTCCACCACCAGCACGTTCGCCGGCTTCAGGTCGCGATGCACGATGCCGCGCGCGTGTGCGTGCTCGACGCCGCGACACAGCTCGACGAACAGGGCGAGCCGCGCTTCGAGGTCGAGGTCCTTCTGCGCGCAGTACCGGGTGAGCGGGAGGCCATCGACGTACTCCATGACGAAGTACGGCCGGCCGTCCGGCAGGTGGCCCGCGTCGTAGATGGGGGTGATCGCTGGATGGGAGAGCGATGCGAGGAGCTGGCGCTCGGACTCGAAGCGCTGGATCGTGTTGCGGTCGCCGCTGCCGGGGCGCAGGACCTTGATCGCGACCAAGCGCGACACCGGCCGCTCCTGCGCGCACAGGAACACGATCCCGAAGGCGCCCTCGCCCAGGCGACTCAGGACGCGATGCCCGCCGATCTCGGTGGGCAAGCTCTCGTGCGCCTCGGGGAACGCGCCGTCGAGCAAGCGCTCGGCGCCTCCGATCGCCGAGAAGAGCCGCCGCAGCCCCGCGTCGTGCTCCGGGTGCTCCGCCACCAGCGCCTCGAGCACCGCCCTGCGCTCGGGGCCTTCCGCCGCGAGCAAGCGCTCCGCCGCCTCGTCGGAGAGATCGTCCGGCAGGGCCGGCGCAGGCTCGCGGGACGTCGTCATGTCGCGCTGACGCGGCGCGGCAGGTCGCGCCGAGGGGTTCGGTCCATTCGGAGGCGGAAGCTCTCGACGCGCGCGGGACGCATGGTTCAGGGCATCGCCCAGTTCCCGACGTCGACGCCGCGCTGCTCCAGCTCGGCGGCGAACACGAGCATCGCGCGGGCCAGGAGCTTGCGCACCGCGTCCTCGCTGCGATCCATGACCTCCGCGATCACGGCGTGGGGCAACCGCACGAGCCGCGCCAACGTCACGACCTCGCGGTGGTCCTCGCTCAACGACGCGAGCGCCGCCGCGACGGCGGTGGCCGTCTCCTTCCCGATCGCCGCCTGACTCGGCGTCAACAGGAACGCCGCGGCGGACACCGGCTCGTGGTCGAGCGCCTTCACCTCGCGCGCGGGATCGCGCTTCGCGCCGCGGTGCCGGCGATGCTTCTCGCGGACTTTGTTCAGCGCCGCCGTGAACAGCCAGGCGCGGAAACGCTCCTCGCCGCGGAACTCGAACGTCGCGTGCGACTCGAGCAACTGGCGGCAGACCGACTGGACGACGTCGACGCTCGACTCGCGGGGCTGCAGGCTCGGTCCGAGGCGTGCTTGGACGAAGGCGTGCAACTGCGGAAGGTAGACCTGCAGCATGCTCTCCAGGGCGCTCCTGTCGCCCCTCGTCGCCTCCTCGAACAGCCTCTCGGCGTCCTCCATCCGCACGACGATACCCGTTGGCGCCAATCCAGCCACGCAGGCTTGCTCCGCCCCAACGGTCAGGGGGACCGGCAGGGCTTCCCGTACCCTGCGCGGTCGCTGCGTCGTCGTGCTTCATGGCAAGAGCTCGGCGCGATGGGGAGTCGAGTCACCGGATGGACCGCGCCACCACGGGAAGCTTCGATGGCGTCCTTGCGATCAAAGCCTCCCGATGGGGCGCGGGGGCGCGCCGCGTTCGGCGGCCGAAGCGGATCAGGAAGCGCGGACGAGGGTCGCGTTGTGGTTGCTGGCGAGGCGGCCGGCCTTGACCGCGGTCTGGACCTTCAGACCAGCGCGGCACAGCGAAGCGTTGTGGTTGGCGGCGAGGCGGCCGGCCTTGACCGCGGTCTGGACCTTCAGACCGGCGCGGCACAGCGAGGCGTTGTGATTGCTGGAGATGCGGCCGGCCTTGACCGCGCTCCGCACCTTCAGACCGGCGCGGACGAGCGACGGGTTGTGGTTGCCGGCGATGCGGCCGGCCTTGACCGCGCTCCGCACCTTCAGACCGGCCCGGACGAGCGACGGGTTGTGGTTGCCGGAGATGCGGCCGGCCTTCAGGTTCGATTGGATCTTCATGGTTTGAACTGACCTTGCTTGAGTTCGAGGGAGGCGTTTGCCGTCCCAACACCTCCCGAAGAGCGGTCGGGTTCCCCGGGTGTCGGACTTCCGCTGGTTTTCGGTCCGGGACAATCCACGGAGCTCTGCAAGTCCACCGTGCTGCTCCGGTTGTGGCCGGCGTGCCTTCCACGCTCGCTCCGGCGCCCGCCCGATCCGTCTTTCCTCGGCCGGCCTGTCCCCGACCGTGGCGACGGTGGAGAATGCGAGGATGGTTTCGCCCACCGATCCCGCCGAGGTCGCTCTCGACGTCTTCGCGGGTTGGCTGTCGCGCCGCGAGGCGGGGGACGGGAGCGAGTTCGAGGAGCTCGTCCGTTCGCGGCGCGAGCTCGCCCCCGAGCTCGAGGCGCTCCACGCCACCTGGAAGGACCTCGCAGCGGGAGTGGATCTCCTCTCCGGCTCTCTTCAGGACTCGGCATCGAGGCTGTTCGACCCGGACGCGGTCGTCTCGCGGCTCGCGAAGCGCGAGTCGAGCTCCGGCCGCTACCGGCTCGAGGGCGAGGTCGCGCGCGGCGGGATGGGGGCCATCCTGCGCGTCTTCGACGAGGACTTCCGGCGCGCGCTCGCCATGAAGGTCGCGCTCGACGCCGCCGATCCGCGCGGCACGCCGGGGGCGGGGCACATGACCCCGAAGGTCCTCGCGCGCTTCCTCGCGGAAGCGCAGATCACCGGACAGCTCGACCATCCGGGCATCGTCCCGGTCCACGAGATCGGGCTCGGCGACGACGGGCGGCTCTACTTCACGATGAAGCTCGTCGAGGGGCGCGACCTGAAGCACGTCTTCGAGCTCGTGTTCGCGGGCCGCGAGGACTGGAACCTGACGCGCGCGCTGGGCGTGATCCTGAAAGCCTGCGAAGCGATCGCGTACGCGCACAGGAAGGGGGTCATCCACCGCGACCTGAAGCCCGCGAACATCATGGTCGGCAGCTTCGGCGAGGTGTTCGTGATGGATTGGGGGCTGGCGCGCGTGCTCGGCTGCGAGGACGTGCGCGACCTCCGCGTCACGGAAGGCGCGGGCTCGAGCCCCCTTGCCGTCCGCACGGACCGGAACGAGGTCGGCGCCGCTCCCGACTCCACGCTGTTCACCATGGACGGCGACGTGCTCGGCACTCCCGCGTACATGCCGCCCGAGCAGGCGCGCGGCGAGATCGAGAACCTCACGCCGCGATCCGACGTCTATTCGGTCGGAGCCATGCTCTACCACTTGCTCGGCGAGCAAGCGCCCTACGTGGCGGCCGGCGAGAGGCCGAGCCACTCCCAAGTCCTGGGCCGCGTGATCGCGGGCCCGCCGCGAGCCCTCCACGCGCTGCGGGATCGGCTGCCCGGCGAGCTCGTCGCGATCTGCGAGAAGGCGATGACCCGCGATCCGGCGGCGCGCTATCCGGACATGCTCGCCCTGGCCGAGGACCTGCGCGCCTATCTCGAGCGCCGCGTCGTCGCCGCGTACGAGACCGGGACGCTGGCGGAGCTCAAGAAGTGGGTCGCGCGGAACAAGGCGCTGGCCGCGGCGAGCGCCGCGCTCGTGTTGAGCGTCACGGTCGGCTTCGTCGTGAGCGCTTCGCTGTTCGTCAAGGCGAAGGCGGAGACCGCGCGGGCGGACGCGAAGGCGGCGGAGGCGGAGCACCGGACGGACGACGTGCTCTCGCTCTCGGCGATCCAGGACCTGGAGGAGCTCGTCGACCGCGCCGACGCCGCCTGGCCCGCGCACCCCGAGAACATCCCGGTGTACGAAGCGTGGCTCGTCGAGGCGCGGATGCTGGTCGACGGGTTCCCCGGCGATTCGACGCGAGGCGTCAAACCCAAGCCGGGTCTCGTGGACCACGAGCGCAAGCTCGCCGAGATCGAGCAACGCGGAACGGCGCGGGAAGCTCCACGGGAGGAAGGAGCTGTCCAGGACGGCGATCGCCGGATCGAGTGGGAGTTTGCTTCGAGCGAGGATCGCTGGTGGCACGCTCAGCTCGCGCGCTTGATCGCAGACCTCGAGGAGTTCTCGGACCCAGCGACCGGGCTCGTGTCCACGGGCACGAACGCCGTGCACGGTTGGGGCATCGAGCAACGCCTCGAATTCGCACGGGAGATCGAGGAGCGCAGCGTGAGCGGTCCGCGAGCAGCGGAGCTCTGGGCCGAGGCGATCGCCTCGATCGCCGATCCCGCACGGTGTCCGCTCTACGCCGGCCTCACGCTCTCGCCGCAGCTCGGTCTCTTGCCGATCGGACGCGACCCGCGCACCGGTCTGTGGGAGTTCGCGCACCTCAAGACGGGTGAGCCCGCCGAGCGCGGAGCGAACGGGGTGCTCGCTCGCGGCGAAGCGCTCGGTCTCGTGCTCGTCCTCGTCCCGGGAGGGACGTTCGTGATGGGGGCGCAGCGCGAGGATCCCGGTGCACCGAACTTCGACCCGTACGCCGAGCCGAGCGAAGCGCCGCCGCACGCCGTGACGCTCGATCCCTACTTCCTCTCGAAGTACGAGATGACGCAGGCGCAGTGGCTGCGGTTCTGCGGCGCGAACCCCAGCGATCGCCGCGCCGGGAAGGACAAGCAAGCCACGCTGGAGAACCCCGTCGAACGGGTCACGTGGAACGAGTGCACGACCCTGCTCGCGAAGCTCGACCTGCGGCTCCCGACCGAGGCGCAGTGGGAACGCGCCGCGCGCGCCGCGAGCTCGAGCGTGTGGGGCACGGGCGACGAGCCGGAATCCATCGACGGCTTCGCCAATCTGGCGGACAGCTACTGCAAGAACAACGGTGGTCCGGGCGGATGGGTCTACGACGAATGGCTGGACGACGGCTACACGAGCACGGCGCCCGTCGGAAGCTTCCTGCAAAACCGCTTCGGGATGCACGACATGCTCGGCAACGTGTGGGAGTGGTGTCGCGACGGCTTCGCGCGCTACGACCGGCCCGTGGGGCCGAAGGACGGCGAGCGCGCGGTAGCGGATTCCCCAAGCCGCGCGCTGCGCGGGTGCGGCTTCGGGGAGACCACCTCGAACGCCCGCGTCGCGACGCGCATGTGGGTGGCGCCGTCGGGTGCCGATGGCACCCTCGGGCTGCGTCCCGCCCGCGACGTGCGCTGACGGGCCTCCGCGGGCCGAACGCCTCGCGTCGCGCCGCGCGTCGGATACGATCGAGTGCCCACCGTGACCGAACCCAGCGCGGATCCCCTGGCTCACACCGACGCGAGTAGCTGGGCCGAGCTCGTCGGGGCCCTGAATCCCGCCGCGCTGCAGGTGGTGATCGGGTCGGCGATGGGGCGGAAGCTCCGCGAGCACGTCTCGCCCGAGGACATCTGGCAGGAGACCTTGACGCACGCGTGGCGCGATCGGGCGCAGCATCGCTGGCGCGATCTGGCCGGGTTCCGCGCGTGGCTCTTCGAGATCGCTCGCAACCGCATCCGTGAGGCGGCGCGTACGGTCGCGACCGAGAAGCGCGGCGGAGGCCGGCGCACGGCGCGCTTCTCCGAGCTCGCGGCGACGCCTTCGGCGTCGATCTCCGCCGACCTGCCCCTGGATTCCACGACGCCGAGTCGCATCGTCTCGCTCGAGGAGAAGAAAGCGGCCGCGCATCAGGCGTTGTCGGAGTTGCCGCCCGAGCTCGGCCTGATCGTGCGGCTCTACTTCATCGAGGGGCTCACGATGGAGGCGATCGCGGAGCGTCTCGGCATCGGGCTCTCCGCCGCCTGGCGTCGCTACCGCAAGGGAGCGGAACTGCTCACGCGCCTGTTCCCGCCGGGAACCGGGGACGCGAGCACGTTCCTCCGGTGAAGGGGGCGCTCGCGACGACCGAGGGATCCGGCGGGAATGCTCGCGCTACCCTAATGTGCGCCCCTTCCGCAGGCCCGTATACGCGATCTCGGCTACGGCGAAGACTCGTAGACCGTGCCGGAGCGTGAGATCATCCGTGTGGTAGCCGCGGATGCGGCAGCGAGTTCGGAGCCCGAGCATGAGTGAAGCCCTGATCGAGGATCCCGTCCCGCTCGCCGCCTTCCTGCTCGTGATCCTCGCGCTGCTCTTCGCCGCCGATCGCCATCCAGTCGTCGGGCGCGTCTTCAAGGTCGTGCCGCTGCTCGTGTTCGCCTACTTCGTGCCGGCGTTGTTCTCGAACACGGGCGTGATCCCGACGCAGTCACCGCTGTACGACTTCGTGAAGCAGTGGCTGCTTCCGGCGAGCCTGCTGCTCCTGACGCTCTCCGTCGACATCCCGGGCATCCTGCGCCTCGGGCCCAAGGTGCTGGTGCTCTTCCTGACCGCGACGGCGAGCATCGTCGTCGGCGGCCCGCTGGCCTTCCTCGCGGTGGGGCTCGTCGCGCCCGAAGCGGTGGGAGCGCTGGGCGAGGAAGGCTGGAAGGGACTCGCGGCGCTCTCCGGCTCGTGGATCGGCGGAGGGGCGAACTTCGTCGCGATCGGCGAGAGCGTGGGAGTGCAGGACGCGACGCTGGGCCTGATGGTCGTCGTCGACGTGGCCATCGCGAACGTGTGGACCGGCGTGCTCCTGTGGTTCGCGGGTCGTGCGCGGCGGATGGACGAGCGCATCGCCGCCGACGACCGCGCGATCGAGGAGCTGCGCCACAAGGTGGAGAGCTATCGCGCGCAGGTGGCGCGCCCCACGAACCTCGCCGACCTGCTCGCGATCCTCGCCATCGGGATCGGGGGCACCGCCTTGGCGGCCGCCATCACGCGGCCCGAGGGAGCTTGGCCCGGACTGCCCGACATCGATCCGGTCGTCACGGGCTTCACCTGGATCGTGATCCTGGTCACGGCCTTCGGCGTGCTGGCCTCGTTCACTCCGTTGCGCCGGCTGGAGGGCGCCGGAGCGAGCGCGGTCGGCTCGACGCTCCTGTACCTGCTCGTGGCGTCCATCGGAGCCCACGCCGACTTCGCCCGCGTGGCCGAAGTCCCGGCGCTGGTGGCGATCGGGGCCGTGTGGATGGCGTTCCACGCGACGATCATCCTCGTCGTGCGCCGCTGGCTGCGCGCGCCGATCTTCTTCGCGGCCATCGCGAGCCAGGCCAACGTGGGCGGCGCCGCCTCCGCGCCGATCGTGGCGAGCGCCTTCCACCCGTCGCTCGCCACCGTGGGCGTGCTGCTCGCGGTCGCGGGCTACGTGCTCGGCACCTACGCGGGCATCCTGTGCGCGCTCCTGCTCGAACGCGTGCACGCGCTCGTCCTCGTCATGGGTTAGCGGCGGCGGTGGCGCGTTGCCTCGCACCGAGCGCGACGCGCCGACCGCCCGCGCGGTCAGGCGCTCCGACCGTCCTCGCGCACGGCATGCTGCGCGATGAGGCCCAAGAGGTCCCCTGGATCGCAGGGCTTCGTGAACTCCGACCCAGGGACATTCCGACCGGAGCGTTCGCGGATGCGCAATCCATGCCATTGGGGAATCGCGAGTTCCCAGCGTTGGAGCGCAAGGGCTCGACTGCGACGAGCGAGGGAATCCCGCGCTCGCCCCGACCGACGAGCGTTGGACGCGTTGGAGTCGCCGGCACGCACGCAGCCGGTCCGCTTGTTGCCCGATCGCGAGCGAGAGCTCGGCTCAGGGAACGGTCGTCGCCGTATTTCGGGCCGTCCGATCGACAAGAGAGCGACAAGAGAGCCCAGGAGGGCCAACACCATGCAATGCACTTTGTTCCATTCGTTCGTTCGCACCGGCTTCGTGCTGGGTGCGGCTTCCATCACCTTGATTGCCCTGGGCGCCCAATCGAACACGGGTACGGACGCGTCCCAGCGCAGCCAGCGCGCCGGGTCGGCCGAGGAAGCCTTTCCCCAAGCGATCCAGTCCGCCCACGATCGCTTCCGCCGCGAGGTCGTGAACGAGCTCCAACAGGCGGCTCGGGCGGTCGGCACGTCGGTCGAGGGAGAAAAGGCGATCATCACCTCGATCGAGAATTCGCTCATCTGCGGCGTCCCTGCGAAAGCTTCCCCTGAGCTGAGCGCCCCCGCGGGTCAGTCGAGATTCCGCACGGACGGTTCGAACGGTCAGGATGGTCGGGATGGCCAGGATGGTCGGGATGGTTCGACCGGTAGGGACGACCCGCTGGACGAGCGCGGCAAGAGTGCCAAGACCGGCAAGGGTCGCGTCGTCGGCATCGTCGCCATTTCCTGTGACGACTCCCTGTCGTCGTCGGGCGCCGAGCGCTCCACGGACAACCGGGGCGCATCCATGACCAGCGGCCGCCAAGGCAAGCTCCCGTCGGGGATCTTCCAGCTCTGCGTGGACGAGAGCGCGCACCGCATCGAGCTCAAGAACGAGAGCGGCGTCGTCGTCTCGACGCTCCCGCTCATTCAGCACCAGAACGGCATGAGCGCTTCTCGCGATCAGGGTCTTTCGGGGAAGGGGTCGGGAACGGACTCCAACGGTCGGGCCCGCGAAGCCAGCTCCTCGACGAAGACCAAGGCTGGATCGATGGAGCAGGGCGACGCGAGCTGGACCCAGGCCTACATGTCGCTCGTCATGGCCGTCTGCCATCCCTACGAGCAATAGCACCTCTCGACGCGCGGTTCGAAGGGCTCCGCGAACCGCGCGTCCAGTGCCTCCTCGGGCTGCGCGGACCGGGGTGTCCTGGATCCGCGCGCGTGCACGTCTGAGCCTGCGCTAGAAGTGTGCAAGCTCGGGCGAGTTCCGAGCGAACGCGGGGCCCTCGCCGCAGATCTCGATCAACGAGGTCTGTAGCGGGGGCCTCGAACTTCGGAGAGCGAGAGCCGTCCGCAACGATCCACGGCGATCCCAGGTGCCGAGCTGCGTCGACGCTACGCGCTCGGGATCCGCGAACCGCAGCCAGCCCTCGTGCAGGATCGGCCGTCTCGCTCTCGAGCGGAGCCAAAGGGGTATGTTCTCGCGCTCGGCGCGACGACCGGCCGAATCGCGAGCATGACGCTTACTGCGAGAGGGGGAGGAGGGAGCACGCGGGCGAACGCTCACGCGAAGCTGGGGACGTTCGCCGGGGTGTTCACGCCGAGCATCCTGACGATCCTCGGCATCGTGCTGTTCATGCGCCTCGGATTCGTCGTCGGCGCGGCGGGATTGGGGCGGGCGCTCGTGATCATCCTGCTCGCCAACTCGATCTCCGTGCTGACGAGCGTGTCCTTGGCGGCGGTCGCCACGAACCTGCGCACCAAGGGCGGCGGCGACTACTACCTGATCTCGCGCACGCTCGGCGTGGCGTTCGGCGGCGCGCTCGGGCTCGTGTTGTTCCTCGCGCAATCGGTCTCGATCGCCTTCTATGCGATCGGCTTCGGCGAGGCGTGCGCGGCGATCGCCGGAGGCGCGGCGGCCTGGTTGCCGTCGGCGCTCGCCGCCGGCGCGGTCTTGGCGCTCTTCGTGTTCGCGTGGCTCGGCACGGACTGGGCGTCGCGGCTCCAGTTCGCCGTCATGGCGCTCATGTTCGGTGGGATCGCATCGTTCCTGGTCGGCGGATTCGCGTCCTCGGAGGGCGCGTTCTTGGCCGGCAACTGGGAGGCGCCCTCCGAGCTGCCGTTCTGGGCGATCTTCGCGATCTTCTTCCCGGCCGTGACCGGTTTCACGCAGGGCGTGAGCATGTCCGGCGACCTGAAGGAACCGGGGCGCAGCTTGCCCACCGGCACGTTCCTCGCCGTCGGCGTGTCGCTGGTCGTGTACCTCGTCGTGGCCGTCGTCCTCGCGGCCTCTTCGTCGAACGCCGAGCTCGTCTCCGACTACGCCTCGATGCGCCGGATCGCGGCTTGGGGCTGGCTCGTCGACGCGGGAGTGCTCTCGGCGACGCTTTCCTCGGGGCTCGCGTCGTTCCTCGGCGCGCCGCGCATCCTGCAGTCGCTCGCCGCGGACAAGGTCTTCCCGTTCCTCGACTTCTTCGCGGTCGGATCGGGAGCGAGCCACAACCCGCGTCGCGGCGTGTTGCTCGCGTGCGGGATCGCGCTCGGCACCATCGCGCTCGGCGACCTGAACCTGGTCGCCCCGGTGGTGTCGATGTTCTTCCTGATCTCCTACGGCCTCTTGAACTACGCGACCTACTACGAGGCCTCCGCGAACAGCCCGTTCTTCAGGCCGCGCTTCCGTTGGTTCCACCCGAAGCTGAGCCTCTTGGGTGCGCTGGCTTGCCTCGGAACGATGCTCGCCGTGAACCCGCTCGCGGGGATCGCCGCCCTGGTGATCCTGTTCGGCATCTTCCAGTACGTGCGGCGGCGGGCGCCGACCGAGCGCTGGGCGGACAGCTCGCGCTCGCACCGCCTCCGCGTCGTGCGCGACAACGTCTACGCCCTGTCCGACGAGCTCGAGCACGCGCGCGACTGGCGCCCGGTCCTGCTCGCGTTCTCCGACGACCCCCTGCGACGCGAGCGCATCGTGCGGCTCGCATCCTGGCTCGAGGGCGAGAGCGGCTTCACGACCGTCGTCCGGCTGATCGAGGGGGAGGGAGCGGAGGTCCGACAGCGGAAGGTCGAAGGGGAGCGGGAGCTGCGCGCGGACCTCGCCGCGCGCGGGCTGCGCGCGTTCCCGCTGGTCGTCACGGGCAGCCCCATCAGCGCGTGCATCTCGACCCTGTTGCAAGCGCACGGCTTGGGCGCGATCCGACCCAACACGGTCGTCCTGAACTGGTTCGACGGCGAGACGGCGGTCTCCGACGGCCCCGGATTGCAGGCCTACGGGCGGCACTTGCGGCTGGCGCTGCGCAACGGCTGCAACGTCGTGATCCTCGAGGCCACGACCGACGAGCTCGAAACGCTCGCCGCGACGCCGGTCGCCGAGCGCCGGATCGACGTCTGGTTCCGGCACGACGCGACGGCTCGGCTGTCCTTGCTCTTCGCCTACCTGATGACGCGCTCGGAGGACTGGCACGGAGCCTCGATCCGAGTGCTGGCCGACGCGTCCGCCGCGGAGGAGGCTCTTCGCGACGACTTGCTCGCGACGCTGGGAGCCATGCTGTCCGACATCCGCATCGACGCCGAGCCCGTGATCGTGGCGGACATGGAGGTGGAGACGCTCGTGCGCGAGTCGGCCGATGCGTCGATCGTCTTCCTGCCCTTCCGCTTGCACGGCGACCGGCCCACCGGACCGTCGGGCAAGCCCCTCGAGGACTCGATCGATCGCCTGCCGCTCACGGTATTCGTGCTCGCGGCGCGGGACATCGATCTGGACGCGGAGCCCGAGAGCGGCGGACACGCGCTCCTGGCCGAGGCCTTCGATCGGGCGGAGAAGGCTCGGAAGGTCGCGCGGGCTGCGCAGAAGGACGCGGATCGGGCCGCCGCCGCCCTGGCCGAAGCCCGGAAGAAGCGCGATCTGGCGCGTGCGGCTGCGCCGCCTCCGGACGCATTGGCCGACCTCGAAGAGTTGGCGGCGCGCGCCGAAGTCGAGGCGGAACGCGCCCGCCGGCGCGCGGCCAAGGGCAGCGCCAAGGCCGAGCTGGCGAAGCTCGAGGCGGAGGAGCTGCAAGGGAACGCGGGTGCTCCCGCGGCGGAAGCGGCTGCCGGCGAACCCGCGAGCGAATGACGCGCGCGAGCAGGGACGAATCGCGCCCGCGCAGCCAGTAGGATCGCGCGCTGCATGGCGGGCCCATCCTCGAAGTCGCTCGCGCGACCGCTCTTGCGCTTCCTGCGCGCGATCGGGCTCACGGAGCTCGGGTACGTCGGCAAGTGGGTCGGGCTCGCGGCCGTGATCGGGTTCGCGGGCGGGCTGGCGGCCGTGGGATTCGATTGGATCACCCGGGCGATCAAGTCGCACGCGCTCGCTCGCGCAGGCGTCGTGACGGAGAGCCTGCCGGAGATCGGAGCGAACTGGTGGATGGTGCTCGCCATACCTGCTGCGGGCGGGCTCCTGGTCGGCCTCGTGATCCAAGCGTGGGCGCCGGAGGCCGGCGGGCACGGCACGGAGCAGCTCATCCGCTCCTTCCACCAGCTCGAGGGCAAGGTCAGGAAGCGCGTCGTCACGCTCAAGGCGCTCGCGAGCGCGGTCACGATCGGGACCGGCGGCTCGGCGGGACAGGAGGGGCCGGTCGCACAGGTCGGCGGCGGCGTGGGGAGCATGCTCTCCGACGCGCTGCGCCTGCGGCAACGCGACCGGCGCATCTTCCTCTTGTCGGGCGCGGCGGCGGGCATCGGCGCGCTGTTCACGGCGCCCCTCGGGGGAGCGCTCTTCGCGCCCGAGGTGCTCTACAAGAAGCCCGAGTTCGAGGGTGACGCGATCATTCCGTGCATCGTCTCCTCGATCGTCGCCTACACCACGTTCACCTCGATCCACGGGCGCTCGCGGGTCGTGTCGATCGAGCCGGAGGTCCTGCGCGGTCTGGCGTTCCGCGATCCGCGCGAGCTCTTCGTGTACTTCGTGCTCGCGCTCCTGTGCACGCTGGTGGGATGGCTGTACGTGCGCACGTTCAGCGGGACGCAGCGCCTGTTCGAGCGCGCGAGCTTCCTCCCCAGGCCGCTGCGGCCGATGATCGGCGGCCTCCTGCTCGGGGGGCTCGCGCTCGGGCTCTCACCGCTCACGGGCGAGCACGGGATCCTGTACGGCGGCTACGACCTGATGCGCGCTTCGATCGCCGGCGAGCTCACGATCCGGGTCCTCGTGCTGTTGATCGTCGGCAAGATCCTCGCGACCTCGTTCTCGATCGGGAGCGGGGGATCGGGGGGCATGTTCGCGCCGTCGCTGGCCATCGGCGCGTTGCTCGGCAGCTTGGTGGGGACGTGCGCGCAGCGCTTGTTCCCGGAGCTCGGCATCGATCCGTCCGCCTTCGCGTTGGTCGGCATGGGGGGCTTCTTCGCGGGCGTCGCGAAGACGCCGATCGCCTCCATGATCATGGTGTGCGAGATGACGGGGAGCTACAGCCTGCTCGCACCCCTGATGCTCGTCTCGATCGTCCATCTCGTGCTCTCGCGCGGCTGGACGATCTACACGACGCAGGTCGAAGGGCTGGTCGACTCGCCCGCCCACGCCGGCGACTTCGTGATCGACGTCCTCGAGCGCGTGCGCGTCGAAGAGGTGATCGACCCGGAACGGAAGCCCGTGCTGGTCGGCGCGAACTCGACCCTGCGCCGCGCCCTGTCGATCGTGTCGAGCTCGGCCGGGACCTACTTCCCGGTCGTCGACGAGAAGGAGAACATGATCGGGATCTTCTCGCTCTCCGACATCCGCCGCATCTTCCAGGAGCACGGCGTGCAGGACCTCGTGATCGTGCGCGACTTCATGGTCGACCGCGTGGCGACCGTCAACCCCGGCGACAGTCTCAACCGCGCGCTCCAGGTCCTCAACGAGTACAGCATCCACGAGGTGCCGGTCGTCGACAGCGCGAACCCCCGGCGCGTGCTGGCCATGCTCTCGCGGAACAACGTCGGCGCCGCCTACCACCAACGTTTGCGCGAGCTGAGACTCGGGAAGGCGTGAGAGCACGCGCCATCAGCTGAGCTGTCCGAAGAGCTTCCTGCGACTCGCGTGCCGTTGCTCGCATGAGCGGATGTGCGCTGGCGCTCACGCAGCTCGCATTGCATAGTGGGTTGCAGATGAGCTCAGGCAGCAGTCAGCCCATCGGCACGGCGCGCATCCAGCGCGCCGAGTTCCGCGCCTACCAGCGCAAGGACATCGACTCGATCCCCGAGCTCCTGCGGCTCTCGGACGACGAGATCGTGGCGATGAAGGCCGTTTCCGCGGTGCTCCCGTTCCGCGTCAATCCCTACGTCGTGGAGGAGCTGATCCGCTGGGAACGCGTCCCCGAGGATCCGATCTATCAGCTCACCTTCCCGCAGCGCGGGATGCTGGCCGACGCGGACTTCGCGCGGATGCGCGATCTCGTCCGGCGCGAGGCGCCGGAAGCCGAGATCCAGGCCGCGGCGCGCGAGATCCAGCTCGGGATGAATCCGCATCCCTCGGGACAGCTCGAGCTGAACGTGCCCTCTTTGGACGGCGAGCCGCTGCCGGGGATGCAGCACAAGTACCGCGAGACGGTCTTGTTCTTCCCCAGCCAGGGGCAGACTTGCCACGCGTACTGCACCTACTGCTTCCGCTGGCCGCAGTTCGTCGGCATCGACGAGCTGAAGTTCGCCAGCCGCGAGGTCGAGAGCCTGGTCGGCTATCTGCGCGGGCATCCCGAGGTCAGCAGCGTGCTGTTCACCGGCGGCGATCCCTTGATCATGAAGACGGCCGTGCTGCGTCGGTACATCGAGCCGCTGCTGGCGAGCGATCTCGGCCACATCACGACGATCCGCCTCGGCACGAAGGCCACGGCCTATTGGCCCTATCGCTTCGTGACCGACAAGGACTCCGACGATCTCATGCGGCTGTTCGAGGAGGTGCGCGCCGCGGGACGCCACCTGGCCCTGATGTCGCACTACAGCCATCCGCGCGAGCTCGAGACGGCCGTGGCGCAGGCCGCGCTGCGCCGCATCCAGACGACGGGTGCGGTCGTGCGCTGCCAAGCGCCGTTGATCCGCCACGTGAACGACAGCTCGGCCACGTGGGCCGACATGTGGCGCCTCGAGGTGCAGCTCGGCGCGGTGCCCTACTACATGTTCGTGGAGCGCGACACGGGTCCGAAGAACTACTTCGACGTGCCCTTGGCGCGGGCGTTCGAGATCTTCAACGAGGCCTATCGGCGCGTGTCGGGGCTCGCGCGCACGGTGCGCGGTCCCTCCATGAGCGCGACGCCCGGCAAGGTCAAGGTCGACGGCGTCACCGAGATCCACGGCGAGAAGGTGTTCATACTGTCCTTCGAGCAAGGTCGCGATCCCGCCTGGGTCGGACGGCGGTTCTTCGCGCGCTACGACCCGGCGGCCGCGTGGCTCGACCAGCTCGTGCCCGCCTTCGGCGAATCGGAGTTCTTCTTCGAGCCGGCCATGCGCGAGATCCGCGAGAGCGGTCGTGCCCACGCCTGGGGCGAACGCGTGTCGAAACGCCGCAAGCTGGTCCTCTTCGGCCACGTGGAATGGGACTGACCGATGGGACCCACCGAGAACCTCAACCTGAACGTGCGCGGTCTGGGCCTCTCGGCCACGCTCGCCATCCAAGAGCTCTGCCGGCGCCGGATCCAAGAGGGCCGCTCGGTCGCGCGCCTGGGATTGGGTCAATCGCCGTTCCCCGTCCCCGCCCCGGTGGTGGAGGAGCTGCGCGGCAACGCCTCGCGCAAGGAGTACCTGCCCGTCTGGGGGCTCGCCGAGCTGCGCGACGCCGTGGGCGAGTACCACCGGAGGCGCAGCGGAGTCCCGTCCGCGGGCGAGCACGTGCTGATCGGTCCGGGATCGAAGGAGCTGATGTTCCTGCTGCAGATCGCTTACTACGGCGAGCTCGTGATCCCGACCCCCGCGTGGGTGTCGTATGCGCCGCAGGCGCAGATCGTGGGGCGGCGCGTGGCGATGATCGAGTGCCCGGCGTCCGACGGTTGGCGCCTCGATCCGGCGCGCATGGAAGCCGCCTTCCGCGCCGATCCGAGCCGCCCGCGCATCATCGTATTGAACTACCCGAGCAACCCGACGGGCGCGACCTACTCCGCCTCCGAGCTCGAGGCCTTGGCCGACGTCGCGCGGCGCTACGGCACGCTCGTCCTGTCCGACGAGATCTACGGCGAGCTGCACTTCCGCGGCGAGCACGTTTCGATCGCGCGCTACTACCCCGAGGGCACGATCCTCTCCAGCGGGCTCAGCAAGTGGTGCGGCGCGGGCGGCTGGCGTTTGGGCACGTTCACCTTCCCGCCGGCGTTGGAGTGGTTGCGCGAGGCCATGGCGGCCGTGGCGAGCGAGACCTTCACCTCCACGAGCGCGCCGATCCAGTACGCGGCCGTGCGCGCCTTCCGCGGGGGGATGCAGATCGAGCGCTACCTGTGGCTCGCGCGGCGCATCCTGGAGGCGCTCGCGCGCGCGTGCTTGGAGCGTCTGCGCGCGGCCGGGGTCGAGCTGCTCGAGCCCGATGGCGCCTTCTATTTGTTCCCCGACTTCTCGCCGCACCGCGCGCGTCTCGCGCGGCGCGGAATCCACACGAGCGACGAGCTCGCGCACGCGCTGCTCGAAGAAGCCGCGGTGGCGGTCCTGCCCGGTAGCGTGTTCGGCCGCAGGCCCGAGGAGCTCACGGTGCGCATCGCCTTCGTCGATTTCGACGGCGCCCGCGCCATGGCGGCGCTCGAGACGCGACCGCAGGCGGAGCCCGTGAGCTCGGCCTTCCTCGCGACCAACTGCGGCGACGTCCTGGCCGCCATGGACCGCATCGCGCGCTGGGTCGAGGGCGGGGCGCAGCATGCCGATCGCCCGGCCGCGCGCGTGCCGGCCGCAGGCACACCACCGAGCGTAGCGCGTTGAACGAGGCTCCACGCACGCGGAGCCCTTGGCTCCTGCCGGCGCTCATGCTCGCGGGGGGTGCGGGCGGCGTCCTGCTCGGTGGCTGGCTCGGAGCCGATTGGAACGACCCGGACCTCGCCGTCCTGGTGCTCGGCACGCGCTTGCTCGGCACGGTGTTCCTGTCCCTGTTGAAAGCGCTGATCGTTCCGCTGGTCGTGACCAGCATCGTGCTCGGCGTGCAGCAGCTCGGCACTGGGCGGCGCGTGGCGCGCTTGGCATTCGGCACGGCCGGTTACTTCATGGGCACGACCCTGATCGCGGTGACGATCGGGCTGTTCCTGGTGCAGGCGCTCGGACCCGGACGCGGCGGCGCGAGCCCCGACGTCGACCTCCTTCCGGCGACGCGCGACACCTCGCCTGCGCAGGCGACCGCGGAGCTGATCGAGGGCATGTTCCCGCCCAACTTGGTGGGGGCGGCGGCGGAGGGCAACGTGCTCGGGCTGATCGTCTTCAGCCTGCTCTTCGGCGCGGCGCTCTCGCTGCTCGGCGAGCGCGGGCGACCGCTCGTGCTCGCACTCGACGCGGCGGGCGCGGCGCTGCTCCTCTTGGTGCGCTGGATCGTGTGGCTCGCGCCGCTCGGGATCCTCGGTCTGGTTGCCGATCGCATCGGTCAGGCCGGCGGCGGGGCCGCGGCCTGGCAGGAGCTCCAGCGGCTCGGCAGCTACGCGTTCACGGTGTTGCTCGGATTGTCGGTGCACGCCTGCGTGGTGCTGCCGGCGCTCCTGTGGCTGTTCGCGCGTCGCAACCCGCGGCGCTACTTCGCGGGAATGGTCGACGCCGTGCTGACCGCGGCCGGAACGGCCTCCTCCGCGGCGACGCTTCCGATCACCCTGCGCTGCGTCGTGGAGAAGAACCGCGTGTCGCCGAAGTCCGCCGATTTCGTCCTGCCCATCGGGGCGACGGTGAACATGGACGGCACGGCCCTCTACGAGGCGGTGGCCGCGGTGTTCATCGCGCAGTCCTTCGGCATCGAGCTCTCGAGCACACAGCTCGTGCTGGTCGCCGTGACGGCCACGCTCGCGGCGATCGGGGCGGCCGCGATTCCCGAGGCCGGACTGGTGACGATGATCATCGTGTTGGAGGCCGTGGGACTACCGGCCGAAGGCATCGGGCTCCTGCTCTCGATCGACTGGATCCTCGACCGCTTTCGCACCGCGGTGAACGTGTGGGGGGACTCGATCGGCGCCGCCGTGCTCGAGCGCACGGCCGTTGCGAGCGGCGGACCCGACCTGAGGGCGTAGCTCCCTCAATCCTGCGAGCTCGCACGGTCGATAGCGGCCCGGTCCCACGACGGGATCGCCCGGTGAGCCCCACCAAGCCGCACGCCCTCGCCCTCTTGCTCGGCATTCGTCATCCGATCCTCCAGGGCGGGATGACCTGGGTCAGCCGTCACGCCCTCGCCGCCGCGGTGAGCGAGGCCGGTGCGCTCGGCGTCCTGGGTTCGGGAGGGATGGAGCCGGAGGAGCTGCGCTCCGAGATCCGCGCCTTGCGCACGGCGACGGCCCGTCCGTTCGCCGTCAACGTCCCGCTCGTGAACGTGCGCCCCGACGGCGACGACACGATCGTCGAGCGCCTGGTCGAGGTCGTGTGCGAGGAGCGCGTGGGCATCGTCGTCACGAGCGCCGGATCGCCCGCGCGCTACACGGCGCGGCTCGCGGAAGGCGGCGCGCTCGTGGTCCACGTCGTTCCGAGCGTGGAGCTCGCGCGCAAGGCCGAGGCCGCCGGCGTGGACGCCATCGTCGCCGAGAGCACCGAGGCCGGCGGACACGTCAGCGCGGGCGGCCTCTCTACCTTCTCGCTCCTGCCGCAGGTCGTCGACGCCGTCGGGATCCCCGTGATCGCCGCCGGTGGGATCGCCGATGCGCGGGGAGTCGTCGCGGCGCTGGCGCTCGGAGCGGCCGGCGTGCAGGTCGGGACGCGCTTCATCGCCACGCTCGAGTGCAACGCGCACGCGTCCTTCAAGCGCGCGCTCGTCGCCGCCGATGCCGGCGGGAGCGTCGTGTACTCGCGCGCCTACCACCCCAGCCGGGCGCTCGCCACGCGAGCCGTGGCACGGATGGTCGCCATGGAGGCGGCGGGCGCGACGAGCGAGGAGATCGTGGCTTTCCGCGGCCGCGGTCGCGCGCAGGCGGGCTGCGTCGACGGGGACCTCGAGGAAGGAATCCTGCCGGCAGGCTCGGCGGTCGGTCTCGTGCGCGACGTGACGTCCGCGCGCGGCGTGGTGGAGGAGCTCGTCAGCGGTTGCGCAGGCGTCGTGGAGGCGTTGCGTGGCGCGTGCTCGGACGCGCTTCGCGCCGCGCCCGCACCGAGCGAGCCGGGGCGGGACGTCGACGGAAGCCGCGCGGCGTAGCTCGGCCATGCAGACTGCGCAGGGCGGTGTCGTGGCCCTCCCCTCCGCGCTGCCGCGCGCCGCGCGCCCGCGCCTCTCGCTCCTCGATCCGCTGCGCATCCTGGCGAGCTTCGCCGTGACCTGGCACCACGTGCGCGCGAGCTACTTCCTGGGCGTCGGCTTCGGGTTGTTCCTGTTCCTCGTGATCCTGTTCGGCCTGGCTTCGAGCGGGACCCGCAAGGAACCGCTCGGACGCTTCGCGCGCCGCAAGGCCGCGTTCCTGCTCGTTCCGTGGGTGCGCTGGTCGCTCGTCTACCTGGTCCTCTTCTGCGCCGCCGATCTCGTCCGCGGTCAGGACCCACGCGTGCGCTTCGAGCCGGCGATGGTCTTCTACGGCGGGCATCCGGCGCTGTGGTTCCTGCCGTTCGCGGCGATCTCGATCGTGCTGGCCAAGGCGCTCGCGATCCTCGCAACGCGTTGGAGAGCCGGGACCGCGTCGATCGGCGCCGCCCTGTGCGCCGCGATCCTGACGAGCGTCGCCGCCCACGCCGTGACCCTGGACCTGCCGGGTCTGCCCTGGCGCTCGTGGCTGCGCGTCTCGCCGGCGCTCCTGTGGGGCATCGCGCTGGGGCAGACCCTGCGCGCGTCCGAGGGCGAGCGAACGCGCCTGCTGCTCCTCGTGGCGCTCCTCGGAGTCGTCGCGTACCGCCTTTCGCCCGTCGACGCCGGTGCGGAGGACCTGGCGCGGCGCTTCGCCGTGGCCGTTGCGCTCGCCTGCCTGGGCTTCGGCTGGAGACCCTCCGTGCCGCGGACGCTCGTGCACCTGGGCACGCTGACCTTCGGCGTGTACCTCGTCCATCCGCTCGTCGCGAAGCTCGTGGCCACGTGCCTCGACGTCGCCGGCTGGACGGCGCTGGAGCACGTCCTCGCGACCTGGATCGGCTCGGCCCTGATCGTCCTCGCGCTGCGGCGCGCCGGCGTGCGTTGGAAGGAGTGCGCTCGCGCGGGTTCGTAGCCCCGGACCTCCGGGGCATTCCCGTGTCCTAGACTGCGCGCATGCCGCGAGCTCCTGGAACTTCGTCCGTGCGTCACGTCGCCCTGCTGCGCGGCATCAACGTCGGCGGCAAGAACAAGCTCCCGATGGCCGACCTGGTGAGCCTCTTCAGCGAGGCCGGTTGCACCGACGTGTGCACCTACGTGCAGAGCGGCAACGTCGTCTTCCGGGCGCTGGCCGCGGCGCTCCCGAAGCTGCCGGGTCTCCTCGCGCGTCGGATCGAAGAGCGCTTCGGCTTGCAGGTGCCGGTCGTGCTGCGCAGTGCCGAGCAGTTCCGGAGGGTCGTCGCGGAGAACCCCTTCCTGGAGGCCGGTGCGGACCCCGCTCGGCTCCACGTCGCCTTCCTCGCCGACTTGCCCACTCGCAGTCGGGCCGCGGCGCTCGACGCAGAACGCTCTCCCGGCGATGCCTTCGAGCTCCGAGGACGGGAGCTCTACCTACATCTGCCCAACGGCGTGGCTCGGACCCGGCTAACCAACGCCTACTTCGACACGGTGCTCGCCACGACGAGCACGCTCCGGAACTGGCGCACCGTGGGAAACCTCCACGAGCTCCTGCATCGAACGAGTTGAGGGCGACGGCGCCTTCGGGCGACGTTCTCGGCTACCCTGTGTCGTGTACGTCCGGCGCCCGGTCGCGCCCGCTCGGACGGCTATCCGTGCCGGCTGGTAGCGCGCCCTCGATTCCCACTCGACGACGAACCCATGAAGCTCATCGCGCTCGTTCTGGCGCTCTCGCCCTTCGTCCCGATCCCGCGCGTCGAGGACGCGCAAGTCGACTATCCGGCGATCCTCGCCCAGGCCCGCGAACGCTACGGGCTCGAGTCCGTCGACCTCTCCGTGTACAGCGTGGAGGAGTTGCTCGACGGTGAGCACTTCCTGCGGGTCGAGCTCGGTCCCTTCGACCTGCGCCTGCCCGTCCACGCCGTGACGGAGAAGAGCGGCGCGGCGCTGGTGGCCGAAGCCGCGTCCCACATGCTCGATCTCCTGGACGTGTGGGCGGACTGGAAGCTCGTCGACGCGAGCGCGACGGCGCCGATCCACGCCGACGTCGAACGGCTGCGGAAGTGGAGCAAGAGCTGGTCGGAGAAGAAGTTCGAGCTGGCGGCCAAGGCCCCCGGGGAGTCCTTGTTCGAGCGCATGGGGGCGGACGAGGAGGTGCGCGCCGCCGGCGTGCGCCTGGCCGAGGCGCTCTCCCCGCGTTTCGAGGGCGAGTTCGGCGGGGAGCCCGCGCAAGTCGTTCTCGCACCCACGCGCGAGACGTTCGCCGAGCTCGACACCCTGGCCGGCGCCATCGAGCCCGACCGCAAATCGATCCTGTGGGGGGCGGAAGCCGTCTTCTACAGCGCCGCTTGGAGCCGCGACGCGCAGATCGTCGCGCTGGAGTACGCGGCCTGGCCCTGGAACGTCGGACAGCCGTTCGCGGGCGATTCGATGAACGCCTACGTGAAGACGGGGCGCCGCCAGCACGTCGTCGACCGGGCCGCGGAGTCCCTCGCGCGCGTGGTGTTCGACTCGATCGCCACGCCGCTCGTCGAGCAGGCGTTGCGCACGAACCTCGTGATCGCGGTCGTGGGCTCGGAGTATCCGACGTTCAACACCTGGTCCTTCCAGTGGAGTCGTGCGGGCGGATCCACGCCGCCCTACTCGCGTTTCGTTCCGGGCGGCAACTCGGGGGGCGGCACGCTGCCTCCGCGACCGGCCTCGCCCGGTCCGACCTCAGGCAGCTCGGGGAGCGGCGAGAAGACGCCGTGGCGCGAGAACGACGGCCGCGACCACTTCTTCGAAGCCCTCGCGACCGGGCAGAAGAAGGGCCAGAAGCTCGCATCGCGCGCGAACGAGCTTTCTCCCGAATTGCGGCGCGACAAGCACGCTCACTTCGCGGTCGGCATCCTGGGCAAGGGCGAAGTGACCCTGGTCAGCGCGCCGTTCCTCGGCGAGGAAGCGGAGCAGAAGCCGCTTCCGCAACCCGAGTTCATCGACGAGTACGAAGAATTCTTCCGCGCCTACCGCACGGGCTTCCTCCACTGGCTTCGGACGGAAGGCCATCCCGACGGGGCCCGCGCGTCACCGGCCGCCTTCGCGCGTTTCCTCGAACGGCTGCGCCAGCGCGGCGAGAACGACACGCTGTCGTCGATGGTGCAGGAGGTCTACGGGCTCCCGCTCTCCTCCGCCGACGGCACGACGGACAGCCTCGAATGGCGCTTCCTCGCGCGCGTGGGCAAGTAGGAGATCCGTTCAGGCCGGGAGCGGCGCGCCGTTCAGCCAGATCTCCGGCACGCGCGAGAACTCGTAGCGCGCGACGAGCCGGGCCGCGAAGGCGGACATCAGGACACGGCACTCGTCCTCCGTCTGCCCGACTCCACGCAGGTGCACGAGCTCGCGCAGGTCGCCCTGCAGACCGAGCAGCACGACTTCGAAGTCACGCACGGAGATCGAGGCGCAGTAGCTCTGATCCGGTCCGTGCGTGTGGTAGTTCAGGATGAGCTGCTGGTCAGCCTCGGCGGCGGCCGCCATGTTCTTCGCGTAGCTCGGATGCTCACGGATCATGTCGATCGCACGATCGAAGAAGTCCAAGTGCTCGGATTCGAAGCGGGTCGACATGCGCGCCATGCTACCGGAGCTCCGGACGCGATGCGCGCGAAGCCCGCGTCGTCGGTCACGGACGGATACAGCCGGAGTTCTTGCTGCTCGACCGGAGTACCCTGGTGGCGGGCCGAGCCCGAGCAACGGAGGATCACCATGAAAGCCCTGTGGCGCGGACGAGTCATCGCGGAGAGCGACCATGCCCTCGAGCTGGGCGGCTACACGTACTTCCCGCGGGACGCCGTCCGCATGGAGTGGCTGCGTGCGACACCGAAGTCACCGAGCGACAAGGTCTGTCCGCACGGAGTCCAGTTCTACGACGTCGTGGGGGATGCCGCACGAAGCGAACGCGCGGCGTGGTCGTACGAAGTACCGCAGGCCTCGATGAAGCAGGTCGATCACTGGATCGGCTTCTGGGAGGACGTCGCGATCGAATGAGCCCGCGCGCGCCTCAGCGCAGGAACTCCTCGATTCCGGGTATCCGGCGCAAGCGCGCCAGGGCCGAGGTGAGTCGGCCCCGCAGAAGCCGGTCCAGGACCCGGCGGTAGCCGGCGCCCTGCCGCTCCAAGAAGGCGATGCGCTCGGCCAGGGTCGCGTTGTGAGCGACGGCTGCGCGCGCGGATTCCTTGGCTGCCTCGGCGTCGCGCGTGAGCCATGCGATCTTTTGCTCGAGGCCTTCGCGCAGCTCCCTGAGCCAGGCGTTCTCCGCGCCGAGCCCCAGGCTCGCGCGCTCGTGCTCGTCGATCAGCACGATCAGGCGATCGAGTATCGCGCGGCGCTCGCCGCCGAGGAGGCTCGGCCGCGAGTCGGACGGGATGGGAGCCGCCTCGATCGTCTCGCGGTAGATCTCTTCCAGGCGCAGGAGGTGTCGCTCGCGCGAGTAGCGGGCGAGGTCGGCGCGGCAGCCGTCGGCGAGCCGCGCGCGCAGCGGGTCGTCCGCCAGGATGCGACCGATCTTGTCGGCGAAGTCGGCCGGGTCGCGCGGCCGCGCGAGGAGCCCGGTGACGCCGTCCCGCACGATGGTCGGGATGCCGCCGATGTCGCTCGCGACCATGGGCAGCCCGGCGCCGA
>CAYPTB010000017.1:0-3892 GCA_964413535.1 uncultured Planctomycetaceae bacterium | reverse complement strand
CGAGGGGGGGCTCGACGATCTGGCCCCCGACGTCCTGCTGGCGCAGCACGTGGCCGTCGGCGTCGCTGAGCACGACCCAGGGCCAGAACCGGCTCGTCGTGACGACGATGCCGTACGTGTCCGCTTCGTCGACCGTCAGCCGCCAGCTGCGCGCGCGCCCCGCGCCACCGGGGAACCAGGCGTCGAGGGACGGCGTGGAGAACGATGGCGAGTCGGCGTCGATCGAGGACTCGATCGCCTCGCCGACGCGCAGCCACGGGAGGTCCTCCAGCTCCGCCCGTTGCTGGGCCCCGACGGGCGGAGCGAGCAGCGCTGCGGCGATCCCGCAACCGGCGATGCACCGGCGGGTCGATCGATTACGCGAGCCGGGTCCGTCGTCCTCCACGTTGGTCCTGCACGAAGATCGGTGCATGGAGCGCTTCCGAGTTGGCACGGCACCCGCCTCCTTGTAACAGAAGGGGTGCGCCCGCCGGGAGCGAAACGCGCCTCGACGCGCCGATCGAGTCGTTCCAGCGCGACGTTCCCTCGAAACGCAGCCAGGCTTCGTTCACGAGCGCGGTCGGCTGGAGCGTGTGGTTCGTCGAGTCTACGAGCGGTCCGGACGGGCTCCCGCCCGTTACTGCACCGTCACCGCCAGGCCCGAGCTCGCGCTGAGGTCCCCGAAGGTCCCGCACTTCGGCGTGCCGAACCACACGTACTGGGCGTAGATCGTCTGGCCGGCGGACGTCGCGGGGAGCTTCATCCTCGTCTGGATCCAGCCCGCGCGGTCGGACCGCACCTTCCTCGACGAGAGGGGCAGGTCGTCGAGCGCCGCGTGAACCACGGCGCCGAGCAGCGGGGTGCCGGCGAAGTTCGGTTCCGAGGACACGACGAGGAATCCGTGCGCGCCGGGGGGAGCCTGGCTCGACCAGAACCCGAATCCGGGCACGCCGGCCTCCGGAACCTTCAGCACCCCGATGCGGACGGGGCCGAGACAGGAGCTCGAGGCGCTCCCGTAGCGCGTGACGCCCTCCGGGAGCAGGTCGAAAACGGTGACGACGGCGTCCGAGTTGCCGCCGGCGCTTCCTTGCGTGGCGTCGGGCGTCGTGGGGAAGTCGGTCGAGACCGTCTGGCCCGCGAACACCACCACGCCATCGGACCTCTCGGCGATGGCGAAGCCGGAAGTGCCCGAGCTCCCGGTGAGATAGGTCGAGTACAGGAGACCCTTCGCGTCCGGGGTCACGCGCGAGACGAAGGCGTCCTGGAACGCGGACCCGACCGGGTCGAACGAACCGCTCGTGACGGGGAACGTCTCGCCCCCGCCTCCGGTGACGGCCACGACGCCGGAGGCGTCGGCCGTGACGTCCATGCGCAGCGTGAAGGGCGAGCTCACCTCTCCCAGGAAGGTGCTGAAGGCCAGCGACCCGGCAGAGGCGCGAACGCGCGTGACGAAGTTCCCTGCCACCCCCCCTAACGCGGGGTACAGGACGCCCGGGGTCGTGGGGAACTCGGAGGAGGATGTGCGTCCCGCGACGACCATGTCTCCGTTCGGCAGCGCCGTCACGGCGTGCGCGAAGTCGAACGAGTTGCCGCCGAGGAGAGTGGAGGCGACGAGCGTGGACCCGTCGGCGCTCAGGCGGCTCACGAAGGCGTCGAAGACCTGCGTGTTGCCGTTCGTGGAGTCGAACGCGTTGGGCGTCGTCGGATAGTCGGACGAGTCGGTTGCGCCGACGAATCCGGCGTGTCCGCCCGGCAGGAGCGCGACGTCGTTCACTCCCTCGAACCCGGAGCCGCCGACGAAGGTCGAGAAGAGCGCCGTGCCGCCGTCCGAGCTCAAGCGGGTGACGAAGGCGTCGCCGCCGCCTCCCCCGAATGTTTCCTGGAAGGCTCCCGGCGTGGTCGGGAAGTCCGTCGACGACGTCTCGCCGGCGACCGTCGCGACGCCATGCTCGTCCACGGCGACGAACGCCGCGAGCTCGTTCGCGCTCCCTCCCAGGAAGGTCGAGTAGAGGAGCGCGCTGCCGTTCGGGTTCATCCGGAGCAGGAACGCGTCCAGGAACACACCGCCGAACGTCGTGTCGAACGCGCCGGGGGTCACGGGGAAGTCCGACGACCCTGCCAGCCCCGCCACGAACGCTTCACCCGCGGGCCCGAGCGCCACGGAGTGCGCCTCGTCGTTCTCGAGGCTCCCGAACACGGCCGAGAAGACCAGGCTCGGGACCGACGGGTCGATCCGGGTCACGAACACGTCCACGTTGAACGACGACGTGAAGAAGGAGCCGGGAACGACGGGGAAGTCGAGCCCGAAGAACCTGTCCGTCGTGCCCACCGCAGTGACGAGCCCGTCGGCGTCGACCGCGACGTCCCTGATCTCGTCGACGGCCGAGCCCCCGAGGTAGCTCGACCACTCGAGCACCGGGTCGATCACGAGGCGCTCGAGCGCGCTCCAGTCGTGCGCCGTGAACGCGTACTCGTTCTCGGAGAGGACGCGGTAGCGGCAACCGATCGGGATCCGCCGCTGCCCCGCCTCGCCCCACGTGGTCGGGGAGTGCTGGACGATCGGACCCGCCGCAGTTGCGAGCACGAGCGTCTCGTCGTCGCTCGCTCGCAGGCCGTCGATGCCCTCGCAGCGGATCACGACGTCGTCGAGGTCCGCGCAGGGGGAAAGGATCAGGTCGTACTCGATCCCCGCGGGATGCTGCTTCACCTCCAGGTCGACGCCCGGGTACAGGCCCGCCACGAGAACGGAGGCGTACTCCCTCACTCCCGTTCTCCACCCGGCGGGGTCACGGCCGTGGAAGAACGCGTGGGTTCCGGGCAGGGGCTCCAGCGGCACGACGACGGCGCGCTCGTCCGCACCCACGAAGGTGAGCCGCACGAGGTGCTGCTCGAGCCCGTCGCCGCAGACGCCTCGGGTCAGGAGGTCGAGGTGGTCCCCTCCGACTCCCAGCACGAAGTCCGGCGTCCGGGCGACGAACCGGGCCGGCGTCCTCCACTGGCCCGCGTTCTCGACGAACCCGCTCGACACGAGGCGCAGCGACTCGCCCGCTCCACCCCCTCCCGCCCATCCGGAACCGCCCACCAGAACGACGCACGCCACGAGCCCGACACGCTTCGACATCCGCTTCTCCATGAGCGCACCTCCGGTGCCCACCCTAGCGCGACCGGGCCGATTCGGCAGCCCGAACAGCAAAACGTCGAGCGCCTGAAGACTCGGCGCGCGCTGTGGGTCGCGCACCGAGGAGCCTGTGGGTAGATCTCGCGCGCGTGTGACGCGTACGCTGCGGGCAACGGTCGGCGAATCCGTTGTCGTTTGTCGCGGCACCGTACGCGTCAGCGCACGCGTGCCAGGGGGAAGTCTTCGCCGCCGCGGATCGTCGGGACGGTGGGACGCTGGCGGCCGCCGCTGCGCTCGTGCACCTGGCGGCTGGCGAAGTCCTTGAGCTCCTCGATGCGCACGTATCCGTCGCCATCGGCGTCGGCCTGGCCGGACAAGCCGTCGAGCAGCGCGCGCGTGAACAGACCGTTGCCGCGCGACTCCTGCGCGAACCCGTCGTCCGCGCTGGCCGCGATGATGTAGATGCCGCTGCCGGTGAGGTCGACGACCTCGTCCACGGCCTTCTCGTCGTACAGGCGCAGGCCGCGCTCGCCCGAGCGCGTCGCTTCCTCCATCGTCGCGCCGGCCTGACAGGTCCATGAGCAGCACGCGCCGCTCGGCGTAGAGCTTCTCCCGGGGTCGCGCGGCCGCGTAGTCCTCGAGCTCCAGCAGCAATGGAACTCGTACGAGATGGCTGGGTCGCCGCCGAGGAACAGGATCTCGATGCACAGCGCCGTCGCCATCGCCGCGCCGTCCTCCCCGAACTCCCGGGCGACGGCCCGAGTGCCCTCCCGGAAAGCGGCGGGCAGCGTCTCG
>CAYPTB010000016.1:0-9727 GCA_964413535.1 uncultured Planctomycetaceae bacterium | reverse complement strand
CCGCGCGGCAGCCCGCGCCCGCCGAGCGCCATGTCGAGCGAGATCGAGCTGGTCGAGATCCCGCGGATCTCCTTCAGCAGGATGTCGTCGCCCAGGCGCATGATGGCGCCCTTGCCGTAGCTCTTCTCGATCTCGGCCAGGGCCGCGCCGAGCTGGCGCTCCTTCTCCGCCGTCTGGGGGGTCCGGCGAGATTCTTCGTTCGCGCCCTTCTCGGCCTTCGTGCGGGTGGGCTTCATGTCCGTCGTGCTTTCGCTGTGCGTCTCTCGGCGTGGTGCGGGGTCGTTGTGGACGATCATAGTGGTCGGGGCGCAGGTCTCAACGCGGCGCCGTCCTTCTTCGAACGACGGAGCGTGAGACTCACGGTTGCGCGGAATCCGAGACGCCGCCGCGTTTCTCCACAGGAGGCGCGAGCGCGAAGGAGCGGACGACCTCGTAGCGGTTGCGATCGCCTGGGACGGGGACGGACGCTTGGAGCACGAGTTCCGCCACGGGGAAGCGGATCTGGAAGTCGAGCTCGTAGAACGCCTGCGCCACGTTCGGCCGCCGTCGGAGCCGCGGACGGGCAACGCTGACGTGCGGCTGGAACGGGCGGGAGCGCTCGCGGGCGGTGTCCGAGCCGGCGGTCTCGGCGCCCGAGAGGACGGCCGAGCGCAGCCGCTCGAGCGCGGCGCCGCCCCCCCCGCCCTCTACCCCGACCCACAGGACGCGCTCCGCTCCGCGCCGGGGAAAAGCCCCCGTCGGGCCGAGCTCGAGCGAAAGACCGCGCGCTTCCCGGAGCGCGTCGGCGAGCGCGTCCGCCAACCCCGCCGCGCGCCCACCGTCGACTCGCCCGTGGAAGAGCAGCGTCAGGTGGAAGGCGTCGTTGTGCGGGAGGCGGAAGGCGTCGTCCGCGCCCAGAGCGGCGCGCACGCGCGCGGCGATCTCCGCACCGATCGGCTCGGGGACGCGGATGGCCGTGAAGAGCGTGCGCTCGGGCATCGCCGTCGAAGCGTAGCGCGGCGAGCCGGGGGCAGAGCTCGGAGCGGAGCTTCCGGGCACCGAGCGCGGTTGCGCCCCCCCCGTTGCGCCCACCGTTGCGCCCCCCAGGAGGCTCCACTAGGCTCCGCCCCACCCGAGCGAGGACGGGTCGCACCCGACTGCGACCCGAGCCGTCGCTTCGTCCTCGAGCAAGGCTGCGAAATGGCGAGCGAGAAGCAGCAGTGGGGCACGCGCCTGGGCGTGATCTTGGCCGTGTCCGGCTCGGCCGTGGGTCTCGGGAACTTCCTGCGCTTCCCGGGCAACGCGGCGCAGAACGGCGGGGGAGCCTTCATGATCCCCTACTTCATCGCGCTGCTCCTGCTCGGCATCCCGATCGGGTGGGCGGAGTGGACGATGGGGCGCTACGGCGGGCGCAAGGGCTTCCACTCGGCGCCCGCGATCATGGGCGTGTTCGGCAAGGGCGCGATCGCGCGCTACATGGGCTCGTTCGGCGTGCTGATCCCGCTCGCCGTCTACTTCTACTACGTGATGATCGAGGCGTGGTGCCTGTGCTACGCCTGGAACTACTTCCAGGGCGGCATCGGCATCGTCGAGGGCCAGGCGGTCGCGGACCAGGTGACGACCTCGAAGGGCTTCTTCGACGAGGTCACCGGCAGCAACCTCGACGGCTTCCTCACGAGCGGCGGGCTGCACCAGAGCGTCGTGTTCTGGGTGATCACGTTCGCGATCAACGTCTACTTCGTCTACCGCGGTCTCTCGAAGGGCATCGAGGTCTTCTGCCGCTGGGCGATGCCGGCCATGGCGGTCTGCGCGCTGATCGTGCTCGCGCGCGTCCTCACCCTCGGCACGCCCGATCCCGCGACGCCCGACCAGAACGTCGCGGCGGGTCTGAATTTCATGTGGAACCCGGACTTCGGCAAGCTCGGGAAGTTCGAGACGTGGCTCGCGGCGGCGGGCCAGATCTTCTTCAGCCTCTCCGTCGGCTTCGGCGTGATCATCAACTACGCCTCGTACATGCGCCGCAAGGACGACGTCGTGCTCTCCGGGTTGACCGCGTCCGCGACGAACGAGTTCTTCGAGGTCGCGCTCGGGGGGATGATCACGCTGACCGCCTCGGTCGTCTTCCTCGGGGTGGTTGCGACGCAGGCCAACACGGGTGGCACGTTCAGCACGGGCTTCTTCGCCCTGCCGGTCGTGTTCGCGCGCATGCCCTTCGGGAACTTCTTCGGCGCCGTGTGGTTCTTCATGCTGTTCCTGGCCGCGATCACGAGTTCGCTCTCGATGCTGCAACCGACGAAGGCCTTCTTCGAGGAGGCCCTCGGTCTCACGCGCAACGCGGCCACGACGCTGGTCGCCTCGCTGTGCCTCGCGGGCAACCTGTTCGTGCTCTACTTCAGCAAGGATCTGCTGGCGCTCGGCACGATCGACTTCTGGGTCGGCACCTTCATGATCTTCGTCGTCGCCGGGACGCAGATCATCTGCTTCGGGTGGGTCTTCGGCGTCGACAAGGGCCTTGCGGAGGCACACCGGGGGGCGCAGATGCGCATCCCCACCGTCTTCCGGTTCATCATCAAGTACGTGTCGCCGGTGTACCTGCTCGTCGTGTTCGTCGGCTTCCTGGTTCAGAGCCTTCCAGATACGGAGGACGAGGCGACGGGCGCCGTGACGCCCGGCTGGATCTCCAAGATCGAGGGCAGCGGCACGATCCAGCTCTCGCTGGGCGTGATCGCGGCCGTGATCGTGCTGCTCTTGGTCACGACGGCGATCGGGTCGCGCCGCTGGCGGGCGCAGGGCCTCGACCTCGATGGCCGCGCGCCGCCCGATGACGAGGGCGAGGATCGGCTCGCGGGTACGGCCCCGGCGCCCGGAGGGATTCGATGACCCCCGCCGCTTGGATCTTCATGCTCGTCTCCGTCAGCGCCGTCGTCTCGCTGCTCGTGTGGTGCTTCGCGCGCATCCTGACGGCCCCGCCGCCGGAGTGAGGGGAAGCGGCGCCCCGTCGCGCGCTAGAGCGTGATGAACGACAGGAGCTCCGCGAAGCGCGACTCCACGTCGTCGCGGCGGCGCTCGCGCAAGACGTCGATGCTGAAGCCCTCGACGCAGAACGAGGCCGTGACCGTGCCGTAGAGCATCGCGCGGCGCAGGCTGTGCGGCTCGCCGTTCCCGACCGACGCGAGGTAGCCCATGAAGCCGCCCGCGAACGAGTCGCCGGCCCCCGTGGGATCGACCACGCACTCGACCGGATAGGCCGGCAGCGAGAAGTGCACGTCCTCGCCGATCAGGAACGCGCCGTGCTCGCCCTTCTTGAGCACGACGAAGCGCGGCCCGAGCTCGAGCACCTTGCGCGCCGCCGAGAGCATGTGGGACTCGCCCGAGAGCATGCGCGCCTCCTCGTCGTTCAGGACCACGCCGTCGACCTTCGCGAGCACCCCCGCGAGGTCCGCGCGCGCGATGTCGATCCACAGGTTCATCGTGTCGGCGACGACCAGCTTGGGCGCGCGGAACTGCTCGAGCGCGGCGAGCTGCAGCCGCGGCTCCGCGTTCGCGAGGAAGACGAACTCCGCGCGCGCGAGGTCGGCGGGCACCTTGGGCTGGAAGTGCTCGAACACGTTCAGCTCGGTGAACGTCGTGTGGCGCGTGTTCCAGTCGGCCTCGTAACGCCCGCCCCAGCGGAAGGTCTTGCCCTCCACCACCTCGACCCCGCGGCAGTCCACCCCCAGCTCGCGCAGATGTTCCAGGTGCTCGTCGGGGAAGTCGGAGCCGACGACACCCACCACGCCGACCTCGCCGAAGGCGGACGCCGCCGCGGCGAAGAAGGTCGCCGAGCCGCCGAGCGCTTCGTCGCGGCGGTCGTAGGGCGTTTCGACGGAGTCGAAGGCGAGGGTTCCGATCACGGCGAGGGACATGCGCTTCTCCGAGGGGACTGGGCTTCGAGCTTCGAGCGGGCTAGGCGAGCGGCGATCCGGAGTTCTGCGCGCGCGCGCTGTCGATCTCGGAGCGCGCACCGGGGAGCAGCAGGAACACGCCGCCCAGCAAACCTAGCAGCATCTGCGACAGGCGGAAGGTGAGGCTCACGGCGATCCCGAGCGAGGCCGACGCTCCGACCATGTCGAACAGCCACACGTACAAGTACTCGCCCAGGCCGAGTCCGCCGGGCGTGATCGGCAGGGCCGTGACGATGTTCGCGACCGGCACGATGACGAGGTACTCGCTCCATGCGACCTCGGCGCCCGCCCCGCACGCGAGCCCGAGCAGCGACGCCCCCGTGATGTACGTCAAGTGGTTGCCGAAGGAGATCAGGAGCGCGACGACGAGTTCGCCCTTGCAACGCGAGTAGAGCAGCACGGCGTCGTCCAGGAGCTTCAGCTTGTCCCCCATCGGCAGCTTCGCGAGCAGCGCGTCGAAGCGCACCAGGCGGCGCAGCGCGCGGCTCGTGTACACCGCCGCCCCGATCAGGGCCGCGGCCAGGAACAAGAGCACCGGCGGCCGCAGGTCCTCGAACCCGTCGACGACGAAGATCACGACGGCTGCGAGGCTCGCCAGCGCCACGAGACCGATCAAGCGGTCCACGAAGACGGAGATGAACGCGTCCGCGCGCCGGCCCGGGCTCTCGCGCACGACGATCACGGCCTTCACGAGGTCGCCGCCCGTCAGCCCGGGCACGACGGCGTTGAAGAACAACCCGAGGAAGTTCAGCCGGAAGACGTTGAACCAGGTCGTGGCGAGTCCGATCGCGCGCAAGAGGCGCCACCAGCGCGTGATCACGAGACAGTTCCCGAGGAAGAAGAGCACCATCGCCGCCGCGAGCCAGTCGCCGCGGATGTCCCGGAACACGCGCACGACGGCTGGCTGCCAGCCGTAGCTCCCGGCGCCGTCCGCGGTCGGGCCGATGTCGACGGCGACGGGCTCGCGCCGCGCGGGATCGAAGGCGCGCAGCACGGGTGGCGCGTCCGGGCCCGGCCGCCAGCTCTCTTCAGGCAGGAAGCGCACGCTCTCTGCGCGCCAGTCGCCCAGGATCTCGCCCGGCACGGCGACCTTCTCGCCGCCCTGCGGCGTCCACTGCAATTGCTCGTCGAGCGGCAGGAGCCAGAACACGAGCGCGAGCACGCCGATGCCGAAGGGCAGCCGCAGGCGCCGGATCCAGCGCCGCAGCCCTCCACCATCTCCGTCGCCCGGGGCTCGTTCGGCGCGCGGCGCTTCGCTCACGAACCCGCCTTCGCTTGCGGCGCCAGCACGTCCGGTTCTTCGAGCCGGGCGTCTTTCCGCGCCCGCCACCACGTGACCCACTCGTCGAAGCGCAAGGTCTCGAAGCCCGCGTTCGAGACGCGTCCGAGCGCGCGGCACGCCGCGGCGCCCACCGCCGAGTCGCTCGACTGGGCGGAGAGACCCACGATGGCGGCGAGCCAGCTCTCGCGCCAACCCTCGGGATCCTCGCCCCCTCGCGCGGGGATCCCGTGCTCCGCCACGGCCACCAACGCGCGGTGCACGACGATCGGGGACGTGTCGAACAACGCGTCGCTCACGACCTTCGCGGCCCCGTTGTCCGTCGCCGTCACCCAGGCGTCGACCGCGGCCGCGCGCACGAGGGGATGGGGATCGGAGAGCGCGCGCGTGAGCGCGAGCGAAGCCACGCGCCAGCCCACGTCGTGCGCGGCCACGCGCAGCGGTTCGAAGGCGCGCCGCTCCGCTCCGTCCGCGCCCAGCAGAGCGGCGGCCGTGCGCAGGACGCGGCGGCCCGTCTGCACGTCGTGCTCCAGGCGCGCGAGCGCATCGCAAGCGGCGGCGAAGGCCGCCCGCGCGGAATCGTCGCTCCGACCCGCGAGCACCGGCCGCGCGGCCGCGACGAGATCGCTGATCCTCTGCGCGAGCTCGTCCACGCCGGGCGGCGGCGCGTCCTCCGAGAGCTCGAGCGGTTCCCGCACGCCGAGCTCGCGCGCGAGCGGGCCGAGCTCGATCAGGCTGCGCTCGCGCGCCAGCACGTACGAGTCGCCGGTCGCGAGCCAAGCGTAGATCTCGACGGCCAGGGCGCGGACGCGCTCGCTCGAGTCCCGGCCCGCCGAGAAGGCCAGCAGGTTCTGCAGGCACTTGCGGGCCGGATTTTTCACGAGCTCCGGCTCCTTGTCCTGGAAGTCGAGCTCGAGCCCCAGCGGCGCGGAGACGTGGAAGGTGCTGCGCAGGGAGTACTCGACGTCCCCCATCAAGGCCGCCCGGTAGCTCACCTTGCCGTCCTCGTGGTGCAGCTCGCGCAGGTTGTGGACCTTCGCGTCCAGCGAGCGGCAGCCCGCGCCGGCGAGCGCGAGCAGGGCGGCGGCGAGCCAAGCCTTGCCGCGCAGGGATTCGTCGTGCCAGTTGCCCGAGCGCATCGCGCGGGGAGTCTAACGGTGGCGCGGGGTCCGCATGGACGCCCGCTTGCCGAGAATCGACGGGCCTCGAGCCGCGCGGGACGGCCCCACAAAGCGCGCGCTCTTCTGCGCCCCGATCACTAGGCTCTGCGGCTCGGACCCCGATGTCCCCCCTCGGCGATCGAAGCGACGGCTGCGCGGGCGATTGCGAAGGGGACGCGCGCCTCTCGCGCGCCGTCCGGATCGGACTGGCCGTCGTCCTCGCGCTCTCCCTGACCCTGAAGTGGGGGCTCGCGGACTGGGCCGGCGACCTCGCGGCGCGCGGCGACGAGGGCCAGTACCTGGCGGCCGCCGCGAGCCTGCGCGCCGGCGAGGACGTGCGCTACCGCTACCCGCGCTGGGACGCGCTGCACTTCCCGCCGCTCTACCCGCGCTTCGTCGCGCTGTTCGAAGGTCGCGTCGGCGTGCAGCGCGCGCAGGCGGTCGTGAGCACGGCGACCGTGCTGCTCTTGTTCCTGCTCGGGCGGCGCACCGTCGGACCGCGCGCGGCGTTCCTCGCGGCGGCGGGCTTCGCCTTCTACCCGACCGCCGTCGCCTACACGCACTACGTCCTGAGTGAGACGCTCTTCCTCTTCCTGCTCACGGCGGCGGCGCTCTTCCTCTGGTCGCGCGACGGGCGTCTCGCGCGCCCGCCCGGCCTCGCCCTCGCCGGAGCGCTCTTCGGCGCCGCGGCGCTGACGCGCGAGACGGCTGCCTACCTGGCGCTCGTCCTCGTTCCCTGGATCGCGTTCGGGATCGCGCGCGCGACCGGCTCGGCGCGCAAAGCCATCGGCCCGGCGCTCGCCTTCCTCGCGGGCTTCGCGCTCGTGCTGGCGCCGCACACCTCCTCCATCCACCGCGAGCACGGCGGATTCCTGCTCGTGAGCAGCGGCGCCGGTCAAGCCTGGTACCGCGGCTACAACGTCTTCCCGCCCGAGAACCACGACTACGGCTTCCCCGTCGACCGGCGCTCGATGGCCCAGCAGCACCACGCGGCCACGAAGCGCCCGCCGGTCGTCGATCCCAATCCCGTGCGCTACGTGCGCGAGGAGACGCGGCGCGGCCTCGAGTTCGCGCGCGAGCATCCGCTCACCTGCCTCGCGCGCTTCGTGCAGCGCGAGGTGGAGCTCCTCAACCCGACGTCGCTGCTCGTGCGCCGGTTGCGCACCGACACCTACGTGCGGCCCGCGGAGCGCAGGCCACTCCCCATCCCGGGCGCCCTGCGCGAAGCGCTCATCGCGGCGACCGTCGCGTCCTGGATCGCCCTGGCGGTGCTCGCCGTGCTCGGTCTGGCGGCGCTGCCCGCGACCGGGGCGCGCGGCCACGTGCGGTCGTTCCTGCTCGCGGTCGTCCTGTTCCTGATGGTGTTCGGCGGGCTGACCTTCGCGGGCAGCCGCTACCGCGTGCCCCTGCTCCCCTTCGCGATGCTCGCGGCGGCGAGCGCCGTGGCGAACGGCCGCGCGACCCTGGCGGCCCTGCGCTCGCCGCCCCGCGCGCTCACCGTCGGCGCCATCCTCGCCCTGCTCGCCTGGGCCTTCGCCCAGCACATCGGCAAGAACTGGCTCCGCGAGTGGCCCTGAGGGTCAATCGCCCAGGTAGCCCAGGTCCTCGAGGCTCGGGACGTCGACGCGATCGGCGCGCGCCCCCGGCTCGAAGGCGTTCGCGTCGAACATGCGCCGCCACTCCGCGAGCTCGGCGCGCAGCCGGGCGACGAGCTCGGGCCGCTCGCCCGCGAGATCGCGCGTCTCGCCCGGATCGGCCGCGAGGTCGAACAACAGGTCGCGCTCGCCCGCGTGCGTCGCCGCGACGAGCTTCATGCCGCCCGCGTCGACGATCGCGCCGAGCTCGTGGCCGTAGCACAAACTCTCCGCCACGCTCGGCGTCGGGCTCGGCGCGAGCGCGTCCCCGCGCAGCGCCGGCACGAGGCTCCTCCCGGCGCCGAGATACGAGGAGCTCTTGTCGGGCCCCACGATCTCGAGCAGCGTCGTGCCGAGGTCCAGGAGCTCGACCCGCTCGCCGACGACGCGCCCGGCGACGACGCCCGGACCGCGCACGACGAGCGGCACGCGCAGGAGCTCGCCGAACAGCGTGTGCCCGTGGCCGAACCCGATGCGCCGGTCCGGCGTGGGATACGCGTCGCGCTCGAGCTCCCAGTGGTCCCACAGCTCCTCGCCGTGATCGGCGGTGACGACGAACAAGGTCTCGTCGAAGAGACCCGCTCCGCGCAAGAGCGCGACGAGCCTGCCGATCTCCGCGTCCTGGAAGGAGAGCGTCCCGTCGTACGCGGCGGTGCGCAGGCGCGCGTAGCCCTCGAACTCGGGCCCGCCCAGATTCTCGAGCTCGTCGTACACGTCCCAGCGCCCGACGCGCTCGCGGAACGCCGCGAGGTCGCGCTCCGCCTCCGCGCGCTCCGCCGGCGCGAGGAAGCGCAAGAGGTGCTCCGGCGGCGCGTCGATGCGCACGTGCGAGTCCATGAAGTGCACGTACAGGAAGAACGGACCCGCGCGCAGCGCGTCGAGACGCTTCTCGACCCACGCCACGACCGTTCCGGCGGGACCGGGCGCGACCTGGATCTCGTCGAAGCCGCGGCGGAAGCAGTCCTGGTCGAGCAGCTTGTTCGCGACGCGCCCAAAGGTCCGGTAGCCGCGCGATTGGAGCTCGACCGGCAGCGTCGGCACGCTCTCGCTGAAGCCGCGCATCGAAGAGGGCCCCGTGAAGCTGCGCAGCTCCCCTTCCTCCGCGACGAGCCCGGCCCCGTGTCGCCGCGGATGCACGCCGGTCCACAGCGACGCGAGCGACGGAATCGTCCAGGGCGCCGGCGCGAGCGCCGCGTCGAAGCGCACGCCCTCGGCCGCGAGCTTCGCGAGGTTCGGCGTCGTCTCGCGCTCGTAGCCGTAGGCCGACAGATGATCCGCGCGCACCGTGTCGAGCAGCACCACCACGATGCCGCGCGGCGGACCGCCGGGAAGTCCCGCGCGCACGCAGCCGGCGAGCAGCGCGAAGACGAACAGAACGACGGGGATCACGAGCACCGGCGCGCCCCACGCCCGCGATCGATCGGGGCGCAGCCTCGCGCACCCCGTCTCCCGCACCCCTCGAGTCCGCCTCCGCATCGCCCGCTTCTACCGGGAGAGCCGCGCGAGTGTCCAGCCGGCCGCGGAACTACCGCGCGCGGCGCGGGGCGCAGAGCATCGCCTCCGCCGCGCGCGCCTCGCGCTCGAGCAGCACGAAGAGCCGCTCCATGTGCTCGGTCGTGGTGCGGAAGTTCACCGGGCAGATCCGGAACCACGCCCGGCCCTTCAGGCTCGTCGTCCCGATCCAGAACTCCCCGCTCTCCTCGACCGCGCGCGCGACGTCGTGGTGCAGCG
>CAYPTB010000015.1:0-2887 GCA_964413535.1 uncultured Planctomycetaceae bacterium | reverse complement strand
AGGGGCAGGTCCAGTTCGCGTTGCTGGCGACCTGGTCGAAGCGCACGCCGTCCGCGGCGAGCGCATCCAACCGCGGCGAGGTCTTCGATCCGTAGCCGTAGCACGACAGCCGATCGGCGCGCAGGGTGTCGACCGCGATCAGGATGACGTTGCGCGGCCCGTCGCGGGCCGGCGGCGTGTCGAGCACCGGGTTGCCCCAGACGGGATGGGGCCGACCCTTCTCGGCGCGCGTGCGCAGCGTGAGCCGGACTTCCTGGCCCGCGTACGCGGACAGGTCCAAGACGGCCTCGTGCCAGCGCCAGTCCTCGGGCCAGGCCGTCAAGCTGCGCGCCCACAGGATCTGCTCGTCCCCGGACGACGGGCGCAGAGCGACCTCGAAGCGCGCCGCATCCCCGGGCGAGGTCCCGTGGGCGAGGGCAGCCGACAGGCGCAGGGCGGCGTGGGGCGGGATCACGAGCTCGAACGCGATGCTGGTCGGCGGTGGCGCGTACAGCGCGTGACGGTAGGAGAAGTTGTCGTCCCCGGGGCCGTGCCGCGCGCCGAAGTCGAACCGCGGCGGGAACTGTCCGAACTTCTCCATGCCGAGCGCGGCGTCGGCGCCGTCCGCCGGCATGCGCGCCTTCATCAAGGCGATCTGCTGCTCGGGGGTGGGTTCAAGCCGGTACAGGCTCAGATCGTCGAACCATGCCTCCTGCTGGTTCTCGGAATGCTCGGGCTCCACGAAGGGGTGGTGCAGCACGACCCACAGCGAACGGGTGGAGAGCGTGGTGAAGAACGACACCGCCGAGCGCTGCCAGGTGCCGTTGGGCTCGGGCTGCGCGGGCCAGTGGTACGCGAGCGGCAGCCCGGCCTTGAGCTGCGTGCGGTCGACGTCCGAGTCGAGCTCGTGCCGACTGCTCGCCGCGGCTTCGATGACGACGAAGTCCGCGTCCAGCGGAGCGTCCGTTCGCGCGCGGCGCTCGAACATGTAGTGCGCGCCCGGCTGGGCGGGGAACTGGAGCCGGTAGCGGTACTTGGGCACCCTCCCGATGGCTCCGCCGAAGAGCATGGCGAAGGCTTGGCCAGCCCTCGTGTCCCGCACCGAGCCGCGGGGGGACGGTTTCCATCCACTGGCCTCGAGGTCGAGCTGCTCGAAGTCCTCGGCGAAGACGAGGAAGCGCGGGACATCCTCGAGATCGGCGAGGGTCCGGGCCGGCGGAATCGTCAACAGAGGGCCTTCGATCGTGGCCCGGTCGAGCAGTTCGGCGAGCCGGATCGGCCGCAGCGCGGACCCCGACCCGTCCGCAAACGGATTCGAGCGCTCGTCGTCGGGGCCCGCTCCGCCGCACGCCGGAAGCACCGCCGTCCCGCACCAGATGACCAGTACGATCAGTGCCGACTGTCCCTGCACCTTCGCATGCGCTGCCATGGAGAGCCCGTATCCGGCGCGCCGAGTCTAGCTCGGCTACGGTTTCTCGGGAGCAGACCTCGCTTCTCGAGCCCCTGCACTTGCCGTCCGCGACCGAACTCGCTGTCGCGCTTCGCGAGGCTGCACGCGCCCAACGCTCCCGGTGCTCGACCACTCGAGCGATCCATGTCGAGCGTTCGACGCCCATGGCATACGCTACCTCCACGGTTCTCGACGCTCGATGGTTCGCTGCGCGCGCAATCCGGCACCGCCGTCGACGTGCTCCGCGATCACGCGGTCACGAAGACGCGCCGCGCGCGTCATTCCTCGTCCTCGTCCAGGTAGCCGAGCGCCTTCAGGGCCTCGACCGTGCGCGCGTCCACCTGGACCGGCGCCTGCGCCTCCTCCGCGATGCGCGGGGGTCCGTCGAAGAAGTACAGCCCCGGCCGCCCCCCCTCGACGAGGCGCGCGAGATCGCCGGCGTGGTACGGTCGGATCTCGGCTGTGCCGGGATCCCCTTCCACGCCGATCGGTCCCACCGCGACGAACTGCACTACCGCCAACAGGGAGCCGCCGGACGGTCCTTCGACGACGACCGAGTCGTTCCCTTCCGGCGCCACGCGGAGGCCGTGGAGTCGGGTTGGCCTGCGCACACCGTGCACGACGAAGCGGTGACTCGTGGCCTGGCCGTCTCCGATCGCGACGAGGTAGCGCACGCCGGGCCGCGAGCGCAGCTCGTGGTCGAGGGCGAGCAGGCGGTATCGATCGAGCACGTCGGGATACTCCGCGCGCACGTTGCGGCGCTCCCCGGGATCGTCCTGCAGGTCGAACAGGAGCTCCCTCTGCGACCTACGGATGTACTTCCAGCGGCTCGTGCGCACGGCGATCGCGCTCCCGGAGCACTCGATCACGGCGATGCGGTCGGGTGCGTCCGACGCACCGGGACGGAGCAGCGGGACCAGGGTTTCGGCGTCGAGCTCGTCCTCGACGGGGATTCCCGCGAGCTCGAGCAGTGTCGGCATGACGTCGAAGCCGCGTACCTGCGAGGCGACGACCGCGCCACGCGCGAAGTTCCCCGCGCCGGGCTTGACGATCAGGGGCACGCGGACGACCTCGTCCCACATCATCGCCTTGGCGTGCCCGAAGTCGCCGTGCTCCCAGAGCTGTTCGCCGTGGTCCGAGACGAAGGCGATGACCGCGTCCTCGTACAGCCCGCGGCGCTCGAGCGCGTCGAGGAACGCCCCGATGCGGTCGTCGACGTAGGCCACCGCCCCGTCGTACAGGCCGCGCACGAGCTTTCGGCGCACTTCGTCCTCGGGGGCGCCGGAGATGTCCAGCGAGTAGGGCAACGCCATCCCGTGCTCGGCCGGGTCGTCGTTGAAGCGGCGATCCCAGGGAGAGGGCTGCGTGAACGGCTGGTGCGGGTCGTTGAAGTGGAGGAAGAGGAAGTTGCGCCGTTCGTGGTTCGACTCGATCCACTCCAGGGCCTCGGCCAGGTTG
>CAYPTB010000014.1:0-45533 GCA_964413535.1 uncultured Planctomycetaceae bacterium | reverse complement strand
TGCACGCGCCGCGCAAGTGGCGACGTCGCGGATACTCGCTGGGTCAGACGCGGCAGTGGAAGAAGGCCATGGTCACGCTCGCCGAGGGCAACACGATCGAGATCATGTAGCGGAGCGCGAACGATGCCCATCAAGACGTACAACCCCACCTCGCCCGGACGTCGACACGGAAGCGTGCACGACTTCGAGGAGATCACCACGACGAAGCCCGAGCGGTCGTTGCTCGAGCCGCTGCGCAAGACGGGCGGCCGCAACAACCACGGACGCATGACTTCGCGCCGCCGCGGCGGTGGCCACAAGCGGAGCTACCGTGTGATCGACTTCAAGCGCAAGAAGGACGGCGTTCCCGCGGTCGTCAAGTCGGTCGAATACGACCCGAACCGCACTGCCCGCATCGCTCTCTTGCACTACGCGGATGGAGCGAAGCGGTACATCCTGTGCCCTGTCGGCCTCGAAGTCGGCCAGACGATCATGTCCGGGGCCGGCGCCGAGCCGCTTCCCGGCAACGCCATGGTCCTGGCGGACATTCCGCTCGGTCTGCAGATCCACAACGTCGAGCTCCAGGCGGGGCGCGGAGGACAGCTCTGCCGCTCGGCGGGCAGTGCCGCGCAGCTCACGGCACGCGAGGGAGACTACGCGGTGATCCTCCTGCCGTCCGGCGAGCTTCGGCGTGTGCACGTCAAGTGCCGCGCGACCATCGGGCGGATGGGCAACACGGATCACCAGAACATCAAGCTGGGCAAGGCCGGTCGCAAGCGTCACAAGGGCCGTCGCCCGGAAGTGCGCGGTACGGCCATGAACCCCGTCGACCACCCGATGGGGGGCGGCGAGGGACGCACCGCCGGTGGGCGTCATCCCTGCTCGCCGTCGGGCGTGCTCGCCAAGGGCGGGCTCACTCGCCGCCCGTCCAAGCCGTCGGCCACGTTCATCCTCCGTGGTCGGAAGAAGAGAGGACGCTGACCATGGGACGGAGCATCAAGAAGGGCCCCTTCATCGATCCCAAGCTGCGAAAGAAGGTCGACGCCTTGGGATCCAGGCGCGACCCGATCAAGACCTGGGCGCGACGCTGCACCATCCCGCCCGATTTCATCGGGCACACGTTCATGGTCCACAACGGCAAGCAGCACCTGAAGGTGTTCGTGACCGAGGACATGGTCGGACACAAGCTCGGCGAGTTCTCACCGACGCGCCAGTTCCGCGGCCACACGAACAAGAAAGAAGTCAAGAAGGCACGCTAGATGGCTAGTTCTGCACAGGACGAGAGGCCTTCCTTCGCCGCGCGGCACCGCTATGCCCGCATCACGGCGCGCAAGGCCCGCCTCATCGCGGACCGGATCCGCGGCGCTTCGGTGAACCACGCGCTGGAAGAGCTCGAGTTCTCTCCCAAGCGCGCGGCCACGTTCTATCTCAAGGTCCTGCGCTCGGCGATCGCGAACGCGAGTCAGGACGAGAGCGTGGACGTCAACCGTTTGTTCGTGGCCGACAGCAGGGCCGACGACGGGCCGCTGCTCAACGATCGGATGCGCTGGAGGCCGGGTCCGCAGGGTCGTGCGATGCCCATCCGTAAACGCACCAGCCATCTCACGGTCGTCGTCCGTGAGACCGCGGCGGAAGGCAAGGCGAGCTGATGGGACAGAAAGTCCACCCCACCGGGTTCCGGATCGGCGTCATCGAGCCCTGGCGCGCTCGCTGGTACGCGAACAAGAAGGATTTCGGGAAGTACCTGCTGCAGGACGAGCAGATCCGCAGGTACGTCTTCAAGGAATACAAGGCTGCCGGCATCCCGCGCATCGAGATCGAGCGCACCGGTGAAGCCGTCAACGTGATCGTGCACACCGCCCGTCCCGGCATCCTCGTGGGTCGCAAGGGCGTGCGCGTCGATCAGCTCAAGGAGCAGTTGAAGGCGATCACCGGGATGACTTGCCACCTCACCGTGAGCGAAGTCAAGCGCCCCGAGCTCGAGGCGAAGCTCGTCGCCGAGCTGATCGCCGAAGCGCTCGAGAAACGCATGGCGTTCCGGCGCGCGATCAAGAAGGCGATCCAGACCACGGTCCAAGCCGGTTCGCTCGGCGTGAAGGTCGAGATCAACGGCCGCCTCGGCGGAGCGGACATGGCGCGTACGGCCAAGGAGCGCGAAGGGCGCGTGCCGCTGTCCACGCTGCAGGCCTACGTCGACTACGGCACCGCCGTGGCTCAGACGACCTACGGGAGCATCGGGGTCAAGGTCTGGATCTACAAGGGCAACGTCGACGTCGGCGAGAAGATCGACTTCCGCCGTCCCAACGAGTCGGTGCGCGGCATGCGCGCGCCGGCCCCGACACCTCGGCGGTCCTCGCCCGGGCGGCGCGGGGGCGGAAGGTAGGAGACAACCATGGCGTTGATGCCCAAACGAACGAAGTTCCGCAAGGTGCACCGCGGTCGCATCAAGGGCTGCGCGCACAGCGGCAACTTCGTTGCCTTCGGCGACTACGGTCTCATGGCGCTCGACGGCGCGTGGATCACCGGACGCCAGATCGAAGCCGGTCGGATCGCCGCCAACCGCGCGACCGACGGCCAGGCGAAGATCTGGATCCGCATCTTTCCCCACAAGCCAGTGTCCGGGAAGCCCGCCGAGACTCGGATGGGGAAGGGCAAGGGAGACGTCGAATTCTGGGCGGCCGTCGTGAAGCCCGGCACCGTCATGTTCGAAATCGCTGGTGTCACCGAGGAGAAGGCGAAGCTCGCCTTCAAGCGACTCGCGCACAAGATGCCCATCAAAGTGAAGATGGTCCGCCGTCAGCCCACGACCTGAGCCATGAACATCGAGGAAGCAAGGAGCAAGACCGACGCCGAGCTCGGATTCGATCTGAAGAACATGAAGAAGGAGCTCTTCGACGTGCGCTTCCAGGCCGCGACCGAGACTTCGGCCAACCCCGCGCGGATCCGCATCCTACGGCGGTCGATCGCACGAGCGACGACGGTCCTTCACGAACGGAAGACCGGCGTTCGAGCCCAGGAGCCCCGCTGATGGCGACGAGTCGCAGCACCCGCCGATCCCTCAGGGGGACGGTGACCAGCAACAAGATGGAGAAGTCCATCACGGTGTTGGTCGAGCGGACGTTCAAGCACCCGAAGTACGGGAAGTTCGTGCGTCGGCACAAGAAGTACATGGCGCATTCCGAGAACGGCGAAGCCAAGCCCGGGGACGTCGTGGAGATCGAGTCGACGAGGCCACTCTCCCGGCGCAAGCGCTGGCGGCTCCTGCGCGTGATCCGCGCCGCCAAGTTCGAGCTCGATGAGATTCCCGGTAGCGACGCCGCGAACCTGGAGGTGCCCACATGATCCAGATGCAGACCATGCTCGACGTCGCCGACAACACGGGGGCGAAGCAAGCTCGGTGCATCAAGGTCCTGGGGGGCACGCACCGGCGCTATGCGAGCCTGGGCGACGTGGTCGTCGCCGCAGTCCAACATTCGATCCCCGGTTCGGAGGTCAAGCCGGGCAGCATCGTGCGCGGCGTCATCGTCCGCGTGCGCAAGAACACCCGGCGCGAGGATGGCTCCTACGTTCGCTTCGACCACAACGCCATGGTCATCGTCGATGCGGAGAACAACCCCAAGGGCACGCGCATCTTCGGCGCCGTCGCTCGCGAGCTCCGCGAGAGCAACTTCATGAAGATCGTGTCGCTGGCCCAGGAGGTGGTGTGATGCACGTCAAGACCGGCGACGAGGTCGTCGTCATCTCGGGCAACGACAAGGGGACCAAGGGAACCATCAAGCGCGTGTTCACGAAGCAGAGCCGCGTGATCGTCGAAGGCGTCAACCTGCGCTGGAAGCACAAGCGACCGTCGCAGGCGAGTCCCAAGGGTGAGCGGGTCCAGGAGGAATGCTGGATCCACTCGAGCAACGTGATGTTGCTCGACCCGAAGACGGGCAAGCGCACGCGCAAACGCGCGCCGGAGGCCTGAGATGGCACCGCGACTGAAAGAGATGTACAGCCAAGAGATTCGTCCCAAGCTCATGAAGAGCTTCGGGATCGAGAACCACATGGCCGCTCCGCGGCTGACGAAGATCGTCGTGAACATGGGGTGCTCGGGCGCGGTGGAGAACAAGGCGCGCATCGACGCCGCAGTACGCGACCTGGCGACGATCACCGGACAGCAGCCCACCGTGCGAAAGGCCAAGAAGTCCATCGCAGGCTTCAAGCTGCGGGAAGGCATGCCGATCGGCGTCGCGGTCACGCTGAGGCGGGAGCGCATGTGGGAGTTCACGGATCGCTTGATCAGCGTCGTGCTTCCGCGGATCCGCGACTTCCGCGGCGTGAAGAACAAGCTGGACGGACGAGGGAATTACAGCCTCGGCCTCTCCGAACAGACGGTCTTTCCCGAGATCGACTTCGACAAGGTCGAGTACACCCAGGGAATGGACGTGACCTTCGTGACCACCGCCAAGACGGATGAGCAGGCTTTCTTCCTGCTCAAGGAACTCGGTATGCCCTTCGCGAGCTAGGGAATCGATCGATGGCCAAGACCTCCCTCATCATCAAGTCGCGCCGGAAACCGAAGTTCTCGACGCGAGCCTATACGCGCTGCCAGATGTGCGGTCGACAACGCGCCGTGTATCGCAAGTTCCGTATCTGCCGGATCTGTCTCCGCGACCATGCTCTGCGCGGCGAGATCCCGGGAATGCGCAAGGCCTCCTGGTAGGAGATCGATCGCCATGATGACCGACCCCATCGCCGACATGCTGACGCGGATTCGCAATGCGAACCGCATCGGTCGTCGCCGCATCACCATGCCCGCTTCGCGACTCAAGGTGGGCATCGCGGAGGTTCTCGTTCAAGAAGGCTTCCTCGCGCGCTACGAAGTCGTCTCGAAGGCTCCCACGAGTGACTTGGTGATCGACCTCAAGTTCGGTCCGGACGGCGAGAACGTCATCCGCGTGATCGATCGCGTCAGCAAGCCCGGGTGCCGGGTGTATTCAGGTGCCAGGAAGCTGCCCGGCGTCTTGCGTGGCATGGGTGTCTTGGTCCTCTCCACGCCGAACGGCGTCGTCTCCGACCGAGCCGCACGCAAGCTGGGCGTCGGCGGCGAGATCCTCTGCAAGGTGTACTGAGCCATGTCCCGCATCGGAAAGCTCCCGATTCCCATCTTGTCCGGCGTCACGATCACGCAGGACGCAGAGCGCCACGTGCTCGTGAAGGGGCCGAAGGGCCAACTCGAGCTCTCGCTGCGACCGGAGATCGACCTCGAGCTCGACGCCAAGGAGGCGCGGCTCACGCCGAACGGCACGGGTGACCCGCGCCGCACGAAGGCCTACCACGGGCTCACGCGAGCCCTTCTGCAGAACATGGTCGTCGGAGTCTCCCGCGGCTACACGAAGTCGCTCGACATCGTCGGCGTGGGTTGGAATGCGCAGGCACAGAAGACCAAGGTCGTCCTGAACATCGGCTACTGCCACCAGGTCGAGGTTCCGATGCCCAAGGGCATCGAAGTCGAGACGCCCAGCCCCACGACGGTCGTCGTCAAGGGCGTCGACAAGCAAGCCGTCGGACAGACGGCCGCCATCATTCGATCCATCCGGCCGCCGGAGCCCTACAAGGGCAAGGGCATCCGCTACCAGGGCGAGTTCGTGCGTCGCAAGGCCGGCAAGAGCTTCGGGAGCTAGCGATGAACGTCGAGAAGAAGAACATCCGTCGTCGCGAGCGCCGCAAGCGCTCCGTGCGCTCGCACATCCGGGACGTGTCCGACCGCCCCCGCTTGTCCGTGTTCCGCAGTTCCAAGCACATCTACGCCCAGGTCATCGACGACGCGCAGGGCAGGACGGTCTGCGCCTTCGGAAGCGCGGCGAAGAGCGTTCAGGACGAGCAATCCGGCAAGACCAAGACCGACCGTGCCAAGCTCGTGGGAGCAGAGATCGCCCGGCGCGCCGTCGAAGCCGGCGTCGAGAGCGTGGTCTTCGATCGCGGCCTCGCAAAGTTCACCGGTCGCGTGAAAGCGCTGGCCGACGCCGCCCGCGAAGCCGGGCTGAAGTTCTAGGAGCCCTCGATGCACGAGATCCAGTACCTCGACAACACCGAAGTCGCCGAGCTCCAGAACCTCGGCGAAGTGCTGTTGAAGATCAACCGCTGCGCCGTGGTCGTCAAGGGCGGCCGGCGGTTCTCGTTCTCGGCGCTGTCGGTCGTCGGCAATCGCGGGGGCTTGGTCGGGTGCGGCTTCGGCAAGGCTCGTCAGGTGCCCGGCGCGATCGAGAAGGCGGCCAAGGACGGACGCAAGCACCTCATGCGTGTGCCCGTAACGGCGGCCGGATCCATTCCCCACGAAGCGACGGGTCTGTTCTGCGGCTCGCAAGTCCGCTTGATCCCGGCGGCCGAAGGCACGGGCATCATCGCTGGAGCATCGGTGCGCGCCGTGTGCGAGATGGCCGGCATCCGGAACATCCTCACGAAGTGCTACGGCTCGACGAACCCCATCAACGCCGTGAAGGCGACCTTGCTCGCGCTCGCTTCCCTTCGCACGCCCGCCGAGGTCGCCGCGTTGCGCGGCGTGGAGATCTGAGCCCATGGACGTCCACACTGTCTGTCTGAAGGGCATCAAGCACGAGACGCGCAAGCGCGTCGGTCGCGGTCCGGGTAGCGGGAACGGCAAGACCTCCGGTCGCGGGCACAAGGGCTGGGGAGCCCGATCCGGCTCCTCGCGCCGCCCGGGTTACGAGGGCGGCCAGATGCCCATCTACCGCCGCATTCCGAAGCGAGGCTTCAGCAACGCGCGTTTCCGCAAGGAATACACCGTCATCAATGTCGAGGGCCTGCAGGCCTTCGCGGACGGCGACACGGTCGATCTCCAAGGCGTGATCGCTCGAGGCCTCGCGAGCATGAACACCCCACAGCTCAAGGTGCTGGGCAATGGGAAGCTCGAACGTCGCTTGACCGTTCGGGCGCAGAAGTTCTCGGCGAGCGCGGTGGAGAAGATCACCGCGGCCGGCGGATCGATCGTCGTACTCGACGCGCGGGGCCTCGAGAGTCGCAGCACGGGAGTCGAATCCCCCGAGGTCCAAGAGCCGTAGCGAATCACCGTGGAGAACCCCGTCCTACAGCTCTTCCGAGCCCCCGAGACGCGCAGGAAGATCCTCAACACTTTGGGGCTCTTGCTCGCGTATCGGGTCGGGTTCCAGGTGCCGATACCGGGGATGAGCCCGGAATTCCTCCGGAGCCTCAGTACCCAAGGAAACACGGCCTTCGGTCTCCTGTCGGCGTTCTCCGGGGGCGCCATCGGGAATACGACGCTGTTCGCTCTAGGGATCATGCCGTACATCTCGGCATCGATCATCTTCTCGGTGCTGGCGAAGGTCTCGCCGCAATTGGAGGCCATCCAGAAGGAGGGCGCCTCCGGTCAGAAGAAGATCAACCAGTGGACGCGCCTGGCGACCGTTCCGATCGCCGTGATGCAGGCTCTGTTCATCTGGTTCGGCGTCTTCGTGGGGGATGACGCGATCATCGCCCCCGGCCACGAAGTCGGTATCGGGCTCGCCCTCGTCGTCGTGCTCGGGTTGACGGCTGGTGCGATGATCGTGATGTGGATCGGAGAGCTGATCACCGAGCACGGGGTCGGGAACGGCGCTTCCCTCATCATCATGGCGGGAATCATCGCGCAGATGCCCGCCAGCCTCGGGCAAGTCGTCGAGCGCCACGATGATCCCTACAACGTCATCGTCACGCTGATCGCCATCTGGGTATCGATCGTCTTGGTGGTCGTATACATCCAAAAGGGCGAACGCCGGATTCCGATCCAGTACGCGCGCCACACGCGCGGTCGTCGGGTGTACGGAGGTCAGCTCCACTACCTTCCGCTCAAGATCAACATGGCCGGCGTGATGCCCATCATCTTCGCCTCCGCCGTGTTCATCATCCCGAGCGTCTTGTTCGGGGCGCTCGGTCTCGACGCCCTCACACAGATCCTGTACGACACCGACGGCTTCGTCTACGTGACGCTCAGCGCCGGACTCGTCTTCGCCTTCTGCTTCGTTTGGAACAACCTGATGTTCCGACCGGACGAGATCGCCGACAACTTGCGCGAGCACGGATCGTTCGTCCCCGGCATCCGGCCGGGCTCGAAGACCGCGGAGTACCTCAAGGGGATCCTGCAACGCATCACCCTCGCGGGCGCCGCCTTCCTGGCGCTCATCGCGATCCTGCCCAACTTCGTCACCTCGAGCATTCCGTCCCTGCAAGGGAACTTGGCCTACTTCCTCGGCGGGACTTCGGTGCTGATCGTCGTGGGAGTCGCGATGGATCTCGTCGAGCGCCTCAATGCCCAGCTCGTGATGCAGAACTACAGCGGGCTGATCGGCGGCAGCGGACGAGGTCGTGGAGGACGCGGCGGTGGTGGTGGCGGTGGGGGACGGGGCGGCCGCGGCAAGGGAACCCCCCCGCGCGGCGGAGCGTGGGCCAAGACCGGCGCGGACCGGGACAAGGCCGGAGCCGGCCAAGGCGGATGACGATGGACATCGTGATCCTCATGGGGGCCCCCGGCGCCGGCAAGGGAACGCAGGCCAAGAAGTTGAGCGCGTACACGTCGCTCCCTCACGTGTCCACGGGCGATCTCTTGCGGGAGAACCTGAAGCAGTCGACCCCGCTCGGTTCGCGCGCCAAGACCTACATGGAGGCCGGCAAGCTCGTTCCCGACGATCTCGTGCTCGAGATGCTCTTCGACCGGGTGGCCGAGCCGGATTGCGCGAACGGTTACATCCTCGACGGCTTCCCCCGCACCCTGCCCCAGGCCAAGGCCCTGGACTCTCGTCTTGAGGGCGCGAGCGTGCGCGTGCTCGACATCCGAGTCGACGACGCGGTGATCGTGGAGCGGGCGAGCGGCAGGCTCCTGTGCCGCGAGTGCGGGAACATCCAGCACGCCGAGTTCGATCCGCCCACGAGGGCGGGCGTATGTGGCGTTTGCGGTGGGGAGCTCTACCAGCGAGCCGACGACCGTCCGGAGATCGTGCGCGAGCGTTTGGCCGTCTATCACGCGCAAACGGCTCCGTTGCTCGCCTACTACGAAGAGCGCGGACTCCTGGCTCGGGTCGACGGCGAGCCCAGTCCCGACGCCGTCTTCAAGAGCCTGAGTCGTTTGGTCTCCCGCAAGGAAGGGGCCTGATGGCCAAGGAGGAGCCCATCACCGTCGAGGCCGTGGTCACGGAGTCCCTACCGAACGCGAGGTTCCGCGCCCGCCTCGAGTCGGGGCACGAGATCCTGGCTCACGTGAGCGGGAAGATGCGCATGCACTACATCCGCATCCTCCCGGGGGACAAGATCACCGTGGAGATGTCGCCCTATGATTTGACCAAGGGGCGCATCGTGTATCGCGGCGACCGCAGGCGAAGGGACAGGAAATGAAGGTTCGAAGCAGCGTCCGCCGGATGTGCATGCATTGCAAGATCGTGAAGCGCAGAGGCGTCGTTCGAGTCATCTGCAAGGCGGACCCTAGGCACAAGCAGCGTCAAGGCAAGTAGGAGCGACACATGCCCCGCGTGATCGGAGTCGACATCCCCGCACACAAGCGCCTGGAGATCTCGCTGACCTACCTGTACGGGATCGGAAAGACCCGTGCACTGGAGGTCTGCGATGCTCTGAAGTTCGATCGTGGCATGAAGGCCGGCGATCTCACGGAAGAGCAGGTCACCACCATGATCAACCACATCCAGAAGAACTACACGGTGGAGGGCAACCTCCGGCGTCAGGTGGCGGGCTGCATCAGCCGACTGCGCGACATCGGATGCTACCGCGGCATGCGTCACCGACGGGGTCTACCCGTTCGCGGTCAGCGCACACGCACCAATGCCCGCACGCGCAAGGGTCCGAAGAAGACGGTCGCCGGGAAGAAGTCCGTGAAAGGGATGAAGTAATCCATGGCCAAGTCGGTCAAGAAGAAGGTTCGCAAGCACGTCTCGAGGGGGATCGTCCACATCAAGGCGACCTTCAACAACACCCACGTGACGATCACGACGGACACGGGTGAAACCCTGGCGTGGGGCACCGCGGGGACGATGGGCTTCAAGGGCACGCGCAAGAGCACTCCCTTCGCCGCGCAGCGCGCCGCCGATCGCGCAGCGGCAGCGGCCATGCGCTTCGGAGTGCGTGAGGTGGAGGTGCGCGTGAAGGGAGCCGGTTCCGGGCGCGAGTCGGCGATCCGCGCGCTCAATTCGTCCGGCCTGAAGGTTCTGTCGATCGAGGACGTCACGCCCTTACCGCACAACGGCTGCCGCGCGCGCAAGCGCCGCCGGACCTGATCTCGCTGGAAACACGACCATGGCTCGACTCATCGACAAGAAATGCAAGCTGTGCCGCAGGGAAGGCATGAAGCTCTTCCTCAAGGGACAACGCTGCTTCGCGGACAAGTGCGCTCTCTCCCGCCGGGACTACCCGCCGGGTGTCCATGCGCAGAAGCGCATCAAGGTGACCGACTACGGGGTTCACCTGCGCGAGAAGCAGAAGCTCAAGCGGATCTACGGCGTGATGGAACGCCAGTTCCGGATCTACTTCGAGGACGCCGAGCGCATGAAGGGCAACACGGGCGAAAACCTCCTGTCCCTCCTCGAGCGCCGGCTGGACAACGTGGTCCTGGCGTCGGGGTTCGCGCTCTCGCGCAACCATGCTCGACAGATGGTCAACCACGGCCATTTCTCCGTGAATGGTAGGCTCGTCGACATCGCGTCCTATCGGGTTCGACCCGGAGATGCGATCACCGTGCGCGAGCGCGCGAAGGCGAAGAAGATGGTCTCCGAGGCCGTCGAAGTGAACAAGTCGCAGGCGATCCCCGACTGGCTCGAGGTCAAGAGCGACGAGATGAAGGCGTCCGTGATCGGGGTTCCCCGTCGCGAGCACGTCCCCCATCCCATCCAAGAGCAGCTCATCATCGAGCTCTGCTCGAAGTAGGACCAGCGCAACCCTGCGGACCGAAGCGACAAGCGTGAGAGCAAGCTGAACCATGAGAATCCGTTGGCGCAACTTCGAACTGCCGAGCAAGGTCGAACCCGAAAAGGAAACGCTCACCGAAGAGTACGGACGATTCGTCGTCGAGCCCTTCGAGCGCGGCTTCGGGCACACGATCGGTAACGGTCTTCGCCGAGTTCTCCTCTCCTCCATCGAGGGAACGGCGGTGACGGCCATCCGCATCCAGGGTGCCGAACACGAGTTCGCCTCGCTGGAGGGGATCGTCGAGGACGTCACCGACATCGTCCTGAACCTCAAGCGTCTGCGCATCCGCCACCTCGGCAAGAACAAGATCACTTGCCGTATCCGGAAGCAGGGCAAGGGCGAGGTGACAGGGGCCGACATCGAGTGCTCGGGTGACGCCCAAGTGATCAACAAGGGCTTGCACATCGCCACGCTGACGCTCGACCGAGAGCTGTCCATCGACATGGACGTCAGCAAGGGCCGGGGCTACGTGCCCGCCGAGGAGAACGTCAGCGATTCCCACGAGCTCGGAACGATCCCCGTCGATTCGATCTATTCGCCCGTGCACCGCGTTCGGTACTCGGTCGAGGCGACGCGCGTGGGCAAGTTCACGAACTTCGATCGGCTCGTGATCGAGCTGTGGACCGACGGGACGATTTCTCCCGAGCTAGCTCTCGTCGAAGCGGCCAAGATCTATCGCAAGCACCTGAATCCGTTCGTGCTCTTCGACCAGACGAAGGACGACGGCTTGATCGTCGGGTCGCCCGCCCAATCCGATTTCCGCCAAGAGCACCAGCGGGACACAGAGCTCGACGGAAGGCTCGACATGCCCATCTCGGAACTCGAGCTTTCCGTCAGGGCGCGAAACTGCCTGGACAGCGCCAACCTGAAGACCCTTCGGGACCTCACTACGCTGACCGAGCAGGAAGTGATGAACTTGAAGAACCTGGGCAAGACGAGCCTGACCGAGATCAAGAGCAAGCTCGCACAGGCAGGTCTCAGCCTCGGGATGAACGCCTGATTCGATCGAGCTCGAAGCCGTAGGAACGCCCCGATGAGACACAAGGTCGCTGGTTGGAAGCTGGGCCGGAGGACGAGCCATCGCATCGCGATGACTCGCAACATGGCTTCAGCATTGATCGAGCACGAACGCATCGTGACGACGGTGCCGAAGGCCAAGGCGTTGCGCCCCTACGTGGAGAAGCTCGTCACGCTGGCGAAGGTGCCGGACCTCCATCGGCGCCGGCTCGCCTTCTCGCGACTGCGCAACGAGGACGCTCTCGCGAAGCTCTTCGACGTGCTCGGCCCGCGCTTCAAGGATCGGCCGGGCGGCTACACGCGCATCCTGAAGCTCGCGAAGCCGCGTCTCGGCGACAACGGAGCGCGCGCGATCATCGAGTTCGTCGAGCGCACGCCCCGCGACGAAGAAGGCGCCGAATAGGGCGCCCTCGCCCGTCGGAAGCACGCGCTGGATGGCGGGGCTCGCCCGAGGCCAAGCGGCGCTCTCGATCAGATGCGCGCGAGTCGGACGCGTCCGGCTCCCAGGAGTTCGTCGACCTCGCGTGCTAGGCCGGCACTGATCGCCACTCGCACGTCCTTTCCGGCCCGTACGCGTCGCGTTCGCCGGTCGAGCCCGTCGACCTCGAGGAAGAGTTGCCTGGAGCCCTTGTGGCGCGCGAGGACCTCCTTCAGGCGGGGCAGCAGCCCGGCGTCCTCGGGTCCGACGTTGACCACCAAGCCGCCCTCGAAGCGGGCGATGGCCTCGTCGACCTCGAGCACTTCGTCGAGGAGCATGGCAGGCTCCTCGGACTCGTCGGCCTTGCCCACGCACACGATCACGGCGCCCTCGACGATGCGCTCCCGGCACGTCTCGTAGGTGCGGGGGAAGCACGTGACGCTCACAGCGCCCTCGAGATCTTCCAGTTGGAAGCGAGCCATCTTCTGGCCCGCCGATCGCCCCTTCTTCACGACGGTTTCCGACTTCGAAAGGACGAGCCCGGCGATGACGACCGATGTCCCGCCCGATTTGTCCGCGAGTTCGCGTGACGAAGTGGTGGACAGCATGCGGAACAGTCCCGCCCGCTCGTCCAAGGGGTGACCCGAGAGGTAGAAGCCGAGGACCTCGTACTCCGCGCGCAGAGCGGTCTCTCGATCGAACGCGTTGGAGGGGTCGATCCCGTCCGACTTGGCCGAGCCGTCGTCGTCGGCTTCGAGGGCTCCCCCGAACAGAGCCCCCTGCCCCGCCCGCCGGTCCTGGGCGGCTCGCGTTCCCTCGGCCAGGGCTCGGTCGAGGGATGCGAGGACGGCTCCGCGGTCGTGGCCCATGAAGTCGAAGGCCCCGGCTTTGATCAGCGCTTCCCAGGTCAAGCGCGTCATCTCGGCCGAATCCACTTCCTGACACAGCGCGAAGAGGGTCGGCGTGGACGACATCGACTTGCGGTGCTCGACGAGTGCGCGTATCGCCTTCTCGCCGGTGCCCTTGATCGCGCCGAAGCCGAAGCGGATCCCTTCACCTTCGGGCTCGAACTCCCAGCGGGACACCGATGCGTCCGGCGGCAGGACCGTGATGAGGCTGCGCCGAGCGTCGTCCATGAACGCCTTGATCTTGTCCGAATCGTGCATCTCGCACGACATGTTCGCGGCGAGGAAGGCCGAGCGGTGGTTCGCCTTCAGGTAGGCGGTCTGGTAGGTGATCATCGCGTAAGCCGTCGAGTGCGACTTGTTGAAGCCGTAGCCGCCGAACTTGACGATGTTCTCCCAAGTCTCCTGCGCGACGGACATGGCGCACCCGTTCGCCCGAGCGCCTTCCAGGAACTGCGCCGAGAACTTCTTCATGATCTCGGGCTTCTTCTTGCCCATCGCCTTGCGCAGGCTGTCGGCGTCGTTCAGGGTGAAGCTCGCGAGTTCGTTCGCGATGAGCATCACCTGCTCCTGGTAGACGAGGCACCCGTAGGTGTCCCTCAGAATCGACTCCAAGCAGGGGTGGGGGTAGTCGATGTCCTCGAGACCGTGCTTGCGGCGGATGAACATCTCGTCCATCCCGGACTCGAGCGGTCCCGGCCGATAGAGCGCGAGGACGGCGATGAGGTCCTCGAAGCAGTCCGGCTTGAGACGCGCCAGGAGCTTGCGCATACCCTCGGATTCGAGCTGGAAGACCCCCAGGGTGTCTCCCGCCATGAGCATGGCGTAGGTCGCCGGGTCGCCCTCGGGCAGGCAGTCGACGTCGGGCAAGGCGCCGCCCTGCTTCGCAATGTTCGCGAGCGTGCGGTCGATGATCGTCAGCGTCCGCAGCCCCAGGTAGTCCATCTTGAGGAGTCCCAGGGCCTCGAGCTGCGGAGCCGTCCACTGGGTCGCGACCTCGCCGTCGTGCGTGCACAACGGAACGTAGTGGTCGATCGGCTTGTCCGCGATGACCACGCCTGCGGCGTGCGTGGAGATGTGGCGCGCCATGCCCTCGAGCTTCACCGAATAATGGAAGAGCTCGGTGAGGTCGGGGTTCCCGGCGCGCAGGCTGGACAGGTCCTGATCCTGTTCCAGCGCGACGGCGAGCGAAGGGGCGGCCGGCCCCGCGGGGATCATCTTCGCGATCCGGTCGACGTCGCGCAGCGGTAGGTCGAGCACGCGACCGACGTCGCGAACGACCGTGCGCGACGCCATCGTCCCGAAGGTGACGATCTGCGCCACGTTCTCGCTTCCGTACTTCTCGCGCGTGTACGCGAGGACCCGCTCGCGGCCTTCCTTGCAGAAATCGATGTCGATGTCGGGCATCGACACGCGCGCGCTGTTCAAGAAACGCTCGAAGAGCAGGTCGTACCGCAGCGGATCCACTCGCGTGATGCCGAGGCAGTAGGCGACGATCGACCCCGCCGCCGAACCGCGACCGGGGCCGACGGGGATCTTCTGCTCGCGCGCCCAGCGGACGAGGTCCCAGACGATCAGGAAGTAGGAGACGAAACCCATCTCCCGAATGACCTGCTTCTCGGAGGCGAGCCGTTCGCGCGCACCAGAACCCGCTTCGGGAGGATAGAGCCGCCGCAGTCCCTCCTCGCACAAGCGGTCGAAGAGCTCGTCAGGCGTCTCGCCCGCGCCGGTCGAGAACACGGGCAAGTGGTACTTCCCGAACTCGATCTCGAGATCCACTTGCTCCGCCACGTCGAGCGTGTTGCGGACGGCCTCGGGGATGTCCCGGAAGACCTCGCTCATCTCGGCCGCCGTTCTGAAGAACAGCGTGTCGGTGTCCATCTTGAAACGCTTCTCGTCCGAGCGCTTCGCTCCCGTGTTGATGCACAGGAGCACGTCCTGCACCGCGCAGTCCTCGTGGCGCAGGTAGTGGATGTCGTTCGTGGCGACGAGCGGGATCCCCGTGCGCTGGTGGAGGCGCACCATGGCCTCGTTCGCGCGCGATTGGATCTCGAGACCGTTCCGCTGGAGCTCCAGCCAGAAATGGTCGGGCCCGAATACGTCCGCGAGCTCCGCCGCGACGCGCGCGGCCTCTTCCTCCTGCTCGCGCAGGAACAGCCGATTGAGCTCGCCCGACAAGCAGCCGGAGAGACAAGTGATGCCGCGCCCGTGGCGGTGCAGGACCTCTTTGTCGATCCGCGGACGCGTGTGATAGCCCTCGACGTAGGAGATCGAGGCGAGTTTGATCAGGTTGCGGAAGCCCTCCTCGTTGCGCGCGAGGAGCGTCAGGTGCGTGTAGGGGTTGTCGAGCTTGCTGTGCGGCTTGAGCCGCGAATCCCGAGCGATGTACACCTCGCAGCCGAGGATCGGTTTGATCTCTGCCGCGCGGCACTTCTCGTACAGCTCGACGCCTCCGAACATGTTGCCGTGGTCGGTGAGCGCGAGAGCCCGCTGTCCGTCCGCGACACAGCTGCGCACCAGGTCCGTGATCCGGTTCGCCCCGTCGAGCAGGCTGTACTCCGAATGGACATGGAGGTGGACGAACTCGTTCGTGGCCATGGGCAGTCGCGGGGCGCCCTCGAGGTCAGCGCGAGAGGAGGTGCAAGAGCAGCGCCTTCTGCGTGTGTAGTCGATTCTCCGCCTGACGGTAGACGAGTGAGCGCGGACCATCGAGCACGAGGTCGGTGACCTCGATGTTGCGCCGAATGGGCATCGCGTGCATGAACCGCGCGTCCGCGGACCGGTCGAGCAAGGCGTCGTCGACCTTCCAGTCCTTGACGCGCGAGCGCCGGCTGGCCTCCAAGGTCGCGTTCCCGTAGGCGCCGAGCGACTGCCACGAGCGCGCGTACACCACGTGCGCTCCTTCCACCGCCTCTTCCAGCGAGAGCCCCGTCCGCACTTCGCAGCCGTTTTCCGCCGCGGTCCTTTCCGCCTCGGCCAGCACGCCGGCATCGAGCTCGAATCCCGGCGGATGCGCGATACGCACGTCCATGCGGTCGCGAACGGCGATGTCGAGCACCGAATGGGGGACGGCCTTCGAGGCGGGCTCGGGCGAATGGACCCACACGAGCGCGATGCGTTTCCCGGCGAGTTCCCCGAGTTCTTCGTGCAGGGTGGTGCGGTCCGCGAGGGCCTGCAGGGGGTGCCACAGGGCGCTCTCGAGGTTGATCACGGGTACGGTTGCATGCCGCGCCCAGGAATGGATCTCGTCGTCGCGACGGTCCACGTCCCAGGACTTCCCGACCGTCGACGGACGCACCGCGAGAGCGTCCACGTAGCGCGAGAGGACGGCGGCGGCGTCGCGGATGTGCTCCGGCGGTCGCCCGTCCATCACGGCGCCCTCGCGCACCTCCAGGTCCCAGAAGTCACTCGAAGCCGTGAGCTCGATCGTGTTGCCGCCGAGCTGGTGCATCGCCACTTCGAGCGAGATGCGGGTGCGCAAGGAGCCGCGGAAGAAGAGCAATCCCACCGTCAGACCGGCCAGTTCGCCGGGCGCCGGGTTCTGCTTCAGGCTGCGAGCCCGCTCCAGGACGAGGTCCAGGTCCTGCAGGCTGAGGTCACGCAGTCGGATCAGGTTGCGGGGCAGAGGTGCGCTGCTCATGGGGCTCCTTCCTGCACGGAGAGCGGCGGAATCCCTCTCGGTTCGGCTCGCTTCGCGCAAAGCCTCGGGAAGCACGGCAAAGCCTACCGACTCGCGCCGTGGATTCCACGCGGCAGAAGATCCCGCGGTACTGCACTCGATCCGTCCGAAGGCTCGCTTGACAGGGGCGCGGGCCGGGGGCTACAACCCTCGGCCCCGTGCACCCATAGCTCAATTGGATAGAGCATCTGACTACGGATCAGAAGGTTAGAGGTTCGAGTCCTCTTGGGTGTACCAGCCCTCACGGCCGTGCGGTCCCGCGTTCGATCTGCGATCGACGAGGCAGCAGAGGCCGATCGCCATCCTTGAGAACGAGACGACGTGTGGCCGTGACTTCGGAGCCGTTGACTGCCCAGGAGTTCCCGGGCGCGGGCGAGCGCGAGGCCCGCTTCATGGCCGTGGCCCTCGAGGAGGCTCGCCGAGCCTTCGAGCGGGACGAGGTTCCCGTCGGAGCGTGCTTGGTCCTCGGGGACGAGGTCGTGACCCGGGACCACAACCGCACGGTCGAACGGAACGATCCCTTGGCGCACGCCGAGATGCTCGTCGTGACGCGGGCCGTGCGCGAGCTCGGACTCCCTCGGCTACGAGGAGCCGAGGTCTACTGCACCGTGGAGCCCTGCTTCATGTGCGCAGGAGCGCTCTTGCACGCGCGCGTCGACCGCGTGACATGGGGTGTGCGAGATCCCAAGTTCGGTGGGTGCGTGTCGCTCGGGCAGGTGCTCGACGATCCGCGTGCGAATCACCGCGCGATCCTGCGCGAAGGTGTGCTCGCGGCGGAGTCGCGCGAGCTCCTTCGATCGTTCTTTCGAAGCAAGAGGAAGTAGCGAGGCCCCGTCGCCGCGTGGCGACGGCAATTGCGTCCACGGTCGACCTTGCCCGCGCGCGAGTGCGGGGTCGCTTCCGCGCTCCGGCGCGAAGCTCGGGGTCGGCCGCCAGGGAGAGGTGCCAGAGCGGCTGAATGGACTGGTTTCGAAAACCAGCGTGTCCTAACGGGCACCGGGGGTTCAAATCCCTCCCTCTCCGCCATCCCACAAGGGCTCGACGGTCGGTGGCGAACCACCGACAGTCGGAGCACGGCTCTCGCGGAGAGGTGTCCGAGCGGCTGAAGGAGCACGCTTGGAAAGCGTGTATGTCGGAAACGGCATCGCGGGTTCAAATCCCGCCCTCTCCGCCACCTTCCTCCACCTTCTCCAAATCGACGCGCGAGCGCTGGACTGGGTTCGGGCCCCGCAATGGCCTCGGTTCGAACCGGGTCAGGCCGGGAACGGAGCAGCCCTAAGGACAGGAGTCCATGTGCAGGAAGCCCGGACCCACTCCCGCGCTCGCGCGTTTCCCGGGTGCTCGACCCGATAGAATCGGCTCCTGCTCATGACCTACCTCGTCCTGGCGAGAAAGTACCGCCCGCGCATCTTCCGCGACGTGGTCGGGCAAGAGGATGCGATCGGCGTGCTGCAAGGCGCCCTCGAGGACGAGCGGGTCGGCCACGCCTATCTGTTCTGCGGACCGCGCGGGACGGGCAAGACCACTCTGGCGCGCATCTTTGCCAAGGCCCTCAACTGCGAGCGCGGACCGGCAGCGGAACCCTGCTGCGAGTGCGAGCGTTGCCTCGCGGCCGAGGACGGCGCCGAGGCCGATCTGCTCGAGATCGACGCCGCCTCCCACACGGGGGTCGACAACATCCGCGACCTACGCGGCCAAGCTGCTTACGCGCCGATGCGCGCGCGCTTCAAGGTCTACCTCGTCGACGAGGTGCACATGCTCTCGAAGGCGGCCTTCAATGCCCTGCTGAAGACGCTCGAGGAGCCGCCGCCGCACGTGAAGTTCCTGTTCGCGACGACTGAGCTGCACAAGGTTCTCGAGACGATCCAATCGCGCTGCCAGATCCTGCGCCTGGCGCCGATCTCGGAGGCACGGATCTCCGCCCGTCTGGTCGAGGTATCGGGCATGGAGGGATTGACTCCGCAACCGGGCGTCCTGGAGGAACTCGCACGGCGAGCCCACGGCGGACTGCGAGACGCTCTGTCGCTCTTGGACCAGCTCATCGCGCTGGTGGGGGAAAGTCCGTCGCTCGACGACGTCGCGCGTCTCGGCGGCGAGCGCGGGACGCAGGAGATCGACGCCCTCTTGGCGTGCGTGGAAGCGCACGACCGCGCAGGCGTCGTCACGGCCCTGGCGGACTCTTCCGGCGACGAAGGTGATGTCCTCTCCTCCATTCTCGACCACCTGCGGACCTGCCTCGTCGTCTCCCTGTGCGGCGCCGACAGCCCCATCCTCGGGATGCCACCCGATGTCCGTATTCGTTCGCGCGCAGCGCGGTTGTCGTATGAGACGCTCGCGATCTGGATCGAAGAGCTCTTGCACGCGCGCGAGCGCATGCGCCTCGTCCCCGGGCACGAACGGGTGATCCTGGAGGTCGCGCTACTCGAATTGTGTCGGCCGGAGGCGAGCATCGCGCTGGCGGAGCTCGCCGAGCGACTGCTCCGTCTCGAGTCGCGACTCGGCGCGGGAACGGTTCCCCCGGCGCCTGCAGGCGCGCCGCCGATCGGTGAGCTCGTGCCGACGCCGCCCCCGAATGCCGAAGGCGGCAAGGGAGCTCGACACGACGAACGACCCACCGTGAAAGCGGTCTCGTCGGCACCGCGCTCCGAAGAGGTGGGTGCTGCGACGGAGGCGGTCCCCGTCCTCGCGAGCGACGCGCCGGGCTCGCGTGCGAGCGAAGGGTCGGGCTCGCGAGCGAGCCCGCGCGCGATCTGGGATCGCGTGCTGGCCGGACTCGGGGAATCGAACGATTCCCTGGCCGGGGTGCTTCGCTTGCGCGCGAAGCTCGAGGTTCTCGAGGGCGGTCGAGCCGTCTTGAGACTCGAAGCCTTGACCTCGCGCGAGGCAAAGATGCTGGAGGGACGCCGCAACCTGGGCGTGCTCGCACGCGCCTTCAAGAACGCCACCGGTAGCGAGACCGAGGTTTCTTTCGTCCGAGCGACGCCGCCACCGCCGGAGGCCAAGGACGAGTTCACCCAAGAAGTCGCCGATCTCTTCGGCGGACGGATCGAGAGCGACCGATGAGCGGTTCCCTGGGAGACATGGGCAACCTGCTCAAGCAGGCTCAGATGATGCAGCAGGAGCTCGACCGAGTGCGGGAGGAGTTGCGCGCGAAGACGGTCGAAGGGTTGGGGGGCGGTGGTCAGGTGCGAGCGATCGTGAGCGGCGACCGACGCGTGATGAAGCTCGACATCTCGGCCGAGTTGATCGGTAGCGGGGACAAGGTGCGCATCGAGTCCTTCGTCCTCGAAGCGCTGCGCGACGGGATGGACAAGGCCGAGGTCATCCGCGAACAGAGCATGTCTCGCGTGACGGGCGGGATGAGTCTGCCCGGGCTCTTCTGAGGCGCTTCGAGCTCGTCCATGGCGTATCCCGCACTGCTGGAAGAGCTCATACGCGCCTTCGAGCGCTTGCCCGGTATCGGACGGCGCACGGCCGAGCGCCTCTCTTTCCACATCCTGCGCGATCCTGCGTCTCGCGCGCTCTCCACGGCCATCGAGCGGGCGGCGAGGGGGACGCGTCGCTGTCGCTCCTGCTGCAACGTCACGGACGAGGATCCCTGTCCACTCTGCTCCGACGAGCGTCGGGACGCGACCTCGATCCTGGTCGTCGAGGAGCCGCGCGACGTCGAAGCCGTGGAGCGTTCGGGCGCGTGGTCGGGCCTCTACCACGTGCTGCTCGGCGCCCTCAACCCCGCCGACGGGACGGAAGCGGAACACCTGTCCGTCGCCGCTCTCGTCGCGCGGGTGCGTGCGGGAAGCGTCGGCGAGGTCATCCTCGGGACCGATCCCGACGCAGAGGGCGAGGCCACGGCGCTCCTCGTCCTCGAAGCGCTCGAGCGCGCGAAGCTCGACGTGCGCGTGACGCGCATGGCGCGCGGTCTCCCAGCCGGCGGCGCGATCGAGTACTTGCACCGCGGAGTTCTCGAGGACGCCCTCGAGGGTCGCCGACCCGTGCGCCGCCGGTAGCGACTCCGTTCGGTCCGCCGCAGGAGAAGGGCAGGCGTGTGCGCGCCGCTTCTCTCCTCAACCCGACCCGGTGACCGACCGATAGGGCCATCGTCGCGAGGGCTGCGCGACGGGTGCACACTTGGAACGTCCGGGCTTCCAGCAACGATTGCACGCACGGCAGGAGATGCTGCTCCTGCCGGGCATGCTGCAATCGATCGAGATCCTGCAGCTCGCCACGCTGGATCTCTCCGCCTATCTCCGCGAAGCCTTCGAGCAGAACGAGGCGCTCGTCCTCGAGGAGCCGGACTTCGCTCCCGCGCCCAAGTGGGAGGAGGGAAGTCGAGCCGGGAAGCGAGAGGACTCCGAGCGACACGACGAGATGCTCCAGAACCACCCCGCCCCGGAGAAGGGCATCACGGACCTCGTGGAGGAGCAGCTCGCCGTGCTGGACATTCCCCCGAGCTTGCTCGAGTGGGTCCGGTTCCTCGTCGGTTGCCTGGACGAGAGCGGCTATTTGTCGGCAGACGACGAAGAGCTCCTCGAGCTCGCCCGCGAGCTGGGATTGAGCTGCGACCAAGCCGTGCTGGGACGCGCCGTCGCGATCGTCCAGCAGCTCGAGCCGCGCGGGATCGGTGGCCGCAACGCAGTCGACGCGCTACTGCTCCAGATCGATCCCGGCGACCCGGACTACGCGACCTTGTGCGCGCTGCTCGAGAACTTCCTGGAGGAGATCGTCCACAACAAGCTGCCGAGCGTGGCTCGGGCGATGGGGCTCGAGATGAAGCGGCTCGCGGAACTGCTCGGCACGCTGCGCGCACTGAATCCCCGTCCCTTGGCCGCTTGGATCGGTGATACGGCGCCGCCCGTCCGCCCGGAGGTCGTCGTCGAGCCTGACGGCGACGCGTTCCTCGTCCGCGTCGACCAGTCGGGCCTGCCGTCGGTCCGGATCGACACGGACGTGCGCGAGATGTCGAAGGACAGAGCTCAGTCGGCTTCGGTACGCCGCTACTTGCGCGGCAAGTTGGACCAAGCGCGCTTCCTCGTCCGTGCGCTCGAGCAGCGGCGTGAGACGCTCTTGCGCGTGGCCACGCGCATCTTCGAGCACCAGCGGGACTTCCTCGATCGCGGACCCGGCCACCTCGTGCCGCTGCGCATGGGCGCCGTTGCCGAAGAGCTCGAGATGCACACGAGCACCGTCAGTAGGAGCGTTTCCGGGAAGTACGTCCAGACGCATTGGGGAGTCCATCCGCTGCGCTGGTTCTTCCAGACTGCGGGAGCCGGATCGGAGACGTCCGCGCGCGACGACGTGCGCGAAGTCCTCCGGCGAGCCATCGCGTCCGAGAACCCGCGTCGGCCCTATTCTGACGACGAACTCGTGCGCGAGATGCAGCAGCGTGGCCATCCGATGGCGCGCCGCACGATCGCCAAGTACCGCCACGAGCTCGGCGTGCCGAGCTCCTACCAGCGGCGCAAGTTCACCTCCGAGTGAGCCGAGCCGAGCTCAGTATTGAAAGGCGCCCGGCACTCCCCGTGGACCTCGGGGTCGCTTGGCGAAGCACGGCTCGTCGTACAGGACCGACAGCATGTACAGCCCCTCGGGCGGAGCCGTCGGGCCGGCGCGCTTGCGGTCCAACGACGCGAGGATCCTGGTGATGTCCTCGACGACGAGCTTCCCGCGTCCGACTTCGAGCAGGGTGCCCGCGATGACGCGCGCCATACGGTAGAGGAAGCCCGACCCCTGGATGACGAAGGCCAAGCGCTCGCGGCGAGCCACCACGTGGATCCCCGCGATCCGCCGCACCGTCGTCTTGCGCGGGGAGCCCGAATTGGCGAGGGCGCGGAAGTCGTGCTCGCCCACGAAGCGCTGCGCGGCCGCTCGCATGGCCGCTAGGTCGAGGGGATCACGGGTCCAGTGGGCGTAGGAGCGACCGAACGGGGGTGGATGTCGGTGCGTCCGGACGAGGTAGCCGTAGCGCTTCCCGCGCGCCGAGTGCTGCGCGTGGAACTCGTTCCGACACGTTTCGACTTGTCGCACGGCCACGCCGGGCGGCAGGTGCGCGTTCAGTGCGTGCCACAGGCGGTCGTCGTCGAGGGCGGTGTCGACGCGGAAGTGGGCGACCTGGCCGAGCGCGTGCACCCCCGTATCCGTGCGTCCCGACCCGTGGATCGTGCAGGGCTCGCCCACTACCGCCAACAGCGCATCTTCGAGGGCTTCTTGGACCGTCTCGAAACCGTCCTGGCGCTGCCAACCGCAGAACGAGGAGCCGTCGTAGGCCACGAGGATCCGAATGTTTCGCAAGTGCCTTCCTGGCCAAGGGTCCGGAGACCCCCCGTGCGCTCTCTGGAGCCATTTGGGCGCCGGAGCGGTCCGTGGGGGAAAGAGCCTACGCCCCCGATGGCGTTCCGTGGAGATCGGCTTCGGACTGCTTCCCCCGAATGCCGAGGAGACGGGGGGGTGATGGCGGGAGGCGTGCGTCCATCCGACTCGGGGTGGGGCTTCCACCGTAGCCGAGATCCCTTGACCAATCTCGCCCTTGCGTTCAAGGTAAGGACAGGCTCAATGGTCAGTGCTTCGGTCCACGATTACGAGTGTCAGCTCCGAGCGATCGTGCGGCATGCGATCGGAATCCGTGCTGCGCACCTCGCTCCCGAAGGTCGGCCTGCTTCCGCGAACTCCCGTCTTCTCGTCGCTCCCCGCAGAGAGAGCGGTGCAAGCGGTTTCGAGATGAGGACGTGCGCGTCGCGCGGTGAGCCTCAGCGTTCCTCGAGGTCCGATGACTCCTGTCTCGGGCCTTGGTCTCTTCCCTGCCACGGTGGACTCGAACCGCGGGCCAAAACCCCGCCACGGAGGGTTCGGATGAAAACAGAAGTGTCCATTCCTCACCACGAGTACCCGGCCCACGTTCGAGAGGACGTGGCGGCCAAACTCCAGCACCTCACCAAGTACTACGAACGGACCGTGTCGATCCGCGCGCTGCTCGAACGACACAAGGAACAGCACCGAGTCGAACTCGTGGCCAACGTAGGGCATGGCGTGGTCCTCGTCGTCGACGCGAGGGAAGAGAAGATCGGCACTGCGCTCGACGAGGCCCTGGCGCGCATGACGCGCGTGCTGAAGCGCCACAAGGCGAAGCTCACCAGCGAGCGCCGACGGACCAAGACACGCTAGAACCTGCTCGGTAACGCTCTTCGACGAGCCCGCGGCGAAAGCCTTGCGGGCTCGTTTCGTTTCGATCGGGGAAGCGTGGGTCCGCTGGCCGCCGGGCCTCTCCCTCCCGGCTTTGTGGTACCTTCCTTCGGGGAATCCCATTCGGCACACTAGCAGCTGGTTGAAGAAGTCATCCGGCGCCATGAACCCGTCCTCCACTCCAGTGCTGCACCCGAGAGCCTCGGAGAATTCACCCATTCGCCTGCGTTCCCGGGCACCCCACCGAAGCGGATGCCGGGCACCTGGCATCCGGAGCACTTCTTCAACAGGCTGCTAGAGCCCGCGCGGACCATGCCCACCGAGACGAGCGATTTCTGGAAGCTGTTCAAGGTCAAGAGCTGCAGCATCGCCCTCAACGGAACCGACTGCGCAAGTATCTTCCAAGAGTTGGTGGACAACCTGGTGAAGTCTGAAGTGCTTCCCGGGGAGTTCAGAGACGCCGCCGTGGCTGCTTTCCTCGAGCGAGAGGAACTCGCTTCGACGGGCCTCGGCACGAGCGTCGCCATCCCGCACGTGAAGGTGAAGGGTCTCGAGAAGGTCGCGGTGAGTCTTTCGGTCCACGCGCAGGGGGTGGAGTGGAACGCACTGGATGGAGAGCGCGTGCGGCTCTTCTTCACCGTGATTCGCCCCGATCGGCCCGGGGACCAGCACGATCCCGAGCGGCATCTGTCGATGATGAAATGGATCGCCAAGCTCGCTCGGAACGCCGACTTCCGCCGTTTCGCTCTGGCAGCCAAGACCAAGAAGGAACTCGTCGATCTGCTCAAGGAGAGGGCGGGCGGCTGATTCTGCCCAAGGCGCGAGAGGCGTCGACGTGCAACTGAGGCGGACCGTCGCGATCTGCAATCGTCAGGGCCTGCACGCCCGGCCATGTCATTCCATGGTTTCGATCGCGAACCGTTTTCCGGGCGAGCTGCGAGTGAGTTGCGGCGAGCGCGACGTCAACGGGAAGAGCATTCTCGAGCTCATGACCCTGAATGCCGCCTGCGGATCCGTTCTCGAGATCAGCGCGAGGGGTGAAGGAGCCGGGGAAGTCCTCGACGCCCTCGAGGAACTGGTTCGGACGGGATTCGGGGAGAACGCCGATTCCTGAAGGTTTCCGCTTCGGCGGATGCTGGCGCATCGAGACCGCCCGTTGCGAATGGGCGGCGCGTGGGAAGCGGTTTCCGTCCATCGAGCGGGCGGAACGCCATTCGCGCCACGCAATTCGGGGGAACCCCTAAACCTCCCTCGCGAGGCGCGACGAAGGATTCTCCGAACCGCTCGGAAGCGTTCTCTTCGCGCAACGGGTGACGCGCACACGACGCACCCCCGGTCCCCACGGCGAGAAGGCTCTTCGCGGCGGTGATACCCCTGGCAGCGACGGGGATTCGTATTCCCCGGAGAGGCGATCTTAGTGTTCCGAAAGAACAAGAGCATGGTCGGTCTGGACCTCGGGAGCCACGTGGTCAAGGCCGTCGAGATCACGATGGAGGGGACGGAGCCCGTCCTGACCGGCTTCGCCCGGGTGGAGGTCCCGCCAGGCGGCGACCGAAGCTCGGCGATCGGACAGATCTTCGAGCGGGGAGGCTTCAAGAGCAGGAACGTCGTCACGTCGGTCTCGGGTCAGTCGGTCGTCGTCCGCTACATCTCGATGGTGCAGATGTCCGACAGCGAGCTACGCCAGGCGATCCGCTTCGAGTCCGACAAGTATCTCCCATTCGATGCCGACGAGGTCGCCATCGACTGCCAGCGGCTGAAGCGCAAACCGCACGGCGTGGAGGGCGACGAGGAACAGATGAGCGTGGTCCTGGCCGCGTGCCGCAACTCGGTCGTCGAGGAGAAGGTCGACGAGGTGACCAATCAAGGTCTGACGCCCGTCGCGGTCGACATCGACGTCTTCGCACTGGCCAATGCCTGGGAACTCAGTGACACGCGTGACGAGGAGTTCGAGCGTGAGGACGAGCACACCATTGCGCTCGTCGACATCGGCGCTTCGCGTACCACGATCAACGTCATGTGCGAGGGAGAGACCTGCTTCAGCCGGGAGATCGGCATAGGCGGCTCGGACATGACCCAGGCCACCGCCCGTCGGCTCGGCCTCGAGATCATCGAGGCGGAGACGCTCAAGCGCCAGCCGGAAGGGCGAGAGGCGGAGATCAGCCGGGCCATCTCCCCCGTTCTCGAGGACTTGGTCAGCGAGATCTCCCTGTCCCTGGACTTCGTCGAGAATCGCGAGTCACTTCGCGTCGTCGAAGTGCTGCTCTCCGGAGGCGGCTGTCTCGCCCCAGGCGTCGTGCCGTTCATCGAGCAATCCACAGGGCGCCCCGCGCGGATGTGGAATCCCGTTCAGGCGCTGCGACTGGGTCCGCGCGTCGATCCCGACGAACTCGCGGCGTCCGCGCCATCGCTGGCAGTTGCCGTCGGACTCGCGTCCAGGGTGAGAGCAGCATGATCCTTATCAACCTCCTTCCGCAGGAGTACCGGCGCAGAAGTCGGACTCCGATCAAGTTCACCCTCGGAATTTGCACGGCCGTCGCCGTCAACTGCTCACTCATCGCGTGGTGGGCGGGCTTGGCGTTCGGTGTGCGCGCCGAGGTCGAGAGCGAGCTCTCCGTGCTGCGCGACACGATGGACAGCATCTCGCCGCAGATCGCTTACCACCGCTCGCTCGAGCGTGAGAACGCGCTCTACAAGTCGCGAGAATCGACGCTGCGCCAGATCACGTCGAACCGCATGTCCTGGACGCGAAAGATCGACGAGCTCATCGACGTCGTGAATCGCGCCGGGGACGGCGAGAAGTACCTCGTCTGGTTCAACGACCTTTCGGTCGAGCAGACGTTGGACAGGAATCGCGGCTCGTTCGGACGATTCAAGGCAGGCGGACACTCGGGGAACCCCAACTTCGCACACGTCGCGAACTTCCTCGAAGACCTCGAGATGTCGCCATTCGCGGTCGATTTCCTTCCCCCCTCTCCGCCTGAGGGATCTCAGTCGAGCGTCGAGAAGGACCTCCTGCCCGCTGAAGTGTGGTCGTTCCCGCTGGAGTTGAAGCTCCGCCCCCCCGAAGAGCGCGCCAAGGTCGTCAAGGAGGGCGGGAAGTGAGCGACGGCAGCAAGAAGAAGTGGATCGCGACGTTCGCCGGAGCGATTGCGATAGGCGGCGGTGTGGGTGCGCTGATCTACCTCGAGAAGGGGAAGATCGTCGACATGCGCAACGAGGTCGAAACCGTCGGATCCGAGATCGCCAGCGGCCGCACGCTGATCTCCAAGACTCCCGCGCTCGAGAAGGAAGTCATCATCCAGCGCGAAACCGACAGCGTCACGGCGATGATCCTCCCGTCCGACGAAGACTTGAACAACTTCGTGCGGACGTTGCGCTCGTTCCAAGAGGCATCCGGTGCCCGCATCGTCGAGGTCAAGAACAAGGATCAAGGTCGCGCGCAGGGAGAGCAGTCCGACTTCGATCGAGTGGTCTATTCGATCAAGTTCGACGCCAATATCTTCCAAATGCTGTCGTTCACCGCTCAGGTCGAGAACCACTCGCGGTTCATGAGCGTGCCCGTGTTCCGGTTGACGGCGGCCCGGCGTGCGGACCGAGACGTCGTCGTCGAGGAACCGCGGCATCAGGTCCAGATGGACGTCGAGACCTACGTCTACGAGCCGAAGGACCAGGCGAAGGAAGTCAAGATCGACAGCTACGAGCGCAAGCGCGACCTGCTGCTCTCCGAGATCTCGCATCGCCAGGCGGAGATCCAGATCCCGCCCTACGAGTATCACGGACAACGGGGCCGCAGGGACCCGTGGGTCGACCCGCGCGTCCCGTTGCCGAAGGACGGCGTCGCTCCGCTCCCGATCGAGGAACAGATCCTCCTGGTCGAGGAGCTCGTCGAGCGCACGCAGACCGTGAACGAGCTGTGGGAGGCCTACAAGGCGGCCGACAACCTCATCAAGCAGATGAAGACGCGCGCGGATCTGGAGAAGACGCTCGCGCAGCTCGAGGAAGACGTCCGCATCGTCCAGGACAAGAACCAGCTCGTGTTCGTCTCCGCCGAGCGTCGCTTCCAGAAGGAAGTGGTCGAGGCCCTGGACGCGCTGAAGGCAAGGCTGACCAACAGCGAGGGGGTCGTCGGTCCGAGCGTGGCGGCATTGCAGGAAGCGATCGACGCCGTCGAGGGCTACCTCCAACACCACGACTACGAGCAGGCCCGCAAGGCCTTCCAGGCCATCGAGCCGCGGCTACAGCTCGCCGAGGACGACGCGGCGCGGAAGCCCCTGGTCGGGCAATTGCGCTGGCTCGCTCGAATGGCGGAGTGCGTCATCCAGTTCGACGCCATCGACATGGAGATCTCGGGCGTCGGCCTGATCCAGGGGCTGAAGCCGATAGCGGTCATCAACGGTGAATCTCTCACCGAGGGAGAGATGGTGGCAAACGATCTATTCATTCGCTCCATCAGCGAGGACGAGATCGAGTTCGTTTACCGCGGTGTGATCCTCGCGCGCCGGATCCAGCCGTAGTCCCCGACAAAAAACACAGAGCGAGCCGGAGCTTTTCGATGGTCAAGTGGTACTCAAGTGTCCTCGTCGCGGGAATCCTACTTGCGACACCCGTCGTAGGCCAAGGGCCGCGACAGGACGCAAGGATTTCATTACGCGTCGAGAGCCGACAACTCGTCGAAGTCGTCGACTACGTCAGGGTGCAGTCGGGAGCGAACATCGTGGTCATGGAGGGAGGCGACATCGAGGTGTCACTCGACCTCTCGGACGTGCCCTGGCGGGATGCCCTGGACCTCGCGGCGGAATACGCGGGTTGCGTCGTCGAGGAGGGACTCGCCGGCGTGCTGATCGTCAGCCGTCCTCCGCGGGTGACCTTCATCTTCACGAACTCCGAGATCACCGAGGTCATCGACGCGATCGCAGCCCTGTCGGGGGCGAACATCGTCGTGGCACCCGAGGTCGCCGGGACGATCTCCGTCCGACTCAAGGACGTTCCGTGGCGCCATGCTCTCGAGGTGGCGGTCAAGACGCTCGGCTACACGGTGGTCGAGGAGGAGCGCGGCATCCTGCGTGTCGTGGATCCGCTCTCCTTGCAGGCGCAGATGGAGACGCGCAGCTATCAACTTCGCTACGTGCGTCCTCGCAGCGACTACGCCCCGCTCGTGAAGTCCGGCTTCGTCGAGGGCAAGGCGCAGAAGGCGACCGGCGATCTAGCGAAGGACTTCCCGATGCTGGGTGCGCTCGCCAAGGCCTTGAATCCCGGCGGAGACCTCGATTACGTCTCGGACAAGAACATGGTCATCGTGCGCGACACGGCGAAGGTGCACGAAGAGATCGCCTCGCTGGTCGACCGGCTCGACGTGATGCCCGCCCAGGTCATGGTTGACGTCAAGTTCGTCTCGACGACCAACGCCGATCTGTACAACCTGGGGGTCGACTACGGCGACGCCGGGCCCCAAGTGAGCCTCTCGGGCAGCCAGATCCCGATCACCTTCCCGTTCAACCTGGGAGACGGCGGCTTCGAGGACATCTTCATCGCGAACGACAACGACGGCCCGTTCGCGAACCCGCTCCAGAACTTCGGTACGACCGTGCACCCCGACACGATCTTCGGTGCGCTGTCCTTCACCAACTGGCAGGCGACCCTGCGACTCCTCAAGAGCGACACCCGCACGCAGGTCGTCCAGGCGCCGAAACTCATCGCCCTCGACGGACGCGCAGCGACCATCTTCGTCGGGGAGACGATCCGCTACGCGGAAGCCAAGTCGGAGCAGGGCCAAGCCGGAGGCTTGCAGCTCTCGGTGGCGGAAGCACAGGGGTCGCCCGTCGAGGTCGGCTTCCAACTTCTGCTCGTGCCGCACGTCGTGCCGGGTTCCAATCGGCTCCAACTCGAGATCATCCCGAAGGAGACGAGTCTGTCGGGCACCGGCAACTCGGCCCTCGCGCCTCCCGGCTTCGACGTGTTCACGATCGGCGCATCCGGTCTCGAGGGATCCATCGCGCTGCCGAGAACGCGCTCGTCGACCATCCTCACGACGATGATGCTCGATAGCGGGCAGACCGCGGTCGTCGGCGGATTGACGACCGACACCAACTTCGATCGGTACGCGAAGGTTCCGTTGCTCGGGGACATACCCTTGCTGGGTTGGCTCTTCCGCCACGAGCAGAAGAACCGCGAACGGCGGAGCTTGCTCGTGTTCATCACCCCGACCGTCGTGCGCACGGCCTCCGACCAGGAACAGATCCTGCGCGAGGAACTGCGCCGGCGTAAGGACCAGTACGACCAAGAGCTCGAGATCTTGCTCTTCGGCGACGACGGGCTGGCGAGCGCCGATCCATCGATCCCGTCCCAACCGGTCGATCCCAATGCGAATTGGGACAGCTTCGTCTACCAGCCCGAGGCCGGCGCGGACGAAGGCGAGGCGGCGGACGAGGAGTAGTCGCCGTCCGGGGGCCGCTTCTTGCCGTGCTGAGGCGGGGCCGCCGATCCGCAGGGATCACGGCCCTTGCATACCCTCTCCCAAGTCGATATAGGTCAAAGGAGTAGGGACGCCGGCGCTTCTCCGGCCACCCCGCAGGTGCGGGAGCGGCCGAGATGGGCCGGGCCCGTTCATGCCCTCCTTCCCTGTCCGAGTTGCGATCGCTAGAGCTCCTTCGGAGCCGCGGTGGTCCGGGGGGCCGCCTGAAAACTTACCCGACGGGACAGCCCCGTCGAATCACGTACGACGATCACGGTCCGACACGCCGCCGCCGCGACCTGCACGGTCCTCGCCTTGAGGGCATCCGAATGCAGAGGCACTGCGCGCCGCGAGAAAGACCGAACCGAGAGCGCCGCGCAACCCATGGCGGGTTGGCGCTCCGGCCGACATAGAGAACACCCATCTGATGAACGACCCGCAGTTTCCGGGAGGAATCTTCCTTCCGAGCGCGAAGCACGCTCCGGCGTACTCCCACCAAGCAGACGAAACCAACGCATCCACTTCCACTCCAGGGTCCGCTTCCACTGCCGACAGGGGTGAGCGTAAGACCCGGTCTCGCCGCCGCCGCCGCCGCCGCCCCGGAGGCAACGCCGAGACTTCGATCGCGGGCGCCGTCGAGGCCGCCGCCTCGAATGGCGTGGATCCCGCGCCACGCGACCCTGCGAGCCCTCCTCGTCCGCGCCGGCGGAGGCGGAAGAAGTCGGGAGGCTCTCGACCGGTAGCGACGAGCGGGGAAGGACCCGAGCACTCCACGTCGACCGAGATCTCGTCGGCAGAGGGCCCCGGTCCGGCCCGTTCCAAGCGCCGTCGACGAGGCTCCCGAGGCGGGCGACGCAAGAAGACCGGAGCCGCCCTGATCGACGCCATCCCCGGCGAAGAAGACGAGTTCGTCGATCTCGAAGCATTCGCCAGGGAGAACGGAGCGGTCGGCACTACGACCCGTCGCGCGAGACCAGCCGGATCCGACGAGGACTCCGAGGACGAGGACGAGGACGAGGTCGACGACGACAGCCTGGAAGAAGACGGGCCGAGCAAATCGCGCGGAAGGCAGCGGGAGAAGCAACGTGCTGCCGAGGAGGAGCGCACTCAGGTCTTGATCGTCAACGCCGCCGATGCCCGAGAGGTCCGCGTGGCGATCGTCGAGGACGAGAAGATCCTCGACTTCCAGATGACGGTCGACCGCTACAACTCGCTCGTCAACGACATCTACCGCGGTCGCGTCGTCAACATCGAAGCTCCCATCGGCGCCGCGTTCATCGATTTCGGACAGGGCCGCAACGGGTTCCTGCACTCGTCGGACGTCCTCTCCGCCTACGGGGACTCCGATTGGAAGCTCGAGAAGCTCCTGACGACTCGCGTTGCCGAGGAGGAGTGGTCTTCGGAATCCGATACCGTCGATACCGACAGCGAGAAGGCTGCGCAGAAGAAGACCCGCACGCACCGCAGGTCGCGTCCACGGCTACCGATCACGGATCTCTTCAAGAAGGGACAGATGGTCGCCGTTCAGATCACGAAGGACGCGATCGGAGACAAGGGCCCGACTCTCACCACGTACATATCGATTCCCGGACGCTATCTCGTCCTCATGCCTTCGCTGGCGCGGACCGGAGTCTCGCGCAAGATCGAGGACGACAAGGAGCGCCGCCGACTGAAACGCATCCTCGCCACGCTCGACATTCCCGACGGGATGGGAGTGATCGTGCGCACGGCGGGAGTCGGGAAGACCAAGGCCGAACTGAAGCGCGATCTCGAGTACTTGATGGCGGTGTGGGACGACTTCGGTCGGCGGCTCGTCTCGGGTCGCAACCCGGCTCCCTTGTACCAGGAGTCGAGCGTCGCCATCCGCACGATGCGTGACCTCTTCAGCTCCAAGACCAAGAGCGTGGTCGTCGACGATCCCGAGGTCCACGAGGAGATGGTCGCCTTCGCCGAGCGTCTCATGCCCGAGCACGTCGAGCGAATCGTGCTGCACGACAAGCATCGCCCGCTCTTCCACGCCTACGGCGTCGAACAAGAGTTCGAGCGCATGTTCGCTCGGAGGATCGAGCTGCCCTCGGGCGGTTCCATCGTGTTCGATCAAACCGAAGCTCTCGTCGCGATCGACGTCAACTCGGGACGAACCCGCGAGGAGGGAGCCGGCTTCGAGGACATAGCTCTCAAGACGAACCTCGAAGCAGCGCCCGAGATCGCGCGGCAGATCCGATTGCGTGACCTGGGCGGCATCATCGTCATCGATTTCATCGACATGATGAGGCAGGGCAACCGGCGCAACGTCGAACGGGCCTTCCGTAACCTCCTGGCCACCGACCGTGCCCGCAGCAAGCTCGGTCGAATCTCGCAGTTCGGCTTGCTGGAGATGACGCGCCAGCGACTGGGCCCGGGCCTCAGCAAGCTGATCTACGATCCCTGTCCCTATTGCCGTGGATCGGGTCGCCAACGAACACCGGCGTCGCGGGCGCAGGCCATCCTGAGGCGCTTGCGCACGGCGTTGAGCCAGAAGGGCTTCACGACGGTCGAGGTCCGAGCCCTGCCCGAGGTCATCCAATACCTCCAGGACCAGCTCACGGACGAACTCACGGCCCTGGCGGAGGTCCACAGCCGCGAGCTCAAGCTCACGAAGGTGCCCGGCCAAGTGGAGGACAGCGTCCTTCGCTACCTGCGCGCCGATGGTCGCGAGGTTCGCCCCGGCGGACGTCGTAAGCGCTAGCTCGAATCCGAAGGAGCGGGGGCCGCGCGAGCGCGCCTGCCCCTTCCCCGCCTCCTCGGCCAGGGCTAGACTCTTCCCCCTTCCCGGCGCAGCGGCCCGGGGTCGAACCAGGGAACCCACCATGTACGCCGTCATCTCGGATCGAGACCGCCAACACACCGTTCGCGAAGGGGACGTCATCCTGTGTGACACCCTCGCATCGAACGAGCCGGGGGAGACGATCACCTTCGACCAGGTGACGCTGATCTCGAACGAAGGCGATGTTCGCGTGGGCAAGCCCACCGTGGACGGAGCTCTCGTCCGGGGCGAAGTCCTCGGTTTGGCGAAGGGTGAGAAGCTCGTCGTGTTCAAGTTCAAGCGCCGGAAGAACTCGCGCAAGAAGCGCGGTCACCGTCAGCACTACACGCGCGTCCGCATCACGTCCATCCAAGCCTGAGCCATGGCACACAAGAAGGGACAAGGGTCGACCCGCAACGGGCGCGATTCCAATCCGCAGTTCCGCGGAGTGAAGCGCTTCGGCGGCCAAGCCGTCACCCCGGGCACGATCCTCGTTCGCCAGTGCGGAACGAAGTTCCGGCCGGGCAAGAACGTGGGACTGGGCAGCGACTACACCATCTACTCGCTGATCGAGGGCGTCGTCCGATTCCAGACGGGGCGCCGAGTCCACGTCGACCCAGTCGCCGCGAAGTAGAGCATCGGGGCTCGCCACCCCCCGAATTGCGAGATGTTCCGCGACGAGTGCGAGATCGAGGTCATCGCGGGACGAGGGGGCGACGGTTTGGTCGCCTTCCGGCGCGAGAAGTTCGTTCCCCGTGGTGGACCGTGGGGAGGCGACGGGGGAGACGGCGGTGACGTGGTGCTGGTCTCCGACTCGAGCCTGAACAGTCTGCTCTTCGTCGGACGACGACCGCGGCACGAGGCTGGAGCGGGCATGCCGGGCGGGCCCGCCAACTGCAGTGGCAGGCGCGGGAGTGACCTCGTGGTCGCCGTGCCTGTGGGAACCCAAGTGCGCGACGCAGAGCGCGGACACTTGCTCAAGGATCTCTCCGACGCGGGAGACTCCGTGATCATCGCGAAGGGTGGAACGGGCGGGCGTGGAAACGCCCGATTCGCGAACTCGGTACGTCAAGCGCCGCGACATGCGGAACCCGGACGAGCGGGAGAGCGACGGTCCCTGCGGCTCGAGCTGAAGCTCGTCGCGGAAGTCGGCATCGTGGGTCTCCCGAACGCCGGCAAGAGCACGCTCCTTTCGCTCGTGAGCGCCGCAACGCCCAAGGTCGCCGACTATCCGTTCACGACCCTCGAGCCCCGAGTCGGGATCGCGCACGTCGGCGACTACGACACCCTGTGCATCGCGGATCTTCCCGGTTTGATCGAGGGTGCCTCTCGAGGAGTCGGACTCGGACACCAATTCTTGAAGCACGTCGAACGCTGCAGCGTCCTGGTCCATCTCGTCGACGTCTCGGCCAGCGCGCAGGAAACGCCGTTCGATGCCTGGCGCACGGTGAGGCACGAGATCGAGCTCTATTCCGCGGAACTCGCGAAGCGGCCCTACCTCCTGGCCGCGAGCAAGGTCGAGGACGAAGAGTCCGTCCGAAAGGCTTTCGAGCTCGAGAGGACGGCGGGGGAACGCGTGTTCCCGATATCGGCCCACACGGGGCGCGGTGTCCCGGAGCTGCTGGTCGAGGCGCAGCGCCTCGCGCGCGGGCTCGCGCTCCGCTGACTCGGGCTTCCGCCCGGAGCTCCACCGGCCCAGGCGAAAGGCTTTCGCGGGCCGGACGGGCGGAGCGCTTTCGTCAAGGTCGATGCCCTCGGGCTCCGATCCAAGCCTGTGCCTCGTGCGCTCTCATCGCATGGCCCCCGCCCGGCTTCGTTCGGAGGATCCTCGTGCAGTTCGATTCACCGCCTCCCGTTCCGCGTCGAGACACGGCGCCGCCCGCTGGAGACAAACGGCGTCCCATCGGACTCGAACCTCTGTCGTCGGTCCCTCCCGTGCGCTCCGCCGGATCTACCGTCGACAGCACCAGAGTGCCCGAATCGGCCGAGCCGGACTTCCCGGCTCCGCCTCTGCCTGCCGAGGCTCCGATTGCCGGGCCCCCCTCCCCACCGATTCGGGAGATGCTCCTCACCAACTTCGATCGGCAGGACTCCGCGATCCACTCGGTGACGTCTTCCAGCCTCGCTTCGAGCTCGATCTCTCCGCGCCACCAGCTCGAAGCCTGGCTAGCGGCCATGGTCCAGTCGAGCGCGAGTGACTTGATCCTCCGCGCGGGAGGGAAGCCCTCCTGCCGCGTCGACGGCAAGATCCGGTTCCTGCCGGGCAAGGTGCCCGCATCGGGTGCCCTGCTCGAGGTGCTCGACGGCGTGGTCGGCATCGAGCGCATGGAGATCTGGCGCGAGACCGGTTCGGTCGACGTCGCCGTGCACCTCGATGGACTGGGCCGTTTCCGGCTCAACGCGTACAAGCAAATGGGGGAGCCGGCGGTCGTCCTGCGCCGCATCTCGGACGATCCGCCCTTGCTCGAGAGCCTCGGGCTCCCCACACCCGAGCTGAAGCGGTGCTCGTCGAAGAAGCGCGGGATCATCCTCGTCACCGGCATCGCGGGCTCGGGCAAGTCGACCACGCTCGCCGCGATGATCCAGTACATGAATCTCCACTTCGAACGGCACATCATCACGCTCGAAGACCCGGTCGAGATGCTGTTCACGGAAGACCGCTGCGTGATCAGCCAACGCGAAGTGGGAACCGACTGCACGACCTTCCACGAGGGCCTTCGCCACTCGCTTCGTCAGAGTCCGGACGTGATCCTGATCGGCGAGATGCGCGATGCGGAGACCGTGAACGCCGCCTTGGATGCCACGGAAACCGGGCACCTGGTGATGAGCACGCTCCACACCGTGAACGCCGCGCAGACGGTGGATCGCATCCTGTCGTTCTTCCCGGCCGAGCAGCACGTCCAGGCCCGCTCGCGACTCGCGGAGAACCTGGCCGCCGTGCTCTCTCAGAGACTGGTCCCGCGAGCGACGGGGAAGGGAATGGTCCCTGCGTTCGAGCTCCTCACGTCCACGCCCCACGTCCGCGAACTCCTCGTCGACGGGCGCACGAGCGAACTCTCGCGAGTCATCGACGCCAACAACGAGAACGGACTGATCTCCTTCAACATGAGTCTGCGCAAGCTGGTGGAGACGGCCGCGGTGGACCTGGAGATCGCCTTGGCGGCCTCCGACCGACCCGACGAGCTGATGATGGCCTTGCGTGGCTTCCAGCACGGCGGCGACAAGCACGTGCAGAAATCGACGACGAGTTCCGGCGGCGGACTTCGCATGTCTGGGGGAGGCGAGGAATGAGCCCCGGCTGGGCGCCGGCGTCGGCCGGCCACGCCGGGGGGACGGCCCTCGCGCGAACCAGGACCTGAGCGCCAGCCAGTGGAGGCGACTCTCCTGCGCTGCGCGTCCCTCGGCTGACCCGCTCGCCCGGAGCGAGCGAGCTCGACTCGGGAAGTTCGCGCGCGCGACGTCGTCACGAGGCCGTCCACGCCTCCGGGACGTTCGCCTCCGGGACGTTCGTTCGGGCGGGTGGGAAGCGGCTGCGCGCGGGTATAGGATGAGCCGCGCCTCATGAACATCGGACGAATCAAGCTCCTGAGTTGGCTGGGAGTCCTCGGGCTCTGCGGCTACCTCGTGTGGGACGTGTACCACTTCGTGACCGTCGTCACTCCGGAGATCCAAGCCCAGATCACCGAGGAGAAGCAGATCGAGTACCTGCGTGTGCCCCTCCCGCCGGAAGTGAGTCGCGAAGGCGTTCCCTACCCCGCGGTCAAGCGCACCTACACCGACTTGAACTGGAGCGGAACGCTTCCGCCCAAGGTCGTCGCGCCGGAACCACAGGTTGCCCAGGTCGTCTCGCGGACTCCGGTCGCCGAGCTCCTCACGGTCCTCATGATCCAATACGACGGAGAGGACCCCGACCAGAGCTTGGCTCCCGTCTCGCTTCGCTATGGCGCGAACGAGCACCTCGTGCTGCGGAAGAGCGATCGTCTGCCCGGGAAGCACCAACACGTCCAAGTCTCCATGATCCAGCCCGGGTTCGTCGAGTTCTCGTTCGACGCGCAACCCGACGAGACCGAGCCACGGGAACCGGAACGCGTCACTCCGCCGCCCTTCCGCCAGGGCAAGGGCGACAAGTTCTGGATCGTGAAGCTCGACGATTCCGGCGAGCCCATCGAGCCGCGGCGCGATTCCCTGATCACCATCAACGCCGACCGGACGCGCTTCAGCTACGAGGACACCACGGAAGTTCGCAAGAACCAGTTCCAGGTCGGCTACAAGGACGCCGCAAACTTCAACGAGAACTGGTCGAACATCCTCTCCGGAGAGGTGCGGACTCGGCCGTATCGCGATCCGAAGACGGGTCGTTATGCCGGCATCCAGGTCAGCGACATCGCTCCCGGCTCGATCGTCTCCAGGCACGGGCTGGAAGCCGGCGACATCGTGAAGAGCATCAACGGCGATCCTGTTTCGAGCACGCAGGAAGCGATCAGCTACGTCAAGACGAACTCGGAGACGACGCGGCATTGGGAGGTCGTGGTGGAGCGCCAGGGCCGCGACGTGACCCTGACCTACACCTACGATCCGCCGAGCAATTGACGTCCCGAAGCGTGGGGTAGGGAGGGGGGGCGATCCAAGCGTGAGTGGCGCTCTCCTCACCGTCGATCTCGGCAACACGCGCTGCAAGCTCTGCTTGTGGGACCGCTCGCGCACGGCGGCTCCGCTCGCGTGGACGGCTCTCGCCGTCGACGAACGACTCGTCGAATCCGCCGAGAACTGGCTCCGGGACCAGACCCCCGTCGCGGCGGGAGCCCTGTGCGCGGTTGCGGCGCGTCCCCTGGAGGAGGAGCTCGCTGCCGCCCTGGCCCGCGCCCTCGAGGGAAGATGGCTGTCACCGATCCACGGCCTCGCGATCGACTGCGAGCACCCGGAAACGATCGGTGCCGACCGCTTGTTCGCGGCGCGCGGAGCCCTCGATCGCGTCGGCCGTACGTGCATCGTCGTGGACGCCGGGACCGCCCTCACCGTGGACCTGATTCGGGTCGAGAGCGGTCGGGGCCACTTCGCCGGCGGCGCGATCGCGCCGGGACCGGAGCTCTTGGCCCGCGCCCTCGCTCGAGGAGGTGCCCGTTTGCCCGTCGTCGCTCCGCATCCCGGAGTGCGCGCCCTCGGTCGCGACACACGCTCTGCCATCGAGGCTGGCGTGGCCATCGGATTCAGAGGAGCTGCGCGCGAGCTCGTACGCGAGATCTCTCGCGAGGCGGGTGACGCTACGCTACCGATCGTGGTCACGGGTGGCGCCGCGGCTTTCCTCACGACCGACGACTCCGTCTTCGAGGTCGCTCCGATCCTCGAGCCGTGGCTCGTCCACCGCGGCCTCCTCGCGGCGCTGGAGTGCGCGCTCCTGCGATGAGCGGGGCCGTGAGAGAGCTCACGCCCCGGGGTCGTGGAGGGGTGACGGTCCTCGAGGTCATCGGAGGAGAGGCGCGCCAACGGTTGGAGCAACTCGCCGGGCGCCTGCCTTCGATCGGACGGTTCGGGCTCGTCCGACTGGTCCTGGCCGATGACGCCGATCGCGCGGGATCGGAGCCGGAGATCCTGGACGAGGCCATCGTCCTTCGACGCGGTTCGGACCACTGCGAGGTCCATCTCACGGGCAGCCCTACGGTGGCGCGTCGCGCCGCGGCCTTGCTTGCCGGCGACGCCGTTCCGCTGGAGGACGCTCGATCGATCGAGACCCGCGCGTGGCTCGCTCTCGCGAACGCTCCCTGCGAGGCGGCAGCACGCGTCCTGCTGGACCAATCACGCGGTGCCCTGAGGCTCGCGATCGAGGGACACTTGGCGGACTCGCCCGAAGCCTGGCGCTCCTTCATGGCGGGTCTCATCGAGAACGCGCGCGTCGCAGAGCCGCTCCTGCGCCCCGTCGACGTCGTCCTGGCGGGGCCGACGAACGCCGGCAAGTCGACTCTCTTCAACGTGCTCGTGGGACGCGAGCGTGTGACCGTGGGCGAAGAACCGGGAACGACTCGCGACGCCGTGGCTGCCGACGCGCTGTTGGGGGCTTGGCCCGTGAAGCTCGTCGACACGGCAGGTGAGCGCGAGGCACCGAGCGGGGAACTCGGCAGCCTCGAGCGTCTCGGTCAGGAACGGGCACGAGATCGACGCCGGCGGGCCGCGCTCTCGATCTGGCTGGATCCGGCAGATGCTCCCGGGCGCAGCGAGCCGGGCGGGGGTCGCTGGGTCCGGATCGCGAGCCGCGCGGACCTCGCGACGGGGAGCGCTGGATCTCCCTCGATCTCCGCGCTTCGCGATCCCGTTGGAGCGCGCGAGACGATCGCGAAGGCCTTCCGTGAAAGCCTCGAGCTGCCGGAGGATCCTTGGCGGGCGGCCTCACCGGTTCCGTTCGAAGCCGACCTGGTTCGCGCGCTCGCCGGACTCGCTCGAGTGGACGGGAGGGGTCCGCGATCGGAAGTCCTGCAGGCCATCATGGGGCCGTACACGGATCCCACCCGCGCCGGATTCCTTCCCGCTACGCGAGTTGTGGGCCGTTCGGCTTTGGGATAACCTCCCTCCTTTGGAAGATGTTTGCGGAGGCCTGGGAACGGCCTGCGCGACGCGTATGTCCGGGATCCGCCACCTCGTCTCGATCGACGATCTGTCCCTGGCCGAGGTCCTCGAGCTGTTCGAGCACGCGCAACGCTTTGCGGAGGACAAGCAGAACTGGTCCCACCTATGTCGGGGGATGATCTCGGCGAGCCTGTTCTACGAGCCTTCGACGCGCACGCGGCTCTCGTTCGAGTCGGCGATGCTGCGCCTTGGCGGTGGCACCCTCACCGCGGCGGAGATGAGCTCGTCCAGCGCATCCAAGGGCGAATCACTCGCTGATACCGTGCGTGTCGTGAGCCAGGGCTACGCGGACTTGATCGTCCTCCGACATCCGAGCGAGGGTGCCGCGCGACTCGCTGCGGACAACTCGAGCGTCCCTGTGATCAACGCTGGCGATGGAAGCCACGAGCACCCGACGCAAACGCTGTGCGATCTGTACACCTTGTGGATCGAGAAGGGGCGGTTGGAAGGAATCGACGTCGTCCTGTCGGGCGACCTGCGCTACAGCCGCACGATCCACTCGTTCGCCTATGCGCTAGCGCGCTTCGGGGCGAACATCATCTGTGTTCCGCACCAGGGCTTCGAGATGCCCGAGTACGTCGTGAAGCGCTTGCGCGAGGAATACGGTTCGGAACCGATGCGTGTCGACGCCTCGAGGCTGGGTGAGATGGCGGCGTCGAGCGATGCCGTCTACTTGACGCCCCAGAAGCCTCACCAATTGTCGTTGTTCACCGACGCGCGCGGGTTGCGCGTCGATCGTGTGGACGCGGTGTACATGACTCGACCGCAGACGGAGCGCCACGCCGAGAGTCACTCGCTCGAAGGCTATCTGCGCCTCGGCCAGAAGGACATGGCTGGCGAGCCGCTCCGCAACGCGATCCTCATGCACCCGCTTCCGCGACGTGACGAGATCAGCCGCGATCTCGACGACGATCCCCGCAGCATGTACTTCAAGCAGGCGGCGCGCGGAGTTCCCGTGCGGATGGCGATCCTCTCCGTCCTGCTCGGACGGCTGAAGCTTCGTGCCCTCCCGCAAGAGGCCGAGCACCGCATGTACGAGATGGTAGGGGGGGACAACCCGTGCCCGAATCCGACCTGCATCTCACGAACCGAGCAGCGGCACGTCGTTCCCGCGTTCAAGTTGGCGTCGCGTCATCCGCTGCGGGCTGCCTGCGGGTTCTGCTCCCATGAGCTCTCCATCGCGTTCGTGGGTTGCTCGACGACACGTCACTTCCACACGCGCGATTCGGCTGCAGCCCGGAAGATCAGGCCGGATCACCTGGTCTTCTTCCGCGACGAGAACGAAGCCGAAGCGCGCGGCTACGTGGCGGCCACTCGCTGAGCCCCCGAGCCGCGTCGCCCCAGCCTGCGCGCTTTGCGCACGGTCCCTCCTGTGCGGGGTCGCACGTTCGAACCTCTCGCGGTGCCCAGCCGTGCGCATGGGGGCGCTCGACCGGGCCAGGTCCCGCCGAGAGCATACGGAACAGCGTTTGATCCACGCCCTCGCTTGGCGTGAGCACGTTCATTCGCACCAAGGTCTCGGGGTGGGAGCAGTGTGCATGCGATGGCGCGGCAGTCTCCAGGTCCGGCCGCGTTTCGCGCACCGAAGACTGGAGAACCAGCGGCCGAGTCCGCGCGCTGGACGGGCTTTCCATCGCCCAGACCGAATGTCAGAATGACCGGACCCGCCCACGGGCCGGCTTCGATTTCCCGACGGTTCCTGGAGTCGCTCCGCGGTCCTCGAATCGTCCCGCTTCGCGGATCCCCATGACGTCCCGTCCCGGCCAAACGGCGACCCTGCATTCGAGGAAGATGTCGAACTCCTCTACCTCAAGCCTCGTTCTCTGTGTCCTCACTGCCTTCGTTGCGGCCTGTGGCCCTTCGAGTTCCAGGAACTCCTCCACGGAAGCGACGGGAGTCGTCGACGGCAAGCAGAAGACCGTGATCGTCGACCCCAACCAAGGAGGCACGGCCTCGACGCTTCGGATTGAAGAGGTGTTCGCCGGTCGGCTCGTCGACATCTACGACACCAGCGATCCCGCGCCACAGTTCGAGGACTTCCTCATCGGCGAGCAGGTCGTGGGAGATGGGGTGAACTTCGTCCTGGCGACGGATCCGATCACGCAGCGGGCGGAGGTCACGATCCTCGCCGACGCGACGACGGAACCGGACAAGTTCGACGATATCTTCCGAACGCACCTCGCTGACAGCGCTTCTTCCTTGGTTGCGACCTCGACGAGTCCGGCGGAGGTGCCGCCTTTCCCGCTGGTGCCCCGCAACGCAGCGGTTGCCGTGCGGTTCTCGGACCTGCTGGATCATTCGACCATCAATGCCAGCACCGTTCGTCTCTCCGTGGGCAATCCTCCCCTCGGACCCTTCAACGCCCGCGTCATCCCCGACCCGAATCACGGGGCCTTCACGAGCGGCGTGTTCCATACGTCGCGCGTGATCCTCGACACGACGGTTTCCGAGTTCGAGTCGAGCGGTGGAACCCTACCGCTCAACGGAAGCGGGTTGCCACCCAGCCTCGATGCCACGGCCGTCAACGCGGCCGTCCGCGTGCCCTCCGTGCTCAACGCGTCGGTCGGCCAGTTCAAATTGCTGCGGAACGTGGGGGGCAAGTCCGTTTCCACCAGCAACGATCCGCTCCACGAGAACAACTCGACCCTGGACGTGGTCCGGGCCTTCCGAACCGGTTCTCCCGCGGACGCGAACAACGGATTCCTACGAGACGACGAGCCGCCGGTGATCCGCGGTGTCCAATCCGTTTCGATCCCAGGGGCTCAGTGCGTGGGTGTCTGCGACCCGCTCGACCCGACCTTCGATCCTCTGTTCCTGGCCACGATCGACTTCGCCAAGGACGTCTGCGCGGTCACTCCGGACGTCGGGGATCTCCTGGTGCTCACTGGATCGAGCCTCCCGCAGGTTTTCGCGGAAGTCGTGGTCCTGGCGGCTCCGCCCCAGTCGGGAACCGCGAGCGACGTTCTCGTACGCATGATCTTCGCGGAATCGGCGACGACGCAGCAGATCGCGGACTTCCAGGGGGAGTTCACGGCGGGGTCGACGAGTGGACGGTTCGAGGCGACGTTCCGACCGGGCCCGGGAGTCGTGCCGGCATGCTTCTTCGAGATCTCTCCTCCTCCGGGGACGTCTCCGGCGACGGGAGTCTCCACCGCACCGCGCATTTCCTTGAGGTTCAGCGAACCCATCGATCCCGATTCGATCCTCCCGTTCGACAACCTGCGTCTCGATCGCGTGACCACCGATCCGCCGCTCCCCGACCAGATCGTCATCGGCGAGGTCACTCCCACGCCCGACCTAAGGGAGTTCCGATACCAACCGCTCCTCGACCTGAACCATACCCAGGGGACCGCAGAGACCTACTTCCTCAACCTCGTCGGGGGTCTGGACGGCGTGACGGACCTGGCAGGGAACCCGCTTGCGGCCACCTTTCCGGACGACGTTCCGATCACGTTGGATCCGAACTTTCCCACGAAGCGCACCGGCGGGATCGCGCTGCGCTTCTCGCGCGTCAACGAGTTCGGGAACGTCGCGGCGATGATCCCCGTGTCCGAGATCCGGGGACAGTTCGAGCGCGACGTCGCCGGGGGGTTCATCACGGCGAGGAAGGTGACGCGCATGCAGCAGGTGGTCGACATGCCGACGACCGCCACCTTCAACTACTTCCCGACCCTCGTTCCGACGCTCCAGCAGACGCCGCTGCACCAATTCGGGAGCCGGATGATGACGGTCTGGCGCTATTGCGACGTGGGCTTCGGTCTCGTCGACGAGACGACCAGCAACATCGACATCGAAGGGCTCAGTTGGGCTCCCACGTCGACTCAGGTCTCCGCCGACTTCTTCCCCCAGTTCGAGATCAGCCTGTCGCACAGCTCGCGGCTGCCGGACGAGTTCTTCTTGGCCTCGGGCCTGGTCAACACCTTCGCGGACAACGTCCTCGTCGATCCCGACAACGCGAAGAAGATCGTCCACCCGCGCTCTCGCGGGTACCTCCTCGATCCCCAACAGGTGTTCACGACCTCGAGCGGCACCTTGATGCTGCCCTATCCCCTCAACCGAGGAGTGCCGGTCGAGGAGTTCCAGTACTACACCTGGCGCGATACGGCGATCCTGGGGACGGGTGGGCCGGACGGAGCCGGCGCCGAAGTGTTGGGATTCCTCCAAACGGCCTTCAACGGGTTTCCCAACGCTCCCTGCCTGACGGTGGAGAACACCGTTCCGTCGGGCATGATGCCTCCCGTTCCTCCCACGGTCGTGAGCACGCTGTATCCGGCGGGCGCTGTTCGCTCGCTCGGTCTGCCCCTGTTGATGGACTTCAAGTGCTTCGCGACGCCCAGCTCACCGGGACTGAACTTCCCCACCGGAGGCGTGATGGCCGGGACGTTCTTCCGCGTGTACTCGACGGGCGGTCACGACGCCGCCGGTTTGCCGGTCCAGAAGAATCCCGATACCGAGCTGACGGGGAGCGGGACGTTCAACGGCAGCACGGCGAACGGCGTCCCGCTCGGAACCCTGTTCCCCGGGAGCGACTCGATCTCTCCCGCGGGGCGGCTCGACGTCGTCGTTCGGGTGAGCCGCGTCCACACCCGCTGGTTCGCCACGGGAGCCAGCGCGCTCGGATTCCCCGACTACTCGGATCCGGTCATCGAGCCGCGACCGGATCAACAGCCGGCGGGCACCTCGGTGACACTCGCGTTCCGCGGTGCGGACTCGGTGACGAACACGGACACGGACCCGGACCTCGACTTCGAGGACGCCTCGAAGTACGACGAGTACGGCGATCCCTTCAACATGCGGATCTTCCTCGACAACGATCAGGGCACTTGCCTCATCCCCGACGACGACACGTTCACGGTCGTCACGGGGGACTTCTCGGTCACCGGGAGCACCGTCTCCTGGAAGAAGGACATCGACGAGATCGACGGGTCGAGGTTCTTCCAGGTCCGAATCACCTTCGTGTCGAACACGTCGACCCTCTTGCGGCCCACGCTCTCGACGCTTGCGATCCCCTTCCGCCAGGGCTAGGGGGGAACGCGTTCGGGAGCGCGCGGCGGCCGGAGAGCGGTTCCGCACCCGATTCGAGCGGCTGGAAGGCTCGCGACCGAAGGCGGCGCGTCGCGCGTGTACAAGCTGGTACCAGGAGCGCAACCGGTCGCGGTTGGACCTACTAGAGAGCTACGACCTCGGCCCCCGAGCTTCGACCTCCTCGCCTTCCCTTCGAACGATGCTTGCCAGCCATTCTCCACGAAGGCTCTGTCGCACGCTCCCGAGTGTTCGGGAGTGGCTTGGAATCGAGGGCCTCGGAAGCGTCATGAAGCTCCTTTCTCGCCTTCCCGATCGCCCGACGTGGAGCCGCAGCAGCCACCTCGTCCTCGGGCTCTGCCTGTCGGCGCTGTGCGCCTGCGGTCCGTCGAGTTCGAAGAGCGCAGCGACGACGGCGACGGGTCCGGTGCAGGGGGAGGAGGTGACGGTGATCGTGGACCCGAACAAGGGAGGTAAGGAGTCGGCGATCCGGATCGAGGAGATTCGTTGGG
>CAYPTB010000013.1:0-3494 GCA_964413535.1 uncultured Planctomycetaceae bacterium | reverse complement strand
GCGCACGCGCTGGCCGAACGCCCGGAACTCGACGCGCTCGTGCGGGAGCTTCGCGCAACGCGCGCTCGGCTCGGGGACGTCGCGGCGACGGGTCCGAAGGACGCGGACTCGGTCGACGCGTGGCGCCGCTCGCTCGTCGAGCTGGCGGAGGAGCGCGACCGCGTCGAGCGCGATCTGCGGCGCCGGCTCGCCGAGGCGGGCGTGTTCGACGGCGAGGTGGACGCGGCGGCGGTTGCGGCGCGGCTCGGGGCGAAGGCGGCGCTCTCGTCGTTCCTGCGGTACACGCGCTACTTCGAGCGGGATCCGGAGACGGGCAAGCAGCCGCCCGCGGTCGATTCGCTGCTCGCCTTCGTGGTGCGGGCCGACGCGTCGGTGACGCGCGTGGAGCTCGGGCCAATGGCCGAGATCGAAAAGCACGTCTCCGGTTGGCGGATAGCGCTCGGGCATCCGCTCGAGGCGCGGGGCGTGGGGGTCGTGAGCGCGGGGGTGCACGAGATGCGCCTCGAGGATGCGGGCCAGCGGCTCCGCGAGAGGGTGCTCGATCCCGTTCTCGCCGTCTGCCGCGAGGTGGACGAACTCCACGTCGAGCTCGACGACGCGCTCTTCCTCGTGCCGCTCGACGCGCTGCCGCTCGCCGATGGATTCGTGGGCGAGCGCATCGCTGTGCGGGTCGAGCCGTCGCTCTTCGGACTGCTGCGCGGGGAACGCGCGCTGCCGGAAGGCGGCGGACTGACGCTCCTGGGCGGGATCGACTACGACGCCGAGGTCGAAGGCGCCGTGCCTTCGGGCCTGGTCGCCGCGACGCCGCCGCTGGACGCGGACGGGCTGCGCTCGGGCGCGGGTGCGTTCAAGTTCTTGCCGGGCACGCGGGAGGAGAGCGCCGCGATCGCGGACCTGTACGCCAGCGTGCTCGGTCAGGACGCGCTAGTCCTCTCCGGCGCGGAGGCGACGAAGGCCGCGCTGTTCGCGGCGGCGCCGGGGGCGCGCTTCCTGCATCTCGCGACGCACGGGTGGTTCGCGAGCGAGAGCTTCAAGTCGCAGCTCGACTCCCTGAACGAGCAGAGCGCGCGCGACGCCTTCGGGCGCGCGGGGGAAACGCTCTCCGGCTTCGCGCCTGAGACCCTGTGCGGGCTCGCGCTCGCCGGCGCGAACCGCGGCGCGAACGCCGCCGACCGCGTGCCGGGAATCGTGACGGCCGAGGAGCTCGCGAGCTTCGACCTGCGCGGCTGCGAGCTCGCGGTGCTGTCGGCCTGCGAGACCAACGTCGGCATCCGCCGCGCGGGGCAGGGCATCCAGTCCTTGCAGACCGCGCTGCACGCCGCGGGCGCGCGCACGGCGATCACGAGCCTGTGGAAGGTCGACGACGCAGCGACGCGGCGGCTCTTCGAGCTCTTCTACACCAAGCTCTGGAACGAGAAGCGCGGGAAGGCCGACGCCCTCTGGCAGGCGAAGATGGCCCTGCGCGCCGAGGGCCATCCCCCGCGCGATTGGGCCGCCTGGGTGCTATCCGGCGATCCGCGGTAGAGTCGGCCGTGCGGCGGACGCGGGCGGGTGGAGGGGGCCCCTGGGAGAACGACCGGCCGCGCCCTGCGGGCGGTGACTAGAATCCCCCGGGGTGCTCGCCATGCTCGCGCAGATCGCTGTCGTCGCGCTCGCCGCAGGTTCGCCGGCCGCAGTCGGGGCAGACGGCGACGATCCGCTGCTGCGCCGCGTCGCGCTGGAGCTCGGGTCCGAGGGCGCGACCGTCGAGCACATGGCCGAGATCTCGGGCTGGCTCTCGATCCACGCCCGCTCGGACGTGTTCGATCCGCGGCTCGTGGTCGAGGTGATCGGGCGCGAGGAGACGCTCGAGGACGACGACTCGGGCGGCGGGACGACGGCCTGGCTCTGGGTGGAGGTCGAGCGCGGCGACGAGCTCTCGGTCGCGGTCGCGGCGGGAGACGACGGGGCGGGAGCGGTCGAGCTCTCGCTCGTCGCCGCGCCCGAGACCGACGCGACGCGCGCCGCAGGCGAACGGGCGGAGGAAGAGCTCGCCCTGATCGAGCGCCTGAAGGCGGAGGGCGCGCTCGCGGAGGCGCGCGCGCGAGTGACCGCGCTCGCCGACGAGCTCGCCTCGACACCGGGGGCTCGCGAGAGTCGTCGGGTCGGCGAGGCCCTCTGGCGAGCCGGCTACGCGGCCTACGGCCTCTCCGCGCTCGCCCCCGCGGACCGAGCCTGGGCCGAGGCGCTTGAGGCCCGCACACGCCTGCTTCCGCCGGAGCACCCCGACCTCCTCTGGGCGAAGCAGAACCTCGCCGTGACACGCGCGGAGCTCGGCGATCTCGCGGGCGCGCACGTGCTCCAGGAGGAGGTGCTCGAGGCCCGCACGCGCTTGCTTCCCTCCGAGCACTCGGACCTCCTCGCCGCGAAGCTGAACCTCGCCGTGACGCGCAAGGCCCTCGGCGACCTCGCGGGCGCGCTGGCGCTCCAGGAGGAGGTGGTCGAGGCCCGCGCGCGCCTGCTTCCGCCTGAGCACCCCAACCTCCTTCGGGCGAAGGGGAACCTCGCCGGGACGCGCTACGCCCTCGGCGACCTCGCGGGCGCACACGAGCTCTTCGAGGAGGTGGTCGAGGCCTGGGCACTGCTGCCGCCCGAGCACCCCGACCTCCTCGCCGCGAAGCAAAACCTCGCCGCGACGCGCAAGGCCCTCGGCGATCTCGCGGGCGCGCACGAGCTCTTCCAGGAGGTGCAGGAGGCCCGCGCGCGCCTGCTTCCGCCCGAGCACCCCGACCTCCTCGCCGCGAAGCTGAACCTCGCCGCGACGCGCAAAGCCCTCGGCGACCTCGCGGGCGCGCATGAGCTCTTCGAGGAGGTGGTCGAGGCCTGGGCGCGCCTGCTTCCGCCCGAGCACCCCGACCTCCTCGCCGCGAAGCAAAACCTCGCCGCGACGCGCAACGCCCACGGCGACCTCGCGGGCGCGCTGTCGCTCGAGGAGGAGGTGCACGAGGCCCGGACGCGCCTGCTGCCGCCCGAGCACCCCGACCTCCTTCGGGGGAAGGGGAACCTCGCCGCGACGCGCTACGCCCTCGGCGACCTCGCGGGCGCCCACGAGCTCGGCGAGGAGGTGGTCGAGGCCTGGACGCGCCTGCTTCCGCCCGAGCACCCCGACCTCCTCGCCGCGAAGCAGAACCTCGCCGGGACACGTGCTGAGCTCGGCGACCTCGCGGGCGCGCACGAGCTCTTCGAGGAGGTGCACGAGGCCCGCACGCGCCTCTTGCCGCCCGAGCACCCCGACCTCCTCGCGGCGAAGCTGAACCTCGCCGCGACGCGCTACGCGCTCGGCGACCTTCGGGGCGTGCACGAGCTCGTCTCGGGCCTGCTCGCCGGCCAGCGCGTCCGCGCGGCGGGGTTGCGGGCGGAGGCGGCGCGCCCCGCTCGGGAGGGGGCTCGGGCCGAGCTTCAGCGCCTATCGGCGGCCCTTTTCTCGCGCGAGAGCGCGGATTCCGAGGCCGCGC
>CAYPTB010000012.1:0-59500 GCA_964413535.1 uncultured Planctomycetaceae bacterium | reverse complement strand
CAGCCAGAACGCCGCCCAGGGCTCGGGCGTGGGCGACAACCTCTTCGAGCTGGACGGCGCGGAGGACTCCGAGTGGCAGCCCGTCACGACCGCCACGATCTACAACGTCACGGCCATCGGCCAGCCCAACGGCAACGCCGGCGACCACGGCACCGCCTGGCGCGACAACGCGCGCGTCCAGTTCCGCAACTGCATCTTCATGGACCTCGGCGATCGCCTCGTCTCCTTCGACAACCTCGACGGCGACGGTGCGCACGGCTACGGCTTCGGCGGCACCCTCTCGTGGGCGAACACCTGGACCACGAGCTCGGGCGTTCACTCGACCGTCAACGCTCCGGCGAACCCCGACGCGTTCTACAAGACGCAGGTCCGCGGCAAGCTGGCCGAGATCAAGGACAGCGTGTTCTTCCGCAACCTGGGCGCCTCGGCGTACACGGAAGCGACCGCCCGCGGCGTCTTCGCAGCGAGCAACAACAACGTGCTGATCCCGGGCTTCGCCGCGGCCGACGCGCCCATTCGCCACATCACGCGCGGCGCGGCCGTCGTCAAGGGCGGGACGACCCAACTCCCCGTGATCCTCCTCGACCCGCGGCCGATGAACGCAGCCGCTACGAGCGTCGACATGGCTCCCGGCGACGGCTTCTTCACTTCGGTTCGCTACCGCGGTGCGTTCTCGCCCAAGGAGAACTGGCTCGTCGGGTGGACGGCATGCGATGCGTACGGCTTCATCTCGAATCCGCCGCTCGACCACCTGAGCGATTACGTCGCAGCGCCCTTCTAGGATTCGGGGCGGCGTCCTGCCGCGTTCGAGCTCGGTACGGGAGGTGGTCACGGGACGTGGCCGCCTCCTTTTTCATTGGCTTCTCGGCACTTCCGCGCTTCACACAAGCGCGGCGTCGTCTTGATCGAGCGCCAACACGGCGTCTCTAGCATCGTTCAGCGCTTGGTATGGCGTTAGCGCGACGCCGACATCGAATTCCATTCGCTCGACCACGATGACGACGAGATCCCGATTCCCCTTCACGCTCACGACGATTCCGATCCTGGTCGCAGCGGTGCCGTTGTGGACCGCAGGTTGTGGCGCCGAGGCCGAAGCCGCATCCGGCGCCCCGTCGAGCAACGCGCCGCTCCCCGACCAGCCGCTCGCCGCGTACCAGGTGGAGTTGCTCGACCTCGCCTTCGAGGCGGCCTCGGCGCTCCCGGCCGTGCCTCACATCAAGAATCGCTCGCGGGCCCAGGAGAGTGTCGTCGAGACCTGCCTCGAGCTCCATCGGCCGCGCCAGGCGCTCGCGTTCGTCGAGCGCATCGACAACTGGCGGCGCGGCGCCGGCTACGCGAGCCTCGCGTTCTACTGCGCGCAGAACGGCGGCGGCACCGAAGTGGAGGACTACCTCGATCGCGCCGATCGGATCTCCGAGGATCTCGCGCGGAAGATCGCCGACACGACCGACGACGAGAGTCTCGAGAGCGCGCAGGACTGGCAGCGGGACCGCATCCGCGCGGAGATCGCCTCGACGTACGTGTGGCTGGGGATGCCCGGACGAGCGGCTCCATTCGAAGCGGGCATCGTCGACTCCGAGGCCGGCCGGGTCGACGCGATGAAGGTGCAGTTCTTCGACGGGGAGACCTTCGACCAGCACATCGACCTCGTGGACGGCGCCATCGCCACCGGCAGCCTCGATCGGCTGCGCAACGCCCTGCAGACCTGCGTGGCGTTCTTCGACCGCTTCTACTCGGACGAGGACCGCCGCGCACGCGCGGAGGCGAAGATCGAGGCGTGCTGGGGCCGATTGCCGTTGATGGTGCGCATCGAGCTTGCGCTGGACCTGGTGCGGGCGGCGCTCGACAACGCGGACTCGGACAAGGCCATCGAGCTCCTCGACGAGTGCCGGCTCCTGTTGGACGGTTCCAGGTTCGCCCCCGAAGACCGGATCAGTCTGAGCGCTCGCATGGCCGAGTTGCGCCACGAAGCCGGCGATGCCAAGGGGGCGCGCGACACGGTCGACGCCGCGCTCGCGCTCTTCGACGAGCAGCGCGACCTCATCGTGGACATCGAGCGCGCCGATGCCCTCCGTCCGCTGGCCGAGGCTCATCGGTCGCTCGGCGACACGACCACCGCTCTCGCGCTCTACCGGCGCGCCGTCGAGGAAGGCGTTTCGAACCCGAACTCGAGGCCGCGCGCGGAGGATCTCGCCGCCACGTGCTGCTCGATGGCGCTGCACGAGGTGGAGCCCGACGCGGCCCTGCGTGAGCGCTTGCTCGAGGTCCGCGACGCGCTGGGCGATCCCTGGTAGCTCCACCCGGCGCCGGGTCGATCGCCATGCTCACGCGTGGCCCGACGACGCGTCTCGCCGCACGCGAGTCCTCCACCGCCTTCGTTCGTTCACCGCTCTCCCGGATCGCGAGTAGGCCCGCTCCACGACGCCGCGGAAAAGACGTCAGCGGAGCTCGAAGCCCAGGTCGGCGAGCCTGCGGTCGATGCGCTCGCCGTCGCCGGGCCGCCGCGTCTCCACGAGCACCTCGACGTCGACGGAGCCGAGCGGGACCTTCCACGCGGAACGGTGGTGCTCGACCTGCTGCACGTTCCCGTTCTCCGCCCCGATGGCACCCAGGATGCGCGCGAGCTGACCGGGCGCGTCGCTGCAACGCACCCGCACGAGGTGCGAGCGTCCGGCGCGCGCGGCGGCGCTCTCGATGATGCGCGTGAGCAGGTTCAGGTCGATGTTGCCACCGGACACGACGGCGCACACGCGCCGCGCGGGAGCGACCTTGCCGGCGGCAAGGGCGGCGATCGCCACCGCACCCGCCGCCTCCGCCACGATGCGGCTCTTGTCCATGGCGAGCACGACGGCGTCGGTGATCTCCTCCTCGTTCACGGTGATGCACTCGTCGACGAGCGCACGCACGATCTCGAACGTGAGTGCTCCCGTCGTCCCCACGCGGATGCCCTCGGCGATCGTCGTGGGGTCCGTGACGTCGATCCGCTCGCCGGCGCGGAACGAGCGCACCATCGGCGCCGCGCCCTCCGCCTGCACGCCGACGATGCGCAGACCGGGAGCGAGCGCCTTCGCCGCGAGCGCCACCCCCGAGACGAGCCCGCCGCCGCCGATCGGCACGACGAGCGCGTCGAGATCGCCGATCTCCTCGAGGATCTCGAGGCCGACCGTCCCCGCTCCGGCGATCACGTCGGGGTCGTCGAAGGGGTGGACGAGCGTGAGACCTCTCTCGCGTTCGAGCTCGCGCGCGCGACGCTGGGACTCGTCGTAGTTGCGTCCATGGATCACGATCTCGGCGCCGTAGCCTTCCGTGCGCTGCACCTTCACGAGCGCCGTCGACTCCGGCATCACGATCGTCGCCGGGGCGCCGAGCAATCTCGCGGCGAGCGCGACGCCCTGAGCGTGGTTCCCGGCCGATGCCGCCACCAGACCGCGCTCGCGTTCGGCCTGCGACAACGCGAGCAGCTTGTGCAACGCGCCACGCACCTTGTACGACCCCGTGCGCTGCAGGTTCTCGAGCTTGAGCCAGACGTCGCAACCGGTGCTCTCGCTCAGCGTGTACGAGTACACGGCCGGCGTGCGCCGCACGTACGGCGCGAGCACCTCCGCCGCGCGACGGATGCGCGCGAGCTCCCGCGCTGGTTCGTAGTGGAACGCCATCGCGGTGGGATGGACGGGCGCGTTCACTCCCGCGCCAAGCGGCGCAGGACGTAGGGCAGGATGCCGCCGTGGCGGTAGTACTCGACCTCCTGGGGCGTGTCGATGCGCACGAGCGCGTCGAACTCGATCGTCTTCCCCTTGCGCGTGGCGACGACACGGGCCGTGCGGCCGGGGTGGAAGCGCCCGCCGAAGAGGTCGTCGAGCCCGCGCACTTCGAGCGTCTCCGTGCCGTCGAAGCCGAGGCTCTCCGCCGTCGCGCCGGCTTCGAACTCGAGCGGCAGGATGCCCATCCCGATCAGGTTCGAGCGGTGGATGCGCTCGTAGCTCTGGGCGAGGACGAAGCGCACGCCGAGCAGCATCGGTCCTTTCGCGGCCCAGTCGCGCGAGGAGCCCGAGCCGTACTCCACGCCGGCCAGGATGCAGAGCGGCGTGCCCTCGTCGCGATAGCGCATGGCGGCGTCGTAGATCGACATGCGCTCCCCGCTCGCGTGATGCAACGTGACGTTGCCCTCCACGTCCGGCACGAGGCGGTTGCGAATGCGGATGTTCGCGAACGTGCCGCGCATCATCACCTCGTGGTTGCCGCGGCGCGAGCCGTAGGAGTTGAAGTCGGCAGGCGCCACGCCCTTCCCCTGCAGGAAGCGTCCGGCAGGGCTGTCGGGCTTGATCGCGCCGGCGGGCGAGATGTGATCGGTCGTGATGCTGTCGCCCAGCCACGCGAGCACGCGCGCGCCGCGGATGGGCCGCACCGGCGGAGCGTCGAGCGTGAGCCCCTCGAAGTACGGCGGCTCCCGCACGTACGTGGAGTCGGGGTCCCAGCGATAGGTGTCGCTCCTCGGCGTCTCGATGGCGCGCCACTCCGGGTCGCCGCGGAAGACGTCCGCGTATTCCTTCTGGAAGAGCTCGCGCGCCACCGAGCCCTGCACGACATCGGCGATCTCCTTCTGCGACGGCCAGACGTCGCGCAGGTAGACGGGACCGTTCTTGCCCACTCCGAGCGGTTCCGTGTAGGGGTCGAAGTCCACGCGACCGGCAAGGGCGTAGACGACGACGAGTGGCGGCGAGGCGAGGTAGCTCGCGCGCACCAGGCTGTGGACGCGACCCTCGAAGTTGCGGTTCCCGGAGAGCACGGACGCCACCGTCAGGTCGTGCTCCGTCACCGCCTCGGACACGGCGTCGGGCAGCGGGCCGCTGTTCCCGATGCAGGTCGTGCAGCCGTAGCCGACGACGTGGAAGCGCTGCGCCTCGAGGAACGGCAGGAGCATCGCCTTCTCGAGGTAGCGCGTCACGACCTTCGAGCCGGGTGCAAGGCTCGTCTTGACCCACGGCTTGGTGAAAAGTCCCTTCTCCGCCGCCTTCTTCGCCACGAGACCCGCGGCCAGCATGACGGACGGATTCGACGTGTTCGTGCAACTCGTGATGGCAGCGATCACGACCGAGCCGTCGTGCAGCGTGCAGGATTGTCCCTCGACCTCGATCTCGATCTCGACACGGCGTGCGCTCGCCACCGCAGTGCCTCCGCCTCCGTGGCCCGCGTCGTGGCTCCTGCGCGCCTCGAAAGCCGATAGCGCCTGCTCGAAGGCCGGCTTCATGCGCTTGAGCGGCACGCGGTCCTGTGGACGGCTCGGACCGGCGAGACTCGGCTCGACCTTCGAGAGATCGAACTCGATGACGTCCGTGTACTCGGGGTCGCGCGCCCCCTCTTCGTAGAAGAGCCCCTGCGCGCGCATGTACGCCTCCACCAATGCGACGCGCTCCGCCGACCGCCCGGACAGCGCGAGGTAGCGCAACGTCTCCGCGTCCATCGGAAAGAGCCCGCAGGTCGCCCCGTACTCGGGCGCCATGTTCGCGATCGTCGCGCGGTCCGCGAGCGGCATGCGGGCGAGCCCGGGACCGAAGTATTCGACGAACTTGCCCACGACTCCGTGCTTGCGCAGGCACTCGGTCACTGCGAGCACGAGGTCCGTCGCCGTCGAGCCCTCGGGAAGTTTCTCGGTGAACTTCATCCCCACGACGTCGGGGATCAACATCGAGACCGGCTGCCCGAGCATGGCGGCCTCGGCTTCGATCCCGCCCACTCCCCAACCGAGCACGCCCAAGCCGTTGATCATCGTCGTGTGCGAGTCCGTGCCCACGAGGGTGTCGGGATAGGCCCAGGTCTCGCCCTTCGACTCGGCCTCCATGACACCGCGCGCCAGGTACTCGAGGTTCACCTGGTGGACGATACCGGTGTTCGGCGGCACGACCTTGAAGCCGTCCAGGGCACTCTGACCCCAGCGCAGGAAGACGTAGCGCTCGCGGTTGCGCTCGAACTCGATGCGCGTGTTCGTCGCCTCGGCGTCCGGCCGGCCGAACGCGTCGACCTGCACGGAGTGGTCGATGACGAGCTCGACCGGCTGCAGCGGATTGATCTTCTTCGGATCCCCTCCGAGACGCGCCATCGCGTCGCGCATGGCGGCGAGGTCGACGACGGCCGGCACGCCCGTGAAATCTTGCAGCAGGACTCGGCCCGGCATGAAGGCGATTTCCGGGCGGGCATCGTCCACCGGCTTCCAGCGCGCGAGCGCATCGACGTCCGCCGCCGTCACCACGACGCCGTCTTCGCGCCGCAGCAGGTTCTCGAGCAGGATGCGCAGCGAGAAGGGCAGGCGCGCGAGGTCGACTCCCTTCTTCTCCAGCGCGCCGAGCCGCGCGATCGCGTAGGACTTTCCGGAAACCGTCAGGGTGCTCTTGCAGTGGAAGGAATCGTTCATGGCGTTGGCGCAATCATAGAGCGATCGGACTCGGCGCGTCGACCTCATGCGGCCCGGCCCGCTCGCGGATCGGTCGGTTAGGCTCCCGAGCGACGCTCCGCGCCAGCCTCGAGCAGACGGTCGAGGAGCGCCACGAGCTTCTTCGCCTCGAGCGGCTTGGACAGGAACTCGTCCATGCCTGCCGCCAGACACGCCTCGCGGTCGGACTCGAACGCGTTGGCGGTGAGCGCGACGATCGGCAGGTGTCGGACCGCGGCGAGCTCGGTCGTGCGGATCCGACGAGTGGCCTCGAAGCCATCCATGGTCGGCATCTGGCAGTCCATGAGGACGAGGTCGAACGCGCCGCTCGTCGCGAGCTCCACCGCTTCACGACCGTTCTCGGCGATCTCGTGCGACCAGCCGGCGCGCCTGAGTACGACCGAGATCATCTTCTGGTTGATACGGTTGTCCTCCGCCACGAGGATGCGCTCGGTTGCGCGTCGCTCGGCTGTGAGAGCCCCGTTCGGCGCGGATGGCTCGGCGTCCGCGGCGGGTCGCGCCCGGTCTCGAGCCGAGTCGGACCCGGCCCGCGCGGCGCGCAGACGGGCGGTGAACCAGAACGTCGAGCCTTTGCCGGGCTCGCTCCGAACGCCGACCTCGCCGCCCATCATCCCCGCCAGCTCCTTGCAGATCGCGAGCCCGAGGCCGGTGCCTCCGTAGCGGCGGTCGTTGCCCGAGTCGAGCTGGGAGAAGGGCTGGAAGAGGCGATCGAGCCGATCGGCCGGGATCCCGATGCCGCTGTCCTCGACCTCGATCCGCAGCACGACGTCGTTCCCCTCGGCCGCGACGTGCGACGCGCGCAGCTCGACCGCGCCCGAAGACGTGAACTTGATCGCGTTGCTCGCGAGGTTGAGCACGACCTGGCGCAGGCGGCTGGCGGGGCCGACGAGCAGCGCGGGAACGTCGGCTCCCATTTCGATCCGGAGCGGGAGTCCCTTCGCGTCGGCGGCAGGCTGCAGCGACTCGGCGACCCGCCGCAGGCAGCCCTCCAGGTCGAACTCGATCCACTCGAGCTGCAGGCGCCCCGCCTCGATCTTCGCGAAGTCGAGCACGTCCTCGATGATGGCCAGGAGGTCCTGGCCGGAGTGCCGGATCAACCCCAGCTCCTCGCGCTGCTCGTCGTCGAGCTCGGTCTGCAGCAGGTCCTCCGCGAAGCCGAGCACGCTGTTCAACGGGGTGCGCATCTCGTGGCTCATGGTCGCGAGGAAGACCGACTTGGCGGCGTTCGCGCGCTCCGCAGCCCGGGCCTTCTCGGTGGTCTCGCGCATCAGGGCCGAGAGCCTTCGAGACATGTCGTTGAAGGCGCGCGCGAGCAGACCGACCTCGTCCTCGCTCCGGACGTCGACCACCGTGGCGAGGTCACCCTGCGCCAGGTCGTGGGCGGCCGCGGTCAAGGCCCGAATCGGCCGCGCGATGCGACTCGAGATCCACTGGCTCACGAGCAGACCGACGCCCGTGATGGCCAGACCCAGGAGCCACAACTCCCGGCGTGCGCGCTCGAAGTGCACCAGCACGTCGTCGAGCGGTCGGCCGAGGACGAGCTCCGTCCCGTCGGGCAGTCGCACTCCCGTCGCCATGTACTCGCGTTCGCCGATCGACACCCGCGGCGCGGCGTCGGCCTCGGACGACCTCCTCGAAGCTGCATCCACGAGGACTCGGGAGCTCGAGTCGCTCACTTCTGCCGAATCGTCCTCCCAGGCGTCGGCGAGCAGGCGCCCGTCCCGCACGATCGCGACGTACAGTCCGGTCACACGGCTCAGGTCGCGCGCGTGATCGTCGAGGTCGTACCCGAGGCCCACGAGTCCGAGCACGGAGTTGTCGAGCGTCACGGGGCTGACCGCCACGAGATAGGCCCGACCCGCGTAGTCTCGGATACCGCACGACTCCGCGCCCGCGAGCTCGTCCGCGGCGCCGGAGAGATCCTGCGCGCTCTCGCCGCTCTCGAGCGTGTCCGCCAGAACCTTGCCGCCGGCGTCCGTGACGAACAGGAGCGAAGCACCCAGCGCCTCGCCCAGGCTCGAGAGGGTGTACCCGACGGTGACGCGGTCGACGCCGGGAGTGTCGAGGACCGCGCGCAGGTGCGGAACCTGCGCCACGGAGCGGGCCTGGTCGAGGAGCACCGCCCTGCGCACCGCGGAGAAGCTCGCTTGGGCCTCGCGCGCGCGCCGAAGTCCGTCGTCGATCTCCGCGTCCAGGATCCGGTCGACGAGCCCGCGCATCACCCCGTGCGTGAGCACGAGCAGTCCGACGATCACCGAGATCGTCGCCAGGAAGATCCGCAGCCGTATGCCGACGCGCTTCACCGGTACTTTTCCGCGTAGGGCTTGCCGAACTTGTTGGTGTGGGTGAGGCTCCGCCGGGTCTCGGCGAGCGAGAGACTCGTCTCGATCGCGTGTTCGCCGGACACGACGAGCGGCACGCTCGCCTCGGCGCCCTTGTCGTTCCACCCGCGCAGGATGTACTCGCCGTCGGGCACGTTGCAGATGACGAAGCGCCCGCCACGATCCGTGAGCGAGTACCAGGGGTTCTCGAGCACGACGATGCTGGCGCACATGTCAGGGTGGATGTTGCAGTAGACCTTGACGAGCCCGCTGCGCTCCATGCGGACGGAAGCGGACTGGCCCGGCTCGTACACCCCCAGGTCGAACGGCGACGTCTTCGAGAGCGAGAACACGTTGTGGAAGATCGTGTCGTCGTTCGGGAACTCCACGTCGGTCCCCACGGTGACCGGCAGGACGCGCGGCGAGAACTTGCGGCCGCTCTGCAGGATCCTCGGGTTCTCGTAGGGCGGCTCGGGCGCGTGCGCCGGACCTCCCTCCAGGAAGACGAGCACCCAGGAGCGATCCGCGAGGGGCTTTCCGTCGGCGTCGACGAGCTCGACCATCCCCGTCACCGTGTTCCCACGCGCCGGGTAGGTGCCGCGCTCCTCGTTGTCGCCGCGGAACCTGAAGTGGCACGACACGCAGGTGGCGCGCAGGGCCTGGAACGCCTGCGCGCTGCGGCGCTCGTCGTCCGCGCCGGCGAGCTCCGCCACGTCGAGCGCCACCTCCGCCAGACGCTCGATGTGCTCTTCGAACACGTCCATGCGTTCCGCGTCGACCCGTTCGCGCGGGTAGGACGGCCGCAGCGTGAGGGTGCGCAGATCCCCGGCGGCGCGAGCCGCGCCCGGCATGTCGCCCGCTGCGAGCCGGCTCTCCAGCAACTGGAACTGCCTGAGGAGGTCCAGCATGAGCGTTCCGGACTCCGCCCGCGTGTCGCCATCGGCGGACGCTCCCCGCGCCGCGAGCAGCGCCCCCGCCGCGATCAGCGGAACGAGCGCGGCACGCCGCAGGCGTCCGCTAGAACGAACCGACGACCTCGACACCGAAGAAGAAGCGCTCATCGTTGTTCGCGTCCAGCGTCGAGCCGTCGATCAGCTCGAGCCGGTCCTGTCCAACTTCGAACTTGACGGCCAGGTTCGGGTTCAGGCTCCAGAACACGCCGCCGGAAAGCCTGCGCAGCGAGCTCGTGTCGTAGCCCAGGACCTCGGCGTCGGCGACGTGCTTGCCTTCGAAGCGGTAGCCCTCGTCGTCGTCGAAGGTGCCGATCGCGCTGTATCGCGCCACGAGGTGGACGGACTCCGTCACTCGTATCTCCGGCATGACCAGGAACCAGGTGAGTTCACGATCGAATGCGTCCTCGTCGTCGTCCACGCGACCGCGAGCGAACTGCAGCGCTACGCTCGAGCGTCGCTCCTCGGCGATCCGCACGTCGACCTGCCAGCACAGGACGTTCACCTCGTCGCTCGGGCTCGTGCCAGCGCTCGAAGCTCCGTCCGCCCCGACCGGCGTGAGCGTGCTGCCGCTGAGCCGGAACGCACTCTCCTCGGTGTCGCCGGTGACGAGCGCGCTCGCGCTCGTGTACAGGTCGCGGTGTGGCTCGCCGTACAGCTTGAGCGCAACCTGCTTGGCGGGGCCGTCGTCCGCCGATCCGCTCGCGCCGTTCGTCACGGCCGCGATCCAGTGAACCGGCCCGGCCGCACCGAAGAGCTCGACGCCGCGATCGATCCCGTAGGGATCCGCGGCCGAGAACGTGATCATCGGCGTCTCGTTCGCGTCCCAGCGCAGGTACTCCTCGCCGAACGGGATCTCGAAGCGTCCGACCCGCAGACCGAGTCCCCGCTCGCCCGCGTCCTCGTCCGCTCCGAGCCCGCTGAATTGGAGGTAGAGCTCGCCCAGACTGAACCCGTTGCCGTACAGGTAGCGCGCGAGCCAGATCTCGCTCGAGAAGCTGACGTTCTTCCACACCTCGGCGTCGACGAACAGGCTCGCCTCCTTGAGGATGAAGCTCCCTTCCGGCGTCGTGCCGGCATTGCCAGAGTCGAGGTACAAGAGTGCGCCGTATCCGCTGAGCGCCACGTTGTCGTACCAGGGTCGGGAGAGGACGTGATCGCGATTCCCCTCGATGGAAGTGAGCTCATCGCCGGAGAGGTCCACCGTCGCTCGCTGCCCGGCGTCCTGCTCCCCGCCGCGCGCCTCCAACTCGTCGAGACGCTCTCTCAACCGCAGGATCTCCTCCCACAGCGGCGCGGCGGGATCCTCGGCAGCGAGTTCCTGCGCTTGCACGCCGGGAGCGATCAGGAACAAAACGAACCAAGCTCGCATGGGGGGACTCGCCGGCACTAGTCGACGGGGCGCGGTGCGAACTTGAAGGTCTCCCTTGTCGCGACCTGCACGGGTCCCTCGAGCACCGTGCACTCGCACGCCGCGGGCTCTGCCCCCGCGCTCCCGACGGCTCTTCGGGTCGAAGGCCTCTCCCCTGCGCTCGACCGCACTCGACGCGAGCGGCGCCGCCGTCGATCCCAACGAACCCGGGGCTCAGCTCGACCTGAGAGGGGAGCTTCCGGGAAAGTTCTTCTCCCCCCTGGCTCTCGGCGCACCGGCAGCCCCCCTTCTCGCGCGCTCCCCCGACTCCTATACTCGCCCCTCCTCCGTGGGGACGTAGCTCAGTTGGTAGAGCGTCGCGTTCGCAATGCGAAGGTCAGGGGTTCGACCCCCCTCGTCTCCACCACCACAACTGTGGCACCGGGCGCCGCTTAGGGCGTCGCCCCTGAGGGCCCGCGGTCAGGCGCGCCGAGGCTGTTGCCAGATTGCTGCCAGAAATGGCGCGACCCATGAGTCGGTGGTAATCGCCGCACGCGTTGGTGCGCCGCGCGGAGCGGGCTGTCGGACGCAGGCGCTCTACGCGTGCTCGCCATACGCTGGGCTCGCCAGTTCCGCCAGGAGTCGAAAGACGACCCTAGCGCAGCAGAAATCCTAGCGCTCCTTGAGAGCCGTCCGTCTGAGACCATCGAGGGCTTCCGAGCGGAGAACACGATTCGTTACTCCCCCGGCGTGGAAGTCGAAGTCAAACGAGCAAGAATTCACGTTCGACCCGCCTCGGGCTACGAAACACTGAGCGAGCTGCTTTGCGCCGGTTCAGCCGAGGTCGTAGTGCGCCATGATCAGTTCGAGGAACTCGTGGCCGCGCTCCGCTTCCTGAGCGTCGCACACCTCGATCACGATCTGTCGGTGAGGCGTCGTGCTGATCCGCGACGCCTCGGATCGCTCCAGGCGTCGACGCCCGCTACGCCCGTGTACCGCTTGTCTTCCCCAAGGTGCTCGCTCGAGCGGCGCCTGCAGGACTCGCGGGTGGCATGTCCGTTGCCTTGAGCTCGCATCCACGCCCGGAGTGCGCGATCCAGTGCACGACTCGAAAGGATCCAGCAAATGAGACTTCTTGAGCTGACGATTGCCCTGTGCACCGTTGCTGCCACGGCGTTAGTCCCCACATCGGCGCCGACGGACAACCCCATTTCCGTCCGACACGGATACGGGATTAGGCTCTCAACAGACCGACCGTTCTACAGCTCGGGCTCGACGGTCAGGGCGCGGTACGAGATCTCCAACTTCTCGCCACAGGATGCGTTCGGCGTCAGCCCCGGCGGCGGACTGGGCTGCAAGTTCAACATCTTCATCCGAGACGGCCTGGGGCAGACGGTGTGGGAGCCGATGGGTGTCTACTGCCAGGCTGTGGACCTCATCGTCGACCTCTCCGTTGGGAAGGTGAGCGCGAACGTGGCATCGATCCCGCTCGTCTTTCAAAACAAGACTGGCATCGGGCCTTTTGGATCACCGCTGCCGCCGGGGTCCTATGAAGTGTGTGTCGTGGTCAGGTTCGGCGGGCCAGGCCCGAGCGCGAGCGGCGGGAAGGACTTCACCGCAACCGTCCCGATCCGGATCAATGCCTGATCGAACGCGGACTCTTGTCTCAGCCGCGAGCTAGTGCTTCAACGGGGCACTAGCTCTTTCTCGTTTCCGAGATCGTTCAACGCACAGCAGCGCACACCTCCGGCACCAACTTCAACGCCGACTCCAGGTCCTCGACCTGCAAGTGGTCGTAGTACCTCTGGCTCGTTCGCACGTCTTGGTGCCCCAGGAACGCCTGCAACTTCGCCATCGGCATTCCGGCTCGCGCCATGCGCGTCGCGCACGAGTGCCGCAAGCTGTGGATGTCGACGTGCTCGCCCTGCTCGTTCACGGACTCGGTGCCAGCGGCCTTCAGGATCGGCCTCAGGAACCGTCGCACGTTTCCCGTGTCGCTCGCCCACGGCTTGCCCTGTGGCGTCAGGAACACCGCGTCCGCGCGCGTCGGCAGACGGCCCAGCACGCGATGGTGCACGTCCAAGAGCCCGCGTAGCTCGTCAGCGAGCGACGCCTTGACCGGGACCACCCGGCCGCGTCGGTTCTTCGTCGTCGCCGGGCACAACGTCACGCGCGCGGTCGTGAGATCGACATCCGCCCAGGTGACCTGCCTCAGCTCGCCCCAGCGCGCCCCCGTTTCGACCAGCGTCCTGAACAGCACGGCCTGCGGCACGCGCAGCAAGCGCTCACGCAAGGCGTACTCCTCGCCCTTCGTTCCACCGACGATCGTCACCACGGCGGCCACGCGATCCGCAGCGACCTGGTCAGCCGCGTAGGCGGCTCGCAGGAACGCCTCAACCTCGGCCTCGCCCAACGCGCGTCGCGGCCGCTTCTCGAACGCGCGGCCCGTCCGCAGCACGCGCAAACTCACCAGCGGGTTCTCGGCGATGCGACGCGTCGCCACCGCCCAGCGCAGCATGCCACTCAACGCGACGAGCGGCGTGTTCACCGTCGCTCGCGCGAGGCCCTGGCGAAGCAGTCCTTGGCGGTAATGCTCGAACGCCTCGGGGCGCAAGTCGCGCACCTGACGCGCGCGCACCAGCCCCGGGAGCTTCGCGAGCTGGGCAGCCGTCATCTGAACGTGCTTCGGCGTCGTTCGCGTCGCGAGTTCGGCCACGTACTCCGCGGCCAGCAGCGCCAGGTCCGTGTCCTGCCCGAGTTCAGCCGACAGCCCCGCCTTCGACCGCTCGCGCCGGCGGATCTCCTCCACCAGCACGCGTTGAGCCGTCGCGCGGTCGGGGAACGACTTCCGCACGCGCTTGCCGGTCTCGTCGCACCAGTCGGCGACGTGGACCCACTTGGCGCGGATGCGCTGGCGCCGGATGCGACCGGTTCCCTGCCCGCGGCTCACGACGTCGAACGCCTCCCCTCAAGCCACGCGTCGACGTCGGTGCGGAGCCAACGTGAGCGGGTCGCGCTGATCCGGATCGGTGGCGGAAACTCGCCCGCCGCCAACTTGCGTTCCACTGTGCGCGTCGAGATCTGGAGCAACCCAGCCACCTCGTCCAAGTTCAGAAGCGGCGCCACAGCGCCCCCCCGCTTGGCGAGGTCGTCGATCTTCGCTTCGAGCCGTTCGAGTCGGTCCAGCACGGGTTCGACCGCGTCGCGCACGAGTTCGAGGAGCCGGTCGTCGATGTTCACCGACGCGCCTCCAACTGCGCTGTGTCGCGGCCGACGCACTGAGCCTCGACCGGCGCGAAACGCGCAAGGCGATTCCTCCACTTGTGATCGTGCGCGTCGCGCGGCGACGTGCTGCTGCGGCCGCGTAGGAGCGCGCACGTTGCGTCCTTCTCGTCGCACGCGTACGGCGAAGGCCCAACCGAGTGCGGCGACGCGCGGTGCGCGCCCTCGGCTTGCAACGACTCCAGGAGCGCCCCCAACGCCGGCAGATCCCACGAGGCCAGCTCGGCCGTCCTGTTCAGCGCTATCCCGAGCGCCGTTGCCGTGACCTCGTCGGCCTCGATCTCGACGACATCGCACTCCGGCCACCCCAGCTCGCGCATCGCTACGAGCCGGCCGTTGCCGCCGATCACACGGCGCGTGGCCTTGTGGACCACCAAGGGCTCAGCTTGGCCGAACCGCTGGAGGCTCCCCCGGATCGTCTCCAGGTTCCGCTCAGGGTGCTGGCGCGCGTTGGCAGGATCCAGGTGCAGCGAGTCGAGCGGGACTCGCGTGATCTTCAGTCCGGGGACAGCGGTGGCAGTATCCAAGTCGGGCTCCTCGACCGTGACGGTCGGGCTGCGCGGCCGACTTGGACTTCAGGCTCGGACTTGAGGCCGCTGGGGAACGGGCAAACAAATAATGCCACGCGCGACAAGCAGCGGCAACGACCACCTTGCCTCGCGTCGTCCACGAACTCTGATGACCTCATGCCTGTCAACATGCCCAGCACTATTCCTGGAGACTCAACCGGCCCCTGACCGCGGCTTCACCACCCCGCACGGCCACTCGATCTCAGCCGATTCGACAAACGCAACATTGGTTAGACCAGCCTGTTCAATAGCTCCCCTAGCGCGAGGATTCACCAACACGTACTTCGGATACTCTGCCACAGTGAAGAAATCGGATCCGTCGTAGGCGGATTCGTCAACCTGTATGCCGTGCTCAAAAGCAGAATACCGCACCAGCCCGCACTCATCGCAGTTCAGTAGCTGAACGATCCCGGAAGCCTCATGTGCTGGGCCACCACTACCGATGACAACAAACTCCCAAAGCTTCGGTAGGTTGAACCGTTTCGCTCCTGGCGCAAGCCCTTCGACTCTCGCAGGCCGAACTTCAAAGCCCGTTAACCCAGCTTCATGCAGCACATCAAGAGTATTCTTTGTGATAACTACGTCGCTCAACATCGTACGAGAAAAGTCGACCACATTCCAGGAAAGAACGTCCACATACAACGGAGTTAATCGCCGCCCAGCACGTCGATGCCCCGCATCTCTCGGACAGACAATGGACTCCCAGTCGTTCTGGCTTGCCCCCTCGACGAATCTCGCCGCGCGCCCCACCTGAAGTTCGTAATACGTCATCGCTTAGATCCCGGAGTCACTGCGCATACGCGCCAGTTGATCCAATATCTCCTGCCTTGTCGCGTTCTGATTCCCCTAGAAACAGTTGGCTAGCGTGGCGATTCTGTTTCCATCTGGAGTGCCTTCACAAACGGCCAATCGCTCCTGGCATTGGTGGCAAGCTCCCATTGGACAGGGAATGGGCCTCGGCGCGCGAGTCTTGCAGGCACTTGGTTCGGTGCGATGCTATTGAGCAATCACGACTGGCGTCGAAGGAAACTCCTTGCCTTTTCTCTGGAGACCGAACAAGAGGTGAACAAAGGTCAGTGTCGTTAGGGACCCGTCTCCCGTCACGTCGCTGGCAGCAGATGTCCAGTCTCCAGGGACATGGTACTTCTTGCCTTCGAACTCTACCAACGGAGCATACTTCGCATCCGCCGTGCCGACTCTCATCGCGAACAGGGCAAACCGAGTATTCTCATCCCGGTACCAGGGAACAACCTTTGCCATCTCGGCCGTATTCCACGCATCCTCCTGCGCCCGCGCGAGCTGCCCAAGGTAGTAGACAACGCCTTCCGGCGCTCGCGGAACCAGCAAGTAGCGCGTGACTTTATCTCCCGTGACTTTAACTGCATTGGGAGGTGGTGCTTCCGCTGGCGCTTCAGCCACTGAAGCAAACTGCACGGAGGCAGGGCCCAGCTCAGCAACGCCAGGGGCCTCCTTCGGAAAGGCGAAGCGCACTTTCTCCTTGTCTGGCCTCCGCAGCACAACATTGTCTCCTTGTATGTCGATCTTGGCCTCCCCGTTGAGGGCAGTCAGAAAGTCTTCAAGCCGCGACTCCACCTTACTAAGAGGGACCGTTACGGACTCGCCCTTCTCAGACACAAGAACTAGTTTGAGGCCATTCCCGAGAAGACGTTCGAGCTCCGTACAGAAGCTCTGCAGTTTTTCGTTGTTTTGCCCAGGACGGTTCTCATATCGCTTGATCGTATTCCATTCACCCTTGGCCTGTTTGTTCAGATCAGATTGCCACTCTTGACAGACGATCTCTCGCGTAGCAATCAACAGAAGAAAACCAAGGGGCCAACCTTGATCGGCAAAGTACCGCAGGTGCTCGCTATTCAGTGGCTTCATGATGCCATTATAAAACTCGGGATCCGCCAGAGTATCCATGTCGAATCCAGGACTACTGGACACCTTTGCAGAACCTGTCGCGGTGAAGTCCGAATCTGCGTCTCCACCGAACGGGAGTGCCAATCCTGCAGAGGCTTCCCTTGCCTCTGCCCCGCGAACTCTAGAGATAAGCGTCCACTGCTGTGGCTTTCGCTTGGCTGCTCGCAAGATATTGAGGAGAACTATTCGCTCGTGCGCCTCGGCCACCGCCTTGTTATAGACTACGGCCCTGTCTGCGAGAGAGCTTCCTTCTAAGCTTGATGGAATCCTGCAGGACAATGCACCTAAAGCCAGACTGGCTACTGTCACACTCAAACTCTTGGTAAGCGCCATCAGTGTTGTGCCCCTCCTCGAGAAAATTGTTGTCGGTTGGGATAGATTGCTTCGACCGACCCGCATCTCGGGCCTGGCTGTTCGCTGCGGGAAAAAGGTCGAACCTGGCGCTTTATCGGGCATGCCGAACGCCGGGTGGTTCGCGTTGACTCCTGACGTGGTTTGATTCAGATGCAGTCATCGGTGCCTACGTCGATGAAGGTGACCTGAAGCTCGGGTTGCGGTGAGGCCGATATTCAAGCTGCCGTCTCTGTGGAAGCGACCGATTCGGGCCAGTTCCCTGTGGAGTGAGAGGTCTTGGCGCAGCTGGGGCTGGCGACGTAGGCGAGCGCACGAACGCTGAACAGGGCCCGAGAACCAAATCCAAGCGTCTCGGCGAGTCCGCGCAGACGACCTGCACGGGCGCGCCTGTGCGAGCAAGCGAGCATCCTCCTCCTCGGTGTTGGCGATTCGGAGCGCGAGGATAGCGGGGCTGTTGAGAGCTGCTAGCCCTGCGACGACCAACGTCACCACCCTTGGGAAAGCGGCTCGCCGTACATCGCCGACGATGATTCCGCCAATGACAAGAGCCCGAGAATTCGCGTTCCACTTCCTCGGATCCCTCCACCGCGAGGTGGTGGACCGTCCAGCTCAGCCCTGAACGATCCGCGCTTCATCGTCATCGATATCCGCAACCTTCGAAGGCCCGCCTTCAGTCGGTTCCACCCGCACTGTCCGGCGCGACTTCTTTAGCGAGCCATAGTCCTCGGCACTCTCTGAATCGGCATCCGCGTCAGAGTCCGAGTCGCTAGTCTTTCCCAAGAACTTCTTCCGCAAGTCCTTGAGCGAGGCGCCTCTGTCCGCCTTCTCCGGTTTCGTCGATGATTCGACGTCAGCGTCCGTTGGGTTGCTCGCCAACTTCCAGCCGGGAAGGCTGTCGGAGATCGCCTTCGCGATTTCCTTTCCATCAGGGTCACGCGGTTTCTTGCTTGCCATCGTATTGCTCCTGAGTAGGGGGCTACCAGCCAAGCCCCAGACAAGTGAATTGAGCTCGGTTCTTCAGTCGCCTCGCGATGTCGAGAGGCTCCCGCTCAAGCTGGCCGCTGCCGATTAGCTCGCCGTAGTACTTGCGCGCCCCAAACAGCGCTAGCGAGGCAGAGTGTTGTACGTGGGGCAGCGTTTTCCAGAATGCGGAATGCATGCGGAGCGCGTAGTTTACGTCTGGATCGGCGTTGGGACCGGAGTAATGTGCCCCGGTGCAGCCGATGAACGCGTTCGCGCCTGCCCGCAGGTACGAAAGCGCTATCGACTGGTCCGAAGCTCGGGGCGCGGGCTGATCGTTCCCAGCTTCGCTTGCCTTCTGTTCGACGATCAATGCGCCCCAACAGCATCCGCTGAAGACAACTCCATCGAACTTGGTAGGAACTTTGTCGATCGAGAACGCTCGTGTGTAGCCGGGCGGGTTTTCGCCGCTGAACACGGTCGCGTCGGTGTCGTTGCCGTGAAGCATGAAGTACTGCGACCCTAAAGTCGTGTGATCCGCGGGCACCCTATTCGACACGAAATCCTTGCTCACATGCAGTTCTCCACGACCAACGACGTCATTCCACACATCAATTGCGAACGGGCGGGCGACGTTCCGAACCCCGAACCGATCCAGCGGCCGTATGCCGTCTGCTTGGAGCGCGTTGAAGAACAACTGTGGGTCGTGAGCATCAGGAACTCGCGACACGGGAAACTCCGCGATGTGGTCTCCGTCGATGTCGCCATACGGTTCGTCACTCCACACGTAGAACCGATCAGCGTCATTGGTAACCAATCCAGCGCCCAACTCCTGGCGCAACGCCGGCGGAAGCACGTCGACCACGATGCTCGGCACGACGTCATAACCACCGAGGATGACGACGCCGGCGATTGAGGGATCCGCTCTCAGCTTGGCACGCACATCGTCCCGCAGTCGTCCTGAGCGACCCGCAACGTCCAACAGAATTGTGTTCTTGGCGAGCTTCACAACTTGTAGAACGCTCTGAATGTCGTACGGCTTGAGGTTGGCTTGGAGCTTTGCCGAATCGGTCACGAACAGCAGACGCGGCAAGACGCGACCATTTGCGAGCTTGAGATCCGCAGGCGCTGAACGTCGTGGTGGAGCCGGGTCCGGGGACGCGCCGCTAGCCCGTCCGCGGTTCTGAATGTTGGTAGGCCGACTCGATTGAACGCGGGGAGTGCGAACACTGATCTCCACCCCAGCCACGCGCATGTCCACGTTCCCTTCGGGCAAGTTGACGATCACAACTTGCGGCGCCGTCCGCCCATCCGGGATGCGTCTGCTTATTGACGGGAGCAATTCGCCTTGCACAGGGACGAGTTCTGTCGCCGTGTCGACGACATTCTCTGTGAAGTCGTTTACGCGACCGCGAGAGATGGTGACGGCTTCGTCCGGAGAGCGATGGGGCTCGACGGTGATGAGGCCGTTCCGATCTGTTCGCGCGAAGATGATGTCGCGGCTTCTGGACTTGAGCGTCTTCAGCACCTTGGGGAACGGGTGCGAGGCGTCGCGAGACCCACCCGTGTGAACGATGATCGGCGGACTCCCCAGGTCGTTCAGGAGATCTCCGTCCTGCCCGTTGTGACTCGTGTGGTGCGTTGTCTTGAAAAGTCGGAACGGTCCCGCCGCCACTACCGCGTCGCGCAAGGCGGCGACTTCAGCGTCCGCGCCGGCCACGCCTGGCTCCGTGAACTGCATGTCACCCGCGAGAAGTGCGCGCGCGTTGGGCGGTCCGAATGCCAAGGTGATGCTCTGGCAGTTCATTCCATTGCCGCGCGGGTTTCTGAAGTCCTCGTCATCGGCATCCATCCCCATTGCCGCCGCGGCCGCGGCGTTCTCCCTCGCAACGATCCGACGATAGAGCCGGACGTCTCTCACACTTGAGTCAGCAGCGAGGGCATCCATGACCGCATCGGATGCGTCCTTGTTTGTCTTGGCAATCTGGGCGGCTGCGTACGCGAGCTGATCTTCGCTTGGCCCAAGAACCATCATGCCTGCGGACTTCATGTCGGCCAGAAGGGCGGCGGGAATGCTATCCGGACCCCGGTACTGAACGATCTTGACCCCCTTCTTCCTCAGGGTCTTGATCATCTGCGCGTACTTGGATTCCACCGTGGCCGCGCCATCCATGAACTCTTCCAGTTCGGTATCACTGAGGTCGGAAGCGTCCTCCTCTCGCAAGGCAGCGGCGAGCCGCTGCGTCCGCTCAGTGGCAAGATCGGCTCGTGTCGTCACGTCCGAGTCATCGTCGCTGCGGCCGAACCCCAACTTCTGATCAGTAATGAGCGCCCACTTCGGCTTGATGACGTCCTGCGCTACCAGCATCGGTAGTGCCCCGATATGGTCTTGGTGGCAGTGCGTGACAACCATCAGGGTGATGGGATGAGGAGTGGCTTCTCCCTCGAAGATGATTTGCAGCTGCTCAGGTGTCGACTCGAACCCGTCCTGACCGAAGAAGTCCTTCTCGTGACTTCCATCGATCAGCACCCTGGTCTGCCCAAACTCCACGACGATACAGTCGCCGTACTTTTGCTCCCCCACATCGAGGAAGTGGTACCTACCCTTCGTTGTTGCGTCCGCACCCGTAGCGGCTTTCAAAGTGCCAGCCGTCACGGCTGCGCCATGTCGGTGCCTGGGGCCAGGGTCGAGCTCGAATTCACCATGACGTTCAGACATCGCGATCCTTCTCCTTGAGTAGATATGCGTGCTGGACTGCGAGTGAGCCCCTCGCCCGGCGCGACTCCCTGAAGCTGTTCTCGGCCCTTGAGCGCACTGGCACGCCTGCCGGGTTCGTCGAGCGCACTTTCACGCACTCTCCAGGCCCAGGCTACGAGCGAGCATGCCTTCCTCCCTTGGCTTTGGTGGAAGCCTAGCGGGACCGAGCCGGACCGCTAGACGTCGCCGGACACCTGTCCCACGGTCGGGAACGCGTCGTTCTCCGTGACATCGCGGCGGCCTCCCTCCGTCAGGAGGGCATGGAACACCTCGAACCGAAGCCTCTGTCCCGGATTGAGTCCGTCGCCCTCGCCGAGCTGCTGCGCGAGCTCGCAGTCGTCGAGGCATCGAACGCGTTAGGAGACGGCGATGCGGTGAGAATGCTCTCGCCCTCGAAGGAGAGGCGTCGCCCGACCCTTGAGTGAGCCACGCCAGCTCGCAACGGCCGGCTCGGGTCAGGCGACGCGGGGAGTGTAGCGGGAGCCCCCGTGACCAGCCGCGCTCGACGAGGCGCTCCCACAGCTCGTCCGAGATCTGCGGCGGGTGCTGCGTGCAGGGAACGCGCCCGTTCCAGCGGAGCCAGTCGTCCTTCAGGATCACCGCGGGATCGTACAGCTCGACCATCAGCGGCTCGCACGCGAGCATGACCGGCCAGGGTCCGGACCCGCGTTCGAGCAGGCGGCTCGCGGTCGCCGACGTCGAGGTTGTGGGTGCCGAAGGGCAGCACGTGGATCGTCCCGTCACGCGGGTCCTCGTACTGCACGTCGGCAAGGTCGCAGCCCATGAAGCCGGCGCCGGGGTGGTACCGGAGTACCGTGCCGACGATCCCGGACGCGTGCTCGTAGTGCGGGTTGTAGCGGATCACGACCTTCGAGCCGGGGGCGAAGGCCGCACGGTTGGGGGTAGGCATGACCCATGTCCTTGCTCGGGCTCCGGCAAGTCGTGAAGGGCAATTCCGTGATTCTCGGAATGCATCCCAGGGAAGTAATCGGGACGCAACCGTCTGTAGAGTAACCAACTTGCAACCTCCAACCGAAGACTGGTGTTGATGAGGGCCCGCGGAGGTGGACAAACTGCGGCGGCTCTCTGTGGATATAGGGTCCTGTTATCGCAAACGAGGAATCATGAATACTCAAGAACTTCAAGAGTTTCCCGGCAACAAGAATCACAGGCTCCGCAACACTTCTTGTGTCTATTGCGGTCGCAAGTTTGGAAAAACTCTGCCTTCCAAAAAAGAACACGTCGTAGGCCGTAAGTTCATTCCACGCGGAACCCTTAGTCGTGGCTGGAATCTTATCATTAACTCCTGCAAGAAGTGCAATGACGAGAAGGGCGGTCTTGAGAAGGAGCTTTCTGCAATCTCAATGCAGCCTGATGCTTGGGGGCAGGTACCGTTGGATGAACCGCACCTGAGATCGGAAGCCGCTCGAAAAGAGACAGAAAGAAGCACAAAAACCGGGAAGACTGTCGCTCAAAGCCAAGAGACATTCTCCGTCACTGCAAAGCTCCTCCCCGGACTGTCAATGAACATCGACTATACCGCGCCACCCCAAATGCCAGAGGAGCGTGCGGGTCGTCTTGCTCGCTTTCAGATTGGCGGCTTGTTCTACCTGCATACATACGATAATGCGTTAGGTCAAGGAAGTCCGCCTCCGGGGCGATTCTACATTGTCGAGATGAAACATCGCGCCGACTGGGGTAATCCGCGCATAGCCGCTCTTACGCGGATACTCAAGACTTGGACGTGGAGGTGGCACGGGATTACAGCAGAAGGCAATTTCAAGGTACTGCTCCGCAAGAAGGATGACCAGACAGCGTTGTGGGGATGGGCGGTGGAGTGGAACTTGAACCATCGACTCGTGGGACTCTTTGGGGACGAGCACGCTGCGAAGGACGTTCTAAGTGGGCTGCCGGGGTATGACTGGTCGTTGCTTGAGGACAGGCCAGGACGGAGAACCATCATGCATCTCGACACACCGGTCTCTGAGCCGGACGACCTGTTTGCGTATCCGTGATGTCGCGCACCGCCCGCCCCTGGTACATGGGATTAACCGCGTAGCTAGGACCACCCCTCGCTCCCGCCCCCCCCCCGCGTTGCCAGTTTGCTGCCAGAAATGCCCCCGCCAGGGACCGACAGCGCCCGACACCTTACAAACGCCCCCGCCCTAACCCCCGCCCGTGTCGCCCCTTGTCGCTCCCTGTCGCCCGGGTGTCGATCCGACGACCGCCCTTTCGCAATGCGAAGGTCAGGGGTTCGACCCCCCTCGTCTCCACCACCACAACCGTGGTATCGGGCGCCGCTTAGGGCGACGCCCCTGAGGGCCTGCGGTCAGGCGCGCCGAGGGCGTTGCCAGATTGCTGCCAGAAATGGCGCGACCCATGAGTCCGTGGTGATCGCCGCACGCGTTGGTGCGACGCGCGGAGCGGGCTGTCGGACGCAGGCGCTCTACGCGTGCTCGCCATACGCTGGGCTCGCCAGCCATGCCCCTTTCCGCAGCCGAGCTCATCGAACGCGTCACCGCCGTCTACCGGACGTGCTCGACCTACCGAGACACCGGCGACTGCACGACCGTCTTCATCAAGGGGCCTCGACCAACTGACCGGCGAACGACGGGCCTGGAGTTCCGCACCGCGTTCGTCCGACCGGACCGGTACCGCTTCGAGTTCGCGAGGCGGGAAGTCGGACCGCGATCAGAATGGTCTCGATACGTCGTGTGGCAGAACCGCCATCAGATTCGTACATGGTGGAGCCTGCGAGACGAGGTCAGGGAGTTCGCCGATCTGTCTTTCGCGATCTCGGGACCGACGGGAGTCTCTAGTGGAACCGCGTACAACGTGCCGAGCCTGTTGTTCCCGGTTGGAGGCAACCCAATCCTGCATCCGGAGGCGACGGTCGGATCCGACGAAGACCTCGACGGCGTGCGCTGCCACAAGCTCGTTCAGAGCCTTCGCCACGTGGAGGCTACAGAGACCATCTGGATCTCTTCCGAGACCTTCCTGATCTTGCGCATGGATCAGGAAAGGACGGTCGACGCGGAACAGCGCCACAAGCAACACGAGGAGCACATGGCGGAGCTACGTCGAAGAGCAGAGTATGACGATCAGGCCGCACGTATCCTCGCGTCCCGAGAGAGGCGGCCCGAAACCCCAGGAGCCATGCGAACGGAGCGGACCATTCGTTACTACCCCGCCCTGGACGTCGACATCGACGACGAGGAGTTCGCGTTCGAACCACCCGGGGTTTCGGAGCCCTGAGCTCCTTCACAGACGCGGTTCGAACCCGAGGGTGAGATGGACATTGTCTCCGACGTGAATCGCAATCGTCTCGAACAACTTCGACGCTTGGTTGCCCAATACTTGTCCCGCGTGTGGGACCAACTTGGCAACGTCCAGGTTTTCCTCGGCCGGGGGTGATGCCCACAGGGTACACCCGGCGTCTGCCCGGTTCGGGGCATGGTACTTCTACAACCAGAATGACGAGGGAGATCATCACCAGTTTGGTCATCGGCCTCTGCACCGCAGGGACCGCCTTTGCCGCAGAAGGTGTCGTTGTCAACTATGACACGAATCCCGACACGGGACTTATCACAACGGTCTATTTTGATGATGACGATGAGGACACTGACCCCGACGACAGCGGTGACATTGAAACGCCGTCCGCGGAAATGACTCGCGAAATCCAAGATGCCTATTCGGAAGGAGATGGTGTTTGTTACACAATCAATATTGCGGGTCGCATTGATAGTTGGACGCGAGGAGGGTGCCCCCCCCTATAGCTACGCATTAGGGTAACAAGCAATCCGATGAAGCGATTACTTCTGGCAGTACTCGGCCTCTTCCTGTGTGTGCCTCTTATTTGGCTGCTCGCCATAAAGGATGGATCGAGTTCTGCCCAAGTCTCATCGGTTGCCGCCCGCTCGGCTCCGGAGCAAGAGGCTTCGGAGGCGGCCTTCATTGGCGATACCAGCGAACGCGCTGCACGCCAACGCGTCCCTGAAGCTCCTTCCCCGCTTCTTGCATTGGCGGGCAAGGCCGTTCTTAGCGATGAGACGCCGATTGGCAACCTGCGTTTGCGTGCCGTGCTCATTACGCATTCCGACCTTATCGCCGCAACTACCATTACTGATGCATCGGGTGCTTTTCGATTCACACCAATCTCTACGGGTCAGTACAGGATCGGAACGGTCCGCGCGGAAGGGCTTGGCCCGCCACAGGGCGTCTTTGAGGCAGGCGATGAGAGTATCTCGCTAGTTTTCAATGCCTTTCGGGTTTTCGTGACCCTTCAAGACCTCTTGGGCCGAGTCGTCGAGGGCGGCAAGGCAAGCCTAATGCTTGATGGGAAAAGCCCCCAGATCATGACGTCCGATCCAAGGGGGCGTGTTAGCTGGTATGTCCGTTCTCCCGGGACAGCCGTGATCACGGCCTATTCACCCGACGGTTCATTGTTTGGCGAACTCTTGATGGATGTACACTATGGAACAAGTAACGAGCACACGGTTTTAATTCTCCGTCCGACGGGAGAATTTGGGTCGATTTCAGTTTCCACGCAATGCAAGGAGAGTAAGGTGCCAACCCCATTTGCAGTTCACCTTTACGACGCTGAAGCTCAGATTTTAATGCGGACAGCCCTCAGCGATGCTCTGTCTCCCGCCCTCATTCTGACGGAACTCTCCCATCGAAGATACAGAGTGGAACTGGCGGACAGGTTTCGTGAGCCGACTAGCGCGTACTTGGAAAACCCGTATCGGGTTGTTGATCTCTCTAGTACCACTGAAGCGAAAGTCGAATTCCTAGTAAGATGCGGAGGAAGAGTACAGCTAACCGTTCGTGATCGCAATCGTCAACTAGGGTCGAGCAACATCATGATCCGGAAAGCGAACGCAGACGAATGGGAATCTCTCCTAGTAATGTATGCTCCAAACGGTTCAACAGACACACTTCGAATGGGCAGTGTTGTCCCTTTGAATACCCTGGTTGAAACAAGCGAGCCACTCGAACCGGGAACATACTCTCTAAAGGCTTCCTCCGAAGGGCGTGAGTCCCTTCCGCTGACCCTTGAAGTGCGCAGCGAACGAAGGGAAACGGTTGAATTGCTAATCTCCGATTAAAGAACTGCTCAGATTGTCTGTAGCTCCCGTGCGGTCTGCTCGGCGCGCTCGGCCTACCGCGACAAGCTCTCCCCAGCCAACCGCCGGGCCTATCTGGGAGTGCGCGCCGTGCTCAAGATCGAGCCCTAGGTCCTTGCCTCGGCGTCATCCGGCTGTTCTCGCAGACGCGACGGGTCTACCGAAAGCTCACGAGACCCCAGTTTGCGCTAGGACCGCGCGTGCACTCCCACGACTGCTGCAGCGAAGTGCTCGTTACAGCCCTCCTAGCGCGTTCATGGGCAAGGCGCGTTTCAGCGCCCCTTGGTGGCCGTCGCACGCGCATCCCTCTCCGCCCCCAAGAACTCCGTTGCCAGCTTGCTCCCAGAAATGGCGCGAGCTGCGGCGCGCGAACAGCGTTCAACGAGTGCGTCACGGAGACGAGCCTTCCTCTCCTCGGATACCACGGACGACCAGGCCGGCTCGGGTCACGCGACGCGGGTATGGTAGCCGTTGTCTCCCGCTAGGGCTGACCCCCGTATCCCCTCGCCGAACTGCTGCGCGAACTCGCGATCGTGGAGACAATCGAGCGAGCTAGCGCGATGAGGCCGTTGGCACCAGCATGAACCTAACGCACGCGTAAATCCCCACGATACCCAAGACGCTGAGCACCAGGACTCCCGAATCGGGGAGCCCAGACATGTCGCGCAGAATCAAGGCGGCGACAAACACGAGCCCGCTGGGAGGGCCAGCCACCTTCGCCAGGCGGCACTACAGGGGGCCGATCGAAGCCATCGGCTGTACTCGTCTAGCCACTCAGGAGCTCCCTGGCGCGCCAGACGCACGATCTGCGACACCTCACGCTCGTCTTCTTCGAGGAACCGGTCCAGCGTCAGCTGGACGAGCACGACAATCGCGCCTGCGATGATTGCGCCCACCACTACTGAAACAAAGTCCACAGACCCTCCTCGAGCATAAATGTTCCACACCAGGAAGATAATCGTCGCGATCAGCACCGCGAATGCGACTCGCGACGCACGTAGTTTCTGTCTACGAGCATCACGATTGCGCATGAGTGGGCTCAGTACATCTGTGTCCTGTGCATCTCGCGCGCCCGTCTCGCGTCGCCTCAAGCTGGCACCGAGCCCCAAAAGGCGCGTTCTCTCTTCCTCCGACGGCGGCCTTCCGAACAACTCCACGAATTCTGCATCCACCGCGCCCGTCGACATGATTGCCTCCCTCATCGCAAGCATCTACTGCACTGGGACAATCTCGTCCCACAACTCTCCCGCTCCATAGCTCAGCACTGTCGCGGCGAATACGGCAACACCTTCCGAACCGATGGGGCCCACCGCGCATGCCCCGTATGACAATCCTACGGCGCGACAAGCTGATCGTCGTATTGTCCGAGAAGTCGATTGCCAAGGAATGGGACCTCACGGCCTGGGCCCCGGCGCACGAGGATGTTGCCAGATTGCCGCCAGAAAGGGCGGGGAGGGACGCGCCGAGCGTTGGGTGACGGGTCGTTGTTGCGGCTCCTACCGGAAGCGACCGTTGCTTCCGGCGCGTTTCTTTACGGCGCGCGCTGCCACAGGCTCGTCCAGCGACCTCTGGTGACCTCGCTGTCCACCTGAAGACTGGAGACGCTCGCGGCCGACGCGCTACTTCACCTGATTTTCTCGCGGAGCACCACGAGTGCGCGCTCCAGAATCGGGTCCTTGCTCTCTAGGTCCTCGGGCTTCACGACGACTTCCACGTCGGGGGCTAGGCCCTCTCCCTCGAAGCACGTCTCGTCGGGACGCATGTCCTGCCAGGAGGGGAGCACGACCGTCACGCCATTGGGCAGCTCGTGCGGCTTGGGGTTGCCGCTGCTCCCGAACGTGCGTTCCCCCACTACCGTGCAGTCCGGCGCCTGGCGCATCATCAGCACGAAGGATTCGTTGCTACTCATCACATAGCGGCTCGTCAGCACCACGATGGGAGTCGAGATCTGCTTTTTCGTGTCGGCATTGCCTGTGACTATCCGGTCGAACACCGGTCCGAATCCGTTCTTACCCTTCTTTTCGCGGTAGCGATTCTTGCCGTAGACCTTGGTCCCTTCGACGAACCACGCAGCGATACGTTGCGCCAAGAGTTCGTCCCCGCCACTGTTCGGACGAACGTCCAGGATCAAAGCCCGGCAGTCTCGAAGCCCAGCCAAAGCCTGTTCGACTGCTGTGATCGCATCGGCGTTCCCCCAAGCCGGGATCATGAGGTAGCCAATCCCGTCCGAGGTGCGGCCCTGGAGCCCGCTCTGGCCCGCTGGTTCAACCGACAGGTACTGCCCAAGCAGATCGCGGCGATAGAGCGAGTCGACCGAGCGCGTGCCCGTCGCAAACGTCCGGTCTCCGATCCGCAAGTAGAGGTGAAGGTCCTCGGCGACTGCGAGCATCTTGGCAGCCTCGCTCGCCCAGCCTCGTGCTGTCTTCGCACCAACGATCGCTGGCTGGTGCTCGCGGATGACCTTGTCCCAGCTATGGACGCGCAGGTCATAGTACGAGTACGAGCTCTCGAGCACTTCCTGTAACGCTTCCAGAGCCTTGCGGTTCTCCTTCTTCTGACGGGTTTGATTTGGGAGCTTGTCGGGTGCAGTACTGAATGACCATGACACCGGTGCCAACGGTTCACCCTCAGCGCTTCGAAAGTTGGTTGCCGACGGGCAATTCAAGCTGAGATGGTATTGGTGGTCTGGCTCCAACTCGACGTCGACGACGAGCTTCTTCGGCGTGTCCCACCGTGGGGTTCCCTTGATTGCCGGAAAGGTCGGCCCACCGCCACACAGCGACCAGCCTGTGTTGCTCATCGCGCGATCGAAGGTCACCACGAGTCTTGTGACCTTCTTGACGTCGAGGTCCTCGGCGCGGTTCTCGGGCTCTAGGCTGACGACCTGCGGAGAATCGTCGTCGGGGTTCCCGGGCGAGAGGCTTGCTTCGGCGCTCGGGTGACGCAGTTGTCCAGCCAGAACCAGCGCAAGTAAGAACAACATTGAGACTCTCGTTGTGACGGCCTCGCGGGGACGCACCACAGGATCGAATTGCGAACCTGAGGGCCACTCGGGAAGTTACCAAGACGCGCGGCAGAATGAGAGTCCTGGGAGCAAACGGACACCTGTCGGGGGCGGGTGATTCCCGCGTTCACCACCGGCGGGGTCAAGAGACGAAAACCGCTCCGCCGCTCCGCGTCCTCGATGTCCGCACGACGCAGTCGTCTTCTACAAGGAACTGCGTCCGAACGACGCGTTGCGCACCGGTGGGTAGCTTCCCGTCGCCTGGGTCGCCACCCCAGCCACGCTACCTCGCGCGCTCACCGAGCTCTTCTGAACCGTGGGGAGCGGAAGTCGCGAGCAAGAAGGCCGATCCCTGCGAGACGAGATCGAGCCCTCGAGGACAAGCAATCGCCCTACAGGCGAAGTAGCCGCATGCAGGCTTCAGGCTCGTCCGGAATCTCGACGGCGTGGATCTCGGCGAGCGCCGCACGCGCCGCAGCTCTCACGGCAGGCTCCCTGTCCGCGAGGGCCCACGCCAGCGCGAGAGATCCCGCAGGGGAACCGAGCTGTCCGAGGGCTTGACAGGCCCGCGTGCGAACCGCCGGGTCGTGCTGCTCGAGCGCGAAGGCGACCGACTCCGCGATTTCGTCGCGATGCAGGCTGCGGTCAGCGAGCGTCTGCAGAGCCCGCAGCCGCTGGGTGAACGTGCCATGCCCTAGGCGATCGAATTCCTTCGGAGATCGCTCTTTCCACCATTTCTCCTCGGATTCGAACCACAGTTGCCAGAGCTTCGGCGAGGCCGAATAGTTGTGGCGGCTCATTCTCCTCAGAGCCCACAGCGCACCCTCCCGCAACGGCAAGGACTGCGACTCGAGCAACTCGATCAACTGCGGAACGGCCTCGCAAACAGCCAACTCTCCGAGCGCATGAGCGACTGCACAGGCTAGTTCCACGCGCTCTCCGTCGAGGAGCGGCCCAATTTCCGCCGCGAAGCGGGCGTTGACGTCCGGATCGCCGGAGCGACCGAGGAGCCGCGCTTGGGCAATAGCGACGTCGACGAGCTCTGGATGGAACGGCAGGATCTCGGCAAGCACTTCGAGGCCGCGTGAATCTCTGGTCGCGCCCACTGCGAAGATCAGGGTTTGCCGCAGTTCCGGGCGCACGTTGCCGATCATGAACCCGAGTGAGGTGAACGCATCCGGATGGCGGACCAAAGTCTCCGTGAACGCGAATTGGAGGGCTTCCAGAAGAGCCGGTGCCGGCTCGGGTTCATCATCCAGGAGAGCTAATTCGAGGACTCGGGGGAGGTCTCGCGCCTGCCCTGCGACGCCGTAGACATAGACACCCGCAATGCGATCGTCCATCGATCCATGGGTCTTCAGGCGCGACTCGATCGCTTCGATAGCGCCCTCTCGGTTGCTTGCGAGGGCCTCCAGCAAGAGCCTGCGCTGCGGAACGCTCAGGACCTGTTGGTGCTCGGTGGGAAGCAATGCCGGAATCTTGCGCTCCACGAGGATTTGAATCATCGCGTCCATTGCGGAAGCGCCATGTTCGACGAGCGAAGTCGTGATCCCTTCCGTCGACCCGTCTTCTTGGTTGCGCGAATCCCGCAGGGCACGAATGACGAACTCAGCTTCTCGCTCGGCCGCCGTTCGAGATACTCCCGGTGCTCGAGGTCCCCGCTGCTCCTCGAGGGAGCTCTCCTGAGTGCGGACGAAGATGGATGCCAACACGATCACTCGGAACGTCCACTCGCAGATTCCTCGCGGATGCATCGTCGCCTCTACTTGTGGTAGGGCAGCGCCCTGCACGCCACGCGCTGCCAAGTGAAGGTTTCGTCGTCCCGGGCTGCCGCGAGTGACTCGTCGAAGTGGATCTTGCAGTTGCTGTCGAGATCGATCGAGCTGGCAACCATCGATCCGAACAACTCGAAATTGCTGTCGACTTCGAGATGCGCGTTCGGCGCGTAGATCGTCCCATACATCTTGGCATTGGAGTCGAAATCGACGGCATCCTCATCCACGTCCACCTCGATCTCTGGATTGATGATGTTGTCGCTCAGCAGATTGACCGCGATGTCGGCCGGTGAGTAGGTCGTCGAGCGGATCATCGAGTTGCTGTTGATCAGGAAATCGTGAATGACCCAGATCTCGACCGGACCATTGGTGGCATCGACGATGAGCTCGGCATTCGAACGAATCCGGAAGGTTCCGACGACGATTCTTGCCGGACCTGTGAGGTTGAGCGTTCCGTCGATGGTCAAGTTCGAGTAGCCGTGATCGCCGGCGGCGAGGTTCATGATCCCGGGGACCGTCAACGGACTCGTCCAAGGAATGGAGGGTACGACGATCGGTGGCAGAGCGATCGGCTCCGCCATGGGCGTGGTGGAGCCGCTGATCTGAGCATTCCCCGTCACGGTCGTCGTCGAGTTCGGTCCCGAGTTCGCGTTACCCCACACCTTCACGTTCGACTCGGCGATGACGTTTCCATTGGATCCCAAGTCACCGTTCGACAGAGCGTGTTGGTCGGCCCCGCTTCCGTTCACCGCTTGGGACGCGTAGGTGCCGGCCGTCGAGTCGTAGCTGTCGACCTGAGCGTTGCTGTCGGCATTGAGATCCGTGTCGCCGAAGGCGGCCCAGCGCCAGAGGCTCTCGATCGACTGGCGCAGCGTCAGCTCGACGCGGGCACCAGATCTGTCGTCGACGCCGGTTGCAGTCAGCGTCCAAAGGTCCGCCCCAGGCTGTGTCGCATCGACCCAGAAGGTCGACTCGCCATAGGTGATCGAGTTGCCCGCCGAACCAACCTGGCCCGTCCCCCCCCTCCGGAGGTCGGCCATGGCTCGGCTCAGTCCGGCCTCTGCGACGTACTGCGCGTGGATCTTCTCTCCCACCGCCCGTTCCTCGTTGGACAGCGCGAGTCCTACGGCGACGAGTGAGACGGACAACATGGCGAGGAAACCCGTGCACAAGAGCATGGACACCAGCGCTGCCCCGCGCTGGCTGTCACCCAATGGATTCGTCTTCATTGCCCCTAGTTCCTGAAAGCGATGGTTGCGGTCACCGAAGCGACCACGCTCGTGCCGTCCAAACCACATTCGTCGATGCTGATCCCGATGGTCAGGAGGTTGGCATTGGAATGAACGAAGAAGCCACTCTCGTCGATGACTCCGTTCCCGTTCTCGTCGACGAGGTTTCCGCGAGCCTCCCCTTCGAACAGCTCCCGGACGGTATTGACGAGGACGGTCGAACGCTCAGCGGGGCCTCCATCGTCGCGCACGAGCACGAGTCGTCCCTCGTCGATCAATCCGTTGCCGTCGTTGTCGATTCCATCGTCCGGATCGGTCGGGGACGGCTCGCGCCACAGACGCATCGTCACTCCGGGAACGGCGACGCCCCCCACCATTCCCTCGATGCGGTTGAAGCGGATATCGTTCGTACCGCTGCCTCCCGTAGCATCGGGCAGCAAGCTGTCGCGCTCGGCGTAGGCTATCTCCGAGACGATGCGATCGAGGATGCGTCGCGCCTTCGTCTGCGCCGTAGCGCGCATCGACGCCTCCCGGTGGAGCTGTGAGCTCGAGACGCTGAACAGGATGGCACTTCCCATCACGGCACCTAGGAGAGCCGTCGTAATCAACAGCTCGATCAGCGTGAAGCCCCCCTGCGAACGGCTCATGGGACGTCTCCTAGGATCGTTCGGAGCTCGACCTCCGCGGCCCCCGTGCGATTGCGCCAACGGACCCGAACGATCGTGGGTAGGAGTTGGTAGTCAAGCGCGTGATCCGCAGCGTCGACGCCATTCTGCCCGTCGATGTCGAGTTGAGGGCCGAAGCTGGCGTCGGCCCATTGTTCGGTGAGCGCTCCCGGCAATCCGACTGGAGTTGGAAAGATCACGCTCCCAGGCAAACCGTCGGCGTCGTCTTCCGCGGCATCGAGCCCGGCAACAGCAAATCCGCTCCCCGGCGCACCTGGCAGGTCGTCCGCCGCCGTCGCGTTGAACTGGCGAAAAACGTCGACGAACGTGCCCGCTTTCATCTCCTCGATGACGCGTCTGGCCGCCTCGGTCGCCAGAGCCTTCTCGCGAGTCAGGGCCTGCGACCGTAGCGTTCCTATCGTCACCTGGGCATAGGAGAGCAGGCCCACGACGAGCACGGTGATTCCGAGCATGAGCTCGAGGAGCGTCAATCCACGTGCTCCGGAGCGCAGGTGCTTGCGTCCGGTCCGCTGCGCTCGCGCTGCGGCGACTACTTCTTCGCTTTCCAATTCCCCACGTTTCGCCGGCTCGATGCCGACGTCCCCAAACCGACTATCGCCGCCCGGCCGAGGCCAACTAAAAGGAACCTCACGTCTTCTAGCAGCCTGTTGAAGAAGTGCTCCGGATGCCAAGTGCCCGGCATCCGCTTCGGCGTGGTGCCCGGGAACGCAGGCGAATGGGTGAAGAGGCTCTCGGGTGCCGCACTGGAGTGGAGGACGGGTTCATGACGCCGGATGACTTCTTCAACGGGCGCCAGCGCAGAACCCCAGGAACGGGTTTCGTGGTCTGCCGGCCGGAACCCGCCTGCCCAACGAAGAACTTTCTTTCGAGCTCCCCGCGCCGGCCGCAACACGCGCTGGCGGAGTTCCGATCCTCGGCGTGCGCTCCCCTGCGCACACGCGCACACGCGCGCTCGGCATGCCGCCGGCCGATCGCGAGAGGCGTGCTCAGACCTCGCGGCGAACCCGACGACCGCGGGCGATCGAGATCTTCCCGCTCGCGAGGTCGCGCTCGAAGTCGCCGACGAGGCGGACGAGTTCCTCGCCGTAGCGCTCACGCTGCCAGTCGGCCAGGGCGTCGATTCTCGAGAGCTCTTCGGCCGTCGTCGGGCGCGCGAGGGCGAGTTCGATCAGGAGCAAGCGGTTCAGCACCAGCGAGGAGTCCATGCCTTCCTCCTCGGCGCGCTGCTTGCGCCAGGTGCGCAGCCGCTCGTGGAGCTCGTACTCTGCGTCGTCGAGGGACGAAGTCCCGTCCTTGGCAGGCAGGTGCGGCAGCGCGGTGATCGGTCCGCTCGACCGCGCGCGCTCGAGCGCGGCCATGACGTCGTCCCCGAATTTGCGGATCATCCGCGACGAGAAGCCTGGGACGTTCGAGAGCCCTTTGATGGTTCGCGGTTGGGCTTCGGCCAGTACCAGCAAGAGCTGGTTGCTCATGACCTTGAACGGTGGGCGGTCGGCCTGCGAGGCCAGGACGTCGCGCAGGATGTAGAGTTCGCGCAGTGCGCGCTTCTCCGCGCCGTCGAGCTCGCGCGCGCCCTTGATCCGAATGAACTCGTCGGGATTGAAGGAGCGCACGGTCGCCGGAATGCCGGCCAACCGGTGGCACTCCCCGGCGACGATCATGCTTCGTCCCAGCCGCTCGAGCTCCGCCTCGAACCGCTCCTTGAGCGGGATCAGGAAGTGAGTGTCGAGCCGCGCATAGGCGATTTGCTTCTCGGTGAGCGGTCGGTGGCTCCAATCGGAGCGCTGGAGGGACTTGTCGAGATCGACGTCGAAGTGCTTCTTCAGGACCGAGGCGAGCCCGGGATTCTTCTCACCGAGGGCCGCAGCAGCGACGCGCGTGTCGAACAGGTTCGCGAAGTGGAAGCCGTAGTCCCGCTTCAGGATGGTGATGTCGTACTCGCCGTCGTGGAAGACCTTGGTGCGGGAAGGGTCCGCGAGCACGTTCCCGAACTCCGCGACGTCGAAGCCTGCCAGCGGATCGACGACGTAGTCGCGCTCCGCGCCCGTGATCTGGATCAAGCAGACCTTCTCGTGGTAGTTGAAGAAGGAGTCGGCCTCCGTGTCGACCGCGATCACGCCTTCGTGCGAGAGGTCCTCCAGCATCCGCTCGAAAGCCCTCTCGTCCTCGACCACGATAGGCGGCGGAATCGAGGAAGAGGGCGGGGACATGGCAGCGCTGGGGCGGAGATCAAGAGTAGCGGTCGTCTCGCGACCGACAAGTAGCTCGCGCGCGCGACACGTGGCCGCGACTTTGGCGCTGCGAACTCACGCCTTCCCGCGGCGAAGGTGGGCGCGGGGATGGCGAGGACGACGGGACTTGAACCCGCAACCTCCGGCGTGACAGGCCGGCACTCTAACCAATTGAGCTACGTCCCCGCGGCTGTGCGGGCGGGAGTATAGCCTCGAGCCTGCGCGCCTCAAGCGTCTGGCCGGTCGCAGGGGGTGATCGGGGTGCCAGCCGGGGACTGGCACCGCGTTCACCCCGTGCGGACGGCGCGCAGGGCGTCGAAGCGATTCATGCGCCAGATCGGATAGAGGCCGGCGAGCACCGTGATGAGGACGGCTCCGAGCAGGGACCAGAAGAGCCACGGCCCCGCGGAGCGGTGCGGAAGCGGCAGACTCGAGATCACCTGGAGCGCCTCCACGATGATCGGCGTCAAGATCGAACCGACGACGAGACCGAGCCCGGCGCCGGTGACCCCCACCACCGTTGATTCGAGCAGCACCATCCCCGCCACCTGACGGTGGGTCATGCCGAGCGCCCGCAGGACGCCCATCTCCTTCCAGCGCTCGAGCGCGGAGAGCAGTTGTCCGTTGAGCACGCCCAGCCCCGCGAGCAGTGCCGTCAATCCGAGGATGATGTCGAACAAGCGGAAGTCGCGGGTGATGTCCTCGATCTGCCAGGCGAGGATGTCGTCCCCGGTCTTGATGACGAGTTCCGGCACGCCGCTGAACACGTGATTCAGGGAAGCGATGGCCGCGTCCGGCGACGCGCCCGGCTCGAGCTCCAGCGCGGCGAAGGTCGTCGTGTCCGTTTCGAGGCAGAAGTAGCGCCGGACGTAGTTCGCTCCGACCACGCCGTACAGGCGCTCGTCGGGCTCGTAGAAGTAGCCGTACTCGTCCGAGATCGCGACGACGGAGAAGGTCTGCACGCCGGATCCGGGCGTCGTCACGTGGATGGCGTCTCCGACCTCGTGGCCGTAGAGCTTCGCGACGCGCGAGGATAGGATCACCCCCTGACCGTGCGAGATGGCCTCGAGCAGCGCGGGGTCGCGCTCGCACGGACCAAAGCGCGCGAGCTCTTCCTCGCGCAGGCCGAGGATCAGGAAGGGGCTGTAGACGCGCGCATCCCCCGCTTCGATGCCCACGACGTGCGTCTCGGGCCCGAGCGCACCCCACAGGTCGTCGTAGGTCACGTCGGGCAGGCCGCGCACCCACAGCTTGCCCGCGACCGCCCGCGCCCCCCACACCTCGACCTCGCCGCGCAGACTGTTCGTCATTCCCTTCAAGCCGATGAAGGCCGATGTGACGAGCGCGATGGCCGCGACCGAAGCCGAGATGCGCGTCGGGCTGTGGCGGATCGAGCGTGCGGCGAGCTGACCCGCGAGCGGCCACAGCTCGTCGAAAGGCTTCGTGATCCGCGTGCAGACGGCGGAGAGGATCGAGGGCACGAGCAACGGCAACCCGACGAGCAGCGCGAGCACGCCGATCCCGCCCAAGAGGACGGCGACGAACGTGTGGTCGATCTCGCCGATCACGGGAGCGATGACGAGGTACAGCCCCGGCAGGATGACGACGAGCAGGATCGCGGTGAAGAGCTGGAACCCGCGCGCCACTCCGCGTGTTCCGCCCACGTCCTCGCCGCGCAGCACCGCGACGGTGTCGGTGGCCCGCGCGCGCAGGAGCGGATAGACCGACCCGAGGAGCGCGATCCCCACCCCCACCGCCGTCAGCGGCCCCACGACCTCCCACGGCACTTCGAAGGTCTGGATGTTCTTGCCCACGCCGATCGTCGTGACGCCGCGGCGCAAGAGGAAACGCGTCAGCCCCAGCCCGACGGCCGTGCCTAGCACTCCACCCGTCAGCGCGATGAACAGCGCTTCTCCGAAGAAGATCTTGGCGATCTGGCGGCGCGTGGCGCCGAGCGCGTCGAGCAAGGAGACCTCGCGCACGCGCTCCACGAGCGACATCGAGAGCGTGTGGAAGATGACGTACAGGCCGAGGACGAGGGCGAAGAGGCCTGCCAGCCGCACGCCGTTGCGGAACGCGCGCTCGTCCGACGACTGCCCCACCACGGCGCCCTTGGAGATGTCGAAGGAGAAGCGCTCGCCGAGGCTCGTCTCCAGCCGCTCGACGTCGATCGCGGGATCCTTGCGCACCCAGAAGGTCTCGGCGATGTGCGTGTCGAGGTAGAGCTCGCGGCCCTTCGCGTAGTCGACCACCACCACCGCGCCTCCCGAGCGTCGGCCCAGACGCTCGGGCTCGATCACGCCCACGACGACGTGCGGCCAGTCGACGGGGTCGACCCCCTTCACGTCGAATTCCTGGAGCTCGCCCTCCACGCACACTTTCTTCGCTCTGCGCCGCGGCTGCGCCAAGTGGACCGTGTCGCCGATCGCGACGCCGAGCTCCTGCGTCAGGGCGAGTCCGAGCAAGCACTCGCGACGGCGCGCATTCGGATCGAGGTGAGCGCCGTCGCGCAGGAAGTACACACCGAGGTCCGCTCCTGCTTCCGCCTCGATGCCGAACAGGCGCACGGCCTTCCGCTCGGGGCCTCGATCCGACGGCGCTCCGGCGGCGCGGATCAGGACGTCCTGCTGGAAGTGCGCGGAGACGCGCGCCACCCCGGGCGTCCGGGCCAGCTCGCCGCGCGCGTCCGCGAGGCCCTTCTCCGGATGCACCTCGACGTCGGCCTGCCAGTTCTGCTTGTCGGCGACCAGGCGCCGGCCGACCATCGTGTTGTGATCGAGCGTGAAGACGAGCACGACGGTCGCGATGCCGACCGAGATCCCGAGCACGGAGAACAGCGTGCGTCCGGGGTGCTGGACGAGGTTCTTCCGCGCGAGGGTGCCGGCGAGTCCCATCAGATGTGCAGGTGAGCCAGCGACTCGTGGATGCGCTCGACGGGAATCCCGGGTCCGACGAGCTCGTTCGCGGCGTCGATCTCGCCGTCCACGAGGAACAGGATGCGATCGGCGAACGCCGCATCGCGCGGGTTGTGGGTGACGAGCAACACGGTCCGGCCGTCTTCGTCGGCGACGCGCCGGAGCGTGTTCATCACCTCCAGACCGTGCTTCTGGGAGAGGTTCCCGGTCGGCTCGTCGCACAGGAGCACGGGCTGCCCGCCGGCGAGAGCACGCGCGATCGAGACGCGCTGCATCTCCCCGCCCGAGAGCTGGTGCGGCATCGAATTCGTGCAGCGCTCGAGCCCGAAGCGGCTGAAGAGCCCTTCGACCAGCTCGCGGTGCCGCGCGGGATTCTTGCCCTGGATCGCGAGCGGCAGCCCGACGTTCTCGAGCGCAGTGAGGTTGGGGAGCAGGTTGAAGAACTGGAACACGTACCCGACCGCCTCGCGCCGCAAGAGCGTGCGCTCGTGCGGCGACAAGCGCGACAGAGCGCGTCCCAGGAGGTCGATCGTGCCGCTCGAAGGCTCGTCGAGACCGCTGATCAGGTGCAGGAGCGTCGTCTTGCCCGATCCGCTCGGCCCCATCACGCACACGAACTCGCCCTGGCGCACGTCGAAGCGAACGCCGCGCAGCACGGCGTTCTGGCTCCCGCTGGGCCCGAAGAACTTGTAGACGTCGGAAACGACGATGGGCGTGTCGGACATGGACTCTGTCGTCGGGTTGGCGGAACGAAGCGCCGCACTACGCCGGTGGGTCTCGATGCGTGAGGGCACTTTCCCGTTCCTTGGCCTCGCGCCAGGCTCGCAGCAAGGCATCGAGGTCGATCCGGCGCACGTCGCCTCCGACGGCCTCCTCCATCGTACGGAAGCGCGCCTCGAAGCGCCGCACGGCCGCGCGTGCTGCGCGCTCGGCATCCAGGTCGACGTAGTTGCACAGGAGCGCCGCGGCGAGCAGCACGTCACCGAGCTCGTGCTCGAGGGCGAGCCGGCGGCTCTCCGGGTCCCCCTCGGACGCCAGGGCCGCACGGACTTCGCGCACCTCTTCCTCGAGCTTCAGGAGGGCGCCGTCCGCATCGGCCCAACGAAAGCCCGCCGCAATGGCCTTCGCGCCCAGTCGGTTCGCGCGCTGGAGGGCCGGCAACGCGACGGGCACGCCCGCCAGGGCGCTCGCGTCGCTCTGCTTCGCCGCGCGCTCCGTCGATTTGATGCGTTCCCAGTTCGCGACGACGTGGGCCGCGGAGTCGACCTCGCCGGAGCCGAACACGTGCGGGTGGCGCCGCACGAGCTTGTCGGTGACCGCGCGCGCGGCATCGGCGAGGTCGAAGCGCCCGTCCTGCTCGGCGATCCGCGCGATGAGCACGACGACCATGAGCAGGTCGCCGAGCTCCTCCAGCGCGGCGCCGTCGTCCTCGCTCTCGATGGCTTCGAGCGCTTCGAACGCTTCCTCGATCAGGCTGGGCGCCATGCTCCCGACGGTCTGCTCGCGGTCCCAGGGACATCCGTCTGGAGCGCGCAGGCGGTCGACGACCGCGACCAGGGCGGCGAGCGCGTCCCCGCGCCGATCGCCGCTCTGCGGGGGCGCTTCGAACGCGCGCGTCTCGTTCGAAGCGGTCGTCTCCGTACGGGGCCGCACGTCGCTCTCCTCGCTCAAGCGTGCTCGACTTCCTCGACGCCGTGCGCGTAGGAAACGGGATCCCGCACACCCGCTCGACGGAAGCCCTCGAGGCGCAGCCTGCAGGCGTCGCAACGACCGCAAGCGAGCACCCGGCCCTCGCGCTCGAGCGGGTCGTAGCAGGTGTGCGTCAGGGAGAGATCGACTCCGAGCTCGAGCGCCCGCCGGACGACGTCCTCCTTCGTGAGCGCGAGCAACGGCGCGTGCACGCGGAAGGTGGCCCCGCGCTCCGATCCCGCGGCCGTCGCGACGGCGGCGAGCGCCTCGAAGGCCCGCAGGAACGGCTCGCGGCAGTCCGGATAGCCCGAGTAGTCGACCGCGTTCACGCCGAGGAACAGGTCGCGCGCGCCGAGCACCTCGGCCCAGCCGAGCGCGAGCGCGAGGAAGATCGTGTTGCGCGCGGGAACGTAGGTCGAGGGCACGCCGCCCGTCCCGATCGCGTGGAGCGCGCGGTCCTTCTCCACCTCGCCGCCGCCGGTCAGCGCCGAACCGCCGAGCGCGGCGAGGTCGACCGTGACCACGCGGTGCTCCACGGCGCCTTGCGCGCGCACCACGCGGCGCGCGGCGGCGAGCTCGTGGGCGTGGCGTTGCCCGTAGGCGATCGAGAGCGCGTGCGTGGCGAAGCCCGAAGCCGACGCCTCCGCCAGCACGACCGCCGAGTCCATTCCGCCGGAGACGAGGCACACGGCCGCTTCGCGAACTCGAGCGCTGCGGGGCATCCGCGAAGCCTATCCCGAGCCGCGCAGAGCCGAAAGCGCGGCGGACGGCGACCCTCGGTCTGCCGTCGGGGAGCCCTCCCATGCCTTCGGGCGTGCGCGAAGGAGCGGCACGGGGGAGGACGTCGGCCACCGTGAATGGGCTGCCGCTCGTCGCCCCTTGTCGTCCCCTCGTCGCCCCCTTGTCGGAGGGTGCGCGCGGCCTACAGTAGTCGCCTCCACGGCCTGTCCGTTCGCAGGCTCGGTGCCGCCGCGCGTGCGCCGGCGCGGGGTCGCGAGGTCGAAGAGATGCTCGGCCAACCAGCGCGGGCTTCCGCGACGCCGGTCGACCTCGAAGGAACTTCCCGAAGGGAAACTCATCGGTGAGCAACGTCACGAAGGAACGGGTTCTCGACACCCTGCGCCAGATCATCGACCCCGACCTCGGCCAGGACATCGTCTCGCTCGGCTTCGTCAAGGAGCCCGAGATCCATGGCGGTGCGGTCAAGGTGACGATCAACCTGACCACGCCCGCGTGTCCGGTGAAGGACCAGATGAAGAAGCAGGCCGAGACCCTCATCGGCGGCCTTCCCGGCGTGAAGCAGGTCGACGTGGAGATGACGGCGGAAGTGCGCGGTCAGAGCGGACCGCCGCGCAAGCTCGCGACGGGCGTGAAGCACTTCGTCGCCGTGTCGAGCGGCAAGGGCGGCGTGGGCAAGAGCACCGTGACCGTCAACCTCGCGGTCGCGCTGCACCGCACCGGCGCGCGCGTCGGCATCCTCGACTGCGACGTCTACGGTCCCGACATCCCGATGATGATGGGCCTCACGGGCGAGCCCGAGACCCACGAAGGCAAGCTCGTCCCCAAGGAACGCCATGGCGTCGCGACGATGTCCATCGGTTACCTGGTGGGCGACGACAAGCCCGTCATCTGGCGCGGACCGATGGTCCACAAGCTGATCGAGCAATTCCTGGGCGACGTCGCGTGGGGCGACCTCGACTACCTGCTCGTCGACATGCCGCCGGGCACCGGCGACGCGCAGCTCTCGCTCGCGCAGATCGTGCCGCTGTCGGGCGGCGTGCTCGTCACCACGCCCCAAGCCGTCGCGACCTACGACGTGTCCAAGGCGATCCAGATGTTCAAGCAGGTGAACGTCGAGGTCCTCGGCATCGTCGAGAACATGGCCGGCTACGCGATCCGCGGCGTGATCGAGGGCGCGGCGGCAGGCACGGCGGTGCGCCTCGACACCGGAGCCGGCGAGACGACCGTGAAGACGGACGAGCACGGCGCCTTCGAGACGCTGGTGCACATCTTCGGCGCGGGCGGAGCCGAGCGCCTCGCCGCCCGCTACGGCTTCCCCCTGCTCGGCCGGGTTCCGCTCGACCCCACGGTGCGCGTGGGCGGCGACGGCGGCGATCCCGTCATCGTGAGCGATCCCGGCCATCCGGTCTCACGCGCCTTCTCCGACATCGCGGGCAAGCTCGCGCAGCGAATCGCGATCCGCGAGCACCGCACGCTGCCGATCCTCGAATAGTCGGTCCAACTCTTCCGCGCTGGGCGAAGCTCGAGTTCGCTCACCGCCCGATTGGCTGTCGGACTGCCACGCGCTGCGCCGTAGAATGCCGGCGCGCTGAGCGAGCGCGTGTCGCGCGCTGCAACGGACCGAGGCTGTCGTGAGCGCGCAACGAGTTCGAACCCTCCCCCCACGTCCCGCGAGACGACGCGTGCGCCGCCGCCGATGGCTGCGAGCGGCGATCGTGACGGTCGTGCTCGTCGGCGTCGTGTTCGGGACGCGCTCCGCATGGCTCGGGCCGCTCGTCGAGGCGACGGCGCCCCGCGTCGCGGCGCACTTCGGAGTGAAGATCCAGATTCGCTCCTTGCGGGGGAACGGAACGAGCCGACTCGCGGTGCAGGGCCTGGCGCTGCGCCCGGCGCGGGTCGGCGCGCTCGGTCCCTTGCTCCGCCTGCGCGCGGAGGAGCTCGAAGCGCACTTCTCGCTCGCCGCCTGGCTCGGCGGGGATCCCGATTGGTTGCGCTTCGTGAGCGGGCGCAGTCTCGACGTCGAGCTCGATTTCTCCGCCCCCTCCCCGTCTCCGGCGCAGAGCGATGGAGCGAGCGGTGGCGAACCGCTCGAGCTCCAGCTCCCGGCGCTCGCGCTCGAAGAGAGCCGATTGCTCGTGCGCTTCCCGGAGGGGCACGAGCTCGAGGCCAGGGGATTGGCGCTCGGAGCGAACGCGGAGACGGGTGATTGGGACGCGCTCCGAGCGGAGCACCTGGCCTACCGCGCGCCCGGCCGCGAAACACTCGAGGTCGGCCTCGCCGCGAGCGTGCGCCTCGACGGCCGCGGGGTCTCGGTGAACGAGCTCGTGCTCCTCGCCCCGGATCCCCCGAGCCCGAGCCCAGATCCGTCGCTCGAAGACGAGGGCGACCCTCCAGCTCCCGGCGCGGACCCGACCGGGGACGGGAGTCCTCCCGAGACCTCCTCGGACGAAGCCGCGCCTCGCAGCCCCCCCGCTTTCGACCTACGCGTCGGCCGGCGCGGCCTGCGCGCGAGCGATTCGCGCTTCGCCTGGGGCGACGCGACGTCGAGCGGGATTCCCGGGCTCACCTGGAAGGCCTCGCTCGAGGTCTTCGGCGGGCGCGCGGACGTGTCCGGCGAAGCGACGGACGCCGCGCTCGGTCTCGTCTTCGACCTGGAGGGAATCGATCTCGCGGCCTGCCGGGCGGACGTATGGCCGTCCTTCGACATCGCCCTGGCGGGGACCGCTCGGCGCGTGCAGGGCGAGCTCGCGCTGCCCTTCGACGAAGCGGCCGAGCTCTCGGGGGATGCATTCGTCGACCTGCGCGACTTGGTCGTCGGGAACCGCGACCCGCTCGACCTGGAGGGGCGCCTGTCGTACCGAGAGGGAGTCCTGCGCTCAGGGCGCCTCGCGCTCACGCAGCCCGAGAACGCACTCGTGCTCGAGGATCTGTCGCTCCCGCTCGCGAAGGGTCCGAGCGCGGTGTTGCGGGGCGGCAGCGCGCGTGTCTCGATCGACGCGCGCAACCTGCCCGAGTGGCTCGGGCGTGGCGCGAGCGAGTTCACGGTCCCCGAGCACCGGCTCGAGCTGTTCGCGACGCTCGCCGAAGGTCGCGCACTCGTCGAGCGCGGTCGTCTGGAGACGCCCGGAGGAGCGCTCACCGTTCGGGGCGGGACCGTGATCGCGCGAGCGGAGGGCGGTCCGACGATCGAGCTCGACCTCTTCGCGGACTTCGCCGACCTCTCCGGGCTCGGCCCGATCCTCGGGACGGCAGAGTGGGCGGGGGAGCTCGAGGGGAGCCTGCGCGTCGCCGGTGATTGGCCCGACGTCGTCGGTTCGGGGACGCTCACGGGCACGGACGTGACGGCCGCCGGGATCGAGCTCGGCCTCGTGGAAGTCGTGGTCGAAGCCGATCGCCGGAGCGTGCGCGTACCGCTCCTGCGCGCACGGAGCACCGCAGCCGACATCGAGCTCGCAGGCGAGCTGGACGTCGCTTCCGAAGAACTACGGGATGTGCGGCTTCGCGTGCGGGTCGACGACCTGAGCCGCATCGTGCCGTGGATCGAAGTGCGCGGGAATCTCGTCGTCGAGGCCGACGTGCACGGAGGCTTCGGAGCGCTCGACGGGAGTTGGAAGCTCTCCGCCTACGAGCTCGCGGTCGCCGGACACGCCGTCGAGCGACTGGAAGCCCACGGCGCGTTGACGGGCTATCGGGCGCACGTGGAAGCGCTCGAGCTCGAAGCGGAAGGCGGGCGGCTCGCCCTGTCGGGCAACGCGGTCTTCGGCAACTCGTTCGTCCTGCGCGAGCTCGAGATCGTCTCGCTGTCCGCCGAGCGAGCGGGCGCGGATCTCGCACTCGTGCAGCCGGTCACGCTCTCCCTGGAGGGCGATCCGATCGAGATCGACGAGCTTCCGCTCGAGGGCAGCGCCGGCGCCCTGACGCTCTTCGTGCGTCATGAAGACGGTGTGATGCGCTTCGGCTGCTACGCGCGCGAGCTCGACCTCGTGCCGCTCCTCTCGCCCTTCCTGCCGAGGGGACTCGAGATCGCGGGCCTGACCGGCGAGCTCGAGGGAACGCGCGCGAACGACGAGCTGCGCTTCACGTCTGAGGGCTCCGCGCGGCGTCTCGTGCTCGCTTTCGACGAGATCGTCGGCGCCGCCGTCCCGAACGTGTGGAGTCTGCGCTGGGGCGCGACCTTCTCCGACCAAGAGCTCGTGCTCGAATCGTTCGAGGCGAAGAGCGGCGACGTGAGCCAGGTGCGCGCGGCCGGACGCTTCCCCTTGGACCTGACCGGCGGGGATCTCCTGCCGAAGGGCGAAGTGCTCCTGAAGGCGCGCTTGAACCTGCCGGAGCTCGGCGAGCTCGCACGGCTCGTTCCTGCCGGCGTGCCCTGGCCGCGCGGAACGGTGCGGGCCGATGTCGATCTCTCCGGCGAATGGAGCGCGCTCGCGGGCTGGTTCGGGGTGGATGCCCTGGACGTCGACCTCGACGTCGGAGGTCAGCCCATTTTTCGCGACGCGCAGATCGCGGGTCGGGTGGTCATCGGCGAACGCGTGGAGCTCGAGCGCGTCCGCGTCGTCGTCCCGGACGCCTTCACGCTGCAGGCGGAGGGAAGCCTGGAGAGCGGGATCGACCTCTCACGGCTCGCGCGCGGGGAGCCGCTGTTGCCCGGCGACACGGCGGTGAATTTCACGGGCGGGCTCGTCATCGAGGATTCCGCCTGGATCGAGCGCCTCGACCGCGGCATGGGCGGCGACCTCGTTCGACGCTTCGGCGGCCGAATGGCGGCGGAGCTCGAGCTCGGCGGCACGCTCGACGCGCTCGAGCCTTCGGGACAGCTCGAGTTCGACGGCGGCGAGCTGAAGCTCAGCCCGGAGCTCCCCGCGTTGGAGAGCGTCGCCGGCCTGTTGAACGTCGAGAACCGCCGCTTCGAGATCGCCACCATGACCGGCGAGCTCGGCGGCTCCCCGTTCTCGTTGGAGGGTCACGTCGACCTCGGCTCGGATCCGCCGAGCCTCGACGTCTCGCTCGTCGGTCGGAACCTGCTCCTGTACCGCCTGCAAGGCGTCAAGGTGCGGGCCGACGCGAACCTGCACGTGACAGGTTCGCCCGACGCCCCGCAGATCTCCGGCGAGTTGCGCCTGCAGGACTCGCGTCTCGTACGTCGCATCGATTTCATCGGGCCAGGCCGGCGCGCGCGACCGCGCTCGCAGGGTCGCGGCATCGAGCTCTTCTCGTTCCGCGAGCCGCCGCTCGCGCGCACGACCTTCGACTTGAACGTGACCGCGGAAAAGCCCTTCCGCATCGACAACAACGTGGTGGACGCGCGCCTGCGTCCGGATCTGCGCCTGCTCGGCACGGGCGAATCGCCGGAGCTCGTGGGCACCATCTACGTCGATCGCGGCAAGGTCGTGCTCCCCGCCTACGACCTCTACCTGCGGCCGGGAACGATCACGCTCGGCCGCGAGGACCCGATGGTCCCGCACCTCGAGTTGTTGCTCGGCAACCGGATCCGCGGTTACGACGTCTCGGTCAGCGTCAGCGGCCCCTACGACGACCCGGAGATCCTGATGTCCTCGTCGCCCCCGCTCGGCGAGGAAGACCTCTTCGCGCTCGTGTGGACGGGGCAGGACCCGGGCATCGGTCTGTCGTCGCGCACGGGCGTCGCGGGCGCGCAGGCCGTGGGCGTCTTCCTCGCGAAGGACATCCTGACGCGTTTCATGAGCGACGAGTCGACGGAGTCGGAAGAGTCGTTCCTCGAGCGCTTCGAGCTCTTGATCGGTCGCGATACGACGCAGGACGGCGACGAGACGATCGAGATGACCTATCGCGTCTCGGACGGGTTCTTCTTCGGTCGAGGCTCCATGTACCTCGCGACCGAGCAAGACGAGTACGACCACGTCAACTACGGCCTGCGTTTCGTCCTTCCCTTCGAGTGAAGTCCCAGGCTCTCGTTCTGGCGCTCCTCGCCCTGTGCGCGTGCCGTGCCGCGCGCTCCGACGGCGAAACGGACGTTGAGCGCGTCGAGTACGACCTGCGCTTCGAGGGCAATCGCTCGATGCCCGAGGGCGCGCTGGAGGACGTCGTGGTCGACAACCTGGTGGACTTCGAGCGCTTCGGCTACCGCAAGTCCGCCATCGACGACGCGGCCTTCTCCGTGGAGAGCCACTACCAGGCCGCCGGCTTTCCCTTCGCCGTCGCCACGTACGAGCTCGAGGAACACGAGGACGGCTCGCTCTCCGCCGTGATCCGCATCGACGAGGGGCCGCGTACGCGGCTCGGCCGAGTGTCGTTCTCGGGGAACTCGATCTTCGGACGGCGCGAGCTCGCGGATCTGATCGGCGGACCGACGAAGCTGCTCGGCGAAGTGAAGTACTTCGTCCAGTCCGAGCTCGAGGCTGCGCGCGGCGCGATCACTTCCAACTACCTCGGGGTCGGGAAGCTGCTCGTGCGCGTCTCCGAACCGCACGTCACGTTCAGCGAGGACCGCAGGCTCGCGACCGCGTCCTTCGAGATCGAGGAGGGCCCCACGTTCACGGTGAGCGAGATCCGCTTCGAGGGCTCGACGTCCTTCACGGACGAACAGCTCCGCTCGGCATTGCCCGTCGGGCTCGGAGAGACCTACGTCACGCAGCTCGACCGACGGATTCGCGCGGCCGTGGTGGAGTTCCTGGGCGAAGCCGGCTATCCCGACGCGAGCGCCAGCGTGTCGCGCAGCTTGGACCACGAGCAGGGCTCCGCTGCTCTCGTCGTACAGGTCGAAGAGGGCATGCAGGTAACGGTCGGATCGATCCGCGTGGTGGGCCAGAAGCGCACGCGGGAAGCTCTGGTGCGCTCGCGTCTCGAGGCCGAGGTCGGCAAACCGTTCACTCCGGAGCGCGAGCGCGATTCCTTCAAGAATCTCTTCACGACGGGTCTCTTCTCGCGGATCCGACTCGACCTCGAAGGCGAGGGTCCCGAGCGCGAGCTCCTCGTGAGCGTCGTGGAGAATCCGTCCCAGGAGATCTTCCTCGAGCCGGGTTGGGGTTCGTACGAGCTCGCCCGACTCAAGGCCGGCTATCGCAACCGCAATCTGTTCGGGACGGGTCGCGGGTTCCGCACGGAGGGCGTCGCGGCCGTGCGACACCAGGAAGTGGAAGTGGGCGTCAGCGATCCGTTCCTGTTCGGAGCCGACGTCTTCGCCGACGCCTCCGCCCAGGTCCTGCAACGCGAGGAGCCTTCGTTCACGCGCATCAAGGCGGGGATCGACCTGACCGTCACGCGCGAGTGGTCCCAGTCCTTCGAGACCGGCGTCTCCTACGACTTCGAGCGCTCGAAGGCGCGGGACGTCGACGTCACCGATCCCGCCGCACTCGCGGCCCTTACCGACGTCGACATCTCCGCGGTCGAAGTCCTCGCGCGCTACGACACACGCGACAGCCCGCTCTTGCCGACCGACGGCAATGCCGCGCGGATCTCGCTGCAGTGGGGCGACCAGGTCCTGGGCAGCGAGCTCGACTTCCTGCGTGGACGCTACAGCGAAGCGCACTTCTGGCGCCTTCGCCCGAGCACCGTCCTCGCCCTGTCGCTGCGCACGGGCGTCATCGTGCCTACCCACGACACCGACGAGATCCCCCTGCAAGAGCGCTTCTTCAACGGCGGCGAGAGCACGGTGCGCTCGTTCGATCAGGACGAGCTCGGTCCCGTCGACGCCGGAAACGAGCCGCTGGGCGGCGAAGCGTTCACCACGCTGTCGGGCGAGATCCGCGAGCACTTGTTCGGCAACCTCGCCGGAGCGCTGTTCGCCGACATGGGCAACGTCGTCCCCAACTACGAGGACTACTTCGACTTCGCGGACTTTCGCTCGGGCTTCGGCTTCGGCATCCGCTACATGCTGCCCATCGGTCCCCTGCGGCTCGACTTCGCCTGGAACCCGCACCCGAAGGGCAAAGAGGACGGTTTCCTCGTTCACTTCTCGGTCGGGATGCCGTTCTGAACCGTCAGCCCTGCTTCACCGCCGCCAGGATCGAACGCGTCGCGTGACTCTTGTTCAGGGTGTAGAAGTGCAGACCCGGAGCGCCGCCGTCGAGCAGCCCGCGGCACTGCTGGATGGCGTGCTCGATCCCGGTGGCCATGACGAGCGCGGGATCGTCGCGATAGCGCGTGAGACGCGCCAAGAGCTCGGGTGGGATGCGCGCGCCGCACATCTTGGTGAAGCGCTCGATCTGCGCCACGTTCGTGATGGGCATGATGCCCGGCACGATCGGGATCGTGATCCCGGCCTCGCGCGCCCGCGCGACGAAGCCGAAGTAGTCCCGGTTGTCGAAGAAGAGCTGCGTCGTGAGGAAGGTCGCGCCCGCTTGGACCTTGGCCTTGGTCCAGCGCATGTCGAGCTCGGCCGACTGCGACTCGGGATGCCGCTCGGGATAGCACGCCGCCCCGATGCAGAGCTCGAAGGCCCCGGCGAGGAACTCCACGAGCTCGTTCGCGTGCGCGAAGCCGCCCGTGGTCGTCTGGAAGGCCTCTTCGCCCTTCGGCGGATCGCCGCGCAACGCGAGGACGTTCTCGATCCCGCGCGCGACGAGCGCCGTCACGACTTCCTTGATCTCGGCGCGCGTCGCGCCCACGCAGGTCAAGTGGGCCATCGACGTGATCCCGAGCTGGCCCTGGATGCGCGTGACACACTCGAGCGTGCGAGCGCGCGTCGATCCGCCGGCGCCGTACGTCACGGACACGAAGTCGGGCGCGAGCACCTCCTTCAGGTCCGCGACCGTTTCCATCAGTTGATCGGCTGCTTCGTCGCTCTTCGGGGGGAAGAACTCGAAGCTGAAGACCGGCCGGCCCTTGCCGTGCGCCTCGCAGATCCTCACTCGCTCTCCAGGATGGCCTCGAAGCGGGCGCGGTAAGGACCGGGGATCGGGAAGCTCTTCAAGCCCTCGAGCTCGACGCACACGGTCGTCATGCGCGCGTCGACGCAGACCGTGTCGCCGACCGAGAAGAGGTAGCGCAACCCGAGCGACGACGTGCCGAGCTTGAAGCACGTCACCCGCACCGTTGCGCGGTCGCCGAAGTGCAACGGGTGCTTGAAGTCGACCTCGGAGTGCACGAGCGGGAAGCCGATGTGCTCCTCCCCCAGCAGGTGGTAGTAGCGCTTCCCGACGTGGACGTCCCACAGCTCCTCGAACGCCTCGTGGACGTAGTCGTAGATGCGCGGGTAGTAGGCGATCCCGGCCGGATCGACGTGTCCGAAGCGGACGTCGATGTGGGTGACGAAGGGCTTCATCGAAAGAGTTCGGGCCATGTCTCGCGGATGCTCTCGACGATCATGGTTGCGAGGCGGTCGGTCAAGTCGGCGCCCTCTCGCGCGGTCGCCGCGGCCGGATCGCCGCAGTAGGCGTCGGTCGCCCCGGCCGCGCGGAAGGTCTTCACTCCGGTCTTCATCTTCGCGAGCAACCCGATCTCGAGCTTCGGGAGTCCCGCTCGCGCGTCCTCGCGCACCGCTCCCGGATCGGAGGCGAGCACGAGGCTCGACTCGTAGCGGCCGGCGTGGCAGTCGCCGCTCTGGAACTCCTCGCCCAGGGTCGCGGCCCAGCGCCGGCGCGTGTTGTCGGGAAAGAGCACGTGCGCGGTCGCGGGGCCGACCTGCGTGTAGTCGAGCGCCACCCCGCGCAGGACCTCGACGTGCTCGGGCTCGAGGTGCGCGTTCGAGAAGACGACGCGCTTGACGCCTTGCTCGCGCAGCGACTCCACCACGTCCTCGAGCACGCTCCACAGCGTGCCCGCCCGCAACGAAACCCGCCCCGCGAAGCCTTCCGTGTAGTGCGTGAGCCCATAGGCGAGCGCCGGCAGCACGACACACTCGACACGCTCTTCGGCGAGCCGCTCCGCCGCCCGCCGCGACTGCGCAAGGGCGATCGTCACGTCCGTGTCGAGCGGCAGATGCGGCCCGTGCGGCTCCGTCGCCCCGATCGGCAAGATCGCCACGAGCCGCTCGTGGAACATCCGCCGCGCCTCCGGCCAGGTGCGCTTCGCGAGGTCGATCCAGTCTGTCCCGTCGGTCATCGGCCGCGAGACTCTATCCGAGGAGAGTACCGAGCCAGTCCAATTCTTCACCCCTCACGACCGCACCTCACCGATGGCAGCGCTCCAGCGCCCGCGACGCCAGCTTCGCCACCCGTATCGCGTACTCGCTGCTCTCCGCGAGAGTGACGTACAGTGCCAGTCCAATTCTTCACCTCACCGCCGCAGGGTGTTACGGAAGCCAGGAGTTCTGCGGCGGTGAGGTGAAGAATTGGACTGGCACCGTACGTCACTCGTCGCGCAGTTCCTTGCGCGCGACCTTGCCGCGGTCGTTCTTGGGCAGCGCGTCGCGCCAGACGAACCAGCGCGGGTACTTGTACGGGGCGAGGCGGTCCTTGACGAAGCGCTTGAGCTCGGCCTCGAGGGCGCTCGTGCCCTCGCGACCGTCGCGCAGGACGGTGAACGCGAGCGGCTTCACGAGGCCGTCGTCGTCCTCGCGGCCGACGACGCACACCTCGGCGACGGCGGGATGCTCGAGCAACGCGTTCTCGATCTCGAGCGGCGACACGAAGATGCCGCTGACCTTGAGCAGGTCGTCCGAGCGGCCCTCGTACCAGTAGTAGCCGTCCGCATCGACGCGGAAGCAGTCCGCCGAGGTGCACCATTCGCCCTGGAACGTCGCGACCGATTTCGGCTTGTCGGCCCAGTAGCACAGCGCCGTCGAGCCGCCGCGCACGCGCAAGAGCCCGGCCTCGCCCACCGGCACCTGTGCGCCGTCCTCGCCGACGACGCGCGCCTCGTAGCCCGGCACGATCCGCCCGAGGCTCCCCGGCCGCACGTCGCCCGGGTAGTTCGAGATGTAGATGTGGAACATCTCCGCCGAGCCGATGCCGTCCAGGATCTCGACCCCCGTGCGCTCCATCCACTCGGACAGGAGTTTCGGCGGCAGCGCCTCGCCCGCCGACAGGTTCACGCGCAGCGAGCCGAAGTCGACCTCGTCCATGCGCGGCGAGCGCAGCATGTTGTTGATCATCGTCGGCACGTTCGTGACGAGCGTCGGGCGGTGCCGCGCGATCTGATCGAACAGCTCGTCCGCCGTCGAACGCCCGGGGAAGAGCACCGCGCTCCCCCCCACCGCGAACGGGAACATCAGGTTCGTGCCCGTCGCGTAGCCGAAGAAGAGCTTCGGCACCGACAGGCACACGTCGTCCTCGCGGTAGCCGACGACCTGCTTCGCGTAGGTCTCCGTGCTGAAGGCGAAGTCGCCGTGCGTGTGCACGCAGGCCTTCGGCCGTCCGGTGGAGCCGGACGTGAAGAGCCAACCGGCGAGGTCGTCGGGACCCGTCGGCGCGAGCTCCGCGAGCTCCGAGCCCGGACTCTCGGCGTCGAGCGCGTCCGCATAGCTCGTGAAGGGACCCGCGTCGTCGCCGACGACGAGCACCGTCTCGAGCAGCGGAGCCTCTTCCGCCGCGGGCTCGAATTCCTCGAGCACGCTCGCGTGCGCGACCGCGATGCGCGCCTTCGAGTACTCGAGGTAGTAGGCGAAGTCGCCGCGCTTCAGCAGCGGATTCACCATCGCGAACACGCCGCCGGCGCGCAGGACGCCGAAGAACGTCTCCGCGAACTCGAAGCCGTCCGGCAGCACGATCAGCACGCGCTCTTCCGGACGGTGACCGCGGCGGCGCAGCGCCGCGGCGAGGCGCCGGGCGCGCTCGGAGATCTCGGCGAACGTGCGCTCCTCGCTCCCGCACACGAGCGCGGTCTTCTGCGCACGCCCCGCGCCGAGGTTGTGGTCGAGGAAGTAGTGGCAGAGATTGAAGCGCTCGGGGAACGCGAGTGAGGGGCTCTGCATGGCTCTGGATGGCGTTGCGCGGAGCCTACCATCCCGCAGCGACCGCCGGTCGCGAGCACCGAGAACCGGTCAGTGCGCGGGCAGAGGAGGAGGCGCAGCGAGCTCGGCGAGCGCCGACTGCGCCGCCATCCTGACGGACTCGTCCGGATCCTCCAAGGCCTGGGAGAGCGGCTCGACGCCGTGCTCCGAACCGATGCGGGCGAGCGCCTGGCACGCCAGGCGGCGCACGGCGGAGTTCTCGTTCGACAGCGCCACGACGAGTCCCTGCGCCACGTCGTCGCGGAACAGTGCGTGCGCAGCGCAGGTCCCGATCGCGCGCACCGCGCGCGCACGGTCGTCGGAGACGAGATCGTCGGCGAGGTCGGGAAGCCCTCTCGCGACCCACTCGCGCTCGGCCGCGATCCACGCCCGCCAGGCGGCCGGATCGGGCGGCAACGTGGCACCGCTGATAGCGCGCAGGGCCTGGTACGCCCCATCGCGCGCGAGCCGCTCCGCGTCGCCGAGCAGCACGATGAGCCGCTCCAGCGAACCGAGGTCGCGGAGCGATCCGAGCAGCGCAGCCGCTTCGCCGCGCACGCGTGCCGACCGGCTGTCCAGACGCTCCCGCACGCGACCGCGCGCCGCGTCCTCGAAGTTCGTCGCGCCGATCACTTCCGTCGTGCGGCGGATCTCCGTGAGCAACGCGAAGTCCGCATCGTCCTTCCACCCGAGCAACCCCGTGAGTAGCTCGAGCCCCTCGGGCGTGAACGCGCCGCCCGCCGCCTGGGCGATCGTTCGCAGCGTCGCAGCGGACACGAAGTACGCGAGATGGCGGAGCTCCCCGTACGCCTCGGGATCGCGCGCGAGGATCGCGGTGAGGGCGTGGCGTGCGTCCTCCGAAACCGCGAGCGCGCTCTCGCCCCGTGGAGACTCGGCCTCCGTGAGCACGAGCGCGTGATCGATCGCCCGCGCGTCCCCCAGCGCGCCCAACACGCGCAGAGCCCGGCGCCGCACGACGAGCGGTGCGCTCGCCGGAACGCGCTCGCGAACGAGGTCGACCACGGCCTCGGGCAGCGCTCCCGCGAGGCCGGCGTGGATCAGACTCTCGGCCAGCGGCGTGACCAGGGCGGCGGGATCCAACAGGATCTCGAGCAGCGGAGCGGGATCCACGAGCGCAACCGGCGGAGCGACGGCCCGCGAGCTCCAACTCGTCGAGTGCCGCGCCTCGCCCCCTGTGCCGAGGGGGCCAAGCGGGCCAAGCAGGCCGCGCGCGGCGTGCACCGGAGCGAGCGCGAACGCCACGCACAAGGCGACCGCGACGCGCTTTGGAAACCTGCGAGGCGCGCTCGCCTCGCACGCAACGCCGGTCGCGCTCTCCCGGCGTCCTCCCCTGGACGCAACCCCCACGCAGGCTCCTTCGGTCGCGGGGAGTGCGTGGGTGAAGGTCGCCGCGGTTACGCCGTCGCGGGAGAAGCGCGGTCGCGGCGGAGTCGGAAGCTCTTTCCGCGGAGGTCGCGCCCGCGCGCGACGGAATGCGGCTGCGCCCTCAGCCGCGGGCGTTCCGAGGCAACGACCCTACGGGAGCGCGAACGTGTAGCTGCGGCGCACCTGGTGGACCGTGCCGGCTTCGAGGACGAGCTGCACGGTCGTATCGTTCCGCGCGTCGGCGGGGACGTCGACCTCGGCCGCGAACTCGTAACGCAACAGAACCTTCCCTCCCGGCCGCGTCTCCGCGACGCCGCGGCCGAACTCGCCGGTCGCGGAGTTCCCCGCGCAGAACAGCTCGAAGGCCGTCATGCGACCGGCGCGGCTCCCGGCATCGAGCGTCACCACGCCGCGCAACGCGACTCGCCCGTTCGCGCGCCGCACGAGCTCGATCTGGGCCGGGTCGAGCTCGAAGGGAAAGCCCGTGCGCTGGCCCGTGAGCAGTTCCAGGCGGTCGCTCTTCACGGAGTCGACGAGCTCGCTGCATAGCGCGTCCTCGACCTCGCCGTCGAAGCGCGCGTGGACGACCTCGCTCTCGACCGAGAGGAAGCCGCTCGGAACGACCACCGAGGCGAGGTAGGGCGTGAACGAGCGCCCGGTGCGCTCGAGGAAGTTGAGCGACAGCTCCTCGAAGCCGGCGCTCGCGTCGAGCACGAGCGCGGTGCGCGAAGCCAGCGACGTCTCGCGCAGAAGCTCGAGGTCGTGGAAGCTCGCCGTCAGGTCGACCTTGGACGAATACGTGCGGTCCTTCAGGAAGTAGCACAGCGGCCCGCCCAGCCCGAACAGGAACATGTTGGGCCAGAAGGCGCCGCTCTTCTCCTCCCAGATGTCGGGCTCGTAACGGAAGTCGAGCGCGACCAGCATGTCGGCGCCCGCCGCGCGCGCAGCTTCGACGAGCGCGCGGTCGCGGTCGGCGGCGTCGGACGGCACGGGCGCCAACACCGTCGCGCGCACGAAGCACTCGCGCTCGAACGAGGCCGCCACCGCGCCGGCCAGGCGCACGAGGTCCGGGTCGAGCACGAGATCGGTGCGGTCGAGATCGCGTTCGGGCCGCGTCGCGCGCACGAGCGGATCGTGGATGGGAGCGATCGCGACGTGGAAGGGCAGCCGCGGAGCCTCTTCGACCGCCGCCGCGCGGCAGCCGGCGCCTGCACCGGCGACGGCCAACGCGAGCCATGTTCTCTCCACCCACTTCCTCCCCATCATCGCTTCCAACCTATCACGGATCCTTTGGAGCGAACCGGCCGGCCAGGGACGACCCCGACTCGAGGCTCGCGTGGTACTGAACGAGCGAGAGGGCGCAGCGAAACCCGATCGAGGGGCTTTGCTTCCCGCGCTCCCCCCGATCGGCCTGGGAGTAGTCGTGGTGCTGCGTCCCGAACGAGCCCCCGGCGAACCAGAAGCGCTCACACAGCTCCACGTCGAAGCGCGCAGCGCCTGTGGTCCCTTCGGGCTCGAGCGCTTCGCGCCAGAAGCGGCGCAGGTGCTCGCGGAAACCCTCGGGAGGCTTGCCCGAGCCCTCGAACCAGACCGGCGTGCACGTCCACTCGGAGACGTTGCCGTCGAGGTCGAAGAATCCCTCGCGCGAGCGATTGCCCGCGCTCCCGCGGAGCGCAGGCTCGCGGAGGTCGCGGTAGGCGGCCGGCAACGGGCGCGCCTCCGCGGGGTTCCACGCCGCGAAGAGCCGCGCCTCGCCGCCGCGGCGCACCGCATACTCCCACTCGACCCAACTCGGCAGACGCTTGCCGACGAAGCGCGCGTACGCGCACGCCTCGTCCCAGGTCACGCCGGTCACCGGCAGCTCCGGGTCGAGCGCGGCGAGGGTTGCGAGGAGCTCTGCACGCCGCTCGTCATTCGAAGCCGACCCGTTCGGTCCGCGCGGCCACCAACGCGCGTCGCTCCAGCCTTCGTCGGCGCGCACGAACGCGAGGAACTGCCCGACGCCGACCTCGCGCTCGTCGAGATAGAAGTCCGCGATCGCGCCCGCGGGGTACTCGATGGCCCAGGCCTGCTCGACGCCCGCGCGGTAGCGCTCGCCGAGGCCCGCGCGCCGGAAGAGCTCGTTCTCCACGTCGTTCGCGCGCCCGCCGAAGCGGTAGGCGAAGACGGCGTTCCCGCGCACGAGCCGCATGGGCTCCGCGTCGAAGCTCGCGTGCACGGCGATGCGTTCGGGCTCGAGCCGTTGGATCAGCGGCAACGCCACGTCCGCCTGCGTGAAGCGCCGTTCGTTCTCGTGACGGTCGCGCGCGACGACCTCGACGCGCACTCGAGCCTGCGACCACGAGAACGGGAGCTCGAGCGCGCCCGTGAGCACGGCGTCGGTCGCGCCGGCGGGCAGGGCGGACAGCAAAACGGCTACGCGCGCTCCGTCGGCCACGCGCACGACCTCGCACTCCACCCGCTCGAGACCGTTCGGGTCGCCGGCCACGATCTGCACGTCCCAGCGGTCGGAGCGCCGCTCCCAGACGCGGCCGGGAACGGGCCGCTCGAGCGCGATCGCGGGCGGCGCGCGCGCGAGCACGAGCTCGCGTGTCACGGGCTTGGCGCGGTGGCCGGCGAGGTCGAGCGCGTCGAAGATCACCCTGTACGCGCCGTCCGGAGATCCAAAGCTCCGCTCATCACCCGAAGGCTCGGGCCAGGGTTGCGCGAGCTCGAGCTCGACGGCGAGCTCTCCGGCGGGAACCGTTCGGGAGAGCGCGGTCGCGACCGCGCGTCCGCTCGCGTTGACGATGCGCGCCGTAAGCTCGATCGGGCTGGCCCCGGCGTCGTGCTCGGGCAGCTCGACCGCGAGCGCGTCGAGCACGTCGCCCGCCGACAGCACGAGGGCCTCCGCCGCAGCCGCCGCGGGGAGCGCAACGACCGGCGCGAGCGTGTCGACCACCACCTCGTACGTGGCGCTCCAGTCGTGCTCGCTCGCGACCTGACCCTCGAGCGTGTCGACGAAGTAGGTCTCGACCACGAGCGCGTGCCGCCCTTCGCCGGTGAACACGAGCGGGAACTCGACCTCGCGCCTATTGGCGTAGCGCAGCTCGTCGCTCGGCTCGAAGGCGACCTCCGTTCCGTCGGGCCGAACGACGCGCAGGGCGACTCGCATCTGGGCGTCGTTGTCGCGCGCGAGCACGAGCACGCCGTCGCGGGCGCCGAAGTAGAGGACGCGATCGGACGCGAGCGCCAGCGTCGGCGCCGACGAACCGCCGGGACGGATCGACGCCGTGACGGTCGGCTCGACGTCGACGTAGCGGAACCGAACCTCTCGAGCGTCCCCTCCGCGTTCTGCGACCGCGCGCAGCACGGCGCTCGCGTCGTCGAGCTCGACGTGGATGGTCGCGTCGTAGCCTCCCCCTCCGCCGAGATCGGCGAGGCCGTCGAGCGCAACACGGAACGTCCGCTGGCGTTCCACGCGCCCCTCGAGCGCGCGCCGGTCCGAACCCGCGAGCTGGACCCACCAGTGCAGGTCCGCTTCGCCCGCGGTCTCGAAGGCGAGCTCGGGCCGATGCTTCGCGTTGAGCAGGTACAGCGCGCCCATCTTGCTCAGCGCGACGGCTCCGTCCGCGCTCGCGCGCGATCGGTCGAGCAGGGCCGGTTCCTCGACGAATCCGAGCGACGAGCCGACGAAAGCGACGTGGAACGTCTCCACGTGCGAGCGATCGGCGCCATCGCGAGCAGTGACCGTCACGCCGACGGAGTCGGTCCGGCGCAGCTCCGGCGGAACGAGCGTGTCGAGCGGGAAGCGGCTGACGAGGCGCTCGCCGATCCGCGCGGGCGGGCTAGCGATGCCCTCGCCGTCCCCGACGCTGGCCGAGACCTCGAGGTCGCGCGCAACCTCGAGCGGCCCGGTGAGCTCGAGCTCGAGCGTCTGCTGGTACACGTCGACGGCCAGCCGCCCGGCCACCTCGCGCGCCTCGCGCCCGCCGATGCGCACCGGCTCCGCGCCCCAGGCCGCCGGCCCGAGCCAGCGCAGCTCGAACGCGTCGACGCTCGCGCCGTCCACGGCGAGCAGCACCGTCTCCGCGACCCGCCCCGCGAGCTCCTCCCGATCCGACTCGGCCGCGAGCTCGATCCGATCTCCTCCGAGCCACGTGGCTCGGAAACCCGCGAGCGTCGATCCGTCGCGCTCGCGCAACAGCGCCACGCTGCTCGGCTCGAGCCCACCCGTGCCCTCCTCGTAGGGACCGAGCTCGATCACCGCCGTGCGCCGCTCGGGCCCCATGTACAGCGGTTGGCCCGCGAGCGACACGCCCCGCTCCGCGTCGCGCGGCGCGAAGCGCGGATCCCGCGTGTCGCGCGCCGCGAGCCAGACGATCAGCGCGAGGATCCCTGCCGCCGCCGGCACCGCGAACGGCAGCGCGCGCTTCCACGCCGGCGGATTCACGAAGTGGTCGAGCTCGCGCCAGGCTTCGTCCGCGTCGGCGAAGCGCGCGTCGCGGTCCTTCTCGAGCAGGCGATCGACGAAGCGCGCGAGCGGCTTGGGACACTTCGGGTCCGCCAGCGCGAGCTTCTGGAACGGCTCCTCGCAATGGATGCGCAGGAGATCTGCGCGCTCGAGCGGCGGCGGGAACGGATACTCCCCCGTGAGCATGCGGAACGCCGCGACACCGAGCGAGTAGAGGTCGCTGCGCCCGTCGAGCGTCGTCATCCCGGGCAGGCAGAGGATGTGCGCGGCCTGTTCCGGCGAGGCGTACTCGGGCGTGCACGACGTGCAGCGCCGGAAGCGCCGGCCCTCCCCGTCCGTGATCCACGCCGCGGCGTTGGCGGAGGAGCGCGTGTTGATCGTGCTCGGGCTCTTGTCCGGATCGAACGCCTCCCGCAGGTCGTCGACCACCGCCACACCGCCGTCGCCGTGCTCCTCCTCGCCGCCGACGAGCTGCCCGATGCCGAAGTCGAACACCTTGACTTGCTCGGGCCGCCCCTCGCGCTCGGGCACGACGAACAGGTTCCGCGGCTTCAAATCCAGGTGCAGGATCGAGCTGCCACCCTCCAGCCGGTGCGCCGCGCGCAGCGCGTCCAGCACGTCGAGCAGCATGCGCGCCGCGCGCATCGGCTCGAGCGTCCCCTCACGCGCGAGAATGCGGTCGAGCTCCTCGCCCTCGAGCAACTCCATCACGAAGTACTGCACGCCCTCGGGCGTCTCGTCGAACACCTTCCAGTCGACGATGTTCGGGTGGTCGAGCCGCGTGACGCGCCGCGCCTCCTCCTTGAACGACTGGAACTCGGCCGCGCTCGCCGCCTTGTCCGGGTGCATGACCTTGATCGCCACCCGGTTCCCGGCGCCGCGCTCGTCGACCGCTTCGTACACGGACCCGAACCCGCCCTTCCCGATCCGCCGCACGATGCGGTACTTGGAGTGGAAGAGCGTGCCGACGAGACGATCCTCCTCCTCGTCCTCGCGCAGCTCCTCAAGCTTCTGCAACAGGTCGATCATGCGCAGCTCGATCTCCGTCGACTCCCCGTCGATGCGCACGACCTCCACCGCCGCCGGCACGCGCGCGAAGTCGTCGAGGCTCTCCGACCCGTCCTTCTCGTAGAACGCGACGCTCGATCCGCCGTTCGCGAGGATCGCCTTCATGCGCTCGCGCACGCGATCGAAGATCTCCTCCTCGGCGAGCACGAGCAGCCCCGCGTCGTCGGGATCGCGCTCCGAGCTGTCGTCCGCCGGCCCGAACCCATCGAGCTCCCCGCGCGCTTCGTGCAGGGCCGCGTCGAAGCTCGTCGAGTGCTCCTTCTCCGAAGTCTTCTCCGCCCGCCGCACGAGGTACACCGCCGGACTCGCGAGCACCTCTTCGAGCTCGAGCTCCTCCACCGCCGCCTCGAGCCCCGCCCGCAACGCCGCACGCACCCGCTGCGCCAGCACCGCCGCGACCTCGTCCGTCCCCATCGCGCGCGACACCCCGCGA
>CAYPTB010000011.1:0-49349 GCA_964413535.1 uncultured Planctomycetaceae bacterium | reverse complement strand
AGACGCGCGAGCACGACATTATCCCCGAGTTCTCCTTCGTCTTCGGGGACCCCGACGACCCGGAGCGAGAGATCGAGAACACACTCGCGTTCATCCGCAGGCTCAAGGGCGTGACTCCGCGGATGGAGCTGATCAGCTACTTCTACACCCCCACCCCGCAACGGCGAGGGACGTACGGAAACGTGGACCCCCTCGCGGGCACGCCCGACACCCTCGAGGAATGGACGACGCCGGAGTGGGTCGCCTGGATGACGCACGAGGATCCGAACGTTCCCTGGCTTGACCGCCGACTCAAGGCACGAGTCGAGGACTTCGAGCTCGTTCTGAAGAGCCGCTTCCCCTCGGTAAACGACCGGCGGACGCGAAGCTGGGGCGTTCTGCTGGCGCGCGCCCTTTCGCGCCGCCGATGGGCGCGCGAGGAGTACGCGAATCCTCCGTCCCATGGTCAGCGTCCTCTCTTCTTCCGACCGCGGAGGATGAACGTGGTCGAGGGCTTGGACGGGCGCCGAGTGAGCCCGCCCTTGGCGAGCACGCCCTTCGGCGAACAGGGATGACGCCCGCCCGCGGTGCGTCCCTCGCCGCCGCCCATCGGGTGGTCGACCGGATTCATGGCCGTGCCCCGGACTTCGGGGCGGCGCCCCATGTGACGCTTGCGCCCGGCCTTGCCCAGCTTGATGTTCTGGTGATCGGTGTTCCCCATCCGTCCGATGGTCGCACGGCACTTGACGTGCACGCGCCGAAGCTCGCCGGAGGGCAGGAGGATCACCGCGTAGTCCCCCTCGCGCGCCGTGAGCTGCGCGGCGCTACCTGCCGAGCGGCAGAGTTGTCCCCCGCGACCGGCCTGGAGCTCGACGTTGTGGATCAAGAGGCCGAGCGGAATGTCCGCCAGGACCATGGCATTGCCGGGCAACGGTTCGGCGCCGGCCCCCGACATGATGGTTTGACCGACTTCGAGACCGACCGGGCACAGGATGTAGCGCTTCGCTCCGTCGGCATAGTGCAGGAGAGCGATACGCGCGGTGCGGTTCGGGTCGTATTCGACCGACTTGACGACCGCGGGGACCCCGTCCTTCTTGCGCTTGAAGTCGATCACCCGATAGCTGCGCTTGTGACCGCCGCCGCGGCGGCGCGAAGTCATGCGACCGTGGTTGTTGCGGCCGCCCGTCTTGCGTAGCGGCTCGAGCAACGTCCGCTCGGGCTTCGTCGTGGTGATCTCCGCGAAGTCGTGCACGTTTCCGTGCCGGCGTCCGGGCGACGTGGGGTTGTAGCTCTTGATGGGCATCGTTCGCGCTCCGCTACAGGATCTCGATCGTGTTGCCCTCGGCGAGGGTGACCATGGCCTTCTTCCACTGCCGAGTCTGGCCCACCGAATATCCCCGCCGGCGCCACTTGCGCGGCGCATGCAGGGTGTTGACGGCCGTGACCTTCACGCCGAAGAGCTTCTCGACGGCGGCGCGGATCTCGATCTTGTTGGCGTCGGCAGGTACGCGGAAGTGATAGGCGTTCCGACGCCCCATGTCGTCGGTTGCCTTCTCCGTGATGACCGGCTTCTGGATGATCTCGTAGAAGCGATCGAGGGCGTTCACGCTTCACCTCCGGCCGGTTGGACGACACCGAGCTTGTTGGCGAGGAAGTCCATCGCTTCCTTCTCCGCAACGACGATCCCACCCGCCAGCACGTCGAGCGCGCAGAGGTTCGCCGCGGATCGAACCTTCACTCCGGGGAAGTTGCGGAAGGACTTCCAGACGTTCTCGTTCGGCTCCGCCAACACGACGAGCGCGCGCCGCGGCCGACCCAGGTCGTCGAGGATCTTGCGCGCTGCCTTCGCCGAAGGGGCGGGGAAGGTCCCGAGCTTCGCGAGCACGACCTCGTCGTCGGAGAGCTTCCCGGCCAATGCCGACCGCAGGGCGACGCGCCGCGCCTTGCGCGGCATCTGGTAGCCGTAGTCACGCGGCTTTGGACCGAACACCGTGCCGCCGCCCCGCCAGATGGGCGACTTGCGGTCGCCGGCACGCGCACGACCCGTGTGCTTCTGCTTCCAGGGTTTCTTGTTGCTGCCGGCGACTTGATCCCGTCCGCGCGTGCTCACCGTCCCCTGGCGCAGATTCGCCTGGTACATGTGGACGGCCTGTTTCAGCGTTCGGAAGAGCACCTTGCCGCCGAAGGGCGTCGCGTCGAACTCGACCTGGTCGCGCTTGCCCGATTCGTAGGTCCGTACCTTCATGGACTAGCTCTTCCTGACGCCCGTCTTGGCTACGCGCACCTGGACGAAGCCGCCCGTGGGACCGGGAATGGAACCCTTGACGAGGAGCAGGTTGCGCGCTCCGTCGACCTGGACGATCTCCAGGTTCTTGCTGGTCTGCCGCGCGTTTCCGTAGTGCCCGGACATGCGCTTGCCGGGGAACAGCTTGCCGGTCCGCTTGGTGCCGATCGAGCCGGGCTGACGCACGTTCATGCACCCGTGGCTCGCAGGTCCGCGCTGGAACCCGTGGCGCTTGATGGTCCCCGCGAATCCCCGGCCCTTGGTCGTGCCGATGACGTCGACCAGATCCCCTGGTGAGAACGCCTCGACCGTCACGGTGTCCCCGACGGAATGGCTCGACGGCTCGCCGAGGCGTTCCTCGCGCAGGAAGCGCTTCATCGGCACGGAAGCCTTCTCGAAGTGTCCGCGCTGCGGCTTCCGGACGTGCTTGCCGACCGCGTCCTCGTATCCGAGTTGAACGGCGTGGTAGCCGTCCCGCTCCTCGGTGCGGACCTGGCAGACGGTGCAAGGGCCCGCGGCGATGACCGTGACTCCGAAGACCTTGCCGTCTTCGGCGAACACTTGGGTCATGCCCTGTTTTCTTCCCAGGATCAGCGTCATGGCTCCCAGAACGGATGGCTTGCCGGTTCGACCCGGTTCTCGGAGCCCTGCTCCTCGAACGACGCCGGGCCACGCGGCGAAGGAATTGGATTTGGAGATGCGAAACCGGCCCTGGGTGCCTGCCGAGGCGAGCCACCAGAGTCCGGCCAGGTCGAGCGATGGAGGTTCTTCCGCAGGGCTATCCGACGCCGATCGCACCCTGCTCGAAGGTGCGCGGCGCTCGAGGCTTCATCAGGCCTTGATCCGGATGTCGACGCCCGCGGGCATGTTGAGGCTGCTGAGAGCATCCACCGTCTGGCTGGTGGGCTCGGAGATGTAGATCAGTCGCTTGTGAGTCCGGATCTCGAACTGCTCGCGCGACTTCTTGTCGGTGAACGGAGAGCGAAGGACGGTGTAGCGTTCGATCCGAGTCGGCAGCGGAATGGGACCTGCCACGCGCGCTCCGGTCCGCTTCGCAGTCTCGACGATGTCGACCGCCGATTGATCGAGCGCCTCGTGGTCGTAGGCCTCCATCCGAATCTGGATCTTGTCCTTCACACTGCTCGTCTTCGAATGGGTCGTGGTTCCCCCGCCCTGCCGGAGAGGCGCACGGGCGGCGAGACCGGGCTCCCGGATCGAACCCTCGGGTCGGTCCTGGCTGACCGGAACCTCCGGAGACGGACGAACTGAGCGAGCTCGATCGGGGAAAGGGCGAAGAACATAGCCATTCGCCTGGGCACGGGTCAACGCCGTCCCACAGCTTTTCGCTACACAGCCCTCGAGCGGGCGGGCGAGCAGCCGGCTAGTCCCAGACGAGACCGCGTGTCCGGAGCTCCTCCCCGGGCACGGTGGCGAACCCGGCAGGCTCCAGGTTGCAGCTCGCCCGCCCCTGGGACAGGGAGCGCAGGGTGGTGGAGAACCCGAACATGCGAAAGAGCGGGACGCGGCCGACCACGGTGCGCTGATCCCCCTCGACGATCAGGTCACCGATCTCGGCACGGCTGGCTTGGAGCTCGCCCATGATCCCGCTCATGAATTCTGCGGGAGCCGTGATCGCGAACGACATGACCGGCTCGAGGAGATCGACCGAGGCCGACCCGAGCGCTTGGCGCAGCGCTTGGGTGGCCGCCTGGGCGAAGCCGACTTCGGAATCGCGGCCGGGGACCGAGCCGCCCCCCAGGACCTGGATCCTCCCGTACACGAGCGGGAACCCGAAGCGGGGGCCGGCCATCGCACCCATACGCAGCGCCTCCTCCACGACCGGTCGGAAGGCCTTCGGGATGGCACATTCCGGACTCCAATCGATCTCCAGTTGGAGCTGGTCGGGGTCGGGTTCGATCAGGAGCTCCACCCCTCCGAACACGTCCTTGCCCCCGAGCATTCGATCGACCACTGCCTCGCCCCGGCCCGCCTCGCGAACCGCCTCGCGGTAGGCGACCCGCGGCTGGCCCACGCGGACCGGCACACGGAAATCCCGCTCGAGACGATGCTGCATCACCTCCAGGTGCAGTTCCCCCATGCCTGCCACCAACCACTGTCCGGTGTCCTCGTCCTCGCGCACGTCCAGGGTGGGGTCTTCCCTGGCGAGGCGCTCCAGAGCAGCGGCGAGCCTCTCCCGATCGGTGGTCGATTCCGGCTCGACGACGAGCGTGATGACCGCTTCGGGGAACTGGAGCCGTTCGAGCACGATCGGCGCCTCGCGGTCGCACAGGGTGTCGCCGGTCCCCACGTCCTTGAGCCCGGAGAGCGCCACGATCTCCCCCGCTCCGGCCGACTGCAGGGGACGACGAGCGTCCGCGTGCATGCGCAACACGCGCGCGATCCGCTCCAGGCGCTGGGTGCGCGGGTTGTAGACGCGCTGCCCGGGCTTCAGCGTCCCCGAGTAGATACGAACGTAAGTCAGGTCCTCGCTCGCGTCGACCGCCAGCTTGAAGGCCAGGGCCGCGAGCGGACCCTCCGCATCGGGCTGGCGAACGACCGGCTCCGAGTCGGCACCCGCCGTGGGATCGAGGCCGCGGACGGGAGGCACGTCGAGCGGTGACGGGAGATAGTGACCGACCGCATCCAGGAGGAGCTGGATGCCGACGTTCCGCAACGCCGCGCCGCACAGGACGGGGATCAGCGAGCGGGCCAGGACGCGCCGGCGCAGGGCGGCGCGCAGGAGACTCGTCGGCGGGTCGCGCTCGTCCGCGACATGGACGAGGACCTCCTCGTCCTCCTGGGCGAGAGCATCGAAGAGCTCGGCCCGCAAGACGTCGACGTCGTCCGCCGCATCTTGCGGCACGGACACTTCCTCCGGAACGCGGCCGAGATCTTCCTCGCGGAAGCGCCACGCCCGCCGCTCGATCAGGTCGACGACGGTCCTGAACCCGCGGTCGGACCCTATCGGATACTGCACCGCCACGGCTGGCTCCCCGAGCTTGCGCACGAGATCTCCGATGCAGCGCAGGAAGTCGGCACCGGCCCGGTCGCACTGGTTGACGAACACGACGAACGGGACACCGTGGCGCCGCATCTGCCTCCACACCGTTTCGGATTGGGCCTGGAGCCCGGCGACGGCATTCAGTACGAGGACCGCTCCGTCCAGGACGCGCATGCAGCGCTCCACCTCGACCGTGAAATCGACGTGTCCGGGCGTGTCGACCAAGTTGATCGAGAGGTCGTCCCACGCGACGGTCGTCGTCGCGGCGGTGATCGTGATGCCGCGCTTACGCTCCTCCTCCATCCAGTCCATGACCGCGGTCCCTTCGTGGACCTCGCCCATGCGATGCTCCACGCCGGCGTAGAAGAGGATGCGCTCGGAAAGCGTCGTCTTGCCCGCGTCGATGTGCGCGACGATGCCGATGTTGCGGACGCGCGACAGGTCTCCGCGGGTCATGCCGCGCGAATCATACGCTGGCAGTCTCGGCGGGGTTCGACGAGCCGCGCGAGCTCCCGCGATGGCGCGGCGCTCCCCCGAGCTCTCGATTGAGTTCCAGGAACTCGTCGCGCCAGTGATAGCCCGCGAGCAGATCGGGATCGGGCTCGCCCAGGATCACGCTGGCCGCGTACAGAGCCTCGATCGACGCCAGGCCAGCGCTCGGGTCGGGAAAGGTCGAACTACGGCGCGGATAGGCCGAGACCAGAGGGGGAAGACGACGGCGCAACGTCACGCCGTCGACGGTTGCGAGCAAGCGCGGAAGCCGTCGCCAGGCGCAGTCGACGAGCAAGAGCGGCTTGCCTGCGTCGCCTTCCGTCAGGAGTTCCCCCTCGGGATGCAACAAGACATGGCCGTCGGCCGCGAGGCGACGCTCGGGGTGATAGCTCGCGAACCGGACGTGCGGATGCTCTCGGATCGGCGTGAGCGAGCACTTGCGCTTGGACTCGCGCGGATCGCGCAGGACGAGGATCTCGAGGGGCACGCGCCGGATCAGCGCGCGTAGTGGGCGTAGGCTCGGTTGGCCTCCGCCATCTTGTGGACGTTTTCCTTCCACGTCACCGACGCGCCGGTGCCGTTGTAGGCGTCCACCAACTCTTCCGCGAGGCGCTGCGCCATCGGCTTGCCCTTCTTCTTGCGGGCGTTGTCGATGACCCAGCGAATGGCGAGGCTCTGCTGGCGATGGCGCTTGACCTCGCGCGGGACCTGGTAGTTCGCGCCACCGACGCGCTTGCTCCGAACTTCGACCGAGGGGCGGACGTTCTCGATGACCTTGGTGAAGATCGCGACCTGGCCCCCTTCGACTTCGCCGAGGCGCTTCTCGGCCATGTCGAGCGCCTTGTAGAAGATCCCCTGGGCGGTGGTCTTCTTACCGGCGTACATGATCTTGTTGATGATCTTCGACGCGAGCATCGAGCCGAACTTCGGGTCCGGGTCGATGAGGACGGCGGTGGACTTGAAGCTGCGCGGCATCTCCGTCTCCTACTTCTTCGGACGCTTCGCGCCGTACTTCGAACGACCCTTCTGACGGCCGTCGACGCCCGTGGCGTCGAGCGTGCCCCGCAAGACGTGGTAGCGCACGCCGGGCAAGTCGCGCACCCGTCCACCGCGAATGAGGACGATCGAGTGCTCCTGGAGATTGTGGCCTTCGCCCGGGATGTAGGCGGTGATCTCCTTGCGATTCGACAACCGAACCCGCGCCACCTTGCGCAGCGCCGAGTTCGGCTTCTTGGGCGTCATCGTCTTGACCTGGAGGCAGACGCCGCGCTTCTGCGGGCAGCCGTCGAGGACGGGCGACTTCGAGCGATTCTTGACCTTGCTGCGGCCCTTGCGGATCAGCTGATTGATGGTGGGCATGCGGTTTCCGAAGAGTGCGGCGGGCCCGCGGGTCCGCTTCCGAAACGGGCGGGGATTCTAGAGCCTCCCCCGCTCGAGTCAATCCGTGGTTCGTTCCACCTCGGCGGTCGACCGTCGAGGAAGGGGGTCAGTGCAGGGCCTCTCCACCCTCTTCCGCGGCGGCTTCGAGGGCTTCCTCGTCGTCGTCCTCGTTGTCGTCCAAGTCGGCGGATGCGATCGAGCCCTTGATCCCCGGTGCGCCCAACCCCTCCGTTCCGGTTGCGGCGAGGGGAATCGTCGCTTCGTCGGCGGCCGGCTCGATGCCGCCGGCGAGCAGAGCCTCCATGGCCGGGTCCATCGCCGTCGGCGGAGCCGTCGTGGCCTTGCCGATCTCGCCGAAGTCGATGTTCTTCTTCACGCGCGTCCGGTAGTGGTCGCGGAAGCCCGTCCCGGTCGGGACCATGTGCCCCAGGATGACGTTCTCCTTGAGACCGACGAGGTAGTCTCGCCGGCCCGCCATCGCCGCCTCGGTGAGCACCTTGGTCGTCTCCTGGAAGCTGGCGGCGGAGATGAAGGATTCGGAGGAGAGCGAGGCCTTCGTGATCCCGAGCAGGAGCGTCGTGCCCGTCGCCGGCTTCTTGCGCTCCTTGCGTAGCTCGTCGTTGGCGCCTCGGAAGCGGAAGCGGTCGACGACGGCCCCCGGGAGGAAATCGGAGTCACCCGAATCGCTCACCTGCACCTTGCGCATCATCTGGGTGAGGATGATCTCGATGTGCTTGTCGTCGATCGTGACGCCCTGCGAGCGATAGACGTTCTGGATCTCCCGCAGCATGTAGCCCTGGAGAGCTTCCTCGCCGTTGATGCGCAGGATGTCCTGGGGAACGAGCGGCCCGTCGACGAGTGCTTCGCCGGCGCGCACCTCGTCGCCCTTGTGGACGCGCAGGTGCTTGCCCTGGGGGACAGCGTGCTCCTGCTCCTCGATCACCTCGCCCTTCGCGCCGAGGGCGCGAACGATGATCGTGCGCTTCCCGCGCTTCTTCTCGCCCAACTCGACCACGCCGTCGATCTCGGAGATGACGGCCGGCTCCTTGGGCCGCCTCGATTCGAAGAGCTCCGTGACCCGCGGCAGACCACCCGTGATGTCCTGGGTGCCGCCGACCTCGCGCGCGGTCTTCGCCAGGAGTTCGCCGGCTTGGATGTGCGCGCCGTCCTCGACCTCGATGTAGGCGCGTTCGGGAATCGGGTACAGAGCCAGAGGATGACCGTTCGCGTCCTCGAGGATGAGCTGCGGGTGCAAGTCTCCCTTGTGCTCGACGACCTGCTTGCGGATCGTACCGCGACGGCTGTCGCGCTCGATCTTGAGCGTCTTGCCCTCCAGCAGGTCTTCGTAGCGCACGAGCCCGTTCGTCTCCGCCAGGATCGGCACGTGGTGAGGGTCCCAGGTGCACAGCTTCGCGCCCGCTTCCACCGCGCTGCCGTCGCGGACGTACATCACGGCGCCCGTGGGAGCCACGTAGCGGTCGAGCTCGCGACCGCGGTCGTCCTGCAGGATGATCTCCCCGTTGCGGTTGAGGACGACTTCCTCGCCGTTGCGGTTCTTGACGACCTTCAAGTTCACGTAGCTGACCCTGCCACCGCGTTTCGCGCGGACCTCCGACTCCTCGACCGAGCGCGACGCCGTTCCACCGATGTGGAAGGTCCGCATCGTGAGCTGCGTTCCCGGCTCGCCGATCGATTGCGCGGCGATGATCCCGACCGCGAGCCCGCGTTCGGCCAGCGTCCCGCGCGAGAGATCCATGCCGTAGCAACGCGCGCAGATACCGAGACCCGCCTCGCAGGTCAGGGGACTGCGCACGGCGATCTTCTCGAGACCCAGGGCCTCGATCTGAGCCGCCGCTTCCTCGGTGATGAGCTCGTTCTCGCGGACGACGATCTCGTCGGAGATCACGTCCATGATCGCGTCACGCGCCACGCGGCCGCGAATGGCCATCGCCAACGTGACCACGACTTTCTCGCCCTTGTAGACGGCCGACTTGTAGATGCCGTTGGGCGTTCCGCAGTCGTCCCGCGAGACGACCACGTTCTGCGCGACGTCCGCGAGCTTGCGCGTCAGGTAGCCGGCGTCGGCGGTCTTGAGCGCCGTGTCGGCCAGACCCTTGCGCGCGCCGTGCGTCGAGGAGAAGTACTCGAGCACCTTCAGGCCCTCACGGAAGTTCGCCTTGATGGGCGTCTCGATGATCTTGCCCGAGGGCTTGGCCATCAGACCGCGCATGCCGGCGAGCTGGCGGATCTGATCGATCGATCCCCGCGCACCCGACTGCACCATGCAGTAGATCGGGTTCACGTAGGTCTCGCCGACGTGGGTGTCCTCCTCGAGGACCTTCATCAGGTCCTGGCCCACCTTCTCGCGGGCGTGTGTCCACAGGTCGATGATCTTGAGGTAGCGCTCGCCCTCGGTGATGACGCCCTTGTGGAAGGCCTTCTCGATCTTGTCGATCTCGACCTGCGTGTCGTCGAGGACCTTCTGCTTGGTCTTCGGGACGCGCATGTCGTCCTTGGAGAAGGAAAGACCGGCGCGCGTCGCCGCCTTGAAACCCAGGTCCTTCAGGTCGTCGAGCAGGCGCAGCGTCGCGTCGCGTCCCAGCAGCCGGTGGCAGTCGCTGATCAGGCCCGCGATCCCCTTCTTGTCGAGCTCGTAATTGTAGAAGGGCATCCCCGGCGGGAGGATGTCGTTGAAGATCGCGCGGCCGATCGACGTCGGCAGGTGCTGGAGCTTCCCCGCGATCTCGAGCTTGCCCGACTCGTTGACGGGCACCGGCACGTCGTTCTTCCCGCTCTTGACGAAGCGGCCCGGATCCATGCGCACGAGCACGGGCTGGTGTGTGTGCGTGAAGCCGTGGCCGTAGGCCAGGAACAGCTCGTTCAAGGACGAGAAGCTGCGCGGCGCGTCGTCGGACAGGGCGGGGTTCTTCGTCAGGTAGTAGATCCCGAGGACCATGTCCTGCGAAGGCGAGATGATCGGCGTGCCGTTCGCCGGCGAGAAGATGTTGTTGCTCGAGAGCATCAGGGTCGACGCCTCGATCTGCGCCTCGTAGCTGAGGGGCAGGTGCACGGCCATCTGGTCACCGTCGAAGTCCGCGTTGAAACCGCCGCACACGAGCGGGTGGAGTCGGATCGCGTTGCCCTCGATCAGCACGGGCTCGAAGGCCTGGATACCCATGCGGTGCAACGTCGGGGCGCGGTTCAGGAGCACGGGGTGGTCGCGAATGACCTCCTCGAGGACGTCCCATACTTCTTCGTCGCGCCGCTCGATCATGCGCTTGGCCGACTTGATGGTGTCCGCCAGGCCGAGTTCCTTCAGGCGCCGGATGATGAAGGGCTGGAAGAGCTCCAGGGCTACCTTCTTGGGAAGGCCGCACTGGTGCAACCGCAGCTCCGGACCGACGACGATCACGGAACGCGCCGAGTAGTCGACGCGCTTTCCGAGCAGGTTCTCGCGGAAGCGACCCTGCTTGCCCTTGATCATGTCCGTCAGGGACTTGAGCGGGCGGTTCGACGACCCGAGCACGGGCCGCCGGCAGCGCCCGTTGTCGAAGAGCGCGTCCACCGATTGCTGCAGCATCCGCTTCTCGTTGCGGATGATCACCTCGGGAGCATTGAGGTCGAGCAGCTTCTTGAGGCGGTTGTTGCGGTTGATGAGGCGCCGGTACAGGTCGTTCAGGTCGCTCGTCGCGAAGTTGCCCGAGTCGAGCAGGACGAGCGGGCGCAGGTCCGGCGGGATGACGGGGATCACCTCGAGGATCATCCACGCCGCTTCGTTGCCGGAGTCGCGCAGCATCTCGACCGTGCGCAGGCGCTTGATGATGTCCTTCTGGCGCTGGCGCGAGCGCGTGGACAAGAGCTCCTCGCGCAGCTCGGCCGAAAGGCGCTGGAGGTCGAGCCTGCGTAGCATCTTCTTGACCGCTTCGGCGCCCATGTCGGCGTCGAACTCGGAGCCGTACTTGGCGCGCGACTGGCGGTACTCGTCCTCGGTGAGGAGCTGCTTCTCCTCCAGCGGCGTTTCGCCGGGATCGACGACGATGTAGTCCTGGAAGTAGACCACTCGCTCGAGGTTCGAGGTCTTGAGCTCGAGCAGCGTCCCCAAGCGGCTCGGCATCGCCTTGAAGAACCAGATGTGCGCGACGGGCGCCGCCAGGTTGATGTGCCCCATGCGCTTCCGGCGCACGCGGCTGTGCGTGATCATCACGCCGCACTTGTCGCAAACGATGCCCTTGTGCTTGATGCCCTTGTACTTCCCGCAGAAGCACTCCCAGTCCTTCTCGGGACCGAAGATACGCTCGCAGAAGAGTCCGTCCCGCTCCGGGCGATACGTGCGGTAGTTGATGGTCTCGGGCTTCTTGACCTCACCGTACGACCAGGACCGGATGTCCTCCGGCGAGGCGAGGCTGATCTTGACGCTGCCGTAGTCGTTGACGCGGTTGTAGAGCGCTTCGGTCATGATTCTTTCGCCCCCTAGAGCGTCGCCCTCTTCTGCAGTTCCATGTTGAGACCCAGCCCGCGGATCTCGTTGGTCAAGACCTCGAAGGAGACGGGCGTGCCCGGCTCCAGGATGTTCAGGCCCTTCACCATCGATTCGTAGATCTTGGTGCGGCCGTCGACGTCGTCGGACTTGACGGTGAGCTGTTCCTGCAGGATGGCGGCCGCGCCGTAGGCTTCGAGAGCCCAGACTTCCATCTCGCCGAAGCGCTGGCCACCGAAGCGCGCCTTGCCCCCCAGCGGCTGCTGCGTGATCAGACTGTAGGGGCCCGTGGCCCGAGCGTGCACCTTCTGGTCGACCAGGTGATGCAGCTTGAGCATGTACATGACGCCCACCGTGACCCCTTGTTCGAAGGCCTGGCCGGTGCGTCCGTCGAAGAGCGTGAACTTGCCGGTCTTCGGCAACCCGGCCTCTTCCAGCGCGGTCTCGATCTCGAGCTCCGTCGCGCCGTCGAACGAGGGCGAGAAGAAGCGCTTGCCGAGCTTGCGAGCGGCGAGACCCAGGTGGGTCTCGAGGATCTGTCCCACGTTCATCCGGCTGGGAACGCCCAGCGGGTTCAGGACGATGTCGACGGGCGTACCGTCGTCCAGGTACGGCATGTCCTCGATCGGGAGGATCTTGGACACGACGCCCTTGTTGCCGTGGCGGCCGGCCATCTTGTCGCCGACGGAGAGCACGCACTTGGTGGAGACGTAGACCTTCACCATCTCGAGCACGCCGGTCGGCAGCTCGTCCCCGCGCGAGAGCCGGTTGACGACCTTGTTCTTGTCGCTCTCCTTGCTCTCGATCCGCGACTGGAAGTCCGTGATCGCCTTGAGCGCGCGCTCGCGCTTCTGCTTGTCGTCGCTCTCCTCGGCGGCCGACATGCACAACAGCTTGATGCGCCGGAGCTCGTCGAAGGTGCCCGTGTCGTCGATCACGGCCGGCTTGCCGGTCATGTCGTCGATCACTTCCGTGCCGAGCACGTTCTGGACCTCCTTGAGCAGGCCCGCCGTCAGCATGCGGAAGGCTCGCAGGAAGTCCTTCTCCGCGTCGCGGATCTGCGCCAGCGCACGCTGCCGCTCGGCGTCCGTCAGGTTGACCCGACGCGAGAACTTCTGGGCGTCGATCACGACGCCCTTGCTGCCGGGAGGCATCGTCAGCGAAGCGTTCTTCACGTCCACTCCGGCGCGGCCGAAGATCGCATGCAAGAGTTTCTCTTCGGGAGTGAGCTCGCTCTTGCTCTTCGGAGCGACCTTGCCGACCAGGATGTCGCCGGCCTCCACGCGCGTTCCCACGCGCACGATGCCCGACTCATCGAGGTTGGCGAGCGCCTTCTCGCCCACGTTGGGGATGTCCCGCGTGAACTCCTCCTTGCCCAGCTTCGTCTCGCGGATCTCGACCTCGTACTCCTCGATGTGGATCGAGGTGAAGACGTCGTCGCGGACCAAGCGCTCCGAGCAGAGGATCGCGTCCTCGTAGTTGAGGCCTTCCCAGGGCATGAAGGCGACGACCACGTTCTTGCCCAGCGCGAGCTCGCCGTCCTTCGTGGCGGCGCCGTCCGCGAGGAGTTGCCCGGCCACGACCTGCTCGCCCTCGACCACGACGGGCTTCTGGGTCTGGCACGTGCGCTCGTTCAGGCCGCGATACTTGGTGAGTCGGTACTCCTGCTCGTCGTCGACCAGGATGAGCTGGCTGTCGACATAGGTGACCTTGCCGGGTTTCTCGGCGCGCACGACCAGGTTCGTGTTCGACGCCACGGTGAGCTCCATTCCGGTACCGACGAGCGCCTCCTCGGTCGTGAGGAGCGGCACGGCTTGACGCTGCATGTTCGAGCCCATGAGGGCGCGGTTCGCGTCGTCGTGCTCGAGGAACGGAATGAGGGCAGCGGAGACGCCGACGATCTGCCGCGGCGATACGTCGACGTAGTCGATCTCCGTCGGCGGCACTTCGATGTTGTCGCCGTCGCGACGCGCGAGGATGCGGTCGCCGAGCAGGTTGTTCTTCTCGTCGATCGAAGCGTCTGCCGGCGCGATGACCTTGCCGAGCTCCTCGTCGGCGCGCAGGAACACGACCTCCTCGGTCAGCTTGCCCTTCTTCACGGCGCGATAGGGCGCGGTGAGGAAGCCGTAGGCGTCCAGTGTCGCGAACACGGCGAGCGACGAGATCAGACCGATGTTCGAGCCTTCGGGGGTCTCGATCGGGCACAAGCGGCCATAGTGGGAAAGGTGCACGTCGCGCACCTCGAAGCCGGCGCGCTTGCGGTTCAATCCGCCCGGGCCCAGGGCCGACAGACGCCGCTCGTGCGTGAGCTGACTCAGGGGGTTCGTCTGGTCGACGACCTGGGACAGCTCACCGCGGCCGAAGAAGTACTCGACGGCGCTGGAGAAGGTCTTCGAGTTGATGAGGTTGCGCGGCGAGACCGTCTCGGGGTTCTCGAGGTTCATCCGCTCCTGAGCGGTGCGGCGGAGCTTGAGCAGGCCCTTGCGGAACTCCTCGGCCGCCAGCTCCGCGATCGAGCGCACCCGGCGATTGCCGAGGTTGTCGATGTCGTCGATCTCGCCTTGGCCGTTGCGTAGGCCGATCAAGTACTTGACCGAGTTGATGATGTCCTGGGGCTGCAGGACCTGGATGTTCTCCGAGATGACCTGATCGAACTTGCGGTTCAGACGGAAGCGGCCGACGCGCCCCAGCCGATACCGCTGCGGATCGAAGAACTTCTCGTGGAACAGCTCACGCGCCTTCTCGAGCTGCGGAGGATTGCCCGGCCGAAGTCGGCTGTAGATCTTGAGCAGAGCGTCGCCGTGGCTCTTGCAGGGATCTTCGTGCAGCGAGTGGATGATGAGCGAGTCGAGATCCTGCGGGTCGGAGTCGATGATCTCCACCTCGGCCAGGTCGCCCGCCGCGATCTCGAGCGCCGCCGTCTCGGGGATCGGGTGTCCGGAGGGAACGAGCACCTCGCCCGTCTTGAGGACCACGATGTCCCCCACCGCGACCCGGTCGGTGATCGCCTTCGCGAAGGAGTTCTGCGTCTGCGACTTCGTCTTCTTGACGACCTTCGTCGGATAGAAGAGCCGCAGGATGTCCTGGTCGCTGCCCAGGGACTCGTCGAGCGCGCGCAGCAGAGTCACCGCCGAGAACTTGCCCGACTGGTCGATCCGAACGGTGAGGATCTCCTTCTTGCTGACGTTCAGCTCGATCCACGACCCGCGCTCGGGGATGATCCAGCAACTGTGCAGCTTGCGCTCGGACGTGGTGGTGTCGACGGAGAAGTCGACGCCCGGCGAGCGGTGGAGCTGGCTCACGATCACCCGCTCGGAACCGTTGATGATGAACTCGCCGCCGCCGATCATGATCGGCAGCTCGCCCAGATAGACCTCCTCCTCGATCGGCTCCGGCTTGACGAGACGCAGCCGGACCTTGAAGGGATAGCCGTACGTCAGTCGCAGCTTGCGGCACTCGTCGATCGCGTAGCGCGGCTTCCCGAGTTCGTACCCCACGTACTCGAGGCACATGGTCTTGTCGTACGAGTAGATGGGAAAGATCTCGCGCAGGAGCGCTTCGAGCCCCTCCACGGGGCGCGCGCTCTGCGGAACCTCCGCCATGAGGAAGTCCCGATACGCCTTGGTCTGGATCTCGACCAGGTCCGGGAGTTCGAGGACGTCCTTGTAGCGACCGAATCGGTGAACGGGGAGCTTCGTCTTGGTCATGGAGCGTCACTCAGGCAGGGTGCGAGCCGTCGGGCGCGGACGGCTGGCGAGCGAACAAAGGCGAACGCGCCGCCCGCGGACGGCGGCGCACGCATGGCTTTCGAGCACCCGTGCGAGACGCGGGCGCCGAAGGGGGATCCCGCCCCGGAACCCGCGGTACGAACGCGGGCCCGAGACGTGAGGAAGGGAGCGGACGGGCTCGAGGAGAGGATCACCCCGCCATCGGGGCAAGGCCCCTGCGCGAGGTTGCGGAAGGAGTCCGCGGCGAATCCTGGTGCGGCGAGAGATCACTTGATCTCGACTTCGCCGCCGGCTCCTTCGATCTGGGTCTTGATGGCTTCGGCGTCCTCCTTGGACACACCTTGCTTGATGGGCTTCGGGGCGCCGTCGACGAGTTCCTTGGCCTCCTTGAGACCCAGACCGGTGAGGGCGCGGACCTCCTTGATGACCTGGATCTTCTTGTCGCCGGCAGCCTTGAGGATGACGTCGAAGGCTGTCTGCTCCTCGACGGCCGCCTCCCCGCCGCCCGCCGGCATGGCCATGGCTGCGACGGGGGCGGCGGCACTCACGCCCCACTTGTTCTCGAGGTACTTGACGAGTTTCGACGCCTCGAGGAGGGTCAGGCCGTCGAGCTTGTCGGCGAAGGCCTTGAGCTCGGGCTCGAGTTCGACGGCGGTGGCTGCATCGGACATGGGTCGGGTCTCCTAACGTGAAGATGCGATCTGTGTCTTGTTTCCCTGGTATCCCCGCGACGAGGTGCGACGCGGGATGGTCCTCGATCAGGCGGCGGCTTCACCGCCCTTGGCGTCGACGTTGGCCTGCACGACCCGCACGAGGGCAGCGGTCGGGGCGTTGACGATGCCGACGAGAGTACGCGCCGGACCGCTGATGACGCCGAGCAACATCGCGCGCAGCGTGTTGCGATCGGGCATGTCGGCGAGCTCGGTTGCGCGGCTCTCGTCCAGGATCTGCCCCTCGATCACGCCGGCCCGGAGCTTGAGCTTGCCGTCCTTCCGAGCCTTGGACTTGGACACGACCTTGGCCGCGTGGATGGCGTGCTCGGGCTCGCCTACCGCGATTCCGACGTTGCCCTCGAAGACCCCGTCGGGCATCTGGTAGCCGCACTCCTGCAGCGCGATCTTGGCCAGTGCGTTTCGCACCATGTGGATCGAAACGCCGCCTTGGGCGAGTTCATCGCGGAAGAGGTCGTTCTCCTCCATGGTGAGTCCGGTCATCGCAACGACGACCAGGCTCGAGGAACTCCGGAAGGCCTCCGTGAGATCCCGCACGACCATCCTGTTGACGAGGTTCGGCATGGCTCAGCTCTCGTACTGGATCGCTGCCCCGGGGCCCATGGTGGTACTGACGGAGATCTTGCGCATGAAGTCTCCCTTCACGGCCGGAGGCCGCATGCCCCCCAGGTGCTCGAGGAACGCGTGGAGGTTCTCGACCAAGTGCTCCACCGGGAAACTGCGTTTGCCGAGCGGCGCGTGCACGTTTCCCCCGGCATCCGTGCGGAACTCCACCTTGCCGGCCTTGAACTCGGTCACGGCCTTCGCGACGTCGGGCGTCACCGTTCCCGACTTGGGGCTCGGCATCTTGCCCTGAGGGCCCAGTACGCGACCCAGCTTTCCGACGTGCTTCATCATGTCCGGGCTTGCGATCACGACGTCGAAGTCGAGCCACCCGCCCAGGATCCGGTCGGCGAGGTCGCCCGAGCCCACGACGTCCGCGCCCGCGGCTTTCGCACCGTCGGCCTTGTCCCCTTCGGCGAACACGACGACGCGCACCGACTTGCCCAGTCCCTTCGGCAGGGAGACGGCACCCCGGACGAGTTGATCCGACTTGCGAGGGTCGATGCCCAGCTTGACCACGACGTCGACGGTCTCGTCGAACTTCGCGCCGGGCAGACCCTTCAAGAGGGTGAAGGCCTGATCGGGCGCGTACTGCTGATCGCGGTTGACGCGGGCGGATGCGCTCTCGTATCGCTTGCTACGCTTCGGCATGGCTCAATCCACCACTTGGATTCCCGCCGAGCGGGCCGTTCCTTCGATGATCCGGCAGGCATGGGGCAGATCCCGCGCGTTGAGGTCGGCGAACTTCATCTCGGCGATCTCGGCGACCTGCTTCTTGGTCACCGTTCCCGAGACTTCGTGACCGACGTTCCCCGTGGCCGTTTCGATTCCGGCCGCCTTCTTGAGCAGCACGGCTGCTGGCGGCGACTTCAGGATGAAGTCGAAGCTCTTGTCCTTGTAGACGGAGATCTCGACCGGAATGATCAATCCCATCCGATCGCGCGTGCGGTCGTTGAACTCCTTGACGAACGCGGAGATGTTCACGCCGTGCGATCCCAGGGCGGGACCGACGGGAGGGGCTGGAGTCGCCTGCCCGGCGGGGCACTGCAACTTGATCTTGGCGACGACTTCCTTGGCCATTGTTGGTTGACTCCGAGTGCTAAACGGCCTCGACTTCCCAGTACTCGAGTTCGACGGGAGTAGGGCGACCGAAGATGGTCACGGTCACACGAACGGTGCCCTTCTCGGGGTTGATCTCGTCCACCGCGCCGTCGAACCCATCGAAGGCGCCCGACTTGATCCGAACCATGTCGCCCTTGTTCAGGCTGATGTTCACCTGCGGCCGCGACTCGCTGTCCGACATGCGCGCGAGGATGCTCGAGACTTCCACTTCGGTGAGCGGGCTCGCTTCTCCGCCGGCGCCCAGGAAGTCGCCGAACCCCGGAGTTTCCTTGAGGACGTTGCGCGCCTTCGCGACCCGGGGACTCTCGTCGTCGGTCAGGTCGGCCTGAACCATCAGATAGCCCGGATAGAGCTTGCGGCTGATGACTCGGCGCTTGCCGTTCTTGAGATCGGTGACGCGCTCGAAGGGGACGAGGATCTGTGGGACGACGTCTTGGAGCGCCGCAATGTTGATGCGGTTCTCCAACTGCTTGCGGATCGAATCCTCGCGGCCCGACTGACAGCGGACGAAGTACCACTTGAGCGCCATCATCCGCCTCCCAGGAGGATCCGCGTGAAAACGCGCCCGAGGAACCAGTCCGTTCCCGCCAGATAGACCATCAGGATCAAGACGAACACGATCACCACGAACGAAGAGTTGATGACTTCCTCGAGAGTGGGCCAGGTCACCTTCTTGAGCTCGCCTTCGGTCTCGATCAGCAAGTCCGCGTTCTTGGGCCGCTGTTGCCAGCGATGAATCCCGTAGACGATCACGACGAAGAGCGTCGTCGCGATCAGGAAGGCTCCCGATACCTCGATCCCCACGACGGGAATGACCATTCCGCCGATGGGCGCGCGCAGACTTTCGAACTGCGCGCCGAGCAGCGTGTGCAGCGAAGTGCACCCGAACAAGGACAAGAGCGTGCACGACCAGAACGCGGCCATGCGCACCATCCGACCTTGTTCCGGCTTGTAGCTCGTCATCTCTGGTTCCGCGCGCACGCCCGACGGGAACTCGGCGCCGATCGGCGGCCAGCCGAGCCGAAGGGGCTCTTTGCTAGAGCTTGCGCTCCTTGTGGCTCGTGTGCCGCTTGCAGAAACGGCAGTACTTGTTCTTCTCGAGCTTGTAGGCGGCCTTCTGGCGCTTGTGCGTGGTGTAGTTGCGGTTCCGACACTCGGAGCACACGAGAAAGACGTAGCGTTCCTTGATCTTCATGGATGGTGCGTCCGAGACCCGGCCGCGGTGGGAGAAACGAGGCGGGTCACCCGAAACGGGGCAGGGCGACCCGCGCTGGTCTCGACTATTCGATGACCTTGGTCACGACGCCAGCGCCGACGGTCCGTCCACCTTCGCGGATGGCAAAGCGCAGTTGTTCGTCCATGGCGACCGGAGTGCCGAGCTCCACCTCCAACTTCACGTTGTCGCCGGGCATGCACATCTCGGCGCCGCCGAGAAGGGTGGCCGCGCCGGTCACGTCCGTGGTCCGGAAGTAGAACTGCGGGCGATACCCCGAGAAGAACGGGGTGTGACGCCCCCCTTCTTCCTTCGACAGGACGTAGACCTCCGCCTCGAACTTGCGGTGGGGCGTGATCGTCCCGGGCTTGGCGAGCACCATTCCCCGCTCGAGGTCGTTCTTCTCGATCCCGCGCAGGAGGACGCCGACGTTGTCACCCGCCTCGCCCGCGTCGAGGATCTTCTGGAACATCTCGACGCCGGTGCAGGTCGTCTTCCCGATCTCGTCCTTGAGGCCGACGATGTCGAGCGTGTCGCCGACCTTCACGCGGCCCGATTCGATCCTGCCGGTGCCGACCGTACCGCGCCCCTTGATCGAGAAAACGTCCTCGACCGGCATCAGGAAGTCCTTGTCGACGGCACGCTCCGGCTGCGGGATGAAGCTGTCGACGGCGTCCATCAAGTCGTTCAGGGGCTTGAAGATCTCGTCCGTGGTCGGCTTGCCCGCCTCGATGGCCTCGGTCATCCGGAGCGCCGAGCCGCGGATGATCGGGGTGTCGTCGCCCGGGAATTCGTACTTGTCGAGCAACTCGCGAACTTCCAGCTCAACCAGGTCCAGGAGCTCGGGGTCGTCGACCTGGTCGACCTTGTTGAGGAAGACCACGATGGCCGGCACGTTCACCTGACGAGCGAGCAGGATGTGCTCGCGCGTCTGGGGCATCGGACCGTCGGCGGCCGAGACGACCACGATCGCTCCGTCCATCTGGGCGGCACCCGTGATCATGTTCTTGACGTAGTCGGCGTGGCCGGGGCAGTCGACGTGGGCGTAGTGCCGCTTGGGCGTCTCGTATTCGACGTGTGCGGTCGAGATCGTGATGCCCCGAGCCTTCTCCTCCGGAGCCTTGTCGATCTCGTCGAAGGCCATCGCCTTGGCCAGCCCTTTCATCGCCTGGTAGCGGCAGATCAAGGACGTGAGCGTGGTCTTGCCGTGGTCGACGTGACCGATCGTCCCGACGTTGCAGTGGGGCTTGGTCCGAGTGAAAGTTTCCTTGGCCATCTGGGTTCGTGGTGGGCCGAAGGCCCGATCGGCGTTGGTTGCGGAGAGCACTCGCGCCCCCAGCAGGGGGGCGCAGAAACCGAGCCCGTCTACCCTCGGGGCTCGTTGAACTGGATGGGGGTTGAAAGGAGCGAACTGGAGCTGCTGACGGGAATCGAACCCGTGACCTCTTCCTTACCAAGGAAGTGCTCTACCGGCTGAGCTACAGCAGCCAAGAAACGGCGCGAAAGCCGAGTCCTTGGATCGGCGACCAGGTCGACGTTCGGGCGCGCGAAGGCGGCTGCGCGGCGAAGCGCACCGGCGCGTGGAGCGGGCGATGGGAATCGAACCCACGCGTTCAGCTTGGAAGGCTGACGTTCTACCATTGAACTACGCCCGCCGATCGCGGACGCGCTGCGGTGGAGCGCGCGTCCCGCGTGACTTCGCGGCCTCCGCTGGAGAGCGAGTGGACACAGGCATGGCGCCAGCCCCGCGCTCCGCGCGGAAATCGACTGGGTCCGAGGGGTGGGGGGAACAGGATTCGAACCTGTGAAGGCATTGCCATCAGATTTACAGTCTGACCCCTTTGGCCACTCGGGAATCCCCCCGAGCTTCCTCGCTCCCGCAAACCGCTCGTCCGAAGCCGGACTCTGAGCGAAGGCCTGCGCGGAGCCATGGCTCCCGAGGTAGTCGCCACGCGCCTGACGTCCGGTTCCGGCGCGAACCCGAGCACTCCGCTCGCGGAGGGCGTTCGCTCCCGTGTCGTCCAGGTCGTGTCTCGTTTCCATGGAACGGGCCTCGGAGCAGACCTCCGAGGTGATCGTGCGTTCCGCTCGCTTGGAGCCAGCGGTGGGACTCGAACCCACAACCGCCTGATTACAAATCAGGTGCTCTGCCGATTGAGCCACGCTGGCTTGGGCGCGAGGACCTGTGAATCCTTGGGTTGGGGATCCCTACCGCCGGCCGCGCGGGGCGGAAAGCGAGCCGGACATGGTAAGGACCGCCGTTTGGGTTTCAACACCGGCCTGGAACTTTTTGGAGAGGATTCCGACACGCCGACCTCGGCCGCGAGGGGGTCCGGGAAGAAGCCCGAGCGTCCGCCGGGATCCGGGTGGGAAGGGATCCTGGCCTAGAGTTCGGCGAGCCGCTTGGCGTAGGCGTCGAACCCGTCGCGAACCTGGTCCATCGAGTCGCCCGCGAACTTCAGGAGGAAGGCCCGGGTCAGCTCCAAGGCCAGCATTGCCTCCCCGACCACACTGGCAGCGGGCACCGAGGTGACGTCCGAACGCTGGTAGGTCGCCCGGACGGTCTCCCCCGTCGCGAAGTCCACCGTGGGGAGCCCGCGCCGGAGGGTGGGGATCGGCTTCATCGCCGCCCGGCAGACAATCGGCTCCCCCGTCGTCATGCCGCCCTCGAGCCCGCCGGCACGGTTGGTCGCGCGCGAGAAGCGCCCGAAGCGCCCGGGCCGCGAACCGAGCTCGATCGCGTCGTGTACCTGTGTGCCGACTCGGCGCGCCGCCTCGAAGCCCAATCCGAACTCGACCCCCTTGATCGCCGGGATCGAGAACAGCGCCGCACCCAGGAGGGCCGTCAGCCGTTCCGGTCCGCTCGCATAGCTTCCCAACCCCGGGGGCAGCCCGAGAGCGCGCACCTCGAACACGCCCCCCAGGCTGTCCTTCTCCTCGCTCGCGCGATCGACGCGCGCTCGCAGCGCATCCTCGGCGGCCGGGTCGAGGCACAGGAACTCGCTCGCCTCGCGCAGCCGTTCCCGATCGTCGCCGGCCGCTTCGAACGCATCGGCCCGCACGCACACGCCACCGATCTCGGTCGCGTGAGCGAAGACTTCGATGCCGAAGGCCTCGATCACCTGGCGCGCGATCCCTGCCGCTGCAACACGCGCAGCCGTCTCGCGCGCGCTCGCCCGCTCGAGGACGGCGCGCGGGTCACGCGCGCTGAACTTCTGGCACCCGGCGAGATCCGCGTGTCCCGGCCGAGGATTGGTCGGCACGGGCAGGTCTTCGATCGATTGGTCGCGGTTCTTCACGAGCAACGCGATCGGTGAGCCGATCGTCTTCCCGGCCCGCGTTCCCGAGAGCAGCTCGAGCTCGTCGCGCTCGATGCGCATCCGCGCCCCGCGCCCGTAGCCTCGTTGGCGCCGCGCGAGCTCGCGATCGGCGCGCGCGACGTCGAGCTCCAGTCCGGCGGGGATCCCTTCCACGATGGCCACCAGCGCCTTCCCGTGCGACTCGCCCGCCGTCCTCCACGTCAGTGCCATGCCGCGCTGATCCTACAGGCTCTCGTACTCGGTCACCTCGTCGAAGGAAAGCGTCAGCTCCGAGCCGCCCCAGCGAACGGTGAGCTCGTTCCGGTCGCGCCGGACGCGCAGCACGCCGAGACGCTTGCGGAAGCGCGGCACGTACACGAGCTGTCCCTTCTTCAAACCGTCCAAGAAGGCCTTCCTGCGTTCTCCGAGCGCCGCGCCCGTGAGGACCTGCCCCAGTCGTCCGAGCACGCCCTCGAGCTCCTCGCGCGCGACCCGCGGGAGCTGCGGCAGGAGCGCGAGCGCCCGAGCGAGGAGCGGGCGAGCTTCCGCGACGCGCTCCAGGAGTCCGCGCTGGGCTTCCGCCTCGAGGAGCCGGCCGCGCTCGTCGATCGCGCTCTTCACCTCCAGCATGGCTTGCTCGTCGCGCTCGAGCGCGGTCAAGCGCTGCTCGGCCTCGCTGCGCAGCTCCTCTGCCCGCTCGCGCGCGCGCCGCACGTCGGCGAGGAGCTCGAGCACCTCCTCCGAACGGCGCTCCACCCGTTCCTCCGCCCGGGCGAGGACGGCCGGATCGATCCCGAGCCGCCGCGCGACGAGGAGCGCCCGCGATTCTCCCGGTGTCCCGACGAGGAGTCGAAAGCGGGGCGCGAGCGTCTCCAGGTCGAACTCCACCGATGCGTTCTCTACCCGTGCATGGCGGAAGGCGAACTCCTTGAGCTTGCCGAGGTGCGTGGTCACCAACGTCGGCGCCCGCCGCTGGAGCAGCGTCTCGAGGATCGCCTCGCCGAGCGCGGCCCCCTCGTCGGGATCGGTTCCCCCACCGAGCTCGTCCAGGAGCACGAGCGTATCGGGTCCGGCGCGCTCGAGGCCGTCGCGAATGCGCACGACGTGCGAGGAGAAGGTCGACAGGCTCTGGGCCACCTCTTGCTCGTCGCCGATGTCCGCGGCGACGCCGTCGTAGAGCGGGACCGTGGTTCCCTCCGACGCCGGCAGCGGGAGTCCGAGTCGCGTGAGGAGCACGGCGAGCCCCGCGCTCTTGAGTGCGAGCGTCTTGCCGCCCGTGTTAGGCCCGGTGATCACGAGCATGTCGAAGTCCCCTCCCAAGCGAAGGTCGACCGGGACGACTTCGTCGAGAGCGCCCTGCGCCTGCATCTCGACCAGCAGCGGATGGCGCATCGCGCGCAGAACGAGGCCGGAGCCGGCGCCCGCGTCGCCCGGCTGACGGGCGCACACGCCGCCGACGCTCGCAGCCCAGTTCGAGGCGAGTTGCACCAGCTCGAACTCCGAGACCCGCACGAGCACGTCCTCGATCGCGGCGCTCTCGGCGAGGATGGCGCGCGTCAGCTCGAGGTAGATGCGCGACTCCTCGCGCGTTTGGTCGGCGCGGCGCACGGCCAGTAGATTGCCGTCTTCCACCACCTCTTGCGGCTCGACGAAGATCGTTTCGCCCGTCTGCGAACGGTCGTGAACGAGTCCCGGCAGCGCCCCCCGCGATCGAGCGCGGAGCGCCAAGACGGGCCGACCGGCGCGCAGGTGCACCTGTCCCGCATGCCCTTCCGCCAGGCAGCTCTTCACCTCGCGTCGCGCGGCGATGCGCCGCACGGCCTCCTCGATGCTGCGCGTCAGGCTCGCGACCTCGCGCCGCGCTGCCCTGAGCTCTTGCGACGCGTCGTCCTGGAGTCGACCGCGCTCGTCGATCGCCTCCGACAGGGCCGTCTCCAGGGGGAGGAGGTCGCAGGCTCCCTCGGCCAGCGAGGCGCAAGCGGTCAGGGTCGCCGAGTGCTCTTGCAGATAGCGCAGCGCCGAGCGGGCCCCCCGCAGGAAACGCAGCACGCCCGACAGCTCCTCGCCGTCGAGCGCCCTCCCGTATCGCCGACCCGCCTCCATGTAAGGAAGGGGATCCTCGACGGGACCGACGGGGAGCCCCCCCGAGCTCCGCCGCGCGAGGACCTCCGACACGCGCGCCAGCGCCAGGCGCGCCTCCCCGTCCGATCGGGGACCGAGCTCTCGGAGCGCCCGCTTGCCGAGGGGTCCCCGCGCGTAGCCCTCGATGAACTGCCGCACGAGCGGCCACTCGAGCGCCTCGGAAGCAAAGTGCTGGAGAGCTCCACCCATCACCCCCGCCCCGCCGTCCCCGGGCTTGCGTTCCATGCGAGCCGCATTGTTCCGGTACGGGTGCATCGGTTTCCAGGGGAGTGTGATCCTTCCGTCCCCCACCCCGACTGTTCCAAGCTGCCTCGATGCGCGACACTGTCCGTCGATCCGAGGAGAACCGGACATGAAGAAACCGAGCCGTTTCGAGACCCGAGCGATCCACGCCGGACAGGAATCGAACCCCGACAACGGTGCTCTGATGACACCGGTGTACTTCAACAGCACCTATCAACAGGATTCGCCCGGCGAGCCGCGCCAGGGCTACGAGTACTCGCGCACGACGAATCCGACCCGGACGGCGCTGGAGCGGAACGTCGCGTCGCTCGAAGGCGCGGACTGGGGACTCGGCTTCGCATCCGGGCTCGCGGCGACGAATGCGCTGGTCGATCGCCTGGTTCCGGGCGACCACGTCGTGTGCGGCAACGATCTGTACGGCGGCACCTACCGCCTCTTCATGAAGGTGTTCTCGCGCTACGGGATCGAGTTCACCTTCGTCGACTCGACGGACCCGCAGGCGGTCGAACGAGCGCTGCGCCCCGAAACGCGCTACCTGTATCTCGAGACGCCGACGAACCCGCTGCTCGCCCTGTGTGACATCGAGCGGCTGTCGGCGGTGGCGAAGCAGCGCGGGATCCTGACCGTCGTCGACAACACCTTCGCGACCCCTTTCCTGCAACGGCCGCTGGAACTCGGCGCCGACCTCGTCCTGCACTCATTGACGAAGTACCTCGGCGGACACTCCGACGTCGTCGCGGGGTGCATCTGCGGGAACGACGCTCGTCTCCGCGACGAGCTCGCCTTCTACCAGAACGCGGTCGGCGGGCAGCTCGGCCCCATGGATGCCTTCCTCGTCCTGCGCGGGACGAAGACCCTCGCGGTGCGGATGGAACGACACTGCCAGAACGCGCTCGCCGTCGCCCGCTTCCTCGAGGAACAGGACATCGTCGAGCGCGTGATCTACCCGGGTCTCGAGAGTCATCCCCAGCACGCGCTCGCGAAGCGCCAGATGTCGGACTTCGGCGGAATGGTGTCCTTCGAGCTGGCTGGGGATGTCGAGTCCGGGAAGACCTTCTCGAGGGCGACGCGGATCTTCACCTTGGCCGAATCCCTGGGCGGCGTGGAGTCGCTGGTCGAAGTCCCCCCCCTCATGACGCACGCGAGCATTCCGGCCGAGAAGCGCCGGGCTGCGGGACTCCAGGACGGCCTCGTGCGGCTGTCCGTGGGAATCGAGCACGTCGACGATCTGATCGACGACGTGCGTCAGGCGCTCGACACCGTCCGCAAGACATGCCGAGTGCGCAGTTAGGCACATCGAGCGTTTCGCGCTCGATGCGCGAGCCGAGTTCGACCCGTTGGACGCGTCGCACGCGATCGGCCGTCGCTTGCGAGGAGGCAGCGCGCCGAGCGCTCTGGCTGAGGGGATGCCTACTCGCCGTCCTCGCGTCGGCATGCTCGCGCGACGGGCGCTCGGAAGGTGCCGAGAACGTCCTCTTGATCGTGCTCGACGACTTCGGTGTCGATGCGCTCGGGTGCTACGGAGTGGGAGGCGATCCGGCGCCGACTCCGAACATGGATGCCCTAGCGGCTCGGGGAGTGCGCTTCGAGAACGTCTGGTCGGCTCCTGTATGCTCGCCCACGCGCGCGGCGATCCAGACCGGGCGCCTGGGATTCCGCACGGGGATCGGCAAGCTCGTGGAGGCGGGCAAGCCCGACGAGTGGGCCCTCCAGCTCTCCGAGGTCACGCTGCCGGAGATGCTCGATGCCGGAACGGGACGCCGCTTTGCACACGCCGCCTTCGGCAAATGGCACCTCGGGAACGAGAGCGTGGGAGGATGGAGGGCCCCGAACGACGCGGGATACGATCACTACTCGGGAGCTCTCCTGCGCGGGCCCGACGCCTACTTCGAATGGCCCGCGATCGTGGACGGTGAACGAACGACGCGCTCGGGATACCTGCCGGAAGCCACGGTCGCCGATGCATTGGCGTGGACGAGAAAGGCTCGCGAGCCTTGGTTCTGCTACCTCGCCCTGCACGCCGTGCACGCGCCGCTCCATCGACCGCCCGAAGAGCTCTGCTCGCTGCAGGCCGGCGACGATGCCGAGCCCCGAGACTTGTTCCATGCGATGGTCGAGGCGACGGACACTCTGCTCGGCCGCCTGTTCGACGAGCTCGGAGAGGAACTCGCGCACACCAACGTCATCCTCGTCGGCGACAACGGGACGCTCGGATCGATCGTCCCCGAGCCCTTCGCACGGCGCGCGAAGGGAACGCTGTACGAGGGCGGAATTCGCGTCCCTCTGATCGCGGCCGGGCCGAGGGTGGCCCAGGGCGGCGTCACGTGCGCGGCGCTCGTGCACGTCGCGGATCTGTTCGCAACGGTCGCGGACTTGGCGCACGTCGACCTCGCAACGACGCTTCCCGACGTCGAGCTCGACTCCCTGAGCCTCCTCCCCTACCTGGAGGATCCGTCGCGCTCATCGCTGCGCGAGATCCTGTACTCGGAGTCCTTCGAGCCGAACGGACCGGCGCCGAGCGAGAGCCGACGCGCGGCGCGCGACGCGCGTTTCAAGCTCATCGCGGGAGCCAACGAAGAGCTGTTCGACCTCGCTCGGGATCCCTTCGAGCAAGCCAACCTACTTCCCCTCGACGAAGACGATCCGGCCCGACCTGCCTACGAGGCCCTGCGGCAACTGCTCGAGAACCCCGGATCGAGCTCGTCGCGCTGACCGCTAGAACGGCGAGTCCGGTTGCGAAGGCCTGGCCGGCTGCGAGACTCGCTCGGGCTCCGGCGGCTCTTCGAGCACGGGGCGCTCCTCCGGCCGTTCGTCGCAAACTCGCTCGCGCATCAGCCGGCCGACCTTGAACTTGACGACGCGCTTCTCGGGGACGCTCACCTTCTCCAGCGTGCGCGGGTTCTGGGCACGGCGCGCCGCCCGCTGCTTGACCTCGAAGACTCCGAACTCGCGGAACTCCAGGCGGTTGCCCTCCGCCAGCTCCTCGATGATGCAGTCGAGGAAGCGCTGGATGATGTCCTTGACGATCACCTTCGTCTGGCCGGTCTGGTCGGCGATCTGATTGACCAGCTCCTTCTTGGTGGTCGTGTGGCTCGGCGCTCCGCTCATGTCCCGTTGGTGGCTGTGTGGGGCCCGAGGACCGGGAACCCAAGTCCCGGAGCTACCCCGAAGGGGGTGTCGGGGGATGGGGTAGCCGCCCGCGCCGCTCCGGCCCTCGTAAGGAAAGGTAGGAGGCGCAGTATCTCCCCGTCAAGTAAGAGCTTGTGGCCGCTGAAGGGCTTGCTCGCGCGGGCCACGCCGGACGCACGCTACGACTGCGACGCTCGTTGGGCACGTCTCAAGCCTCGCGAAGTCAACGGGTTGCGCCCGGAACCCGGCTCTCCCGCCGGAGTCTGCGAGCTCCCGCTGCAGGCCCTGGCGCGTCAGCGCATGCCTAACCACCAGGTCCCAACTGAGTTATGCCTTCAGGCCGACTCCTGTGGTGCTTCGTCGAGGACGAAGGTCACCGGGCCCTCGTTGACGAGCTCGACGACCATCTTGGCGCCGAAGACGCCTCTCTCCGTCGGAATCCCGAGCGCCTCGAGGGCGGTCGCAAAGGTTTCGCACAGCGGGCGGGCGACCTCGGGGATCGCCGCGCGGTCGAAGGAGGGTCGGCGGCCCTTGCGCCCGTCCGCGGCAAGCGTGAACTGACTGACGACGAGCGCCGCGCCGTGCACCGCGACGAGGCTCTCGTTCATGCGTCCATCGGCATCCTCGAAGCAACGGAAGGATCCAATGCGCTGCGCCAGCCTGCGGGCCTCGGATTCGCCGTCTCCGCGCATCACCCCCAGCAGGACGAGCAGGCCGCGACCACAACGACCGACGATTTCGCCGTCGACGAGCACGCGCGCGTGCGCGACCCGCTGCACGACGGCTCTCACGGCTCCACCGCGTCCGTCTTCACGAACGGGGCCGGGCCCCCGATCCCGCGCCGCTCGAGCCTCTCGAGCCGCGTTCGAGCTTGCAGCCAGAGCTGGGCGTCCCGAACCGTTGCCGGCTGGGGACGAGCGGCGGCGTTCTGTCCGGACAGATTCTGCGCCGCCGTACCGCGTGCCGCCTCGAGGGCCTGCACCCACGCCTCGTAGGCCTTCTCGGGTCGCGCCTCCCAGTCCTCCAGGACGAGCGCGCGCTGCACGTGGGCCAGAGCCTCCAAAGGGGCAAGGCGACTCGCGCGACTTGCGGCGTCGAGCGCGCCGTCGGAATCGCCGGCTGAGATTCGCGACGCAGCCAGAACGAGGTACACGGGCGCCCGATCGATGATCCCCTCGGAGATCAGGCTCGCACAGAGATCTTCGACCTCGTCGGTCCTCCCGACCTCCGCGCACAGGATCGCGAGGTCGAGTTCCGCTTCCGCAAGCTCCCTGGGTCGAACGAATGGGTCGTCCCGGGCAACCTCGTGCCAGAGCTCGAGCGCTCGGATCGCATCGGCCTTCTTCGCCGAGTGCGCGAGCGTCCGGGTCTGCAGGCGGCGCGCAGCGAGGTTCCCCGGATCGATTTGGATCGCGCGCTCGAGCCCGGCACGACCTCCGGCGAAGTCTTCGGCCTGGAAGGCGAGGTGAGCGAGGCCATAGTGCGCCCAAGCGCATTCGGGATCGATCGCTACCGCGCGTTCGAGAAGGACTCGCGCGGACGGGCCGTCGGTCTCGAGGCGGGCGGCCAACACCAGGCGTTCGGGCGTCGGAGACTGATCCGTCCGTTGGCGGTACCACCGCATGAGCTTGTGGTCCCAGTCGACGTCGGAGCCGTAGATGTCCATGTCCACGAGCTCGCGGCCGCGCTCGAGCGTCTCGATTTCGAGTTCCTGCAAGAGGATCCCGAGGGGGATGTTCCGTGGGTGCCCGACGAGCAGGGACAAGAGACCCGCACGGGCGATGCGGAGCTGCCCGGCTCCCCAATCCGCCTGCACTTCGCGCAGCTTCTCGATCGATCGTTCCGGAAGTGCGTCGTAGGGTCCCGTCCTCGAGGTCGGGATGGTGAAGGCGTCGGTCGTGCCACACGCCGTGAGAAGGAGCAGAGCCAAGACGCGCGAGCTCGAAGACTTCATGCCACCCCGCGGTCCACGGAAAGGAGCGGCTCGCGCGGTACGGCGGTACGGACGAAAGAGCCGCCCGCAAACGCAGGAGATCGAAGGACGAACTGGCCGCTCGGGGCAAGGCGCCGCGAACTCGAGTCGGGTCGAGCCAGCGCGCTCGCGTGCGCTGGAGGGCCAAGTCGAGCCTCGAACCCAGCCGGCCGGCATCGCGATCGCGATGCCGATGGATGGGGTCCAAGGCCGCGACGATCGGTCAACGAGCGAGCTCGCCCAGGAAGGACAGTTCGGCCCCGCGACGCACGCCGCCCTCCGCAGTGGACCCCAGGGGATGGAAGGCGGCAAGTCCGCGGGCGATCACTCGAACGTCGGTCTCCACCGGTCGCTCGAGCACCCTCAGACGTTGGGTCGCCACGAGCTCCCAATTGTCGAGGTGGGCGCGGATCTCCGCTCCCGCGGTGGTCTTCGCCTCGACGAGTTGCAAGAGCCCATCGTCGGTGGCGCGCGTCGTGTTGGTCGCGTTCTCGGGATCCTGAGGCAGCACGAGATGGTCGCGCAGGGCCGGTGGGCCTTCGATCGTGATCTCGTCCGCGATCAAGAGACCGCGTTCGAGGAAAGCGTCCGTCCAGGGGCCGAGGGATTCGGGAGGGCGAGGAACGTCGGGTTCCACGGAAGCGGTGCCACAGCCCACGCCGAGGAGTGTCGCGACGACGAAGGAAAAGAGGGTCTCGAGCTTTCGCATGCGAACTCCTTGCGCGTCTTCGGCTCCGTCCATACTCGCGACACTAGCGCAGACCGCAAGCGACCAGAGCGCGATCGCGAGTGGACGCAGCGCGTTCACGCGCGACACTGGCACCGCGAGCGAGGATGCGATCGATTTCCGATGGGTCCGCGAGCAGCGCCTCGCGGTGCGCTCGGGCTTTCTCGAAGTACTCCTCGATGGCCTCGACGAGGCGCGCCTTCGCGTGACCGTACCCGGGAGCATTCGCTCCGCCCTGCCGCACGCGGGAGCACCAGTGCTCGTACTCCGTTGCCGGGAGGAAGAGCTTCATGAAGTCGAACAAGAGCAATCCCGCGGGATCCTTGGGCTCTTCGGGTGCCCGGCTGTCGGTGGCGATTCGGCCGATGGCCTTCTGGAGGGCCTTTCCGGACTCGAAGATCCACACGTGGTTGCCGTAGCTCTTGCTCATCTTCTCGCCGTCGAGGCCGGGAATGCGCGCATGCGCCTCCTCCGCGGGAAGACGGGCTTCTGGCCGCCGGAACACGTCGCCATAGAGGTTGTTGAAGTACCCCGCCATGTCCTGGGCCATCTCGACGTGCTGGACCTGGTCCTTGCCGACGGGGACGAGGTCCGAATCGTAGGCCAGGATGTCGGCGGCCATGAGGATCGGGTACGTGAAGAGTCCGACGCTGGGCTTGAGGCCCTTTGCGACCTTGTCCTTGAACGAGTGGGCCCGCTCCAGGAGCCCCATGCCCGTCACGCAGGAGAGGAGCCAAGAGAGCTCGGTGACTTCCGGCACGTCACTGTGTCGGAAGAGCACGGCGCGCTCGAGGTCGAGCCCGAGGGCCAGGTATGTCACGGCCGTCTCGCGCACCCACTCGCGCAATTCGGCGGGTGTAGGGTTGGTCGTCAGCGCGTGGTAGTCGGCGATGAAGTAGAAGTGCTGCCCTTCCTCTTTGGAGAGCTCGATGTGCTGACGGATCGCCCCGAAGTAGTTGCCGTAGTGCTGCCGGCCGGTGGGCTGGATCCCGGAGAGATAGGTGACCATGCGGACGGTTCGGCCGCGCTGCCTGCCGATCGAGGTGGCCGACGGTGTGAGCCGCGCAGCCCTTTCGGGCGACCGTAGCAATCGCGGTGAGGGCCGACAAGCGGGCCGCGTGCGCAGCGCATCGTCCCCCCGAACGACGCGCGCGCAGGCCATGGCGCCCTTGCTCGTCCCATCCGAGGTCCCTACACCATGACCATGGAGACCATGCGCGCAGGTCAGCCCTCCCCTCCGGAAGGCTCGGCGCGGGGCCGGACTCGCGGCCGGCTCGCTTTCGCGATCTGCATCGCCGTGAGCACGAGCGCGTGTGTCGCGGCGAACGGGGACGTGAGTCTCGCGCCGCTCTACACGCGAGCTTCGAGCGCAGGCGGCGGCACGGCCACCGAAGCCTTGTTCGGCGCGTGGACTGCGGGCCGATCGAGCCCCGACGGTCCGATCGACGCTTGGGCCCTGCGCCCCTTCTTCGGTTGGACGCGCGAACCCGAGGGCGCGACCGGACCGCCGCCGCTCGCGAACGCGCGCTGGCGGGCGGAATACCTCTACCCGCTCGGACGCGTGACCGCGGGAGAGCGAACTTCGACCTCGTGGCTCCTGCCGATCTACGTGTGGAGGGCGCGGGACACGGCACATGGCGGTCGCCGCACGATCCTGCTCGCGCTACCGGGGATCTGGTGGGCGGAGGACGAGGAGAAACTGCAGAGCTTCGCCTGGTTCCCGTTCTACGGGCACATCGAAGACTTCGGCACCTACGACGAGATCCGGTTCGTGCTGTTCCCCGTGTACGCGTCCGGCGAACGCGACGGGAAGTACACGAAGCACGTGCTGTTCCCGATAATCGGCTGGGGACACGGAGGCGGCCTGTCGAGCTTTCGAGTGTGGCCGCTCTGGATGCACGCGGAGGTCGAGGGCTTCTACGACAGGTCGAACATCCTGTGGCCGTTCGTGCACTGGCAGACGAACGACATGCACCTCGGTCCGGGCAGCACGGAGAAGCTGTGGATGGTCTGGCCGCTCGTCGGCCGCACGCGACGCGGAACGTACCGGAGTACGACCGTGCTGTGGCCGTTCTTCGGGTGGGCGAGCGATCCGCGGGCCGACTTCTGGGCCGTCGACGCCCCCTGGCCCTTCGTGCGCATCCAATCCGGCGGGAAGAACCCGCTGGCCGAGCAGCGCTTCCGGGTGTGGCCCTTCTACTCTCACTTCGAAGAAGGCGGTCTCGAGACCTGGAGCGTCCTGTGGCCGTTCGTGCACGTGCGGAAGGAGGAGTACTCCACCTCGCAGCGGCGATCCACGTTCGTGTTCCCGTTCTGGCAGTCCTGGCGGCGCGAGAGCACCTCGGGCGAGGAGAGCTCATGGTGGAAGCTCTGGCCCCTCGCCCAGCGCCGCGACCAGTCAGGCCGCGACCGGCTCTCCGTCCTGGCGCCCTACCCCTTCCACTGGGACCCGATCTTCGACTTCTATTACGCGTGGCCGTTCGAGCTGTGGGTTGTCGAGAGCGGCGCCGACCACGTCCGCCGCGAGCGCTCGTTCGGCGGGTTGTGGCGCCGCGAGCGGGACGCTCACGAGGACCGCCGCTCGCTTTCGGGCCTGTTCGCCCGCCGCACGTACCGGAGCGATGGCCGCCTCGTTCACGAGACCTCGCTCTTGTTCGGGCTCGTCAGGTGGCGGAGCATGGAGGGCGAGGGGACGGCGCTCCTCGCCCCCGCCCTCCCCGGGCCCGGCTGGCCGGGCGAGCGCAGCCTCGAGTCCCTGACGATCGAGAACGGCGCCGAGAGCTCTTCCGCGGCGAGGCCGACCGTGAAGCCCTGATGTCCGCGATCACTGCTTTCTGCCTTTCGGTCGGCCACGTCGTCGATCTGCTGCTCTCGACCATTCCCCGCCTGCACCACGTCTGGAAGCGCAGGGCGGCGACCGCGGGACACCTCTACTCGGCCGGCGTCGGCGTCGTGCACGTCGTCGTCTTCGTGGGGTTCTTCATCGGGATGGTGGTCGCGCTCCAGACCGGGATCGAGCTCTCGCGGATCGGCCAACAGGACCAGATCGGGACCATCGTGACCGTGTCGATGGCGCGCGAGATGGGGCCGTTCATCACGGGAACGATCCTCGCGGCGACGGTGGGCAGCGCGTTGGCCGCCGAGCTGGCGACGATGGCCGTCAGCGACGAGCTGTCGGCTCTAGAGGTGCTCTCCGTCGATCGGATCAGCTTCCTCGTCGTCCCGCGCCTCGTCGCGGTGGCGGTGATGTGCCCGGTGCTGACGATCTTCTGCAACACGGTCGGCGTGGTGGGCGGCGGTTTCGTCGCCGACGGACAGCTCAATGTCAGCCTGCAGCTCTACTACGAGTCGGCGGTGCAATCGCTGCAGGAGCCCACGCAGTTCCTCTCACTTCCCAAGGACGTGTACTGCGGGCTGTTCAAGTCGCTCGTGTTCGGGATCATCATCGCGGCCATCTCGTGCGATGCCGGGCTCCGCGCCCACGGCGGAGCCCTCGGAGTCGGCAACGCAACGCGTCAAGCCGTGCGCGACTCGATCATCGCGATCATCATCGCGAACTACTTCATGACCTGGTTCTTCTACCAATGACGCCGAACGGAGAAGACGTGATCCGCTTCGAAGGCGTGGTGAAGCGCTTCGGGCAGCGAACGGTCCTCGACGGCTTGGATCTCGTCGTGCGGCGCGGGGAAACCCTCGTCGTGATGGGCCCCTCCGGCACGGGGAAGTCCGTCATGCTGCGACACGCCATCGGCCTCTTGCGTCCCGACGAGGGCCGCGTCGAGGTCGCAGGGAACGACCTCGCGACCATCGAGAAGGAGGAGCTCTCCGCGCTCCGGCGCAGGATGGGATACCTGTTCCAGGAGGGGGCGCTCATCAACTGGATGAACGTGGGCGACAACCTCGCCCTGCCGCTGAGGGAGAACACGGACTTCCCGGAGGACGAGATCCGCTCGCGCGTCCTCGAGAAGCTCGCGTTGGTCCATCTCGAAGACGTCTGGGAGAAGATGCCCTCCGAGATCTCCGGGGGCATGAGGAAGCGCGTCGGCCTCGCCCGGGCCCTCATCACGGATCCCGAGATCGTGCTGTACGACGAGCCCAACAGCGGTCTCGATCCCGAGATCTCGATGGCCATCAACCTGCTCATTCGCGAGCTCGCCGAGACGCTGGACATCACGTCCATCGTGGTCACGCACCTCGTCTCCTGCGTCCGCGTCGTCGCGGACCGCGTGACCATGCTGGAGAACGGCCGCAAGATCGTGGACACCACGCCCGAGGACTTCCTCGCAGCGGAACACCCGCGCGTGAAGAGCTTCCTCGGGAACTCCGCCGACTGAGTCACGAAAGCAACCGCGAATCATGAACGGCACGCGTCAGCTCCTCCTCGGGATCTTTTTCCTCGTCGCCTTCGGGATATTGGGCGTGTACACGTTGTATCTGTACGAGCTCTCGTGGTTCGGCGACCGCACGGTCTGGCAGGTGGAGTTCCCGGAAGCGAACGGACTGCGCGTCGGTGACGGCGTGCGGGCCTCGGGGATGCGCATCGGCCGCGTGACGCGCATGACCTTCGACCCCGGCGCTCCGCTCGCGAAACGCATCAACGTCACGGTGTCCCTGGAGACGCCCGTCGTGCTGCACGAGGGCTATGCGATCCGGATCGAGGAGACCACGCTGCTCGGCGGCAGGAACATCGACATCGACACCGGCCCACCCGGCGCGCCGGTCCTACCGGTGGGCCCGGACGACGTGCTCGTCGGCACTCTCGAGTCTCCGCCGCTCGATGCGCTCGCGGATCTCGTGGTCGAGAACCGGGAAGCCCTGCACAGCATCCTCGAGAACGCGGACGCGATCGTGGCCGGTGTACGCGCCGGGAACGGACCCATGGGGATGCTCGTGACCGACGAGGAGGTCAAGGGGCGCTTGGGTTCAGGGATCGGCGACTTCGCGACCTTCATGGGAGATGCCAAGTCGATCTCGGCCGACATCCGGGCCGGCAAGGGCACGCTCGGACGCCTCTTCACCGAAGAGGAGCTGTACGAGTCGGCACGGAGAATCGGATCCGATCTGGAGGCGTCGCTCGGGGACCTCAAGGTGCTGGCAGCCGACCTCGAGGCCGGCCGCGGGACCGTGGGACGCCTCCTGCGCGACGACGGGCTTGCCGACACCGTCCAGAAGGCAGTGGAGGATCTGCAGGCGATCGTCGACAAGGTGAAGCGCGGGGAAGGAACCCTCGGTCGGCTCGTGACCGACGACGCCATCGCAGAACGCATCCAATCGATCGCGACGAAGATCGACCAGGGCGAAGGCGTACTGGGTGCGCTCATCGCCGACGACGAGATGTACAGAAACCTCAGCGCAGCCCTGTCCGACCTGTCGGATGTCGTCGCCAAGGTCAAGAGTGGAGAGGGCACCGTCGGGCGGCTCATCCAGGACGACGAGGTCTATGCCGAGATCCTGGCGGCGGCGCAACTCCTGACCCGCTCGCTCGAGGACTACCGCGAAGCAGCACCCGTCAGCACGTTCACTTCGGTGCTCTTCGGAGCCTTCTGAAACGTTCCGTCGGTCACGGGTCCTATGCCCGAGCCTGCGAGCTCTATCGGTTTCCCCGAGCCCACTCAGCTCGCGGTCGGCATGCGCGCGGCCACCATGCGCTCGATCCACTTGCCGATCATGTCGGCTTCGAGGTGGACTTCTTGAGCCACGCGGGCCTCTCCTAGATGAGTCACCGCTAGGGTCGTGGGGATCACCGCGACGCCGAAGCGATTCCCGGCTGGACGCACGACCGTAAGGCTGATGCCGTCCACGGCGACGCTGCCCTTCTCGACCAAGTAGCGCTCGAAGCCGCCGGGCACCTCGAAGACGAAGACGAGTCCGCCGTCGTGCGAATCCTCGATCGACACGATCCAACCGCAACCGTCGACGTGACCCAGCACGAGATGCCCGCCCAAACGATCGGAGAGCCGGAGGCTCCGCTCCAGAGCGATCCAGCGCCCGGGCGCGAGACCGCGGGCGAACCAGGTGCGCTCCAAGGTCTCTGCCGACAGCTCGAACGCCATGTCCGCTCCGTGGGTGCCGCTCCGCAGCGGGCGACCGGTCACGGGATCCTGCAAGCCGGCAACGGTCAGGCAGCAACCCGAAACAGCCACGCTCTCTCCGTCCGCCACCGCCCAGTCGAGCCGCGGCGCCGGAAGGACGAGCCTCCCGCCCGCGCCGACGGCCGTCCAACTCCGGACGGGGACGCGCGCCTCGACGATCCCGCTGAACACGCGCCGGGGATTCTCGCCCTCGAGCCGTTCGCGGGCCACCCTTTCGCAGGCTTCTCGCCCCCTCGGCAGTCGTCGACCGAGCGGAGCCGGGCGACACACTCGGCTTGACGAAGGTGCTCGAGCCCCCTAACCTTCTCGCCCTTCCCCCCGGGAGTGGGCCGGCCCGTGCTCTTCGCCATCCTGACCCTATTCCCCGAGGCGCTCGAAGCTTACACGCGCGCGAGCATCCTCGGGATCGCGCAGGAGAAGGGACGAGTCCGGATTCGGCTCGTCGACTTCCGGGACTTCACTCGGGATCGACACCGCACGGTCGACGATCGGCCTTACGGGGGCGGACCCGGAATGGTCCTGAAACCAGAGCCCATCATCGAATGCTCCGAGTGGCTCGAGAGTGAGCACGGACCGTTCCACAAAGTCATGTTCACGCCCGGCGGCGAGCACTTCGGCCAACGAAAGGCCGAGGAGTTCGCGAGGTGCGAGCGGATCCTCCTGCTCTGCGGCCGTTACGAAGGTTTCGACGAGCGGATTCGAGCTTCGACGAACTGGGAAGAGTTGTCGATCGGGGACTTCGTTCTTTCGGGGGGTGAGCTCCCCGCCCTCGCGGTCACGGAAGCTGTCGTGCGGCTGCTACCGGGAGTTCTGGGCAACGAGCGATCCGCAGAAGACGAGTCATTCCGAGACGGCGGCGGTCTCGACTATCCACAATACACACGGCCTCAGGTCTTTCGCGGCATCGAAGTCCCCCCCGTGCTCCTTTCGGGCGACCACGCGCGCATCGCGGCGTGGCGGTCCGAGGAAGCCCGGCGCCGGACACGGGCGCTGCGACCCGACCTGATCCACGAAGTTCACTCGAGTCACGAGAACCACGCTGAGGCGGAGTCCACCCGGCTCCTTGAAGGACCATGCACGTGATCGATCGACTGGAATCCGAGATGGGCAAGAAGTTCCTGCCCGCTATCCACGTGGGTGACACGGTGGAGGTCCACTATCTGATCCGCGAAGGCGACAAGGAGCGGGTCCAGCTCTTCATCGGGACGATCATCGCCCTGAAGGGCCGGGGCATCCGTCGTTCCGTGATCGTACGGCGGCTCGTGCAGAGCGAAGGCGTCGAGCGGACCTTCATGCTGCACAGTCCGCGGGTGAAGGACATCGTGGTGACTCGTCGCGGCCACGTCCGTCGTTCGAAGCTCTACTACCTTCGTGATCGCGTCGGCAAGCAAACCCGTGTCAAAGAGTTCGTGGGCGACAAGGCCCGGCGCCAACGCGACCAAGAGCGCGCGCGACGCGACGCACACGGTGCCGCAGTCGACTCGACCACGGAAGGAGCCTCCGAGGCGAACGACGAATTGCCCGAGGCCGTGGAGGTCTAGCAGCCCGTCAGCACACCGAGGAACGATTCGGTGCGCGCACGATCGATCTCGCTCCCGGACTCTTGGGATGAACCTCGAACCCGGCAGGAGCGCCTCGAGGCCCCCTACCGCGTGCCCTTCCGATTGGGTCCTTGCCTCACTGTCGCTCTGATCTCTGCCACGGCGAACTCGCGCCCCGTCCTACCGCCAGCCGCACAATAATCCATGGTCCCGAACCTAGGTCGCAAGCTCACGATCGTCTTCCTGCTGCTCGGTATCTCGGCGCTCCTGCTCCTGCTCAAGGATCCGCCCTTCCGCATGGGGCTCGACCTGCAAGGCGGCACACGACTCAGTTATCGGTTCGACTTCGAACAGGCCGTCCGCGAGGGCACGCTCTCGGCTGACGAGAGCGTGGCAGACATCCTCGCGCAGACGATCGACATCATCTACAACCGGGTCGACCCGGACGGCGTCCTCGAACCCATCATCCGGACCGAAGGCTCGGATCGAATCGTGATCGAGCTTCCGGGCCGCGCGCGCCTGTCGGGCGCCCGGGTGACGTCCACCGTCGGGAGCCCGGTGGACGTCTCGGCGCGCTCTCTCGAGTTCGACGCGAACGATGCAGAAGCGTATTCGCGCTTCCCGGAGAACGGCGGCATCGTACGCGTCGGGAACGAGCAAGTGCGCTACGAAGCGCGCAGGGAGAACGCGCTCACGGGCCTTACGCGGGGCCATCTCGGAACTCCCGTTGGCTCGCACGCCACCGGAGAGATTGTCGTCCTGGTGAGTGACGACGCGATTCGAAACGCGATCGAAAACCTGGGCGAGCTCCAATTCTTGATCCTTGCGAATGCCGGTGACTTCACCGGCTCCGGTACCGACAAGCCCGAACAAGAGAGACGGCTGCAGGACTGGGTGGAGGATCATGGAGAGGAACCCCTTGCGAACTTCAACCGCATCGCCGAAGCCGACGGGGGTCCGAGCCCTCTCATCCGCTGGTATCCCGATGCGCAGTCAGAGGAGAGACGCAATCTCCCGGAGGGGCAGCGCGCCGAAATGGTCCTCGTCCCACCCGAGGAGTGGGTCTTCCGAGGCGCGGACCTCGGCAAGGTCTACTACACGTCGGACCAGTTCGGTTACCCGGCGGTCGGGTTCGAGCTCCAACCGCAACGCGTCAGCGACTTCGCCGACTTCACCGGGGAGAACATCGGTCGCAACATGGCGATCGTACTCAACGGCGAGATCAGAACGGCGCCCTCCCTCGACGACCGCTTGCCAGGACGTGGGATCATCCGCGGGAGATTCACTCAACAGGAGGTCCAAGATCTCGTGACGGTACTCCGCACGGGATCGCTCAAGATCAAGCCCATCCTCGAGGCTGAAGAGGCTGTTGGACCCTCTCTTGGCGCAGATTACGTGAATCTCGGCCTCTGGGGCGGGGCTCTCGGGCTCGGAGCCGTTCTCGTGTTCATGATGGCCTATTACCGCCGACTTGGCTGTTACGCGGCCCTGTCGCTCCTGTCGACGATGCTCATGCTGCTCGGCGGCTTGGCGGCCTTCAAGGCGACCCTGACGCTGCCGGGAATCGCGGGAATCATCCTCACCGTCGGAATGGCCGTTGACGCCAATATCCTCATCTTCGACCGGATCCGTGAGGAGATGGACAACGGGCGCAATATTAAGCAGGCGGCGAAGAACGGCTTCGAGAACGCCCTCTCCTCGATCGTGGACGGCAATCTCACGACCTTGATCACCGCCATCATCCTCTACAACATCGGTACGGGCCCAGTGCGGGGCTTCGCCGTGACCTTGTCGATCGGGATCCTGGCATCGATGTTCTCAGCGCTCGTGATAACGAGAATCTTGGTCCACTACTCCCTGGAGAAGGGGATCAGGGGATACAGCATGGGAACATGGCTTCGCGACGCAAACTGGCGCTTCGTTCGATACGGGCCGATCGCCATGGGGCTGTCAGTCATCATCATCACTGCTGGTGTCGGTCTCTTCACGTGGTTACCAACGACGAAGAAGCTAGGAATCGACTTCACTGGCGGCGGAATGGTCATGTTCCGCACGGAAACGCCGCAGAGAGTCGAAGTAGTCCGGGAACGCATCGGGGGGATCGAAGGTGACATTGGCAAGTCAGCCGAAGTAAAGCCCGTCATCTCCACTGAGCAGGATGGTGGTTACACCGGCTTTCGGACCACGTTCAAGGTCGATCCTGCCCGACTCGGCTCGGCAGACGTGATCGATACTTTCGCGAATGCGGTGAGTGATGCTGTGGGCGACTTGCTACAGAAGGGACCTGTGGAAGTAGCCGTGAGGTCTGCCGAAGGTGGCTTGCAAACCGCAGATCTGCGCCTCTACTTCGAGGCCCCACACTCCTCGGAGGACGTCAAGAATCGCCTGATTGGAGCGGCTTTCCAGAATGTTGGTGTCGAATCGGATCCGAGCCGGCCCAACGTCTTCCTGGCAAGTATTGAAAGTGTCCGCTCGAGCGATGCTCTCGCACTCCAGGGACAGGTGCAGAACGCTTTCCTGGGAGCCAGTGATACTCAGGGCATCGACTACCGCTTCTCGGACCCCGTTCCGGAGAAAGACCTCGTGGGAGCTCAAGTGGTCGGCGAACTCCAGGACAAGGCGATCTTGGCCCTGGTGTTCAGTTTATTCGCGACCGTCATGTACATCCGAGTTCGCTTCGCGGAGTACAGCTTCGGCCTGGCGGCTGTAGTCGCCGTCTTCCACGATGTCTTGGTCACCCTGGGAGCCGTGGCAGTTGCGATCGCTACGGGATTCCTCGACGTGGAGATGAACCTCGCCATGATTGCGGCGTTCCTCACCGTCATTGGATATTCGCTCAACGACACGATCGTGATCTTCGACCGAGTGCGAGAGAACCTTCCCCGCATGCAGAAGCCTCTCGCTGAGGTGCTCGACTTCTCGATCAATCAAACTCTCTCGCGCACGATTCTCACGTCTGGAACTACCTTCCTAGCCGTTACCATCTTGTTCGCCTTCAATCTGGGGACGGGCAACGTAATCGAGGGATTCGGGTTCGCGATGGTCGTGGGTGTGCTGACGGGAACCTACTCCACGATCTACATTGCCTGCCCGATTCTCGTTTGGTTCGAGGACCGCAAGAAGGGACGCGGAAGGGGCGGAGAAAGGGTCACAGTACAGCCCGCCTAATCACGGGTGAGAGCTTTCTCCCCGAGTGTTTCCAGACCAATCGGTCCGGCGTAGAATGCGAAGGTGCGGATACTCGCTGGGATTGCGCTCCTGATAGGTCTGTTTCTTCTCTCGAGCAGATGGCATTCCTCACGCATGACTCGCATGCAAGGATCTCTGGAACGCGCGGCTCAGGTCCTCGCAGGTGAGCAGGACTACCTCGAGCCGGGTAAGGGCATAGTGACCATCGGTAGGCCATCTGGAGCCCCTCCGGTCTTCCTCGAGCCCATCGCTCCCGATGAACTCGCGCCAAGAGGCGAGCTTGCGCCTCTCGGTCCGAGAGATCCGCTCGATCTGCCTCGAGACGAGCTTGAAGATTGGGAAATGCGCGTCCGACCGGGAGATGTTCTCTCGCGAATCGTCAAAGTTCAATATGGGCGAGTGTCACGCGACCTAGAGCAGAAAGTCGCCCGCTACAACAACCTTCGCGATCCTGACAAGCTCATTGTTGGACAAGTACTGTATCTACCGACTCTGGAGCGTTTGTTGGAACAAACTCGTTGAGTCTCGGGTCATACGTCCAGACCTTCAACAGTGCCGAGCGATTCCTTGTCAACGCTTGCATACGGCTCGACTGCGGCCTCGACCATATGGAACACGACGTCGTCGCCCGCGTGCCTACGGATCCCTCCCGCAGATCGGCCAAGTAATCGAGTACGCACTCGGATTGCTGTGTCGCCCAGCACTTCTTCCTCGATGATCTTGCCATGAACTCGGATTAGCGCCAGCACGTCTCCACGGTTCATTGGCACTATCACGTCCACGAGAACCGAGCGAGCGTCGAGCTTACTCATCACCAAGTCATCGAGACGCTCCATACCTTCACCTGTCCTTGCGGAGACATGCACTGCTTCGGTTCGTTGTCTGAGCAAGTGCAATCGCAATGGGTCCTCGACCGCGTCGATCTTGTTGAAGACGATCACGTCCGCACGGCGAACACGAAACAGTTCTCGCAGCACGGAATCCACTGCTTCCATCTGGAGCCCGGCATCGGGATGAGAAGCATCGACCACGTGCAAGAGGAGATCCACGTTCAAGGCCTCATCGAGAGTCGCTTGGAAGGACGCGATGAGATGATGGGGAAGCCTCTGCAGGAATCCCACCGTATCCGAAACGAGAACTGTTCGACCGTCCTTCAGCTTCCACTTCCGGGTTCGCGTATCCAAAGTGGCGAACAACATGTCCTCCGCAAGCGCGTTTGACCCCGTAAGACGATTGAGAAGTGTCGACTTACCGGCATTCGTATATCCCACGAGGCCGATGGTGAACTCGTCCTGACGGCTGAGTACCTCACGACGCTTTCGGTCTTCGATTTCTGATAATTGCCGGCGGAGGCTCTGAACACGTTTCCTGAGGAGCCGACGATCGGTCTCTAGTTGCGTCTCACCTGGTCCCCGTGCTCCGATCGCGCCTTCCATTCGCTCCAGATGCGTCCACATCCTTCGCAAGCGGGGAAGCAGATATTCCACTTGTGCGAGCTCCACCTGTAGTTGTGCCTGTCGTGTCTGAGCCCTCCGCGCAAAGATATCGAGAATCAACTCGGACCTGTCTATTACACGCACACCCCACACCTTCTCCAGGTTGCGGACATGGGCTGGAGTCAAGTCGTTGTCTACAACGACGGCGTCGGGACCAAGACGCTTCACCTCGCTTCGGATCTCGTCTACCTTGCCCTTCCCAAAGAGGGTGGATGGGTCGGGATTGGGACGCCGTTGCACGGGGACTTCTCCAAGCAACTCAGCCCCACATGCGCGCACTAGGCGCTTCGCCTCTTCAAGCGGTCCGTCGGCATCCAGTTCTCGCTCTGCCAGGACCACTCCGGTCACGATTACACGTTCTCGTTGAGGCCCGGTAGGTCGCATTCGAGCTCGCCCTGCTCGCCCGTTCATCGCTACGCCAGCCCCAGTTCCGTTCGGGGATCAGCCCGACTCATATCTAGGCGCGATCGATGCAGCGCTACGGACGCTAGACGGTCACCCTCGAAAATGGGATGCAACTCCGTATGTGCTCTCCAAGCACGACTTTCTTCGGGGTAGTCCGTGCGGTAGTGGACACCTCTCGACTCCTGCCGCGCCGCTGCAGCCAACGAAGCCAGCCGTGAGACAAGGAGCATGTTGACGAGTTGCCAAGACGGAGGCTCTGGAGGAGCCAGTTCTTCGACTGCACGCGACCACAGGCTTATCTTGGTCAGTGCATCCTCCAACTGCGCCCCCTCACGCTCGATACCCATTTGACGCCACATCAAGAATTTCAAAGAGTAGGTGACGTCCTCGATATTCACCTCCACAACATGAGGTCCAGACCTTCGAGTAGTTGCACTAGGATAACCGACTGCCATAACTGGTCTTGCCTCTTCTGCGGCCTTCGTTCCAGCCCGCGTTCCCAGAACCAAGGCTTCCAGCAGGGAGTTGGAACCCATTCGGTTCGCTCCATGCACCCCGGAACTCGCACATTCCCCAACTGCCCATACACTAGGCACGGTCGTGCGACCATCTGCATCCACCTGGATCCCCCCGATCATATAATGAGCTCCGGGTCGGACAGGCACTGGGTCTCGCGCGATGTCGATGCCAAACAGACCGCATATATGACTAATGCCCGGAAATAGCCTGTGTGGATTCCCTTCGACTTCGGAAAGATCGAGATAAACATTCGTATCTTCAGTTGCGACCATGCTTCGAAAAACGGCCCGACTGACAATATCGCGTGGAGCAAGATCTGCATCCGGGTGAAAGTCCGGCATGAAGCGAACCCCATTGCGATCGCGCAGCACCCCCCCGGCACCACGCACGATCTCACTAATCAGTACCCGCGCCGCGCCAGCAATATACAGGCACGTTGGATGGAACTGGAAAAACTCTAGGTCGCGCACAACACATCCAGCTCTAAATGCAAGGGCGACGCCGTCTCCTGTTGCTAAAGCAGGATTAGTCGTTTCACGAAAAATCTGCCCCGCCCCTCCGGTAGCCAAGACTACCTCGCTCCCAAGGAACGCTACGACCTCCCCTCGTGAGTCTTGTGCTAGACAACCCGCAGCACATCCCTCACCCGGTATGAGAGAGATGACAAAAGTATTCGGAAACACAGCGATACGCTCGTTTCCTTCGATTGCACTGGACAACGCAACTTGAATTTCGACACCAGTAGTGTCGCCTTTGGCGTGCACGATACGGCGATGACTATGCCCCCCCTCCCTCATCAGGTCCAGACTTCCATCTACGTGACGGTCCAGAGCAGCGCCGCTATCAATCAACAGTCGAACAGCTTCAGGTCCCCCCCGTACTATCGTTTCAACCGCTGCTCGCTCCGAAAGGCCGCATCCGACACGGAGGGTGTCGTCAATGTGCGACTCGAATGAATCCTCAGGTGACTGTACTGCTGCGACACCTCCCTGAGCATAGCGTGTATTGCTCTCCCAGAGCGCCCGCTTGCAGATGACGGCCACGGAAACTCCTCGACGGGCAGCTGCCAAGGCAGCTGCAGCGCCCGCGGCCCCACCCCCCACGACAAGGACGTCGAAGTAGTAACGCGGTACTCGTCGAAAATCGGAGAACCTCGGCCATCGGTCTAGACCCAAGGAAACCGTCCGTGCTTCGCGAAAGGGGGAGAGAAGACCCATTGGTAGGGGCCTCAAGCTACGAGACCGAGGGGTTGCTTCATCTGAGGCCTCCGTTCAACCGTGCGTGCGGATTGCCTGCGCACGGCATACCAACGACGTTCTCAGGTTGCATGCGAAACTCCGCTGTAGCGGATCCTGCCGAACCGTTTGCGGAGGTCGACGGTGCGCCCGAGGTATTCGTGCAACCAATCGCAACGCCCACAGGATAGGTCGCCCGCCCGTTGCGACCGCAAGCCTGGTGGCAGCGACGGCTTCGTAGCAGCCGGTGTACGCGATAAGTGCCGTATCTCGGGATGCGCAAGGGTATCACGCCGCGCCCGAGTGCTTCGTTCTCCTGGCCCCGAGTGCGAGACCAAACGACAAAGTCGTCCGCATCGGGACCAGGTCTCGCAGGCTGTTCCGCTCCCGCTCCCACGTCTCGTCCAACTCCTCCAGGACGATGCTGGCTGCAATTCAGGCGTTCTCGGGGCTTGCGTGAGCACTGCGCTTGGGATCTCCCGCGTTGGGCCTGTGGCTTGACTCCCACTCCACGACCTGTACGAATCGCTGAGGGCTTTCGACGCTCAGGCAGAGGCATCTCTCCCTGCGGCTGGGTCCCACGCGGCACTCCGGCGCTTACCGCGGCGGGAATTCCACCCGCTGGTCCTGCACAACTTTCAGGACGCGACAAGGCTGCATCCTACATCCGGAACCCACCTCGCCTCCATCCAACGTAACTCTTTTCTAGAAATTGATTTGGAGCAGATGGCGCCTCAAGTATGGGCGGCCGTTCGGCCCTTGTTTGCCCAAACGGAAGCCGCTACAATTCGGGACCTGTTAGGCCAAGGCCCACTCGTATGCTCCTCATACCCACCCACCACACAAGGGAGAACCATTTGGCAAGTCTAGTCAATCATGCTCGGAGAGAAGTGAGCTCCTACCTGTTCTTCGGACTTCTCATCTCTGTGACCTTCCTCATCTAAAGACGGCATCATGACTCCCCAGCTACCGCCTCTAACACGCAGACAGCATGACATCCTGACCTTTTTCATCACCTATCGCGAGAGTCAGGGTATCAGCCCAACTCTCGAAGAGATTGCACGTAACTTTGGCCTAAACAAAGTTACAGTCTTCGGACACATCGCGGAACTCGAAAGAAAGGGGGTAATATCGCGGTCTGCAAAAGGAATAAGTCGGGGGCTTCAGCTCGTTTCGTTCGACGATCGGCCGACCCAACTACCGATCAGCGGTACAATCGCAGCCGGCGCGCCAATCCAGGCCAATGAATGCGAAGAATCATTCAACTTTGCGGATCTATTCCAATCTCGGGGGGAAGTATACGCTCTCAGGGTTAAGGGAGACTCAATGGTCGAAGATGGAATATGCGATGGCGACCTCGTCTTGGTCGAACACCGAAGCCACGCAAAGGATGGCGAAATTGTCGTCGCAATTCTTCCCGGAGAAGAGGCCACCCTCAAACGTCTCTATCACGAAAAAGGCCGCACGCGACTTCAGCCTGCGAACTCACAAATGCGCCCTCTGTTTTCTACCGACGTCCAGGTGCGCGGGGTAGTCATTGGAGTTGTACGCAAGTATTAACGCCCTCTGAGGATGACGGATAGAAGCACAACCTGGGTTCGAAAGGCGTGGCGGCATGTGGATCTCCTGGGCTGCGCGGCGGCAAGATGATCGCCAACCATCTCGAAGGCATCATCAACGCGATCGTCCTCGGAGTCACCAACCCCGCCGCCGAGTCGGTCAACGGTATGGCCTGCAGCTTCCGCAACCACGAGCGTTTCGGAAGAGCGATCTACTTCCACCTCGGCGGACTCGACCTACTCCCCAATTCTCACACGAAAGCCTGAAGCCCGGAATTAGAATGGCCCCCGCCGAATCAGGCGGGGGCCCGGAAAACCCCGGCAGTACCTACTTTCTCGCTTTCGCAATATCATCGGCAGCTCCTGCTTGACGACCGTGTTCGGCATGAGAACGGGTATGACCAGGAGCCTGTGATCACCGGGAGAACCACGGGCCATGCATTGCTGGCCCTGTTTGAAAAGGCGAATCGGGATCAGAAGGGGCAGAGATCTTGATCAGAGACACCTTCTGTCAAGCTTCGCTAACGCCCAATTGGCTTGTCAGCGAAAAATGAGAAAAGGTGGTCAAGCCGATCGTCCGATTAGTACCGGTAAGCTAAATACATTGCTGCACTTACACCGCCGGCCTATCAACCTGGTAGTCTTCCAGGGGACTAATAGGGATGACTAGTCTTTGGAGAGGGCTTCGCGCTTAGATGCATTCAGCGCTTATCCGTTCCGAACATAGCTACCCAGCTATACCACTAGCGTGATAACTGGCGCACCAGAGGTTCGTCCTCCCCAATCCTCTCGTACTAGGGGAAAACCTCCTCAGTCATCCTACACCCACGCCAGATAGGGACCGACCTGTCTCACGACGGTCTAAACCCAGCTCACGTGCCGCTTTAATTGGCGAACAGCCAAACCCTTGGGACCACCTTCAGCCCCAGGATGCGACGAGCCGACATCGAGGTGCCAAACCTCCCCGTCGATATGAACTCTTGGGGGAGATCAGCCTGTTATCCCCGGGGTACCTTTTGTCTGATGAGCGACGGCCCTTCCACTCGGAATCCGCCGGATCACTAAGGCCCACTTTCGTGCCTGATCGAGCTATATCTCTTTCAGTTAGGCGCACTTATACCTTTACGCTCTACGCGCGATTGCTAACCGCGCTGAGTGCACCATCGCGCTCCTCCGTTACCTTTTTGGAGGAGACCGCCCCAGCCAAACTACCCACCTGACACTGTCCGCGACTCGGATTCACGACATCGCGTTAGAAGCCTATCATGACGAGAGTGGTATTTCACCGATGACTCCACCGAGCCCAAGAGCTCGGCTTCGACGTCTCCCACCTATGCTACGCACGTCATAACAAGCCCCAATATCAGGATGTAGTAAAGGTCCACGGGGTCTTTCCGTCTTGACGCGGGAACGTGGCATCTTCACCACGACTACAATTTCGCCGAGCCTGCTGTTGAGACAGAGCCCCAGTCGTTACGCCTTTCGTGCGGGTCGGAACTTACCCGACAAGGAACTTCGCTACCTTAGGACCGTCATAGTTACGGCCGCCATTCACCGGGGCTTCAATTCGGAGCTTTGCTTGCGCTAACTCCTCCTCTTAACCTTCCGGCATTGGGCAGGCGTCAGTCTGTATACGGCGTCTTTAGGACTTTGCACAGACCTGTGTTTTTAGTAAACAGTCGCCAGGGCCATTTCTCTGCGGCCCCCAATTGCTAGGATCGCTCGGATCTTCACAAGCAGGGGCACCCCTTTTCCCGAAGTTACGGGGTTAATTTGCCGAGTTCCTTAACAGCAGTTCTCTCGAGCGCCTTAGGATCTTCACCTTACCCACCTGTGTCGGTTTTGGTACGGATACTGCACCCACTCCCTAGAGGCTTTTCTTGGCGGGTAGTCCAGCCACTTAGCGCTTGCGCGCTCGACATCATCCCTGGGATTATGCATGCGGGTTTTCCTGCATGCCTCCCTCAGACTTGTACGCACTCATCTGACCGTGCGATGGCCTTCCCTTCCGCGTTCCCCCATCGGTAATAACGCGAGTGCAGCAGTACAGGAATATTAGCCTGTTGTCCATCGGCTACGCCTTTCAGCCTTGCCTTAGGATCCGACTAACCCTGGGCGGATTTACCGTGCCCAGGAAACCTTGGGTTTTCGGCGAGCAGGATTCTCACCTGCTTTGTCGCTACTTATTCCGGCATAATCACTTCCTAGACGTCCAGGCGTCGTTTCCGTCACCCTTCACCCGTCCGGAACGCTCCCCTACCCCCATTCGAGGCCATGCCTCGAATGAGCCGCAGCTTCGGTTGCGCACTTTAGCCCCGTTAATTATCGGCGCGGGAATTCTCGACCAGTGAGCTGTTACGCACTCTTTAAATGATGGCTGCTTCTAAGCCAACATCCTGGCTGTCTTCGAAGTCCCACTACCTTTTCTGCACTTGGTACGCATTAGGGACCTTAGCTGGCGGTCTGGGTTGTTTCCCTTTTGACCACGGACCTTATCGCCCATAGTCTGACTCCCTGGATAAAGCATTCGGTATTCGGAGTTTGATTAGGTAGGGTACCCCGAGGGGCCCCTGTCCCATTCAGTAGCTCTACCCCCAAATGCCATTACCAGAGGCTAGCCCGAAAGCTATTTCGGGGAGAACCAGCTATTTGCGAGTTTGATTAGCCTTTCACTCCTATCCACAGGTCATCGGAACAGTTTTCAACCTATACCCGTTCGGGCCTCCACGGACTGTTACATCCGCTTCACCCTGCCCATGGATAGATCACTCGCTTTCGGGTCTACTCCGCC
>CAYPTB010000010.1:0-221507 GCA_964413535.1 uncultured Planctomycetaceae bacterium | reverse complement strand
GACAACGGATTCGCCGGCCAGCGTTTCGGAATTCGTAGCCCTCGGGCCGGCGAATCCGTTGTCGTTTGTCGCGGGTCCGTACTACTCCTCGCGAACGAAGAGCGTTCGGTCGACGCCGGGGACGGGAACGTCCTGCTGGAGACGGCCCGGCCAGATGACCGTCAGCGAATCGACTTTCGTCGCCCCTCCGAGGCCGAAGGTCACGACGCGCTCCGAGGACGACAGGTAGCTCTTGGCCGGCATGACCTGGCGCCGCTGCACGACCCCGCCCGCGGAGAGCTCGATCCACGCGCCGATCCCCTCGCGGTTCGAGCGCACGCCCTCGAGGACGACGCGCAGCCAGTGGTGGCCCATGGCCTGTTCGTTCCGGAGCACGAGCGCAGGACCGCCCGTCTGCGTGATCACGACGTCCAGATCGCCGTCGCCGTCCAGGTCGCCGAAGGCCGAACCGCGCCCGACGATCGGACGGCTCAGGTCGCCGACGGTGCTCCGGTCCACTTCGACGAAGGTCGTGCGGTTCGCGAGCCCGGCGTTCCAGAAGAGCTGCGCGGGCTGCTCGTAGTGCTGGCTCGGCTGGGTCTTGTTGATCTCCTCCTCGAGGTGTCCGTTCGCCTGGAGCAGGTCGAGCCGGCCGTCGAGGTCGTAGTCGAAGAAGAACAACCCGAATGACAGGAAGGCGCGCGTCGCCGCGCCGATGCCCTCGGTGATGGCTTCGTCGGCGAAGCGCGTGCGCTTGTTCTGCGTGACGTACAGCGACGACATCTCGTTCGCGAAGTTGCCGATCGCGAAGCCGATCGACTCGTCGTTGCGGAAGTAACCACCGTCGATGCCCATGGCTCCCGTGGAGTTGCCCGCGCGGTCGAAGCCGACGCCGAAGGGCACCCCGCTCTCGACGAACGTCCCGTCCCCGCGGTTGTGGAAGAGGAACTTCGGCACGGTGTCGTTGGCGACCACGAGGTCGACGAATCCGTCGTCGTCGATGTCGCAGGGCGCCACGCCCAGGGCCTTGGCGACGGGGACGCCGGTGGCCGAGTTGGAGACGCGCACGCCGCCCACGTCGGAGACGTCGGTGAAGCGGCCCGCTCCGTCGTTCGAGTAGAGGTAGCAGTGGGCGCCCTCGAAGTTCGTCGGAGGCCCATAAGCCCTTCCCACGCCGGTCAGTCGGTAGTCGACCTCCTTGTCGATGTCGCGCGTCCAGCGCACGTAGTTGCAGACGAACAAGTCGAGGTCGCCGTCGTTCTCGAGGTCCACGAAGGCCGCGCTCGTGCTCCATTCCCCCGGCGCGCCGGCAAGGCCCGCTGCGTCGGTCGCGTCGACGAAGCGCAGGCCATCGTTCTCGAACAGGTGATTGGGACCGACGGCGGAGGCGAACACGTCGGGATCTCCGTCCCCCTCGACGTCGCCCACGGCCACTCCCATGCCGTAGAAGGAGAGGTCGAGGCCCGCGGACTCCGTGGCGTTCGCGAAGCGACCCGACCCGTCGTTGTCGAAGAGCGCCATCGTCGCCACTGCGCCGCCGTCGGCGAGGTCGTGAGGCCAGGGCGACCCGTTGGCGAAGAGGAGGTCCTGGTCGCCGTCCGAGTCGCGATCGAAGACGGCGACGCCCGCTCCCATCGTCTCCGGGAGGAGCTTCTCGCCGCGGGCGCCGTTCTCGTGGACGTAATCGATCCCGGCGTTGGCCGCGACGTCCGTGAAACGGACGGCCGGCGGTAGCGCGTCGACCTGGGTCGCGCGCGCTCCGATGCGTAGGGCTTCCTTCACTTCGATCCGCACCGCTTCCGGCCGAGCGAACCACACGACGGCGGCCGCGGCGGCTGCCAGCACGGCGAGACCCGCCAAGGACCAGCGCAGGGCCTTGCCGATGATCGCATCGTCTTCGGCGACGAGCTCCTCTTCGACGACGTCGGGTTCTCGTAGGGCGTCGGTCACTCGAGGCTCCTTGTGGGAGATGGGCGCCCTCACTCGCGGGGCAGGCCGTATGCCCCCGGCCTGTGCAGGTCGTAGATCACGACCGCCTCCGCGGCGTGGTTCGCCGCGGGATCCATGCGCCGCGCCTGGCCGATGGCGTAGCCGCTCGCATTGTCGTCGGGCTTGTAGCGCGCGTGGAGCGCACGGTGGTTCTCGGCCTTCTCCGCATCGCCGAGCAAGTCGTGAACGAGCGCCAGGTTGTAGTGGGCCGACATGTTCTCGGGATCGAGCGCGAGAACCTTGTCGAACCAACCGACGGATTCGCGCAGGAACGCGTCGCGAGCCTCCTTGCGCTCCACTCCCCGCTCCTGCTTCGCGCGCTCGAACGTGGTCTGCCCGATCTCGTTGAGCAGGTTGTAGTCCTCGCGGAAGTCGAACTCGCGCTCGCGCGCCTCCTGCGTCTGCCACATGTCGTAGACGGAGTGGAAGCTCGCCAGCGCATCGTCCAGGAAGCCGTTCTGCTTGTTGACGAGTCCCGTGAACCACTCCACCACCCACGGGTAGGCCGGGGGATCGAACGCCGCGGCGCGGTTCAGGGCGACCACGGCCTCGTCGAGGCGCCCCTCCTTCTGATAGACGCGGCCGAGGTTCATCGGGCCGTCGGGTCGACCCAGTTCCTCGACCTTCGTGAACGCGAATTCGGCTTGGCGCAACTCGCCCTTGTTCGCGCCGGACTCGCCCTTGCGCAGGAGGCCGATGCCGTAGTCGTTCCAGCGTTGCCACTCGGGAATGGCGGACGGCTCGTTCGTCGCGGGCGCACCGCCGCGCACGGGAAGAATCACTCGGTCGACCGCGAGCGTCATGATCGGCAGGTCGTTGCCGTCGAATTGCTCCCCCTGGAAGAGCTTCATGTACTCCGTGTCGAACTTGCGGTACTGCAGCGCCACCTCGAACTCGATCGGTTCCGTCGCATCCTCGGGCACTTCGAGCCGGTAGTGCACGACGTCCGCGGCTCCCGGGGGGATCTGGTGGCTGTAGAGCGGCAGGAAGATGTCCTGAGCGTTGCGCCGGTTGATGCGGCGGCCCTCCCGATCGATCACGTAGGCATTGACGAAGTGCGACCAACGGTCCACTTCCCCGTCCTCCGCGCGTCCGCCGCTGCGTCCGATGACGTGCTCACCACTCCGCGCGGTGACGTCCATCCACACCTCGTTCGAGTCCGCCGTCCCCTGCGTGAAGATGTGCCCCATCTTCAGCGTGCGGATGACCACGTCGACGAGGTAGGTGGCGCCCGGCTCCAGCTCGGGCAACTCGGGCCGGATCGGCGCGTGGAGCGGGCCGTCGATCGTCCCCTCTTCGTGGATGCCGAAGACGTCCAGACGCATCACGCCCTCGTTGAACGCCCGGTGCGCTTGGATGGCCTCCTCCCCCAGCCCGAGCAGGTACGGGATCGCCGTGTTCGCCGACGGGAACTGGTGGTCGTGCACCTTGAGCTCGCCGGTGCCGTCGAAGTCGCGCGCGCCGAAGTCGTCGGAAGGCGCGAGTTGCATGTGGCAGGTCTGGCAGTCGTGCGTGGCCTTGGGCGGATAGTAGAAGCTCTGCACGCCGTGCCCCGAGACGCCGGACAGATGGTACGGATCGTAGTGGTTCTGCCCGCGCAGCCACTTGTACTTGTTGAGCTCGGGCGGCAGGTGCACCTTGTGACAACCGGCGCAGAACTCGGCCGTCTTGTGCAGCGGCTTCAAGAAGGTCTTCTTGTGGAAGGCGGGCTTCGCCTTCACGAGCTGACGGTTCACCCACTGGAGGAACGGATTATCGGAGAACGCGAAGGGATAGTGGACCGGCTCCTCGACCGTGAAGTCCGAGTTGCCGCGCGGGCTGTTGATGTGGGTGATCGCGTGGCAGGAGGTGCACGTGATGCCCGCCTGCGAGGTGGGGTCGTGCACGTCGTCGAAGTCGGGATCGTCGAAGGCTCCGCTGAAGAACGGCACCGGATCGTGGCAACCGGCGCAGAACCGGGAGGCCTGCACGTTGCCGTCCTGCTCGAAACCGACCTTGCGCGTTTCGCGCACGGAGAACAGGTAAGCGGGGTTGTTGAAGGAGCTGAAGCGGTGCGCCGAGACCGACCAGTCGGCGTGGACGTCCGCGTGGCACTGCACGCAGTACGAGTCCATCATCAGCGTTTCGGCCGGTATGAAGTTCCCCGTCGAGGTCCGCGCGAGGGAAGGGAAGAAGTACTTCTCGCCCGTCTTCGGGCCGACCACGTTCCACTTGCGCGGATCCTGCGAGTGGAGCAGGACCATGACCAGCGCGAACGCGGCGGACGCTCCCGCCCACGCCACCCCGACGCGCCACTTGATGCGCTTGCCGGCCAGGCGGTGCAGCACGAAGAGCCAGATGCACACGAGCGGCGCGACCACGTGGATCCAGTAGAAGACGTCGCGCGTCGCCGGGTCGCGGATGGCGAACTCGAAGCCCTTCACGTCGAACCGCGCCAGCGCGAAACCGCTCGCGACGAGCACGAGCGCCGTCGTGAACAGCGCGTAGCCGACGCGCACGGCGCGCCGATTCGGCCGGTCGTGCGCGTTTCGGATGTGCAGGACCCCGAAGACCAGCACGGGCAGGACGAGTACGAGCCCCAGGACCAGGTGCCCGAAGAACATCCACTCGTAGAAGTAGTTCTGGTACGTCTGGCCGCTCTGCCACTCGAAGAAGGTGATGGCGGCCAGGTAGACGGAGTTGACGCCGAGCAGCGCGAATCCGCCCAGCACGATCCACAGCAGCTTCTTGAGCCGCGGGCCGATGGCGGGGACGTACGGCTTGCGACGCCTCGCCGGGGGCGCGTCGTGCGAGTAGCTCATTGCGGAGAAAGCTCGTCGGTCGAGAGGGGTTGACCTCGAGCCCGGGGGTGTATCGGCCGGAATCCGCAGGAACCTAGGCGCGGGATCGGACGACGGGCGGCGGCCAGGTGTTTGGAAACGGAGGCGAGGAGAGGAACCTGGTCGGACCAGTGTCGCCCGTCGGTCCACCGGAGGCAAGTCGTCGTCCGCGGAAGGTCCGAACGCCCCCCGTTCGGTCCCCCCCCCACCGCGCCGAAGCCCCGCCTTTTGGCGGCTAGAGTTTCAGTAGGGAGCCTTCGCCATCCGACGCCGGGTAGCTTCGAATCTCCACCGCCCCCGACCTTCCCCACCTCCTCGCATCGGCCGCGACGGTCGCAGGAGCCCTTCCCCTTGAGCCAGTCCCAGAAGAGCGTCGTCAGCCTCCTGCGCGAGTTCTCGATCCCGCTGATCGCGGGTGTCTTCACCGCGCTCGTCGCCGCGAACCTCGCGCCTGCCGCCTACGACTACTGGTTCGGCGCCGGGCACGACACGCCGCACTGGGAGCTTCCCGGCCACTTCGCGCTCTTCGGCCACCACCTCACGCTGCACTTCCTCGTCAACGACGTGTTCATGGTGTTCTTCTTCGGGATCGCCACGAAGGAGATCGTGGAGTCCTGCCTGCCGGGAGGGAACCTGAACCCGTTGCGGAAGGCCATGAACCCGCTCTTCGCCACGCTCGGCGGCGTGATCGGGCCGGTGGGCGTCTTCTTCGGAGCGCTCTACTTGGCGATGGAGCTCGGCTTCTTCCCGGCCGACGCGGACCCCGCCCTCTTGCGGAAGGGTTGGGGCATCCCCACCGCGACCGACATCGCCCTCGCTTGGCTGGTGGCGCGCGCAGTGTTCGGCAAGGGACACCCCGCGATCAACTTCCTGCTCCTCCTGGCGGTCGCCGACGACGGGATCGGCCTGGGGATCATCGCGGTCTTCTACGGCGATCCCTCGCAGCCCGCCGAGCCGGCCTGGCTGGGCCTCGTGCTGTTGGCCATGGCGATCGCGTTCTCGTTGCGCAAGGCCAAGGTCCAAGCCTGGCAGCCCTACGTGTTCGCTGCGGGTCCCGTCGCCTGGTGCGGCCTGATGCTGGCGCACCTGCACCCGGCGCTCGCGCTCGTCTTCGTCGTCCCCTTCCTCCCCGGACCCAAGCGCGACACAGGTCTCTTCGCCGAGCAGGACGAAGTGGATCTCGCCCTTCCGGACGCGCACGCGCACTCGGCGCTGCACCACTTCGAGCACAGCATGAAGGCGTTCGTCGACTTCGGGCTGTTCTTCTTCGCCTTCGCCAACGCCGGCGTCGCCTTCAGCGGCATCGGTCCGATGACCTGGATCATCCTCGGGTCGCTCGTGATCGGGAAGACGCTCGGCATCACACTCTTCGGAATACTCGGAGCGAAGCTCGGCTTCCCCCTACCGGAGCGCATGGGCTTGCGCGAACTCGTCATGGCGGGCTTCGTCGCGTCCCTGGGATTGACCGTCGCGCTGTTCGTCTCGGGCGCCGCCTTCCCGACGAACGCCCTGTTCCAGGGCCAGGCCAAGATGGGAGCGCTCTTCAGCGGCTTCGTGGGCATCGCCGCGATCGTCCTCGGTCGGGTGCTCGGCATGTCGAAGGGCGTGGGGGCGACGCAGGCAGCTCCTTCCGCCGAGAGCGCCGGTGACGGCGCGCCCATTCGGTCGTGGAACGCGTCCGAGGTGCCGGGCGCGCTCCCCTCCAGCCGTACGCCCCCCGCTTCGGCGGAGCAGCGCGGGGAGCACGCGCGCACGAAGCCGCAGCGCTGACGCGCCGCGCGAGTGTCTCCAACTAGGGAACGATCTCGAGCGCTCCCGGTTCGCCCGCCAGGATCTCGCCGACGACGGCCGCGGCGAGCGCCCCGTGCGCCTCGAGATACCGGACCAGGGCGTCGCAGCGGTCGGGCGCGACGGCGATCAGGAGTCCGCCCGAGGTCTGCGCGTCGGCGAGCAGCAGGCGCTCCGGCTCGGAGATCGTCGGATCGAAGCGCGCGTGCGGCGCGACGTAGCTCGAGTTGCGCTTCGTGCCGCCCGGGACCACGCCCTCGTGCGCGAGCGCGCGCGCGAAGTCGAAGACCGGGACGGCGCTCGCGACGAGCCGCGCCGCGACGCGCGAGCCCGCGGCCAGGTTGTGCAGGTGCCCGAGTAGGCCGAAGCCGGTGACGTCGGTCGCGGCGCGCGCTCCCACGGCGAGCGCCCCGTCGCACCCGACGGCGTTCAACGCGGACATGCAGGCGATGGCGCGCTCGACGTCCGCCGGCGACACCCTGTCCTTCTTGATGCCCTGCGCGGCGATGCCCGTGCCGATCGGCTTGGTGAGCACCAGACGGTCGCCCGGCCGCGCGCCCGTCTGCCGCAACGCGCGCGCTGGATCAACCGAGCCGATCACGCACAGGCCGTACTTGAGCTCCGGGTCGAGCACCGTGTGCCCCCCCACGATCGCGCAGCCCGCCTCGGCTGCCTTGTCCCGCCCGCCGCGGAAGATCGCGGCGAGCCGCTCCTTCGAGACCCGGTCTTCGGGGAAGCCGCAGATCGAGAGCGCCGCGCGCGGCCTCCCGCCCATCGCGTACACGTCCGAGATCGAGTTGGCCGCCGCGATCGCACCGAAGGACCAGGGGTCGTCCACGATGGGCGTGATGAAGTCGACGGTGAACGCGAGCGCGCGCTCCCCCGCCTCGCCCTCTGGGAGCAAGAGGGCAGCGTCCTCCATGGGGCCGACGTCTGCGTCGACCCAGGAGTTCGTGAAGGGTGCGATCTGTCGGAGGACCTGCACCAGGTCCTCGGCGCCGAGCTTGCGAGCTCAGCCGCCGGCAGGCACCAGTTGTGTGAGTCGGATCTCGTCCAAGGGTTCGGCCGGCGCGCTTGGAAACGCACCCGGCGGGGCGCGAGGATAGCGCCGTGTCGCTGGACATCCAGATCGCGTGTCCCGCACCCGCGGGCTCGATGCAGGGCAACCGCATCACCGCCTTGCGCTGGGCGCGCATCCTGCGCGGGCTCGGCCACCGCGTCCGCATCGATGCGGCTCTGCGCGGTCGGCCTGCCGTCCTCGTCGCCTTGCACGCCCGCAAGAGCGCCCCCGCCGTCGCCGCCTTCCACGAGCGTTTCCCCGGCCGTCCGCTCGTCGTCGTCCTGACCGGAACCGATCTGTACGGCGACCTCCCGTGCGGGGACCCTGCGGTGCGAGCGAGCCTCGAGCTCGCGACCCGCATCGTGGTCCTGCAGGAGCGCGCGCTGCGCGCGCTCCCGGCGCGCTTCCGCGCGAAGACCTGGGTGATCCATCCATCGGCCGTTGGGCCCGCGCGGCACCCCGCTCCCGCGGCGGAGCGTTTCGACGTGCTCGTCCTGGCCCACCTGCGCCGCGAGAAGGATCCGCTGCGCGCGGCGCTCGCGGTGCGCAGCGTCCCACGGAGCTCGCGCCTCGCGGTCACGCACCTCGGCCGCGCGCTCGACCCGGCGTTCGCCGTGCGCGCGCGCGCCGAGGAGCGCGCGAACCCGCGCTATCGCTGGATCGGCGAGGAGAAGCACGCCGCGACCCTGCGCCGACTCGCCGCGAGCCACCTGCTCGTCCTCGCATCCGGCATCGAGGGCGCTTCGAACGCCGTGATCGAAGCCGCGGTGCTGGGCGTCGGGATCCTCGCCTCGCGCATCGACGCCAACGTCGGTCTCCTCGGCGCGCGGCATCCCGGGCTGTTCCAGGTCGGAGACACGCGCGGTCTGCGCGCGCTCATGCTCCGGGCCGAGCGCGAGCCCGCATTCCTCGCGCGCCTGCGCGCGGCCTCGCTCGCAGTCGCGCCGCGCTTCGCCCCCGAACGCGAGCGCGAGGCCTGGCGAGAGCTCCTCCTCGAGCTCGCGGGCGCGCAACGGGCCTGAGCATTCGGCCGGGCGCGTCGAACTAGCGCGTGAAACCGGTGGCGTCGCCCGTCCTCGTGGAGACGACCCCGGTCGCTCGCGGCACGCCGTCGTGCTGCGCCCGAGGCGCCGGGCCGCGCGCGGACTCACTCCGCGTAACCGAGCTCGCGCAGCGCCGCGTGCGCCCCGGCGTCCTCGAGCACCGACGCCTCTTCGGTCTCGCCCGCGAAGCCCGCGAAGAGCTCCCGCAGGCGCGCCGCCAGCGCGGGCGGCGCGGGCGCGAGCTCGTCGTCCTCGCGCACGACCGTCTCCCCGTCGCCGCTCCAGAGCACACCGTCGTCGAACGCGAACCAGCGTGGGCCCGCGAGGGTCGCGCGCGTCCCGTCGGTGCGCTCGTCGACGACCGGCTCGGCGAAGGTCGCCCGCATCCCGACCACGCGCCCGTCGCGCTCGAGACTCCCCGACAGGTCCCGGCCCAGCTCGGCGCTCCACGGCACGCCGGCGAGCGCCGCGAGCGTCGCCGCCACGTCGACGGAGCCGACGGGCTCGGAGCGCACGCCGCGCAAGAACCGCGGTGAGTGCACCACGAGCGGCACGTGCAGCTCGGGAGCGGTCAAGCGGCGCCCGTGACCGAGCGAGCCGTGCTCGCCGAAGCTCTCGCCGTGATCGGCCGTGAGCACGACGTGCGTCTCCACGCGCTCGGCATCGGCCGCGAGGCGGCGCAAGAGGCGCGCGAGCTCGCCGTCGAGCGCCGCGACGTCCCGCGCGTAGAGCTCCCGCGCGCGAGCGAGCGCGTCCTCCGCCTCGTCCGTCCCCGGCCGGTCGAAGACGGCGCGCTGCAGCTTGGGGAAGAGCAGCGGCTCGACACCCGCGGCGTCGCCGTACGGCGCGTGCGGGTCGAAGTAGTGCACCCACAGGAACTGCGATTCGCCCGAAAGCTCGTCGAGCAACGCGAGCGCGCGATCGGTGGTCTCACGGCCGAGCGAGTAGAACTCCTCGACCGGGAGCTCGTTCCAGGCGCGTCCCATGCGGACGTCGAAGCGCTCGACGAAGACCAGGAAACCCTGGTCGAAGCCCATGGCGCGCGTCAACGGGAACGACGCCACGACGGCGCCCGTGCGCCAACCGGCGGCGCTCAGAACCTCGGGGAGCGTCTCGCGCGTGCCCGCGAGCACGAGCCCGTTGCGCGTCACGCCGTGCCGCCAGGGGGCGAGTCCCGTCAGGAGCGAGGCGTGGGCGGACTGCGTGACGGTCGACGCGCTGAAGAAGCGCTCGAAGACGGTCGCTTCGCGCGCCCAGGCCTGGGTTTTCGGCATCGCCGTCTCACGGCCTCCGCCGCCGTGCAAGGCGTCGAAGCGCAGCGTGTCGATCGTCACGAGCACCACGCGGCGCTCCGGCTCGACGCGCGCCGCACTCGGCGTGCAAGCCGCACAGCCCGCGGCGAGGGCGATCGCGAGAGCGGCGCGCATCGCGACGAGCGTAGCGCAGGCGACGCGGATCGCCGCGAGCAGATTGCTATCCTCCGGCCGATGCCGCCGCGAGTGCTCCATCGTTCGTCGGGACGGCATTGGCTCGGCTTCTCGCTCGCCTGCACGACCGTGGCGATGTGGGGCGTCCTGCCGCTCGCGCTCAAGGCCCTGCAGCGCTCGCTCGACTCCACGACCATCGTCTGGTTCCGCTTCCAGGCCTCGGCGCTGCTCGTGCTCCTGCTGCTCGGCGCCCGAGGCCGCCTCCCGCGCGTCGATCGGCTCGCGCGGCAGGGCTTCGCGCTCCTCGCCCTGGCGGCGCTGGGGCTCGGCGGCAACTACATCCTGTACATGCTCGGGCTCGAGCTCACGACGCCCGCGACGGCGCAGGTCGTGATCCAACTCGCGCCGCCGCTCTTCGCGCTCGGGGCGCTGGCCCTGTTCCGCGAGCGCTACGCGCCGCTCCAGTGGGCGGGCTTCGCCGTCGTCCTGGTCGGCCTCGCGCTCTTCTCGTGGAGCCGCATCGAGGCGCTCCCGGGCGACCCGTCGAGCTACTACGCGGGCGGGGCGTGGGTCGCGCTCGGCGCACTGTGCTGGGCGGTCTACGGTCTCGCGCAGAAGCAACTCCTGCTAGAGCTCCCCTCGCAGGGGATCATGGCCTGCGTCTACGTCGTGTGCGCCATCGCCTTCTGGCCCGCGGCGACGCCGTCCCGGCTCGCGGAGCTGACGGCGGCAGAGCTCGGCGTACTCGCCTTCTCCGCCGTGAACACGGTCGTGGCCTACGGCGCCTTCGCCGAAGCCCTCGCGCACTGGGAAGCCTCGCGCGTGTCCGCCGTGCTGGCCCTCACGCCGCTCGCGACGATCGCGGCGGCCGCGGCGGCGGGCGTGCTCTTCCCGAGCTGGATCGATCCCGATCCGCTGCCGCTCGTCTCCGTCCTCGGAGCGGGGCTGGTCGTCTTGGGCTCGCTCGCGAGCGCGCTCGGGGGACGCCGCAGCAGCGCCGATCCCGTCCCCCTGGATCCGCCCCTGGCTCCGCCGCCGGGCAGCGCGAACGCCCCGCGTCCGGAGCTGTCGGAGAGCTCCTGACCCGCTCGCGCTCCCGGGCGGGCGGCATCGGCCTTGCACCGCGCCGCGTCGCCCACGAGCCCGTTCGGAGGGAAGACTCCTGCCCCGCCGGGTGGCATCCTCACGGAATCGGGGGCGCCGTCCGATGGAAGAGCTTTCGCCTTTGCGGCGCTCTCTCCGCCACGCGACTCCCGCCGCTCCCCTGCTATCCTCGAAAACGCCGCGAACCCACCGCCATGGCACCGCGCTCCAGTTGGAAGGGCTACCTCAAGCTCAGCCTCATCACCGTTCCGGTGAAGGCCTACACCGCGAACAACACCGACGAGACGATCCGGCTGAACCAGCTCCACAAGGACTGCCACAGCCGCGTGCGTTACCAGAAGATCTGCCCGGAGCACGGCGAGCTCAAGCAGACCGAGATCGTGAGCGGCTACGAGTACGCGAAGGACCAGTACGTGGTCATCAAGCCCGACGAGCTCAACCGCATGCGGCCCGAGCCCGATCACGCCGTGCGCATCGACGGCTTCGTGGCGCAGGACGAGATCGATCCGATCTACTTCGCCGGGCGGACCTACTACTTCCTGCCGGACGGCGCGGCGGGCGGGAAGGCCTACGCGCTCCTGCACAAGGGCATGGTGGACGCGAACGTCGTGGCGATCGCGAAGGTCGTGCTCTCCGGCCGCGAGCAGCTCGTCGAGGTGCGCCCGATCGACGGCGTGCTGGCGATGACCGTGCTCAACGTCGAGAAGACGATCAAGTCCGTGGACGAGTTCGCCGCGGAGCTCCCCGAGCAGGAGACGACGAAGGAGGAGCTCGCGCTCGCGAACACCCTGATCCAGGCCTCCACCCTCGCCGACTTCGACTACTCGAAGTACGAGGACGACTACGCCGAGAAGCTCAACGAGCTGATCGAGCTCAAGGTCGAGGGCAAGGAGATCGTCCAAGCCCCCGACCACGAGGAGCCGAAGATCATCAACCTGATGGAAGCGCTCAAGGCCAGCGTCGCGGCGGCGCAGTCCTCGTCGGGCCGCAAGATGGCGCCCTCGGTGAAGCAGGCCGCCGAGAAGAAGCAGGACGGCGCGCGCCGCAAGAAGAGCGGCTAGCGACCCCTGTGCGCACCGTCTGAGGCGTGGGGACGTCGCGCGAGCTCCCCGACTTCGTTCCGCCGATGCTGGCGTCGTCGGGCGAGCCCTTCGACTCGGACGAATTCCTGTTCGAGGTCAAGTGGGACGGGACGCGCGCGCTCGCGTACGGCGAAGGCGGGCGCTATCGGCTGATCAACCGCCGCCGGCGCCCGCTCGTCGAGCGCTATCCCGAGCTCGCGGGCCTCGCCGAGCTCGAGGCGGGCACGATCCTCGACGGCGAGATCGCGGTGCTCGTCGACGGCAAAGCCCACTTCCGTTCGATGCTCACGCGCGAGCAGGCGCGCGGCGAGCGCCGCTTCCGCGAGCTCGCGCGCGCGCTGCCCGCGACCTACTTCGTCTTCGACCTCGTGTACCAGGGCTTCGAGCCGCTGACGGAGCTCCCGCTCGCCCTGCGCCGCGAGCGCTTGCGCGACGTCGTCCTGGCGCTCTCCGATCCGCGCGTCGTCTTCTCCGACGGCGTGATCGGCGCAGGGCGCGCCTTCTTCGACGAAGCCTCCGCCCTCGGCATCGAGGGCGTCGTCGCCAAACGCCTCGCGAGCCGCTACCACCCCGGACGCCGCACCGACGAGTGGATCAAGATCAAGGGGCGCCAGCACGTCCTGTGCGTGATCCTGGGCTTCCAGTCCGAGGGACGCGACCTGCGCAGCCTGATCATCGGCACGGACGAAGGCGGCGAGCTCCATTGCGTGGGCCGCGTCGGCAGCGGCCTCTCCGACGTCATGCGCACGCGGCTCTTCGCGCTCCTCTCCGCGCGCGTCGTCCCCGCTCCCGTCGTCGACTGCGGCGAGCACCGCGGCACGTGGGTCGAGCCGTCGCTCTTCTGCACCGTCGCCTTCCTGGAGCGCACGGACACGGGTATGCTCCGAGCTCCGGTGTTCGTCGAGCTCCACGAGGCATGACACGCGCGGATCCGATGCTCACGGATCTCGAGGTCGCCATCACGGGCCGCCTCGCGTCGATGACGCGCGGCGAAGCGGTGCGCCGCATCGCGGAAGCGGGCGGACGCTTCGTCTCCACCCCCACGCGCGCGACGGCGCTCGTCGTCGTCGGCCAAGGCGGGCCGCCGCTCGGCCTGGACGGCCGGCCGACGCACACGCTGCTCCGCGCGCGCGAGCTCGCCACGCAGGGTGCGCCGATCCGCATCGTGCCCGAGGAAGAGTTCCTGGCGCTCGTCGGGCTCGGTGGGCGCCGCGAGGACATCCACCGCCTCTACACGACCGCGCAGCTCGCGCGCATCCTCGACGTTTCGGCCGGCGCCGTGCGCTCGTGGGTGCGCCTCGGACTCGTCGAGCCCGCGAAGACCGTCCATCGCCTCGCCTTCTTCGACTTCCAGCAGGTGGCCGTCGCGCGCGCGCTGGGCGAGCTCGAGCGGAACGGCGTGAGCCCCGCGCGCATCCGCAAGAGCCTGGAGGAGCTCAAGAGCGCGTTCGGGCCGGAATCGGCCTCGATCGCCGACCTCGAGGTGCTCGAGACGACCGACACGCTGCTCGTGCGGCTCGAGGACGGCCGCCTGGTCGAGACGTGCGGACAACTGCGCCTCGCCTTCGACGAGGCCGACGACGTGGACGGAGGGGACGGTGAGCGCCCGCGGCCGATCTCGCTCCTGCGCGCGGCGCCCCCCGTGTCGGCGTGGTTCGAGCGCGCGCTCGCGGCCGAGGAAGCGGGCGACCTCGAGGAAGCCGTGCGCGCCTACCGCCGCGCGCTCGGTGAGGACGGTCCGACGCCCGAGGCTTGCTTCAACCTTGGCAACGCCTTGTACGCCCTCGACCGGAAGCCCGAAGCCGCCGACGCCTACGCCCAGGCGACCGAGGCCGACCCGTCGCACGTCGAGGCCTGGAACAACCTAGGCAACGTGCTCTCGGAGCTCGAGCGCCAGGACGACGCCGTGCGCGCCTACCGCCGCGCGCTCGCGATCGAGCCCGCCTACGCCGACGCGCACTTCAACCTGGCCGTGACGCTCGCAGCGCAAGGCGACGTCGCGCTCGCGCGCCGCCACTACCTCGACTACCTGCGCGAAGACCCCAACAGCCCCTGGGCCGACGAAGTCCACGACCGCCTCGCGCGCCTGGAGTGACGCTACTCACCCCGGTTCTGGAGCCGAGTGGAGCGTCGTAGCTCGAATGGCCTCCAAAGTCTCGACTTCAGCGGTTTTCGCCCTCGAGCCTTTTCATGTCGCGTGGGCAGCATTCGCGCGCGCCGCCGCCTGATCCGAGATCGAGATTGGGTCCTTCGTGAGCGCGGGAGCGCTGCGGGTCGTGCAGAGAAGAGGATCCGTCGCTAGAGTCGCGATCGTCGGATGAGTGGTTACCGGACGCAGTCCCGGGATACGGACGCCAGAATCGAGAGGCTCCTGATCGAGCACCTGCGTTCGCTCTCCGCGGTCGAGAAGGTCGCGCTGGTGCGCGCGGCCTGCAAGGCCGCCGAGACGTGGACGCGGGCCGGCCTCCGACTGCGGCACCCCGACGCGGACGAAGCCGAGTTGCGCCTTCGCGCGGGAGCCCAGCGACTCGGACCCGAGGTCGTGCGCGAGGTCTACGGCTTCGAGCCGGACGAGAATCCGCGTTGACCGAGCTCGGTCCGGTCGAGGTCGCGCTCCGGGTGACCGCTCTCCTCGAGGAGCTCGGCGTGCGCTACGTCGTGGGAGGGTCCCTCGCAAGCATGGTCCATGGCGAAGCCAGGTCCACACGGGACGTGGACATCGTCGCGGACTTGGGGCCGGAGCACGTGGAACCTCTCGTCGGCGGGCTCGGCAAGGAGTTCTATGCCGATCGGGACATGATTCGAGAGGCGATCGAGCTGCGTAGGCACTTCAACGTCATCCACCTCGCGTCCATGTACAAGGTGGACCTGTTCGTGCCTCCGGACGAGGAACTGCACGCGGAGAAGTGGAAACGCAGGCAACGGCTCGTGCTGGACGTGGATCCCGAGCGGAAAGCCTGGGTGACCGACCCGGAGTGCATCGTGCTGCAGAAGCTCGCCTGGTATCGAGAAGGCGACGAGGTCTCGGACCAGCAGTGGCGCGACGTCCTCGGCGTGTTGAAAGTGCAGGGCGATCGCCTCGACCTCGAGTATCTCCGGCGCTGGGCGGTCGAGCTCGGCATCACGGACCTGCTGGAGCGCGCACGCGACGAGGCGGGGTAGCACGGCGCGAATCCGTTGTCGTTGGTCGCGGTACCGTACTGCGGATGAACACCCTCCACCCGTTGCACTCGATCCTCCTCGACGGGCGCGGCGGCGCGCGGGAGGTACCGGCGGAAGAAGTGGGTGCACGCACGGCCGGCGAGGTGCACTGGTTGCACCTCGACTACCAGGATTCCGCGAACAGCGCGTGGCTGCATGAGCGCAGCGGGATCGACTCGGTGCTCGTCGAGGCGCTCTTGGCCGAAGACCCGCGGCCGCGGAGCCTGGTGCACGGCGACGCGCTGCTCGTGGTCTTGCGCGGGGCGAACCTCAACGCGGGCGCGGAACCCGAGGACATGGTTTCGCTGCGGATCTGGCTCGAGGCCGATCGGGTGCTCACGCTCCGTCACCGACGCGTCGTTTCCCTGCAGGAGATTGCGACCCAACTCGCGACGGGGAACGGTCCCGTCTCCTCCGGCGATCTCCTGTACGAGATCGTCGCCCGGATGCTCTCCCGGATCGGCGAAGTCGTCGGGCACATCGAGGAGAACGCGGACGAGCTGGAGGAGCTCGTGCTCACCGCCCAGAGCCGCGACCTGCGCACGCGCCTGTCCGCTCTCCGGCGGCAGTCGATCGCGCTGCGCCGCTTCGTCGCGCCCCAGCGGGACACGATCGGGAGGCTGCACGCCGAACGCGTGTCCTGGTTGGACGACCGGTCGCGTGCGCGCCTGCGCGAGGCCGCCGACCACACCACGCGCTACATCGAAGACCTCGACTCGGCGCGCGACCGGGCGGCAGTGACCTACGAGGAGCTGTCGAACCGATTGGCCGAACAGATGAACGAGACCATGTACCGGCTCTCCGTCGTCGCAGCGATCTTCCTGCCCCTGGGCTTGCTGACCGGATTGTTGGGGATCAACGTCGGGGGCATCCCCGGCACCGAGTCCTCGATCGGCTTCACGGTCGTGACCGTCTCGCTCGCCGTGCTCGCCGTGGCGCAGTGGTGGTGGTTCAAGCGCAGCCGGATCGTGTGAGCGTGCCGCGGGGCCCGCGGCGCGCGCTCACGTACCGCCGAGGTGCGACTGGAGCGCTTCGATCGCCGGCATGAGGTCTTGCGGGTCGGTGAGCGCGGGGCGGAAGAGGTCGCCGTGGCGCTCGAGGCGCTCGGCGGTGTTCGCGATCGTGAACATGTGCGGGGAGAGGTCGGAATCGAGCTCGTCCCAGTGGAGCGGCGTCGAGACGCTCGCGCCGGGAACCGGGCGAGGCACGTAGGGCGGCACGACGGTCTGGCCCATGCGGTTCTGGCCGAAGTCGACGTAGACCTTGCCCTCGCGGTTGCCGATGGCGCGCTCGACGGTCGCGATGTCGCGCAGGTCGCGCGCCACGACGCGCGCGACGCCCTCGCAGAACATGCGCGAGTGGTCGTAGGTGTAGCCCGCGACGAGCGGCACGTAGACGTGCAGGCCCGACGCGCCGGAGGTCTTGAGCAGCGGGCGCAGGCCGATGCCGCGCAGGAGCCGGCCGACCTCGCGCGCGATGCGCACGACGTTCTCGAAGGGCGCGCTCTTCGGATCGAGGTCGAGGATCGCCCAGTCGGGGCTCTCGAGGCTCCCCTTGCGCGACATCCACGGATGCAGGTCGATGGAGCCCAGGTTCGCGAGGTAGAGCAGCGTGTCGCGGTCGTTCGCGAGCGTGAGGCGCGTGATCTCGCCCTCCTTGCCCGGCGTGTCGCTCGCGACCTCCACGAGCTCCACCCAGTCGGGCGTGTGCTCCTTCGCGTCGTGCTGGTAGAAGGACTTGCCCTCGATGCCGTCCGGCCAGCGGTACATGTGCAGCGGCCGATCGTGCAGGTACGGGAGCAGCACGTCGGCCACGCGCTCGTAGTGCAGCACGAGATCGCCCTTCGTGTAGCCCTCGCGCGGCCAGTAGACCTTCTCGAGGTTCGTGAGCTTCACGCGCGAGCGCCGCTTCGCGCCGGCGCGCTTCTCGAGCACGTCGCGCACCGGCGCGCGCCAAGCGTTTTCAGCGACCGGCGCGTCCAGAGGAACTGCGAGCCAGTCCTCGGACGATCCGGCGGCGTAGGCGCTGTCGGCGCGCTTCGCGATCACCGCGTGCAGCCCCGCCGCCGCGACCGCTGCGGCGAGCTCGAGGCCCTCGCGCGCAACGTGGTCGACGAAGAGGACGGAAGAGCCTTCGGGCAGGACCGCGCGCAGACAAGCCTTGCGGTCGAGCAGCGGCAGCCCGCGCAGGTCGAACTCCTCCAGGTGCAGGAGGTCGAAGGCGTAGTAGCACAGGGCGCGGTCGTTCTCGCCCGCGAGACGCTCTTCGAGGAGCGCGCGCGACGGACGCTGGCCGTCGTCGAGAACCACCAGCACGCCGTCGAGCAACGCGTTCTCCGCGCGCAGCCGCGCGAGCTCGCGCTCGAGCTCCGGGAGCGGCTCGGTGATGTCACGGAAACGCACCGCGCTCTTGCGCTTCTCCGCGAAGAGGCGCATGCCCTCGAAGGCCATCTCGAACACCCACGCGGGGTCGGAGAAGGCCGCCGTCGAGCGCGCGGCGCGCATGGGCTCGTGCGCGTCCGCGAGCGGCGCCAGGACGGCGTTGGCGAGGTCCACGCCGAACGCGCTGTCGCGCGCGGGACCGGCGTAGCGGTCCTTGCTCTTGAAGAGCAGCCAGTGGTTCGGGCCGCCCTTGGTCTTCACGAGGTGCCACTCGCCGCGCAGCTTGCGACCGCGCAGCACGACCTTGAGCTCGCCCGCCGCGACGGCCGCAGTTCCGTCCGTCGCCTTCACGATCTCCCACGTGCCGCGGTCCCAGATCGTCATCGCGCCCGCGCCGTACTCGCCCTTCGGGATCATGCCCGAGAAGTGCTCGTACTCGATCGGGTGGTCCTCGGTGCGCACCGCGAGGCGCTTGTCGGCGGGGTCGTAGGAGAAACCCTTCGGCACGGCCCACGAGCGCAGGACGCCCTCCATCTCGATGCGCAGGTCGTAGTGCAGGTTGCGCGCCTCGTGGCGGTGCACGACGAAGACCGGCGGCCCGTCGCGGTCGATGCGGTCGATGCGGTCGCCAGGCGCCGGCTCCGGCGTCCGCGCGAAGTCGCGTTTGCCGCGGTAGTCGTCGATCGACTCGCCCACGGCGCCGTTATAGACGCCCGCGGCGACCTGCGCCCGTGCAGAGGACGCAGGTCGCCGGCGACGCCCTCGCGCCGAGCGTCACGAGGCGCGGGCCGGCGCCTCGCGCGCCCAGGCCTCGCGCACCTCGCGACAGGTCGCCGGCAGGACTCCGCGCTCGCGCACGACGTACTCGAGGATGCCGTCGATGCGCGCGAGCTGACCCTCGAGGTCGGCCGGCGTGCGCGAGTACGGCGAGCAGCCGAGCGCCAGGATGCAGGAGTGGAAGGTCAGGTTCAGGACGCTGTGGCCGCGCTCGAGCGCCGCGTCGACGAGCGCCTTCATCTCCGCCACGCTCGATTGCTCCGGGGAGAGCTTGATGCGCCGCAGGAGGCCGAGGCGGTTCAGGATCCCGACCGCGCGCATCCCGCGCAGCAAGGGATTGCCGAGCACGCGCTTCAACAGGGCGAGCTGCCCCTCGAAGTCGGGCTTGGCGAAGCCGACGGTCACAGGGAGCTCTAGCACGGCGCGGGTCGGATCGGCGTGCGGATCCGGCGCGAGTATGTCCGCGTGCGAGGGGAAGTAGGCGTGGAAGGGCGCATCCAGGTAGTTGGGACCGCCCTGGAAGGGCCGGAAGTCCGTGACGGGACACACGCTCGTGTCGGTCGTGAAGCCCAGCTCGGCGAGGTGTCGGATCGTCCGTCCGCTCGCGCCCCAGCGCCCGCCCTTGAAGGTGACGGGACGCTCCCCCACCGCGTCGGCGACGATGCCGGCGAGGTCGGCGATCTTCTGCCGCTCGAGCGCGGGGTCGATGCGCGAGTGGTAGGTCTTCTCGCGGCGGTCGTGCTCGCTGAAGGGCGGCGAGGTCCAGTTGTGCACGTGCGCGCCGACCTCACAGCGGCCCTGGGCGATGAGCTCGCGGAAGATCGCCGCGCAGGCTTCGTCCGTCGCGACCGGGTAGGTGATCAGGTACGTCGGCCGGACGCCCAGGGGGTCGAAGCAGCGGCGCTGGATCTCGGGCAGGACCGCGATGTTCGCCACCGAAGTCGGAGCGTCCCACGCGTCGAACCAATCCTCCTCGGTGTCGATGACGACGACGAGCCGCGGTTCCAAGGCCTCAGTACCCCATCCCTGCTAGAGCTCGACGGCGTGCTTGGCGAGCAGCCCCTTCAGGTCGCCGATGGTCTTGACGCGCACGACGTCGGTGACCTCGAAGCGCACGTCGAAGGTGGACTCGAGGCGCGCCACGAGCTTCATGTGCGTCATCGAGTTCCACTTCTTGATGGTCAGCGCCGAGTCGCCGTCGGAGACCTTCTTGGGGTTGACCCGCAGGACGTCCTTCAGGATCGACGCGAACGCTTCGGCACCGTTCTGCATTAGGCCTGCATCACGCGATTCGTTCGCAGAGACACACGGCCACGGCCTGGGTCTCCGAATGGGACAGGGAGAGCTCGAATCGATAGTGCGAAGCCGCGTCGATCGAAAGCCTCACTCTCGGAAGACCGCTCTCGGCGCGCACGATTTCGACCTCTTCCACGCTCAAGCTCGAGAACCGCGACATGGCCTTGACCACCGCCTCCTTGGCCGCGAAGCGGGCGGCGAAGTGCTCGGGAGGGGCGGCGGAGGCGAGACAATACTCCCGCTCGGCGGCGCTGAACACCCTCTCGTAGAAGCGCGCGTCGCGCGGGTCGAGGTGGCCCTCGAACGCCGAGACCTCCTGGACGTCGACGCCCACCCCCAGCGCGTCAAGGAGCGGCATACGCCCGACCCGTCCGCTCGATCACGGTCAGGCAATCGGAGTCGGCGAAGGTGATGTGCCAGGCGTCGAGCCGATCGGCGCCGCGGAAGCGCCTCACGAGCTCGGGCTCGTTCACTTTGTACAAGAAGCGCGTGGTGCTCGGGCGCTTGAAAAAACCGGTCCGCAGGAGCGCGCGCTGGTAATCGGCGTGGCTCGCGAGGCACTCGACGAGATCCGCGCCTTCCGCCCCGAGCGCCTCCACGGCCTTCGCCAGGGCGAACTCGACCAGCTCGGGCTCGTCCAGGCAGAAGACGTCGGCCACGTAGCCCGTGCGCAGCCCGTCGCGTTCGATCAGGTGCGTCACGACGTAGCCCACGAGCGCCCCCTCGCGCGTGACGCTGTAGAGCCCGTAGCAGCCGTCGGGGCGCTCGTCGAAACGCCACGACAGATAGGCCGAGGAGCGCCGCACGGCGAAGGGATAGGCTTCCCGTGCGCGCTCCCAGAGCCGGTCGATCTCGGGCCCGAAACGGTCGAGGGGCGCGAAGGCGAGCGACTTCGAGAACGAGCTGGCGTGCACGGCGCGGCGCGTGCGCCACGACACGAGCAGACCGGCCAGATCCGCCAGGAGCCTCGAACGGAAGCGCCGCTCGAGGACCTTCTGCGGCGCGAGCACGCGCTTGAAGACCGGGATGACGCCGGCGAAGACGCGGTCGGAGGACTGGAAGACCTCGAGGGCCATGTCGGTCACCCCCAGGGAGAGCGAGACCGGCGTCGCGCCGTCCCAGGCCGTCACCAGGTAGCCTCCGATCCCGGCGTTGCGGAACTCGGGGTGCGCGACGACGTCGATGCCCCACGAGCCCGAGCAGGCCGCCCCCCCCGCCCACAGCTCCACGGGGATCGTCCCGAGCAGGCCCAGGACCTCGGGCGGGTCGACGAACAGGAAGGCCGGGCTCGCCTCGCCGTGGCTCGGGTTCTGCTCGTACTGCCAGCTCCAGAGCTCCTGATCGAGCTGCACCGCACCCTCGTGCATGCAGGCCCGCCGAAGGCCGTCGAGACCCTGCTTCCAGGTGCTGTCGTAGCGTTCGATCATCGCGGCCCCGCGCGGATCAAGCCTCACTCGAGCCCTGGGTCTCGCTCGGAGCCTTCCAGGACCTGCTTGAGGTCCGTGAGGAACTCGCCACTCGAGTACCCGTCGCACACGCCGTGATCATAGGAGAGAGTCAGGCTCGCGACCGAGCACGCGCGGAAGCCTCCCCCGGCCGGATCGGCGACGACGACCGTCCGGGGTGAGCCCACGGCCAGGACGGCCGACTGGAACTGGTTCTGCAAGGCGGTGAAGCGCGTGATCTCCAGGCCGGTCAGCATCGAGATCGTGAAGCACGCTCCCTGGAGGTCGGCGGGCTCGATCTCACCGCGGTAGAAGGCGAGGGTCAAGTCCGTGCAGTCCGTGGCGATCTCGCGCAGCGAGCGCGTTCCCGCTCCGCGCACGACCGGCGTGACGAGGCGGTAATCGCGGTCGGGATCGACCAGCGTGAAGGCCACGTCGGTCCGTGCGTGCCGGTACAGGCGTCCGCCGTGGCGGAACGAGCGCAGGGGCGCGTAGCGCTCGAGGAGCCGCGCGACGTGGAACACGAAGAGGTGGAAGACGTTCACGCTGCCGCCGTCCCCGCCGTCCGCGAGCTCGCCGAGGAGCGCTTCGGCGGCCGTGAGCTCGACGTCGGTCTCCACGGTCGCGAGCACGACCTCGCGCTGCGTCGCGGCGAGGTGGCGCGCGATGGCCGCGCGGTGCCGCGGCAGCGGCCCCTGATCCAGGACGAGCGCGCGCACGGCGTCGGGCAGCGGCGTCCTATCGGCGGGCTCGATCGGCGCGGGCGCGCCGCGCTCCAAGAGGAAGCGCTCGACGTCCTTCTCCTTGAGCACCGTGCCCTTGCGCGGCACGCGCTCGGGATCGAGGCCGTGCTCGCGGCACAGCGCCTCGGCCTTCGGCGTGATTCGCAGCTCGCCTTCCGGCGCGTCGAGCGGGGCCTGGGCGCGTTGGTCGAGGAAGGAGCGCACGGCTTCCGCGCTCGGGCCGATCCACGCGATCACGTCGCCCACGGCGACCGTCGTGCGCTCGCCGGCGACGCGGTGGACGACGCCCGAGTGCTCCGCGACGAGCTCGTGCGTCGCCTTGGCCGTCTCGAGCGTGCACAGCCCGCCCCCGGCCTCGACGAGCGCGCCGTGCTCCACGTGATAGGAGACGAGCTCCAGCTCGACGTCGTTCACGTCGAGCTGGGGGACGACGACCGGCAGCACGAGCTCGGCGTTCATGCGGACTGCGCTTCGCTGGCGCCGTCGCGAGAGCTGTCTACGGGTAGGGGGGGCTCGGCGCCGAAACGCGCTTGGAAGTGACGGGCGAGCGCGGCCGCGCTCGCCGCGAAGCCCTCGCGCGCGAGGGTCGTGAGGAAGTCCGCGTGCGATCGGCCGCGGCGGTAGTCCGGCTCGCGTTCGGGATGCCGGAGCGTGCGCGAGACGAGCTCGAGATCGGAGTCGACCAGCAGCACGCCTTGATAGAGCACGTGTCCGCGCGCGAACGCGAGCGACGATCCCAAGAGCTTGCGCTCCCCCAGACACAGATCGGAGATGCCCCGCATGACGAGCCTCGGTCCACCGGCGGCGACGAGACCGTCCGCGATCCAGCCGTTCACGCGCTCGAAAGACCCGCGTGGTCGGGCGACCAGCCCCGCTTCGCCCGACATGGTGAGGACGAGCATACCGCCCGCGAGGAGCACCGTCCCGCCCCCACCGCGGCGTTTCACGACCGGGATCCCGAGCGCGCGGCAGACGTCCTCTCGGCACGCTCGCTCGACGCGGTCGGCGCGACCGAGCACGACCGTGGGCTCCGCCGGCTCCCAGAAGATCCCCTGGGAGCGGCCCGTCTCGATCGCGCGCTCGAGCAGCCCGTCGTGGACGGGATCCTCCCTCGAGCACGCCCCATCGCCCGACGACATGGCCCTAGACCAGGGCCAGGATCGCCCGCTCGAGGTCGGATGCGCCGGGGAGCATCTCGAGCTCGAGCTCCCTGCACGAGGGCAGGACCGCGTCCGGGGCGGCGAGCCGCACGAGCGGGTGGTCGAGCTCGGCCCCTTCCTCGTGCACGCGGCAGACGAGCTCGGCTCCGAAGCCGTGCGCGCGCGTGCCCTCCTCGGCCACGACGCCCTTGCGCGTCCGGGAGAGGCTCGCGAGCACCGGCGCGAGGTCGAGCGGGGCGATGCGCGCGGGCAGGACGAGCTCGACGCCGATCTCCTCCGCTTCGGCCAGGCGCTGCGCGACACCGAGCGCCTCGGGCACCATCCCGCCGTAGGTCACGAGGGTCACGTCGGGCTCGAGGTCGCGGGGGCGCACGACGAGCGTCGCGAGCGGCGCGCCGCAGGTCTCCACGGCGAAGCCCAGCTCCGCGAGCGCGTCCTCGCCCAGGAGCCGCTCCGGATAGAGCAGCTTGTGCTCCACGAACAGGCTCGGCGCGCCCTGCTCGAGCACCAGGTGACGCAGCAGCGCGCGCACGTCGTGCAGGTGCGAGGGTGCGACGACGAGGAGCTCCGGGATACCGAGGTAGAGCTTCTCGAGCGACTGGCTGTGCGTCGGACCGTAGCCGCGCTTGCCGCCCATCGCGGCGCGCACGACCACCGGCACGTCCAGCGGGTCGCCGTACATGGCGCGGAACTTCGTGATCGAGTTGAGCAGTTGATCGAGGCACAGGGACAGGAAGTCCCCGAACATGATCTCCATCACCGGCAGTTGGCCGCGCAGCGCCATGCCGCCCGCGAGACCCGTGATGGCGGCCTCGCTGATCGGCGTGTCGAACACGCGGCCGGGGAAGCGCTCCGACAAGCCCTTGGTGACCTTGAAGGCGCCGCCGTAGGGATCCTCGATGCTCTCGCCGAAGACGCACACGCGCGGGTCGTCGTCGAGCAGCTCGCCGAGCGTCTCGTTCAGGGCCTGCACGAAGCGCTTCATCGCGCTCGCCCTCCGTCGGGGCCCGGAGCGAGCCGCGCCCAGGGAGCGGCCGACGCGCGTTCGCACGCCAGCTCGACGCGGGCGCGCGTCTCGGCCCGGATGCGCTCGCGCGCGGCGGGCGGGACCCGCGCCTCGATCCGATCGATCGGATCGCGCAGGCGCCAGGCGTCCTCCTCGGCGCGCTCGCGGTAGCACAGGTCGTCGCTCTTGCTGTGCCCACACTGGCGATAGGTGTCGAACACGACCCAGTGCGGCGTGCCTTCGCGCGTGAGCTGCACGACCTCCTGCATGCGCGCGTGCACGAGCTCGACGTCGTTGCCGTCGAGCTGCACGCACTCGAGGCCGAACGCGCGGCCGCGCTCGAGCATGTCGCCGGCCACGGCGCGCTCCGCGGCCACGGCCTGCTGGTAGTGGTTGTTCTCGATCGCGAAGACCACCGGCAGGCGCCACAGGCCGGCCATGTTCGCCGCCTCGTACACGACGCCCTCGCCGAGCGTCCCGTCGCCCATGAAGTTCACGACGACGGCGCCGCTCCCCTTCGTCTTCTCGGCGTGCGCCATGCCGACGCCGATCGGGACCATGCTGCCCAGCACGCCGTTGCTGTAGAAGTTTCGCCAGTGCAGGTGCTGCGAGCCGCCCCAGCCGCGACACACGCCCGTCGCCTTGCCCATGATCTCGGCCACGAGCCCGTCGACCTCGTCGGAGTAGGCCAGGAAGTGCCCGTGTCCGCGGTGGTTGCTCGTGACGATGTCGCGCGCGCGGTCGAGGGCCGCGACGACGCCCACGGCGACCGCCTCCTGGCCCGTGTAGGCATGGGTCGTGCCGAACAGCTTGCCCTCCGCGAACAGCGCGTAGAGCTTCTCCTCGACGGCGCGGATCAGGACCATCTGGCGGTAGAACTCGAGGAGCAGCTCGGAGCCGCTCGCGGCGCCCTTCTGGCTCGCGACGGCGCCCGTTGACGATTTGCTCTCCATTCGAATTCGGGCGGTGGTGGCGCGGGTCGCGCAGCCGATGGTAGCGCTGTTGTCGCAAGCGTCGCAAGGCGAGGGGCGCGCCGAGCGTCGAGGGCGCGCTCGCTTCCCGCGCACGGCGGCGAACCCTCGCGAGGACGAGCTCTTCGACGAGTGGAAGTCGTCGGCCTCATCGACCGCGCGGGGCGCGCGGCTTTCGTAGGCTTGCTACGCTTCCGCTCTTTTCCGCCGGAACGACCCCACGGGCAGCCTCCTTTTCGCCATGCCGAAGCCCTTTTCGCCGCGCCCCCGGACCGCCGGGATCGCGTTCTTCGTCATGCGCGGTCTGTGCGCCGCGCTGGTGCTCGTCCCGGCACCGCTCGCCCAAGAGGACGCGTCGCACGGCGCGACCCTGGGCCGGGTGATCGAGCTGGGTCTCACCGACAACCGCGCGATGGAGCATCTCGAGTACCTCTCGAAGCGCATCGGGCACCGGCTCACGTCGTCGACCAATTTGACGCGCGCCGAGGAGTGGGCTTGCGCGCGCTTCGCGGCCTTCGGGCTCGAGGCGCGCCTCGAACGGTGGGGCGAGTTCGCGGTCGGATTCGATCGCCGCGAGGCTCGCGGCGCGATCGTGGCGCCGCGCTACAAGGCGCTCGTGTTCGGCACGCCCGCCTGGCGGCGGGGGACGCCCGGTCCCGTGCGCGCGCGCGCGGTGCTCGAGCCCGAGGACGAAGACGCGCTCTCCGACTTCGATCAGCCAGGCGTCTGGCTCGTGCGCCGCGAGCGCCCCGCGGCCGCGCTGAACCGCGTCTCGGAGCTCGTGCTCTCCCTCTCCCTCGCGGGCGAGGTGCAGAACGGCGGCGAGCCGATCCGGACCGGCGGACGGCCGCCTGCGAGCATGGAGGCGATCGCGCCGCACACGAGCGTGCGTTTGCGCGCCGACGACTACCGCGACCTCGTGCGCCGGCTCGAGCGGAATGAGCCGATCGAGCTCGAGTTCGACATCGACTCGCGCTTCCTCCACGGACCCATCCCGCTCCACAACGTCGTGGCCGATCTGCGCGGAACGGAGTTCCCCGACGAATACGTGATCGTCGGCGGACACAGCGACAGTTGGGACGGAGCCGAAGGCGCGCAGGACAACGGGACCGGCGTCGCCACGACGCTCGAGGCCGCGCGGCTGCTCGCTGCGGCGGGCGCGCAGCCGCGGCGCACGATCCGGTTCATGCTGTGGAGCGGCGAGGAGCAGGGACTGCTCGGTTCCGCCGCCTACGTGAAGGCGCATCCCGAGCTCCTGCCTTCCATCAGCGCGGTCTTGGTCCACGACGGGGGCACCAACGTGCTCTCGGGTCTCGCGGGGCCGGCTGCGCTCCAGGGCGACCTGCGCGCCGCGACCGATCCGCTGCGCGGCCTGGTGCCGGACATGCCCTTCCGCATCCGCGAGAACGACGGGCTCTCGCCCGGCGGCGGGAGCGACCACTCCCCGTTCGTCGCGGCGGGCGTGCCGGGGTTCTTCTGGAAGCAGGGCGGGCGGGCGGACGACACCGACTACGACTTCGTGCACCACACGCAGTACGACACGCTCGAGGCGGTGCTCCCCCACCACCTCGAGCACTCCGCCCTGGTCGTGGCCGTCACCGCCTACAACCTCGCCATGCAGGACGGCCTCCTGAGCCGCGACGGACTCCTCTCGCCCGAGCCGCGCCGCATGGGCGTCGTGCTCGACGGCATCACGGTCACGCGCGTCCTCGCGGAGAGCCGTGCCGCCGCCGCGGGTTGGCAGCCGGGGGATCGCATCCTCGCCGTGGACGGAGCGCCGGTGGCGGACCGACGCGACGTCTCGAAGCGCCTCCAGGAAGGAGACTCGCGCGTGGAGATCCGTTTGGGACGGGGCGAGGTGGAGCTCCTCTTCACGCTCGACTACTCCGACGATCCCGACGAAGCGCGCCGTCTCGAGCTGCGCGCGAAGGGCGCGCGCAGCGGGCGCGCTGCCGAAGAGGGAGCGGAGTAGCCGGCGCCATCCCACTGCGCCGAGCGCGGCGAATCACTCCGTGCGACACAGACGGACGAGCTCGGCCACGACCTCGTCGACGTCGCGGCCGGTCGTGTCGACCGTGGACGCGCAGCGCGAATACAGCGGCTCGCGGCGCTCGAGGATGCTCGCGAGCTCCTCCATCGCGCGCGGCCGGTTGCGCATCGGGCGCGCGTCGCCCTGCTCGAGGACGCGCGCGAAGTGCTCCTTCGGCGTGGCGCAGAGCCAGATCGTCCGGCACGCCGCGCACAGGCGCGCGAAGTTCGCGGCCGAGTTCACGATCGAGCCGCCCGCCGCGAGCACGACGCGCTCGCCCTGCGCCAGGACTCCCTCCAACGCCTCGGCCTCGAAGCGGTGGAAGCCTTCCTCGCCGTGCAGCGCGAAGATCTCCGCCAGGGCCAGGCCGGCCGTGTCCTCGACGCACAGGTCGAGCTCGACGAACGGGACCTCGAGCTCGCGCGCGAGCTTGCGCCCCACGGTCGACTTCCCCGCGCCGCGCAGCCCGACCAAGGCGATGCGCTCGTTCGGCCGGCGCACGCCGAGCGGGACGTCCATGAGCCATGCGAGCGGCCGGTCGAGAGCCTCGGCCAGGCGCGCGAGCACGATGGCGCTCGGATTGGCCCGCCCGGCCTCGGCCTCGGTCAGGGTGCGGCGACTCACTCCGGCCCGGCGCGCGACCTCGGCCAGGGCCAGCCCGCGCTCCTCTCGCGCGCGCCGCAGACGCCGCCCCAATTGGTCGAGAAAGCCCTGGCGATCCATGGGATGGGCCATAAGATACCCACCGTTCGCGCGACTTGGGAAGTATAATTCCCATCCAACCCCGAGGGACATGCCGTGACCGCCACCGCCACCGCCGACCTCCTGCAGCGCCACGTCTTCCAGACCCACCCCTCGCGCTACCGCCACTGGAAGTTCGAGACGCAGGGCGACCTCGCGACCCTGACCATGCAGGTGAGCCAGGACGACCCCGAGCGGCCGGGCTACGAGCTCAAGCTCAACTCCTACGACCTCGGCGTCGACGTCGAGCTCGCCGACGCCGTGCAGCGCATCCGCTTCGAGCACCCGGAAGTGCGCGCGGTCGTGGTCACGGGCGGTCTCGAGCGCGTGTTCTGCGCGGGCGCGAACATCCCGATGCTCGCGACGTCGAAGCACGGCTTCAAGGTCAACTTCTGCAAGTACACGAACGAGACGCGCCTCCACCTCGAGGACGCGTCCGCCCACTCGAGCCTGCGCTTCCTCGCGGCGCTCAACGGGACGGCTTCGGGCGGCGGGTACGAGCTCGCCCTCGCATGCGACAAGATCCTGCTCGTCGACGACCGCTCGAGCGCCGTCAGCTTCCCCGAGCTCCCGTTGCTCGGCGTGTTGCCCGGCACCGGCGGCCTCACGCGCATCGCCGACAAGCGTAAGGTGCGGCGCGACCACTGCGACGTCTTCTCGTCCGTGGCCGAGGGCATCAAGGGCAAGCGCGCGGTCGAATGGAACCTGGTCGATGCGATCGCGCCGCTCTCCAAGTGGAAGGAAACGGTCGCGGCGCTCGCGCGCGAGCTCGCGAACGAGGTCACCGCGCGCGGCACGGTCGGCGTGGAGCTCGCGGACGTCGATTGGCGCGCCGAGGACGATTGCCTGCGCGGCGAGTACGTCCGCTGCGAGCTCGATCGCGCGGCGCGCGTCGCGCGGCTCGAGGTCGCGATCCCGAGCCAGCTCGGCCCCGCGACGGCGGACGAAGCGCAGGAGGCCGGTTCGCGCTGGTGGTGGTTCCAGCTCTTCCGCGAGCTCGACCTGTGCCTGCTCGACCTGCGCATGAACGAGACCGAGATCGGGCTCGTGACCGTGCGCGTCGTGGGCGACCCACAGGTGGTGCTCGCGGCCGACGCCATCGCCCTCGGCGGCGAGAACTGGTTCGTGAGCGAGGTGGCGCACTTCGCCAAGCGCGTGCTCAAGCGCCTCGACGTGACCGCCAAGAGCTTCTACGCCGTCCTGGACGAAGGCACCGCCTTCGCCGGCTCGCTGCTCGAGATCGCGCTCGCCTGCGACCGCCAGTACCTGCTCTCCGATCCCGACGCCCGGGTGCAGCTCGCGATCGGCGACGCGAACGCCGGCCCGTTCCCCATGGCGAACGGCCTCACGCGCCTCGCCACGCGCTTCCTGGGCGAGCCCGAGCGCCTCGCTGCCGTGCTCGCCGTGCGCGGCACCGTCGATGCCGAGCGGGCCGACGAGCTCGGGCTCGCGACCTTCGCCCCCGACGCCCTCGACTGGGAGGACGAGCTGCGCCTCGCCATCGAGGAGCGCGCGTCGTTCTCGCCCGACGGGCTCACCGGCATGGAGGCGAACATCCGCTTCGCCGGCCCCGAGACCATGGAGACCAAGATCTTCGGGCGGCTCTCCGCCTGGCAGAACTGGATCTTCCAACGGCCCAACGCCGTGGGCGAGCGCGGCGCGCTGCGCTGCTTCGGAACTCCCGAACGTCCGTCCTTCGACTTCCACCGCACCTGAGCGAGGCACCGCCCATGACTTCCACCGTCGACTACAACCAGAAGATCCCGAACAACGTCGACCTGAAGTCGGACAAGAAGCTGCAGCGCGCGCTCGAGGCGTGGCAGCCTGCGTACATCGACTGGTGGCGCGAGATGGGTCCTTCCGACTTCAGCGAGAACGAGGTCTACCTGCGCACGGCGATCAGCGTCGAGCGCGACGGCTGGGCCAACTTCGGCTACGTCAAGATGCCCGACTACCGCTGGGGCATCTTCCTGACGCCGATCGAGAAGGCGCGCATCGTCGGCTTCGGCGACCACCTGGGCGAGCCGGCCTGGGAGCAAGTGCCGGGCGAGCACCGCAACGCGTTGCGCCGCATCATCGTCACCCAAGCGGACACCGAGCCCGCTTCGGTCGAGCAGCAGCGCCTGCTCGGACACACGGCGCCCTCGCTCTACGACCTGCGCAATCTGTTCCAGGTCAACGTCGAGGAGGGCCGGCACCTGTGGGCGATGGTCTACCTCCTCCACCGCTACTTCGGACGCGACGGGCGCGAGGAGGCGGAGGAACTGCTGCAGCGGCGCTCGGGCAATCCCGACCACCCGCGCATCCTGGGCACGTTCAACGAGCCGTGCTCCGACTGGCTCTCCTTCTTCTGCTTCACGATGTTCACCGACCGCGACGGGAAGTTCCAACTGCTCTCGCTGGCCGAGAGCGGCTTCGACCCGCTCGCGCGCACCTGCCGCTTCATGCTCACCGAGGAAGCGCACCACATGTTCGTCGGACAGACGGGCGTGGCGCGCGTCATCGAGCGCACGTGCGAGGTGTTGAAGGCCCATCCCGAGCGCGACCCCGCCGAATACGGCGCCATTCCGCTCGACCTCATCCAGCGCTACGTCAACTTCTGGAACTCCTCGTCCAACGACCTGTTCGGCAGCGAGGTCTCCTCGAACGCCTCGAACTTCTTCGCGTCGGGCATCAAGGGCCGCGCCTACGAGGAGAAGCAGGACGACGACCACCGCGCCCTCGCCGGCACCTACGCCCTCGACGTGTGGGAGAACGGACGCTTGTCGCGCACGGAAGTGCCGTTGCGCAACGCCATGAACGAGGTCCTGCGCGACGAGTACGTGAAGGACAACGAGAAGGGCGTCGCCTACTGGAACCGCGTCTGCGAGCGCATGGGTGTCGACTTCCGCTTCCGCCTCCCCCACCGGCGCTTCAATCGCAAGATCGGCATGTACGCCGACGGCCGCTTCGACCTCGACGGCAACCCGATCGACGAGGCCGAGTGGACCCGATGCGAGTCGCAGTGGCTGCCGACGCGCGAGGACCGCGCGCTCGTGAGCTCGCTCATGAAGGGCTGTCACGAACCCGGCAAGTTCGCCTCTTGGATCGCGCCGCCTCCCAAGGGCATCGACGACCTGCCGCTCGATTACGCCTACGTGAAGCTGTGAGAGCGTTCGAGCTCCTCACCAACCTCTACCCTCCTTGGGTGAGCAGCTCGGGCAGATGCTCTTCGATCCAGCGCAGGATGCAGTCCGCCACCCAGCGGTGACCTGCCCCGTTGAGGTGTCGATCGGGTAGGTACAGCTCGCCCTCGTCCGGCGGCGTGCGCGCGGGATCGATGTACGGGGCGCCCGTGCGGCGCGCCCAGGCGTCGAACGCTTCGAACGTCGTCCCGGGCTCGCTCGGGATGCGCAGGAAGACGACCGGCACGCCCGCCGCCTCGGCGTCCGCGCGCATGGCGTCGAGCAGCGCCGTGTTCAGCTCGAGCCACGTTTCGTCGGGCGCGACGAGGCCCGCGTCGCGGAGAGTTCGGCGCGCGAGCTGGTAGAGGTGGGAATGGCGCTCGAGGAACCGGACGAGGGCGCCGGGGCGATCGTCGGCGGTCCTGCGGCGCAGCGCGCCGTCCTCCAGCACGAAGGTCGGCTTGTTCATGCCCTCGACGGTGCGATAGGCCTGCAAGCTGCGGTTGAAGTCGTCCTTGAAGACGGCCACGACCACGAGGTCGGGCTGGAGCGGGAGGGCCTGGTGGCGCAGGGCGAGCCCGATCTGGTCGAGGCCGAAGCCGGGCTGCGCCAGGTTCGCCACGCGCACGCCGCCGAGGTCCAGGCCGAGCAGCGCGCCGAAGGTCTGCTCGAAGGGCACGCCGAAGCCCCAGGTCTGCGAGTCGCCGACGAGCGCCACGAGCTGCGACCGGAGCGGGGCGGGCGCATCGTCGCCGGTGCGGAAGCCGTTCGCATCCGATCGATACGTGATGGGAACGCCATCGGCGTTGCGCGTGAAGACGTGGTTTCCGTGCATGCGCCAGCCGGTGTCGGGATCGCTCGCGAAGTTCGCGCTCGGTCGATCCTCGAACTCGCCGACGTAGTAGGTCGGTTCGGGCACGGCGCGGCCGAGGGCGCGCAAGCCGAGCTCGCCGCACGCGAGGGCGAGCACGAGCGCCACGAGCGCGACCGCCGGGCGCTTGGCGCGGGAAGCGCGGGCGTCAGTTGCCGGCATAACCCACGGCGCCGAGCGCGGCGGCGGCGCCCCCCGCGCCCTCGAGATCGAAGAGCCGCCGCGACGGCACGTGGACGGGGAGCGTTTCGAGCCAGGCCTCGAGCTCCGCCTCGAGCTCGCGCGCGCGCTCCGGATCGACGAGCGGCGGTCCCTCGGGACCGCGACCGATCGAGCCGTAGAGCTCGCGCGGGGTCCATTCCTCCGCGCGCTGCCCGGCGACCGTCGTCGGCGTGGCGAGGAGGAGCTGGTTCTCTCCGCTCGCCCAACCGACGACCTCGCGGCGCCAACGCGTGCCGAAGGTCTCGATGCGATACGGATCGGGGTAGAGCTCGCTGAAGGCCCGGTGCGAAGCGTGCGGATCGAGCAGCGATCCGCCGGGCAGCGAGGGGGAGAACTCGGCCGGATCGATGCCGAGGCGCGCGAGCACCGTCGGCAGGAGGTCGACCTGGTGCACGAGCTCGTCGCGCACGCCGGGCGCGACGCCGTCCTGCTTCGGCGGCTTCACGATCAAGGGCACGTGCGTGACCGGCTCGTTCAGCGTGAAGCCGTGTCCGATCAGTCCGTCCTCGCCGAGGTGCTCGCCGTGATCGGCGAGCACGAGGATCAGGGCTTGGTCGTAGCGCCCGTCGCGCCGCAGTCGATCGAGGAGCGCGCCGAGCTCACGATCCTGGTAGCGGAGTTCCGCGTCGTACTGGCTCACCATCCAGCGGCGCACGTCGTCGGGGACCGTCCCTGCCCCGCTCATGACTTGCGCGTACACGTGCTCGACGTCCTGGCGCGTGACGGGGAGCTCCGAGCCCGGGAAGAGGTCGCGCACCGCCCGCACGGGTCGCAGCGGGCCGTGCGCGTCGAAGTAGTTGACGAACAGGAACACGCGCTCGGACCCCTGCTCTCCGAGCCACTCGAAGACGGACTGGTTCAGGTCCGCCGCACGGCGGTAGCCGAGATCGAAGTCCGCCAGGTCCGTCTCGGCGTGCCGGTAGAGCCGTGCGAGCCAGGTGAACAGCGTCAGGCGCTGGCCCACGGAGACGAAGATCCGGTCGTCGTACCAATCGAAGCCCTGGGCGACCCCGTAGTTGGCGTACAGGTACGGACCCGCCACGAAGCCACCGGTGCGATAGCCCTTGGCGCGCAGGATCTCCGCCATCGTCGTGTGGACGGGATCGAGCGGCAGCGCCGTCGAGTGCGCCCCCGGACGCGCGGCGCCGTCCGGAGCGGGCTCCGTACGGAAGCGCGCGCCGTGCGAGCGCGGGAACAGCCCTGTGAACATCGAAGCGTGCGTGGGCAGGGTCCACGACGAGGCGGACACCGCGCGCTCGAAACGCAGACCGTCCAGAGCCAGACGCGTGAGCTGGGGACTGGTCTCGCGCTCGTAGCCATACGTCGAGAGATGATCGGCGCGCGTCGTGTCGAGTGTGACGACCACCACGTCGGGACGCTCGGAGGTCGGCGGACCCCGGGGCTCGCGCACCGCATCGTTCGCGTCCTCGAAACCCGCGAGCCGTGCGGAGGAGCGCGGCCAATCGTCGGTGGAGAACACGAGCGGGCCCAGCACGGCCGGCGCGAGCGCCGCGGCGACTTCCAAGAGGAGGAGCGCGAGCGCGAGGGAGAGCGCTCCGGGACCGCGGCCGTGGCACACGCGCGGAGCGACGAGCCGCGCTGCGAGGAAGCCGCCGAAGAGCGCGAGCCCGAGCTCGAGACCTGCGCTCGCGAGGGAGGAGACGCCGATCTTCGACGTGAAGCGCATGGCGACGACGAGCGCTATCCAGCCGGCGAGCTCGGCGACGAACCACGCCTGCAAGTCGGCGCGAGCTCCGTTCGGCGAGAGGGCGGACCGCGGGACGAAGACTGGCCCGAGACCGAATCGCCCTGCAGCGCGCGAGAGCAAGCCGAGCACGAGGCCGACCGCGCCGCCGGCCAGCGCGTAGCCGCGAGCCGCCCAGCCCAGCACGCCGAGATCGAGCCCGGGCGAGGACGAAGTCGTCGCGAGACGCAGGAGGGCCTCGAGCGTGCCGACCCAGGCGGCCGCCGCCGCACCCGCAGCGATGGGCGCCAGGAGTCCTCCCAGGCGCCGATCCGTCGCTCTGCCCCGCTCGAGCCCCTCCCGCATGTCGGCCCATGCTCGTCCAAGGCCGGCTCGGGACCCAAGCCGGCAAGCGCAGAAAAGCAAGGAGGATGGACGGCCTCAGCCGGTCGCGGGCCGGCATGCAGGCCTTTTCACCTCGATTTCAGCCTTACCGAGCGGTTGCCATCGAAGTCGCAATCGCCTTAAGATCGCGCGAGTCGGTAGTCGACCAGGCCCCCCGGGCACTAAGGGTAATCCGGGACCGTCTCCAAGGAGCCGTCGACCCCGGGGAAGGAACTGCGGGAGCATGATGCAACTGGGGAGACTCGCTCCGACTCGTCGGAGCGAGGAAGGGGTTCTCTGCAACCACAGGCGCGGGGGGGAGCGACGTCGCTTCGGTCTGCGCCACGCGCTCCTCGGAGGCATCCTGGCCGCCGTGCTCGGCGCCTGCGGCGGCGGAACGGGCGCGAGCGGCCTCTCGAGCTCGTCGGCTCCGCCCCCGGCCCCGCCTCCGCCCGGCGGTGGCGGTGGCGGTGGCGGTGGCTCCGGCGGCGGCAACACGGGTGGATCGCAGCAAGCGCCGACCTCGGTGGGTGCGGAATACGGAGCGTTCGAAGTCGCGGCACCCGCCGTGAATGCATTCCTGTTGCGCGGGACCCTACCCCTCGTTCCCGGCACCTATCCGCGTGCGGACGGACAGAATCCCTTCGCCGTACTCACTCCCGACGGCTTGGTCGTCGCCTGCCAGGTGGAGGTCGTTTCGTGGTACCCGGACTCGGCCAAGAACGGCGCCGAGGTGGTCGAGTTGATGGCCAAGGTGCGCACACCGCCCGTCCCCCCGGGCACGCCCGTGCAGTACAAGGTCGTGGTCGGTTTCACGCCGAAGACGGTTCCTCCGACCACCCCGAACATCAGCAACCTCGTCACGGGTCCCATCAACGTCATGAACAGCGTGGTGGGCCTGCTCAGCTCTCCGACGGCGATCGAGATCGCCACGCGCGACGTGTTCGGCAACCGCTACAGCGTGCGGCCGCTCGAAGCCCAGGGAGGAATCGAGCTCAAGCGCTACGGCCCCCTGCACACGCAGGTCCGGACCTACGGAACGATGCTTCCGGACAGCCCCAAGCAGGGCGCGACGGCGACGTTGCCGCACATGATGGGCGTGCACGCGTATCTCTCCACGCTTTCCCTCGAGCACGTCGTGTTGATGGACCTGCGCTTCAACAACGGGGCGGACGGGAACGACAAGATCGATCCCATCGACGATCCGAACACGAAGGTGTACTGGGACAGCATCGACGTGATCGTTCCGTCCGGCTGGGTGCTGCTGCAGGACTTCGACGATCCCTTCTTCGGGAACGTGAATCCGCAGTCCTCCGGCGGCAAGACGATCTACAAGCTCGTCGAGCCCCTGCCGGGGAACGACCTGCACGTCATGGGTCCGCAGGCGCAGTTCCATCGGCGCCTCGCCCTGTGCCAGGTAGGTTTCGAGTCGCGCGCGAGGGCGCTGCTCGAGATGGAGGGCCTGGGCTTCTGTCGGCGCGGCGCATCCGCGCACGGGCCCTACTTCTCGTGGTGGAACCCGAACACGGGGCGCTTCTTCCCGCAGAGCTTCGTCCTCCCCAGTCTCGATCACGTGGGACCCGCGAGCCTCAAGGCCACGCTGAACGGCGACTTCAACTCGTTGAAGAGCCGCATGGAGAACGGAACGGGCACGGGGAGCTACCCGATCGCCGCGAGCGTCCTCGGTTGGGCGCATCCCTACGGCGTGCAGTACGGGGGCATGACGGGCGGCAACGAGATCCATCTGTGGGAGGGCGTCACGACGGCCGAGGCGGCGAGCGCCACCGGATACCGCACCTACCTCCTCACCCACCGGATGCACACCGACCGTCATCCGAACGTCCTGTACCAGAAGAGCGGAGAGCCGACCCAGCTCAAGAAGTGGCTCAAGGGGAGCGGGTCGAACCTGTACGTGGACTTCGAGTTCTTCATGAAGCTGATCGGGAGCAAGGACCCGTTCGGCTTCAACGTCGCGCCGACGCACCAGGTCACGGCCGTCGCGGCGCAGGGCCGCAAGCCGGCCTACGAGGTCGATTTGCTCGGCTACGAGTCGCACGACGAGCAGCACCTCATTCGCTACACGCGCTCGCCGAAAACGCTCGTATGGCTCGGCAACGACGCGCTGGCGAAGGACGACCTCGAGATGCAAGCGGAGCTCGTTCGACTCAGCTACCACTACTACCCCAACAGCCAGGGCGGCAGTGCCCAGATCACGGGTCTGCTCTGGGACCGCAACTACGTCGATGGCAACCCCGGCGCCGGGTTCCGGTTCGGCCGTCAAGAGGGTTGGGGGATCGACACGATGAACGCGGCATTCGCCACCGGCGACGCCGCGTTCCGGTCGGAGACCCGACCGTGGTACGACTACGTCAGCGACGTCATCGTCGACGGTCAGGCGTCCTGCAGCGGATTCCTGCAGGCCAACATCTCGTCGCAGTTCGTCATGGGGCTCTACCGCGCCCGCCAGAACATCGAGCAGGCCATCGCGGAGAATGCGATCCGCGGGATGGTCGAAACGGTCTACCGACTCGACAGCGCGCCGAAGGTCGCCATGCTCGAGGACGTCCTGGAGAAGTCCTACTACTCCTGGTTCAACGTCATGTCGTGGAGCTCGACCATGAACGGCCCGTGGGCCAAGGCCGCGGTCGGTCCACTCGACGAGTCGCTTCCTCCCTGGTGCAACTTCCTCCCCGCGAACGGCATGACGACCTGGATCGACACCTATCAGCTCTGGTCGAGCATGGCGTACGGGAACGACATGACCGGCGACCCGATCTTCCTGCAGCGCTCGAGCGACATGCTGGGCGGCGGCGGCACCCTCCTGGGAAAGCTCCACAACCAGGGCGACAACAACATCAACAACCGCTCGGCTCTGATCGCCCTCGTGCAGCTCCAGAACGGGATCCTCTGATCCGCCGCGCGCGCCGTTCCACGGCGCCGGGCTCTTTCGCTCCTGCGGCGCGGACAGCACACTCTGCGCCTCCCATGGCCCTCGCGCTCCAAGCGCTCGCTCTCGCCGCGACGGTGCTCCCCTGCGCGGCAGGCCGCGGCGAACGGTCGCCGCCCCGTGAGCTCGAGCCGGGAGCTCGACCTCGCGCTGCGCATCGTGGGGACGCTCGACGGAAGGCCGCTTCCCGCCGGCCTGCGCTTTCCGATCGCCCCGCTGGCGCCGGAGTGGAGCGCCGCTTCGACCGGGCCCGCGCTCGCTCGGGGCGAGCCGCTCTACGGCGTGGGCTTCCCCATGACCGGCGGATCCGGCAGCTTGGTGACGGTGACGCTCACGCGCGGCATCTTCTCGTGGTTCGCGCGCGAGCGCGAGTGCCTGCTCTTCAAGACCGACGCCGGGATCCACTCGGGCATCTCCGGCGGCGCTGTGCTGAACGGCGCGGGCCAGATGGTGGGGATTCCCTGCTCGAGCCTCTCCGCTGCGAACCAGGTGGGGGGCCTCGGCTTCGTCCTCCCGCTCGCCCTCCTGCCCAAGGAGTGGCGCGCTCTGTTGTGCGCTTCGAACGAGTGACCACGAAGGTGACGCCATGAGCTACACGACCGTCGCGCCGGAGCGCGCGAAGGAACTCCTCGACACGCGCGAGTGGACCTACCTCGACGTGCGCAGCGTCGAGGAGTTCGAGGGGGGCCATCCGGAGGGCGCCTTCAACGTGCCGCTGGCCACCATGACCCCCCAGGGCATGCGGCCGAACCCGGAGTTCACGAACGTCGTTCGGAGGAACTTCGCGCCGGACGCGAAGCTGATCCTCGGCTGCGCCATGGGCGGGCGTTCGTCGCGCGCGTGCGAGATCCTCGCGGCCGAGGGCTTCACCGAGCTCGTGAACATGCACGGCGGCTTCTCGGGAGCACGCGACGAGTCCGGCGACGTCGTGCAGGCGGGCTGGGCGGCATGCGGCTTCCCCGTCGCTTCCGGGGCGCCGTCCAAGCGCTGTTACGGCGACCTCGCGGGCTCCTGAAGCGCTCGCTCGCGTTCACCCCTGCGCGACGCCTTGCTTACCGTCGTCGAACCGGCGGCGTTCCGAAGCGGGGCTACGGAAAGCGCGCCGACGAATATGATGGGCGCGGCGCTCGCTCGAGTCCGTCCCCCGCTCCCCTCGTAAGCATGCCGGCTCCACTCTTGCTCCCTCTGCTCTACGCGGGAGCTCTCGCGGTCCCTTCCGCGCAAGGCGGGGACGAGCGCGAGCGCTACGACGTGCTGACCTATCGCCTGGACCTCCAGGTCGATCCGTCGACGCGGCGCATCGACGGGGAAGTCTACGTTCGAGCGCGCGTCGTCGGCGAAGCCCTCGACACGCTGCAGCTCGACCTGTCGGACTCGCTCCACGTGCGCTCCGCGCGCGAGATCCGCGGCCCGCTGCCGGAGCGCTCGAGCCCGCTCGGCCGAGCCGTGCCGTTCGAGCACTCGGACGATCGACTGAACATCCGGCTCGCGCACGCCTACCAGGAGGGCGAGGTGGTGTGTGTGGGCGTCGAGTACGGCGGGAGCCCGAGGAGCGTCGACCGCTACTTCGGCGTCCACTGGTCGCAGTCGCAGGACGGCCGGCCCTGGGTGAGCACTTCGGTGCAGGGCATCGGCTCGCGCACCTTCTGGCCGTGCAAGGACTCCTTCTTCCACCCCGAGGACAAGCACGAGGAGCTCTTCGTCAACCTGGAAGTGCCCAAGGGACTCGTCGGCGTGTCGAACGGCCGCTCCACGGGCCGCACGCCGAGCGGAGACTCGTGGGAGACCTTCCACTGGGTGCACCCGTACGCCTGCGAGACCTACGCCGTCACGCTCAACGTCGGTCCCTATCTGGAGGTCGAACGCCCGCTCGAGCTCCTCGGATCGGAGCAACCGGTGCCCTTCGTCTACTACGTCCTGCCCGAGGACGCGGAGAAGGCCCGCATGCAGTTCGCCGACGTGCCGGAGATCCTGTCGGTCTTCGCGGAGAGCTTCGGTCCGTGGCCCTTCCCGAAGTCCAAGATCGGGATCGTGCAGGCGAACTTCTTGGGGATGGAGCACTCGACGGCACTCGCCTACGGCTCGAGCTTCCCGGCCTGGTGCAAGGCCAACGGCGAGCCGGATCCGATGGCGGACAGGAATCAGCTCCACGACTACGTGCTGGTCCACGAGCTCGCCCACGAATGGTGGGGCAACGCGGTGTCGGCGCGCGATTGGGGCGACTTCTGGATCCACGAGGGCTTCGCCACCTACAGCGAGGCCGTCCTGGTCGAGAAGCTGCACGGTCGGGCGAAGTCCGACGAGTTCTTCCAGCGCATGCGCAGCCAGGTTTCCGCCGACTCGCGCCTCTACCGCGGACGGGAGATCACCTGCGAAGAAGCCTACGGCGCCGTGGTCTACGTGAAGGGAGCGTGGATCCTCCAGACCCTGCGACACTACGTCGACGACGACGAGGCCTGGTGGCGCACGCTGCGCGAGTTCAACCTCCGTCACCGCTACGGCAACGCGAGCACGGAGGACTTCCGCGCCGTGCTCGAGGAAGTGACACGAGAGAATTGGGAACGCTTCTTCGACGAGTGGTTCTACGGCGTCGGCTATCCCGAACTCTCGGGCGAAGCGTACGCGGACGGGAATTCCGTGGTGCTCACGGTGGAGAACGCCGTTCGACGCGACACGCCCTTTCACGTTCCAATCGACCTCGCCTGGAGCGAAGGCGAGAAGAGCGTGCGCCACAGAGTGTCGATCCAGCCGGGCTCCAACACCTTCCGGATCCCCTGCGCCGTCGAGCCGCGTTCGGTCCAGGTCCTGCACCTCGACCGCATCCTCGGGAAGCACGCCATCGCGGTCCGTGACTCGAACTGACGCTTTGCGCCGCGAGAGCGGCGTCCTGCTCCACCCGACCTCGCTCCCCGGCCCACTGGGTTGCGGGGACATCGGGGGCTCCGCGCGCGCGTTCGTCGACTTCCTCGCGGCCGCCGGGCAGAGCGTCTGGCAGGTCCTGCCGATCCATCCCCCGGGCGCGGGATCGAGCCCCTACCAGGCGCTCTCCGCCTTCGCCGGCTCGGCGCTCTTGATCGACCTCGAGGAGCTCGTCGATCTCGAGCTCATCGAGCCCGCCGAGCTCGCCGCACGGGGCGCGAAGAGTCGGCGCCTCGCCGATTTCGCGCACGCGCGCGAAGTGCGCTCGGAGCTGCTCGTGCGCGCCTTCCGCGCCTTCGAGGAGCTCGAGGGGCAGAACGGGACTCGGCGGGCCGCGGCCCGTTCCCTACCGGCCGAGCTCGCGGCGTTCGAGGCGCAGGAGGCGTCTTGGCTCGGCGGCTGGACGCTCTTCGCGGCGCTGAAGGCGCAGCACGGCGGCGAGCGCTGGACGCGCTGGGAGGCCTCCGCGCGCGATCGTCGCGACCTCGAGCATGCGCAAGCGCGACTCGCGCGCGAGCGCCGCTTCCACGCGTTCTTGCAGCTCCTGTTCGACCGCCAGTGGCGCGCCTTGCGCTCCCATGCCCACGCGCGCGGCATCCGCATCCTCGGCGATCTACCGATGTTCGTCGCCCACGACAGCGCGGACGCGTGGGAGCATCGCGAGCTCTTCCGCCTGAACGATGCACTGGAGCCCACGCACGTCTCCGGCGCGCCACCCGACGCCTTCAACCGCGACGGTCAAGTATGGGGACATCCGCTCTTCGACTGGGAGCGCGTGCGCGCGCGCTCCTTCGACTGGTGGACCGCCCGTGTGCGGCGCTCGCTGGCGCTCTTCGACCTCGTGCGTCTCGATCACTTCGTCGGGTACCGCGCGACCTGGGAGGTCCCCTTTGGCACGCGCGACGCGTCGAGCGGACGCTACGGCGACGGACCGGGCGCAGAGCTCTTCGAGGCGCTGTCGGCCGCGCTCGGCGAGCTCCCGTTCGTGGCGGAGAACCTGGGCGACGTCACGCGCGAGGTCGAGGATCTGCGCGCGCGCCTGGGCTTTCCCGGCATGCGCGTCTTGCAGTTCGCCTTCGGCGGCGATCCCGACACGAACGTCCACCTGCCCCATCGTCACGTGCGCGAGTGCGTGGCCTACACCGGCACGCACGACAACGACACGACGGCGGGCTGGTTCGCGAGCCTCGACGCGGCGGGCGACGAGCGCCGGCGCGTGCTCGCTTGCACGGGCGGTGACGAACGCACGGTGCACTGGGACATCCTGCGCACGGCGTGGCTCTCGGTCGCCGACACCGCCATCGCGCCCGTACAGGACCTGCTCGGCCTGGGCTCGCGCGCGCGCATGAATCGCCCTGGGACCGCGACGCGCAACTGGCGCTTCCGCTTGCGCCCGCACGAGCTCGAGGGCGATCTCGCCGACCGACTGCGCGGACTCACGGAGGCGGCGGGGCGGGCTTGAGGCGCTCCGCGCGGGGGTTCGCATCCTCGTCGAAGATCCCGACGACGCCGAATCAGCCCCCTCCGGCTTCGTCTCCCGCAGTTTCTCCGGGCACGGCTTCTCCGGGCACGGCTGCGCCGGGCACGGCTGCGCCGATGTCGGCCTCGGTGTAGCCGAGACCGCGCAGACGCTCGAGGTCGTCGGCATCGAACGGCTCCTCCGCGTCGGGCGGAACTTCCACGAGCCAGCGCTCGATGCGCTCGGTGAGCCGCGCGACGTCCGAGGGGCGCTCGGCGCGGAGATCCGTGCGCTCGTGGGGATCCGTGGGGAGGTGGAAGAGTCCGGTCGCGCTGCGCTGGCCGGCGGTCTCCAGCGTGAGCTTGAGGCCGGTCGCCACCTCGCGCACGCACACGCGCCGCCGCGCGAAGGAGAACAGCGCGTCACGCTGCGGACCCGTCCCGGTGAACGCCCCAACGAGACTCCGGCCGTGGACGCCCGCCGGCAGCTCGAGGCCCGCGAGCTCGAGGAGCGTCGGGAAGAGATCGACGTTCTCGACCGGCGTCTCGACCACGACGCCGGGCGGAACGCCCACGCCCCACAGGATGAACGGGGTGCGCAGCGCCTCCTCGTAGAGCTGAGCGCCGTGACGCTTGTAGAAGAACCCGTCCGGCCGCGCGCGCGCCAGCGCATCCCCGTCGAGATCCGCGGCGTGATCCCACAGGCCCTCGCCGTGGTCGGCGACGAGCGCGAGCACCGCGTTCTCGAGGTAACCCGCCTCCCGCAGTCCGTCGACCAGGCGCCCGACGGCGTCGTCCGTCGCGCGGACCTCGTGGTCGTAGTGGCCGCGCGCGAGGTCGAGCTCCCGGAGCTCCCGCGCCCAGCGCGTCTTCGCGTCGGGATCCCCGCGCTCCTCCAGCGCGCGCTCGCGCCAGCCCGGCGGAGCCGGGGGCGGCGCCCCGTCCGGCGGCAGCACGAAATCGAGCTCGGACCAGTGGTCGTAGGGCGAGTGCGGATACATCGCGTGGTAATAGAGGAGGAGCGGCGGACGCCCTGCGCGCGGCGCCCCGAGCTCCTTGCGGAGCACCGTCCAGACCGCGTCCGTCAAGCGGTCGCGCTCGGGCGGCGCTCCGCCGTCCTCCCGATCGCCTTCGGTGTCGACGTAGTGGAAGCGGTCGAAGCCGCGGTCGAAGCGCCCCTCGCCCACGAGCAGGCTGTTGGCCACGAGCCCGACCGTCACGTAGCCCGCGTCGCGAAAGACCTCGGCCAGGGCGACGTCCCCCGCCGGGATGCGCTTGCGCATGGACGTCACGTAGCGGCCGGTGAGGAGCGAGACCACCGACGGCAGGGTCCAGCTCGCCTGGGCCGTCGCGTCCGCGAAGCGCGCCCCGCCGGCGGCGAGCGCGTCGATCCGAGGCGAGGTCGGCCGCGGGTAGCCGTAGCACGCGAGCCGGTCCGCGCGCAGCGTGTCCACGAGGATCAGCACCACGTTCGGCAGAGCGGCTCCGCCGGCCGACTCGCGCCCACCCTCGCGTCCACTCTCGCGTCCACTGCAAGCCGTGCACGCGAGCGCGATGCAGAGCACGGAAAGCCGTCCGACCCGCCTGCGTGCGGGAAGGCGCGGGGACGCTCCCTTTGCGCTGCTCCCGTCGTGAACCGCGCGCACGGGGGTCAGCCGAACCGGATGCCCTGCGCGAGCGGGAGGTCGGCGGACCAGTTGACCGTGTTGGTCTGGCGCCGCATGTACGCCTTCCACACGTCGGAGCCCGATTCGCGCCCTCCGCCCGTCTCCTTCTCGCCGCCGAACGCACCGCCGATCTCCGCGCCGGAGGTGCCGATGTTGACGTTCGCGATGCCGCAGTCGGAGCCCGTGACCGACAGGAAGCGCTCGGCATAGCGCATGTTCAAGGTGAAGATCGACGAGGAGAGCCCCTGGGGCACGTCGTTGTGCTTCTGGATGGCGTCGTCGAAGTCCTCGACGCGGATCAGGTACAGGATCGGCGCGAAGGTCTCCTCCTGCACGATGTCCCAGTGGTTCTCCGCGCGCACGATCGCGGGCCGAACGAACGCACCGCCGCGCTCCGCTCCGTCCAGCGTCACGCGCTCGCCGCCGAAGACGACCTTCCCGCCGAGCGCCTTCACGCGCTCGAGCGCCTTCGTCATGTCCCCCACCGCGCTCTCGTCGATCAGCGGCCCGCACAGCGTGCCCTCCGCCAGCGGATTGCCGATCCGCACCTGCCCGTAGGCCTGGACGAGCCGCTTCTCGACGTCTGCGGCGATCGACTCGTGCACGAGGATGCGGCGCGTCGAGGTGCAGCGCTGGCCGGCCGTGCCGACTGCGCCGAACACGATGGCCGGGATCGCGAGGTCGAGCGGCGCATCCTCCATGAGCACGATCGCGTTGTTGCCGCCGAGCTCGAGGATCGTGCGCCCGTAGCGCTCGGAGACCTTGTGGCCGACGCGCTTGCCGACGTTGCACGAGCCCGTGAACGAGACGAGCGGCAGGCGCTTGTCCGCCAGCATGCGGTCGCCCACGTCGCGCCCGCTCCCCACGACGAGCCCGATCAACCCCCCGAAGCCCTCCTCCTCGAGGATCGGACGCACGACGTTGGTGGTCGCGATCGCGATCAGCGGCGTCTTCGAGGACGGCTTCCACACCACCGCGTCGCCGCACACGAGCGCGAGCATCGCGTTCCAGCCCCACACGGCGTTCGGGAAGTTGAAGGCCGTGATCACCGCCACGGCGCCCAGCGGATGCCACTGCTCGCGCATCGCGTGCGCCGGCCGCTCGGAGTGCATCGAGAGCCCGTAGAGCATGCGGCTCTGCCCCACGGCGAAGTCGGCGATGTCGATCGACTCCTGGATCTCGCCGTGACCCTCCGCGAGGATCTTGCCCATCTCGAGCGACAGCAGGCGCGCGAGCGGCTCCTTCGCTTCGCGCAGCGCGTTCCCCATACGGCGCACGACCTCGCCGCGCTTGGGCGCCGGGACCGTCCGCCAGCGCAGGAAGGCCTCGTGCGCCGCGGCCACCACCCTCTCGTAGTCCTCTGCCGAGGCCTGCTTCACGTGGGCGAGGAGTTCGCCCGTGGCCGGCGAATGGCACGGGAGCTGCTCGCCGCCCGTCTCGAGCCACTCGCCGGCGTAGGCGCCGGAGTGGGTCTCGCCGATGTCGAAGGTGGAAAGGGCCTGGTGCTTGGCGGAGGTGGCGGTGGGCATGGAAGGCTTGGGTTCCGGCCGTGGACGGAGCATGAGCAGGATAACGGGTCTCCGCGTTCCCGCGCTAACGTGAACGCATGAGCGCGACTTCGGACTCGCCCCTCTACTTCCGCCAGCTGCTCGCCGGCCGCGACTTCGCCCACGGCGACCCGACGGCAGCGCAGATGGTGAACTTCGTCTACCTGATCGGCGATCGGCGCGCGGGCAAGTGCCTGGTGGTCGACCCGGCCTGGAACGTGGGCGACCTGCTGCGCGTCGCGGCCCAGGACGACATGGAGATCACCGGCGTGCTCGCCACGCACTGGCACCCCGACCACGTCGGCGGCGACCTGTTCGGGACGAGCGTGCCCGGCATCGCGGAGCTGCTCGAGAAGGTGTCGGTCGAGATCCACTGCAACCGCGCCGAGGCCTCCTGGATCCAGCGCATGACGGGCGTCTCGTCGAGCGACCTGCACGCCTGGGACTCGGGCGACGTCGTGAAGGTCGGCGACGTCGAGGTCGTCTTGATCCACACGCCGGGGCACACGTCCGGGAGCCAGTGCTTCCTCGTCGACGGGAAGCTCGTCTCCGGCGACACCCTTTTCCTACAGGGCTGCGGCCGCACGGACTTGCCCGGCGGCGACCCGGCCGAGATCTACCGGAGCATCACCGAGCGGCTCGCGAAGCTCCCCGACGACACGGTGCTCTACCCCGGCCACCTCTACTCGCCCGAGGCCTCCGCGACGCTCGCCGAAACGAAGCGCACGAACTTCGTCTTCCGCGTGCCGACCGTGGAGGAATGGGTCCGGATGATGTGAGCCGCGCAGCACGGCCCGCTACCTGATCTTCCGCGGACGCCTCCGCGCGCACGGATAGAATCGCGCGCATGGCACCCATGCCGGACCACGCCGAGGGGACCGACCACGCCGATCGAGTCCGCGAGGAGACGGCGCGCGCCCTCGAATCGATCGAAGCGGCGGTTCGTTGGAAACTGACGCTCGGGCCGATCGTCCTCGAAGACGAATACCTTCGATCGATCGATCGAGTGGAAGCGCTGCCGCGCAACCGTCCTGGGAACGACAAGGCCTGGCTGGGTCCCATGGTGGCGGCTCGCAAGCGCTTCTTCGAAGCGATCGATCGCTCGTCTCCGGACGACCCGCGGCCGTGGACCCCCTCTACACCCTCCTGAAAGCTCTCGGAGATCGGTCGATCCGATTCGCGGCGATCGGTGTGTGGGGAGCGAACCTATGGGCGCCTGGACCAGGCGCTGTGTTCGCAACCGAGGACTGCGACCTGTTCCTCCCCCCCGACGCGGAGAACCTGCTCGCGGCGTGGAAAACCTGTGAAGCATCGAGTTCACGAGCTCCGGCGAGCCGCTCGATCACCCGCGCGACCTTTGGCTTGCGGAGCGAATCGTCGAGCGGAGAGCGCTGACCCACGCGACGGACGGGGAGGAACTCGAGGTCGACTTCACGCTAGTCATGGCCGGCTTCGATTTCGAGCGAGTCTGGGGCGAGCGCCGCGTCTTCAAGATCGAGGGCATCGACGTTCCCTGCGCGCGTCTCCGGCACATCGTCGAGTCGAAGGCGCGCGCTGGGCGGGACAAGGACCGCTTGTTCCTTGCGACGCACCGCGAAGCCCTGCGCGAGCTCCTGGGCGAGGAGCCGCCGATCTCCTGAGGTCGCGGGTCGACGAGCCGCGCCCGGCGCGTATCCTGGGCAAGCACGGAGAGCGCCGCTATCCTGTTCGCCCCATGTCCGAGAAGATCATCTTCCACCTGGAAGACGTCCACAAGTTCTACGGCCTGCGCGAGGTGCTCAAGGGCATCACGCTGGCCTTCCTCGAAGGCGCCAAGATCGGCGTGATCGGCGCGAACGGCTCGGGCAAGTCGACGCTGCTCAAGATCATCGCCGGCGAGGACAAGGCCTTCGAGGGCAGCGCCAAGCCCGTGGGCGACCTGTCGATCGGCTACCTGTCGCAGGAGCCGCCGCTGACCGAGACGCTCGACGTCGCGGGCAACCTGGACGAGGCGGTGAAGCCCTTGCGCGACATCGAGGCGCGCTACTACGAGGTCTCGGCGCTGCTCGGCAGCGTCTCCGGTGCGGAGGAGGACAAGCTCAACGCCGAGTTCACGCATCTCTCCGAGGAGATGGACCACAAGGAGATCTGGGAGCTCGACAGCCGCCTCGAGCAAGCCGCGACGGCCCTGTGTCTGCCGCCGATGGACGCGAACGTCACGCGGCTCTCGGGCGGCGAGCGCCGGCGCGTGGCGCTGTGCAAGCTCCTGCTCGCGCACCCCGACATGCTCTTGCTCGACGAGCCCACGAACCACCTCGACGCGGAGACGATCGAGTGGCTCGAGCAGTACCTCGGGAACTACCACGGCACCGTGATCCTGATCACGCACGACCGCTACTTCCTCGACAACGTCGTGGGTTGGATGCTCGAGATGGAGCGCGGCAAGGCGCACCCCTACAAGGGCAACTACTCCGAATATCTCGGAACGAAGGCCGTGCAGCTCGACCTGAAGCGCCAGTCGGACAGCAAGCAGGCGAAGATGCTCGAGCGCGAGAAGGAGTGGATCGCGACCACTCCGAAGGCGCGCAACACGCGCAGCAAGTCGCGCGTCGCGCGCTACAAGGAGCTGCTCGAGAGGAAGGCCGAGGAGCAGCTCGAGTCCGTCGACCTGCGCATCCCGCCCGGCCCGCGCCTGGGCGACAAGGTGATCGAGACGCGCGACCTCTCGAAGGGCTACGGCGACCGCGTGCTCATCCGCGACCTCTCGTTCAGCATGCCGGCCGGAGCGATCCTGGGCGTCGTCGGTCCCAACGGTATGGGCAAGACGACGCTCCTGCGCATGATCCTGGGCCAGGAGGAGCCCGACTCGGGCACCATCTCGATCGGCTCGACGGTCAAGCTCACCTACCTGGACCAGTCGCGCGTCATCCTCGACGACGCGAAGACGGTCTACGCGAACATCACGGAGGGGAACGACCTGATCCCCTTCGGCAACCGCACGATCGACGGCCGCGCCTACGTCGCGCGCTTCAACTTCAAGGGCGACGACCAGCAGAAGCTCCTGGGCGAGTGCTCGGGCGGGATGCGCAACCGCGTGCTGCTCGCGCGCATGCTGAAGCACGCCGCCAACGTCATCCTGCTCGACGAGCCCACCAACGACCTCGACCTCGACACGCTGCGCGTGCTGGAAGAGGCGCTGCAGGAGTACCCGGGCTCCGCGATCGTCGTGAGCCACGACCGCTACTTCCTGAACCGCGTCGTGAGCCACATCCTCGCCTTCGAGGGCGACGGCTACGTGAACTTCCACCACGGCACGTACGAGGACTACGCGGAGTGGCGCAAGGGCTGGCGCGAGCGCATGGGCTTCGGCCCGGAGTCGCGCGCCGGCCGTTACCGCAAGCTCCTGCGCAAGTGAGCGCGCCGTGACTCGCGCGCGCCGGCCCGAGCGCGCGCGCCTGCTCGCGGCCCGCGACCTCGCGCCCGGGGGGCCGGAAGCCGCTCGCGCCCTCCTCACCGCGTACGCGCCTTGGTCGCCCGATCAGGCACGCGAGCGCGACCACATCCTCGCGTTCCTCGACGCGCACGGAGACGCGCTTCTGCGCACCTGCGCGCCGGGCCACCTGACGGCGTCCGCGCTCGTGCTCGACGCGTCCGGCGAGCGCTGCCTGCTCACCCACCACAAGAAGCTAGGCCGCTGGCTCCAGCTCGGCGGCCACTGCGACGGCGACGGCAATCTCGCGCGCGTCGCGTTGCGCGAGGCCATCGAGGAGAGCGGCATCCCGGACCTCCGGATCGATCCGCGCCCGATCGACGTCGACGTGCATCCGATCCCAGCGCGACGCGACGAACCCGAGCACCTGCACCTCGACACGCGCTTCGTCGTGTGGGCGCCGCCCGGCGCCGAGCCCGTGTGCTCCGCCGAGTCGCACGCCGTCGTCTGGTTCGGGCTCGACGACCTGCCGCGCGCTTCGACCGACGACTCGGTCCTGCGCCTCGTCACTCGCGCCCGGTCCCGCTCCTGACCGCCCTCGGTCCAGCGGAACTACGAACTGTGCGACCGCCGCATGGGCTTCCGTGCCGAGCGATCGCCGGCTCGCGCGCCGTTACAAACACACCCAAAGACCAAAGGAATCCAACTGACGTCACGAGTGACCTTTCCTCCAGGAGGACCTCATGTCGCGCTTCATCCGAATCACCGTTCTCGCTTCCGTGGCCCTCGTCGCCGCAACGGCGGAGGCCGTCGCCTGGGACCACCGTGAGGCGGAGTTCGTCGCCGAGAACCCCAAGGTCGACGGCAGCGACTTCTACATGTTCCGCAGCTACGAGTGGGGGCGCGAGGACTTCGTCGTCCTGCTCGCCTCCTACCAGCCGTTCCAGGTCCCCTTCGCCGGGCCGCAGGGCTACACGATGGACCCCGACGCCCTCTACGACATCAACGTCGACAACGACGGCGACGGCGTCGAGGACGTGACCTTCCGCTTCCGCTTCGGCATGGCGATGGGGGACACGGATGCCTCGGTCGGCAATCGCCGGAACTCCCGGCTCGTCTCCCGGCCGCTCATGGCCGCCGAACAAGTCGCCGCGCGCGACCCGCAGCACGCCTCGATGGCGGTCGTCGAGCACTACACGGTCGAGGTCATCCTCCGCGGCGCGGACGGGACGACCTCCGTTCCCCTCCGGCACGTCGGGGAGCGCAGCACCGAGTTCTGCGTGACCCCCAACTACCTGGGCGACCGGACGATGCCCGACTACGCGGGGATGGCCGCCGCGCACGTCTTCGACGTCGTGTACCCGGGCGGCTACGTGGGCAGGCTCTTCGTGGGCCCCCGCCGGGACCCGCTGGCGTTCGACATGGGCGACACCTTCGACCTCCTGGACCTTCCCCCCGTCGGCGAGACCGGCAGCCGGAAGAGCTCCCTGGCCGGGTTCAACGTGACCCTGCTCGCGCTCGAGGTTCCCGTGCCGGTGCTCCGCGCCGCGAAGACCGTGATCGGAGCCTGGACCACCGCGAGCCTGCCCGCCGCGCGCACGATGCGCGCGCACCACGAGTTCGACGGCGTGGACGACGAGTTCGGGCGACCGGTCCAGGTCTCCCGCGTCGGAGCTCCGCTCGTCAACTCGCTCCTCATCGGCATGGTGGACAAGGACGCCTACAACGGCGCGCACCCGACCGAGGACGCGCGCTTCGCGGAGTACTTCACGTATCCCGTGCTGCCGAAGATGATCGAGGACCTCCTCGGTTTCCCCGCTCCGCGTCAGTTCCCGCGCGACGACCTGCAGAGCTTCTTCCTGCGCGGCGTTCCGGGCCTCACGGAGACCCCCACGGAGGCGGCGGTGCTCCGTCTCCGGTACGCCGTGGAGCCCGTGAGGGCTCGGGCTCAGTCGCCACTCGGCGTGCTCGGTGGGGACCTCGGCGGCTATCCCAACGGACGCCGGCCGGGTGACGACGTGGTCGACATCACGCTGCGCGTCCTGATGGGCGCGAACCTCGACCCGTCCGACGCACCGTCCGGCGACGTGCCGTTCACCGACGGCGCCGCCTCGCACGGGCTCGACTTCCCGGAGGAGTTCCCGTTCCTTCTGTCGCCGGCGCAGGGTGCGATCGAGTAGCTCCTCGCCCCCACCGGCGATCGGGCGCTCTCTCCTCGCGGAGAGGGCGCCCGTCGCGCGTTCGGCCGACTGAGGTACGCGGCCGTTCCTCGATCTCCGCGCCCGGGTGGATCCGGGTGCCTTCACCCCCTCCGCGGTTGCGTGTACGCTCGCCGCCCGTGAACTCGGACGTTGCCCGCCCGCGCGCAGCCACGACCGCGGGCGGCCTCGCGGGTTTCGCGCTCTTCCTCGTCGACTGGATCGCCACGGGGATCGCGCGCACGCCTTGGACGCTCGCGCTCCTGTCCCTCGCCGCGTTCCTCGCGGGCGGCCTCGCCGCGGGGCTCGCGGCGCGACTCGCGCGCGCCCCCGGGGCGGCGGCGAGCCTCGCGCTCGCAGGTGCGCTGCTCCTGCACGCGCTCTCCGTCGTGTCGAAGGAGCTCGCCGCCGCCGGCACGTTCGAGCGCGGCGTCGGCTTCGCGTTCGCACTGGTGCTCGCGCTCCCCTTCGGCGCGCTCTCGGGCGCCGCGCTGCGCCGCGCGCGCCCCGGCAGCCGGCCGGCGTGGCTCGTCGTGCTCGCGGCCTCCGTCCCGGGGGCGGCGCTCGGCCACTGGGCGCTGGCCGATGCCCCGCGCGCGGTCGAGATCGCGAGCCCCGCCCTCGCGCTACTCGTGCCCGCCGCCGCCGCGGTTGCGGCACCTCGCCTGCGCCCGGGCGCGGCGCGCGCGCTCGCCGTCGCGGCGCTCGCCGCGCTAGCGCTGCCGGTGGCGCTCTTCGACCGCGAGCCGCCGCGACGCTTCGTGCCGGAGCCGGCTCGCGCGACCGCGCTCCCGGGAAGCCCGAGCGTCGTATTGCTCCTCGTCGACACGCTCCGGGCGGACCTCGCCCTCGCACCCGGCGCCGAGCGCGGCGCGCTCGCGATGCTCGCGCGCGACGGCGTGCGCTTCACGGAGGCCGTGTCGAGCGCGCCGTGGACCCTCCCCGCGACGAGCTCGATCTTGACCTCGCTCTACCCGTCGCAGCACGGCGCGGTCATGGTGACGACGTCGCTGTCGGACGACGTCCTCACGCTCGCCGAGGTCTTCCACGCATCCGGCTACGAGACCGCGGCCTTCACCGGCGGCGGCTTCATCAGCCCCGCCTTCGGCCTCGACCAGGGCTTCGAGCTCTTCGATCCCCAGGCGGAGTTCCGCTTTCGTCCGTTCCGCGTGCACGTGCCGCTCTTCTGGCGAGCGGCGAAGAACCGCTACCTGCCGCTGCGACCGTTGCTGGCGCTGGTCTACGAGTTCGGCGGGTTGCAGCGGACGCGCGGCGAGGTCGAGCGCTGGCTCGCCGAGCGCGATCCGGCGCGGCCCTTCTTCTTGCTCGTGCACACCTACCAGGTGCACGACTACTACATCTATCATCCCGAGCCGGACGACGCGCTGCGCTCCGCCGGCGAACGCGTCTCCGCGACCTTCGCGGGCAGGCTCAGCGTGCACCCGAGCGAGATCGCGCGCGCGTCGCAACGCGATCTCGACTGGTTCCGCGAGCTCTACCGGAACCGGATCCGCTTCGTCGACGACGAGCTCGGTCGGCTCCTCGGAAGTGTGCGCCGCCACGTCGAGCCGCAGGGCCTCGTGATCGCGCTCACCTCCGACCACGGAGAGGGCTTCGAAGCACGGCGCGTCCGCGTGCTGCACGGCGATCGCCTGCACGACGATCTGCTGCGCGTTCCGCTCGTCCTTTCCGCGCCCGGACACATCCCGCCGGGACGCGTCGTCGACGCTCAGGTGCGCACGGTGGACCTGATGCCGACCCTGATCGAGCTCGCGGGACTCGAACTCCCCGCGGGTCTGGCGGGGCGCTCGCTCCTGCCCTGCCTGGCGGGGACCGAGCCCTGGCCGGAGCTAGCCTTCGGCGAGGTGCAGAAGGACGCGCTCGAGCAACGCGCCGTGCGAACGGCGGAGTGGAAGCTCATCGAAGGCACGCAGGGGCGGGAGTCCTACGACCTGGGCCACGACCCGGAGGAATCCGCACCGCAAGCGGGAGTTCCGGGTCGGCTCGCCGAGGAGCTCGGCCTCTTCGAGCGTCACTACCCATCGAAGCCGGGCGATTCCACCGCCCTCGACGCCGCCACGCGCCAGCACCTGCGCGACCTCGGGTACATCGACTAGCCCCCCGAACGAGGGGTTCGCGACCGCGGTCGAGAGCCCGCGTCGTCCTGGCGGATCGATCCTCCGGAGACTCGACCCGAGATGCGTCGTGGTCCGCGCCTGCCTACGATCCTCGTTCGACGCGCTTTCCTCGCGAGCTCCTGGTTCGGGACGCTAGCGCGCGATGCCGAGCTCCCCGAGCAGTCGCTCGACGAGCCGCGGAACGATCTCCGTAGCGCGTCCGGGATGGAACGCGTCGCGCGCGTCGAGGTTGTCCGGCGCGTCGAGACTGTTGACGTCGGTGCGCGCACCTGACGCTCGCGCGAGCTCGAGGAACCCCGCCGCCGGGTGCACGACTCCGCTCGTACCGATCGCGAGGAAGTGACTGCACGAACCGAGCTCGTGCGCGATCTCGTCCAGCCCGTGGGGTACCTCGCCGAACCACACGACGTCGGGCCGCAATTGCGGGAAGGCGCAGCTCGGACAGGCGACGAAGCTCGCGGGATCGAAGTGCTCGTCGTCGTGGTGCGACGTCCCACACGCCTCGCAGCACAGGCGCAGCAGCTCGCCGTGCACGTGCAAGGGCCGCGAACCGGCGCGCTCGTGCAGGTCGTCGACGTTCTGCGTGACGAGCAGGAACGCGTGGCCCGCGTCGAGCAGAGCGCGCTCGAGACGCACGAGCGCTCGATGCGCCGCATTGGGCGCGACCGAGCCGAGCATCGCGCGCCGCTCCTGATAGAAGCGCCACACGAGCTCGGGATCGCGTCGCCAGGCATCCGGCGTCGCAACCTCGTCGAGCCGGCGGCCCTCCCACAGTCCGCCGGGACCGCGGAACGTCGCGAGACCGCTGTCGGCCGAGATCCCCGCTCCGGTGAGCACGACGACGGAAGAAGCCTCGGTCACACGTCACTCGCGCAGCATGAGCTCCCAGTGGCGCACGAAGCCCCAGCGCTCGCCCATCGAGATCAGCGCGTCGTCGTTGTGCGCCGCGCGCGCGGCGAGGACGCGGTGGCCGCGCTCGGCGAGGATCGCACGCGCGTCGTCGACCAACGCCCGCGCCAATCCGCGGTGCCGCGTCTCGGGCTCGACGCGCAGGAGCACGATCATCGGGACGATCTCCCCCGTGAGCGGGTCCTCGAACGGCGCGGTGAGACACATGCCGTTCAGGCCCTCCTCGCTCTCGGCGAGGAGCAGGAGCGTGGTCGAGTGGGCGAAGTGGCGCTCGAGGAAGCGCCGGCTGACCGCACGCGGCAGTGGGACGTCGCGGAACTCGGCCATCCCCTCCTCGGACCAGCGGTCGAGCAATCCCGTGAAGGTGAGCGCCTCGGCGAGCGTCGTCACCGGTCGGATGCGCACGTCCATGCGGCGTGGGATTCTACTCACTTGGTCCCCGCGCGCCTGTGCGCATCGCGCGCGCCGAGATCCCCTCGGCGTTTCGAGGGTGCTTCGGCACGTCCGGCGGGGTGGACTGGTCGACCCGCGCGCGAGTAGAGTGCGCGGCTCCGCCCACACGGCTCTCCACCCCCACGAGGCCTTCCCGCACAGGCCTACGAAGACCTCCCACGATGGACGTCCACGTCGACAGAACCGGACCCTGCCTGGCGAAGATCACGCTCACGGTTCCCTCCGCGGAACTGGAGCGCGAGGTGCAGAAAGCCCTCCAGAACGTCGGCCAGCGCACGCGCATGAAGGGCTTCCGACCGGGCAAGGTGCCCGCGCGCGTGCTCGAGAAATCGTTCGGCAAGGACGTCCGCCGGGACACCGTCCAGAGCTTCGTCCGGCAGGCCTACGAGCGCGCCGTCCGCGAAGAGGCGCTCAAGCCGGCCGCCCATCCGCGCATCGAGCCCCCGCAGGAGGTGCTCGTCGGGAGCGACCTCGAGCTCGTCTTCGATCTCTACCTGCGGCCGGAGATCGAGCTCCAGCAGTACGACGGGCTCGAGATCCGCGTGCCCAAGGTGGAGGTCGACGAGGACGAGCTCGACCGCGCGCTGGAGGACGTCGTGCAACGCAATTCGCGGCTCGAGCCCGCGGGACCGGAAGGGCTCCCGAAGGACGGGATGGCCGTCGGCAAGGTGGAGCTCCTCCACGACGGAGAGGTGGTGGAGTCGCGCGAGGGCATGCGCATCTCCCCCCTGACGCCCCCGCCGGGCGTGGACGCGGAGGCGTTCCGGGCAGCGCTCGTGGGCGCCGGCGAGGGCGCGACCGTGGAGGTGCCGATCACCTTCCCCGAGGACTTCCCCCACCCGGCCGCGCGCGGAGCAGAGGGTCTGTGTCGGTTGGTGCTCGCGAGCGCGTTCCGCACGATCCCGCCCAGCGAAGCCGAGCTCTTCGCGCTGTTCACGGCCGAGGACGAGGCGGGCATGCGCACGACGGCGCGTGAGCGCTTGGAGGAGGCGAAGCGCCTCCAGCGCGATCAGATGATCGAGACGCGGCTGCTCGAGCAGTTGATCTCGATGCACCCCATGGAGCTTCCCACCGGCTTGCTCGATTCCCAGGTCGAGGCGCGTCTCGAGCGCGGCGCGCAGGAGCTCGTCCAGCAGGGTCTCTCGGAAGAAGAGGCACGGACCCAGGTGGAGGGTGACGCCGAGAGCGCCCACGAGGCCTCCGTCCGCGGGCTCTCGGCCCTGTACTTGGTCGAGGCGATCGGGCAAAAGGAAGGGCTCCAGACGACCGACAAGGACGTGCTGGCCGAGCTACAGGAAATCGCAAAACGCAATCGCGTGTCCCTGGACGAGGTGAAGAGCTACTACTCCGAGAACAAGCTCTTCCCCCAGCTCGCGACGGAGCTCCTCGAGAAGAAGGTTCGCCGATTCCTACGGGAGCACGCGAACATCACCGAGGAGTAGCCGTCGACCCCCGCGCCCTTCCCCGAACCCCGAATCCCCGCTTCCATCGATTCGAATGAGCACCCACTCGCAGTTCATCCCCTTCGTCGTCGAACGGACCGGGCGCGGCGAGCGCTCGTACGACATCTACTCGCGGTTGCTCGAGGACCGGATCGTCTTCATCGGAACCCCGATCGACGACAACGTGGCCAACTCGGTGATGGCCCAGCTCCTGTTCCTGGACCGCGTCAACCAGTCCCAGGACATCTACATCTACATCAACTCGCCTGGCGGCTCGGTGACGTCGGGTCTCGCGATCTACGACACGATGCAGTTCGTGAAACCGGCCGTGGCGACCTATTGCCTCGGCCAGGCGGCCTCCATGGGCGCCGTCCTGCTGGCCGGCGGCGCGCCGGGCAAGCGTTTCGCGCTGCCCCACTCGCGCGTGATGATCCACCAACCCTGGGGCGGGGCCCGCGGTCAGGCTCGGGACATGGAGATCCAGGTCGAGGAAATCCTCAAGATCAAGCGGACCCTCGAGGGAATCCTCGCGAGCCATACTGGTAAGACGCCCGAGGAGATCGCGAAAGCCTCCGATCGGGACAACTTCATGAGTCCCACGGAAGCGAAGGCCTTCGGCCTGATCGACCACGTGGTGACCAACACGCCCGACAAGGGGTAGGATTCGGAGTATGACCCGATCCTCCGGACGAGGGCGTCACGTCGAGCGGTGCACGTTCTGCGAGAAACGGCGCCATCACGTGACCTCGCTCATCGCGGGTCCTCCGGGGGTCTACATCTGCAACGAGTGCATCGAGATCTGCAACTCGATCCTCCAGGAGGAGCAGCGCCGCGGCGGTGACGCCTTCGTGGGAGGGGCGGCGGCGGAGAAGGAGTTCGGCGCACGTGGAGGCTCGCTGGTCGAAGGCAAGCAGCTTCCGACCCCGATCGAGGTCGCGCGCTTCCTCGACGAGTACGTGGTCGGACAGCAGCGCGCGAAGAAGGTCCTCTCCGTCGCGGTCTACAACCACTACAAGCGCTTGCGTCACCGGCTCACGACCAAGAAGGACTCCTTCGAAACGGTCGAGATCGAGAAGTCGAACGTGCTGCTCGTGGGCCCGACGGGCTCGGGCAAGACGCTGCTCGCCCGCACCTTGGCGCGCATGCTGGACGTGCCCTTCGCGATGGCGGACGCCACGACCCTCACCGAGGCCGGCTACGTGGGCGAGGACGTCGAGAACATCCTGCTCAAGCTGCTCCAGGCCGCGGAGTTCGACCGCGAGCGCGCCCAGCAGGGCATCGTCTACATCGACGAGATCGACAAGATCGGCCGCACGACCTCCAACGTCTCGATCACACGCGACGTGTCGGGCGAGGGCGTGCAGCAGGCGTTGCTCAAGATCCTCGAGGGCACGATCGCGAACGTCCCTCCCCAGGGCGGCCGCAAGCATCCCGAGCAGTCCTACATCCAGATCGACACGTCGAACATCCTGTTCATCTGCGGCGGGACGTTCAGCGGCATCGACGAGATCATCGCCAAGCGCATCGGCCGCAACGTCCTCGGCTTCGGCCGCGACATCGACCTCGGCGTCCAGGCGCGCAAGGGTCACCTGCCCAGGCGCGCCGACGAGCTCTCGCGCGAGGAGATCGTGCGCTTCCTCTCGCCCAAGGACCTGATGGAGTTCGGGATGATCCCGGAGTTCATCGGCCGCCTGCCCGTCGTCTCCACGCTCGAGAAGCTCGAGCGCGACGACCTGGTGCGGATCCTCACCGAGCCCCGCAACGCGCTCGCGCGGCAGTACCAGGGACTGTTCGCCATGGAGGGCGCCGAGCTCGTCTTCACGGACGACGCGTTGCTCGCGATCGCCGACGTCGCCCTGGAGCGGGAGACGGGCGTGCGCGCCCTGCGCTCCATCATGGAGGAGCTCCTGCTCGACCTCCTGTACGAGCTCCCCAATCGCAAGGACACGAGCACCTTCGTCGTCGACGGCGCCGTCGTGCGCGGCGAGCACTCCCTGGCCCGCGGCCTGGTGGCCGAGGATCTCTCCGACGACGTCGAGGAGAAGACCGGGAGCGACGCCGGTCCGGACGAATCGGAGCCCGAGGTGGAGCGCGAGAGCGCCTGAGCGCTCTCCGAGCGCTCAGGCGCTCTCGCGACACGCGACCGAAGGGAGCACGTGTCGCAGCCGTGCGCGCCCGCGCACTGCGCGTCACCGGTAAGCCGCACCAAGCGCGGCAACCCGTTCCTCTCGCGCTCTTCTCTCTCTCTCTCTCTCTCTCTCTCTTCTCCCCCCCCGTCACCCCCCTCCCCTCCTCTCCCCCACACGCCGCGCCCCACGAGCGTCGCCGAGCCGAGTCCCTCGCAACTGCACGACGACCCGCTCCCCATTCGGGCAACCGCACCCCCTCCGCTCGATCGCCCATCGCAAGCACCCGTCCCGCCCGCGCCAACTTCCCAACCGACCCTCGCTCGCCCCGCGGTATGCTGCGCCTTCGATGGGCGACCCCCTCCGCATCCACTACCACCGCGACTTCGACGGCATGGTCTCGGCAGCGGTCCTGGCCGCCATCCTGCGCGAGCTCCGCGACGAGGACGTCGTCTGGGAGAGCGTCAACTACCACCAACGCGACGACTGGGACGACTTCGCGGCGGGGACGCGCTTCGCGGTGGTCGACTTCCACTTCCATCCCCGGGCGGAGTACTGGTTCGACCACCACCCCACGACGTTCTTGACGCCCGCGTTGCGCGAGCTCTACCACGAGAGCGACCGCTGGCGTTGGGACGAGCGCTCGCCGTCCTGTCCGCCGTTGATCCTCTCGCACGCGGAGGAGCGCTGGGGCTACACCACCCCCGAGCGTTTCCGCGAGATGGCGCATTGGTCGAACGTCGTCGACGCGGCGCAGTTCAAGGACGTCGAGCAGGCGTTGTTCGGCGACGATCCCGCGCTGCGGATCTCGCGCTGCCTGTACGTCGCCCCGGAACCCGGCTGGCTCGACGTGCTGGTCGGCGCGATGGCGCTCGGCACCCTCGACGAAGTCGCCGCGCGCCCCGACGTCGAGAAGGCCTGGCAGCGCGCGGCGCGCAATCGCGACCGCGCGCTCGAGCAATTCCCCCCTACCGTCGAGTCCCGCGACGGGAGCGTGCTGCTCTACGACGCGTCCTCGAACGCGATCCGACGCGAGCGCTTCGCGGCCTTCTTCCACCACCCCGACATCCACTACTCGGTCGGCGTGATCCCGACGCGGGCCGGCTACCACGTGACGGCCGGCGTCAACCCCTGGAATCCGCCCGAGCACGGCGCCCACATCGGCGAGATCATGGAGGACTACGGGGGCGGCGGTCACCGCTCGGTGGGCGGCGCCAATCCTCCGAGCCTCGCCGACGCGCGCAAGGTTGCGGCGGAGATCGCGGAACGCCTGCGACGCGTCCAGGCCGGGAAGTGAGCGCGCCGGGAGCCCCGCCCCGAGAGGGCCTCCTGGACCTGGATCCCGTCCAGACAGAAGAGCGCGTCGTCGCGTTGGGGGGACGTTCCTTCCACGCGCGGGTCGCGCGCGCGAAGATCCTCTCCGGCGCCGTTTCGAGCTACGCGGAGCTCACGAGTCTCCCCGCCCTGTTGCGCGAGCGGCTCGCGAGCGAGCTCCCCATCCTGCGCGGCCGCGAGCTCGCGCGGAAGGTCGCTCCGGACGGCGCGGTGAAGCTCGTCATCGCCTTCGAAGACGGCGTGGCCGTCGAGAGCGTGTACATCCCCTCCAGGACGCCGGAGCGCGGCGCGACCCTGTGCGGGTCGACGCAGGCGGGCTGTCCCGTGGGCTGCCCCTTCTGCGCCTCGGGCCGCGCGGGCCTCGCGCGCAACCTGACGGCGGGTGAGATCCTCGAGCAATACCTGCGCGGGCTCGCCCTGGGTCCCCTCTCGCGCTCGGTCGTGATGGGAGTCGGCGAGCCGCTGCTCAACCTGGAGAACCTGCTCGGGGCCCTGCACTCGGTTCGCACGGAGATCGGCCTCGGTGCGCGGCGCATCACCGTCTCGACGGTCGGTTTCCCGGAGCGCGTGCGCCGGCTGGCGGAGCGCGACCCGCACTTCCAGCTCGCGATCTCGCTGCACACGCCCGATGACGCGGAGCGCGACCTGCTCGTCCCGGCCATGCAGGGCGTCCCGATCGAGGAGGTGCTCGCGGCGGGCGACGCCTGGTTCCGCGCGACGGGACGCGAGGTGACCTACGAGTACGTCCTGCTCGGCGGCAGGAACGACACGCGCGGCCACGCCGAGCGCCTGGCCGCGCGGCTCGCGGGACGGCGCGCGACGGTGAACCTGATCCCCTACAACCCGATCGGCGAGGAGGAATGGCGCCGGCCGGAGCGCCGGAGCGTGGATGCGTTCCGGGACGCGCTCGTGGAGCGCTCGATCGTCGCGACGGTCCGTTGGTCGCGCGGCGTGGAAGGGGACGCGGCCTGCGGACAGTTGCGGTTGCAGAAGGTGTAGGCCGAGCGGAGAAGGAGGCGCTCCGCCTGCCTCAGCCGCTGACGGACGGATAGGCGCTGCGCGAGCGCACCGCGTTCGCGATGCACTCGAGCATCTTCTTCACCTCGTCCTCGCGGATCACGAGCGGAAGTCGGAAGCGGATCGCCCGCAGGCCCGAGGGCAGCGCCAAGAGCTTCTGGTCGAACAGGTCCTTCAGCATGCGCTTGCGCGCCTCGGGGCTGTCGAGCGTGAAGGCGACCAGCGATCCGATCCCGCGCACGTTGTGGAAGGCGCCGCCCTCGCGCGCGATCTCGCGCAGGCCTTCGATCAACATCTGACCCATGCGCGCGACGTTCTCGCCGAGGCGCTCGTGCTCGATGATCTCGATGAAGCGCTTGCAGCGAACCATGTCCGTCAGGTTCCCGCCCCAGGTCGAATTGATTCGACTCGGGCGCGCGAAGACGTTGTCCGGCACCTCGTCGATGCGCCCGTTGGTGAAGATGCCGCACACCTGCGTCTTCTTGCCGAAGCAGACGATGTCGGGTTGGACGCCCTTCACCTGGAACAGCCACGGCTTGCCCGAGCCGAAGAACCCGGTCTGGATCTCGTCGAACACGAGCAGCGCCTCGTTCTCGTCGGCGTAACGGCGCAGGTCGCGCAGGAACTCGTCGCGGAAGTGGTTGTCGCCCCCCTCGCCCTGCATCGGCTCGATGATGATCGCCGCGACCTTGTTCCGGTGCTTCGCGAAGGCCGCCTCGATCTCCATGCGCGCACGGCGCTCCTCGGCCTCCACGTCGTTCGCGACGTGACCGTCCAGGTCGTACTCGAGCGCCGGGTTGTGGACCCGCGGCCAATCGAACTTCGGGAACAGCCCGATCTTGTCCGGGACCGTGTTGGTCAGGCTCATCGTGTAGCCCGACCGCCCGTGGAAGGCCTGCCTGAAGTGCAGCACGACCAGGTCCTCGACCGGATCCGCGAAGCTCGTGCGTCCGAGCTTGCGGGCCTTCCAGTCGAAGGCGGTCTTCAGCGCGTTCTCGACCGCGAGCGACCCGCCCGACACCCAGAAATGGTGCGTGTACTCGGGGGGCGTGACGCGCGTGGCGAAGGCTTCCACGAACTCCGCCATCTCGCGCGTGTAGAGGTCGGAGTTGGCGGGGTTGGACACCGCCGCGCGCGCGAGGACCTCCCGGAAGGCCGGGTCGGCCATCATCGGGTGGTTGTAGCCGATCGGCCAGGACGCGAAGCAGGTGAATGCGTCCAGGTAGACCTCGCCGGTGCGCGCGTCGTACAGCCACGGGCCGTTGGAACGCTCGAGGTCCATGACGATCGGATAGCCGTCCACCATCTGGTGGCGGGCCAGGGTGGCGTGGACGTCCTTCGGGTCGATCACGGCAATGCTCCTTCCGCTCGGGGGCCGAGCGAGCCTTCGCGGGCGCCCCGCACGGCCCATCCCACGAAGGCGCTCGAGGCCCTCCGAGCCCCGGATGTTACCTCAGTCGACCGGAGCCGCTCCAGTGCTGAAGGCCCCCGCGCCGGCGGACGCTGGTGTCCCGAACGAGTTTCGGAGGAGTCGCAACGCGGCCAGGGAGCCGCAGGCGGCTCGATTTCGTTCGCGAGCTTCTGGTTTTGGACGCTAGCCCAAGGTGCGCGCCAAGGACTGTGCGGCCGCGTCTCCCGACGCCCGCACGAGACACAGGACGGGCGCCGGCTCCAAGCTGCGGCACACGGCCATCTCGGGTTCGACGTTCGTGAACACCGTGGGCCACACGCGCCGGTCCGAGGAGCGCCCGGACTCCGTCCCCGCGAACGGTTCGCCGCCGAAGATCAACGTGGCCCCCTCGTCGAGACCGAGCTCCCACTCCGCGCGCAGGAGAGCGAACGCCTTCCCGTCGACCAGCGGAATCGGATCGTTGACGTCCGGGTCGACGGCCAACGCCTCGAGCAGCCGCTCCGTGAAGGACGACACGATGTTCTTGTGGCAGATCACTCGCGCCACGCGCCCGGCGCGCTGTCCCGAGAGCGTCGCCGCGCGTCCGAACGAGCGCCGGACGACGTCCCATGCGCACTCGCGCGTGTTCGCCGCCAACTCGACCACGTAGGAGCGGTTGGCCGGCTCGCCCGAGCCGACGTCGACTTGGATCCCGCTCGCGCGAATCGCCTCCGGCGCGTCGGCTCGGACGAACGCCGAACGGCACGCCTCCCGGGCTCCGTGGATCACCGCGACGAGGCCCGGCGGGATCCCCGCGAGCTCGAGGGCGTTGCCGACGACGTCCGCGCCCACCGGCCAACGCTCGTCGCCGACGACGAGCACGGCGCGCCCGCGCCGAAGGTGCCCCATGACGCGCCCTGCGAGCTCGCCGACGAGCTCGCTCCAACGCGCGAAGACGACGGCTGTCCCGGACTCGGCGATGCCCGACCATTCCGTGGCGAGGAGCGCCTCGCGGATGCGCTCGAGCTCGGCGAGCTCGCCCGCGAGCTCGTCGTCGCGCACGCCGAGGTAGTGCGCGAGATGGGTTCGCCACGCGGCGTCCGTGCGCAGTCCGTCGAGCGACCGCGCGAGAACACCCACACGCTCTTCGTCCGTTCGCGCACGCCAATCGGGGAGCGCGAGGCGCGCGCCTGCGAGCGCCTCGGGGACGAGCTCGAGGTCGCCGCTCGGCCAACTGCCGAGGGATTCGTAGGGCGGGATGCGCTGGCGCAGCTCGAAGACGGCGCCCGAGGCATGGCGCCGCTCGCCGGCGATCCAGTGCGTGCCCGAGAAGGCGCTCGACGGGGGGACCGTGGGAGTACGGCTCATCGGCAGAGGATCGAATCGCGAGCGCGGCCGCGGAGAGGTTAGCTCGGCGGCCCGGATCCGAACATGGGTCGAGGAGCCCCGAGCCCGAGGCGCGGCACTCGACGCCGTTCGGCTGACACCTCGGCACGGCGCGGGCTCGAGCCACCCTAGACTGGAACCGTACGCCATCCACGAGTCGGCACCTCTCCCGTCCATGCGCTCTCCCGACGATCCGAAGCTCCGCGCCCTCCGCCATCCGGGAGCGCACCACCTGCGCCGCGCGAGCGACATCCAGCGCGTCTATCGGGAAGGCAACCGCGCGCGCGGGACGTGGATGACGGTCGTGGCCCGTGCGAACGACGTGGGCTTCACGCGCCTGTGCTTGTCGGTCGGCAGAGCGGCCTGGCGCAAGGCGGTGAAGCGCAACCGCGTTCGGCGCATCTTCCGCGAAGCCTTTCGGCTGGAGCAGGGCGCGCTGCCCGAGGGCGCGGACCTGATCCTGATCGCGGCGCGGGGAGTCTCCCCCGACCTCGCGTCGGCGCGGACCGAGATCGTGCACCTCGCGAACAAGGCCTGGCGGCGCTATCTCGACACGGTCGCCAAGGAGGCACGGTCCGAGCCGAGCGACCGCGCCCCGGGCGTGAGGGAAGGAGCGCCCGAGGCGTGAGCTTCCTGCGTGCCCTCGTCGTGGCCCCGATTCGTTTCTACCGGCGCTTCCTCTCGCCCCTCAAGCCGGCCACCTGTCGCTTCCATCCGACCTGCAGCGCCTACGCGATCGAGGCGATCGCCGTGCACGGCGTCCTGCGCGGACTCGCCCTCTCCGCATGGCGCATCCTGCGCTGCCAACCGTTCTGCGCGGGCGGTCACGATCCCGTCCCGCCCCCGCGCGCGCTCACCGAGCGAGGCCGTCCGCCGCGCTTCGAGTGAGGACGAAGCCGAGCCCGGGCCGACGTCGCGACGCCGAGCGGTGCGCGGCGCGGATTGCTATGGTCTCGCCCCCGCACGCCGAAGGAGACCCCCCGTGACCCACCGCTTTGACCTCGCGCTCGTCGCCCTCCTCTCCCTCACGGGCTGCAAGGCCGCGGTCGTGCAGGCGGAGCGTGCTCCCGCGCCGATCCCCGGTGCGATCCCGGCCGACGAGCTCATCCAGCCCGGCGAGGTCCATTTCGCCCACCTGTGGAAGCTGACGGCGGGCGGCGAGAACGCCGAAGGCTATTGGAGCTTCGCCGGGGACCGCCTGACGCTCCAGCGGCGCGACCCCGCTCAGGGGGTGGTCTGCGACCGCATCTTCGTCACCGATCCGCGCGGCGGACCGTTGATCCAGGTCTCGAACGGGCGCGGCGTGACGACTTGCCCGTTCTTCATGCCCGGAGACGACGCGGTGCTCTTCGCGTCGACCCACGGCTACCACGATGCCTGTCCCGAGCCACCCGACCGCAGCCGGGGCTACGTGTGGCAGCTCCACCCGGAGTTCGACCTCTACGTGCGCGATCTCCGGCGCGGCGTCGTCACGCAGCTCACCGACACCTGGGGCTACGACGCCGAGGCCACCGTCTCGCCCCGCGGCGATCGCATCGTGTTCACCTCGACGCGCGGGGGCGACCCGGAGCTGTGGACCTGCGAGCTCGACGGAAGCGGTCTGTTCCAGGTCACCAACGCCGTTGGTTACGACGGCGGGGCGTTCTTCAGCCACGACGGCGAAGAGCTCGTCTTCCGCGCCACCGCGTTCTCGCCGGACGACCGCGACGCGGAGCTCCAGGAGTACGAGAGCCTGCTCGCGGACTGGCTCGTGAAACCCACGAAGATGGAGCTCTTCATCGTAGGCGCCGACGGCTCGAATCGCCGCCAAGTGACGGCGCTCGGGGGAGCCAACTGGGCTCCCTACTTCTTCCCCGACGACCGTGCGCTCGTCTTCTGCACGAACCACCATACGCCGAGCCCGCGCGAGTTCGACTTGTTCGCCGTCGACGTCGACGGCGAGAACCTGCGCCGCATCACGACCTACGAGGGCTTCGACAGCTTCCCGATGTTCAGCCCCGACGGCCGCTGGCTCGTGTTCGCGAGCAACCGCGGCGGGGCGACTCCCGGGGAGACCAACTTGTTCGTGGCGGAATGGCGTCGCGACTGACGGCCCCGGCGCGCTGGAGTACGATGTCGAGTGGAGATCCGCCCCCAGCGCGCCCGGCCTGGGCTCCAACCCCTACTCCGAAAGAACTGCGCAGCCCGCGACGTCCAGCATGGCCAAGACCGACCCCGATACGTGGATGTGGGAGCGCGCCCAAGCGCTCCTGGACGAGGCCGATCGGATGACGCGACAGTTCTGCCGGCCGGTGGCCCGCCGCGAGCGGCGCGCCTGCTGGCAGCCCCCGATCGACATCTTCGAGACGGAGACCGACCTGTGGATCCTCGCCGCCCTTCCGGGCGTCGACGTGTCGCGCGTCGAGATCGTCGTGGACGGGGCGGCGCTCGTCATCCGCGGCGAGCGCGTCCCATCGCCGCACATGAAGGGCGCGGACGTCCTGCGCATGGAGATTCCCCAGGGTCGCTTCGAGCGCCGCGTCGAGCTGCCGCGGGGTCGCTTCCAGCTCGCGGAGCGCACGCTCGACGGGGGATGCCTATCGATTCGCCTCGGGAAGGTGCTATAGCGGGCCCCCATGACGTCGGACGACGTGCAGGCGCCCGCCGCGCCCGAGACGATCGAGTCGCCGGGCCCGCTGCCCGAGATCGCTCCCGACGACGCGCTGATCCTCTTGTGCGTGCGCGGTATGGCGCTCTTCCCCGGCGTGGTGCTGCCGATCGCCGTCGGACGCGAGCGCTCGATCCGCGCGGTACAGGCGGCCGTGCAGCGCGAGCAACCGATCGGCGTCATCCTGCAAACCGACCCGGAGAACCAGAATCCGGGACCCGACGACGTATACCGCATCGGCACCGTCGCGGAGATCGTGCGCTACATCACCGCCCCGGATGGCAGCCACCACATCATCGCGCAGGGCAAGCAGCGTTTTCGCATCAAGAAGTTCCTGGGAACCGATCCGTTCCTCACTGCGCTCGTCGACCTGATCGACGAGCCGGAGGAGGTCGAGGAGGACACCGAGGTCGAAGCGCTGGCGTTCAACCTCCGCACGCAGGCGCGCGAAGCCCTCCAACTCCTGCCCCAGACGCCCGAGGACCTCGACCAGGCCATCCAGAACGCGCAGAGCGCCTCGCTGCTCGCGGACATGGTCGCGACCTTCATCGACCTGCCGCCCGAGGAGAAGCAGGAGCTGCTCGAGACCACCGACCTCAAGGATCGGCTGCGCAAGGTCTCCGAGCGCCTGGTGCACGTGGTGGAGGTGCTCTCGCTCTCGCGCGACATCCGCCAGCAGACGCGCGGCTCGATCGACAAGGCGCAGCGCGACTACTACCTGCGCGAGCAACTGAGGACGATCCAGAAGGAGCTCGGCGAAGGTGCGAGCGTCGAGCTGGTCGAGCTGCGCGAGACGATCGAGAACGCGGGGATGCCCGAGGAGGTCCACGCGCACGCCTCGCGCGAGCTCGATCGCCTCGAGAAGATGCCCGAAGCGGCCGTCGAGCACGGCATGCTCCGCACCTACCTCGACTGGCTGGTCGAGATGCCCTGGTCGAAGTCGTCGGAGGACGCGATCGACATCGGGAAGGCCAAGGTGATCCTCGACGAGGACCACTTCGGGCTCGAGAAGGTCAAGCGCCGCATCCTCGAGTTCCTGGCGGTGCGCAAGCTGAACCCCAAGGGCAAGAGCCCGATCCTGTGCCTCGTCGGGCCGCCGGGCGTGGGCAAGACCTCGCTCGGCCAGAGCGTCGCGCGCGCCATGAACCGCGAGTTCGTGCGCGTGAGCCTGGGCGGCGTGCACGACGAGTCGGAGATCCGCGGGCACCGCCGGACCTACGTGGGCGCGCTACCCGGCAACATCGTCCAGGGCATCAAGAAGGCCGGCACGAACAACCCCGTCTTCCTGATCGACGAGATCGACAAGCTCGGGATGGGCGGCTTCCAGGGCGACCCGTCGTCGGCCCTGCTCGAGGTGCTCGACCCGGAGCAGAACAGCAGCTTTCGCGACAACTACCTGGCCGTGCCCTTCGACCTGTCGCGCGTGATGTTCCTCGCCACCGCGAACGTGCTGGACGCCATCCCCGGTCCCTTGCGCGACCGCTGCGAGGTGATCGAGCTCCCCGGTTACACGGCCGAGGAGAAGCTCGAGATCGCGCGCCGCTATCTGCTCGGCCGGCAGCTCGAAAACAACGGCCTCTCGCGTTCCACCTGCCGCATCACCGTGGCGGCTCTGCGCGAGATCATCGCGCACTACACGCTCGAGGCCGGTTGCCGCAACCTCGAGCGCGAGATCGGCGCCGTCTGCCGTCACGTCGCCACGCGCATCGCGAGCGGAGCCGCCGAGTCCGTGAAGGTCGACGTCGCCGAACTCCTGGAGATCCTCGGCCCGCCCAAGTTCGAGAGCGAGGTCAAGCTGCGCACGAGCGTGCCCGGCGTCGTGACCGGGCTCTCGTGGACGCCCTACGGCGGTCACATCCTGTTCGTCGAGGCGACGCGCATGCCGGGCGAGGGCGAGCTGATCCTGACGGGCCAGCTCGGCGACGTGATGCGCGAGAGCGTGCGCGCCGCCCTGTCGCTGGTGCGCTCGCGCGGCGACCAGCTCGGCATCGAGCGCGCCGCGCTCGAAGAGAGCGACGTGCACGTGCACGTACCGGCCGGGGCCATCCCCAAGGACGGGCCGAGCGCGGGCGTCACGATGTACACGGCGCTCGTCTCGCTCTTCACCGGGCGGACGGTGCGCTCCGACGTCGCCATGACGGGCGAGATCAGTCTGCGCGGGCACGTCCTGCCGGTGGGCGGGATCAAGGACAAGCTCCTCGGCGCCCACCGCGCCGGCATCCAGACCGTCATCCTCCCCAAGCGCAACGAGCGCGACCTCCTGGACGTACCACCGAGCGTGCGCGACAAGCTCTCCTTCGTGTTCGTCGAGGACGTGGGCGAAGTCCTCGCCGCAGCGCTCTCCAACGAACGGGCGCAGCCCGTCTCCTCCGACGGGAGAGCCGCCTCGAAGCGGCGTGCGAAGACGTCGCGCCCAACGCGCCCAACGCGCCCAACATCGGGTCACGCGCCGCGCGCGCGCGAGACGGACCAGCTCCAGAGACCGCCGTAGGCCAGAGCGAGCAGGGCCACGTGCGCGGGTAGTCCGTAGCGGATCTCGAACAGGTCGACCGCCAGCGAGAACGCGGCGGCGTTGGCGAAGAGGATCGCGACCACCGGGAGCCAGCGGACGGCGTTGTCCGGGTCGAAGAGCGCTCGCGAGCGGCGAACGTTCCGAAGGGCCGTCACGAGCAACCCGAGGAGGCCGAAGCCCGTCAGGAGCGCGCCTGTGACCTCGAGGCGCGTGGACCAGATGGGTTCGTGCTTGCGCAGCAAGTGGTGCACGGCCGCGGCCTCGTAGGGACGTCGCGTGACCATCATCGGACGGCGCTCGTCGAGCGAGAGCCACACGCCTAGGCGCGCGTAGAACACCGGCGCGGGGACCATGTACTTCAAGACGTCCCCGATCACGTCGGCGACGATCGCACCCGCATGGTGCTTCCAGACGATCGGGGCGATCTCGAACGCAAGTTCCTCGACGAGCTCCGGATCGTCCGCGGCGATCGTCTCGAGGATCCCGATCGGCAACAGTGCCCCGCGGTCGTACTTCTCGACGATGTCGGGAGTGAGGAGCGCGCGAGTGCCCTCCGACAGTTCGTCCACGACCTCTCCGAGGCGCGGGTAGATGATGCGCGAGTGGAGGATTCGGGCGGACGGTGAGAAGAGCTCCGGCCGCGGATCGCGCAGTGTGTCGATCGCGTGCGCGATGGGCACCGCCGCCAGCGAGAGCGCGAGCCCGAGGAGCGCGCGCCGTCGCACGCTCGTCCGTGCGGCGCCCAGGCCGTCCGGGCGCGACCTCGCGGCGTCCCAGCGCACGACCAGGAACGCCCCCAGCGCTACCCCGGCCGCCCCAGCGGCGAGCACGAGGTTCTTCTCGTAGCGCAGGAGCGCGTTCGCAACGTGCAGCGCGACCAGGGCCGCGCACCACGCCGCGCCGCCCGACCGCAGCAGCCGGACCCACACCCCGCAGGTGAGGGCCAGCAAGCTCAACGAGAGCGAGTCGGTCATCACACTGAACGCGTGATGCAGCACCCAAGGATCCGTGGTGACGAGCAGCGCGACGACGATGGAGCGGCGCGAGCTTCCCGTCACGGCACGAATCGCCCAGACGAGCGCACAGGCCAGCACCGCGACCTGGAGCACCTGAACGGCGCCGTGCCACGCCGGCGCGACGCACTCGACGGGCTCGGAAGGCTCCAGCTCGGCCGTCTCCCAGTCGTCCGTCTCGCCCCACGGCGCAGCGCTCGCGATGGCGCCGTGCAGGCCGCGCAAGAGCCACGGATATCCGATCGTGCGACCCTCTACGAACTCGAGCGTCCGCGCCGTGCGCAGGAGTTCGCGCGTGTCGCCGTAATGCGGGATCTTTCCGAGATTCGCCACCCCCCAGGCCACTCCGAGCACGATCTGGGCGAGAGCGAGCGCGAGGAACGCGAAGGCGACGGCGCGCGATCCTCTCATCGCGGAGCGGAACGCCCCTCGGGCTCCGCGCCGGTCGCGTGACCCGTGCCGGCTCCGCCGCGACCCCGTTCCGCCATGAGCATCCCCAGGGTCTGAGCCAGGGACACGATCTTGCGCTCCTGCACGCTCACGATCGAAAGCAGCTTGAACAGCATCACGAGCGTGAAGACGCCCAGGCACAGCACCATAGTGGTCGCCTTCTCGATGTCGAGCACTTCGCACAGGAAGACGATCCCGTCGGGCCAGATCGCGAGCACGAGGAACGGAAGACCCGAGAAGAACATCAAGAGCGCGTAGCGCTCCTTCAGTCGCTGGCGACGGAGGCTCTGAACGGCGAAGAACACCATCGCGGTGCCGAAGAACAACAGGATCAGCGTGCGCACGTGCATCATCGGGCTTCGAGCTCCTTGGGCCAGGGCCGTCGGACGAGGTCCAGCAGCAGGGCGAAACACACCTTGAGTACGTAGAAGATCCCCTGCGCGTTCGGGATGCTCGAGCGCCCCGTCGTGCGCTCGCTCATGCGCACGGCGGTTTCTTCGATGCGGAAACCCGCACGGTGCAAGAGCAGGATGACCTCGGGCTCCGGGTAGTCGTCGGGATACCAGTGCGCGAAGGCCTCGATCACGCGCCGGTTGGCTGCGCGGAACCCGCTCGTGCAGTCGGTGTACGTACGCCCCGTCAGTAGGCACAGGAGCCCGCGCAGCACAGCGACGCCCACGGTGCGCGCGGGACTCAACCGGTAGCCGGTCTCCTCGAGGAAGCGCGAGCCGAGCACCAGGTCCGCGCCGGTCTCCCCGAGTCGCGCCACGAGCTCTGCAACCTGGTCGGCCGGGTGCTGGCCGTCGCCGTCGACCTGGACCGCGACGGAGTAGCCGTGCTCCGCCGCGTAGCGGTAGCCGGTCTGCATGGCGCCGCCGATCCCGAGGTTGAAGGGCAGGCGAACGACTGTGGCGTGGGGCGGAACACTCTCCGCCGTGCGATCGGTGGAGCCGTCGTCCACGACGAGGAGATCGCAGTTCCCCGCGCGCGCGAGTTCCTCGACGACGCGCCCCACGGACAGGACCTCGTTGTAGGCGGGGACGATGACGAGCACGCGCTGGTCCTGGCGCACGGCGGCGGAGTATAGCCGCGCCCGCCCGCGTCCTGGAGGCTCGCTCTCCGTGCTCGAGCGTCGAGACAGTGAGCTCCGCCGTTCGAAAAGCTTTTGACGGCCCGGAAGGCGATCGGGATCATGGCTCGCGGAGTACGGCGTCGAATCCTCGACCCGCGCGGGAGCGATCAGCCGGATGCAAGAGCGCGCGAAGGACCACAAGCACGCCGAGGAGCTCTGGAAGGAAACCTTCTCGCAGGGCATTCGCGAGGACGCCGACCACTACGAGCTCGCCAAGCACCTCAACGCCAAGACGCACGAGGTCGTCGCGGAGTTCGTGTACGCGCCCGCCGCGGAGCTCATGCCGCCGCACGGGACGTTCCTCGACGCGGGCTGCGGCTCTGGGTTCTTCTGCGAGGAGTTCGCGCGCGCGGGACACGACGTCGTCGGGATCGACTTCAACGCGGACCTGATCGCGATCGCGAATCGGCGCTATCCCGCGCTCGACCTGCGCCAGATGGACATCTACGAGTGCGGGTCGCTCGGCCGCACCTTCGACCTGATCGTCTGCGCGGGGGTGATCCAGAGCGTCTTCGAGCCCGAGCGCGCGTTCGCCGAGCTGGCGTCGCTCCAGGAACCCGGCGCGCACCTGGCCCTGTGCACGCGCAACAAGAGCTTCCTCGGGAACGCACTGACGCCGCTCATGACGCGCGTGTTCCAGAAGTTCGAGCTGCCGTTCAACTACTACTCCATGCGCCGCATGCGCGAGCTCGGCCGCTCCGCCGGATACGACGTCGTGACCGAGCGCTACGTGTACATGTTCCCCGGTGTCTTCAGCGCGCTGAATCGACTCTTCAACCGCTCGAATGCGCTCAACGCGCTGTGCTTCCCGCTCGCCGTGCACGTCCTCGTGCTGTACGAGAAGCGCGCGGGCCGCCCGTAGCGACGGCCGCCATGGCCTACGTCGACGACGCCCGCTACCGAACCCTGATCGAAGAGGTCTACGGCTATCCCGTGCGCGAGCACCGCGGCCGCGCGCTCTTTTGGATCGGCGGCACCTGGCGCAACTACCCCTTTTCCGAGTACGGCTTCGCGGCCGCCGAGATCGATCGCGACTGGCTCGCCTACGCGCCGCGGCCGTACCGGCTGAAGCTCGAGTCCGCGGACGACGCGCCGCCCTTCGCCGACCAGGCACCGCCCCCGCGGCGCCTGGGGAAGCTCGCGCGCCTCGACCTCGAGCCCTCCGTCGCGGAGGAAGCCTTCTACCGCGCGCGCGAGCACCAGGTGCGCAAGGCCGTGCAGAAGGCCGCGCGCGCCGGCTGGACGGCCGAGGTCGCTCCCCTGCGCGACCACCTCGCCGAGTTCTATCCGCGCTACACGCGCTACATGCAGGAGCGCCACGGCTCGCCGCCCTTCGCGCGGCGCCACTTCGAGGTCGCGGCTCGCCTCTTCGGCGCGGACCTCGTCGTGAGCCGCGTGCGGCGCGCGGACGTCACGGCGGCTTGGCTCGTGGGCTTCGTCGACGCGCGCTCGTCGAGCTGCCAGATCACGGACATCGTGACGCTCCCCGAGCACCAGGACGACCGCGTCGCCGACCTAGCGCACTGGGAGCTCGTGCGCCACGCGCGCGCTCTCGGCCTGGCGGCCTTCGACTTCGGCATCTGCCGCTACGAGGGCCAGGAGCGCTACAAGCGCAAGTGGGGCTGCCGCTTCCACGACGCGTTCGTGCTGAGCAGCGAGCCGGGCGACCGCCCCGCCGACCCGGACGCGGGCTTCTATCCCCTCGCCCGCAAGGCCTGGCGGCACCTCCCCCATGCCGTGCACGCCCGCGTCGGTCCGTGGCTGCGCCGCCGCCTCGGCGTGTGAGCCCGCGTTGCAGGTAAGGCGCTCGCGCTCCACGATGGCCGCGTGAGGGCCATGCGCTTGCACGCGACCGCGGCCGTCGAGAGTCATCCGCTCGTGCTCGAGGACCTGCCCGTGCCGAAGCCCGGTCCGGGCGAGCTCGTCGTCCGCGTGAGGGTCTGCGGCGTGTGCCGCACCGACCTCCACGTCGTCGAAGGCGATCTCGAGCAGGCAGAGCTGCCCGTCGTCCCGGGCCACATGGTCGTGGGCGAGATCGCGGAGGTCGGACCGCGCGACGAGAGTGGGGGCGCCCGCGCGGAGCAGTCCTTCGACCCTGCGCTCGGCGCGCGCGTCGGCATCGCGTGGCTGCGCGGGACGTGCGGCGAGTGCGCGTTCTGTCGCAGCGGACGCGAGAACCTGTGCGAGCGCGCGCGCTTCACCGGTTACCACGTCGACGGGGGCTACGCGGAGTACGCCGTCGTGCCGACGCGCTGGGCCTATCCGATCCCGGCTGATTTCCGCGACGAGGAAGCGGCGCCGCTCCTGTGTGCGGGGATCATCGGCTACCGCGCGCTGCGCCTCTCCGAGGTGGAGCCCGGCGGAACACTCGGGCTGTACGGCTTCGGGAACTCCGCGCACATCGTGCTGCAGATCGCCCGCGCGCGCGGCTGTCGCGTGCACGTGTTCTCGCACCTCGAGCGCCATCGCGAGCTCGCGCGCGAGCTGGGGGCGGATGCCGTGGCAGCGTCCGAGGACGCCGAGCCCGCCACGCTCGACGGCGCCATCCTGTTCGCGCCGGTGGGCGAGCTCGTGCCGGGCGCGTTGCGCGCCCTGAAGCGCGGCGGCACGCTCGCCTGCGCCGGCATCCACATGTCCCCCATCCCGACGATCGACTACGACCGCGAGCTCTTCGGCGAACGCACGCTCAGGAGCGTCACCGCGAACACGCGCCAGGACGGCCTCGAGCTCCTCGACGAGGCCGCACGCGCGGGCGTGCGCCCGCGCACCACCATCTACCCGCTCGAGCGCGCGAACGAAGCCCTGTGCGACCTCGCGGCCGGCCGCGTACGCGGCGCGGCGGTGCTCACGCCGTGATTCGGGCGCCGCAGAGGAGGGACTACTCCAGCGCGCGGCTCGCGAGCGTGACGCGGGTCGACTCTTCGGTCCCGTCGCGCAAGTAGCGCACGAGCGCGACGTCGCCGGGCTTGTGCACCTGCAGCGCGTACATGAAGTCGTAGATGTCGTCGATCTCGACGTCGCCGAGCTGGAGCAGCACGTCGCCGGCGAGGAAGCCCGAGCGCTCCGCGGGGCTGCCGGGACTCGTGCCGTCGATCTTCACGCCGCCCCGCGCCCCGGCGTAGGCGTCGCTGCTCGGGACGCTGCCGAACCACGCGCTCCAGCCGGACTGGAGCGCTCGGCCCTCCTCCTGGTCCGTTTCCGCCGCCACGGCCACGAAGTCGAGCTCCTTCGCCGAGCCGATGCGCCGGACGAGATCGAGCCCGAGCACGGCGGTGCGCCGCGCGCCCTCGACCTCGAAGCGCTCGACGTCGTCCGACGGCTTGTGGTAGTCGGCGTGCACGCCGCTGAAGAAGTGCAGCGCGGGGATCTCGCGGTTCAGGAAGGTCTGGTGATCGCTCCCGCCGACGCCGCGGCCCGAGAGCGAGACCCCGAGCTCGAGCTCCGCGCGCCCGCCGGCCTCCTCGAGCCAGTCGCCGAAGGCGGGCGAGGTGCCCGCGCCGAGCACGTGCAACACGCCGTCGTCCGCGCGGCCGACCATGTCGAAGTTCAGGTTGCAGGCCACGCGCTCGAGGGGCACGGTCGGCTCCTTCGCCCAGTGGTCGCTGCCGATCAGCCCGAGCTCCTCCCCCGACCACAGCGCGAAGAGCACGTCGTCCACCGGGGGCGGACCACTCGACAGGACGCGCGCCATCTCCAGCACGACCGCCGTGCCGCTCGCGTTGTCGTCGGCGCCGTTGTGGATCTCGCCGAAGGCACCCGGCGCGAGCGAGCCCGAGCCCCCGCGCCCGAGGTGGTCGAAGTGCGCTCCGACGACGATCGTGCGCGCGCCGGGTGTTCCCCGCAGCAGGCCGAGTACGTTCCGCGCCGTGCCCGTTCCGCGGCGCACGTCGGCGGAGAGCGCCACGCGTCCCGCGCTCGACGAAGACGACGCGTCGCGCTCACCCGTGCGCGCCGCGCGCGCGTCGATGGCCTCCACGCGCTTCACGTAGCCCGGGAGCAGGCGCTCGGCGACCGCAACCGAGACGGACACCGCCGGCAGCGACGCCATGGCCGTGTGGCCGTTGTGGAACGCGAGCAAGGGCTGGCCGCGGTCGCGCGGGTGCTGCGCGAGGATCACGGCGACGGCGCCCATGCGCTTGGCCGTCATGATCTTGTTGAAGATCGAGCCGCTGTTGCCGAAGGCGGCCGTGCGCGCCGCGAGTTGGACGTCGGCCGTGGAATCGGACGCGGAAACCGCGTGCGGGGAGTGGGGATTCGCCACGGCGTCGCTCGGCTCGGTTTCGCCAGCGCTCACCTCGGGCGTGCCGCGCACGATGAGCGCGATGGCTCCGTCGCAGCGCTCGGGGTAGTCGTCCCAGGCGCGCTCGGCGTGGATCATCCCGTAGCCGCGGAAGGCGAGCCGCCCGTCCGCGCCGCCGCCGGCGCTGCAGAACAACGGGACGATGCTGTTCTCGCCCGTGATGGGCAGGGCGTCGGTCGCCGTCCCGGCGCGCGTCTCGGGGATCGTCATGACCCACGAGCGGCCGCCCTCTTCGGGCTCGAGCGGCACGTCGAAGGCCTGGAAGAAGCCGTCGTCGCCGGCGGGCACGAGCCCGAGCTCGGCCATGCGCGCGGCCAACCAATCCGCCGCAGCCCCTTCGCCCGCGGTTCCGGCGCGGCGCCCCTCGCGCGCGTCGTCCGCGAGCCACGCGACGTCCTGCGCCAGCCGTTGAGCGTCTACGACGCTCCCCGTGCCCCGCGCCGCGGTCGCAGCGCCGCTTTCGTGCGACGAGCTCCCGTTCTCGACCGAAAGGCGACAGGCCGGAGCGACGAGCGCGAGGAGCAACAGTCCGGTGGGTGACGACGGGAGCCGCGTGCGCGTTCCGCGCGAGGTCGGGGTCTGCATGTCGCCACAGGATGCGAATGGATTCCCCGCCCCCGCAAGCGGACGCAGGGATCTCGGACGAGTAACCTCGCAAGCCATGCCCCCGACCACGGCGCGGGAAGCGGAGCGTCCGGCGCCTTCCGGGGTCCCGATCCAGGCCAGGCGCGAGCCCGATGGGCCATCCGGCGCGCACCAACGCTTCCCCCTGCCGGCGTGGAGTCGGCTCTTCCTGCTCGCCCTCGTCCCGCTCTTGCTCCTCGGGCCGACGCTGCTCCGGGGAAAGCACGAACGCGACGGAGGAACCGGCGGGCGAAGCCCTGCGCCCTCCACCGGCCCGGCGCTCGACCCTCGGGTCGAGGCTCGCCGGGAGCTCGCGCGCGGCGCGCTCCCGACCTGGAACCCGACGTCGGGTCTCGGGATGCCCTTCGCCGCGACCGACGCAGCGGCCTGGTATCCGCCGAACGCGCTCGCGGCGGCGCTCGATCCAGGCGTCGCGTCCGCGTGGCTGGCGCTCTTCGCCCTGCTCGTGGGCGGAGCCGGGATCTTCGCCTTCCTCGGACGCGCGGGTCTCGCGCCCGGCGCGTGCGTCGTCGGCGCGCTCGCCTTCCAGACCTCGGGCTGGGCCACCGCGCACCTCGACCTCGCTGGGAGCGTCGACGCGGCCGTGTGGCTGCCGTGGAGCCTGTGGGCGGCGTCAGGCGTGGCCCGCGGGCGGCGCGGGTCGGGGATGCTCCTCACGCTCGCGAGCGGACTCTCGTTCCTCGCCGGCTCCCCATCGACCGCGACCGCCTGCGCACTCGTGGTCCTCGGTTGGGCGGCGGTCACGGGTCGGAGCTCGCGCCGCCGCGGAGGCGCGCCGGCACGCTTCGCGGCGACCGCGGTGTTCCTGGCGCTCGGCGTCGGCGTGGGCGCGATCGAGCTCGTCCCGCGCTCGGAAGCCGTCGCGTCGTCGCGCTCGCCCGCGCACGAGTTCTCGGGCTTCGCGGGCTCCTCGGGCCCCTCGGGAAGCCGGGAGGACGGACGAGCGTTCCTGCCCGGGCGAAGCGCGGCGGCGCTCGTCGTCCCCGACCTCTTCGAACGATCCGGCGGACCCGAGCGCCGCCTCGCTCCGGCCCACCTGAACCGGACCGGCGAGCGCGCGAGCGGGGGGGCCCGTCTGTTCGTGGGCGTCCTCGTGCTCGCGCTGGCCGCCGCGGCCCTCGCGGGCACGCCGCGCCGCGCCCTTGGGCCGCTCCTCGGTCTGCTCGCGGCCTGGGGCCTCGCCCTGGGTTGGCCGATCGTGCGGCCGCTCGCCGCCCTCCCCGGGCTGGCCGGCGGGCTGCCCGCGGATGCGCTCGCGGTGCAGTGGACGCTCGCGCCCTGGCTCGCGGCGCTGGGCGTCCAGGCCCTGCTCGAGCGCCGTCCGCGCGCCGCGTCGACGGCGCTCGTCGTGGCCTTCGCCCTGGCCGTGGCGGCCTTCCTCGCTCGGAGCGCCGTCGATCCCCACGCCTGGGCCGAGTTCCACCGCTTCGCTCCCGCGCCGGGCGCGACGCCGGCGGAAGCAAACCGCTGGCTCTCCGCCGGCTCGGCGCGCGTGCTCGCGGGCGCGCTGGCCGCGCAGATCGCACTGGTCGCCGCCCTCCTCCTGAGACGCTCGCGGGATGCGTTCCAAGCCGGAGGTCCGCGCCTCGCCCTGGCGGGTGCGCTCGTGCTCACGGCCCTGGCGTTCGCCGCACCGACCGCCACGACGCGGCCAAAGCTCCTCTCCGCGCCGCTCGGCTTGACGCTCGCTCTGGTCGCGTTCGCGGCCGGCGCGCCGCTGCGAGGCGAGCGGCGCGACGGTCTCGAGCTGTGGCTCCCGCTCACCCTCGTCGTCGCCCTGGAAGGTGCCTCGCACGCCTTCGAGCGCGTGCAGCCGCGTGAACTCTCGCTCGACGCCGTGGCGCGGGAATCGCGCACGGGCGACGCGCCCGGGGGCGACGTGGCGCGCGCCGTCGCGGAAGCGGCCGGCACCGGGCGCGTGCTCGTGCTCGGCGCCTCGCCCGCGCTGGACTCCGTCGCCGAAGCCCTGCGCGCGCGCGGCGTCCCGCTCTTGCCGCCGCACGCCGCCCATCCGCCGCGCACGCTGGGGGAGCTCCTCCTGCCCCTCCTGCACGCGCCCGCGTTCGACGCCGCGCACGCCGTGCTCGACGTGGCGCGCGTGACGGTGGTCCTGTGCGCGGAGCCGCTCGCCGATCAGCGGCTCGTTCCGCTCGCCGATCGGCGGCTCGTTCCGCTCGCCGAGCGGCCGGGCATCTGTGCCTATCGCCGCAGCGGCTCGCCGCCGCTCGTGCACGTCGTCGAGCGGGCGATCGTCTCGGCGACGGACTCTGCCGCCTCGGGTCTGCTCGCGGCGGGAGCCGTCGACGTCCACAACGAGGTCGTGCTCGCGCCGGGAACGAAGGCTCCGCCGCAACCCGCGTCCTTCCAGGCCGGCCGCGTCGCGCGCGTCGAGCGGCCGACCGCGGCGCGGCTCGACGTGCTCGTTTCCGGCACGTCCGGCGGCGTGCTCGTCTTCCACGAGCAGTTCGCGCCCGGATGGAAGGCCTCCGTGAACGGGAGGGATGCCGCGGTCTTCCGCGTCGATCACGCGTTGCGCGGCGTGGTGATCCCCTCCGGCCTCGTCCTCGTGCGGACGAAGTACGAGCCGTGGTCGCTGCGCGTCGGCGCGACGGTCACGCTCGCCTCGCTCGTCCTGGCGGGGATCGTCGCGTGGCGCGCGGGGAGGCGTGGCGCGGCCTGATGCACCTGCAAGTGCTTTCGAGCGGGAGCGGAGGCAACAGCGCCCTCGTGCGGGCGGGCGAGATGCTCGTGCTCGTCGACGCGGGTCTCGGCCCGCGCGAGCTCGGCGTGCGGCTCGAGGCCGCGCGCACGAGCGCACGCGCGCTCGAGCACTTGGTGCTGACGCACGGGCACCTCGATCACGCGCGCAGCGCGGGCATCCTGGGGCGGCGCAATCGCGAGCTGACGGTGCACTGCTGCGAGCGGCTGCTCGGCAATCGTTCGATCCGGCGCGCGCGCCGGCTCGCCACGCTCGGCGTGGGGCGTCCGTCGCTGCTCTCTGGCGCGCGCGCGCAGGACGAGCTCTGGCTCACGCCGGTGAAGATCCCCCACGACGCCGATCCGACCGTCGCCTTCAAGCTCGAGCACGGCGGGCGGCGGGCCGTGATCGTGACGGACATGGGCCATCCGTCCGTCGAGGCCGCGCGCGCGCTGGCCGATCCGGACCTGCTCGTGCTGGAGTTCAACTACGACGTCGACCTGCTCGCGAGCGGGCCCTATCACGCCAAGCTCAAGCAGCGCATCGCGGGTCCGGTCGGGCACCTGTCGAACGAGCAGGGCGCCCTGATGCTGCGACTCCTCGCCGGTCCGCGTCTCCACACGCTCGTCCTCGCACACCTCTCGGAGACGAACAATCGAGCCGAGCTCGCGCTCGACGCGGCCCGTGCGACGCTCGCGGACCTCGGGCTCTCGAGCGTGCGCGTGCTCGTGGCGAGCCAGGACGAGGTCGGGCCGAACTTGGTCGTGTGAGGGCCGCGCCCGCAGCACACCGCAGTGGCGCGCGATCGGGCTCCTGGCCGCGTCTGCGACCGACCGATAGAATCTCCCGCCCTTCCTGGTGACGGCACGGCCGCCGGCCTTCTCGCGCACGGCTCGTCGCCGGCGGCGGGACGAGGGTGCGCGGACCATCCGGGTCGAGAAACGCTTCCCCCGCCCCTCGGATCCCAAGAGATGACCCTGACCGAAGCCCCGCCGCGCGTCGAGAGCGATCCCCCGCTGGATCGGCCGCCCGCCGAGCCGGCATCCGTCCTGCGGCAGGACGCCGGGCTCTTCGCCATCTCGGCGTCGGTGCTGACGCTCGAGATCCTGCAGTTCAAGATCTTCGCGTACAGCCTCGACGCGATACGCATCTACCTCGCGGTCGGCGTGTGCTTGCTCGGGCTCGGGGCCAGCGGAACCCTGCTCTCGATCCTGCCGCGTTTCGGGAGCGCGCGAGCGACCGCCCTCGCGGCGTTCTTCGCGGCCCTGGGCGGCCTCATGCTCCCCCCGGTGCACGCGCTCTTCGCGCGCTTCGCGAGCTCGATCTCGGAAGAGGAAGGTCCCGGAGCGATCGTCACGCTCTTGGCGCTCACCCTGCCGTACTTCTGCTTCGGCATGACGATCTCGCTCCTGCTCGTCTCGCGCGCGGCGAAGATCGGACGTGCCTACGCGGTGAACCTCGGCGGATCGGCGCTCGGCTGCCTCTTCGCGTTCCCACTCCTCGAAACGCTGGGCGCCGAGCGAGCCGTCGCGTGGGCCGGTCTCATGGCAGTCGGCGCGGCGTGCCTGCTGTACGTGCCGAAGAGCGGCGGCTGGAGGATCGCGCTCGCGGCCGCAGCCGCGGCACTCGCTCTCTCGGTCGGCTTCGCCAAACAGTTGATCGAGTTGCCCCCCGATCCCACGGGTCAGCTCGCCGTGGTCCTGCGCAGCGCGGCGAAGATCGAGAAGGAGCACCCGGGCTCCACCGCCGAGATCGTGCACGAGTACGTCCGCTGGGACCGCACCGCCCGCGTCGACGTCTACGACCTGAAGACGACCCTGCCCGAGCTGCAGAGCAGCGTCGGGGGTCCGATCGAGACGCGCTTCTTCGTCCAGGACTCGAGCGCCGGCTCGTTCCTGCTGGGAGTGGGGGACGACATCCAGCGCGGCAAGGAGTTCTTCGAGGGCACGCTCTACGGCGCCGCGTACAAGCTGGCGCCGCGCGAGAACGTCCTGCTCATCGGGCTCGGAGGCGCGCCCGACGTCCTGACGGCGGAGTACTTCGGCGTGGACCAGGTCGCCGGCGTCGACATCAACGGCTCGACGATCGAGCTCGTGAAGAGCGGCCCCTACAAGGACTTCCTCGGCGATCCCTACGGCCGCCCAGGCGTCACGATCCACCAGATGGACGGGCGCACGTTCCTGCGGGCGTCGGAGGACAAGTACGACCTGATCCAGATGAGCGGCGTGGACACGAAGTCCGTGCTCGCCTCGGGCTCGCTCTCGGTCAACGAGAACTACGTCTACACGATCGAGGCGATGAGCGAGATGCTCGCGCGCATCGAGGACGACGGCGTCATCTGCTTCCTGCGCTTCGACGATCCCGACGCGCACAAGCTCGCGTCGGTGGCGATCGCCGGTTTACGCGAGCTCGGCATCACGAACGTCGCCGACCACCTGTTCGCACTGCGCCAGGGATTCATGCGCTCCGTCCTCATCAAGCGCACGCCGTTCAGCGCCGAGGAGGTCGAGAACCTCCACGCGTGGGCCGAGGCGCACGCCGAGCCGCCGGACATCACGATCCCGACCTACGATTGGATCGACGTCGGCTTCCGCCACCCGATCAGCGTGATGTACAGTCCCAAGCCGCGCCCCTACGCCGACACGGACTACTTCCACGCGTTGGTCTCGGACCAGCACGACGTGTTCCTGGAAACGTTCTACCGCGACCTGCGCTCGCCGACCGACGATCGTCCGTTCTTCTTCTTCCGCGAGCGACTCGTGCACTTCCTGCCCGCGATCCAGGGACAGGTCGTGTGGGCCTTGATCAACCGGCCGTCGGTCTACTTGCAGGCGTTGTTCCGCACCATCGGACGGCTCGCGCTCGTCTCCGCGGTGCTGATCCTCGTGCCGCTCATCGTCTTGCGCGGTCGCGGGCTGCGCACGCCCAAGGCGGCGCGTTCGATCGTGTACTTCAGCGCGCTCGGCATGGGGTTCATGCTGTTCGAGATCGGGCTGATGCACCGCTTCGTGCTGCTGCTCGGGCACCAGAGCTACGCGATCACCGTGGTCCTGCTCGGGTTGCTCGTGGGCGCCAGCCTGGGGAGCACGTTCTCGGGCCGCTTGTCCATCACGGCGCCCGGTCATGTCCGGAAGGCGCTCCTGGCGCTGGTCGGAGTGATCCTGCTCGCGTCGTTCCTGCTCGGCGACGTGTTCGTGGTCGCGGCGACGCTCGGGTTCGGAGCGCGACTCGCTCTGGCGCTCTCGATCCTCGTCGTGATCGGCTTCCTGCTCGGGATCCCCTTCCCCACCGCGCTGCGCGCACTGGAGCGCGAGAGTCAGCCCGTCGTGCCGTGGGGCCTCGGCATCAACGGCTTCGCGTCCGTCGTCGGGTCGACCATCGCGGTCCCGACGGCCATGCTCTTCGGCCTGCGCTCGCTGCTGTTCATCGCGGCCGCCCTGTATCTCTTCGCCTTCCTCACGGTGCCCATCGGCGCCGCGCGGACGGAGCGCTCGGCGTAGCTCGGACGAAGGAGTTCGAGACGCGCGAATCTTGGCGCGACTCATCCTCGAGGAAGTTTTGCGTGCCGAGCCCGACCCCCTGCAACGGGGCGCATCGAAAAGATCCTGGGAGTTCGCTGAGGAGACGTCCCTTCGCCGGAGCGTGCTTGCCGGTCCTCTCGCGGAACGCGTCGGACTCGAGACTACTCGTCACCGTCTTGGCTCGGCCTCACGCCGATCCCCTTCGTTGGGAAGCTTCCGCCGGTCTCGGGTCGCTGTCGACTGCGGAATCTCGCTCTCGCCGTCGAAGAGCTCGGAGAGACCGAAGAAGCTCGTGAGGCCCGCGTGCAGCTCCGCGTAGGTGCGCTCCTTCTCGATGCACCACAGTGGATCCTCGAACAAGGCGAAGATCTCGCGGTCGGAGCGGCCCCTGCGTGATTGGACCTCGGCGCGGCGCTGCATCCAGTGATCCCAGCGTCCGAGCAGGTCGTTGACGCCCAGGAAGTCCGCCACGGCTTCCCGGCGGACGGGGACGCTTCCCTCGACCTTGCGGCGCGCGCGCTCCTTGAGCTTCGACAGGTAGCCGGTGCGCCGCTCACCTGCATGCTCGATGCGAAAGGGCCGCTCGTCGTCGATACCTGCGATGAGCCGCGCTCGGCGCACGGCCAGCGCCAGGATCGCGGGCAGCACCCGCCGCAGGTTCAGGTCGTCGTAGTTCTTGAAGCAGGCGAGCACGGGGTTGCGGACCTGCAACAGCCGGATCGACTCGAGCGGGAAGGCCCGACTCGTGCTCGAGTGATGGTGATAGCAGACGGCCGACGGCACGTAACGCACTTCGTGTCCCAAGACCCACAGCCGCCAGCCGAGGTCCACGTCCTCGTAGTAGGCGAAGAATTCCTCGTCGAAGCCGCCTACGTCTGCGAAGACGCGCGCGTCGATCGCCATCGCTCCGCCGCACGCGAAGAGGGTCTTGGCGGGGACGTCGTGTATCGGCTCGGGCTTCTTGTCGTAGCCCTTCTGGATGCCGATCCCGTGGAAGTTCATCGCGCCCCCTGCGGAGTTGATGCGCTTCCCGTCCCACGAGAGCATCTTCGCGGTCGTCGCGGCGCACTCGCCGCGCGCAATGGGAGCGACGAGCTCGCGCAAGAAGCGTGGCTCGACGCGCATGTCGTTGTTCAGGAAGCACAGGACTTCGGCGTCCGGAGCGGCCGCCGCGCCCTGGTTGCAACCGGCGCTGAAGCCCACGTTCTCGTCGTTCGCGACGAGTCGCACCCAGCCCGCGCGGCGGATGAGCTCGAGGCTTCCGTCGACCGAGCTGTTGTCGACCATCACGAGCTCGAAGCGCTCGCGCGGATAGTCGAGTCCGAGCAGGCTCTCGAAGCAGGGCTCGAGGTGCTGGCGACCGTTGTAGTTCAGGACGACGATCGCGACGCGCGGGAACTCGCTCAAGCGTCCTCCCCTCGCGAACGTCCGCCCTCGATCGCGAGCGGGACACGGGCCAAGAGCGCCCGGTAGCGCGCCTCCGTCAGGGCGGCGTCCTCGTCGATGGTCTTGATCGTCGGGAACTCGCGACCGAGCTCCGCGAGCAGCCCCGGCTCGTCCACGAAACGCGCGAGGGTGCGCGCCAGCGCCTCGTCGTCACCCGCGCGGAACAGGAGACCGTCGAGCCCGTCGCGCACGTACTCCGCCATCCCCCCGATGTCGCTCGCCACGACGGGAGTCCTCGTGAGGAAAGCCTCGTGGATCGTGATCGGCGAGTTCTCGAACCAGATCGAAGGCACCACGAGGACGTCGATCTCGGCGTACACCCGGGACAGCTTGGCGTTGTCGAAGCGCCCGCGAAAGTGGACGTTCTGCGCGGCGAGCCCGGCCAGGGCGGCGTGGTGGGGGTCCGCCTCCGGTCGGAAGTCGCCGAACACCGAGAGCACGATGGGCTTCCCCTCCAGGCGCCGCACGGCGCGCAGGAGGACGTCCACGCCCTTGTACCAGACGAGCGACCCGACGAAGCCGAAGCGCACGCGGCCCGTCGCGTCGGGGCACTTCGCCAGGGCCGCGACGTGGTCCGTGCGCATCCCGTTGTCCGAATAGAGGAAGGTCTCCGGGTCGAAGGCGCCGGAAGCGAGCAGCTTCTCGCGCAGGAACCGGCTGGGCGAGACGACGAGGTCCGCCGCCGCCCAAGCGCCCAGGACGAAGGGACCGCGACGGCACATGTCGAGGTAGGCACCCGCGCTCTCGGCCAGCCGGCGACCGAAGGCGCCCGTCTGCGCCGTGCGTGCGGCGAGGTCGAGCGCGGGCCCGACGGCCTCCCCCACCTTCTTCCAGCGCGGCACGTGCGCGACGTCCTTCTCCTTCACGCAGAACACGCAGCCGAGACCCATGTTCTCCTCGCAGCGCACGCCGTCGGGCCGGATGAACTGCACGCGCGCGCACAGCGGCCAGAAGTCGTGGCAGTGCACGACCGTCGGGAGCCCGGCCTCGGCTGCGACGTGCACGAGTCCGGCGGACGTGTGGATCAAGTGCTGGAAATGGACGAGGTCCGGGCGTTCGCGTGCGAGGATCTCGCGGAAGGCGGCCTCTGCCCTCGGTTCCCGGTAGCTCTCCGAGAGACGCCCGTGCTCGAGCCGGTGGGTCATGCGCAGGACGCGCAAGCCCTCGAACTGCCCCTCTTCGACCCCGAAGTCCGGTGGACCCCCCACGCGGCCCGGCGACCGCGCGAGAACCGTGCAGCGATGGCCGCGGCGCTTCATCTCCGTCGCCAGATTCAGCGTGTAGACCTCCGTGCCGGCCCACGTCTCGGGAGGGAAGCCGTGCACGACGTACAGGACGTGCAATCGGTCCCCATCGAGGACGCGCGTGGCGGGTCGGCGCCGCTCGGCCCGTCCGCCTTCGTAGAGCCCGCGGAAGGCGGCATCGCGCAACGCCGCGAGCTCGCGCTCGAGCTGTGGAGCCTCGCCCTGGCCCGCTCGCCGGATCGCCTCGGCATCCTGCAGCGCGAGACGCTCCGCGAGCACACGCGCATCCGCCTTCGAAGCGATGCAGACGCGATCGAGCCACTCGGCGTTGAAGCGGCCGTCGATCGCCGCGCGGCGATAGGTCTCCTCGGGACCGAAGTCGTGGCTGTGCTCGACGGCTGCGTCCGCGAGGTAGGCGACCTCGTAGCCGGCCTCGAGCAGGGCGCGCGCCATGAGCACGTCCTCCCCGAACTGCGTGCGCGGGAACGGATGGCGGCGCCAGAGCTCGCGTCGGATGGCGGACGCGACGTCGTTGAAGTTGTACAAGAGCCGCCGCTCGTGCGGGTCCATGCCCGCGTACTCGTCCGGAGGCGGCAGCCGAACCCGCCGCCCTTCGGTCGCGTAGCCGGGATCGTCACGGCACAGGAGCACCGTGGCGGGCGCCGCGTCGGGGCGCGGCACGTTCCGACAGGTCGCCGCTCCGAGCTTCGGATCGGCGAAGGCCGCCACGAGCGTCGCCAGCCAATCGGCGCGCGCGGGAATCGCGTCCTGCGTCAGGAAGACGAGCAGGTCGCCGGAGCTCCAGGCCGCGAGCTGGTTGCGCGTGTCGCCGTGGTCGAACTCGACGGGATCGATCCCGCGCACGCGCAGCGGAACGGGGAATCCCGCGCGACGTCGCTCCAAGATCGCGAGGGTCCCGTCCGTCGAGCCGGAGTCGATGACGAAGAGCTCCCAGGGAACGCCGGGCTCCTGGGCCGCGAGGCGGTCGAGCACGCGCTCGAGGAACTCCGCGCCCTGCCAGGTGGGGATCAGGACGGAGGCCGAGCGCACGGGCGAGAGCGGAAGCGGAGGGGAGCTCACGATGGCGGCGCGACCGTGGATGCGCAGGCGCGCTACCAGCCGCGGCTCCCCGCGTACTGGCCGAGCACCATCGCCGCACGCAGGCCCGGAGAGCGCGCGAGGAAGCGCAGCTTGCCGCTCACGTCCGAGCGCAGCACGAAGCGCGCGTCCTCGAGCACCTCGTAGACGAGACCGCGCAAGACCGAGCGCAGGCTCGGACGCACGCGGTGCCCGTGCGTCACGAGGTGGAACGCGGCGTCGACGCGATAGCGCTCGAAGGCCTTGGACCACGAGTACGCGTGAGCGTGGTAGGCCACCGCCTCCGGAGCGTAGGCGATACGCCAGCCCCAGGTCAGCGCGCGCGCGGCCCAAGCGAAGTCCTCGCCGAAGGAAGTCTCGGGGAAGGGGATGTCGCGGAAGACGGACGTGCGGATCGCGCTCGCCACGTTGTTGAAACGCAGGTAGCGCGCGCGCTCGAAGGGGCCCAGGTTCCACACGCCGCCCACCGAATCGAGGTCGCGCACCGACGCGCGCTCGGAGGCTTCCGGCAACGAGAGCACCGTCCGCGCCGTCAGCGGATCGTCGTTCGGGAACGGCAGCACGCGACCGTAGGCGCCGCCGACGCGCGCGTCCGCGAAGGGCTCCAGGAGCTCGCGCACGAAGCTCTCCGTCGGCATGACGTCCTGCGAGAGGAAGACCAGGAACTCGCCCCGCGCCATCTGTGCGCAGGCGTTGCGCGTCCTCGCGTGGCCGAACTCGCTCTTCGTGATCTGGCGCGTCACGGCGCCGGCATCGCGCAGGAGCTCGTAGCTCCGGTCGGACGAGCTCGAGTCGATCGCGCAGATCTCGATCCCCCCGTCGAAGTCCTGGCGTGCGATCGCCGGGAGCAGACGGACGAGATCCTCCTCCCCGTTCCAGGTGGGGAGCACGATCGATACCACGGGAGGAGTCATGTTCGCTCGAAGCGCCGCTCTGGAACTTCTCTACACCCCTTCTTCGGCGCGGTCGACAGGTCGCTCGTCGGCGGGGCGGAAAATCCGCTGCTGGGCCGCGCAGGAGCGGGGCCAGGCCACTGTTTCCGTGCGGCCCGCGACCGGCCCGAGAAAGTGCCCGATTCCGCCACCGAGGGATCCGCCGCTCGCCCGGCTCAGGGACCGAAGCGCCGCAGCAGGGTCGTGCCGGACGCGAGGACGTACAGAGCGCCGGTTCCCGAGATCGCGGTCGAGAACGACGCGCCGGCCGGGAAGTCGACCTGGCCCGGGTCGCAGAACTGGCTGGCGAGCGCACAGTTGCCGGACGGCGCGAGGGGGCAGTCGACCGGGCCGGCGAAACCGCTCTGGCGGCGCAGGACGCCGGTCGACGCGTCGATCCAGTAGACCTCCCCGTCCATGGAGCTCTGCGGACCGGTCGGCTCGGCGACCAGCGCTTGCGCTCCCACACCTGCGACCGACATGGCCACGCCGGTGCCGGCCTCCGTCTCCGTGAACCCCGTGAGCGCACCCGCGAACGGATCGAACCCGAAGAGCGTGAGGCGCCGAACGCGGTGACCGCCCAGTCCCCCGTCGCCGCGCTCGGTGACGAGCATCTGGTTCCCGCAGGTCAGGACCAGGCCGGTGGGCGCGTCGAAGCGCGCCGAAACGAGCGGGCCGTCGACGAAGCCCGCGCCGCCCAGGCCCGTCGGTCCGCCGCCGGCGAGGGTCAGCACCAGGCTCGTCGGGTCGAACAGTGGATTCCCGAGGATCACGCGCAGCGCGTTGTTGCCCGTGTCCGCGACGAAGACGCGCCCGTCGGAGGTCGGACGGAGCTGGCTCTCGGGATCGAGGTCGAAGCGCGCGAGCGCAGTCGTGCTGTCGAAGAAGCCTCCCGCGCCGTTCGCGGCGCCGGCGAACGGCAGGATCGCGCTCGGCTGCGCGCGGCCGACGGCGACGATCGTGTTCGTGGCGAGCTCCGCGACGACGAGCAGCGACGCGTCGAGGACCGCCAGCTCGCCGAACGCTGCCTGCGCCGTCACGCCGAGCGCGCTCGAGGCGAAGGCGTCCACGGCCCCCACGGCGAGGAGAGTGCGCGCCACGGGTGCGGAAGGATCGGCGAGGTCGATCTCGACCACGGTCGCGTCCCCACTGGCCGAGAACACGGCGGTCGCATAGAGGAGCTCGTCCGCGCCCTGCGCAGCGGTGATGCGCGTGAGCGTCGCCACGGACGGGCCGAGCGCGGCGAGAACGAGGGCGAGATCGATCTCCTCGCAGCCGGCGAAGCTTTGGTTCGCTCCGTTGCAGCCGCCCGCTCCCGCGGCGGAGGGCGGAATCGTGTCGATCATCGCTCCGGCCGGCGGGTTCGTGCCGGTGGGCGTGTCGACGTCCTTGGCGTTCTTGCAGGCACAGAGCGAGAGCAGCACGCCGCAGAGGACCACGGCCCGTGTCGGGGAGGAGGTGGGCATCGCGGAAGTGTCGCGGTCCCCCTCCCCCGCTGCAAGGCGGCGAGTCGCGGCTCGCACTCCCACTCACGACGACGTCGCTATTCGTCTCGATCCCTGCGCTCGGGCTCCGCATCGAGGTAGCCCAGGGCCTCGAGCTCGCGCGCGAGCTCCGCATCGGCGGCGGCGAGGCCGTCGAGCTCCCGGCCGGCAGCGACCGCGTCCCTCAGCTTCGAAGCCGTGGCGAGGTGGCTCTCGAGGAGCGCCTGCGCGTGCGCGGCCTGGGCTGCGACGCGCGAGCTCGGCTGGGGTCCGGCCAGGAGGTCGTTCGATTCCGTCGGGTCGCGCGCGAGGTCGAACAACGAGATTCGAGCGCTTTGGGGATCGTCGGGCGCGGTGCGCGTGGAGAAGAAGGCCTGCCCGCCGAAGCGCACAGATCGCCGCCAGGGCGTGGGTCGGTCGCTGTAGAGGTGCTCGGTCGTCTCCGCGAAGAGCGCGCGCGCCGGATCGCGCTCGCCGCGCAGGAGCGGGAGCAGGCTGCGCGAATCCCCGCCGCCCGTGGGCAGGCCTGCGGCCTCGAGCAGCGTCGCGTGCAGATCGACGAGGCCCACCGGCTCCGAGACGACGACTCCCGCACCGAAGGCGCCGGGCAGCGAGAGCAGCAAGGGGACGTGCAGCGTCTCGCGGTGGAGCTGGACGTGCCCGACCTCGCCGTGCTCCAGGAACTCTTCCCCGTGGTCGCTCGTCACAGCCAGGATCGTCTCGTCGCCCAAACGCTCGAAGAGACGGGCGAGCTCCTGGTCGGTGTAGGCCACCTCGGCGTGGTAGAGCGCGCGCAGGTGCTCCCAGTCGCGCGGCGTGAAACGCGCGCGCTCGCGCAGGAGCAGCTTGGCGTCGGGTTGCCGCTCGCGCCCTGCGGCGCGTTCGGCGCGGATCGCCGCCAGCGCGTCCACCAGGGGGCCCTCGTAGTCGGGGTCGAAGCGCTCGATCCACTCCTCTGCCGGCACGTAGGGCACGTGCACCTCGTAGGTGTGCACGAACAGGAAGAGCGGACGCGCGTCGTGCGCGAGATCGCGCGCGTCGAGGAAGGCCAGCACTGCATCGACCTTGGCGCGCACGCCCTCGTAGCGCGCCTCGAGCACCTCGAACCCCTGGCACAGGTTCCAGGTGCGGCCGAGCGGTCCTCCGTCGGTGAACGCCGCCGTTCGATACCCCGCGCGGGAGAAGCGCTCGGCGAGCGTCTCGAACGCGTCGGGAAGTCCCGGCGTGCCCTGCTCGAAGCTCGTCAAGTTCGCCACGCGGTGCGTCCAGGGATGGAGACCGGTGAAGAGCGTGGCATGGCTCGTGGCCGTGTTGGGCGCCTGGGCGAAGCACTCGGCGAAGCGCGCCGACCTCTCCGCGAGTCGGTCGAGATGGGGACTCGTCCGGAGCGGGTTCCCGTAGCAGGAGAGCGCGTCGGCGCGCAGCGTGTCGACGATCACGAGCGCGCAATCCGCACCCGGTCGCACGCCGGGCGGATCCGCGCAGCCTTGCGCAGCGAGCACGAGCGCGGCGGCCACGAGCGCTCGCGCAGCGCTTCGCAACTCGCCCAGCTCTGCATCCCGAGTCTTCACTGCCCGATGTCGTCGGCGGTGTAGCCGAGGTCGCGCAACGCCTGGGCCTGCGCTTCGTTCACCGATCCGGACCCCGATCCCATGGCGTGGCGCTCGAGCCAATCGCGCAAGGTCCGTTCGAGGCGCGCGAGATCCTCGGGGCGCGAGTCCGCGAGGTCGTTGCGCTCGTGCGGATCGCTGGGCAGGTGGAAGAGCTCGTTCGCGTGCCGCTCGGCGAATTCCGGGCGCAGGACGAGGGTCAACTTCAGGCCGGTCGCCACCTCGCGCACGCTGGCCTTGTGGTGGACGAAGGAGAAGACCGCGGACCGCTCGGGCGCCCGCCCGGTGCGCAACGCGCCGACCAAGCTGCGTCCGTGCAGCTCACCCGCCGGTCCGGGAGGGATCGGCACCGAAGCGAGTTCGAGCAGGGTCGGGAAGAGATCGACGTTCTCGACCGGCTCCTCGATCACGACTCCGGCGGGCACGCCTGCTCCCCACAGGACGAAGGGCGTGTGGATCGCCTCCTGGTAGAGGTGCGCCCCGTGGCGCTGGTAGAAGAAGTCGATGGGGCGCGCCTCCGCGAGCTCGAGCGGCGGCCGGCCCGCGACGTGATCCCACAGACCTTCGCCGTGATCGGACACGAGGGCGACCAGCGCGTGTTCGAGGAACCCGCGCTCACGCAGGGCCGAGAGGAGCTCCCCGATGATTCGATCGGAGTACTCCACCTCCTGGTCGTAGAGGCCGCGCATGCGCCGGAGCTTCGCGAGGGTCTTCTGCCATTCGGGGTCGTTCCGAGGCGGCTCGCGACCGCGTTCGGAGAGAGCCTTGGCCTGCCATCCCTCGGGCAGGACGTCGACGGCTGCTTCGGGCTCGAGGGGGCTCTCGGGGTGCTCGTCGTAGGGGTTGTGGGGATCGAAGGAATGGAACAAGAGGAAGAGCGGTGCGCGCTCGTTCTCCTTCCGCTCCGGGGGAAAGACCTCGTCGATCGAGGCGATCGTGCGCTCGAGCAAGTTGTCTCCGCGCGGCGGGCGCAAGACCGCCTCCAGGCCGCGCTCCTCGGGCCGAAGGTCGTAGACCGAGAATCCGCGAGCGAAGCCGGCGTCGTGCGTCATCGACAGGTTGGCCACGTGGGCCAGCGTCACGTAGCCGGCCCGTTGGAACGCCTCGGCCAGCGTGCCGCCGTCTGCACCGAGCGAATGCACCTGCGCCGTCACGTAGCGACCCGTGAGGAGCGAGGCCATCGAGGGAAGGGTCCAGCCCGACTGAGCCGTCGCATCCCGAAACAGCGTGCCCTCCGCCGCCAGACCGTCGATCACCGGGGACGTGGCGCGCGGATAGCCGTAGCAGGACAACCGATCGGCGCGCAGCGTGTCCACGACCACGAGGATCACGTCGGGACGGCGCGGATCGGCGCCGCCGCACGCTAGGGCGAAGAGAGCGAGCGCGACGGCGGAGGCCGGGAGAGAGCGCATAGAGGACGGATAGCCGGGCGGGCGATCCCGGGGGAGAGTGTACGGCCGTCCGCGGTCGAAGCGGGGCGAACGCGCTCGGGTCTCAGTCGTCGAACCCGAAGTCGGCCTTGCACAGGCTCTCCGACTCGCGATCGTCGTGGGCTTCGATGCCGTCCTCACCCGCGACGAAGAGCCGTCCGTGGCCGTCCTCGATCGTGTGCAAATGGACCGGAGCCCGCCACAGCGTGGCCGCGTTCTTGAGCGTCTCGCCCGTCGCCGAGAGCTGCAGGTCGCGTCCGTCGTGGTGATGCACGAGCACGAGCTCCCCTTCGCCCTTCGCGTCGACGCCGACGAGCTCGATCTGCGGCAGGCCGCCCCAGGACAGGTCGCGCAGCACGCGCGCCTTGATGGCGAGCCAGGTCGGCGGGCCGGACTCCTCGCCCGAGGTCTGCGTCTGAAGCGCGGCTCCCCGTCCGCGCGCGGCACCCGAGCTCGCCGGAGCGCCATGACCCTTTGGGACCGTGAGCGCCGGTCGGAGGAAGAGCTCCGTGAACTCCTCGTCGGCGAGCTTGTCGATCAAGCTGACGTCGTTGTGCAGCCGGCGCAGGAGGAAGAGATCCTCGCCGCGCCGCTCGGCGTGGCGGAAGAGCTCGATCCCGAGCTTGTAGGGATTGATGCCGGGGCCGCTCGTCGACGTGGCGCCCGAGTGCGTGTCGGCGAAGTCGAGGATCTCGGACGGCTCGAGCAGACCGCCGGTGGTGAGCAGACGACTGTGCCAGAAGCTCGCCCAGCCCTCGTTCATGATCTTCGTCATGCGTTGGGGCGTGAAGTAGGTGGACTCGCGGTGGACGATGCGCAGCACGTTGCGCTGCCAGGTCTCGAGCGGAGCGTGCTCCGCCAGGAAGCCCAGGATGTCGTAGGTCGGCAGCACGCGGCGCATCCGCGCGAGCTCGGGGTCCTCTTCGTCCTCCTCGAGCCTCGGGGCGGCCGTCAGCGAGTCCAAGGCGATCCGCGCGCGCTCGGAGAGGGGTGTGTAGGAGCTGGAGGCGCTCGCGCCCCGTTGCATCTTGCGCAGGGGCTCGTAGGGATCGACGAGGGTCTCGAGCGACAGAGCGCGGTCCATGAAGGACTCCACCCGCTCCTGACCGAACGTGTCGACGTAGCGGCGAATGCGCGTCGCGTGGTTGCCGATGCCGTCGATCATGTGGCGCTCCGTCGGCGCGAACCACACGTTCGTCTTGAAGAAGTCGGCGTGTCCGTACACGTGCGCCATCACGAGCTTCTGCTCGAGCAACGAATTCGAGCGCACCAGGTAGGCGTAGGTCGGGTCGTTGTTGATGACGAGCTCGTAGATCTTCGAGAGGCCCCAGGTGTAACCCTTCTCGAGCCGCTCGTACTCCATTCCAAAGCGCCAGGAGGGATAGCGCACCGGGAAGCCGCCATAGGCCGCGATCCCGTTCACGTCGCGCGCGTCGAGCAGCTCGAACACGACCTCGAAGAAGTCGAGACCCGCCTCACGCGCCGCGGATTCGATGATCACGGCCTGGTACTTCAGCGCGGCGGGGAGCGAGGACTTGAGCCTCACCTCAGCGCCCCCGCCCCAGGAAGGCCTTGATCGACGTGGGGATGTCCGCGCGATCGGAGATGCCCGTCGTCACGAGCCGATCCTCGCTACCGAGCGCGTTGTCCAGGTCCTTCTTGAACTGACCGGATCCGTGGGCGCTCTTCACCTGGCCGTAGCAGAACTGGTTCACGCGCGGCAGGATCTCGTCGCGCAGGATCGCGATGCACAATTCGGTGTCCCGCGCTGACCAGTTGTCGCCATCGGAATAGTGGAACGGGTAGATGTTCCAGTCCTCGGGTCGGAAGCGCTCCTGAACCTGCTTCAGGCACAGCTCGTAGGCCGAGGAGATCTTCGTTCCGCCGGACTCGCGCAGGTGGAAGAACGTGTGCTGGTCGACGACCTTGGCGACGGCGTCGTGGACGACGTAGACCACTTCGAGGTTGCGGTACTGGCTGCGCAGCCACGTGTCGATCCAGAAGGCCTTGATGCGCACGATCTCCTTCTGCTCGCGCCCCATCGAGCCGGAGACGTCCATCATGTGGAACACGACGGCGGACGACTCGGGCTTCTCGCAGGAGTTACGCACGCGGTAGCGGAAGTCCTCGCGAATGGGCACGACCCGCGGATCGCGCGGATCCCACAAACCGCTCGCCAGCGTGCGCAGGAGCGCCGACTTGTAGCTGCGGCGGAAGTGACGCAGGGAGTTGGGGCCGGTGTTGTGGATGCCGTTGTAGCGGCCTCCCTCCGTCGCGAGGTCCTTGACGCCGCGCGGCTCGATGTTGGGCAGCTCGAGCTCTTCGCCGAGCATCTCGGCCAGGTCGTCGATGTCGACCTCGACCTCGAGGATGTGGCTCCCGGTCTGGTTGCCCGCTCCCGCGCCGCCCTGACCTTCGGCCGCATCGCCGCCCTTGGGCTCTCCGCTCTCGCCTTCGCCCCCTTCGCCGCCGCCTTTTCCGTTGGGCCCGAAGCGGATGTGCGGCAGCTCGATCTGCGGCAAGGGGATCGAGACTGCGTGCTCGCCGCAGCGCCCGATCAGCTCTCCGGTCGAGAGGAACTTGCGCAGGTCCTGGCGAATCCGGCCCCGGACGATCTCCCGGAAGCGCGCGCGGTCGGCGTCGATGCGGTACACGAACCCTCCTAGGCCGCGTCGGGCGACGATTCCTTCGTCTCCCCGCGCGCGAAGAGGTCGGCCACGTGGTCGAGCACGATCTCGGCCGTCGTGCCGTCGTAGCCGAATTGCTCGATCAGGCGGTCGCGGATGACCTGGATCTTCTTGCGCGTGTCCGGGTCGACGACGGAGGAGACCAGGCTCGTGAGCTGGATCGTGTCCCGGCGGTCCTCGAAGAGCTTCAGCTCCAGCGCGCGCGTGAGCCTGCGGTTCTGGCGATAGTCGAACTGCCGTCCCTCGAGGTGCAGGGCGGCGATGTAGTTCATGAGCTCGTGCCGGAAGTCGTCCTTGCGCGACTCGGGGATGTCGATCTTCCGCTCGATCGAGCGCATCATGCGCTCGTCGGGATCGTGCTCGCGCCCGCTGGGATCGATCACCTTCTCGCGGGTCGTGTAGGCCTTGACGTTGTCGATGTACTTCGCACACAGCCGATCACAGGCCTCGCGGTCGGCCGAGACGGCGACCTGCACCTCGCGCTTGACCAGCTCCTCGTACTCCTCGCGCGCGAGCGATAGCAACTGAACGTAGCGTTTGCGCGTCTCGTCGTTCGAGATGAGGCTGTGGTGGCGCAGCCCGTGCTCCAGCGAGTCGAGCACGTCGAGCGGCGTGATCGCCCGGCGGTTCGAGACCAGCGTCGTCGCGATCTTGTCCTGCACGTAGCGCGGGCTGATCCCGTACATCCCCTCGCGCTCGGACTCGTGGTGCATCTCCTTGACGTGCTCGGGGCCGAAACCAGGCACCTCTTCGCCGTTGTACAGCTTCGCCTTCTGCAGCAGGCTCAGGTTCGAGTGCGTGGGCTCGTCGATCCGCGTGAGACAGGCCCACAGCGCCGCGACCTCGAGCGTGTGCGGGGCGATCGACTTGTCGGGGAACGAGCGCGTGTCGAACTGACGGCGGTAGATCTTGACCTCGTCGCCGTGCGCGAGGTTGTAAGGGATGTCGATCTTGATCGTGCGATCCCGGAAGGCCTCCATCAGCTCGTTGTTCTGCAGCTTCTTGTACTCGGGCTCGTTGGTGTGCCCGATGATGACCTCGTCGATGTGCGTCTGCGCGAACTTCTTGGGCTTGATCGCGTGCTCCTGCGTCGCGCCCAGCAGGTCGTAGAGGAACGCGACGTCGAGCTTGAGCACCTCGACGAACTCGAGCATGCCGCGGTTCGCGACGTTGAACTCTCCGTCGAAGTTGAACGCCCGCGGGTCGGAGTCGGAACCGTACTCGGCGATCAAGCGATAGTTGACGTCCCCGGTGAGCTCCGTGGAATCCTGGTTCTTCTCGTCCTTCGGTTGGAACGTGCCGATGCCCACGCGGTCGGCTTCGGAGAGGACGAGGCGACGCACGCGCACGTGCTCGAGCACCTTCGTCCACTCGCCCGAGTAGCGCTCCATGAGGAGTCCGAAGAAGTAGCGGCTGACGGGATCGAGCTCGCCGCGAATGGACAGCGCGTAGCGCTTGTTCCAGCGCAGGTTGAGCTCGATCTCCAGCGCTCGGCGCCCCTCGGCCGGAATGAGCAGCAAGGGCTCCTGGTGCATCGGTGACGGCACCTCTTCGCCGTCGACCTGCCAGGTGAAGGTGTAGAGCGCTCCGTCGTTCGTGCGCGAATAGGCCTCCAACCCGCGCTTGATCAAACGCGCGATCGTGCTCTTCGACGATCCCACCGGACCGTGGAGCAGCAGGATGCGCCGCTCGGGGCCGAGCCCTCGCGCCCCGGCCCGGATCGTCTGCACGAGCGCGTCGAGCGGCTCGTCCAGTCCGAACACGGCATCGCGTCCATCGTCGAACGGGTCGTCGAACAGCTTCCAGCGCCGCGCGCCGCCGACGCGCTCGGGCTCGAAGAACCCGTGCGACTCGACCATGTCCAGCATCCGCTGCCAGGCGTTGCGGACCACGCCCGGAGTCCGGTCCACGATGTCCAGGTAGTCCTGGAAGGAGCCCTCCCAGGCGAGCTTCGCGTGGTCCGCGCCGAAGGCTCGGCTCTGCAACAACGAGTACAGCGGCTGATTCGAATCGCTCATGGATCGGGGGACTGCCGACTCGGGTTCAGGACGCCCGAGTCCTTGCCTGTGTCGGTCGTTCCTGCGTCGAACTGAAGATCGGGCGCCTCACGGGCCGAGCCCGCCTACGCCCAGGCGTGACGGACCAACCCTGTGACGCGAATATCTAGGAGCACGCCCGAGCGAAGACCAGTGCACGAGACCGGAACTCGATTCCCTCCGATCCTCCGCCCGGAGCCGGCACTCCTCGTACCTACGTAGCCGGGATCCTTCCGGGACCGCACGCGTGCAGGTGCTCGTCCGGAACGCTCCGTTTCCTATGCTTCCCTGGATGCTTCACCCCATCCCGGTCGGGCGATCGCCCTTCGGCGCGGCCTCTTGCGCCGTGCTCCTGCTCGCCGCCTGCGGCAGCTTCGAAGCCGCCCCCACTCCGCCCGCCTTCGACTCGGCGCGCGCTTGGGGCCACTTGGAGGCCATGGTCGAGTTCGGGCCGCGGCCCTCCGGCTCACCCGCGCTCGCGCGAGCCCGCGAGTACATCGTCCGTGAGCTTCGAAGCTACGGTCTCGAGCCCAGCGTGCAGGAGTTCACGAACGACACACCGATCGGAGCGATCGCCTTCGCCAACGTCCACGCCGACATCGGACCAGCGGACGCTCCGCTCGTGGCGCTCGTCGCCCACATCGACACGAAGCGCTTCGACTGGCCGTTCCTCGGCGCGAACGACTCGGCTTCGGGTACGGCGGTCTTGCTGGAGCTGGCGCGCTGTCTCGCTTCCGACGAGCGCCGCCGAGCCGTCGCGTACCGCGTGCTGTTCGTCGACGGGGAGGAATCGATCGACGAGGAGTGGGTCGACCCCGACAACCGTTACGGCTCGCGCTACCACGTCGCCGAACTCGTGCGCACCGGTGAGATCGAGCGCGTCGCCGCCGCCGTCGTCATCGATCTCGTGGGCGACCGCGACTTGAAACTTTCCCACGAGACCCTGTCGGATCCGGAGCTGCTCCAGATCTTCTTCCGCGCCGCGCACGCCGCGGGTCTCGGCCGTCACGTCGACGGAGACCGACGCGAGATCAAGGACGACCATCTGTCGTTCATGGCCGCCAACGTGCCGAGCGTCGATTTGATCGACTTCGAGTACGGCCCTTCGAACGCCTACTGGCACGACCCGCGCGACAACCTGTCGCACGTCTCGGAGGAGAGCCTGGGCGCGGCCGGGAGCATCGTCCTCGCCGGCCTTCCGGGCCTCGAGGCCTGGATCCGCTGACGCTCGGTCAGCGTCCGAACGCCTCCTCTTCGACGGGCTCTGGATGGTCGGCGAGCGCCGCGCCGTTACCGTCCGCGTGGCGAGCAACCGACCCGCCGGGAACGAGCTCGACGACCGGCTCGTCCCCCTCGAGCTCTGCGTCCAGAGGAGCCTCGGCCTCGACGTCCGCGGCCGCATCGGCGATCTCGCGCCGCGCGCTCTGGGCGCGGTCCGCATCGCCCGACACGCCGGGGACGAAGGCGTCCACCTGCTCGAGCTCGACCTGGACCTGGCGCGAGACGCCGCGCGTCTCCATCGTGATCCCGTACAGGGCCTGACACGCGCTCATCGTGACCTTGTTGTGGGTCACGACGATGAACTGGGTGCCGGCGGTGAATCCGTCGAGCAGGACGAGGAAGCGCCCGATGTTCGCGTCGTCGAGCGCCGCGTCGACTTCGTCCAGCACGCAGAACGGGCTCGGACGCGACTGGAAGACGGCAAACAGGAGAGCGAGCGCGGTCATCGTCCGCTGCCCGCCCGAGAGGAGACCCAATGGGAGCATCTCGCGGCCCGGCGGGCGGGCGGAGATCTCGATGCCCGCCTCGAGCACGGGCACGCCCGGCGCGAGCTCGATCGACGCGCGACCGCCGCCGAAGAGCTGGCGGAAGAGCCGCTCGAAGTTGGCGCAGATCTCTTGGAAGGCTTCGAGGAACAGCCGCTCGGACTCCTCGTTGATCGTGCGCAGCGTGCCCTGCAGGGCCGAGCGCGCGCGCAGCACGTCGGCGCGCTGCTCCTCGAGGAACCCGAGACGTCCGGAGACCTCCTCCAGTTCCTCGACCGCCTCGAGGTTGACCGAGCCGAGACGGTCGAGCTCGCGCCGAAGTTCGGCCACCTCGAGCTCCAGCTCGCCCAGCGACCCGCCCTCGAGCACGTTCGGCACGAACTCGGCCAAGAGGTCGTACTCCGTGAGCGAGAGCTCTTCCGCCGCGCGGCGCAGGAGCTCGTCCCGCGCCAAGGAGAGTCGTTGCTCTTCGAGCTGAGCGTCGGAGAGGACGTTCATCTCCGTCTCGAGCTCGCGCGTGACGGCGTCGATCCTCGTGCGCAGCGCTTCGGTCGCGTCGCGCGCCACGCGTTCGCGCCCGCGCAGCTCTTCGAGGTGCTCCGCCACGCGCACGCGCTCGGCCAGGCGCTCGTCCCGGGCCCGGTCGATCTCGGCGTACTGCTCTTCGCCGCCCCCCGCGTCGTTCTCGTGGCGCAGGGCGAGCTCCCGCGTGCGCGTCTCCTCGCGCTCGAGCTCCACGCAGCCGCGCTCGACGTCGGCCTCGCGCCTGCGCGCCCCCTCGAGCTCGGCCGAGAGGCGCGTCGACTCGACCTGGACTTGCGTCTCGACGCGCGACAGCTCCTCGCGGCCGCCCTCCACGCCGCGCCGCTCGGCGACGAGCTCTTCGAGACGCTCGTTCTCGTGCTCGAAGGCCGCGACGAGCGCCGCCAGGTGAGCCCGCGCATCGTCCAGCGCGCGCTCGTTGGCGTTCCGCTCGCGTTCGATCTCCCCGCACTCGCTCTCGAGCAGCGCCGCCGCTTCGCCCGTGTCCGACTCACGCGCCCGCGCCGACTCCGCGGCGCCGCGCGCGTCCCCCAGGACGCCGCGCGCCGCGTCCAACGCGTCCAGCACCTCGCGCGCGTGGGACTCGAGCGCGCCGCGGCGCTCCTCGAGTTGCCCGAGCTCCTGCGCCACCGCGTCGTTCTGCCGGAGCAGGTTCTCCACTTCCGCGGACAGCTCCGCAGCACTCGCGCGCCGGCCGACGGGACCGTGCACCACCTCGCGGTGTCCCCCCGTGACGCCCGCAGCGTCGACGAAGTCCCCCTCCGCCGTGACGCAACACAGCCCCGTGAAGCGGGCCACGAGATCCATCGCCCGCTCCAGATCGGAGACGACCACTGTCCGCCCGAGCAGCGCTTCGGCGAGCTCCTCGTAGCCCGGATCGGCTTCGGCCAGCGACGCGAGCGACCCCACGACGCCGGGCTGGCCCAGGATCGGCTCGAGCTCGAGCGGGCGCGCCCGTCCCAGCCCGCGCGGCAGCACGAGCCGCGCTTGCCCCCTTAGACCCTGCTTGAGCCAGGCGAGGATCGCGGCCGCGTCTTGGTCGTCCTTCACGACCAACGCCTGCGCGCGTTCCCCGAGCACCGCGTCCAACGCCCGCGCGAAGAACGTCGAGGTGCGCAGGTGGTCGGCGAGCAGGCCCCACAACTCGGTGCCGGGCTCTGCGGAGTCGGTTCCTCCGACGGAGCGGGGTCCTTCGGCGAACGCCGGTCCCCCGCCGAGCCTCTCTCTCCCGTCTTCTCCTTCTCCCTCTTCTCCCCGCTCCCTTCCCTTCCACTCCGCGAGCCCAATCACTTCGCGCGATCCCGCGTCGAGGCTCTCGCGCTCCACTTCCCGGTCGAGGAGCGCTTCGATGCGGGCTTCCAAGCGCGAACGCTCCACCAGGCCGGCGCCCTTGCGCTCGCGCAACTCGTGGGCGTGCGCCTCGAGCGCCCGGGCCTCGCCGTCCAGGAGGGCGCGCCGGCGATCGAGATCGGCCACGACCTCCTCGGCGCGCTGCACCTCGAACCGGGCGCGCTCGACGGCCTCGCACGCGGACTCGTGCACACGACGCGCTTCCAGAGCGCGCTCGCGGGTGCGGCGCAAGCGCTCTGCGAGCGGCTCGAGTCCGCGCTCGAGACCCACGACCTCGTTCTCGGCGCCGGTCTTCTCGTGCAGGAGCTCGAGCACACGCTCGTTCTGGGCGTCGCAGGCCAGAACGACCTCCTGGAGCGAGCGGCGCGCCTCCACCAGCGCGCTGCGTCCCCATCGCAGGCGTTCCTCCGCGTCTTTGGCTTCGAGCGCGAGCGAACGAGCCTGCGTGCGCACGACGTCGAGCTCGGCTCGCCGTTCGGCGAGCCGGCGCTCCAGCTCGAGGGCCCGCATGCGCTCCTCCTCCGCCGCCTTCCGCCAGGCGGCCACGCGCGCGGAGAGCTGAGCCTTGCGCTCGTCGAGGGTCGACAACTCGGCCGCGACTTCGCTGGAGCGCGACGTGGTCCGTTCGACCTCGGCCGTCAGCGCGGCGCGTTCGAGCTCGCGCTCGTGGACGTCGCCCTCGCCGCCTCGGCGCAGCTCGCGCAGCTCGCGCGTCCGAACCCCGGACGTCTCGATGCGCTCGCGCACGGACTCGAGCCCGCGTCCCAGGTCGAAGGCGCGGTGGCGCGCGTACGAGGTAGCCGCCATCCTCCAACCGTCGCGGGCCGCGAGGAAGCGCTCGGCCTTGCCGGCCTGGATCTTGAGCGAGCGCGAGCGCGAGCCCAGCTCGCGCACCACGTCCTCGAGGCGTTCCATGTCGCGCTCGACGCGCTTGAGCTTGTTCTCGGCCTCGTTCTTCCGGTGGCGGTAGCGGCTGATACCCGCCGCCTCCTCGAAGATCGCGCGCCGCTCGATCGGGTTGGCCGACAGGACTGCGTCGATCTTGCCCTGCTCGAGCACCGAGTAGCCGCGGCTGCCGAGGCCCGTGTCGTAGAGCATGTCGCGCACGTCCTTGAGGCGCACGCGCTCGCCGTCGATCAAGTACTCGCCCTCACCGCTCTTGAAGACGCGGCGCATGATCGAGACCTCCGCTCCGCGCCCGGCGAGGACTCCGGAGTCGTTGTCGAGGATCAGCGTCACTTCGGCCACGGACAAGGGCTGCCGCGACGCGGAGCCCATGAAGATGACGTCGACCATCTCCCCGCCGCGCATCGACGTGGGACGCTGCTCGCCGAGCGACCAGCGGATCGCGTCGACGACGTTGCTCTTGCCGCAACCGTTCGGACCCACGATCCCCGTGAGTCCGTACTCGAACTCGAGGACCGTGCGGTCGGCGAAGGACTTGAATCCGAAGAGCTCGAGTCGTTTCAGGCGCATGATTCAGTCTCGGGAGGGGGAGCGCGAATCGGCGGTTGCCGCTTCCCTGGGAATGGGCTCGGGCGGCGGCATCGGGACGAACAGGTCGCGTTCGCGGACAGCGGCCGTCCGCTGCCGCCGGGCCCAGGTCTTCCACGGCGGTCGTACGGCGACCTCGCCCGGTCCGCGCGTGCGCGCCGGAGACGGGTGCAGGGCGCCGCTCGGCAACGTGGAGACGAGCTCGGCCTCCGCCTCGCCCGGCTCGCGGCCGGGAACGGGAGAGAGCCGGAAGCCCACGGTGTAGGGTGCCTCGTTCGAGACGCTCGACGCGGCGAAGAGCTCGCCTTGTTGCAGGGCGCGCCGGCGCAGGATCTCGCGGTCGGCGAAGGCGAGCCGCCGTGCGGCGCGCTGCCCGAAGAACGGGCTCACGACCGCCGAGAGGCCCGCGTCGGCCGCGAAGCGCCGCGCCGCGTCGTTGACGAACCCGACGAGACGCGCCCCGAGACCCGGATCGATCTCGCCGTCTCCGAGGATGCGCAACGACTCCCGCAGACCCACGGGAACGAGCGCGTACGTGTCGCGCGTGCGCAGACTCGTGCGCCGGTTCCACGCGGCGCGCGCCGATTCGAGCGAGCGGCAGACGGCGATCGCGCACTGGACGCTGCCCTGGAGGAGCTCGAGCGCCAGGTCCTCGCGCCAGGGGCCGGCGCGGCGCGCGATGCGCGGAAGGTTGAGGGCGACCGCGGCCGCCGTGGCGAGCGCGCCGTGCTCCCGACCGATCCGGCGACAACCGGGTCCCGCGAAGCGCTCCTCCTCGGTGCCCCAGGTCAGCACGATGCGGCCTTCCACGCACAGCCTGTCGACCGAGTCCGCCACCTGGGGGAACTCGCGCACGAGAGCCGTGCACTCCTCGAAGTCGAGGAACAGGCGCGGCGAGAACGGCGCGTTCGCGGGGAGCAGGGAGAACTCCTCGACCAGCCGCGCGGTGAAGGCGGAGAAGCGCTCGCCGGGCGAGCCCAGATCGACGTGACGCCGCGCGGCCAGCGCCAGGGCGCCGGCGGAACGCAGCCACGCGGCGAGCCCGAGCGGGCTCTTCGTGCGCGTCCCCCGGGCGAGCGGCTGGAGGACCGAGCCCGGATCCTCGAGGACCAGGCCGAAGGCGCACTGGCTCGCGAGCGCGGAGAGCTCCTCGAGCAGGGCGAAGGCGCCGCCGGCGGTCGGCTCGCCGCGCGCCACGAGCTCGCTCGTCACCGAGAGCACCAGGGGAAGGTGCGGGCGTCCGAGATCCTCGACGTGCAGATCGCACGTGATGTGCATGTCCGCGAGGGGCTCGTCGAGCACTTCGCGCAGCGCGAAGCGCGTGAGCACCTCGCCGGCCACGGGTCCTTCGATGCCGTCGCCGAGCTCGGCCGGCCAAGCCGCGAGCTCCGCTGCGCCGTCGCCCGCGTCGACGCGCCAGCCCTCCTCGTCCCATGCGTGCAAGGACATCCCGGCGAGAGCTCGGCGCAGATCGTGGCGCGGGAAGTTGACCGGCTCCTGGCGGCGCAGGGCGCTCGTCCAACCGCGCGAGGCCAGCTCGATGTCGACGAGCTCGCGCACGAGACCGGTCGTGATGCGCCCGAGGCGCGTGTCGAAGACCTTCTGCTCGACGGCCGACGCGATCTCGGCGGCGGAGCTGCGCGAGAGCTCCGCCTCGGTCATGAGCGCGGCGACGATGCGCCCCTTCGACCAGGCGGAGGCGCCGGCTCCGTCCTGAACGCTCAGGTCCCCCCGCGCGCCGCTCTCGACGCGCAGCGCCTCGCGCACCCGCGCGCGCTCGTCGCGGTAGAGGATGTAGGCCTTGGCGACGGCCGCACGGCCGGTCTCGACCAGGGCGCGCTCGACGAGGTCCTGGATCTCCTCGATGGTCGGCACGTAGTCCTCGGTGCCGACTCCTCCGGGGCGGATGCCGGTCGACCCCGGCCGGGCGGACAATCCGCGCCCGCGCCCCCGTTGCTCCTCGCGCAGCGCGAGCTCGACCAACGCGGCCACCTCGGCGGCGTAGCCCGCGTCCGCGTCGCCCACGGCGGCGGTGGCCTTCAGCACGGCGGCGCGGATCTTCGCGACGTCGAAGGGCACCTCGCGACCGTCGCGCTTGCGCACGCGCGCCAGGGCGCTCGTGCGGGTGGGCTCGCCCCGCTCAGCCAAGGCGCGTCTCCCCGTTCTCGCCCTGGCCCTCGCCCTGGCCGCGGGCCTCGAGCATGGGACGCAGCTCGTCCAGGAACTGGGTCACGTCCTTGAACTCGCGGTAGACGCTCGCGAAGCGCACGTAGGCGACCTGGTCGAGGCTACGCAGCTCCTCCATCACGAGCGAGCCGATCACCGCGCTCGGAACCTCGCGGTCGTATTCTTCCTGACAGCGGGCCTCGATGCGCGTGGCGGCCGCCTCGAGCTCTTCGAGCGGGACGTTGAGCTTCTCACAGGCCTTGAGCATGCCCTGCAGCAGCCGATCGCGGTCGAAGCGCACCCGCTCCCCGTTCTTCTTCACGACCCGCAACGGCGTGGACTCGATGCGCTCGTAGGTCGTGTAGCGCAGGAAGCACGCCAGGCACTCGCGCCGGCGGCGAATCGCACGGGCGTCGGCCGACGTGCGCGAGTCGACGACGCGGTCGTTGTCCGACTTGCAGCGAGGGCATCTCATCGCGGGGCGCGGCCGATTCCGCACAAGAGACCACCCAATATATGGTGTGTCAACGCCGAGTGGATCCCGGATATCCAACCGGCTGGGCCCACGGTTCGGGCTCGCACGCCGGAGAGCTGCGAAAAGGAGCGAGGACCCGGATGCGGGTTCCGCTCACTTCCCGACGCAGAATCGCGCGAACATGCGGTCCAGGAGTCCCTCGGGCGTCGTCGCGCCCGTGATCGCGTCGAGCGCCGCCGTGGCGGAGCGCAGGCATTCCGCCACGAGATCGAGTGGTTCCTCTCCGGCGAGATGCGCGCGAGCAAGGTCCAGCTCGCGTGTCGCGAGCGCGAGCGCCGCGCGGTGTCGGGCCGAGGTCTCGCGGCTCGCTCCCCGAGCGGAGCGCTCGGCGCCGGCCGAATCGGGTTCGACGAGGAGACCGATCTGCCGGGCGAGCCGGTCGAGCCCGAGTCCCTCGCGCGCCGAGACTCCGACCCAGCCCGAGGCCCGCGCCAAGAACTCCGGCGGAGGCGTCGCCCGGGCGTCGACTCGGTCGAGCTTGTTCCAGGCGAGCAGGATCGGCGCGGGCAGCCCCTCGCGCGCCCCAAGTTGCGCCAGCTCGCCGACCGCCGTTCCCAGGTCCCCGCGCGCGGCATCCACGACCCACAGCACGAGGTCGGCCGCGGCGAGCTCGCTCCGCGCGAGCGCAGCCATGCGGTCGTTTCCGGGCGGTCGGATCCCGGGTGCGTCGAGCAGCACGACCGCGGCGCTTTCGAGCTCGATCCGCGCCTCGAGCAGGTCCCGGGTGGTCCCCCGCACTTCCGAGACGAGGGCGTCCGAACCCGCCAGGGCGTTGAAGAGCGAGCTCTTCCCCGCGTTCTCCGCGCCGAAGAGCGCGATGCGCGGCAGACCGCTCGGCTCCGTCCGACCCTCCTCCCAGGCGAACGCCTCCCGGACGGCCTGACGCGCACCATCGCACAGCTTGGCCAGCAGGTCCCCGGGGACGTGGCCGGCCTCGGTCTCGTCGAAGTCGAGGCTCGCCTCGCACAGGGCACGCAGGTCGTCGAGGGTCGCGCGCAACGCTCCGACGCGGTCGGAGAGACCCCCGCCGAGCAGCAGGAGAGCGGCGCGCCGCTCGGCTTCGTTGCTCGAGAGGACGAGCTCGAGAACGCCCTCCGCCCGCGTGAGATCGATGCGTCCGTTCTCGAAGGCCCGACGCGTGAACTCCCCCGGCAGGGCGGCGGCCGCCCCCAGCTCGAGCAACCTTGCGAGGGCGCACGCAGCGAGCGACGGAGCACCCGGCAGGTGCAGCTCGAGCGTGTCCTCGCGCGTGAAGGAGCGCGGCCCCGGCATCGCGAGCACGAGCACGGGCTGCTCTCCGCGTCCGTCGTCGAGCAGCGTGTCCACGACCGCGCGCTCGCACGGGAGCGCTTCCCTGCACCGAGGAGCGAGCGCCGCGCGCACGATCTCGAACGCGCGCGGCCCCGATACGCGGATCACCGCGCGCTCGCCCGCGCCGGGCGGCGAAGACAAGGCCGCGATCGTGCGCCCCTCGTTCGAGGCCGACATCGTTCCCACCCCGCGCGTCAGCGGCGCTTCTTGCGACCCTTCGGCCCGGAGGCCGATCCGCTCGCGCGCTTGAGCGCCTCGACGCGCTTCATGTTCTCCTTCTGCTTCTCGGCGAGGTTCTGCATGAAGCCCGTGAAGGGACCGCAGCCGCGCTTCGGCGTCTCGAGTTCGGTGTCGTCGATGGGCCAGTGCTTCTTGATGAAATGCTGCTCGAAGATGCCGAGTCCGGACTGCGTGATCATGTAGAGCGAGAGGCCGGCGGCGTAGCCGTAGAGGAAGACGCCCATGAACACGGGCATGAACAGCATCATCTTCTGCACACGCGCCGCCTGCTCGTCGGCCGGCTGGGGCATCCCCTTCTGCTGGAGGATCCACAGCACGACCATCAGGATGGGCAGGATGTTCAGGTGCGAGAGATCGAGGGTCGTGAACAGGAGCGGCACCTCGAGATCGAGGGCGAGCAGCCGATCCGGTCGCGAGAGGTCGGTGATCCAGCCCAGGAAGGGCGCCTGGCGCAGGTCGAAGTTCGTCCGCAGCGCGCTGAACAGACCGATGAAGATCGGGATCTGCACGAACATCGGGAGACACCCGCCGAGCGGCGGGAAGGCGCCCTCCTCCTGCATCAGCCGCGCCTGCTCCTGACGCAGCTTCTGCGCGTCGTTCGCGTGGCGCTTCTTGAGCTCCTCGATCTTCGGCTGGACGCGCTTCATCTTCTTCTGGTAGCGCGCCATCGACGTCTGGAAGCGTCGGTTCAGCGGGAACAGGAGCACCCGGATGCCCATGGTCAGGAGGATGATCGCCACGCCCCAGTTGCCGGTCGCGCGGTCGAGCCACCCGAGCACCCAATTGAGCAGCCTTCCGATGCCGGCGAAGAACCCGAGGTCGTGATCGAGCAGGAGCTCGTGCGCCGGATCGTCCGCCAGGAGCACGTCGCGTGCCTTGGGTCCGGCGTAGATCTCGTAGCGGTAGGTCGCGCTCTCGCCCTCGCCCGGGACGCGCAACTCGAGGTTCACGTGCGTCTCGATGAAACGCCACGCGTCCCGCGCCTCCTCCGGGTGCCGCGCCGCCCACGCCCCGTCGAAGACGGACTCGTAGCTCGCGCCGACCATCGAGAGCTTCTCGTTGGGCGACCGCACGACCTCGTGCAGGAGGAACGCGAAGTACTTGTTGTGCACGCCCGCGAAAGCCAGGGGCGCGGGAGCCTGGAGCACGCCGCGGCGATCACGGCCGCGATCGTCACGGTCCTTCGTCGCCAGCGTCTGATCGTCCGGATCCGCCCCGAGGGGGCCCGCCGACACGGCTTTCGGCTCGACGTAGAAGGTGTCGTCGAGGGCGGGGGGCATGCAGCCGGCGGGCGTGAGCACGAACTCGCGGGTCGACGCGGAGCCGGCGGCCTCGTTGTGGAGCTCGAGCTCGAGCGCGAAGCGATAGCTCTCCGGCCGGAACAGGAAGCGCTTGACGAAGCGCACGCCCCCGCCGGGCGCGAGCTCGAACTCGACGCCCCGCGGCCCATCGGAGGCGTCGCGCAGGATCTCCATCCGCCACAACGCCTCCTCGAGGGGGACCCCGTGGGCGAGGTCACGGCTCGAGGCGCTCGCCGCGAGCAGCATGGAGCCCGTCGTGCTCCCCTGCGGCATCTCGACCGGCTGGACGAGCTTCACCCAGTGCTCGGGGTCGCGCTTCGCTTCGTCGTCGAGGCCCTCCACGTCGAAGAAATCGCCCAGACGCAGCTCCACCAACCGCGCGCCGCGGTTCGAGAAACGCGCCAGGAAGCGACCGCGCCCCCCCACCTCGTCGCCGAAGAAGAGCGGCCCGCTGTCGCGCTCCTCTTCGTCGATCACGACCGTGCCGCGCACCGGAGTCGGTGCGCTGATCGACGCGGACGGAATCGTCGCCGGCGAATCGGAGGGGACCACGGCCGAGCCTTCCGCCCGGCGCTCTGCATCGCGCGGCGGAGGCTCGGGAGCGAACAAGACCTGCCATCCGATCAGGACGAGGAACGACAGGAACAGGAAGAGCGGCAGTCGCTTGTCCACGGTGTCCTTGGTTTCTCCGCGCAGGCCTCAGCGACCGACGGCGAGGCGCAACGCGAGCTCCTCGGGGAGCTCGGGAACCGAGCGAATGTCCGCCTGAGCTCGCTCGAGGTCGTACTCGAGGCGGACGAAGGTGAGGTACTGACCGTCGAACAACGCGTAGCACAACCGCGGATCACCGTCGCGCGGTTGTCCGATCGATCCGACGTTCACGATGGCGCGGGCCTTGTCGAGATCTCCGAGATCGTAGGGACCCTGGGTGCCCAGCGGCTGGAAGAAGCGGCGGTCCTCGTAGTAGACGGCGGGCACGTGGCTGTGCCCGACGAAGCACACGGGCGCGTCCATGCACTCGAAGTTCGCCCGCAGCTTCTCCTCGTCGTGGATGTCGCGCGGGAGCATGTACTCGCGCACGGGGTCGCGCGGCGAGCCATGCGCGAACATGGCGAAGCCGTCGTTCATCCGCGGCGAGAGTCCGCTGATGAAGTTCCAGTAGGCCTTGCTCTTCTCCGCGTCGTCCCCGCGCCACAGGTCCTCCTTCGTCCACTCGATCGCCGCGCGCGCCCGCGGGTTGAAGTCCTCCGCCGTGTGCAGCAGCGCGTACTCGTGGTTCCCGAGGAGGCACAGCCCGCCGGCGAGCTCGCTCCCGTCCTCGAGCGGCTCGGGGTTTTGGACGCACAGCCGCATGACCACGTCGAGACACGCCCGCGGTCGCGCGCCATAGCCCACCACGTCGCCGAGGCACACGTACCGAGCGACTCCGCGACGGCGGGCGTCCGAGAGCGCCGTGTCCAGCGCAGGGACGTTCCCGTGCAGGTCCGAGATGATGGCGGTCAGCGGGTAGGTCAAGGTGGCTGAGGACGTCGGCCCGATTCCATCCGGACCTGCGCGTCGGTGGGTTCGGGGGCGTCGCCGAGTCCCTGGGGAGCGCTACTCTCGCGAGCGAATCCCCTCCCCGTCGAGGAAAAGGCGCGGGATTATCGGTTCCGTGCCGGGCGGGGGCAAGACGCGAGCAACGGTGGAGTTCGCGAGCCCGAGCGCTACCTTGCACGCCGATTCGCCCCGCGCCGGGCGAACGCCGAGCTCCATGCCGCACCTCCGCCCAAGCATCGCCCTGCTCGCGCTCCTCCTGCCGGGAATCGGCCTCGGGGGACCTCCGCAGGCTTCCAAGCTCCCGCCCGACGTCGCCGCGCGCATCGGCCCGGACGAGATCACGATGCATGAGTACGAGGACTACCTAGTCCTCGCGTTCGGGCGCGGACCGCTCCAGGATCTGATCGATCGCCGGCTCTTGCACACCGAGGCCGACCGCCGCGGCGTGACGGTGTCCGACGATCAGGTTTCCCAGGCGTTCGAGAGCACCTTGGCCTCGTACCTCGTGCGCCTGAAGGGCGACGAGCAAGCCTTCGTGCGCGAGCTCGAGGCGAGCGGCCGGACGCGCGCCGAGTACCGCCTGTGGCTCTGGGCGGAAACGGAGGACCGGCTCCTGGCCGAGCTCCTGTGCCAGGCGACGCGGGTCGTCACGGATGCGGCCGTCCGCGAGCGCTTCGCGCGCGACTTCGGCGCCGACGGGGAGCGCGTCCAAGTGCGCCACATCGTGCTCACGCCGACGCGCACCCGGGCCCTGATGATCCAGGAGGGAACGCCCGCCTCGCGCATCGCCCCGGAAGCGGTGGAAGCGCGCATGCGCGAGCGGATGGCCGAGATCCTGCGCGAACTCGCGGACGGCGCCGACTTCGCGGAGCTCGCCGGGCGCGAGAGCCACGACATCTCGGCGAAGAAGCTGGGCGGCGCCCTGCCGGGCTACAACTACCTCACCTATGGCCCCGAGTTCGCGGCGGCGGTGCGCGCGGCGGAGGTCGGCGTGCCGCTGGGACCCGTCGAGACTCGAGCCGGCTTCCACGTGATCGAAGTCACCTCGCGCGTGCACACCGAGCTCGCCGACGTGCGTGCGGCGCTCGTTCGCGCCCTGGAGGAAGAGCCGGCCTCCTCGGCGGAGGTCGACGCGCTCGCGGCGCGCCTGCGCGCCGCCGTCGCGATCGAGACCTTCTGACCGGGCTGCGAACCCGCGCTCAGCCCTCGAGGGCCCGTGCGATCGCGGCCAGGATCTCCGCGCGCGCCGGCTCGAGGAAGAAGTGCCCGCCTTCGACGACGTGCGTGCGGCTCTCCCCTGCGGTGAGCTCGCTCCAAGCGCACAGCTCGCGCTTCGAAACGAGCGGATCGCCGCGGGCGCCGAACACGGTGATCGGACACGGGCACGCCACGCCGGGGCTCCAGACGTAGCTCTCGACGAGCTCCAGGTCGGCGCGCAGGGTCGGCAGGAAGAGTCGCACGAGCTCCACGTCGGCGAGCACCTCGCTCGGCGTGCCGTCGAGGCCCGCGACCGCGCGCAGGAAGAGCGCTTCGTCGAGTGCGTGGAGCGGCGGGTTCGGATCCGCGAGGTGCGGCGCGCGGAAGCCGGCTGCGAACAGGTGCGTGGGCGTGGGACGGCCGAGCCGCACGAGCTCTCGCGTGAGCTCGTAGGCGAGCAGCGCTCCCATGCTGTGCCCGAAGAGCGCGAAGGGCGGCTCGAGGTGCGGCGCGAGGCCGTCGGCGAGCGCAGCGGCCTGCTCGCGCGCGTTCCGCACGGGCGCCTCGCGCAACCTCCGATCGCGTCCCGGGAGCAGCACCGGCACGACCTCGATCCAGGCCGGCAGCTCCTTCGACCAGGCGTGGAAGATGCCCGCGCCTCCGCCGGCGTAGGGCAGACAGAAGAGGCGCAGGCGGGCGCCGGCGGGCCTCTTTCGCCTCAGGACCCACGGTCCGTCCCCGGGGCTCCGGGACGACATGGAGCGCGCTAGCCCTCGCGGTCCATCTGCAGCCGAAGGCTCTTCGGCCGCATGTCCGTCCAGACCCGCTCGATGTGGGCGAGGCAGTCGGCCTTGCTGCCGCGCGCGCCCTCCGCGTACCAGCCGGCCGGGACGGTCTTGTCCTCGGGCCAGATCGAGTACTGCTCCTCGTCGTTGCGCACCACGAGCCAGGTGCGCGCTTCCGACGTGTCCTCGAGCTCTTCGGCTGTCATCGGCGGTGCTCTTGCGGCAGGGGAAGTATACGGCCGAGCAGCGCCCGTTCGCTCCGCGGACGCGCGAACCACAGCGCGAGGAAGTACAGGACGAGCGTGGCCAGAGCTCCGAAGAGCACGAGCTCCATCCGTGCGGTGGAGATCCCTCTGGCTCCGAGCACGAGCGCCGGCGCGGCGATCGACACCAAGGCGAGCAAGATCCGCTTGGGCCCCAGTCCGCGTTCGGCGAAGCGGTGCGCGAGGTGCCGTCGATCGCCGCTCCAGGGCGCGTGCCCTGCGCCCGCGCGCTCGCAGGCGACGCGCGCCAGGTCGACCAAGGGCAGCACGAGCGCGGGCCAAGCGACGGGCGTGAGCAGGACCAGCATGCCGAGCAAGTGACTGCCCGAGTCGCCGAGGTAAGCGGTCGGGGCCGCGCTCGAGCGGCGATCCCGCACGGGGCGGCCGTCGAGGTTGAAGGGCAGGAAGCCGAGCAGCGCTCCCGCCGCGGCGGGGCACGGCAGGACCAGGGCGAACGCCGCGAGGCCGGCCGCGGCGCCGTCGGCGTTGTCGAAGGTGTTCAGGGCGTTCAGCGCGACCGCCGACGCGACGCAGGCGCCGAGCACGAAGGGCCACGCCTGGCTCGTGCCGTTCGCGGCGGCGAGCCCGAAGCCGAGCGGGAGCCCGGCGGCGCACTGGAGGACGAGCTTCGGCCCCGGACGGAACCCGGAAGGCAGGAGATCGTCGGCCAGTCCCACGGCGAACGCGCAAGCGAGCGCAGACAGGGCCAGAGCAGCGGTCGGCCCCGCCAGGCCGAACTCGGCCCCGCCGATCCAGAACCGCGCGCCGCCGATCTGGATCCCGAGCAGCACGGCAAGTCCACCGATGCGCGCGACGGGACGTTCCTGGAGCTTGCGCGCGCGCTCAGCGAGCCGGCCCGCAGCGCCCGGGTCGAGCAGCCCCAGGAACGGCGCGAGGGCGGAGAGGACGAACGTGGCGGCGAGCGCCGCCGCGAAACCGCCGAGCAGCGCGCCGAAGCGGCCCTCGGAAACGATCCACGCGGGGAGCTCGGACGCGCTCATGTCAGACGTAGATGCCGTTCTCCCGCGCGTATTCCGCAACGGCCCGGGGGAGCTCCGCGTCCGAGACCGCGCCTCGGCCCGCGAGCCGCTCGCGCAACTCGCGCGCGGCGACGTCGACGGGCGGGAGCTCGAGGAACCCCGCCGAGAGGCGCGCGCGCGCGGAGCTCGACAGCCCCGGCGCGCTCGCCGCGAGCTCGCCGTCGGCCGTGTTGCGCTCGTCCGCGTCTCCCCGGCGCCGGACGACGCGCCGGACGACGATCGGTCGCGTGCGCGCGAGCAGGTCCTCGACTCCGCGCCAGGCGGCGATGCCCGACAGGTTGTCGCTCCCGATCACGAGGAAGATCGGGCCGGCGCTCCCGCGCAAGCGTTCGAGCTCGCGCACGGTGTCGATCGTGTACGAGGGCGCCCCGCGCACGAGCTCCAGGTCGGTCGCTCCGAACCTCGGTTCGGGCGCCAACGCCAGGGCGAGCATCGCCATGCGCTGGGCGCCCGTCGCGCGCGGAGCGCGGTCCTTGTGCGGCGAGCGCGCAGCCGGCACGAAGAGCACGAAGTCGAGCCCGAACGCGCGCGCCGCCTCGCGTGCGGCGAACAGGTGCCCCGCGTGCACGGGATCGAAGGTTCCCCCGAAGACGCCCAGCCGCCGCGCGCGGAGGGCCGCCTCGGGAACCGCTGCGTGGATCCGTTCCGCCGCGACCATGCCTCACGACCCCTGGCGAGCGCGGAGAATCGCGCGAGCCGCGCTGACCAGCTCCGCGCGCGGCACCTCGCGTTGCTGGCGCTGCTCGAGGTCCTTGAGCGTCACGGCGCCGCGCGCGAGCTCGTCCTCGCCCACCAGGACGGCCAACGAGCGCCCGGGCTGGCTCGCGGCCCTCATCTGCGCCTTCATGCCCTTGTCCTCGAGGTCGAACTCCGCGCCGATCCCCGCCGCGCGCAGCTCTTCGGCGATGGCGAGCGCGGCGCGCCGGCCCGGAGCGTCCGCGGCCACGACGTAGGCCTCGCACACGTCCCCGTCGAGCTCGCCGGTGAGTCCGAGCTCCTCGAGCACGATCAAGGTCGGCGTGAAGCCGATCGCGAAACCCACGGCCCCCAGGTCGGGTCCGCCGAGATCGCGCAGGAGGTGGTCGTAGCGCCCGCCGCCGCACAACGCGCTGCGCGCGCCCAACGCCGGGTAGTGGATCTCGAACACGGTGCGCGTGTAGTAGTCGAGACCGCGCACGATCCCCGCGTCCACCACGACGCGCCGGCCCAGGCCCTCGAGCAGCGAGCCGACCTCCTCGAAGTGCGCGCGGTTCTCGTCGGAGAGGAAGTCCAGGATGCTCGGCGCGCCGAGGTTCGCCGCCGCGCACTCGGGGTTCTTGCAGTCGAGGACGCGCAGCACGTTGCGCTCGAAGCGCGTCCGGCACAGGTCGCAGCGCGCGGCCATCGTCGGGGCGAGGAACGCGCGCACCGCTTCCCGGTAGCGCCCGCGGTCGTCTCCGTCCCCCATCGAGTTGAGGCGCACTTCGATTCCCTCGAGCCCGAGCTCCTCGAAGAATGCCGCCGCGAGGTGGACGACCTCGGCGTCGGCGCGCGCGTCCTGCGATCCCAACACCTCGACGTCGAACTGGGTGAACATCCGCTCGCGGCCCTTCTGCGGGCGCTCGTAGCGGAACATGGGCCCGACGGTGAAGAGCTTCTGGACCGGCGCGCGCTTCGCGTAGCCCGCCTGGAGGTAGGCCCGGGCGATGCCGGCCGTTCCCTCGGGGCGCAGGGAGAGCGACCCGTCGCCCTGCTGGAGGGTGAACATCTCCTTCTCGACGATGTCGGTCACCTCCCCCACCGAGCGCGTGAAGAGCTCGGTTTCCTCGAGCAGCACCGGCCGGATCTCGCGGAAGCCGCGCCGGCGGGCGAGAACGCTCGCCACCGCTTCCAGCCGGCGCCAGGCGGGAACCTCCTCGGGGAGGATGTCGCGCATGCCGCGCGGGGCGCGGTAGACGCGCTCGGTGGGTTTCGAATCGCTCACGTCGCTTCGACCTCGTTGACCGCCTAGGTACCCGGAACTAGACTGCGGCGCAATCTTCGGCCTGGAAGGGAGTTGCGCGAAGGGCACGGCCCCCACCGACGACTCGCCCGCGCGCCAGCCCGGCTCCAACGATCCTGACGACCGCCATGAAACGACGCCTCTCCGTCCTCTTCGGCACGTCGCTCCTCGCGCTCTTCGCCGCGTGCCACACGACCGACACGCGCTACAACCACTGGCGGTTGGAAGGACTGACGCCGCGCGTCGCCTATCACCTGCTCTCCTACGACACGAACAGCGGGATCCCCTACCGCCGACACGCCAGCCAACAGCGCTCGGACATCGACATGACGCTGCGCCGGCATCTGCTCAACGACAACCCGCTCAACCCTTCGCAGCGCAAGAACGCCTGGCAACCGCCGCAGAAGGTGTTCAGCCCCCTCCCCGATCCGATCCACTTCTTCCACCTGAGCAGCGTGGCGTTCGCGGGAGCGATGGTCGGCGCCGGCGGCTCCTTCTTCCTCTTCCCGATCGAAGTCATCCCGGTCCTGTTCGAGGAGGGCGGACCCGAGGAGATGTGGGGCGGGATCTCCGCGACGTTCCGCGGCGAGCGCTACGAGAAGCTGCCGCCGACGCCCGAGGACTTCGAGGTCGAGAATCCCTAGCGCAAGGCCGAGGCAAGTCGGCGAGCCAGGGCCCCGCTCCTAGGACCAACCCAGCGCGTCGGCTGCCCGCTCCGCGACGAGCTCGACGTCGGAAGGGTCGTCCCACGCCGGCGCGGGGATCCAGCGGATGTCGGGGAAGTGGCGGAACCACGTGCGCTGGCGGCGAGCGAACTGACGCGTCCGGAGCCGAACGAGCTCCTCGAGCTCGCCGCGTCCGAGTGCGCCGTCGAGATGCGCGAGCACCTCGCGGTAACCCAGGGCCTGGATCGCCGTCGCTCCGAAGCCGGCTCCGTCGCGGATCGCACGCACTTCGTCGATCCAGCCGGCGCAAAAGAGCGCCCGCGTGCGCTGCGCGATGCGTCGATCGAGCTCGTCGGGAGCGACCTCCAGGCCGACGAGACGCCGCGCACGACCCTCTGCCGCGGACGCATCCGGGCCGCGCCATTCGCGCTGCCAGTCCGAGAGCGGGCGTCCGGTCTGGCGCCAGACCTCCAGCGCGCGCACGACGCGGCGCTCGTCGTTCCGATGGATCCGCTCGGCCGAGCCCGGATCGACCGCGGCGAGCTCGGCGTGCAGCGCGAGTGGACCGATCGCCCGTGCGCGCGCCTGGAGCTTGCCGCGCAGCCCGAGGTCGGCCGGCGGCCCGGAGTAGAGCCCGTGGGTCAGCGCCTTCAAGTACAGCCCCGTGCCGCCCGCGAAGAGCGCCGGCACACCGCGCGCGCGCAGGGTCGCAAGGGCCGCGGACGCGTCCTCGAGGTAGCGGCTCACGTCGTAGCGCTCGTGCGGATCGGCGCAGTCGACGACGTGGTGCGGAGCCCGGGCGCGCGTCGCGGCGTCGGGCTTGGCCGTGCCGACGTCCATGCCGCGGTAGACCTGCATCGAGTCGACCGAGACGATCTCGGCCCCGACGCGCTGCGCCAGATGCACGGCGATCGCGGTCTTCCCCGCCGCGGTCGTGCCGACGAGGGCGCACAGGGCGTGGGATGGGCTCTCCACGGGATCCGCGGGCATGCGGGCGATTCTCGGCGCCCTCGCGCCTCGAAGCAAAGTCCGCCCGTGAGCCGCGGCCCAGCGGCGGCGACGGTGGTGTGCGCCAGCCGGGCTATCCGCAGGCGGGAGCTACGCGTAGGCTCCGCGCATGCGAGCCCTCCTTCCCTTGCTGCTCCTGTGCGCCGCGCCGGTCCAGGCTGCCCAAGACCCACGGCCCACGCCGCTCGTGGCCGACGTCGAGCCGGAGGCCCTCGCCCTGTGGCAGCGGACCTGCCGCTCGACCTTCCTGCGCGATCCGGACACGGCGAAGCCGGTGACCGCGCTCGATCTCTCGTTGGACGTGCGCACGCGCGGCAAGGCGGGTTCGAACGACCTGCACCCGCGCTTGCTCTGGCTCGCGCCGTCCTTCCTGCGCTTCGAGATCTCGCGCGGGCGCGAGAGCGCGCGGGGTCCCGACGGCTACTGGTTGCGTGACGGCGAGGAGGTCGTGCGGCTCGAGGGGCGCGAGGGCGGCGAGGACCGCCGCCAGATCGAAGAGCTGCTCGTGATCGTCCACAACGTCGTCGCGCTGACGCAGCCCGCGACGCTCGAGATCCACGGCCTGCGCAAGCTCGCAAGAGCGCCGGCCGCGATCCGGCGCACGCGCGCCCTCGCCTCGGGCGACTTCGAGGAGCGCTTGGAGTGGATCCAGCTCGACACTCCCGGGCTGCAGCTTTCGACCTCCCCTGTGGGAACGCGGCGCGTGGAGCTCGGTATCGAGCGCGCCACGGGGCTGCCGATCCTGGCCCTCGTCTCCGACTCGGCCGCGGGTGCGCCGCCCGTCCTGATCCACCTCGACGGACACCGCCCGCTGGACGACCTGCGCGTTCCCGCGAGCATCCTCGTGTACGCCTTCGAGCGGCGTTTTGACGACTGGGTGCTCGACGGGAATGCGAGCCACGAGCTGTACGTGCGCGGGGGCACGCTGCGCGCCGACCTCGGCCCCGCGGACTTCCGGCAGCCCTAGGAGCTGAAGGTTCAGCGGCGGTGGAAGGCGCGCTCGAGGTCCGCGAGCGTGAAACGCACGCGCGTCGGCCGTCCGTGCGGGCAGGTCTGGTCGTGGGTGAGCGCCGCGCTGCGCTCGAGCAGAGCCCGGATCTCGGCAAGGTCGAGCTCGTCCCCGGCCATGACCGACGAACGGCAGGCCGTGCGATGCAGCACGTCCTCGAGGAGCTCGGAGCGCTCGAGCGCGCGCTCCCCTTCGCGTAGCGCGGCGAGCGCGCCTTCCAGGACGGCCTGCGCCCTCCCGTGCGCGAGTCGCGCCGGAAGTCCGTGCACGGCGAGCGTCGTGGGACCGAACTCGGAGACCTCGATGCCGATCCGCGCGAGATCCGCGGCGCGCTCGGAGGCGAGCGCCACTCCCGCCCGATCGAGCTCCACGAGCTCCGGCACGAGGAAGCGCTGCACCTCGAGCTGGCCGGCCGCGAGGTCGCGCTTCAGGCCTTCGAACGTGAGCCGCTCGTGGAGCGCGTGCTGGTCGACGATCTCGAAGCCGTCCGCGAGCGCGCGCACGATGTAGGTGCGGTCGACGACCACGTACGGACCGGCGAAGTCGTCGCGCAGGTCGTCGAGCGTGTGATCGCCGGCGAACGCGGTCGCTTCCGCGAGCGGCAGGTCGGTGATCGGCGGCGTCGCCGGTCCCGCGCTCGAGGGTCGCGGGGGAACTTCGCGCACGACGAGGGGCTCCTGCGCTCGTCGGTCGCCCCCGCTCGCGGCTGCGCCCGGCGACCCGCGTCGCAAGGGCGCGCTCCGATCCGACCGCTCCCCCAGCCGGTCGGGCGACGCGGGGCGCCACTCCCCGCGGCGCTCGAGCGCTCCCAGCAGTCGGCTCCCGGGCGTCGCGAGATCCGTCCCCCGCACCACCTCCGCCAGGACCTGCTGCAGGAAAGCGAACAGCCGCCGCCCGTCGCGGAACCGAACCTCCGACTTGGTCGGATGCACGTTGACGTCGACGCGCGACGGATCGAGCGCGAGCGTCAGGAACGCTTGCGGGTGCAGCGGTCCGTCCAGGAAGCCGCGGTAGGCCTCGCGTAGACAGGCAAAGAGCAACTTGTCGCGCAGGAGTCGTCCGTTCAGGCACCAGAGCTGTCGCGTCGCGTCGCGCCTGGCGAAGCGCGGAGGCGCGAGGAAGCCCGATACGACGGTCGAGCCGTCGACGGCGTGGACCGGAACGAGAGCATCGGCGAGCTCCGCGCCGAAGGTGCGCCGGATGCGCCCCCCCAGGTCCAGCTCGCGCTCCACGTCGAAGACGCGTTTCGTGTGATGCGTCGCCGTGAAGCCGATACCGGGATGCGCGAGCGCCATGCGCTCCAGCCACTCCACCGAGCGCGCGAGCTCCGTGCGCGTCTGCTTGAGGAAGCGCCGCCGCGCGGGTGTGTTGAAGAAGAGGTCGCGCACCTCGACGGTCGTTCCGAACGGCCCGCCGGCCTCGCGCACGGCGGAGACGCGTCCGCCTTCGTCCTCCACCTGCCACCCGACGTCTCGGCCCCGCGGGCGCGAGAAGATCCGAGCCCGCGCAACCGAGCCGATCGACGCCAACGCCTCGCCGCGGAACCCGAGACTCGCGATGTGCTCGAGATCGTGGACGTCGCGCAGCTTGCTGGTCGCGTGCGGGAGGAACGCGAGCTCGAGGTCGCGCTCGCCCATCCCGGCCCCGTCGTCCGTCACGCGCACGAGCTTCGCCCCGCCTTCCTCGAGATCGACCCGGACGTGCGTCGCTCCGGCGTCGAGCGCGTTCTCGACCAGCTCCTTGACGATCGAGGCGGGCCGCTCGATCACTTCCCCCGCGGCGATCTGGTTGCGCACGACTTCCGGCAGGAGGGCGATGCGCGGGAGATCCAGGTCGGCCGGCATGGCGCGCAACGTAGCGGATCGCGCTCCGCTTCGGAACCGACGCAGGTCAGGCGCGACGGGAGCTCGGCCGAGCGCGCGCGGTGGTGCGCCAGGCGAGCGCCAGGAAGGTGAAGTCCTCCGCGTCGAGCTCGCGGCCCGTGCGGCTCTCGAGCTCGAGCTTCCCGAGCGTCGCGTGCATCGCGCGCCATTGGGCGGGTGAGCGCAGACCGACCTGGGCGGTGAAGGTCTCGCGGTGCCTCGGCGGCATGCTCCAACCGACGCGCGCGGCTCCCTCGAAGGGGTCCTCCCCAGCCTCTGCGGCCAGGGCGCCGGCGAGGGATTGACGCACGCCTCGCACGAGGGCGTTGAGCAGGATCGCCGCGAGCCCGGAGGAATCCACGAGCCGCGTCCCGTCGCGGTCCTGGAAGCCGCCGCGGAAGAGCGCGTGCACGCCGCCCACGGCGCGCGCGAGCTCGCCCGCGACGATGTGTTGGGCGACCTCGAAGGGCGACACGGACGCCGACCAGCCGACGACGTCCTTCAACGCGCGCCCGCCGCTCGTCGCGAGCTTGTCGAGCTCCGCGTCGAGCGCGTAGAGGTCGTTGCCCTTCGACACGGCGACGTACAGCGCCTGGTCCGGCGTGAGGGCGATCTTCCGCGCACGCGCACGTCGCGCGAGCCACTGCACGAGCTCGGCCTGACGCGGATCGGAGTTCCACGGCGGCGCCGAATCGAAGAGCCGGCGACAGCCCACGAGGACACCGTCGGACGCCGCCGCGCGCGCCAACGCATGATCGGCGCGGATCGCGTCCGCGGAGACGACCAACGTGCCGTCCACGTCCGGACTCGCGGCGAAGGCGAGCGCCGCACGCACGAACGCGCTCTGCTCCTTCTCCTCCTTGCCCAAGAGGACGCCGGCGTCGCGGACGACGACACAGCGTGCCGCCGCGAACAGGGAGCCGCCCGACAAGTCGCCCAGGAGGAGCGCGCGGTCGAAGTCAGGATCCTTCGTCCCGTGGGTCGTGATCTCCCAACCCAGGGCGACGCAGCGGGCCTTGACGAGGTCGATACCGCGCTCGCGGAAGTAGCGCTCCTCGCCGCGGAAGAGGACCAGCCGGGAGGGCTTCCCCGCGGAGAACGCGCGCTCGAGATCCGCGAGCTGGGTCTCGGGATCGGCCTCCTTCTTCTTGCGCGCCGCCGTCACGAGCCTCCTCCGCGCGCGAGATCGAGCGCGACACCTACGAACAGGAGCACGCTCACCCAGCCGTTCAGCGTGAAGAAGGCGCCGTCGACGCGCGAGAGATCGCGGGGCGAGACGAGCGCGTGCTGCCAAACGAGCAACGCGAGCGCCGCGATCAAGGTCGCGTGGAAGGCCCATCCGAGCCCCGCGGCCGCGCCGAAGCCGACGAGCAGAACGGCGAACAGGGCGTGCAGGACCCTCGCGGCCCACAGCGCCGCGGGGACGCCGAAGCGCGCGGGCACCGAGCACAGCGCGCGGCTGCGATCGAAGTCGGCGTCCTGACTGGCGTAGATCAGGTCGAAGCCCGCGACCCAGACGAGCACGGCGAGCGCGAGCAGGACGGGCGTGGCGCCGTCCGTGCTCGCCTCCCCCCGCACGGCCAGCCACGCGCCGAGCGGCGCGAGACCGAGCGCCAATCCGAGGACCCCGTGCGCCAGCCACGTGACGCGCTTCGTGAAGCTGTAGCCCAGCAGGACGCCGAGCACGGGCAGCGAGAGCCAACCGCAGGGCTCGTTGAGCGCGAAGGCCGAAGCCGTGAACACGGCCGACGAGAAGAGGACGAGCCATCCGGTTGCGCGCGGCGTCACGCTGCCCCGCGGCAGCTCGCGCTCCTGCGTGCGCGCGTTGGCAGCATCGATGTCGCGGTCGACGAGCCGATTGAAGGCCATGGCGGCGGTCCGCGCGGAGATCGCGCACACCACCACGAGCACCAGCACGCGCGGACTGGGTGGGCCGCCCGCCGCGAGCCAAGCCGCTGACAGCGCGAAGGGCAGCGCGAAGGCGGAGTGGCTGAACTTGACGAGCCGGAAGTAGGGAAGGACGGCCCTCATGCTTCGCGCGCGCTCGCTTCCGGTGGGAGCGGACGGCCGGCAACGGGTCGCTCGATCCCGGCCTCGCTCGGAGCCTCCTCCAATCCCTTCCAGCGCGCGCCGACCGCGTTCTCCACTCCGAGGCGGTCGAGGAGCTTCCCGACGACGTGGTTCACGAGATCGTCGAGCGTGCGCGGATGGTGATAGAAACCCGGACTCGCGGGCAGCACGATCGCGCCCAACCGCGCCACGCGCAGCATGTTCTCGAGGTGGATCTCGGAGTAGGGCGCTTCGCGCGGCACGACGACCAGCGGACGCCCTTCCTTGAGCGCCACGTCCGCCGCGCGCTCGACCAGGTTCGAGCTGAAGCCCACGGCGACGCGCGCGAGCGTCCCCATGCTGCACGGACACAGGATCACGCCGCCCGTGAGCGACGTCCCCGAGGACGGCGGGGCTTCGACGGCCGACGTGGGGAAGGAGCGCACGCGCGCCGCGACGGCTGCGCCGAGCCACGCGACGAGCGCGTCCGCCGCGAGCGCGCCGTTCTCCCCCGCGCGCACGCCGAGCTCGTGGAGCAGCACCTTCGCTCCGGCGTGCGTGATCGAGAGATCCACGTCGTGGCCGGAGCGGACCAGGCTTTGGATCAGAGTCTCCGAGTAGCGGTGCCCGCTCGCTCCGGTGATGCCCACGAAGAACCGGCTCATCGGCGGCGAACATAAGCGGCCGGGGCGCGTGGGATCGAGGGATTCCCGCGTTCGCCGCTCAGAGGAAGACCGCCGGCCCGGCGCCGAGCATCAGGGCGACGTTGAAGAGCCCGTGGGCCCAGCCGGCGACGCCGACCCCGCGCCAGCGGAACAGGACGCCCAGGCACACGCCCGCGAAGGCGCGCCAGGCGAAGAGACCCGAGTGGAAGGGCTCTCCCCCTTCTCCGAGCCAGCGCACGCAGCCCTCGAGGTGGGCCGCCGCGAAGAACAGCGAGGAGCCCGTCAGGGCGACCACGTCCGCCGACCAGCGCGCCGCCGGATCGCTCGCACCCAGGAAGGACGAGCAGCGCCGGACGAGCAGGTAGAGCAGGCTGTAGGCGCCGAGCCGGAAGAACAACTCCTCCCACGCGGACGATCCGAACACGAGCGCCGTGCGCGGGAGCCCCGGGACCTCTTCGGGTCGCCCGATGGGGAAGGCGACCTCGGCCACCGAGTCCCCGAGCAGCTCGACCAGGAACACGAGGATCGGTCCGAGCAGGATCGCCGCCGCGAGGCCTTGCAGCGCGGTGACGAACACCGTGCGGCCGAGACGCAGGTCGAGCTCCCGAACGCGCACCAGGGCGACGCAGGCGAGGATCGCGAGCAGGCCGATGCGCGCTCCGTCCTCCCACGCGCCGAGGGGAGAGAACAAGCGCGTCAGCGCGAGCTCCGAGGAGTTGCGCACGCCCCCACCCACGGCGCTGCGCGCCCATTCGTAGGCCGCGAGCATCGGAACGAGCGCCAGGTAGCCCGCGCCGAGCCGTCCCGGCGCTTCCTCAGGGTCCCCATCATCGGACGCGCGTCGCCCGCGCTCGCGCGCGCCTCGCGTGGGCTCCACTCGCCGCGTCCTCATGCGCCGTCCGCCGCCGGAACAGATCCGTGATGGAGGCAGGCGATGCCCCCCGTCAGCAACCGATAGCCGCAGCGGACGAGCCCCACGGCCTCCATCTCGCGCTGGAACGACGCGGGATCCGGCCAGTTCAGCACCGTGCGCGGCAGGTACTCGTACGCCTCGCGGTCGCGCGAGACCAGCCGGCCGATCTGGGGCAGCGCGCGCGTGAAGTACCACCCGTACAGCCAGCGCAAGGGCTTCGCGCGCGGCTTCGTGAACTCGAGCACGAGCACGCGCCCCCCCGGTCGGACGACGCGCGCGAGCTCCGCTAGGCCCCGTCCGCGGTCCTCGACGTTGCGGATGCCGAACGCCACGCTCGCCACGTCGGCGGCTCCCGTTGCGATCGGCAAGCAGAGCGCGTCCCCTGCCGCGAAGAGCACGGCCCGCGACGCGTCCTTCCCCACCGCGCGCCGGAGCATCTCGCCCGTGAAGTCGACGCCCACCACGCGCGAGCCCGCGCGTTGGAAGGCGAGCGACAGGTCGCCCGTGCCGCAGCACGCGTCGACGACGAGTCGCCGCTCGAGGGGTCCGGCCTGCGCGACCGCGAAGCGCCGCCAGCGGCGGTCGATGCCCGCGGACAGGAGGTGGTTCAGGAGGTCGTAGCGGCCCGCGATGCGGGCGAACATCGACCGGACGTGAGCGGCGTTCGGCATGCGCGGGGAGCTTTCGCGCAGGATAGCCCGCCTCGCCCTCGATACCGATGGACCTCGTCCGCCCCAGGTCGGGCGAACGAGGTCCGTGCGTTCCTGCGCATGGGCGCGGCGATCACTGACGGAAGAAATCCATCAGGACCGCGACGCCCTGCGCGGGGATCGACTGCGTCCCTGTCAAGAAGGGATCGGTGTCCTCGCGACGAAAGCCCGTGTCCATCCGGATCACGTCCACGACGCCGCCGCCCTCCGACGAGGTCGGCACCGCCAGGAACATGAAATTCGGCTCGTTGACGTTCGCGAAGTTCTTCACCTGGCTCTTGCCGTTCGCCTGGATGGGCGATCCCGCGCTGAAGGAGTTGGTCGTGTTCGGCAGACCCGCGAAGTTCATCAGGTTGTCGAACGCGATGTCGACCGGGATGCCCGTGAGCTGGTCCGGTCCGATCGAGGTTCGAACCCTGAAGTCGACGTCCCGCAAGTGCGGTTGGTCGATGGCGCCTAGCTCGAGCGACTGCTGCCCGGCAGTCGTGCTGGCCAGCACCATGTTCGAGACGGCCGGCTGCCCGATGAATCCGATCTGCTTCCCGGTCCCGGGATCGATCGGGTTCTCGTGCACGATCCAGCAGCCGCCGTCCAAGTTGATGGGGTCGGGGGTGATCGCCTTGGGGACCGCGAACTGGAAGGCCGCCTTGCCGATGATCTCGTCGAAGCCCCAGCCGTTGACGCCGTTCGGGCCCGACTCGAACAGGGCGACGGAGCCGTCGCGGTTGAGGATGAAGGCGAAGTAGACGTTGCGGGTGAACCCGAAGCCCACTTGCCGCTGGGTCACCGCGACGTCGAAGGGGCGGTTGAGCTGGTTGCGCAGCGTCTTGCGCACGTTGAGGCTGAAGGACGAGATGATCGAGACGCTGTTCGACTGCTCGTTGCACACGAGCAGATCCTCGTTGCCGGGCTCCCAGGCCAGGCCGCGCGGACCCTGCTCGACCTTCGTGCTCTTGATGACCTCGTGGAACCGCCCCGAGGCGGGGTTGATGTCGATGAAGGAGACCGTCCCGGCGCTCTGGTTCGTGACCGCCAGGAAGTCGAGGTTCGGCGACATGGCGAGCGCCGTCGGATCCGGCAACTGGATGCGGTCGATCACCGTGAAGCGGTTGCTGTTCAGCACGATGACCTCGCGCCGAACGCGGTCGACCACGTACAGGAAGTACCCGATCTGCTGGCGGATCTGGTAGGGAGTGCAGAGGGTCACCGAGGATTGCGGCGCCGAGGGGCCGAGGAAGAAGGCGTTCTGCTCGCGGGTCGCGAGTCCCGCGGGAGGCAGGCCGAGCGTGGGACTTCCCAAGAAGTTGTCGCTGGGCCCGAGCAGGTTGGGGGGGGCGTTGCCGAAGACGGCGCCTGTCGAGTCGTCGATCGAGGTCGGCTCTTGACCGCCGATCAGGGGCGAGATGCAGAGCGGCGGGAACACGAGCGGAGGAGGATTCGGGTGGGGCGCCCACGAAGCGAGGTTGCCGAGACCAGGGAAGATGTTCGAGAACTGCCCCGGCTGCGTCGGACCGATCGTGTTCGTCCCCGTGGTGATCGGCGCGACCAGCTTGAGGCTCGACGACGCGCACAGGTTGCCGCCGCCGGCCTGGCACCCGAAGGGCGGCGGCCCGTTGTTGAACGTCGTGTCGAGCGCGCGGCCGAGCATCATGTCGCTGATCGAGGTGATCAGCGGCGGCTTCACGAGCCGCGAGTCGAGCGAGCTGTCCTTCGTCAGGGTGAAGACGCCCTCCGATCCGCCGTCGAACGTGCACTGGCCCTGCGTCGCGAGCGGCGGGAAGAGGCTCGTCGACTGGATCAGGTTGGGGTTGTTGGGATAGTTGGAGTTCCCGCGCTTGATCTTCTGGAGCTGGTCGTAGGTCGGGTTCCCCGTGCCCGCGCCGAAGCCGTTCAAGTCGATGGTCGAGATGCCCGGCAGGCTGCCGATGCGCCCGACAAAGATCACGTCCGGAGTCACGGGAGCATTGACGAGCCCGGGCCCTTCGCCCGTCTCGAAGAAGGAGTTCGCCAGGGACTGGTTGAGGTTGGGGATCGTCTTCAGATCCCGCACGGCCCCGGGAGTGATCATGACGTCGACGCGGTTCAACACGCCGCAGGCCAAAGCGGGCGGACCCTCGCCGGGGAAGTCGAACGAAGGATCGAGCACGTAGCGCGTGAGATCCAACACCGACACGGGCAAGGCCGTGAAGGGAACGGGAACCGGGCTGCCGGTCGGACCGAACTGGATCTGCACGGCTCCCGAGAGCGTCGGGGCGGAGCCGGTCGGAAGCGGGCCCACGCTGAAGGGCTGCACCGGCTCGGTGAACTCGACCAGGATGTTCGTCCGCGGGTCGACATCCGTGGTGGCGTTGGCGGGGGTGATGTTTCCGAGGGCCTCGGGGGACAGGACGTCCACACCCACCGTTGCCGAGGCGAGCGCGGGACGCAGCAGCGGCTCGCCGCCCGTCGAGCGGACGCCGGGAAGGACGCGGATGTTGATCTGCGTTCCGGTCGGGAACGTCTCGTGCGTGGTGAGGTCGCCGTCCGTGTCCGGGATGAACAGGAACACGTCGTCCTGCACGAGCAGGTCCGTTCCCGCGGGGCCGAAGGGGTTCTCCGTGTAGGGGAACCCCAAGCCGGGGAGGGAGCCGCCGACGAGCAAGGCGACCGGCTTCCCGTTCGCGTCCACACCGACCCACTCCTCCTCGAGCAGCAGGGTCGGATCGGCGGGATCGGGACTTCCCACCGTTCGTCCGCCGACGAACGCTCGCCCGCGGATGGGCGACACCTGCAGGGTGACCGGATCCACCGCGCTGATCTGGATGCTGCCCGTCAGGTTCGACGAGGACTGCGCATTGGCTGCTTTGGTGATGACGGAGTCGAAGTCGATCGCCTGCGTGAACCGCACGTAGACGAAGTGATTTCCCGGCAGGTTGGCGGTGTTCGGGAGGATCGCTCCCGTGGGCCATTCGGTGTTCGCGAAGATCGGGTTCGTGTCGCGCACGTTGTTCACGAGGTCCGCTTGGTTGCGGATCGCGATCACGGTCGGCGTCGGAGTTCCATCCGGCGCGAGCTCGAAGACCCGGTGCGGCAGGAGTTGCCCGAAGCCGTGGGAGACCTCCTGGACGTCCATCGCGCCCGCGCTTCCTCCCGAAGAGGAGGAGCTACCACCGCAGCTCGCGGCGCCGATGAGGAGAGTGCCCGGGACCAGGAGGTACGCTGCCAACCTGTCTTTCATCGCGTCGCGTCTCTCGAACGAGGTGGAGGGGAATCGGCCGATGGCGAACCGCAGCCAGGGCTGAGAGGAGACCACCGCGCGAACCAACGGAAAAGAGTGGCCCTCGCGGAAGTGCGCGTCGCCGGGAAGTCAACGACCGTGCCGCATCCTCCGGGCTGGGCGCCAGGAGCTCTTGGAATCACCTAACTCTTAGCTCGGCTCCAAGTTATCGATCTCGATCCTGCCTGGCGAGAAGTTTCCCGGAAGCTCCGCATGCGCCTTCGACGTGCGCTAGTGCACGGGCGACCTCGGATGGGCCGCTCGCCACCCGGGTCCCCCGTTCTTCCGGGCCCCGCCGCTGCGTCCGGCGAGTCGAGACCCGAGCCCCTGCCGCGCGCACCCGCTTCGACCGCGACGCGGCAACGACTACGCTCTCGCCATGCCCGGCGGCGATCACGTCTTCAACCCCGACGCCTTCGGTGAGGGGAGCCCGACCGCACCCTCGGCCACGCCGCGCGAGCGCGAGCTCGAGAACACCCTGCGTCCGACCGGATTCGACGAGTTCGTCGGCCAACGGCGCAGCGTCGAGAACCTGCGCATCGCGATCCGGGCGGCGCGCGAGCGCGGCGAAGCCCTGGATCACGTTCTGCTCTCCGGACCCCCGGGGCTCGGCAAGACGAGCCTCGCGCGCATCCTGGCGCACGAGATGGGCGTGGGCTTGCACTCGACCACCGGACCCGCGCTCGAACGGCCGAAGGACTTGCTCGGAATCCTCACCCAGTTCCAGCCGCGCGACGTGTTCTTCGTCGACGAGATCCACCGCATCCCGGTCGCCGTGGAGGAGTACCTCTACACCGCGATGGAGGATTTCACCGTCGACTTCACCCTCGACCAAGGTCCCAACGCGCGCATCCTGCCCCTGCGCGTCGCTCCGTTCACGCTGGTGGGCGCAACGACGCGTGAAGGGCTCCTGTCCTCTCCCCTGCGCGGTCGCTTCGGCCTGCTCGAGCGCCTCGAGGTCTACCCCGACGCCGACCTCGTGCGGATCCTCGAGCGCTCGGCCTGCATCCTCGGCGTGCGCTTGACGGGCGGGGCCGCGCAGAAGATCGCCGAACGCAGCCGCGGGACGCCGCGCGTCGCGAACCGCTTCCTGCGCCGTGCGCGCGACCTGGCCCAGGTGCGCGGAGCCACGGCGGTCGACGAAGAACTGGCCGGTGAAGCGCTGCTGCGTCTGGGCGTCGACGTGAACGGGCTCGAGGAGATGGATCGCCGCATCCTCTCGTGCCTGGCGCGGACGCCGGAGCGAGCCGTGGGGCTGAAGACGATCGCGGCCTCCGTCGGCGAGAGCGAGGACACGATCGAAGAGGTTTTCGAACCGCACCTCCTGCGCCTGGGTCTGCTCGAGAAGACTGCGCGCGGCCGCCTCGTCACGCGCCGCGGGTTGCAGGTGATCGGCGCACCGCCCGAGTCCCGCGGAGAACTCCCCTTCCACGAATGAGCGCCGAGGACGACCGCGCCGTCGCGCGCGCCGCCGGAAGCGCACGCAGGCGAGCCGTGTTCCGCCTGCTCGGGTGCGTGGCGACCGCGCTCGCGCCGCTCTTCGCCTGCGCCCCGCCGGCTTGGATCGGCTCGTCGCCCGAGCGCGCGGGGCACGCGGAGCCGTCGACCGCGGCCCTCGCCCCGAAGCCCGCACCGCGGCCCCGCGCGAACGAGATCGCGGTGCGGCTCGAAGCCCACGACGGCGCGCACGCGATCGAGGTCGAGCGGGACGGCGTCGCGCTCGCGATCGCGCGACACGGCGCTCGGCTGGTCGCGTCGAACGGCGAGCGCGGCCCCTGGATCGAAGTCGCTCCCGGGACCGGCAGGATCGGCCTCGGGGACCGGAGCTACGCGGGTTCGCTCGTGGTCTCCATCCGGCCGGCAGGCGGACTCACCGTCGTCCACCACGTCGACGTGGAGGACTACGTTCGCGGCGTCGTGGCGAGCGAGCTCGCGATCTGGTCCGCGCCGCCCGCGTTGCTCGAAGCCCAAGCCATCGCGGCGCGCAGCTATGCCCTCGCGCAGATTCACGGCCGACCGGGCGCGAGCCCGCGCTCCTCGCTGTCCGACGGGACGCGGGACCAGGTCTATCGCGGCGAGTACGTTCCCGGCGCGAGCGCGGGGGCGCGCGCGGTGGAGCTCCGCTTGCGCGAATCCGTCGAGCGCACGCGCGGGATCGTCCTCACCCTGCGGGGCCGCATCCTCGACACGCGCTTCCACGCCTGCTGCGGGGGTGCGACGGCCGCCTTCGAAGGCGTGTTCGCGGAAGCCGATCCGGGCGGCATGCAGCCCGTGCTCTGCGCCCCGTGCCGGCGGCTCTCGAGCGCCGGCGCGCGCGAGGCGTCGACCGGCGGCGCTTCGGCCGTGTGGGAGCACTCTGTCGGAGGGGACGAGCTCGCTCGGCTCGCGCGCGAGCTCGGTCTCGGCTCGCGCATCGACAGGCTCCTCGTCGTGCGGCACGACGAGCACGGTCGCTGGATGGAAGTCCGGCTCGTCGGCGACCGAGCGGGCGCGAACGTGTCGGGCACCGAGCTGCGGCGGCTCCTCGGGTGGGAGAAGCTCAAGAGCGCCTGGATCACGGGCGTGGTGCCGACGCCGGGCAAGCCGATCGGCGAGCGTTTGGTCTTCTCCGGCCGCGGCCGCGGGCACGGCGTCGGATTGTGTCAGACGGGCGCACGGGCTCTGGCCGACGAAGGCCGCTCGAGCGCGGAGATCCTGGGGCACTTCTTCCCTTCCGCGACCTTCGCGCAACTCGCGGCGGCCAAGGACACGGGCCTCCGCTGACCCGTGTTCGCCTTCCAGGTCGACGATCGCTGTGCGGACACACGCGCGCGCACGGGCCGCTTCCAGACCCCGCACGGCGTCGTGCGCACTCCGCTCTTCATGCCGGTCGGGACGCGCGCGACCGTGAAGGGCGTAGCTTCCGACGAGCTCGCCGCGCTCGGGACGGAGATGGTGCTCGCGAACGCCTATCACTTGCACCTGCGTCCCGGCGAGGAGCTCGTGCGCGAGCTGGGCGGATTGCATCGCTTCATGGGCTGGGAGCGCCCGATCCTCACGGACTCGGGCGGCTACCAGGTGTTCAGCCTCGGCCCCACCGTCGCCGTCGACGACGACGGCGCGACGTTCCGCTCGATCGTGGACGGGGCGGCGGTGCGCTTCACACCCGAGCGCGTGATGGACGTGCAGCACGCGCTGGGCGCGGACGTGATCATGGCGTTCGACGAGTGCCCGCCGGACCCCACCGATTCACAACGCGTGGAGCGCGCGACCGCGCGGACGCACGCCTGGCTCGCGCGCTGCGTGACCCGCTGGCGCTCGCGCGGCGGAACCGAGTCGGGACAGGCGCTCTTCGGGATCGTGCAGGGCGGCGCCTTTCCCGAGTTGCGCAAGCGCTCGGTGGACGCGGTCGTGTCCCACGACCTCCCGGGCTACGCGGTCGGCGGCGTCAGCGTCGGCGAGGATCGCGTCCGGGCGCGCGCGGCGATCGAGGCCAGCGCTCCGCTCCTGCCCGAGGATCGGCCGCGCTATCTGATGGGCGTGGGAACGCCGGAGGACTTCGTCGAGGCCGTGGCGTGCGGCGTCGACATGTTCGATTGCGTGACGCCCACACGCCACGGTCGCACGAGTCAGGCCTTCACGAGCTCCGGTCGGCTCAACCTGCGCAATCAGCGCTTCGCCCGCGATCCGGGCCCGCTCGACCCCGAGTGCGACTGCGTCACGTGCAGCCGCTACAGCCGCGCCTACCTCCGTCACCTGTGCACGACCGGCGAGATGCTCGGCGCGATCCTGCTCACGCGCCACAACCTGCGCAGTTTCCACCGCCTGATGGAGGAGATTCGCTCGGCCATCGCCGCCGGACGGTTCGACGAGCTGCGGCGAAGGGTGCTCGAACGCGCCGGGCGCGCGTGAGCGGCGGAAGGCTCTCGGTGAGGATCGCGCCCGGTGCGCTCAGCCGCGCTTGTAGTCCGGGCAGTGGTAGGCGTTGGGGCGCTCGGGGCGAACGCAGGCGTTCCCGTAGTCGTAGCGACACGTGTCGCACAAGGGCGCACCCCCGAGCCGCCGGCGCAGGAAGGCCAGGAACCGAGCGGCGAGCCGCTTCACTCGTCAGACGCGAGCGAGGATCTCGATCCGCGCCACGTCCAGGATCGGAACGACGTCCTGCTCGCGTCCGCTCGGGAGCGGCAAGATCTCGCCCCGCAGGCCGAGGTCGAGACCGAGGAAGACGTCGAGGTCGTAGCGTCCGTTCGTGCAGAGCACTTCGCAGACGTCCTTGCCGCCCCAGCGCAGGAAGTAGCGCGTCGCATCCCCCACGGTGCGCCGCTCGAGCAATCCGCGCTCGTCGAAGCGCGCGCGGAACGGATCCTTGCGGCGCGCCTCCTCGTCGATGCTCTTGCGGATGCGCTCGCTCTCCTCTTCACGGCGCTCGAGCTCGCCGTCGCGCTCCGATTCCAACTCGGCGCGCAGCTTCGCCGAACTCTCGAGCAGGCCGATTCGCAGCAGGCGCTCTTCGACCAGGCTCTTCACCGTGGCGTCGGCGCCGAGTTCGAGCACGGCGTCGTAGGCCACTCGGACCAGATCGTAGTTCGGGGCGCCCGCCTGCGTCTCGCGCTCGAAGACGGAGTGCGCCCGCTCGAGCGCTTGGCCGATGGCTTGGGTGCGCGACGGGGATCCCTTCACGACCGTGCTCGAGGCTTCCTTGGGCGCCGAGGCCCTGCCCACCGGCAGCGCCCCGAGGGCTTCCCCCCACAGCATGTCGCCCTTCTCGCTCGGACCTAGATCCGCCACCTGATCCGCGCGAACCCAGGCCCAGAAGCCGGGCGGCGACCACACGTGCACCCAGTCGAGGGCTTCCTGGACGAGCTCGGGAGGCGTCGGCAGTGTGCGCACGCGATCTCCGGCATAGAGCTGGCCGACGGGGAAGTTGTTCACGCCGTCGGAAGGAAGGGCGCGTACGTTCACGCCGTTGCGCGCGATCTCGGCCACGTCGGCCTCGCTGGTCTCCTTCACGTACTTGCGATGGACCCACGCGGGGAAGCCGTTCGGCACTTCGGCCTTGACCCATCCGGAGCGCTCGCCGTGGACGCGAACGATCGAGTTCGGCTCGACAGTGGCGAGCACTCGGCCGTTCGCATCGGGGACGTTGCGCAGACGGACGTCGTCGCCCTGGATGCGCCCGAAGCGGGCCTCCACCGCGGGGGCTCGCCCGTCCGCGGCAGGCTCGTCGGTGCCGCCCTGAGTCACCGTCCGCGGGCTGCCCGCCAGCGCCGGTCCCGCCACCAGGAGAACCACGAGCAAGAGCAGGTTACGGCCGTTCCGAACCGAGGTCATGGTGCGCCTCCCCGTCATCGTTCACGCTGTCCAGAAGGCGCCGCGCGCTGGGCCTCGAACGAGCGCTAGTCCGTCACTCGCTCCAAGGCCGCTCGGCTCGGCGCCGAAGGTCGCATCCTAGCCAGCGTGAAAGCGACGATCCATCCTGTGGTGTGCTCACCTCGTTCGAGATCCACGGGTGGGGTCTCGTGCTCTGCGTCCCCGACGGCCGGGAGCGAACGATGAGCGAGCCAGTCCTGCGTTTCCCGTACATGGTCTGGGCGCGCACGGAGTCCTTCGTGTCGCCCTTTTCCCTCGCGCAATCGGGGATGCCCGCGCCCGATCCGCTGCTCCTCGGGCCGCCGCCCCCCATTGACCTCGCGCCTCCGGGTCAGGCGGCGCTCCCCGCGGTGCGCGCGCGGCTGGCCGAGCTCTTCGGCGTCGCGAGCGAGCGCGTGCTCCTGACCTCCGGCGCCTCGGGAGCCATGCACCTGGCCGCGCAGCGCTGGTTCGGGCCGGGCGCGCGCGTCGTCACCGAAGTCCCTTCGTACGAGCCGTTCCGCGCGCTCCCGCTGCTGCACGGGGCCGAGCTTCGCACCGTCGAGCGGCGCCTCGACGAGGGCTGGCGGCTCGACCTCGGACGCGTCCGGGCGGCGCTCGCGGGCGCTTCCCCGGGCCACGTCTTCGTGGCCTCGCCCCACAACCCGAGCGGGGCCACGCTCACACCGGACGAAGTGGTCGACCTGGCTCGGGCGGCGGAGGGGCAGGGCGGCGTGCTCGTGGCGAACGAGATCTACATGGAATTCGCCCGTCCCAAGGAGCGCGTCCACGCCTTCGCCCTGGCCCAGAACGCCGTCTCGATCGGGAGCCTGACGAAGGCCTATGGCCTGGGGGCCCTGCGCCTGGGCTGGATGCTGCTCGGTGAGGGGCTCGTGGGCGAGCTGCCGCGCCTCCACGACCTGGCCTACCTCGACGGGGTCGACCTCTCGACGCCGGCCCTACGCCTGGCCGAGCGCGCGCTCGACCGACTCCCCGAGCTCCTGGCCCCCGTCCGGCGGCTCGAAGTCGAGAGCCGCCCGGTCCTCGTCGACTGGCTCGCGCGCAGCAGAGCGCTCGAAGGCCTAGCGCCGGCGCTCGGTCTCGCGACGTTCGCCCGCGCGCGCGGGGTCTCCGATACCCGAGCGCTGGCCCGGTACCTCGCGGCCGATTTCGGCGTCGACGCGGCCCCCGGCGAGTTCTTCGGAGCCCCGGGGTACCTGCGCATCGGGTACGGCGTGCCGCGAGCGACCCTCGTCGAGGGCCTGAGGCGCCTCGAGGAGGGCGTTCTGGCCTTCCGCGGGCGCTCGGCCGGCGGGTTACCCAGCGTTTAGGCAGCTGGAATGACGATCTTGCAATTGTCGTCCCGAACCTGGGTCGAGCCGCGATCCGGCGGATAGCATTCTGCCGGAGTTCTCGCACGGCCGGAGGCCGGCCGAGTGCGAGACGGCCGGGGGTCCGAAACGGGTCTGTCCGGTGTTGCCGAGGCGTTGGCCCCGCCGATCGAAAACGCCGGGGGGGCCAACGCCACCTGATGACCGACGCCCGCCCCCGGCCGCTGCGACCCCGTGGGGGGGGTGGGTTGGGTCGCTCACGCGTGCGAGCTATTCTCTTCCCGCCAGCGCGGCCCGCAGGCACTCTCTCGCCAACCGGCGCCTCCCCCTCCCCCCCATGCGCTTCTTCCTTCGATCGAAGATCCACCGGGCCACCGTCACGGAGGCGAACCTCGCCTACGTGGGATCGGTGACCATCGATGCCGACCTGATGGACAAGGCCGACATCGAGGAGTGGGAGAAGATCCTGGTCGTCGACATCACCAACGGCGCGCGGCTCGAGACCTATGCCATCCGCGGAGAGCGGGGTTCGGGCGTGGTCGAGATCAACGGCGCGGCCGCCCACCTCGTGTCCAAGGGCGACGAGGTGATCCTGATGACCTTCGAGATGGCGGAGACCCCGAGCGACCCGCGCTGCATCCTGGTCGACCAGAAGAACCGTTTCGTGAAGTACCTCACGGAACGCGCTCAGACGGTCCCGAGCTTCTGAGCGCCCCGCGCCCCGACCGGATCAGGGGCGGAGGATGCGCCAAGCGGAGTCGATCGCACGCTGCGCGAGCTCCCGCAGGGGCAGGCCGGTCTCGACCACGAGCCGCACGAGATCCTCGTACTCCGGCGCCAGATCGGCCCGCGAGAGCCCCTCGGGCGCGTGGGGACGCCGGCGGCGCTTGACCCGCACGGGACGGCCGTCGACCTCGACCTCGATCCACTCCCGCGCGCACTCGGTTCGCGTGGGCTCCGACCAGCGCACGCCGAAGGTGCTCGTGTGGTCGAAGGCCTCGCGCTCGATCGCCCCGCGACCGCCGGGTCGGACCAGGCCGCTCACGAGCACCCCCGGGCGCCCCTTCTTCATCTGGATGGGCGTCGTCCACACGTCCAGGGCCCCCGCCGCACCCAGGAGACGCGTCAGGGCGAACCCGAGCTCCTCGCCCGTCGAGTCGTCCACCTGGAACTCGAACTCGAGAACGCGCGTCGAGTGGGGCCCGGAGCCCATCGCGTCGGGGCCGAGCTCGACTCCGAGCTGCACCCGCACGAGATTCGGAGGCCCCTCCGCGGGATCGCGGGTCCCGGCGCCGTAGCCCACGCGCTCCGCGCGAAACCCCCCGAGGGGCTCGAAGTCGGCGAGCTCGGCCAGCAACGCCGCGCCCGTGGGCGTCAGGCGCTCGCCGGCGCCGCCGCCCGCGCGCACCGGCAAGCCGATCAGGAGCTCGGCCGTGCCCGGCGCCGGCACGGGCAGCTCGCCGTGCGCCGAGCGCAACGTGCCCTCGCCCAAGAGCGGCGGCGTCGACGCGACGCGCACGATGCCGAGCCGCTCGAGCGCCAGCGCTGCGCCGCACACGTCGACGAGCGTGTCCACGGCTCCGACCTCGTGGAAGTGAACGGACTCGACGTCGGTGCCGTGGACGCGCGCTTCGGCCCGTGCGATGCGCCCGAGAACCCGCGCCGCTTTGGAACGAACCCCCTCCGCGAGCGACGCCCGGTCGAGGATCCCGAGCAGGTCCGACAAGTGCCTGTGCGGCGCGTGGGCGCTCTCTCGGGTCACGACGGAGAGACACAGGCCGCGCAGCGAGCCGCGCTGCACCTCGCGCAGGCCGAGCTCCACCCCGCCAGGAACGAGCACCGCCGCGAGCTCGCGCAAGTGCTCGAGGCCGAAGCGCGGATCGCCGAGATCGCACAACGCGGCGAGCAGCATGTCGCCCGCGAGCCCCCCGAAGGGTTCGACGAGGAGCGTGTGGGCTTCGTTCACGGGCGAGAGACTATCACTGGCTCCCCTTGCCGGGTTCCGGCCCCGCGCGCGCGAGCGCGAGGACGCCCACGCTGCGCGCCCCCGCGCGGCGAAGGAGGCGCGCGCATTCCGCGGCGGTCGCCCCGGACGTGACGACGTCGTCGACGAGCCACACGTCCAGGCCCTCGATCCCGCGCGCCGCGCGGGTGAGGGTGAAGGCGTCGCGCACGTTGGCCGTGCGCGAGACGGCTCCCGGCGAGCCCTGGGGAGTCGTGCGCCGGACGCGCGCCAGCGCGCGCCGAAGCGGCAGCCCCCCGCCGCGCTGCGCGGCGCGCGAGAGGAGCAGGGCCTGGTCGTAGCCGCGTTCGAAGCGCCTCCAGCGGTGCAGCGGGACGGGCACCAGCACGCCGCGCACGCATTCCTCCGCGGTCAGCAGCGCTCGCAACCGCTCGCCGAGGAGTCCGCCCAGCGCCTCCGCGAGGTCGCGTCGCCCGCCGTGCTTCAGCGCCAGGATCCAAGCCCGAGCCGCCGGGTCGCGGTAGTCGGCGAGCGCGACGACGCGCCGGAACGGCGGGGAGCGCCTGCGGCACACGGCGCAGCGGGCCCCATCGGGCAACACGGCCGGGAGCTCGGCCGCGCAACGGTCGCAGCGCGGCGGTGCGAGACCTTCCGGGAGAGCGTGCTCGCCGCACGCCAGGTCGTCCTCTGCGTGCGCGCCGCACAGACGACACCGGGCGGGATACAGCGCGTCGAGGAACGGCTCGACGACCTCGGACCAAACGAGATCCCGCAACACACGCGAAGAGACGCGCGCCGCGACCCGCGGTTACGCGAGATCTTCGTCTGCGAGGGCAACCGCTTCGAAGCGGGGAAGCGCGGCGCGCCCCTCGAGGCGCTCGACGTGCGAGCTGCGCTCGGCGTGGGAGCGGCGTTCGGCGTGCGAGCGGCGCTCGTCGGGTCGGCGCTCGGGCTCGAGCAGACCGAGCCGCTGGCGCAGTCGCGCCACGTAGGACTGCACGGTCTCGTCGCTGCGCGTCTCCAAGCCGAGCAACTCCCCGACTTCCCGCGCGAGCTTCACCTCCGTCTCGAAGTCGACGGGGTGGCGCATCAAGTAACCGCGCACGTAGTGGCGGAAGAGCCCGTGGCTCGTCCACCAACCGAGCACCTCGAGCAACACGGCCGAGAGCACGACGATACCGACCCAGGTCGTCGGGAAGTCGGGCTCGGCGATCGCGGCTCCGCCCTGGTGCCAGCCGATGAGCTGCAGGCAGAAGCCGGACAACAGGTAGAGGAACCCGAGCGCGACCTGGACGCGGTGGAAGATGTACTCGCGAATCGGCCGCAGCTCGCGCTTCTCGCCCGTGAACAGGTCCTCCACCATCTTGCGCGGATGGCGGAACAGGATGGCGTTCGCGAGCAGGAAGGAGCCCAGGATCGACATCACGAGTCCGACGGCTTCCCAGTCGGGTCGCTCGAACAGGGTCGCCGCGGGCTCGGGGAGCGGCTCCAGGATCATGGAGGCGGAACCTTAGGGGCTTCGAGGTGGCGACGCAAGCCGCGCCCGGCCGCGTGCGCGACCGGCTTCGACCGGCAGGCTCTCGGAGCGGCTCGCCGTCGAGCCCTTGCCCTACCCGTCGGTCGACGTCTTCTGCGCCGCGAGCACCCCCATGGACGCGGAGGACGCGGACGCGCGGGAAGCACTGCGAGGCCCGAAGCCCGCGCGCAACACGCGCGGGTGACCGGACTACAATCCCGCCCCATGTCATCTTCCGAAGTGTCCTCTTCCGAAGTCGATGTCGTGCTGCGAACGGCTCGTTTGGCGCGGCTGCGTCTCGACGAGGCGGAGGCCCGACGCCTGGGCGGCGATTTCGCCCGCATCCTCGCGGCGTTCGAAGACCTCGCGTCGGTCGACGTCGCCGGCGTGGAGCCGATCGTCTGCGGCACGCAACTCAGGAACGTGTTGCGCGAAGACGCGCCAGAGCGTTCCCTCGCGCGCAGCGCCGTGCTCGGGCTCGCTCCCGCGCCCGAAGGCGATTTCTTCGCAGTGCCCAAGACGGTGGAGAGCGACGCGTGAGCGGCGGGTCCGCGTTCGACGAGAACGAGCGTGCGGACGCGATGGGCCTCGCGGCGTCGATCGCCGCGGGTGAGCGCACGGCGCTCGACGCGGTCGAGGAGTCGCTCGCCTTCGTCGAGGAGAACGCGGAGCTCGGGGCGTTCCTCGCCGTCGACCGGGAGGGCGCGCTCGAGCGCGCCGCGAAGCTCGATCGCGCCCTCGCCGCCGGAGTGCGGCCGGGTCCCCTGCACGGCGTTCCCCTCGCGATCAAGGCCAACCTGTGCCGCGAGGGCGTCGAGACGAACTGCGCGAGTCGCATCCTCGCGGGCTATCGCCCGCCGTACTCGGCGACCGCCGTGCGGCGACTGCTCGACGCGGGCTGCGTGCCCGTCGGCACGACGAACATGGACGAGTTCGCGATGGGCTCTTCCGGCGAGAACTCGGCCTTCGGCGTCGCGCGCAATCCGTGGGCGACGGAGCGCACGCCGGGCGGCTCCTCGAGCGGCAGCGCGGCGGCCGTGGCCGCCGGCCTCGTCCCGCTCGCGCTCGGTTCGGACACGGGCGGATCGGTACGACAGCCCGCGGCGTTGTGCGGCATCACGGGTTTCAAGCCGACCTACGGGCGCGTGTCGCGCTACGGCCTGGTCGCGTTCGGATCGTCCCTGGACCAGATCGGACCGCTGGCGCGCAGCGCGCGCGACGTCGAGCTGGTCACGCACGTCGTCTCGGGCGCCGACCCCGCGGACTCGACCTGCTTCGAGCTCGGCCGCCTCGAGGTCGAGCGGGCGGACGAGGTGCGCGGCCTGCGGCTGGGCGTGCCCGCCGAATGGTTCGGCGCGGGTCTCGACGACGGCGTCCGCGCCCGCGTCGAGGAAGCGATCGCCGAGCTCTGCGCACTCGGAGCCGTCCGCGTGCCGATCTCGCTCCCGCATTCGGCGCTGGCGGTCTCCACGTACTACGTCGTCGCAACGGCCGAGGCGTCGAGCAATCTCGCGCGCTTCGACGGCGTCCGCTTCGGAGCGCGGATCGACGGCGACGGCACGCTCGAGGGCATGATGGCCTCGACGCGCGACGGCGGCTTCGGCGACGAGGTCAAGCGCCGGATCCTGCTCGGCACCTACGTCCTGTCGTCCGGCTACTACGAGGCCTGGTACGGCCGCGCCCAGCGCGTGCGTGCGCGCATCGTGGATGACTTCCAGAAGGCCTTCCGCGTGTGCGACCTCGTCGTCGGCGCGACTTCCCCCACGCCCGCGTTCCGCCTGGGCGATCGCACCGCCGATCCGGTCGCCATGTACTTGTCCGACGTGCTGACGGCGCCCGTGAACCTCGCGGGCCTGCCGGGGATCAGCGTTCCCTGCGGCTTCGTCGTGGAGTCGGGCGACACGCTACCGGTCGGATTGCAGATCATCGGTCCGGCGCTCGCCGACGCCCGCGTGCTGCGCGCGGCGCGGGTGTACCAGCGCGCGACCGCGCACCACGCGGCGCGGCCGCCTTGCTTCGCCGCGAGGGCGCGCTCGTGAGCGTCGTCGTCTCCGCGCGGACGGGCGTGCGCTGGACGCCCGTGATCGGGCTCGAGGTCCACTGCCAGCTCGCGACGCGCACGAAGCTCTTCTGCGGGTGCCCGAACGCGTTCGGGGCGCCCCCCAACACGAACGTCTGTCCGGTGTGCACGGGTCAGCCGGGCGCGCTGCCCGTGCTCAACGACAAGGCGCTCGCGCTCGCGTTGCGCGCCGCGCTCGCGCTCGGGTGCGACGTCGCCCCGTGGAGCAAGTTCGACCGCAAGAACTACTTCTACTGCGACCTCCCGAAGGGCTACCAGATCTCCCAGTACGACCGACCCTACTGCCGCGGCGGGGGCATCGTGCTCGCGGGCGGGAAGCGCGTGCGCCTGACGCGCATCCACATCGAGGAAGACGCCGGGAAGGCGATCCACGACCGCGGGCCGAACACGCTCGTCGACTTCAACCGCGCGGGCGTCCCGCTCGTCGAGGCGGTGACCGAGCCCGACCTCGCGAGCGCGGAGGAAGCTTTCGAGTACCTGACGGCGCTCAAGGAGATCCTCCAGTACGCCGGCGCGAGCGAGTGCGACATGGAGAAGGGCTCGCTGCGCTGCGACGTGAACGTCTCCGTGCGCCGCGAGGGCGAGGACCTGCGCACGAAGGTCGAGCTCAAGAACCTGAACTCGTTCAAGAACGTCTACGCCGCGATCGAGCACGAGGTCGCCCGCCAGGTCGAGGCCTGGGAGTCCGACGATCCCGCGCGCCACCCGGTCCAGGAGACGCGGCTGTTCGATCCCGACCGCGGCGTGACGCGCACGATGCGCGCCAAGGAACACGCGCACGACTACCGCTACTTCCCCGACCCGGACCTGCCGCCGGTGTACGTCGACGCGGCCGCTCTCGCGGCCCAGCGCGCGCTCGTCCCCGAGCTCCCCGCGGCGCGGCGCGCGCGCTACACGGCCGAGCTCGGTCTCGCGGAGGCGGAGGCGCGCGTCCTGACCTCGGACCGCCTGGTGGCCGACTTCTTCGAGGAGACCGCGCGGCTCTCGGGCGACGCCGCCGAAGCGTCGAAGTGGATCGCGAACGAGCTCTCGTCGATCGTGAACGAGCGCGGACCGCTCGCGCGCCTCGCCGACCTGGGAGTCCGCGCGGCGTCGCTCGCGGAGCTGATGGCCCTGGTGGCGCAGGGATCGGTCAGCAAGACCGCGGCGCGCACGATCCTGCGCGCGATGGCCGAGACGGGTCGCGCGCCCGGGGAGCTCCTGCGCGAGCTCGGGCTCGAGCAGGTCAGCGACGGAGCCGAGCTGGAAGCCTGGTGCCGCGCGGCCCTCGTCGGCCGCGAGGCGATCGTCGCCGACGTGAGGGCCGGCGTGGAGAAGGCGCTCGGCGCTCTGGTCGGCCCCGTGATGAAGACCTCCGGCGGCAAGGCGGATCCGAAGCGCGTGCGGGAGATCCTCCAGCGGCTCATCCGCGATGGAACGGGCTGATCCGAGCGCGATCGGGCGCCGTCACGTGCCCCTGGCGGAGCTCGTCGATCCCGCGCTGCTCGCGCCCGACGGGCGGCCGCTCGAGCCGCGCGCCGTGCGCGCCGCGCTACCGCCCGGCTGGGTCCAGGACGACGGGCTCGGGACGGCGCACCGCGACCTGCGCCTCCTGTTCGGCCGAGGCTGGATCCTGGCGCTCGGACTCGTGCTGTTCGGCGCCGCGGCGATCGTGTTCTTCGTCGAGGTCCTGCCCAGGGGCTGGGGCGGCGCCGCGCGCTTCGCCGCGCTCGTGCTCGTGATCCTGTGCGCGGGCGGCGTCGTCGGTCCGATCGTAACGCGCGCGTTGGTTCGGCGGCGCTAGACGTCGCCCGTGCGCGACGCGCTCGACGTTGCTCGGCTCAGGTGCTCGCGCCGGCGCCCACTTCGACCTGCGCGCCCGACCCCTTCGCGCCCGAGACGATCGTGAGCACGACCCCGCCGGCGATCAGACCCGCGCCGAGCCAGGCCTCGCGCGAGAGCTCCTCACCCAGGACGAGCCAAGCGCCGGTGGCGCCGGCGACGGGCTGCAGGAACACGAACGGAGCGATCGTGCGCCCGCGCACGCGCTGCACGGCGTAGTTCCACAGGAACGTGCCGAACCACGACACGAACACGCCGAGCGCGAGCGTCCACGCGAGCGCGCTCGCGAGCTCTGGCCCCGCGCGCCACTCGTCCGCCTCGAAGAGCGCGGCAGGCACCAGCACGACGTTCGCGAACAGCATCGACACGAACGTCACGTCGAGCGGCCGGTGGCGGCGCGTGAGCACGCGCGCGAGCGGCGTGTAGGTCCCCCACAGGATGCCGTGCAACGCGAGCAGGAGGTTGCCGCGCAGGTGCGCCGCCGCGAACAGGTCGCCGGCCGGTGCGTCCTCCAACACGACGAACAGCGCTCCCGCGAGCCCGACGGCGACGCCCGCGAGCTGCAGGGCGCGCAGCTCCTCGCGCAGGAGCCACCACGACAAGAGCAGGATCGTCCCCGGCTCGAGCAGCACCAGGATCGAGCCGTTGGCGGCGGTCGAGAGCTCCACGCCGACGATGCCGAGCCACAGCGGCAGGGCGAAGGAGAGCGTGCCGAGGACGAAGAGTCGCAAGAGATCCGCGCGCGAGTAGCCGCCCACCAGCCCGCCGCGCGCGCGGATCCAGATCCCCATGGCGACCAGCGCTACCGCGTTGCGCAGCACGATGATCGTAGCCGGCGGCAGGCCCTCGAGAGCGAGCTTCTGCGCCAGGTAGGACAAGCCCGCCAGGCTGTTGGCGACGAAGATCGCGACGAGGGCGGCGAGCTGCATGCAAGTCGGTGCGAGAGCGAGGGCGCGGAGGATAGCCTGTGCGCGCGAGCGACCGAGGTCGCTCGTGCGCGCTCGGGACGGAACACCGGGCACGCACACAGGCTGCCTTCGTCAGGAATCTCGATGCACAGCGCTCCTCGACCTGCCCCGACCCTCACCCGCCGCGAGCTCGCCTTCGCCGCACCGCTCCTCGTCGCGACTCCGGCGCTCCTCGCCGCGGAGGCGCCGCGTCCCGAGCGCGAGCGCCGCTACGACGATCCCGCAGCCGACGCCGTCCTGCACCCCGAACGTCCCGCGGCCGATCGCGCGCGCGACGCCACACGCCATCCCGCGCGCGTGCTCGACTTCTTCGGCGTGAGACCCGGCATGCACGTCGCCGACCTGATGGCGGGCGACGGCTACTACACGGAGCTCCTGGCGCGCGTCGTGGGGCCGCGCGGGGTCGTCTACTGCCAGAACACCCGCATCCCGCTGGAGCGCTTCGCCGCGCGCCCGTTGACCGAGCGCCTCGCGCGCAAAGGCCTCGAGAACGTCGTGCGCCTCGACCGCGAGTTCGAGGACGTCGGAATTCCTCCCGGCGTCGACGTGGCGCTGCTCGTGCGCTTCTACCACGACTTCGGTTGGCAAGAGGTCGATCGCGACGGCTTCGACGCGCTCGTGTTCCACCTCCTGAAACCGGGCGGCGTGTTCGGCGTGATCGATCACGTCGCCGCGGACGGAGCGGGCATGACCGTGGGTGAAACGCTGCACCGCGTCGAGCCCGCCCTGGTGCGGCGCGAGGTGGAGGCAGCGGGTTTCGTCCTCGAGGCCGAGTCCTTCGTCCTGCGCAACCCCGCCGACACGCACGACTGGAACATCTTCCGAAACGGCGCCGTGGACCGCGACCGCACGGATCGCTTCGTGTACCTCTTCCGCAAGCCGCTCTAGCAGCCTTCTCATGGAGTGCTGCTAGGCCGCGGACGAGTACCTCGAGCGGCGCGGCGTTCGCCGAGCCGCGCGTGTGCGCTTGCGGCCGCGCCGCCTCCACGTGCGGACGCAGACGGCGAGGCTCGCGAGCGCGCCGCCGACGAGGCTGCCTCCGCGCGCCCACAGGTCCGTGAGGTAGTCGACGTGCTCGTTCTGCGGCACGAGCCGGGCGAGTTCTTCCGCGACCTCGATGGCGCCCCGGGCGGCGAGCCAGGCGCCGAGCAAGCCCCCCGCGACGCCGCTCACGGCCGACGCGAGGAGGGTCGAGAGCATCGGCAGCGCGAGCTCGAGCGCGCCGAGCTTGGGTCGCGAGCCGGCGCGCGCGGCGAACGCGAGCACAAAACCCGCGACGGCCCCCACCCACCACGTGGCCAGCACTCCGCGAACGAGTGCGACGAGCTCCGGGTCGGAGGGATCGATCGACGGCGGGCGGCCGGAGCCGCAGGCCTCGACGCAGATCCGCACGACGATCTGGTCGTGCAGGATGCCGTAGCCGATTGCGGCGAGCGTCGCCGCGAGCACGATCGCGAGGGACTTCAAGGCGCTCCACCCCGCTCGGCGCGGGGCACGAGCGATCTCGTCGGCCGGCGAGCCTTCCCTGCCGAAGGGCATCTCCCTCTCTCGCTGCCGCACCCGGGGTGGTCGGTGCCGCACAGGCGGAGCCGGTCGGACGCTGGGGGTCGGAGGGCGATTGACGGACCCGCCCTGCGCTCTACCATCTCCCTCCCTCTCGAAGGCCGCCCGAGGGCGTTCCCCGGGTCGACACGGACCGGCGACCGGGCCTCCCCGGTTCGACCTGGGCAGGTCGGAGAGGCGGTCGCGACCGGAAGACTTCGCCTTGCACGAGACGGCGACCGCAGAACGGCACGGGCTCGTCGCCGACGCCCTCCCGCGCGGAGGAGCCTCCTTCGGCGCGTGCCTCGCGTGCATGGGGCTCTCGGGCTTCGCCGCGCTCCTGTACCAGACGGCGTGGATGCGCCAGTTCTCCGTCGCCTTCGGGACGTCGGAGCTCGCGGTCGTGAGCGTGCTCGCGGCCTTCATGGCCGGTCTCGCCGGCGGATCCATCGTCGCGGGGCGCGCGGCGGCGCGCATCGCGCGGCCGCTCCGGATCTACGGTCTGCTCGAGCTCGGGATCGCCGGCGGAGCGCTGCTCGTGCCGTTCCTGATCCAGGGCGCCCACGCGCTGCAGGTCGCCGTGCAGGGCCGCGCGAGCGAGCTCGTGGACTCGGGCGGCATCCTGCCGTCGCTCCTGTACGTGGCGATCGCCTTCGCCGTGCTCGCGCTCCCGACCGCACTCATGGGAGCGACGCTGCCGATCCTGACGCTCTACGCCGTCCGACGCGAGGAGGAGATCGGACGGCGCGTCGGAGCGCTGTACGCGGCGAACACGGCGGGCGCGGTCGCCGGAGCGCTGATGGGCGCGTTCGTGCTCCTGCCGCGTCTCGGCCTCCGGTCGACCGTGCTGGTCGGCGTGGGGGCGAACGTGCTCGTGTTCGCGATCGCCGCGCTCGCCTCGCGCCGGGAGCGCGCCGTCGCCACCGCCGCCCTGCGCGCGCGCAGGAGCCACGTCGAGCACGCTCCGGCGGGCGCGACCCGGAGTCCGACCCGCAGTGCGACCGCCAAGGCGGACGCGCCGCGCTCGCGCACGCGCGTCCTGCCGCTCATGCTCGTCTCGGGCGCGGCTTCCTTCACCTACGAGGTCCTGTGGACGCGGCTCTTCGGCCACGTCTTGGGCGGGAGTCTCGTCGCCTTCGCGGCCATGCTCGCGGCCTTCCTGTCGGGTATCGCGATCGGCGGCGCCGTCGCGGCGAAGCTCGCCGGCTCGCGCGCGCGCGCGGCTTCCGCCCTGGCGACGGCTCAATTCGCGACCGCGCTCGTCAGCGCGTTGCTCTACGCGAACCTCGACGCGCTGCCCTTCGCCTCGCGCGCGCTCGCGGGGGACGGGAACATCGACCCCGCGGCGCGCGTGGCGTTGGCCGTGCTCGTGCTCCTGCCCGCCGCGATCTCGATCGGCGCGACGTTCCCGTTCGCGGTGCGCGTCCTCGCGCGCGACGAAGAGGACGCCGCTCCCGCGGCGGCGCGCGTCTACGGCTGGAACACGTTGGGCGCCATCGTCGGCGCCGTCGGCGCGGGACTGTTCCTCCTGCCCGCGCTCGGCTTCTCGGGCGCGATCCGTCTCGCCGTCGCGATCAACGCCGCCCTGGGAGCCGCGAGCCTCTTCCTCGTGCCCGCGCGCCTTCCCCTGCGAGTAGGCGCGTGCCTCGCGGCGGTCGCGATCGCCCTCGCCTTCCGGCCCGACGAGGCGCGCTCGATCCTGTACGCGTCGCCGATCCAGAGCATGCCCGTCACGAACGAGATCTTCTTCTCGGTCGGGCGTTCGGCCACCGTGCTCGTCGCGGAGGGCTCGGGCACGTTCGAGCTGCGCTCGAACGGCCTGTCGGAGTCGATCGTGACACGCGCGGGCGGGAAGCTCTCCGCGATCGCCCAGGAGTGGCTCGGCGCGCTCCCGGCCCTCGCTCGACCGGGAGCGGAGGACTGGCTCGTCATCGGCCTCGGCGGAGGCGTGCTGCTGCAGGGTGTGCCACCGTCCGCGAAGCGCATCGACGTCATCGAGCTCGAGCCCGAGGTCATCGCCGCCAACCGCGCGATCGCCGGGCTGCGCGCGGGCGATCCGCTCGCCGATCCGCGCCTCCACATCGCCATCGGCGACGCGCGCGGGGCGCTCGACCTCACGACGCGCCGCTGGGACGTGATCGTGTCGCAGCCCTCGCATCCCTGGACCGCGGGCGCCTCGCACCTCTACACGCGCGAGTTCCTCGCGCTCGCGCGCGAGCACCTGGCCGAAGGCGGCGTCTTCCTGCAGTGGGTCAACGGCGACTTCATGTCGCCCGAGGACCTGCGCGTGCAGTGCGCGACGGTGCTCTCCGAGTTCGCGCACGTGCGCCTCTACCAGCCCTACTCCACGATGCTCGTGTTGCTCGCGTCCGCCGAGCCGCTGGACGTCGAGCGACGCCTGGTCGCGAGCGGCGAACCGCTCGCCTCCGAACGCGAGCACTTCGCGCGCCTCGGGCTGCGCAACGTCGAGCACGCGGCCGCGCTGCTCCTGCTCGACGAGGAGGGCGTCACGCGCTTCGGCGCCGACTCCCCGCCCAACACCGACGACAGGAACCGCCTCGCGAGCCCGCGGCTCGAGAGCCTGGGGACCAACCTCGAGAGGAACACGCTGGTCGCCCTCACCGCTCCCTTCGACGCCCTCGCGCCGGAGGTCGCGCGTTCGCCGCGTCCACACGCAGGACCGATCGAGACGCTCGCGCTCGACCGCGGAACGGTCGCCCAGCAGCTCGCCGCGCGCGGAGCGGAGGGGCGTGCACTGCGCGTCGCGGCGGCGGCGCGCGACGTGACGACCGCGCGCCTGGCAGCCGCGCGCGTGCAGCGCGTCCTCGGCCGCGCCCGCGAGACGGACGAGCTCGTCCTCGCGGTGCTCGCCGAACACCCCCTCCATCCGGAAGCGCTGTACCTCCAGGTCGAGCCGTGGCTCGCGCAGCTCGAGGCGGCGGCGGACGGGACGAACGCGGCCGAAGCGAGCGGACGCCCGCGTGCGCCGGCCGCGATCGAGCGCGCGGCGGAGCGCGTGAGCGGCTTCGGCGCGCTCGTGATCCGCGGCTGGCGGCTCGCGAACGGCGAGCGCTGGTCGGAGCTGGCCCTGCTCGATGGCGAGCTGGCCCAGCGCCAGCCCACGGACCTGCACGACGCCGCCGCGCTGCACCTGCGCATCCTGTGGCGCCTCGGTACGCCCGATCCCGTGCGCGCGCGCGAGGCGTTCGCGCTCGCCGAGGAGCTCTTCGCCTACCGTCCGAACGAGAGCGCGCTCTTCCTGCGCTTCGAAGCGGCGCTCGCCGCCGACGTCCACGACGCCGTGCTCGAAACGGCCTGGCAGCTCGAGCAGGTCTGGTCGTCCTCGAACGCGGGCGCCGTCTCCGCCGCTTCGCATGCGAAGACGACGCGCGTCCTGCGCGCGCTCGAAGCGCGCCGCGGCGACCGGCGGCTCGATCCGAAGCGGACCGCGGAGCTCCTCGCCCGCCTGACGCAACTGCTCGCGAAACACCCGCCGCCGGGGAGTCGCGGGAACTGACGCGCGCTACTTCGCCGTCCTTCCGACCGCCTCCACGACTTCGCGCGCCGCGTCGTTCGGGATTGCGAAGGAGAGCACGTAGTGCGCGACGAGCCAGCGCCCGCCGCGCCGCACGAGCACGCCCGAGCCGCGCGTCTCGCCGTACTTCGCGTTCGCGAGGCGCTCGTCGAACCAGGCCGTCGCGCCGTCGCGCGCGAGCTCCACGTGGCGCTCGAGCGGCGTGTAAGTCCAGGCCGTCTCGCGCTCGAACGGCTCGCGCGCATACTCCCGAAACTCGGCCACGGTCCAGCGCTCCGTCGCGTCGGTCCCGATGAAGATCGCATCCGGCGCGAAGCACCCGAAGTAGCGCTCCTCGTCGGCCCGCGCGGCCGCGTCGTGCAAGTCGTCGAGCACGCGGCCGATCTCGGCCCGCGCCGCCGCGCGCTCGCGCTCCGCCGCCCGCAAGCGATCGAGCCGGTCGAAGATCGCGCCCGCGACCTCCGGCGCGAGCACGTGCCCCTCGCCCGCGCGCACGTCGAGCACGACGTCCGCCGCGCCCGACTCGCGCAACTGCTCCGCCGTGCGCACCGCTCCGTCGCGCCAACCGCCGTCGTCGTCCGCCCCCACGTGGAGCGCCACGGGCAACTGCGCGAGCTCGGCCAGCCGAGCGCGGTCCTCCTCCGCCGGCATTCCCGGGAGCACGGTCAGCGACGCGAAGCGCTCGGGGCTCTGCAACGCCACGCGGAACGCCCCGCGCCCGCCGTTGCTCACCCCCGCGAGGTGGAGGCGCCCTTCGATCCGCCAGTCGCGCTCGAGCGCGTCGCACAGCGCAGCGACCCAGCGGCCGCCCTCGTGGAAGCCGCGCCCCTCCGGCGCGACGGGCGACACGACCACCCACCCGCGCTCACGAGCCTGTGCGGCGAAGTAGAGCTCGAGGCCCTGCAGGACGAGCTCCCGCCCCCCACCGCCCGGCGGCAGCGCCACGAGCAGCGGATGCGACGCCTCGGGATCGAATCCCACCGGCAGGACGACCGCGTACTCGAGACGGCGATCGTCGATGGCCAGCGTGCGCCACGCCACGCCCGGGGCGTCGGCCTGCGGGAGGAAGTAGACGAACGACGCAAGCAGTGAGAGCTTCATGGCAGGATCCGGAGAGCTCGTACAGGGCGCGGGAAAGAGCAGGCCGGCACGGTCCGCGCCCAGTTCGAGGCTCGTGACGACGCGTTCGATGGCCCGTTCAGAACCAGTCCGTCTCCGTCCACAGCTCGAAGTGCTCGTATTCGTGACAGTCGCTATCGTCGGTCTTGGGCACGCGCCACTCGTAGATGTAGTGACGCACGCGGTCCGGCCGCAGCCAATTGCGATCGATCGTCACGCGCAGAAAGACGAAGAAACGAGTACCGCGGTAGAGCCTCGCCGATATCGGCGGGAGATACGCACCGATCAAGGGGTCATCCCAAGAGTGGAGGGCGTCCTGATCGGGGGCAGTCGTGGATTCGAACCTCGAGACGGAGTCTCCCCCCGCATCGAGGTTGGAGGACGCCCACGCCTCGAGCTTCTCGATCTTCGATCCCGGTGGCGGCAGGAAGGGAATGGAGAACTCCACGCTCACCGTGTCCATGCTCGGCTGGAACAGTGTCCGACCCGTCAGGATCGGCGGATTCATGGCGGACACACTCCTGCAGCCTGCGAGCGAGCCGGCCACCAGACAGACCACCGCAATCGAAGTACGAACGCTCATCCCTCACCCCTCCATCAACGGCGGCCCCGAGAAGCCTCGCGGCCGCCTGGCCTCCTCTTCCGATACTCGCCTGATCCTAACCGGTGATCTTTCCCCTCGAGCTCTGGCTGACCTGTCTCGCCCTCGGTGACAGACCGACTCTCTTCCTCGGAGGGTCGCTCGCGCTGGGGCTGTCCGAGGGCGGCCGGCCAACGGAACTCGAGGTCCAGCTCACCGCGCGCGGGCCGCTCTGCGTTCGGGCCGAGTCGTTCGACTGCGACTTGCGCATCGAACTGCGCGACGAAAACGATGGACTCGTCGCCGCGGACGACGACTCGGGAGTGGCCTGCAACCCGGAGATCTTCGTGAGCGAGCTCGGGCCGGGCGTGTACCGGTTGCGAGTCGAGTTCGAAAAAGGCGAGACAGGCTCGTTCACGGTCTCGGCGCATTCCACTCGCGCCGAGCCACCTGCACAGCGCCTACGCGCGGACCTCGACTATCGCGCCGCCGCCGTGCGTCGAGCGCTGGCTCACGGAGCAACCGTGCGCGCGAACGCGGAGCTCGAGGAGATCGTTGCCCTCGCCCGCCACGCCTGGGAGCGGGGACTCGCCGACGACGCGATGCTCGCCATCGGTCTCGCCGAGTCGCTCGCCGACGAGCTTGACCGCGGAGACGTCGTCAGCGGCGCCTGGCTGCTCAGCGAAGCCGTTCGCCTCGCGAGCCTGCCTTCCGCCGAAGAGCGCCTCGGACTCGAGGCCCTGCTCGACACGGAGGGAGTGCTGCCCGACGTCCTGTTGGCGCTCCTCCAGCGCACCGCAGACCTGCGCGCCCTCGCCGGGGACGGCGAGGGAGAGGCCGAGCTCGTGCGCAAATTGCTCGAATCGTCGTCGACGGGTTCCCCCGAGCCGCTGTGGGAAATCGTCGCTCGTGTCCGCTGCGCCGGCATCGCCGCGCGGGAGGGGCGGCCGGCAGACAGGCAGCTCCTGCTGAAAGAGCTGCCGCAGCACTCGTCCAATGCGGATCTGCGCGAGGCCGACCTGCCGCGAGCTTCCCTCCTCTTCGTCGACGCCGGCATGGAGCTCACCCTGCGCGCGGACTACGTCGCGGCGCTGGACTGCTTCGACTGGGTGCTCGCTCGCGAAGTCCCCCTGGAGCTGCGCCTGCGCGCCCTGGGCGAGAAGGGCAACGCATTGATGGCGCTCGACCGCTACGCCGAGGCGAGGGCGCTGTTCGAGATCGTCGCGCAACGCGCGAAGGAGAGCTCCGAGCCGGGCTTCGAGTTGCATGCGCTCGCCAACCTCGCCGACGTCATGTTCCGATTCGCCGATCTGGTGCGGGCGCGTGAGATCGTCGAGGAGGTCGCGCGTCGTTCCGCGGTCCCCTCCCCGATCCGGGTCGACCTTGCGATGCTGGTGGGGGCAATCGAGGAGGTCACGGGCGATCTGCTCGGGGCTCGAAGCCGTTACGAAGCGGCCGGCGCGACGGCGCGCGAGTCCGGTGACGAGACGAAGGACGCGTGGGCCCACGTGAACCTCGCGCGCCTCGCGCTCGCGTTCGGCGATCTCTCGGGCGCGAGCGAACTGTCGCACGCTGCGCTCGCGATCGCGCTCACCTCCGGGGACGCGACGGCCCGTGCCTCGGCGCTCGAAGGTCTCGGAAGGGTGGCACTCGAGGAGGGCGATCTCGTCGCCGCTCGTGAGCTCTCCGGCGCGTCCCACCGCGAGTTTGTCGCTGCTGGGCGCATCGCCTACGCGCTCTACCCTCTGTTCACCCTCGCGCTCGTCGACCAGGCCGCGGGCCAAGGGGATTCCGCCTGGGAGCGCGTGGGCGAGGCCGACGCAACGCTCACCGAACTGGGCTCACGCGGTTTGACTTCCATGGAAGTCGCCGGAACGCGTTCGCTCTACGCCGATTGGGCCGAGCTCGCGCAGGACCTGGCGGCGTCCCGCGTCGCCGCGGCCGATGCGAGCGAACGTCGAGCCCTCGTGCGCGAGGGGTTCGACGTCGTATCGCGCTGGAAGGCTCAAGGCCTGCTGGCCGGTATCCGCGCAGGAATGCCGACGGAGGACCGCGGCGCGACGGAGAGGTTCCTGGAGCGCTTCGCGCGCGACGGTCGTCTCGTGGTCGAGTTCGCAGAGGGTCGCACCCACTTGTACGCATACGCGATCGGCGCAGAGGGCCATGCGCTCGTCGACCTGGGACCGCGTGCGGTGATCGCGGACCAAGTTGCCGCGTTCCGCAAGGGCACGGAAGAGGAATCGCTGCTCTCCACTGCCGAGCTCATCGTCCTCGGACGCGAGCTGCGCGCACGCTTGCTCGATCCGGTTCTCGTCGACGCCGGGGCGACCGACACGCTCCTGATCGTGCCGAGCGCCTGTCTCTCCGTGCTGGCCTTCGACGCTCTCGCCGAGGAGTCTTTGGTGGGTGATTTTCCTTCCTACGTCGGCGACCGCTTCGCGATCACGTACGTGCCTTCGATCGCCGTGGCAGCCGAGCTCGCTCGGCGCGAGCGGCGGTCGATCGCCGAACGAGCGCTGGTCCTCGGCGATCCCGTCTACGCCGACGAGTCCGGGTCGCAGAGCACGCGCGGCTCACTGCACGCTTCGGAGCTCGCGCTCCTCCATCGTCTCGAGGACACACACAAGGAAGCACTCGTCCTCGGGCGCATCCTCTTGCGCGAAGCGCAGCTCACAGGTGAACAGTCGCGGCTGTTGCGCAACGCGGAATTCGAGCGCAGCGGCGCCGTTTCGACCCCGACCTTCGATCTCCTCCTCGGCGACCGCGCAACGATCGACGCCTTGCGCGCATCGACATCGGGTCGCACGCTGATTCATCTCGCCGCGCACGGGCTCGCAGCCGATGATCCACGCCGCTCCGGGATCGTCTTGTCGGCCGCCCACGGCTCTCCGCCGCTCTTGTCCCTCGAGGACGTCCTCGGGCTCGAACTCGACGCGGAGCTCGTGGTCTTGTCCGCTTGCTCGACCGGCAGCGGCCGCGTGCTCCGGGGCGAGGGAGTGCAGTCGTTGGCCTACGGCTTCCTCTCCTCCGGGGCGCGCTCCATCGTCGCGACGCTCTGGAAAGTGCCCGATCGAACTACCTTCGAACTGATGGAAAACTTCTACCGGCTCGTGTTGCTCGACGACCTTCCGCCCGGGAAGGCGCTTCGCCGGGCGCGCCACGAGCTCCGCAACGCGATGGACCGCGGCTTTGGCGTGAGCGTCGCGGTACCTGCCCAGGGGAGCGCTCATCCCAGTGTCTGGGCACCCTACGTCTTCATCGGAGTCGACCCCTTCGAATGAGCCTCCTCGGAGGGTCGTTCTCCGGTATTCGCCCCTGGAACGCGCGAAGGGGCCAAACACCATGCTTCACGTCGCAGCGGTGCTCGTCACGGCCTCGCGACGCCCGGTACTTCGATCGCGCACAGGGCCGTGAGCGCGAGCGCGAGCAGCGCGTACTCTGCGAACGCGCGGCGGTCCGACGTGGGCGGCGCCTCGCCCATTACGGTCCGCACGCCGGCCGCGAGCGCGAGCAGGAGAGCGAGACTCTCGCCCGAGGCGAGGCTGCACGCGGCGAGCAGGAGGGTGGCGAGCCAACGCTCGCGGCGCGCGAGCGCGCGGAAACCTCGGCCCCCGTCGAGCTGCCAGACGGGGAGCAGGTTGAAGAGGTTCAGCCATGCACCGGCGCGCGTGAGCGCGGCGAGGATCGGCCAGCCGGTCGCGGCGAACAGGCCGTAGGCCGCGACCACCGCGCCGAGACCCCAGAGCGGTCCGGCGAGGCCGACGCGTGCGTCCTCGCGCACGCTCGAGGGGTACTGGTTCATGCGCACGTAAGCCCCGAGGCCGGGCACGAACATCGGCGCGCTCGAGCGGATGCCGAGTCGGTGCAGTGCGGCCACGTGCCCCATTTCGTGCACGTACAAGAGCGCCACGATCCCCGCCGCGAAGCGCCAGCCCCACACGGTCCAGTAGACGCCGAGCGAGAGCAGCATCGAGAACAGCGTGCTCGACTTGGTGAGACCGAGCAGCAGGAGCTTGCCCTTCGTGAGCACGAACGCGGCAACGAACTTGAACTTCCACAGCACGAGGCCGACCGCGCCGATCGGCACGAGCCCGCGCGGCGCGTTGCTCTTCGCGCGCGCGGGACCCGCGTCTACGCGCTGCGAGAGCTCCGCGACCTTGGCGCGCACCGAGGCGGCCTGCGCGGTGTCGGCCGGGAGCAGCTCGAGCGCGCGCCGCCAGCTCGAGAGCGCGCCCGACAGATCGCTTGCCGCCGTCGCACGCTCGGCCGTCGCGGCGAGGTCGGAGAGCTCCGCGCTGCGCGTCAGCCGGCGGCAAGCGGGGCACGCGAGCAAGCCCGGTGCGAGCTCGCTCCCGCAGCCTTGGCAACGCGGCGCGGAGAGGACGCTCTCAGGCAAGCGACGCCGGTCTCGCGTCACCCGCGAGCGCGAACGGGCCAGCCACGGCGATCTCGACGCGCCGGTTGATCTTCCAGGCCTCGAACAGCGCGAAGCCGATGATCAGGATCCCGAGCGCGTTCTCGAGGCCCGTCAGGAACGGCAGCGCGAGCGCCGTGGAAACGACGGCGAACGCGAACACCGGCGCCGGGTATTCGCCGCCCTCGACGTCGCCCGCACCCGCTTCCTGCGCTGCGTCGGCCTCTCCGAAAGCGGCGGCGATGTCCGGGACGTAGTTCGCCGCGATCCAGACGTAGGTCAGCACGACGGCCAACACCTGGAAGGCGAGCCCGCCGCGTCCGCCCGATCCCTTCCGCACACCGTAGCCGACGAAGTAGCCAACGCCGATGGCGATCAACCCGAGCTCGTAGCCGGTCACCGCGCGGATCCCGTACCAGACCGCGGCGCCTGCGATGCCGGCGAGCGAGCCCAGCACGAGAGCGCGCGCGAAGCCGCCGACGCCCGCAGACGTCTGCAGCACGGCCTCCACCGCGCTCTTGCAGCGCTCGCACGCCACTTGGCCGGTGACCGTGAAGTAGCTCGCGCCGATCGGCTGCTGGCAGGAGCTGCACGTCGCGGGCGTCGACTGCGGAGCCTGCGTCGCTTGCATCGCCGGGGTCTCGATGCTTTCGGCGGTCTCGAACTGGAGTCCTTGGTTGCTCATGGTTCGCTCTCGCCCCTTCGCACGCATCCTAGCCAGCGCCGAGCGCCGCCGACACGCAGGGGGGCGAGGAGCGACGCCCGTCGAGTGCCGGAGACCGCGCGTCGACCGAACGAGCCACGTGCTCGGTCGGCCGACGCGCGGCCCCTCTTCGGCGTTCGACGTGCACCAGCTCTAGCCCTTCTTCCCGAGCAGGACGCGGTATGCCTGGGAGAGCCGATCGAAAGCGCTCCGGTAGCTCCCTTGCGCGTAGGCCGCGAGCGCGGCGTCGTGGTAGGCGCGGGCGCCGGTCGTTCCGGGCAGGCCCGCCTGCGCGGCGCGCTCGATCAGCGCGTCGACGAGGTCGATGGCGTCCTCGAGCTGGCCGCCGTGCGCCGCGGGCAGGAACATGCCGAGCGTCGGGAGGCCGCTCTCGAGGCGCGCCTCGATCTCGCGGTCGAGGGCCTGCGTCGCGTCGTTTCCGATAGCGACCGAGAGGTCCGTCATCCACGCGCCGAGGCCGAACAGCTCCTCGTCGCCGGGCAGGCTCGGCTTCGGGATCCAGTCGAGGATCGACTGGGCGCTGAGCTTCCCGGGGAAGTTGATCTTCGCGAACATGGAGCCGATCGTCTCCTGACCTCCCATGACGGTCGAGCGCACCGTGATCTCGTCCTTGCCGAGCAGGTTGGCGAACACCGTCGGAGGCGGGCCGAACTCCCCCAGGAACGAGCTCGTCGTGTTCTGCAGGAAGCCCTTCATCGCGCTCTGATCGATCAGGTCGAGCGACAGCAGCGGCTCGATCGAGCGCAGCGTCTCGCGCCAGTACTTGGGATCCATCAGGTTCGGCGTGGGATCGAGGCCGAACAGGTCGTACTCGCTCCCGTTCCCGAACCAGAAGCCGACGTGCGCCAGGCCGCCCATCACGCCGGTGCGCGCGAGCGCCGTGAGCTTCAACTGCACGCGGTAGGTGTGCCCGCGCTGGAGCAGGAGCTCGAGCGCGACGTCGGAGGTCTCGTCCACGAGCTTCTTCTCGCCCTCCGTCTGGAACTCGAGCGAGACGGCCGCTTGACCGTCGGGCACCGGCAGGAGCGCGCCGACGTCGACGCCGACCTGCGGCTTGAACGACCCGGTGATCTCCTCCATCAGGACCTCCTCGCTGTGCAGGACCGCGTGATCGCTCGTCGTGACGTCGAGCACCTCGAGCTCGACCTTCACCTTCGCCTTGCCGGCCCCCATCAGGGCCAGGAAGCCGCGCGCCGCCGTCGACGCGGACACGCGCGCCGGCACGACCGCGTTGCGACCCATGTCGGGCGCGACCACGAAGTCGGTGTGGCGCGTCACGACGACCTTCGCGCGCCCGAGGCTCTGGAAGGCCGCGGCCGCCGCGCGCAGCTTCTCACCCGTGTCGAACACGGCGTCGTCGTTCGTGAGCGCGACCGACGGACCGATGCCGAAGGCCGGGAAGAAGGTGCGCTCCACCACGGCAGGCGGCGCGTCGGAGACCACGACGCCGTCTACGCGCGGGAAGCGCAGCGTGCGGCCGGGCGCGATGCTCGGGGCGGACGGCTCCTGCGCGGCGAGCGGCGCGGCGGCCGAGCCGACGGCGAGCGCGACGAGGAACAGGGAACGGTGAGAAAGGAGCAGTTTCATGGGGGTCCTCCTCGGACTCGGGTTTCCGAACGGAGCGATCCCGCCCCGCCTCCCACCGCGCGCGATCCGCCGCTCGCAGCCGCAAGGAATCTCGGGGAAACCCCGGTCGACTCGGTTTCCGGCGCCTCCCTGCCCCCCCGCTCGGCTTCCACCACCTGGTCCGCTCGCGAGCCCTGCGTCCGAAGCGCGGGAGCGGTGCGCCCAGTCGCCGGCGCGGTGCGCGCGATGCCACGGTTGCGGTGTGCGCTGGCCGCGGGCGCCGAACGCGCTTCCCGATTCGCCGGAGCGCGACCTCAGCGAGCGCTCGGCGCGGCCGCCTCGGCGTACTCGGCCGCGCGCTCAGGCCGGCCCCAGTCGGTGTAGAAGCGCAGGAGCCCGATCCGCGACGCGTCGCGCTGCGGGTGGTCCAGGAGCGTGAACGCCTCGAACGCCGCGAGCAGGTGCGGCTCGGCCTCCTCCCGCAGGCCGAGCCGGAAGAGCGTCCAGCCCAACTGATGCTGCACGACCGCGAGCACTCCCGCCTCCGGCGCCTCGAGCTCCCCCATTGCGACGAACGCGGTCTCGTACTGCACGAGCGCTTCCTCGAACCGCCCGAGGTTGTGGAGCGCCGTGCCGTAGTTCGCGTGCCCTTCGGCCACGAGGCGCGCGGGCACGTCGGGCAGCGTGGTCCGCATCGCGAGCGCCTCGTTCGCGAACCGCTCCGCTTCGGCGTAGCGACCGCGCCGACTGGCGAGCACGGCCAGGTTGTTGAGCGCGGTCGCGACGCGCGCGCTCGGATCGCCGTACGCTTCGCGCCTGAGCTCGAGCGACTCGAGGTAGAGCTCTTCCGCGCGGTCGAGCTCGCCGAGCTCCTCCAGCGCGCTCGCCCAGTTGTTCGTGTACTCGGCGAGGCTCGGATGGTCGCGGCCGAGCACGCGCCGCCCGTTCGCGACGATCTCCGCCAGGAGCGGCTCGGCCGCCTCCGGACCCTCGAGGTCGTGCAGCACGCTCGCGAGCTCGTTCAGTCCGTGCAGCGTGTCCGCGTGCTCGTCGCCCAGCGTCGCCCGGCTCGTCGCGACCGTCGCCGCGAAGCGCTGCGCCGCCCCCGCGAGGTCTCCCTCGCGACGCAGCACGCCCGCGACCGCCTGCTCGGCCGCCACCGTGCGCGGGTGCTCGGGGCCGAGCGTCCGCAGGCGCGCCGCGAGCACGCCCTCGAGCAGCGTGCGCGCTTCCGCGAGCCTCCCGGTCGCGGAGAGCACTGCGCCGAGCCCCATGTCGCAGGCGAGCGTGTCGGCGTGCTCGGAGCCGAGCTGACGCGCGCGCGCGTCGCGCACGAGCCGGTAGAGCCGCTCCGCGCCCGAATGGTCCCCGAGCTCGTGGCGCAGGCGCGCGTCCGCCAGCGACGCGCCGAGGACGACCTCGTGCTCCGCTCCCCACGCCGCCTCCGCCTCGGCACGCGTGCCCGCGAGGAGCTCGCGCGCGTCGTCGAAGCGGCCGAGATCGACGAACAGGCCGGCGAGCCGCGTGGCGGCGGCGAAGGTCTCGGGCGCCCGCGCGCCGCGCACGAGCGCCTCGAGCTCGTGCGCGCGGCGCAAGTGCGGCTCGGCCTGCGCGAACAGCCCGAGGTTGCGGTACACCTCGCCCAGCACGCCGCGGATCAGCACCTCGAGGTCGGGCGCTGTCGCGAGCGTCGCCTCGAGGTTCGCCGCCGCGCGGTCAAGGAGCTCCACCACGCGCACCTCGCGCCCGTCCTCCCACGGATCGACCGCCGTGAGCATGTCGCCGAGCAGGAAGTCGAGCAGCAGCTCGACGCGCTGCGCCTGGCGCAACGCGTCCGCGCGTTCCGCGCGCGCGCGCGCGGCCTGCCACGACGTCGCCACGAGTCCCAACGCGAGCGCCAGGAACACGCCCACCGCGCCCGCGACGAGCCCGCGGTGGCGCCGCGCGAACTTTCGCAGTTGATAGACCGCGCTCGCCGGCCGCGCGACGACCGGTTCGTCCGCGAGCCAGCGCTCGAGGTCGTCGGCGAAGGCCCGCGCCGACTCGTAGCGCCGCGTCGGGTCCTTCTCGAGCGCCTTGCCCACCACCGTCTCGAGATCGCCGCGCAGCGCCGGATCCGCCGCCGACAAGGCCTGCGGCTCCGCGTCGCGGATGGCGAGGATCGCCTCGTGCAGCAAGCGCCCGCGCACGTCGTAGGGCATCGCGCCGGTCAGGATCTCGAACGCGATCACGCCCAGCGCGTGCACGTCGCTGCGCGCGTCGACCTCCCGCACGCCCGCCGCCTGCTCCGGGCTCAGGTACGCGAGCGTGCCCACGAGCTCGCCCGGGTCCGTGAGGCTCGCGCGCGTCACGTCGGCGTCGAGCGCGCGCGCGATCCCGAAGTCCAGCACGCGCGCGCGCCCCGTCTCGTCCACGAGCACGTTCTTCGGCTTCAGGTCGCGGTGCACGACGCCGCGCTCGTGCGCGTGATCGACGGCGCGCGCGATCTCGACCACGAGCTCGACGCGCCGCTCCACGCCGGGCCGCTCGCGCGCCACCCAGTCGTCGAGCGCGACCCCGGTGATGCGCTCCATCGCGATGAAGGGCCGCGTCGCGCCCTCGGCGTCGGTCGTGCCGGCCTCGAAGATCTGCGCGATGCCCGGGTGCTGCAATCGCCCGAGCAACTCGGCCTCGCGCGCGAAGCGCTTCAAGTCGGCCTGCCCGGTCGCGCCCGAGCGCAGCACCTTCACCGCCACGAGCCGCCGCGGCGACTCCTGGCGCGCCTCGTACACCGCGCCCATCCCGCCCTCGCCGAGCTTCCCGAGGATTTCGTAGCGCCCGATGCGCTCCGGCACGGCGCCGAAGAGCCGCTCGCCCGCCGCCCTCGCCTGCGTCACCTCGGGATCGGCCGTCGCGCGCGTCGAGCCGCTCGCCGCGCTCCCGAGCGCACCCTGCGCGTCGGCGAAGGCCTTCCCGACGGCGTCCCCGACGCTCGCGACCGGCGTCGCGAAGGCACGCTCGCCCGCCGCGTCGTGCGCGAGCAGCCGCTCGACCTCCGCGCGCAGCGCCCCGTCCCCGCCGCACGCTTCCTCGAGCAGCGCCGCGCGCACCGCGCCGTCGAGCTCGCACGCCGCGAGGAAGATCTCCGACGCCCGCGCGTGCCGCGCGCCGCTCACGCGCCGCCTCCGAGCTCCGCCGCGAGCCACGCGCGCGCCACGCGCCATTCGCCCTCGACCGTGCGCTCCGACACGCCCTCGACCGCCGCCGCCTCGCTCACCGACAACCCCGCGAACCAGCGCAGCTCGACGATGCGCGCCTGCCGCGGGCTCACGAGCGCGAGCCGCTCGAGCGCCAGGTCGACCTCCGCGACCTGCGCGTCGGGCTCGCGTGCGAGCGTGAGCTCCGGATCGAGCTCGATCGGCCGCGCGCCCCCGCCGCGCTTCGCTGCCGCGCGCGCCCGCGCGTGATCGACGAGCACGCGCCGCATCATCCCCGCGGCGAGCCGCATGAAGTGCCGCCGGTCCTCGACGCTCGCCCCGTCCTGGTCCACGAGCCGCACCCACGCCTCGTGCACGAGCGCCGTCGGCTGCAGCGTGTGGTCGCGCCGCTCGTCCCGCAGGAACCCCGCCGCGAGCCGCCGCAGCTCCCTGTAGAGAAGCGGCAGAAAATCCTCCTGCGCCCGCTCCTCCCCGCGAACGAGACCTTTCAAGAGCTCCGTGGCATCCGCGCGCTCGGTCATGCAGAGGGTCGAGCCCGGCTCGACCCGCCATCATGCCATCGCCTCGACGGCCCGGTCCCAGACAGAGAAAGCGGTGCTCCTTGCCTGCCCATGCGGTCTCTGGCCGAAATTCGTCCACCCAGTGGTTGATATTCGTCCACACGCGGGGGTCCTCGTCGCGCTCCTCGTGGGTGCTGCGTTGTGCTCCACCGAGGCCGGGACCCGCTGAGATACGTCCGCAAGCTCCCGATCGAGGCCCGCGTTTCGGCGCTCTCCAAGGTGACGGTGAGCTTCATGGGTATTCGATCGGTTCCAGCGCGCGTGCGCGCCGAACGAAGTCCGCGATCACGCGCATGACCTGGGGATCCGGGGGTTCATTCCTCGAGAGCACCACGAGCTCCTTCGCCGTGCGCTTCGACTCGACGTCGCGGGAGCGCCTGGCGAGCTCCTGTATCAACTGGCTCGCGAAGTAGCGGCGCTCGAGCGGCAACGACGGCAGCTCCGCGAGGGCCTGGTCTCTGAACGCGTGACCGGGTTCGGCGACGAGCGCGCGCAAGAGGCTCGCCTCGCCGCGCCCGAAATCCGGAGCCGCGAAGAGCACGGCCGCGAGGCGCGACCTCTGCTCTGCGTCGAGCCTCTCTCCGAAGCTCCGCGCCCACTCGGGCTCGTCACCGAAGAAGTACCTCTCCGGATCGAGCGCCCGGGCTCCCTCCCAGCGGCTCCCGGGATCTTCCGCGCAACGCACGAGCCACTCGACGAACTCCGGCGTCGCGTGCCAGCGCTTCGGCCGCGCCTCCATCAGCGCGGCGAGCTCCCGGATCCGCGCGCGATAGACGTCGAGCGTCGCCGGCTCGAGGAGCTTCGTCCCGTCCGACAGCGCGATCGGGTACCAGCCCCACTCCTCGTGGTGCGCGAGGAACGCGAGCACGCGCTCGCCGGCGGGGAACTCGGGCGGCGAGGGACAGACCAAGTCGGCCCAGTACGCGGCCGTCACTGAGGCGACGCTCTTGCCGAGGAGCACCTCTTCGACGGCGAGCTCGACGCGCGTGTCGGGCGCACCCGAGAAGTCATCCGCGTCCGCCATGTGCGCTCCCACCCCCGGCCGCACGACGGCGACCAACCCGCTCTGCGCGACGAGCTCGTGCAGCGGTACGGCGGGGCTCGGCATGGTGCGCCCCGGGGCGAGCGTCGACAGGGTGAGTAGCAGCGCGTCGATCATGCACGAATCGCGGTGGTTGGCGACGACCAGCATAGGCCCGGCACGCGTTCCGAGTTCCTCGACCCCGCCGTCCCGCTATCGCCGCCCGCGCACGTGCTCGACGAAGGCGCCCACGAAGCCCGCGGTCTCGGGACTCGCAGGGTCGACCCTCTTGCGTTTCTCGAACTCGCGCGCCATCCGCCAGGCATCCTCGTCGCCGGAGCGCTGCGCGAGGAGGAGCATGAGACGTCGGGCGTCGTAGAGGTCCTTCTCCAAGAGACCAGGCAGTCTCGCGAGCGCGAATTCGTCGAGCGCCGGATTCGGATCCTCGACCAAGAAGTGCAACAGCAACATCTCGCCGGTCTCGATCGACGGCGCGACCACGAGCGCCTTCGCGAGACGCGCCCTCTGCTTTGCTTCGAGCAGGTGCCCGAAGGACGGAGGCCGTTCGTGGAGGCGATTGCCGTAGCGGCGGTCGCCCGTCGGGTCGATCGGATAGGCCCCTTCCCAGCGAGTCGCCGGCTCTTCGGCGCAGCGCACGAGCCAGTCGAGGAACTTCGGCGAAGCCCTCCACTGCTTCGGGTTGGCATCGATGAGCGCGACGAGCTCGCGGATCCGGGCCCCATAGACGTCGAGAGCTTCGGGGTCGAGCAGCTTCGTCCCGTACGACCAACCGAATGTGTGCCCATTCCGCTCGTCGTCGAGCACGAGGAACGCGAGCACACGCTCGCCTTCAGGATACTTGGGAGGCGCGGGACAACTGCTGAGTGGGTGGGTCGTCGTGATCGAAGCCGGCGAGTCGAGGCCGCGCAGCACCTCCTCGACGTGGAGCTCGACGCTCACACGTTGGAAGGTACTTGCCCCAGGGGGTATCGGGGTCCACGGTGCCGGACGAACGACGGCGATCAAATCACTTCCCGCGACGAGCTCGTGCAGCGGTTGGGGCGCGATCGGGTAGGCGCGCACAGGCTCGAGCGCCAGCAGTGAGACGAGCAATGGGAAGAGCATGCTTGGGCGGCCGTTCTTCTTGGGTGTACTCCGGCGGCGCCTGATCAGTTTCTACACCTTCCAGACGACGCGAGGACGCGACGAAGCGGAAAAGATTCCCGGCGGGTGTACGGCGCCTCGAACGTCTCGAACTGGACACAGCGAACTCGCCGAGCCGGGGCCCTGTCCCGACGAGGAGCGGACGACTCTTGGATCGGCCCGCTACGCCGCGCGGACGAGCTCGTCGACGAGGCGCACGGCCTCGGTGAGGCCGATGCCTTCGCTCTCGCGCAGGAGCTCGACCGCGGACATCCGGTCGCCGCGTCGCGCGAGCGCGGCGACTTCCTCGCGTGTCGCGCGGCCAGAGGAGCGCTGCTCGCCGAAGCGCACCACGCGTTCGGAGAGCCTTTCGACGTGCGCCGGAAGAGCGTCGAGCAGGCGCTTGCCGCGCCACTCGACCCGCAGCACGCCCGGCTCGGCGACGAAGACCGGCACGTGGTGCGCCCGGCTGCGCGTGCTGATGCCGAGGAAGCCGCGCGCGGGCCCTTCGCGCAGCCGCTCGCGCGCAACGGCCTCGGCCACCTGCGCCGTGTCGCTCCCGTGCGTGCACAGCTCGAGCCACGCGTGCCGCACCGGATAGCGCCCGCCCTCGCCGTCCTTGCGCTCGACCTCCTCCACGACCTTGCCCGCCGAGCGCAGCTCGCTGTACGCGACGAACACGACCGTCGGCGCGTCGCCGTCGAAGTGCTCGTTCTGGTACGAGCGCAGCTTCAGGTAGAGCCCGTGGTCGGCAACCTTCGCCACCCAGTTGCCCGCGCGAAAGCACGCGATCACGGCGTTCAGCATCCCCGCCACGATCACGTACTCGACGAGCGCGCCGAACGCGAGGAACGGCGCAGCGATCAACCACCCCCACCACGGCAGGGCGCCGGCCTGCATCCACACGAGCGCACCGAAGAAGAGCGACCCGCCGAGGACGAAGCAGAGCACCACCGCCACCCCGAACGGCCGATGGCCGAAGGTGGCGACGACGCGCGTCTTGCGGAGCCCTTCGGAGTGCAGGAGCTGCATGGTCGCCGGCCGCTCATCGGCCCTCGACCCTCCCGCGCTTGACCTCCTCGCTACCGGGGCCGCAACCGGCGCAGTCTCCTCGGCGACCTCCCGCGCCCGGCGAGGAGCGCGTTGCGATGCACCCCTGGTTCTTCATCCAGCGCGTGCGGGGTCGAGCGGCGCTACGGCCCTCAGCGCCCGCGCGCGCGCTCGATCAGCTCGGCCGCGGGTAGGACGAGGCTCCCCGCGTACCAGCGTTCCGCGTTCCACTGCACGAGCGCGCCCTCCGACCGGCCGGTGACGACGACGAGCCACGGCTCGCCCGCCGCTTCGAGCTCGGCGGGAGCGATCGGCAGGGAGAGGAAGCGCGTCGCGACCCGCCCACACGGGATCTCGCACTCGCCGCGCCGGAGCGCCACGTCCAGGACCAACGCGACGCGCTCGAGGGGCGCGCCGGGGGAAGGCGCGACGAAGAGCTCCGCCTTCGGCTCCACCGTCCGGCCGTCGGCGTCGACGCGCGTGCCGACGCGGATCTCCAGCGCGGCGGCCAGGGCGATGTCGATCGCCGCTCCCGTCGCCGGCGCGAGCACGTCGTCGACCGCGGAGCTCACGTCGACGTCGAGCGCGAGCTCACCGCGCCACAGGAGCTTCGGCGAGCGCGGCGGAACGTCGGTGTAGGAATCGAAGTCCCGCGGCGCGCCGCGCGCGAGCTCCACGTCGAAGACGAGGCGCTGCCGTCCCGGCGCGAGCGAGCCCACGACCTGCGTGGCCTGCGCCATGCGGCACAGGCTCGACTGGAACGCACAGCACGGAACGCGCTCGCCGTTCACGACGGGCGCGAGCTTCGGATCGCGGGGCGTGAGACAGAGCTCGACGTTCCCGAGCCACTCGAGCGGATTCGTCCACACCGCGAACGGCTCGCTCGCCGCCCAGTGCTCGCGGAACCCGACGGCGCCGCTCGCGAGGAGCACGGCGCGCCACTCTTCGTCCGTGAGCGCGAGCCCGCCGTCGATGCGCCGGCCGAGCTCGTCGAGCGCCCGCTTCGCCTCCGACGACTCGCGCTCGCCCACGGGCCCCACGGGCGCACGCACCCCCGCACCGATGCGCGCGAGAAGCCCGTCGAGCCCCAGCCCTCCGAGCGCGGCGTCGGACGGAGCCTGCTCCTGCTGCGGCGCCGCGCTCGCTCCGCCCTCTCCCGCTCCGGCAAGGGCGAGGGTGCAGAAGATCAACGCTTCGAGCGACAGGGCGGGCATCCCGGGTTCCACGAGGGCCGAACCCACTCTAGCTCCATCGCGCTCCCCCGCCTCGCACTCGCTCACATTCCGCGAGCCCCCTACTTCCTCCCGCTCACCCGCGCGTACTCGTGGGGACGCCACGAACCATCTGCTTCCTCACCCAGCGACACGAGCACGTGGTCGCTGTCCCACGACGCGTCGCCGCTCGCGTTGCCCGGCGCGGCGTACAGGAAGAGAGCGAGCCGATTGCCCCAACCACAACCAGCGAGTGGACCTTCGTCGGGCTCGTGATCCAACAACAGCCAGAAGCCGAAGGTCGGTGCATCGCGCCCTGCATCTTCTACGCGGCCCTGCGCGAAACGCGCCGGCACAGGAGTGCCGTCGATGATGACGGTGCCCGTCCCGAGGAGCTCGAGCGTCGCGTCCTTCCAAGGTCCCTCTGGCGCGGAGAAAGCGGGGAGAGCCGAGCCCGCCTCGTTCCTCGCCATGCGTTCGCGATCTTCCGCGCTGGTCTCCCACCGATCGATTCGGATCTCGATCTCCTCCGGCGGACTCGGGCAGCTTGCGAGACCGTCTCCATTGCGACCCAGAAACGCCATGCGCCAGGTTCCTTCGATGCGCTCGGAACGCGTCGCGTACCAGAGCCACTCCCGCTCACCGCATCCCGCCGAGGCGAGGCCTCCCGCAATAACGAGACAACATGTCACGAGAATCCGAAGCTGCATCCCGCGCGACCTGCAACCGGGTGAGTCGATGTCTTCGCTCACGACGCGCCGAGTCTACTCCAGTCACTCCTCGCCCAGTGCGCGACCGCGCTCGATCAGCTCTCGCGGGGTAACAGCGACCTTCCCCGAGTACCTGCGTTCGACGTGCCACAGCGAGAGCAGCTCGTCCGACGCGCCGGTCGCTGTGATGGTCAAAGAAGCCAACTCGGACTCGAGATCGGTGATGGAACACTCGAGGTTCAAGCGACCGCCGCGATGCAACCGGCCGCGAGGCCACACGCGCCCAACGTCCTCGAGCGCCACGTCCACGACGACGTCGACGTCCTCGAGCGGGCTCTCCTCCTCGAAGGAGTTCGGGAGGACGAGGAGCGCTGCGGGCCTGCCTTCGGCTCCAGACTTTCCGCCTAGAACGACGCCCACGATGCGCAGCGCCTTGCGCAGCGCGCGGTCGACCTCGGGACCGCTCACCGCGGGGATCACCTCGTCGAGCGACTCGCGCACGTCGACCTCGAGGACGAGTTCTCCCTTCCAAATGTAATCGTGGGAGAGGAGCGGCGGCCTGTACGTGTCTTCGAGGGAGTCGAAGTCGCGCGGCGCACCGCGCTCGATCTCGACGTCGAACTCGAGGCGTTGTCGTCCTCGCGCGAGGGAGCCGAGCACTTGATGGGACTGCCCGACAAGCTTGGGAAGCTCGCACGTTCCGCACCAATCTGGTGCGAGCACGCCTCCGGAAGCCCGCGCGAGACGGGGGTCGCGAGGCGTGAGGCGCACCTCCGCGTTGCCGAGCCACGTCGGCGCGTTCATCCAGATCGCGAACGGCTCCGACGCGACCCACCGTTCGCGGAACCCGACCGCGCCGCTCGCGAGCAACGCTTCGCGCCATTGTTCGTCCGTGAGGTCGTCTCCGTCTTCGACGCGATTGCCGATCTCGACGAGCGCCTGCCAACTCTTCGACTCCACCGGTTGCAGAAACCTCGGCCTGCGCTCCGCTTCGCCGACCAAGGACAGGAGCTGTGCGACGTCGAGATCCTCGAGTCCCGTGAAGTGCTGGTCCTGCGCATCGCAACCAAAACCAGCGATCAAGAGGAACGCGAGCGGCCGCAGATGAACAGCCACGTCAGTGCCTGCTAGTCGTCATCGCGATGGCATCCGCGCTCGATGAGATCTCGCGCCGGCAGTAGATCTACAAATCTCGGCTGAAGCGGCCGCGCGTCGACGACATCGAACGGATGATGGAACACCGTAATACGACAGTAGGTTCCAGAATTGATGGCTTCTACTTCCACGCTTGCCTGCGCCGACATCCCCAAGAACACGTCATTTGGGTTCCAGATCGAAAGCCACAGCGGCCACCGGAAATCGTATCCCTTAGCCAGCAAGACCTTCTTTCGGACGTAGGCTACAATCCGCTCTTCGATCTTGGCCTGAGGCAACCACACCTTGTAGGGCAGCCTCTCATGTCCCCCCGATTCGATTAGAGAGACATCATCGTCCAAGTCGAAACGCAAGACTGAATCGATGCGGACGCAATCGAAGGAAAACCTGTGCCTGATACTTCCGTTGTTCCTCTCAAGCGCCTCCCCTAATCGATCGAGATGCGAACGGAGATTCTCTCGCAATTCGTTGAGCGTGCCCTTGCCCCACGGCTGTTCGACGAGAGTCATGATGACGCTCCCGCCTCGACCACCTCGCGATTGAATAGCGTCGAGTACAACGTCCCTTATGGCGCGACACACTCTGCGTTCGGCAGCACGATCCTCACCCTCGCTGTCTTCGAGGATCATTGTTGTTTCCAAACCGAGAGTCATGCCGAATGGACTGGTGACGACAAGGTCTGGCTTGTCCCCTCCACCTTTCAGGACCCAGAGGCTCGGATCCTCTCCCATGCAAATAAGAAGTTGTCTGGCTTCCCACAACTCTTGTTCGTGCTTCTCTGCGCGCCGTAACTGGTTCCTAGAGGAGCCCATCGTGTGGTCCCCTATCACTCCCACTCGATCGTCGCGGGGGGCTTGCTCGAGATGTCGAGGACGACGCGGTTGATGCCGCGGACCTCGTTGATGATGCGGTTGGAGATCCGGCGCAGGGTCTCGTGCGTGAGGTGGCCCCAGTCGGCGGTCATGCCGTCTTCGCTCTCGACGATGCGCAGGGCGCAGGCGTCCTCGTAGGTGCGGGCGTCGCCCATCACGCCGACGGACTTCACGGGGAGGAGCACGGCGAAGTACTGCCAGAGGCCCGTGTGCTCGCCCGTGCGCTCGATCTCCTCGCGTACGATCGCGTCAGCTTCGCGGGTGAGCTCGCAGCGCTCGGGCGTGACCTCGCCCAGGATGCGCACGGCGAGGCCGGGGCCGGGGAACGGCTGGCGGTCGACGAGGACGGGCGGGAGGCCCAAGTGGCGGCCGAGGCGGCGGACCTCGTCCTTGAAGAGCTCGCGCAGCGGCTCGACCAAGTCCATGTCGAGGTCCTCGGGCAGACCGCCGACGTTGTGGTGGCTCTTGATGACGGCCGTGTTGCCGCCGTGCACAGCCACGGACTCGATCACGTCGGGGTAGAGCGTGCCCTGGCCGAGGAAGCGCGCCTTGTTGAAGCGCTTGGCTTCCTCGCGGAAGACCTCCACGAACTCGCGGCCGATGACCTTGCGCTTCGCCTCGGGGTCGACGATGCCGGCGAGCCGAGCGAGGAAGCGCTCGCGGGCGTCGACGACGGTGAGGTCGATGTGGAAGTGCTCGTGGAAGGTCTGCTCGACGAGGTCGCGCTCGCCTTTGCGGAGCAGGCCGTTGTCCACGAAGATGCAGTGCAGGCGGTCGCCGACGGCGCGCTGCAGGAGCACGGCGGCGACGGAGCTGTCGACGCCGCCCGAGAGGCCGAGCACGACCTCGCCGGTGTCGCCGACCTGCTCGCGCACCTTCGCGATCTCGCGCTGGGCGATGTCCTCGGCGCGCCAGTCGCCGGGGAGATTGCAGACGCGCAGCACGAAGTTGTCGATCAGGTCGCGGCCGCGCACGGTGTGCGTGACCTCGGGGTGAAACTGGAGGCCGAAGAAGCCGCGCTCGGGGTCCCCCATCGCGGCGAAGGAGCAGGTATCGGTGCTCGCGTACTCGACGAAGCGCGGCGGGAGGCGCGTCACGTGGTCGCCGTGGCTCATCCAGACGACGGTGCGGCCGTCGACGCCGTCGAAGACGTGCTCGGCGCGCGTGACGGCGATCGAGGTGCGGCCGAACTCGCGCTTCGCGCCCGCTTCGACCTCGCCGCCGAGCACGCGCGCCATCCATTGCATGCCGTAGCAGATGCCGAGGACGGGCACGCCGAGCGACAAGAGCTCGCGCGGCACGATGGGCGCGTCGGCGGCGTACACCGAGGCCGGTCCGCCGGACAGGATGATCCCGCCGAGGTCCATGGCGCGCGCGGTCTCGAGCGCGCGCGCGGGCGGCGCGATCTCGCACCAGGTGTTGGCCTCGCGCACCCGACGCGCGATGAGCTGGGCGTACTGCGTGCCGAGGTCGACGACGAGGACGCCGCGCGGGAGAGCGTTCATTCCGAGAACGGCTGGTAGTTCGGGGATTCCTTGGTGATCGTCACGTCGTGCGGGTGGCCCTCGCGCACGCCGGCGGCGGTGACGCGCACGAAGCGCGCGCGCTCCCACAGGGACGCGATGTTGCGCGCGCCGCAGTAGCCCATCCCGGCGCGCACGCCGCCGACGAGCTGGTAGACGAAGGGGCCGAGCTTGCCCTTGTACGGCACCATGCCCTCGATGCCTTCGGGCACGAGCTTGTCGGACGACTCGACGGCGCCCTGGCCGTAGCGCTCCTTCGAGCCCTGCAGCATCGCGCCGAGCGAGCCCATGCCGCGCACGGTCTTGAAGCTGCGGCCCTTGTAGAGGATCGTCTCGCCGGGGCTCTCGTCGACTCCGGCGAAGAGGCTCCCGAGCATCACGCACGACGCGCCGGCCGCGAGGCCCTTCGTGATGTCGCCCGAGCTGCGGATCCCGCCGTCGGCGACGAGCGGCACGTCGGCGTCGCGCAAGACCGTCGCGACCTGGCTGATCGCGGTGAGCTGCGGCACGCCGACGCCGGCCACGACGCGCGTGGTGCAGATCGAGCCGGGGCCGATGCCGACCTTGACGCCGTCCACGCCGGCCGCGACGAGCGCGTGGGCGGCTTCGGCCGTCGCGATGTTGCCGGCGACGACGTCGACGTCGAGGCGCCGCTTGAGCTCGCGCACGGTCTCGATGACGTTCTTGGAGTGGCCGTGGGCGGTGTCGACGACGAGGACGTCGACGCCGGCGTCCACCAGGCCTTCGGCGCGCTCGTAGTCGCGCACGCCGATCGCGGCGCCGACGCGCAGGCGCCCGCGGGCGTCGGTGGCCGAGTGCGGGAAGGCCTCGAGCATCTCGATGTCCTTCATCGTGACCAGGCCGCACAGGCGGTTTCCGTCGCAGACGATGAGGAGCTTCTCGACCTTGTGCTCGTAGAGCAGGCTGCGCGCTTCGGCGAGCGAGGTGCCGCGCGGCGCGGTGACGAGGTTCTCGCTCGTCATCACGGTGCCGACCGGGGTGTCGTCGCCCGTCTCGAACTTGCAGTCACGGCGCGTGAGGATGCCGACGACACACTCGCCCTCGACGATCGGGAGGCCCGAGATGTTCTGCTTCGCCATGATCGCGCGCGCCTGCGCCATCGTGGCGCTGGGCGGCAGCGTGACGGGATCGAGGATCACGCCGTTGGCGGAGCGCTTGACCTTGTCGACCTCGGCGATCTGGTCGACGACCGAGAAGTTGCGGTGGATGACGCCGAGGCCGCCTTCGCGCGCGAGCGCGACCGCGAGCTGCCAGCCGGTCACCGTGTCCATGGCGGCCGAGGTGATCGGGATGTTGAGCGCCACGTTGCGCGAGAAGCGCGTCGCGACGTCGACCTCGCTGGGCACGAGGTCCGACTCGCGCGGGACGAGCAGGACGTCGTCGAAGGTCAGGCCTTCGGGGAGTTCGAGCGGCATCGTCTCCGGCCTCCTGAGCGAGAGTTGCTATCCATGGATGAGGGTGCGCGGCCGAGCGCGGTCGTGCGGCGGATCCGCGCTGCGCGCACTCCGGCGGCGATCGCCGGGCCCCCCCTCCTGGGATCCCCTGGACGGGGCCCGCGGCGCCGCCGGCGCGCGCCGCGAAAGGCTTTCGCAAGAGCCCCCTCCGCAGCACTGTCCGACTCGGGTGGAAAGGGCCGATGCTAGCAGGGCCGCGCAGGGCGACCAAGGGCCCGCCAGCGTTCGGGGCCGCGCGCGCGGCGCGCCGGGACGGAAGGGAAAGGGCCCGACACCACCACCGAAGTGTTGGCACCGGGCCCAGAGAAGGAGGAGATGTTTCCCCTTCGGCCGGTCCCCGCGGCCGACCTGAGGGGATCCGCGGGATTCGGCGCCTGCGCGGGCGGAGCTCTGCGCCCGGGCCACGCGCCGGTGGAAGCGAGCGGTGCGGGCCCCCCTCGGAGCGGGGAAGGTCGCGAGCGTCGGGGTCGGCGCCGCATCCCGAGGCTTCCCCGCGCCTGCTGTGGCGCAAGCCCCCGTGCGCATCCGACAATGAGACGAGCCTCGCGCTCTCCCGCTCGTCGTTTCGAGTCGCCACAGCCGTGTCCCAATCCTCCCGCACCCGCGTCGCCGTCGTCGGCGCCGGCTTCATCGCCGACTTCCACCTCGAGATCCTGCGCGCCACGCCGGGCGTCGAGCTCGTGGCGGTGTGCGACCGCGTGAAGCACCGCGCGGAGTCGGCGGCGCGGCGTTTCGCCGTAGCGCGGGCCGTGACGTCGATCGGCGAGCTCGCGGAGCTCGGCGTGCGCGTGTGCCACCTGGCGGTCCCGCCCGACCTGCACGGAGACGTGGCGCGCGAGTGCCTGGCGGCCGGGCTCGGCGTCTTCTGCGAGAAGCCGCTCGTCCTGTCGAGCGCCGAGGCGCGCGAGCTCGCGGTCATCGCGCAGGCGAAGGGCCTGCCGCTTGGCGTGAACCACAACTCCCTCTTCCACCCGGCCTTCGTCGAGCTTTGCACGCGGGTCGAGGCGGGAACGATCGGGAAGGTCGAGCACGTGCGCGCGACGCTCTCGGTGCCCCTGCGCCAGCTCGACCTGGGCGACGTCTCGCACTGGATGTTCCACGAGCCCCGGAACATCGTCTTCGAGCAGGCGGTCCACCCGCTGGCGCAGGTCCACGCGCTGCTCGGACGCGTCGGGCGCCTGCAGACGACGCTGCTCGGGACGCGCGAGCTCGCTCCCGGTCTGCCGTTCCACGACCGCTGGCTGATCGCGGCGCAGGCCGAGCGCGGCACGGCCGAGATCCACCTCTCGTTCGGACGCTCGTTCACGCGCCACACGCTCGAGGTGCTCGCGAGCGACGGCAGCTTCGAGATCGACCTCTTCCACGACACGCGCGCGTTCGAGACGAAGACGCCCTGGCTCGACTTCTGGAACAGCTTCCTCGCCGGGTGGCGGCGCGGGGGCGCGCTGCGCCGCTCCGCCGAGCGCGTACTGCTCCACTACCTGCGGCACACGCTCGGGCTCGGCCTGCGGCAGGACGCGTTCTTCGCCGGCATGCGGGCGTCGATCCGCGCGTTCCACGCGGCGCTCGCGGAAGGTCGGCCGCTCCCGGCCGACGGCGAGGCGGCCGCGCAGGTGCTCGAGTGGTGCGAAGCGGCCGTGCGCGACGTGGCGCCGGCGCGCACACGGACGCCCTTGCCCGAGCCCGGGCCCGCGCGTCCGGGCGAGGTCGTCGTGCTCGGCGGCACGGGCTTCATCGGACGGCGCACGGTCGCGAGGCTGCTCGAACGAGAACTGCCCGTGACGGTGCTCGTGCGGCGCACGCACAACCTGCCGCAGGTACTCGAGGACGGCGCGCGGGACGGCAGGATCCGCCTGCTGCGCGCGAGCCTCGACGACGCCGAGTCGCTCGTGCGCGGCGTGAGCGGCGCGAGCGTCGTGCTGCAGCTCGCGACCGGCGGCGGCGCGCGTTGGGAGGACTTCGAGCGCGCCATGGTGGGCGGGACGCGCGCGGTGGCGTCGGCCTGCCGCGAAGCCGGCGCGCGGCTCGTCTTCGTCTCGTCGACGGCGGCCTTGTACCTCGGCGCCGACTGCGGCTACGCCATCGCCGAGGACGACGTCGCGCCCGACCCCGAGCCGTCGAAGCGGTCGCTGTACGCGCGCGGCAAGATCGCCGCCGAGCTCGCGCTCGAGGAGATGGCGCGCGAGACGGACCTGCGGGTCGTGATCGCGCGGCCGGGTATCGTGCTCGGCCCCGACGCCCCGCTGCAGCACTCCGGCATCGGCCTGTGGGTGCGCGACAATCACTGCGTCGGCTGGGGCCCGGGTGAGCACCCGCTGCCGCTCGTGCTCGCCGACGACGTGGCCGACGCGCTGGCGGCGATGGCCGCGTACCGGGGCGACGAGCTCGACGGCCAGTCGCTCAACCTGTGCGCACGCGTGCCGCTCAGCGCGCACAAGCTCGTCCTGGCGATGCGCGAGCGCACGGGCCGCGACCTGCACTTCCACCCGCGCTCGCTGCGCGCGAGCCAGGTCATGGAGCTCGGCAAGTGGATCGTGAAGCGCGTCGGCGGGCGGAACGACGCGCCGTTCCCGTCGTTCCGCGACCTGAAGAGCCGCGCGCTCGTCCCGCCCTTCAGCTCGCGCACGGCGCGCGAGCTCCTCGGCTGGAACCCGGTCGAGGATCCCGACCTGTTCCTCGCCCGCGCGCTCGGCTTGCCCGCGCCGGAGCTCGAGGACGAACCGGACGCCGAACCGCTCGAGACGCAAAGACCGTGGAGCGCGACGCCGCGCCCGCGCAGCGCCGCGGGCGGCCGCTAGCGATGCGCCCCGGACCGCGCCCGGCCAAGGTCGACGTGATGATCCCTCGCGAGCTCCGATGACGCGCTCGGACGCGCCGCACCTCCTGCACGTCTTCTCGACCTTCGCGCCCGGCGGTCCGCAGGTGCGCACGGTCGGGCTGATCGCGGCGCTCGGCGGCGCCTTTCGCCACAGCGTGATCCCGATGGACGGCCGCTCCGACGCCGCGGCGCTCCTGCGCACAACTCCGAACGTGCCGAGCGCGCCGAACGCGCCGAACGACCTGAACGAGGCGAGCGGGGCGAGCCGGGCGAACGAGCCGAGCGCTCCGCGCCTGCGCGTGCTCGCGGCGCCGCCGCGCGCGTCTCCGATCGCCATGGTGCGCGCGCTGCGAGCGATCTTCACCGCGGAACAGCCCGATCTCGTGCTCACCTACAACTGGGGGGCGATCGAGGCCGTGCTCGCCGCGCGCACGCTCGGGCTCCCCGTCGTGCACCACGAGGACGGCTTCCTGCCCGACGAGGCGGCGGGCTTCAAGCGCCGGCGCGTATGGACGCGGCGCCTCCTCCTGCGCGGCGCGCGCGCCGTGATCGTGCCGTCGCGCCGGCTCGAGTCGATCGCGCGCGACCTGTGGCGGCTCTCCGACAACCTGCACTGGATCCCCAACGGCATCCGCCCGACCGAGCTCGCGAGCGCGAACGAGCGCCAAGCCGCGCGCGAGTCGTTCGGCATCCCGCAGGACGCGGTCGTGATCGGCGGCGTCGGGCACCTGCGCGGCGAGAAGAACTTCGCGCGCCTGGTCGAGGCCTTCGCGCTCCTCGCAGGGCGCTCGGACGCCGCGGAGAGCTCGGACACGAAGCGCACGGATGCTGCCGCGCGTTCGGGTTCCACGCCCCGCGCGCACCTCCTGCTGCTCGGCGACGGACCCGAGCGCGCGCGCATCGAAGAGCTCGGGCGCGCCCCGTCGATCGCCGGTCGCGTGCACCTGCCCGGCCATCGCGCGGACCTGCGGCCGGCGTACGCGGCGATGGACGCCTTCGCGATCAGCTCCGACACCGAGCAGATGCCGATCGCGCTACTCGAGGCGATGGTCGCGGGCCTCCCCGTCGCGTCGACGGACGTGGGCGACGTGCGCGCGATGCTGCCCGCGGAGCAGGGCGAGCTCGTGGTGCCGCTCGCGGGCGGAGCGGCCGCGCTCGCGAACGCGCTCGCGCGCCTGCTCGCCTCCGCCGAGCTCCGCGCGAACCTCGGCCGAGCCAACCGTGTGACGGCGCTCCAGCGCTTCGGCTACGAGCGCATGGTGGCGGCGCACCGCGAGCGCTATCGGGATGCACTGCACTCCGCAACGGCGGGTCGCGGGGCGGAGCGCTCCTAGCCGCGGGATCTGGGTATAGCAGGCGTACGAATCTCCGCAGTGGTGTAGCGCGAGTCCACAGTTCACGCCGCCATTCCACGAGTCCACGACTGCCGGGCTATGGAACGCACGGGCCTGGCCTACAAATCCGAATGGTTCTCGGCTCGAACCTTCGATCCTTCGACCCTTCGATCCTTCGACGTCGAACCCGTGGTGAGCCCCGTCACTCCCGCCGCACCCAGGCACCTACACGAGGGTCGAAAGTGACTTGGATCGTTTCAGGCGTCGTCGCAGCGCTCGTCGTGCTCTTCCTCGTGAATCTCTGGTCGGGCAAGGCCGACGTGGAGCGGAAGATCGATCACCGCTATTCGGTCGCCGATCCGCAGTTCGCTCGCTCCATGGGAACGCTGCTCGGCCCGGCACTCCTCGAGGGCAACCGCATCGAGGTGCTCCGGAACGGGGACGAGATCTTTCCGTCCATGCTCGCGGCGATCCGCGCAGCGCGGAGCACGATCACCTTCGAGACCTTCATCTACTGGTCCGGAGCGATCGGGGAGGAATTCGCCGATGCTCTCTCCGAGCGCGCGCGCGCGGGGGTTCGGGTGCACGTCCTCCTCGACTGGGTCGGCGCGGGGAAGATCGACGACGCCGTCCTGGAGGAGATGGAAGGCGCGGGAGTCGAGGTCGAGAAGTACCGGCCGCTACGCTGGTACAACCTCGCGCGGATGAACCACCGCACGCACCGCAAGCTGTTGGTCGTGGATGGATTGGTGGCTTTCACCGGCGGGGTCGGCATCGCGGACATGTGGGAAGGCCACGCGCAGGACCCGGAGCACTGGCGTGACACGCATTTCCGCTTGGAAGGCCCCGCGGTCGCACAGATGCAGGCCGCCTTCCTCGACAATTGGCTGGAGGTTCGCTCGGAGGTCTTGCACGGCGATGTCTATTTCCCGCCGCTCGAGAGCGCGGGTGACTCCTACGCGCAGGTGTTCAAGAGCTCCTTCGGAGAGGGCACCGAGAGCACTCGACTGATGTATCTCTTGTCGATCGCTTCCGCCGAGAAGTCGATCCTGCTCTCCAACGCGTACTTCGTCCCCGACAGCACGGCCATCGAGGCCTTCGTCGCTGCGAAGAAGCGCGGCGTGCGCGTCGAGATCATCGTTCCCGGCGAGCACATCGACGCCCAGGTCGTGCGCAGTGCGTCACGCGGACTGTGGGGTGAGCTGCTCGAGGCCGGAGTCGAGATCTACGAGTACGAGCCCACCATGTTCCACGTGAAGGTGCTGGTCGTGGACGGGCTGTGGACCTCGGTGGGCTCGACCAACTTCGACAACCGCTCGTTCAGCATGAACGACGAAGCGAACCTCAACGTGCTCGACGCGGAGTTCGCAGCCGAGCAAGAGCGCATCTTCGAGGACGACAAGCGCAACGCCCGCCGCGTGACGCTCGAAGCCTGGCGTGACCGGCCCCGATCCGAGAAGCTGCGCGAGTGGGCGGCCGGGCTCCTGCGGTCGCAACTCTGAACGCCGGAAACAGCCCTCCCTCGACACCTCGCCGTGCGCGCGGTGCACGACTACTCATGCTGCATGCCGCACGAGTGCCGAGGAATCGCGCGTTCCATCAGCTTCTGCGGCTTCGCCACCCCGCGACGACTCGTGGCTCGAGGGCGCGCTCCCGCCCTGCTCGCCTGCTCCGAGCTCCGCGCGAACCTCGGCCGGGCGAACCGCGCCGCCGTCATCGAGCGCTACGGCTACGAGCGCATGGTCGGGACTACGGCGAACGCTACCGCGACGCACTGCTAGTTGGTTAGGAGCGGCAGAACCGGTCGGTGATGAGGACACATTTTCGACGCGCTCGATCAACGTTCCGAGCACGGACACAATCCGTTGGCCAGCGTCCGTGCTCGAGTCTCTCCTGGTCCGCACTCAGGGCGTGAACGTAACGGAGATCGCCGGCGAGATCGTCAGGATCCCCGACGGCGCATTCACGTCGAAGACTACGAAACCTGCGTAGAGCGGCGGCAGGGTTGCCAAGGACGGGTCATTCGGAACGGAGATGCTTGCCGAGGCATGGCCAGTAGAGTCCAGCGTGCCCAGCATGCCGGCCAACGGCGGCAGGTTCTTCAGCGAATAGAGCAGCAGCTTATCGGCGTTCAGGGGAATGTTGCGACCGTCGGGAAGTGTGATGCCGGGCGTGGTTCCGAACGAGAAGCCGCATGCGTAGGACCGTCCTGCATCGGCGGGACTCGCGATGTCGAGCGTGACCGTCGTTCCAACCTTAAAGGGCGCCCTAGGAATGAGGTTGGCGGCCTTGTAACAGATCAGCTCTGTCGGGGTCGACACGAGGTAGACACCGTTCGTGGCGATCACTTCGTACGCTCCGGCCACCGTGACAATCGGACCGCTGAACACGCCGTTGGAGTCGAGTGCGTGGATGGAGCCATCTTGATGCAGGGTCAGAACTCGGTCGCCATCCAAGATGACGCCGCGGAAGTAACCGTTCACTGTGGCAGGTAATGACGTCGACCACACAAGGGTGCCCGACGCTCGGTCATAGCCCTTCGCATTGCCGGCGACGTTGTCGAGCATGACAATCGTCTTGGACAACACGATTGGATACATGGGGCTATACGTCGAGGTTGCTTGAACGCTCCAGAGCTCGTGGGACGTGAACAACGGCGAGATGCCATCGAAATCGTAGGCTCGGAGCTGACCGCCAGATTCGAACAGGAACCCTGAGGCTCCATCCACTACGAGCGGGTTGCCTAGGGTGGAATACTGAGGCTCATTCTGAAATTTCGTGCCACTCAGTGGGATCGATCCGGTGCAGGGAAAGGCCGGTGAGGACAGCGTCGTGACATTCCACATGTCGAGAGACTGGCTCGACCAGTAACCACCAGAACCCACATCCCGATGCAAGAAGACGTTCCAATTGAAGCTATCGATGCCGACAGGATGTTGGACCACCGACAGAGGACCGTCTGCAAAATGGACACCTGTTAGAGCAGTTGTGTGTCCCAAGACTGCACTCGCTGCCGTTGGTGCGGTCGCATCGAACGCCCACACCTTCAAGGCATTGTTTTGCGAGACGTCCACCGTCTCGAAGAGGACGCGATCTGGCGTCAGGCCTGCACCAGATGGCGCTGCCACCGAAGGGACGGGCGTGAGATACTCGATCGTTCCAAGTACTCCGGAGTCCCACGGAGCCGGCCAAAGCGACACACCGGTATGCAGATCCACGCACTCTAGTCGTTGGGTCACGGGGGGGTTGATACCCGACCCCGCTGAGCTTCGCGCGAGAAACACGCGCCCCGCGACGATGCAATTTCCATAAGACGCGTTGTTTACGGCCGTTCCCGCCGAATACGTCCAGAGCGAGGTTCCGGTCGCCAAATCGACACCTGAAAACGAAGCCAAGTTGGAGGGATCCTTCTGGATCACGATGATTCCTTCGTCGACGAGCGTCTCGCCTGGGGCGCGCGGGACATGCCAGAGTTCTTTCCAGTTCTGCTGCAGCTCCTGTCCATGAGCACGCCGTGCGTTCGTCTGACCGTTGTCCAGAGAAGTCCATCCTCCCGAGGTATTCTGCAGCGCGTTGACGGATGTGGCCGTCGCCATGGCAGCGCCAAGGGTCGCCGCACGGAACACAGACGTCCGCGCATTCCGAAGGAACGCTAGACCGGTGCTAGCGAGCCTCGGAAGCGGGCATGTCAAAGCCATTGCATGAAGGTCCTTGAGCCAGGAAGAGCTGTCGGTTAGATACTTGGTCGTTGTCATCGCTTCGACTCCGTTGCGTTCGGCGATTTGTTGAAGGGTCATCCCGTAGTGACCCCCAGAGGACTCCGGCGCCGAACGGAGCGAACGATCCCGGTTTTTTTCCGTGCTGCGCGTCAGGACTTCCTTCAGCGCGCCCGCGCAGCCCTCCCAGGCACGGGCTTCCGGCTCGTCGGCTACCTGGGATGACTTCGAGTGCAGCAGCACGAGCAGATCGAAGAAGTTGAGTCCCGCGCATACCTCGGGTCGATCGAGGAAGGGCCGGAGCCTTCGCCAGCTACCTTTCTCTGGCAGTGAAGCCCACCAGGCCTCTGCCATACGCAACAGTTCTCGCCGATAGACCCGCACCGTGGGATGGTCGCGCAGGAGCATGCTCATCGGCCGCAGGGCGTCACCCAATCGCCCCTGGCTCTCGAGGAAGCACGCGTAGTGGAGGAAAGCCTGCGGCGAGTGATGTGTCGCCATCATGTACTCGTAGCGTTCCACCGCCGCTGACACTTCTGCGCGCGTGGCGTACAGATCCGCCTGCACGCGCTCGATGGTCTCGGCCGTGTCGAGTAGCGGCAGCCCGCGCACGCGCTCGAGCAACAGCTGCGCTTCCGAGTCCTGTCCCAATCGCACCAGCGCATCGGCCAGATTCACGCACAAGAACCCGACCTGTGGATATGCGCGCATCGCGTCCACCAAGTGCGGATAGGCCAACGCTGGCTCGTCGCGGAGCAAATGGACTTCGCCCAGTGATCCGGAGACGAGCGCGTCGGCCGCGAACGTGAGATCCAGATCTTTCCAAGCCTGCAAGGCTCCCGCGCCGTCGCCGAGCAGGAAGCACAAGAGCCCCAGGTGGCGTCGATCGACTGTGGTGAGACTCTCGCGCGGGTCGACGAGTTCATCGCGTGGGACTGCGAACGCCTGCACAGCATTTGGCGAACCCGCGTACACGTGACCAGAGGCGCCCAAAGGCTCTTGCACATGCTCGCTAACTTTCGCGGGCTCTTGTACGCGCGGGCGCGCTGGCGTGCGCGCGCGCACGACCGTGCACGGGCAGAATCGCGCGAGCTCGAGCGTGATATGCGCCTCGACGTCGCCCTCGGTTAACAGCGCCCGAGCGAGCGCAACCGTGTCGCGCTCCAAACGCACGCTCAGGCCTGTGGGATCGGGCGCCTCGACCTCAACTGCCTGAGCGTACGACTCCAGCGATTCGTCCAGCTTGGAGGTGTCCGCGGGAGGCCGCATGGCGCTCTTGACGTCCCATGCAGCTCCTTCGCGCTCCAGCTCCTCGGGAAAGACCGCCGCATAGATGCGGTTGTAGCTCTGCGGATCGAGCAGCGAGACCTGGGCGAGATGTCGCAGCGTCTCGGCCTCCTTTTCGCGATCCCTGTGCAGCTCGATACCGATGAACACCGCCGGCGCAATGGCGACCAGGACTCCGGCGGCGAGCCCGGCGAGGCCGATCCGGTTGCGCCGCGCCAGCTTGATGATGAGCGTGACCGGCCCCGCGGGCCTCGCGCGAATCGGCTGGAGCGAGAGCAGTCGCTCCAGATCGTCGGCAAGTTCGTCCGCGCTCGCGTACCGCCGCGCGGAATCCGGGTCCATTGCCTTCTGCACGATCGTCTCGAGATCGCGCGACAAGCCTGGCGCGCGGTGTCGCAGCGGCTCGGGCCCGCGCTCGATGCGGCGCAGCATCTCGGCGGGCGACGGCGCGCCGCCCTTGAACGGACGTGCAAGAGATAGGACCTCGTAGAGCGTCGCGCCGAGAGCGTATACGTCGCTGCGCTCGCTGACCGCGTCGTGCTCGCCGCGCAATTGCTCCGGCGCTGCGTAGGCCAGCGTGCCGAGAAACTGCCCGGCCTCGGTGTGTTGCGTGCTCTCGGGATCGCGCACCAGGCCGAAGTCGGACAGCAGCGCAGTTCCATCGCGGCGAAGCAGGATGTTGGAAGGCTTGACATCGCGGTGCAACAGCCCGGCGCGGTGCACTTCGGAGAGAGCGCGCGCGATCAACTGACCCAAACGGCAGAAGTAGACGGTCACGTTGTCGACATGCATCCGTCCGGAGTCGGCACCCAGCGCCCGGGACAGATCTGTCGCCGCGAGGTTCCCCCCCTTGGATCCAGCCTGGCGCAGCCGTTCGAGCACCGCCGCCAGACTCAGACCGTCGATCCACTCCATGGCATAGGCGCAGAGGTCCATCTGCTCGACGACATCGTGCACCGCGACGACGTTGGGGTGGCGCAGCCTTGCTAGCGCGCGCGCTTCGACGAGAAAACGCTGGCGCGCGCGCGGCGACAGCGCGGCAGAAACGGGCAGCACCTTGAGCGCCACCAGGCGACCGCCGACCCGCTGCTGCCGCGCCAGGTAGACGGCCCCCATCGCGCCGCGGCCGAGCTCGCGCAACAGCTCGTAGCCGGTCACGGCCGGCAGTGCCGGAGCGCGCGTCGTCACGACGTCGCGGGCCAGCGCCACGACCTCCTGCGCCTTCTCCCGCAGGTCCGGCCGCTTAGCCAACACGGTTTCGAGCTCGGCGGTGCTGCCCTGGCCGAGCTGCCGCAAGGCCAAGTCGAACAGCTCGTCGAGGTAGCGCTCGTCAGCGGCGAGGTCGGTGCGCTCGGTCGGAGGTCTATCATCCAAGGCGGAGAGCTCTCTGGGCCGTAAGGTTGTACGGCAGTCGAGACAGAGGAAACCGCCCGTCCGTTGTGCGCTGAATCCGAGCGAGTCTAGTTGCTCGCCGACGGCCCCTCGGCCCGGGTCTCGAACTCGCGGGCTAGCTTATGCCGGTAGGTGCGTGCGCCCGTGCGCAGACGGTGTCGTACGGCGTCCGGGCCGATACCCAAGCGCGAGGCAATCTCCTGGACGCTCAGATCCTCGATCAACCGCAAGCGAACGACTTCGCCCTGCTCGGGCTCGAGCGCGCCCAGGGCCTTCTCGATGCAGTCGGCCTGCTCGCGCAGTGTGGCGAGCTTGCTCGGGCTGGTCGACACCAGCGCTCCAATGCCGGCGGGGAGCGCGGGGAAGCTTGAGGCATCGGCGGCCTGGAGCGTCGAGAACGGCATTTCCCGCCCAGCCCCGCGCTTCTCGGCCATCTCCCGATCGCGCGCGTCGCGAATGCGGTTCTCGGCGAGCTGTAGCAGCCAGCGGCGGAAGCCCGAGAGCCCACGCCATTCGCAGCGCGCGCGGTCGCGCCAGGCGTGCAGCAGGGTCTCCTGCCAGATGTCCTCGGGCGCCAACCGCTGGAGGAGGGCCGGACCCATGCGCGCGCGCACGAGCACGAGCATGGCGGCCGGCCCGACAGCTTCGATCAGCCGGTCGAAGGTGCCAAGCGCGTCGGAGAGCAAGGGGTTGTCCTCGTTCAAGGGCTCGCCTGGCTCTGGCTCCATGTTCGTCGGACATCGTACGGTCTGGCAGCGGGGCGGGGTAGAGCGGTGCTGATGCAGGGTTGCTCGGGGTCGTCTTCTCGTGTTAGTGGGAATTGCCGCCAGGTCCCCGACCCGGCGCTCCACCTCCGCGTTAGTAGATGAACGCGGCCACCTGCCCGTGCTGTGCACGGCGTACTTCGAGATTGGTCAGCGTGAGTCTCAGCGGTACGGCGCGTACCGCGTGTCCATCGGAATTGCGGTTCACAACCGCGGCCAAGCCTCCGCGTGCCCTTGTTTCTTCGCCGCGCCCGCTTCAGCTTCGGTCGAAAGTCCGTAGGGTCGCGTCAGCGCGGCCCCAACTCCCCCCTCACCGGGGTTGATTCGACTCCCGCAATAGGACTGAATCGAGATCCTCGGGAGCGACGATCGAAGGCTCCCGCGACGACCCGCCGCATCGTTCGCCTCCCCGAATTCGCTCACAGGCCACTGGAGCGGGCCGTTCGAGCGGCGCAAGAGAGCCGCTCGGGCAACAGGAGCGCCCCGGGGGAGCGCTCGAACCTCCCGCGCAACCTTCCTCGACGACAGCATGAGCACCCAGACGATGACGCAGGCCGACCCCGCCCTCCTGAGCCGGATCTGCGACCGCGCCTTCGCGCAGATGGTGACGATGATCCACCTCGCGAACCACCGCGCGGACAAGGGGCCGGGCGATCCCAAGGTAGGCGGCCATCCGGCGGCCTGCGCGAGCTCGCTGCACATCCTGGGCGCGCTGCACCTCGCCGTGCGCGAGGTGCACGACTACGTGTGCTGCAAGCCGCACGCGTCGCCGATGGACCACGCGTTCCATCACCTGCTGCGGCTCTTCCGCCACCACGGGGACGACTCGTGGCTCGGCGACGACGAGGGGAAGGCGCTCATGGAACGCCTGCGCAAGTTTCCCGAGGACGGCGAGGAGGTCTTCCAGAGCTACCACGCGCGCAGCGATCCCGACTCGTTCCACTTCCTGCCCACCGGGTCGGTCGGTATCCCGCCGGTCGTGTCGGTGTACCTCGCGCTCGCGCACCGCTACGCGGGCGACCACAAGCTGCGCGTCCCGCCGCACGCGCACTTCTGGTCGCTCATCGGCGACAGCGAGTTCCGCGAGGGCTCGCTGCTCGAGTGCATGCCCGACGCGGCCGAGCGCCAGCTCGGGAACGTGACCTGGATCATCGACTACAACCGCCAGAATCTCGACGGTACCCGCATCCCGAACGACCGCGGGCTGCACTCCCGCGATTGCGACCGCATCGAGTCGACGGCGCGCGCGAACGGCTGGGAGGTGATCCAGGTGCGGCACGGCGCGTACCGGCTCGAGCTCTTCGAGCGCGAGGGCGGCGATGCCCTGCGCGAGCTCTTCGAGACCGGGCTCTCCGACTTCGAGTACCAGGTGCTGCTCTACAACCGCGAGCCGGCGGAGATCCGCGAGCACTGCAAGCGCCACGTCAAAAAGAGCGCGGTGCTGATCGACGCGCTGGACGACGACGAGCTCCTGCGCGCCTTCGCCGACCTCGGCGGGCACGACCTGGGGCAGATGATCGACGCGCTGCGCGCGTCGCGCGAGCGGCCCGACGAGCCCTTCCTGATCGTGGCGCACACGATCAAGGGCTACGGCCTCGAGTGCTTCGCCGATCCGTCGAACCACTCGGCCCTGCCGCGCGCGGAGGAGGTGCGCGAGCTCCAGGAAGCGCGCGGGCTCTCGCCCGAGGATCCGTTCGCGCTCTTCGACGACGAGAGCCCGGAAGGCGCGTACTTGCGCGAGCGCTCGGAGGAGTTCAGGCAGGGAATCGTGGAGCACCTGGCGATGCGCACGGAGAATCGCGAGGCGGCGCGCGCGAACATGGCTCGGGTCGGCGGGCTCCCCGACGTGCTCGGGATCGACTTGTCGCTCTTCCCGGTCGTGCACACGCAGTGGGCCTGGGGCCAGCTCGCCGCGAAGCTCGTGCGCGTCGGCACGTCCGACGTGCGCGACTTCCACTTGGGCGGCGTGCGCAAGACGAAGAAGCTCGACGCGGACGAGGAGCGCTGGAAGAGCGTGGCCGACTACGTGCTCACGCTCTCCCCCGACGTCGGCACGAGCACGAACATCGCTCCGACGATGGACCACCGCATCTACGGTCCGCGCGCCGACGACGACCAGGAAGAGCTCGACACCGACGCGAAGCATCCGGACCTGCACCAGTCCGAGGCGGGCTTCACCGGGCACATACGCTTCGAGATCGCGGAGGCCAACTGCATGTCGGCCGTCGCCGCCTTCGGGAAGATGGGGCACTACACCGGCATCCCGTTCTTCCCGATCATGACCGTGTACGACTTCTTCATCAAACGCGCGCTCGACCAGCTCTACTACAACCTGTACTGGGGCGCCGAGTTCGTGATCGTCGGGACGCCGTCCGGCGTGACGCTGTCGTCCGAGGGCGCGCAGCACAGTTGGAAGTCCGACATCCAGATCCCGAACCTGATCACGTGGGAGCCCACCTTCGCGGTCGAGGTCGACTGGATCCTGGCCGACGCGCTCAAGCGCCACATGGAGGACGCGAACGACGGGCGGCGCGGCGTGCTCCTGCGCGCGGTCACGCGCGGCGTGCCGCAGAAGCTCCTGCTCGACAACGTGCGCGCGCAGGCCGCGAGCAAGGTCGCGATCCCCGACGGAGTGGTGCTCAAGCCCGCCGGCGCGGGCGACGAGTGGGGCGACGCACAGGACGAGGGCGAGCTCGAGACTCAGGACGACGCGACGCTCCTCGCGCGCGTGCGCGAGGGTTGCCTCGCGGGCGCCTACCCGCTCGTCGACTGGCGCGGTTACGGGGGCTACGAGCCCGGCGACAACGTCGTGCACGTGTTCGCGATGGGCTCGCTCGGCGTCGAAGCCGTGGAGGCGAGCCGCGTGCTGCTCGAGCTCGGCATCTTCGCCAACGTGTTCATGGTCAGCTCGCCCGAGCTCCTGCTCGGCATCCTGGGCGCCCGGACGGGCTACAGCCACCTGGTCGAGGGTCTGGGGGTGAACGGCGACTTGCACGCAGTCGCGGGCGCCGGCGCGAGCGAAGCCGGGCTCGTGAGCGTCGCCGGCCGCCGCGTGCCGATCGTCGCCGTCTGCGACGGCGAGGCGGGCCTGCTCGACAACATCGGCTCGATCGTCGGCGTGCGACAGGAGACGCAAGCCGTGCGCAAGTTCAGCAAGTGCGGCCGGCCCGATCAGGTCTTCGAGCTGCACGGCCTCGACTGCAACTCGATCGTCCGCGCCTGCGGCAAGGTCCTCGCGCACACGGCGCTCGAGAACCTGGTCGTCTCGCCCGAGCTGCTCCAGCGCTTCGCCGGCCGCGAGCCCCCGAAGCACGCCACCTGGCGCGACCTGTGGCCCGGCGGCCCCGGCGCGTGAGCGCCGATGAATCGGGCGTGAGCGCCGATCCGCCGCGCTACGCCGGCATCGATCCCCCGCCCTTCGCGGGCTTCCCGGTGGAGGCGACCCAGCGCATCTACGACTCGCCCTGGTGCGGCCTGCGCCGCGACAGCCTGCGGCTCCCGTCGGGCCGCCTGCAGGACTACCACGTGTTCGAGGTGCCGGACGCGGTCGTCGTCGTGCCGCTCTGCGCCGACGGCACGCTGCTGATGCTGTGGCAGCACCGCCATCCGCACGGCGAGACGCACTGGGAGATCCCGGCGGGCCGCGTGCACTCCGGCGAGACACCCCTCGCGGCGGCGCAGCGCGAGTTGCGCGAGGAGACCGGTCACGCCGGCCGCCTGGAGCCGCTCTTGGGCTTCTATCCGATCAACGGCATCAGCGCGCACTTCGCGCACGCCTTCGTCGCGCACGACTGCCGCCGGGTCGCGGCGCTCGCGCTCGACGCGCAGGAGCAGCTCGAGGTCCACGCGTTCGCCGTGGAGGACGTGCGCAGCCTCCTGCTCGCGGGCTCGATCCGCGACGGCTTCACCGCCCTCGCGCTGCATGCCTGGTTCGCGACACGCGAGCCGGCGTAGACGTCGCGGCGTTCAGCGCGCGAGCGGAGCGAGCACGATGCGTGGTCCGGGGCTTTGGACCTGCCAGATGGCCGTGAGCGCGAAGTCCATGTCGGTGGGCAGGAGCGCTTCGTACGGCGGGCCGTCGCTGCCCGCGGGATCGACGACGAAGGCTTCTCCCCCGATACGCGCGGGACGCGGCTTCGGCGACCCGTCGGCGGACGGCGTGTCGTCGAGGAGCGAGGACGGCAGCCCGTCGCCGGGCCGGCGATCGACGACCAGGAGATGCGTGACGCCGAGCGCGGCGAGCACCGCGCCCGCGTCGTCGGCGCAGCTCGCGAGCGCGGGATCGCGCGCCGGGCCGGGCGCGAGCGCGTAGGTGCGCGCGCGCTCGTCGAACTGGAACAGGTCCGCGAGCGGCACCGCGTCCAGTCCGAGCCCGTCCCTCGGCCCCACGCCCGCGGCGAAGAGCTCGAGGCGATGCCGCTCGCGCGAGCCGAGCTCGCGCCAACGCGCGAGGCGCTCCAGGCTCGCGCGATCGAGGGCAACGTCGGGACCGTAGCGATCGATCGCGAAGCGCGTACCGGGCGCGATCCCAGGCAGTCTCTCGAGGATGTCGGACGCGGTGGCGCGCGTGTCGGGATTGCGCAGCACCCAGGTCAGGCGCAGCGCTTGCACCAGGGGGAGCGTGAGCAGCGGAACGAGCAGGACGATCCCAAAACGCCGCGCGAGCAAGAGCTCCGCCGCCAAGCCCGCAGGCCAGGCGAGCAGCACCGCAGCGGGCAGCAGGTAGCGCACGTGGTCGTTCTGGTTCGTGAGGAAGAACGCGAGCCAGGCGAGCACGAAGATCGCGACCGGCCGCGTGCCGCGCATCGCGAGCGAGCCCCACAGACCGAGGGCCGCCAGCACGAGGATCGCCGGGTCGTAGCCCGCGAGCGCGCGCGACAAGCGCACGAGCGAGGCCTGGCGCAACCCGAAGCGGATCGCCTGACCGCCGACGGCGAGATCGACGTCCTGCACGCTCGCGAAGGAGGAAGCCTCCGGCGCGCCGTGCACGAAGACGTAGGGATGTCCGACGAGGACCCCCACGACCGCGGCGAGCGCGACGCACGCGACGCCGTCGGTCACGCGGCGTCCGAGGTCTCGACCGCGGTACCCGAGGGGACCGCAGAGCCACGCGAGACCGGGAAGGCCGAGCGCGGCGAGCCCGGCCTGATGCGTCGCGAAGGCCAATCCGGCTGCGAGTCCCGAGAGCACGAGGTGGCGGCGCCTTCCTTCCCGCGCGTAGAGCGCGGCTGGCCACGCCGCGAGCGCGAAGAACAGCGCGAGCACTCCCCACGGGCGTTCCTGCACGGAGAAGTGCAGGTGCAGCAGTCCCGTCGCGACGAGCCAGGCGGAGACCCACGCTCCGCGGCCGAGCCCGGCCGCACGCGTGGCGCGGAAGACGACCCACGGGGTCAATGCGCACAGGAGCGCGAAGAGGATGCGCGCCGGAAGGTGCACGACGGCGGGGTCCTCGAGCGCGCGCTCCGCGAACTCGGCCGTTCCGCCCCACTCACCCGTCGCGCGCCCGAGCGCGTACTCGCCCGCGTAGACCGGGAGCAGGAGATAGGACAGGAGATAGGGATAGGTCGAATAGCGCCCCGACGGCGGGGCGAGCGTGCCGTCGCGCGCCATCCCGAGGGCGTTCCGCACGACGTGCGTGTCGGGCACGTAGCTCGTGGCCGGAAGTCCGTGCTCGATCGGCCACAGGCGCAGGAAGAGCGGCAACGCGAAGAGCACGACCAGGGTCGTGAGCGTGCCGGGCGCGACGGCAGCCGACCTCGTGGGATCCGAGCTCACGCGTCGGGGTCGATCTCGAAACGCTTGAGGAAGTCGTCGTTCGTCTCGGTGTCCTCGAGCCGCGAGATGAGGAGTTCCATCGCTTCGGCGAAGTGCATCTTCGCGAGCACGCGACGCAGCGTGTTCGTCAGACGCAGCCGGTCGCGCGGGACGAGCTTCTCCTCCTTGCGCGTGCCCGACCGCTCGATGTCGATGGACGGGAAGATGCGTCGATCGGAGAGCTTCCGCGAGAGCACGAGCTCCATGTTCCCCGTGCCCTTGAACTCCTCGAAGATGACCTGGTCCATGCGGCTGCCCGTCTCGACCAAGGTCGTCCCGAGGATCGTGAGCGAGCCCGCTTCCTCGGTGTTGCGGGCCGAGCCGAAGAACTGCTTGGGTCGCTCCATGGCCCGCGAGTCGATGCCGCCGGACATGGTCTTGCCGCTGTTGCCGTGCACTTGGTTGTAGGCCCGCGCCATGCGCGTGATCGAGTCGAGCACGAGCACGACGTCACGGCCGAGCTCGACCATGCGACGGCAACGCGTCCAGACCGCCTCGCACAGGTCCACGTGATTCGTCGCGGGCTCGTCGTTCGTGCTGACGAACACCTGCCCGCGCTTCATCGTGCGCCGCCACTCGGTCGCTTCCTCGGGACGCTCGTCGACGAGCAGGACGATCGGATGGACGTCCTCGTAATGGTCCTCGATCGCCTTGGCGAACTTCTGCAGCAGGATCGTCTTGCCGCTGCGCGGCGGCGCCACGATCAGGCCGCGCTGACCGCGACCAACGGGGCAGACGAGGTCCAGTACGCGCAGCGAGATGTCGCCCGTCAGGTTCCCGACGGCGTAGTGGAAGTCGGGATCGATCGTCACCAGGTTCTTGAAGACCGGCGTCGCGAGCGCCTCCCGCGGGGGCACGCCGTCCACCGCCGTCACGTCCAGGAGCTCGAACTTGTGCCGACCGTAACCCGGGCCGATCGGGCCGCGCAGGATCGAGCCGTCGCGCAGTCCGTAGCGCTGCGTGAGGCGCGGCGCCACGTGCACGTCTTCGCGGCTCGCGAGCCAACTGCGCTCGGCGGAACGCAGGTGTCCGTGGAACGCGTGCTCCAGGACCAGCAGACCTTCGGTTTCCCCCAATGCCGGAACGGTCGGGGCATGGGAGACGTGATTGCGATGCTCGCGGTTGGGGCGTGCGTCGCGACCGTCGCGCGAACGCCGCTCGACCCAGTTGTGCTTGTTGTGCTTGCGGCGCTGATCGTGGTGCGAACGCCCGCCGCCGTGCCCGTTCGCATTCGGTTCACCGGCTCCGACGCTCGCTCCGTTGCCACTCGGAGCGGCCCCCGAGAGCGCGTCTCCCGCCCCCGCTGCGGGCGCCTGCTTCCTGCGCCGGCTGCGACGGCGGCGACGACCACTCTTGCGACCTTCGGCAGGGCCCTGCGCCGAGTCGACGGCGGAGGACGGCCCCGCGGGCGGACGTTGCGGCGGGCGGTCCATCGCCCCGAAGGGAAGCGGCGAGGATTCGTCGGAGGAAGGCTGGTCGGCCAAAGGGAATTCCTTTTCGGTTCGATCCGGACGGGATGCACGAAACCTTGCGAGGGGTTGCGTGAGCCTCGGGATCGCCCGGGCGCCCATGGTGCGCGCTTGGGACGATCGCCCGTCCGGCTGGTGTCACACGTCCCTTGGCTCGCGCCAGGAGTCGCGTGGGAACGAATGGAGCAAAACGTTTGTGCTGTGGATGAGACGGTCGGTTTCGCACCCCTGGACGAGCTTCGGGAACGGCACGGGAACCGACGCTTGCCGAAAGGCGCGTCGCCGAACCAAGTTCGATTCCTGACCTTGGAAACGAAGAGCTACGAGAACCCGGGGAGCTTCGATTCGGAGCCGGGTTCGGTCAAGGAGTCGTCGGACCGAACCAGCTGGTCGGGGTGAGAGGATTTGAACCTCCGACCTCTGCGTCCCGAACGCAGCGCTCTACCAAGCTGAGCCACACCCCGGTTCTCGGCGTCGGAAAGCCTAGGTCACCCCCGGGCGAGCGTCAAGCCCGATCGGAAGGACGACAGGACGCGTCGCCCTGCCGCTCGGTTCGAAGCCAAGCTCGAAGTCAGGGTTTGAGAACGAGCTCGGAGACGCGGCCGATCGGTTCGATCACCGGGTCGACCAGCGAGATCCGTCCGCCCTTGTCGGTGAGGATCGTGACCCGGTTGCCTTCGCGGCTCTTGACCTGTCCGTACAGGACTCCGCCGGCCGTCCGCACGCGCACGCGCAGACCCGGAAGGGCGCTGTCATCCGTCGCGACGGACGCGCTCTCTTCGACCAGCCGTTCGATCCTGGAGACGCGCTCGCCGTCGAGCCCGATGCGACCGGCGCCGATCTCGATCCACACTCGCTGTCCGCCGACGGCGAACAAGTGTCCCTCGAAGATCTCCCCCGAGACCATCGTCGCGCGCACCACACCCACGCCCGGCGTCAGCAATCTGCCGGGTTTCGCGATGGCTTCGAAGGGCACTTCCATGCCCGTCCAGATCAGCCCGATGTGCGCAGGGTGGAACTCCATGAAGCCCTTGACGTCGCCCTCCGCGATGCCGTTCTCGAGATCCCGGAGGAACGAGCGCGGAGCGTCCGGCGTCTGCGCGATTGCGAGATCGGCTGGATCCAAACCCTCGAGATCGGGGATCACGGGGCGTCCGACGGGGGCGCCCGTGGAGCTCCGATCCGCCGCCGGGGGCGATCCCGAATCCACCGCGAGCAGGTCGTCGAGCACGCTCGTCGACCCCGAGTCGGGCCAAGCGTCGGCGGTCGTTCCATCGTCGAGGAGCGTGTCGACGGCCGTCGTGTCCGGCTCCGGAATCGGATTCACGGGCTCCGGGACGGGAGCCGTGAGAGTCGTCGAGGGCGCGGGCTCCACCCGCGCCACCGAGTCGGCGCCTTCGTTCGTCGGAGCCGCGTTATCGGAGAAGTACAACCCGGCCGTGATTCCGATTCCGGCGAGGAACCCGACCAGAACCAGTTTGCGGCCGTGACTCGGCGCGGCCACAGGAAGCTCTTCCTCGAAGGACTCTTCCTCGAAGGGACCTTCGCCCTCCGCGGCCCAGTCCCCCTCGGCGTCGAATTCGGCCTGCTCGGGGGCTCCCTCGTCCGCGACCTCACTCGCTGGTCCCGTGACGGAGCCCGATCCGGCCTCGTCGAGTTCGAGCAGCCAACCCTCGGCGATACCCAGATCGCCTTCAGGAGGTGCGGAAGCCTCGGGCTCTTCGCCGAAGGAGCCCGCCAGCGCGTCGACCTCGCCTTCCAGGCCCAGGAAGTCCTCGGCTTCCATCTGACCGTCGAAGTCGTGGTTCATGGCTTCGGTCGTGGAGGAGCGTCGCGCGTTCGCGGCGGGGCGATTGCCCGCGTCGCCGGCGAGATCCTCCGTGCTTTTCCGATGTGTGGGATCGCTCTCGAACATCTTGTCCGGAAGGTTGATCGTCGGTCCCCGCGGACCGAGAGCGTGGGGACAGGGGACTTTCTGGGCCCCGGGTACCAGGAAACATCGCCCCTATCGGTCGGGGGCGACTCCCGGCCACAGTCCCTTCGGCACGATCCCGGGTGAAAAGTGAGATCTATCTCCGGCCGTCCCTAGGGGCAGCGCCTTCCGCTTCGACGTTCGTGCGAACATGCGAGCCATGCGAACGCCCGACCCCGGCCTTCGGCTGCACGCGTTTCCCACCTGCGTGGGAATCCTCTTGCTCGCTTGTTCCGCGCTCCCGACCGGCCCTTGGAACGTGGATCTGGCGGAGAACGTGAGCGAGGAGATCCTCGCGCGCCGCGTGCACGAGATCGTGGCCTTCGGCCCGCGCATGGGTGGGACGCCGTCGGGAGAGCGCATCGCCGCGCAACGGGAGCGCTGGTTCGCTTCCTTCGGTCTCGCCGTGCGGCGCAGCGAGGGCGAGCCAGCGTGGTGTCACGAGGAGGAATCGTTTTCCGTGCGCGCTCACGTCGCGGGCGAAGCGATCGACTTGACGCGTGCTTGGCCCTGGGGCTTCTCCCGAAGCGCGTCCGGCCGCGCACCGCTCTCGCTCGCGCCGGAGGCGGACAAGGTGTGTCTGTCCGAGCGCGGCCCGCGGCGCGACGCCACGGGTGCAAAGCCGCAGGCCTGGCTCGTGGACGGAAGCGTCACGCCCGACGGCTCCTGGCCGCTGCCGCACTCCGTTCGCCGGGACCTGGGCTTCCCCGTCTTCGGTCTCGCGCGCGACGAAGGCATCGAGCTCCGCGCCGCCCTCGAGCGCGGCGAGGCGGTCGAGATCGAGTTCGCGCTGCGCTCGATCGTTCGGGAGGCGCGGCCGATCAGCGTGATCGGGTCGCTCCCCGCGCGAGCCGGAGCTCCAGCGGGCTACTTCCTCTTCTGCGCCCACGGCGACTCGGACTCGGGCGGTCCGGGCGCGAACGACAACGCGAGCGGCGAAGCGATCGTGCTCGAGATCGCTCGCGTCTGGTCGCAGGCGGTGGCGAACGGCGCGCTCCCCGCTCCCCCCCGCGAAGTGCGTTTCGCGATCTGGGGCAGCGAGATCGCCTCGACGAAGCACTTCCTCGCGCACCACGCCGACGACGGCGGTCCCCTGCTCGGCGTCCTCAACTACGACCAGGCGGGCTTCGGTTCGGGCGCCGAGCAGCTCAACGTCGAGCCCGACGACGTGCCCGCGAACGCGGGGCTCGTGCGCGCGCTCGTCGCGGTGCTCTCCGAGAACGCGGGACGTCCCGGGTTCCCCGCGCGCTTCGCGACGAACAAGTCGCTCGGCGGCACCGACTCCTACGTCTTCAGCAAGTCGGAGGCCTTCCGCGAGCACGCGCGACCCGCGCTGACGCTCTTCACGAGCGCGTGGAACACGCCGGCCGAGCACCCGCGCACGCCGGGCATGCCGGGTGAATCGTGGAGCGCGCGCGACCTCGTCTCCGTCGACTACGACAACTTCTACCACTCGGCCGGCGACCTGCCGGAGAACACCACCGACCGCGAGCCCTGGAACATGGGCTGGTGCGCGCGCACAGGCCTACTCGGCGCCCTGCGCTGGCTCGACGAGCTCGATCGCAGATGACATCGGAGTGCCTCGGAGAGCGAGGAGCGACCGCGTCTACTCCGACGCGAGCAGGAAGTCCGCGATACGCAGGCGTTCGGCTTCGGTCATGTTGCGGTAGGAGAGCATGCGCGTGGGAAAGCCCTGCGAGAGCTCGCGCAGGCGAGGGTCCGCCGCGATCGCGCTCGGTGGATCGAGCAGGAAAGCTGCGAGCGCCTCACGCTCCCAGCGCGCCTTCAAATCAGTGAGCGGCGGGCCGAGGGAGCGGCCTTCGCCCGCCGAGCCGTGGCAGGTGACGCAACCGTGGACGGCGAAGAGCTGCTCCCCATCGAGAGCGGAAGCCGAGCTTCCGCCGCAGGAAGCCGCGAGGGCGAGGGCCGCGAAGAGGAGGACGGAGCGCACCATGGCCGCACCCTATCCTCGCCGTAGACTCCGCTCCATGAGTGACTCGACCGCCTTCGACGAGGGCAGCACGCGGGTTCCGGAAGACGCGCCGGAGCGGATCCCCACGCCCGAGGCCTGGCGGAAGCTCGCGAGCACTCCGGGCCCGGACCTGATCATCTGTCGCGCGCGCTTCGACACGCTGCGCAATCCGCGCACGGGTGAGGCCCTGCGGCGGACGGTGCTCGAGACGCCGGACTGGGTCAACGTCGTCGCCTTCACGCCCGAGCGCCGGCTCGTCGTCGTGCGGCAGTTCCGCTTCGGGACGGAGCGCATCACGAGCGAGATCCCCGGCGGCGTCGTGGATCGCGGGGAGGCGCCGGAGGACGCGGCGCGCCGCGAGCTCTCCGAGGAGACCGGCTTCACGGCGCGGCGCTGGCGGAGCCTGGGCTCGGTCGAGGCCAATCCCGCCTTCCACGACAACCTGTGCTTCCACTTCTTGGCCGAGGACGCCGAGCCCGGCGGCAGTCCCGACCCCGATCCCGGCGAGGACATCGCGATCTGCACCCTCGACGCCGACGAGGTGCGCGAGGAAGTCCAAAGCGGCCGGATGCGCCACAGCCTGGTGATCTCCGCGCTGTGTCGCGTCATGGACCTGTGGGGAGCGCCGGCTCGCGGAGCCTAGATACGCGTCCTGGGAGCACATCGCGCGGGTGCGTAGGATGGCGCGAAACTCGGGGGAAACGCCATGAAGCCGTACGTCCTGATCCTGTTCCTGTGCTGCGCGTGCCTGGCCCAGACGCCGCGCGGGCCGGTTCGCGCGAGCGCGGATGGCTCCGCGGGCACGGTCGCGAACGCCGCGTTGGATCAACTGTGCCGCGAGGCGTGGGAGAACTTGCTGCGCTTCGACCCGATCTTCGCGACGCGCCAGAACGATCCGCGCTACCACGATCGGGTTCCGGACGTCTCCAGCGCGGGACTGCGTCGGCGGGAACGGGCACAGCAGAACCTGCTCGAACGCGCCCGCGCGTTGGATCCGCTCGCGCTCACGCAGGAGGAGCGCTTGACGCGCGACCTGCTCGTGGAGGAGCTCGCGAACGAATTGGCCGTGCTCGCGCTGGACGAGCAAGAGTGGGCCGTGGATCCGCTCGAGGGTCCGCAGAACTGGTTCCCCTCGCTCGCGCCGGATCAGCCCATCGGGACGGCAGGGGAGCGCGTGCAACTCGTTCGACGCTGGCGCGCGATGGCCGAGCACGTGCGCCAGACGACGGCCAACCTCCGCGCGGGCAAGGCCAAGGGCAAGGTCGCGTCGAAGAAGGCGATGGAGAAGGTTGTGGCGCAGTTGGACGCGCTGCTCGCGACACCGATCTTCGACAGTCCGCTCGTCGCGCCGGCGCTCGGCGGAGGGACGTGGGTGCCGCTCGCACGCGGGCAGACGGTGTCGGCGGCGGCGCACCAGTACCTCGGCGCTTCCCGCATGCAGCGCGACCTACGCCTCGTCAACCTGCACCTGCAGGACGGCGACGAGATCGCGCTCGGGACGCGCATCCTCCTGCCGGCGTCCGGCGATCCGCTCCCGTCGGAGGAGCGCGGGCGCTTCCTGAACGACGTGCTCACGGCCGTCGAGCGCGAGGTCTACCCGGCCTTCGCGAGCTATCGCGAGTTCCTCGCACAAGAGCTACTGCCCGTCGCGCGCGGCGACGATCGACCGGGGCTGCGTCACGTTCCCGGCGGCGCGGCCGCCTACCGCGTCCTGATCGGGAACCACACGTCGCTCGACCTCGGGCCGGAGGAGATCCACGCCATCGGCCTGGAGGAAGTGTCCTCGGTCCGGGCGGAGATCCAAGCGCTCGGGCAAAAGCTCTTCGGAACTTCCGACGTGCCTGCGATCCAAGCGCGCCTGCGCGACGATCCCGCTATGCACTTCGCGAACGAGGCCGAGATCGAGGCGAAGGCGAAGAGCGCCCTCGCGCGCGCGGAGGCCGCCGTCCCCGCCGTCTTCGGCCGCTTGCCGAACGCGCGCTGCATCGTCGTACCGGTTCCGGCACACGAGGCGAAGGACACGACGGTGGCCTACTACCGCGAGCCGGCCGCGGACGGCACGCGGCCCGGGCGCTACTTCGTGAACACGTACGCGCCGACGACGCGCACGCGCTACGAGGCGGAGGTGCTGGCCTACCACGAGGCGGTGCCCGGCCATCACCTGCAGATCTCGATCGCCCAGGAGCTCACCGACCTGCCCCGATTCCGGAGGCACACGGGCTCGACCGCCTTCGTCGAGGGTTGGGCGCTGTACACCGAGCGCTTGTGCGACGAGCTCGGTCTCTACACGTCGGACCAGGACCGCATGGGCATGCTCTCCTACCGCGCATGGCGCGCCTGTCGCCTGGTGGTCGACACGGGTCTCCACGCGCTCGGTTGGACGCGCCAGCAGGCCATCGACTACATGCTCGACAACACCCTGCTCGCGCCGAACAACGTCGAGAACGAGATCGACCGCTACATCGCTTGGCCCGGTCAGGCGCTCGCGTACAAGCTCGGGGAGCGCGAGATCCTGGCCCTGCGGCGCGAGGCGCAGACGGAGCAGGGCGGCGACTTCTCGCTCGCGGAGTTCCACGACCGCGTGCTCGAGAACGGCGCCGTCACCCTGGGCGTCCTGCGCGAGCGCATCACGACCTGGCTCGGGGCGGCGGAGCATGGGCGCGTCCAGGGCTAGCCGCTCGGCGCGGCGCGCCGCGAGCTGACCTGGGAACCAAAACGAGCGCCATGGTGCGAATCCTCATCGTCGGCGGGGGCGTCGCCGGCCTCGCGACGGCCTGGTCCCTCGCGCGGCGCGGGGAACGCGACGTCGTGCTGCTCGAGCGCGAGGAACGACCCTGCCTGCACGCGAGCGGACAGAACGCCGCCATCCTGCGCACGCTGTCGGGGGACGCGCTCTCGAGTGCGTTCGCGCGCGCGAGCGCGGACTTCCTCTGCGCCCCGCCGCCCGGTTTCAGCGAAGTCCCGCTCGTCCGGGCCACGGGGCTCTTGCTCAGCGCGGACGGGCACCGCGCGGCGGACCTCGAGGGCTGGTTCGAGTCCTCCGGAGGAAGCCACGGCGGATTGCGCATTTCGCGCGCGCGCGTGCACGAGCTCGCGCCCCGGTTCGATGCCGAGATCGGCGCGGCCTTCTGGTTCCCGAAGGAGGGCGTGATCGACATCGCCGCGCTCACGAGCGGCTTCGAGCGCGGAGCGCGCGCGGCGGGAATCGCGATCGAGACGGGAGCGCGCGTCGAGGCGCTGTGGGTGGAGAACGATCGCGTCCGCGGTGCGCGCCTCGCTTCGGGGGAAAGCCTGGAGGCCGACTGGACGGTGATCGCGGCCGGCGGTTGGGCGGGCGAGCTCGGCCGCGCCGCGGGCTCACGCATGTCGCTCACTCCCACGCGCCGTCACTTGGTCGCGACGACGAGCGATCCGGCCGTCGACCCGCGCGGGCCCGTGGTGTGGCACCACGCGCTCGAGCCCTTCTACGCACGGCCCGAGAGGGGCGGCCTCCTCGCCTGCGCCCTGGATCAGACGAAAATCGATCCAAACCTGTGCCGAGCGGACCCGAGCGTGCGCGGGCTCGTCCTGGAGCGGGTTTCCCGCTACCTGCCGGGCGTCGCCGACCGTGCTCGGAGCTTCTGGGCCGGCATGCGCACTTTCGCAGCCGATCAGCGCTTCGCGATCGGCCCCGACCCCGACCGCGCCGGTCTGTTCTGGGTCGCGGGCCTCGGCGGCCACGGCATGGTGTGCGCGCACGGCGTGGGCGAGCTGGCGGCGGCGCGCCTGCTCGGAGCCCGGCCGACGACCGCGGCCGCGCGCGCCTTCGATCCGGGCCGCAGGCTCGGGGCCAGCGCCGGAGCGAGCGCGGGATAGGCTATAGAGCGAGGTCCATCCGGCACGATGTCCACGCGGGACGTGGAGCCGTGCGGGCGCCGGTCCGGTACGGAATCGCTTTCGCGGAATCCGGCAGGCGGGTACCGTGTGGGCGGGACCGTCCTCGTCCCAAGCGATCCCGCTCGGCCAGGACCTCCGGTATCGGGCTCCATGAAAGTCACCCTCGTCTTCCCCCCCAACCGGAACATCCCGAGCTGCCCGTTCAGCGGGCTCCCCTTGTTGGCGGGCTGCCTCGGCGCGGCCGGACACGAGGTCGACACCGTCGACGCCAACCTCGAGGTCGTCGAGGAGTTCCTGAAGCGCGAGACGCAGGAGCGCGCGCGGGCCTTCTTCGACGAGTCGTGGAACTACCTGCGCGGGAGCGCGCGCTTGCTGCCGGATCAGGTGCGCCATCTCCAGGGACTCGCGAAGCTGTCGATCGTTCCGTTCGACCACCTGTTCCACGCGCAGGAAGCGGCCGACATCCTGCGCACGCGCGAGCTCTTCCTCGATCCCGAGAAGGCGACTTGGGCGTACGACGTCATCGTGAACCTCCTGCGGGCGATGTACTCGATCAACCCGGTCTTCTACCCGCTCTCGAAGGATTACAAGGACGAGTTCTTCGGGTACCTCGACACCGAGTTCCACAACCCCGTCACGACCGTCCTCGAGGACGTCGTCCTCGACGTGATCCTGCGCAACGACCCGGAGCTCGTCGCGATCTCGATCCCCTTCACGGAGCAGAGCGTCGAGGCCATGACGATCCTCAAGCTCCTCAAGCGCCGCGCTCCGCACGTCAAGACGATCGTCGGGGGATCGATCCTCTCGTCCTTCCACAAGATCCTGTGCACGGATCCGCGCTTCTGGAAGTGGGTGGACTACGCGATGCCGGGCGAGGCGGACGTGACGTTCCCGCAGTTCGTCACGGCGCTCGAGAACGGCGACGACGTCTCGAGCATCCCCAACCTCTATCGGCGCGACGAGTCGGGGACGATCCACGAGCCCGTGAGTCGCTCGCTGCCGGACATGAACGACATCCCGGCGCCCGACTTCTCGAAGATGCCGGTCGGCCGGTACTTCCTGCCGAACCTGGTGGTCAACTACCAGACCTCGCGCGGCTGCTACTACGGCAAGTGCACCTTCTGCTCGTTCGACATCAAGCAGAACTTCCGCCTGCGCAAGGCGTCGCTCGTGTTCGACGACCTGGTGCACATCCAGGAGCAGACGGGCGTGCGGCACATCATGTTCTGGGATCCGCTCACGCCGCCGCGGCTCATGCGCGACTTCTCCAAGTTCAACGAGGAGCTGCCCGCGGATCGGCGCTTCTACTGGGGCGCGGAGACCAAGTTCGAGAAGGTCTTCACCGATCAGGAGTTCACGGACACCATCTACCGTGGCGGCGCGCGCTTCCTCCAGTTCGGCTATGAATCAGGCAGTCAGCGCGTGCTCGACCTCATGGTCAAGGGCAACGACCTGTCGCGCGTGCACCTGATGATGGGCGCACTGGAGCGCTCGGGCGTCAAGGTCAGTGTGCAGTGGTTCATCGGGTTCCCCGGTGCAACGGTCGAGGACGACGTCCGGAGCTACCGCTACCTCGAGGAGCACCGCGGCGCGGTCCTGTTGTCCTCGTACATGGGCACCTACGCCATCTCGCCCGACGACGACATCTTCCTGTCGGGCGGCGACCTGTACGACATCGACCTGTACCAGAAGCCGAACGGCCAGTGGGACTTCCGCCACCGCGACGGCCGGCTCCACTACGATCGGGCCGAGCTCGACGCCGCGCTGCTCTCGCGCGGCGACGCGGATTCGATCACGCGCATGGCGTTCTACGTCTACCTGACCGAGCGGCCGGAGCTCGCTCGACGGATGTCGAACTTCGACGAGGGCGGAATCCTGCCCGACAGTTGGGAGGAGATCGCGGCGCTGCGCCCCCACCTGCCGAAGACGAATCACCTCGCGACGTTCGACTTCGACCTCTTTGCATCGCCCGAGGCCCTGGGCATACCGCCGGAAGGCGGAGCGCTGCCCAAGCAGACGAGCCACGCGATCTTCGTCACCACCGCTTCGCTCTCCTATCCGCTCAGCGACGTCGAGCACCGCATGATCGAGCTCGCCGACGGCCGTCGCACCTGCGAGGAGATCTCGAGCGCCCTGACAGGTGACCCGCAGGCCCTGGGGCAGCGTCTGCTCGAGTTCGTGCGACGGGGCCTCCTGTTCATCTCGCTCGACCAGGCTCCGAAGAAGCAGCCGATCGCCCTCGCTTCCTGAGGAGAGCCGCGCGTCCGATGCGCGGACGGGCGACGGACTGGAGTCGGCGGCCCGCCGCACCCGAACAAGGGGGAGTAGCGCCTACGCGATGCTCTCCGCACTCCTCGTCTCCTGCCTCGCGTCCTTCGCCCCGCAGGGTACGGAGGAGGACTTCGGCGCCGAGCTGGCCCGCGTGCGCGAGCTCGCGGCGCTCGGTCGCTGGAAGACGGCGGCAGCCGAGCTCGAAGGGCTGCTCGTGCGCCACGAGCGCGCGCCGTACGTCGCTCCCCACGCGCCCGAGATCGTCGAGCTGTGTGCGCGCTGCGCTTTCTTCTCGGAGTTCACGGAGCCCGATCCCGCGAGCCTGATCGCGGGCGAGCTCGTGAGCTACGACCCCTCCTCCGGACGCATGGCTCTCCGCTACGGCGACTCGCCGGGCGACTTCCAGGACTTCGACGGCTTCCTCCGGCACCCCGTCGCGTTCGTGGGGCCGTACGAGGTCGAAGTCACGGGCCGCATGCCACGCGAACGCGAGGGCGACGCACACGCGGTGCCGGAGGTCCTCGTGTGCCTCGAGCCGAGCTCGAGCCACCAGGTCGTGTTCGGATTCCCGCGGGTCGCGCGCGACGGCCGCGAGACCTGGCTGCCGCCGCGGTTGGTTCGCAACGCTGCGGGCGGGAGCACCGTCCTGGCCGAAGCGCCGGAGACGCCCCTCGTACTCGGCGAGCGCTACCGCGTCGCCGTGACGGTCGGGACGACGCGCATCTCGGCTGCGATCGACGATCGTGTGATCTTGACCGCCGCCAAACCGCGCGAGCTCTTCGGACGCGTAGCGCTGCGCTGTCCGGATGTCGAGCGCGTGACCCTCAGCGGCTTCGCGGACCCCGCCTGGCTGCGGGGTCAGGCCGACCTCGCGCGCGTGGCCGCGGAGAAGGACTTCCGCCGAGCGTGGGATCCCGCCAACCGCGTCCCTGCCTGGCTCCTGGCCCTCGTTTCGGACGACGCCGGCGCCGTGGAAACCGCCTTTCCCGTAGCGCGCTCCCTCACGACGCCCGAGCGCGCGACGCTCGCGCGCCTCGCGCAGCTCGAGCGGGAGCGGCGACCGAGCGAGGGTCTCGAGCTCCTGGACGCGCTCGACGCGGGAGCCCTCCCACGCGAGCTCGCGCTCTTCTACCGGTGCCTGTTCGCTTCCGAGCTCGAGCGTCGGCACGAAGCCCTCGCGGCGATCGACCGCGCTCTCGCGATCGCGCCGGACTTCGTCGAGGCTCGCGCGCTGCGCGTGCGCGTGCTCGCCCTCCTGGGCGAGCGCGAGGCCGTCCTGGCGGCCGTCGACGAGATCCTGGGCGCCGCTCCGAGCGGCGCCTTCGTGTGGTCGGAGTGCGCGCGCTCCCTGCTCTCGATCGGCGAACCGCTACGGGCCAAGGCCGCCGTGCTGGAAGCGCTGCGGCTCGGGGTTGCGCGCGAGGCGCTGCGCGATGCCGAAGGCCTGCTCGTGCGCGCGCTGGGCGGCCCCTCATGGGAGCGCGTGTACGAGTACCGCTCCGCTAACTACGTCGTGCAGAGCGACATCGGCCGGAACGCCTGCTTCGAAGCCGCGAACGCGCTCGAGGAATGCCTCCGTTTCTACGAGCGCCGGCTCGGAAGACTCGCCGGGCGGGCTCGCGGCGTACAGCCCCCTGCGCGCCTCCCCGTGTTCGTGTTCTCCAGCCGCGCAGGGTACAGCGCCTATGCCCGCGATCTCTTCCCCGCGGCGCCGGAGAGCACCGCCGGCCTCTACAGTCCGTTCCTGAAGCAGCTCCTCGTCTGGAGCCAAGACGAGAAAGCCGCGACGCTGCGTACGTTGCGCCACGAAGGTCTGCACGCGTACCTCGACGGGCGCGTTCGCGTAGTGCCGCGCTGGCTCGACGAAGGGCTCGCCGAGTACTTCGAGAGCGTCGCGAACGTGCGGGGAGCGCTCGTCGACGGCGCGCTGCACGTCGATCACCTGCGCTTCCTCGGCGATTCGAGCACGCCCTGGCTCCCGCTGGCGGACCTCTTCGCGTTGCCGCCGGATGCGTTCTACGCCGACGTGCGGCGGAACTACGCGGAGTCCTGGGCCGTCGTGCACTGGCTCCTGCGTGCCGGGCTCGCCGAGCAACGCCTCTTCCAGCGCCTGCTCGACGACCTGGGAGAAGGAGTGAGTCCGGACGAGGTGCACGCCCGGCTCCTCTCGGCCGGCGACCTCGACGGCAGGGTGCGCGCGCACATGGACGCGCTCTTGGACGCGCTCTTGGACGCGACCGCGAGCGACGGACTCAGTCCAGGCTCTCGATGAAGCGATCGGCCTCGTCGATCGAACGCTCCATCTCCGAGACGAGCGCCAGAACCTCCCCCTCCACGTCGCTGAACGTTCCCTCCAAGGACGCGACGGCTTTCGCGTTCAGGTTGTGCTTGAGGAACCGCACCTGGTCGCGGAAGACAACCAGCACGGGCTCCATGCGCGCCTCGGCCCGTTGCATGCTCGCGATGAGGGAAGCGTAGCGCTCTCTCGTCTCCGCCAAGAGCTCGTCGCTGCGCCGGCGCAGATCGGCGTCCTCGTACTGCTCGTTCTCGCTCTTCCACTCGCCGAACAGGTCGTGGGCGACCTCGTCGATCGAGTCGATGCGGCTCTCGATCTTCTCCGCGCTGTCCTCGCAGCGCTCGAGATCGCGCGAGAACTTCCCGTAGGCGCTCTCGAGGTCCCCTCCGTCGAAGTCCGCCAGGGACTTGAAGCGCTCGAGCGTCGTCCGGAAGCGCTCCTTCGCCTCGGCCTGGTCGTCTCGCCCTGCGGCGATGCGGTCGGCGAGGATGTTGCGCTTCTCCACGCCGAACTTCTCCAGGGTCGCGTAGTAGGCGGTCGAGCACGCGGTCGAGGCGAGAAGGAGGGCGAAGCCGATTGTGCGATTCATGGCGTCTCGATCTCATGAGGTGCGGCGGGGAGGAGCGCATTCTCCGCTGAAGACACGCTCCCGCGCAACCTGCGCGCGCGCGTCCTGTCGACCTGTCGGCGACCTGTCGGCGACCCGTCGGCGACCCGTCGGCGACCCGTCGGAGATCCGTGGGCGATCCGTGGGCGATCCGTCGGAAAGCCTTTCCCGCCGCCCGAGAATCGCTCAGCCGCGCCCTCCGCGACGGCCGAAAGGCGGAAGGACCGCGGAGCGATCCGCGCAGGAGAAGTCTCGATGGACAGAATGCGCGCGCTCGTGTCGCCCGAAGTTTGGGCCTTCCTCGCCGATCGGAACGCCCAGATCGCGATCGGAGCGACCTTCCTCGTCCTGGTGCTCGGTTGCTGCCGCATCTTCGCCCGCGCGGGGCGCCACGCCGCGCTCGGACTCCTGATGCTGGTGCCGGGACTGAACTTGGCGATGTTCCTGTACCTGGCCTTCGGTCCCTGGCCGACGCAACAGGAGCTGCGCGTCCTGCGCCGAGCGCAGCGCGCTTCGCTGCGCGCGGAGCGAGCCGTGAGACGCATCGCCGCCTGAGCCTCGAGCGGTTCAACCGATGCGGCGAAAGGCCATTCCGGCGCGGCGAGCAGCCTCGCCGTCGGCGTCGTCGCGATCGCCGAGCACCAGACACTGCGCGGGCTCCACGCCGAGCGCGCGCGCCGCGGCCAGGTAGCCGTCCGGCCAGGGCTTGAGCCGCGGCGGACCATTCTCCTCGCCGTTCGCGATCACCGCGTCGAAGAGCTGCGTGACGCCGAGCGCGGCGAGCTTGCTGCGCGCCGGGTAGTCGGAGACGACCGCCGTCTTCCCACCGCGCTCGCGGAAGCGCTCGATCTCGGCCAGGAGCCCGCGACGCGCGAAGCGCCCGAGCCACTTGCCCGGTCGCTCCACCATCCATTCCAGCACGACGGCGCGCAGCTCGCTCGGCGACAGCGCCAGCTCGGAGGACGCGCGTTCGAGCTGCAGCTCGAACGGGCACGGCACGCCTTCGTCGAGAATCGCGCGCAGCACCTCGTGCTGACGGCGGAAGGCGCGGATGGACGCGACGTCGCCCCGTCCGAACAGGACGAGCTCCAGGCCCATGGCGAGCTTGACGAAGAGCGGCCGGTACAGCGTGCCGTCGAGATCGCAGAGCCAGGCGGCGTGCTGCACGCGGCCTACTGGTAGATCTCGCCGCCGCTCTCGACGAACTCTTGGGCTTTCTCGGCCAGGCCTGCCCCGAGCGCCTCCGCCTCTCCGTAACCGTTCTCCGCCGCGTATTTGCGCACGTCGTCGGTGATCTTCATCGAGCAGAACTTGGGACCGCACATCGAGCAGAAGTGCGCCGTCTTCGCGCCGTCGGCCGGAAGGGTCTGGTCGTGGTATTCGCGCGCCGTCACCGGATCGAGCCCGAGCTCGAACTGGTCCTCCCAGCGGAACTCGAAGCGCGCCTTGCTGAGCGCGTCGTCGCGCGCCTGCGCGCCCGGATGCCCCTTGGCGAGGTCGGCCGCGTGCGCGGCGATCTTGTAGGCGATGACGCCCTGCTTGACGTCGTCGCGATTCGGGAGGCCCAGGTGCTCCTTGGGAGTCACGTAGCACAACATGGCCGTCCCGTACCAGCCGATCAGCGCCGCTCCGATGGCGCTCGTGATGTGGTCGTAGCCGGGCGCGATGTCGGTCGTGAGCGGGCCGAGCGTGTAGAACGGCGCCTCGTGGCAAACCTCGAGCTGGCGGTCGACGTTCTCCTTGATCTTGTGCATCGGGACATGGCCCGGACCTTCGATCATGACTTGCACGTCGTGCTCCCACGCGACGCGGGTCAGATGCCCGAGCGCGTCGAGCTCGCCGAACTGCGCCTCGTCGTTCGCGTCGGCGATGGATCCCGGCCGTAGGCCGTCGCCCAGACTGAAGGAGACGTCGTAGCGCTTCATCAATGCGCAGATCTCCTCGAAGTGCGTGTAGAGGAAGTTCTCCGCGTGGTGCGCCAGGCACCACTTGGCCATGATCGAGCCGCCGCGTGAGACGATGCCCGTCGTGCGCCGCGCCGTCAGCGGTACATAGCGCAGGAGCACGCCGGCGTGGATGGTGAAGTAGTCGACGCCCTGCTCGGCCTGCTCCTCGAGCGTTTCGAGGAACAAATCGATCGAGAGCTCCTCGACCACCCCGTTCACCTTCTCGAGCGCCTGGTAGATCGGCACCGTGCCGATCGGAACGGGCGCGTTCCGAAGGATCCACTCGCGCGTCTCGTGGATGTCGGCGCCGGTCGAGAGATCCATCACGGTGTCCGCTCCCCACAGGATCGACCAGCGCAGCTTCTCGACTTCCTCCTCGATCGAAGAGCTGATCGCGGAATTGCCGATGTTGGCGTTCACCTTCACGAGGAAGTTGCGGCCGATGATCATCGGCTCGAGCTCGGGGTGCTTCTTGTTCGCGGGGATGATCGCGCGCCCGCGGGCGATCTCGGAACGCACGAACTCGGGATCGACCCGCTCGCGCGCCGCGACGAACGCCATCTCCTCGGTGACGATCCCGCGCCGCGCGTAGTGCATCTGCGAGAAGTTCGAGTCGCCGCGGCGTTCGCGCTCCGCGATCCACGCCGCGCGCACGTGGGGCAGACCCTCGCGCGGGTCGATGCCCTGCGGACCCGAGCAGTCGTAGACGTCGAAGGTGCCGTTCTCGCCGGTCAGGTGGATGCGGCGCTCCGGCACGCGCAGCCGCGCGTCCCCATGGAGCACATCGCGGTAGATCTTGTGCGAGCGCGGAAAGCTCGACCCCGCTGCCGGCTCCTCGGACGGCTCGGGCGCGGCCGGGACGGGCAGGTGTGCGGGGTGGGCGTCGAGCATCGGGATTCCTCCAAGAACGGGGTGAGCGGGCGAGCCGCTTGCGGAGCGGGACATTCTAGGTCTCGCGGGGTCGCGCTCCACTCCGGCTCTTCCCCCGCGCCTCGGGGACGGCGGGCGTCGGGTTAGAGTGTGCGCCAGGACCGCGGGCTCGGGCCCACACCGTCCGTCGGTCCGATCGAGGACCCGGATGTCCCTGACCCGCGAGGAGGCCTGGCGCAAGCTCTGCGAGTGGACCGAGTCCGACTCGCTGCGCAAGCACGCGCGCGCCGTGGAGATCGCGATGCGAGCGGCGGCCCTGCGCTACGGCGCGGGGAGCTCCGACGTGGAGCGTTTCGGGCTCGCCGGGTTGCTGCACGACGCGGACTACGAGCGCTGGCCGAAGGAGCATCCCGAGCGGATCGTGGCTTGGTTGCGCGAGCGCGGCGAGGAGCAGGCGGCGCACGCCGTCTCGGCGCACTACACGGGCTGGAACGTGCCCCAGGAGAGCGCGTTGGACCGCGCTCTCCTGGCCTGCGACGAGCTCACGGGCTTCATCGTCGCCTGCGCGCTCGTGCGACCCGGCGGGATCGCGACGCTCGAGCCGAAGAGCGTCCTGAAGAAGCTCCGGGACGCCGGCTTCGCGGCCAAGGTCGAGCGCGCGGAAGTCGCGGCGGGCGCTCGACTCCTCGAGGTGGAGCTCGGCGATCACGTCGCGTTCCTGATCGGGGCGCTCGCCCCGCACGCGGACGAACTTGGGATCGCCGGCCGGTGACCGTCGCCGCCGAGTCGAATCCGAGGCTTCTAACACCGAGGTCGACGATCGAGTAGCTGTCTCGGGACGCATCGCGCTACTCGTCACCGCGGAGGGGAGTAGTTCGGGAGCGAGAACCCATCGCCGCTTCGTGGAATCTCCAAGGGAACTTGCACCTACGGAGGAGGTTGCCTATCACTAGCCGTCCCTCCACTCGACCCGAAACCCTCGTATCCTGCCGACAAGAGCCGATTCGTGGGCAGCGACCGCCGCTTTCATGCGGGGAACGGGGCGTGAACGACGAGACGCGAAATCGTTCCTACGCGCGGGCTCCTAGCGAGTAGATCGATCCGGAGGGAAGAGAAGTCGAGCTCGATTGTGACCGAGGATCCATCTTCCAGAATCCCTTCCGAATCATGCCCAAGAATCAAACATTGCGTTCGTCCGACGACGACTCGAGCCAGGAGAAGCGTCACCGCCGGAGCCCCGAAGAGATGATCGGAGACCTCCAGGAGGAGATCAAGAAGTTGCGGGCGAAGGCCGCCGCCAAGGCCTTGAAGCAATCGCCCGCGATCAAGTTGACCCTGACCGCGATCCGCAACCTCGACAAGGGGCTCGAGGCGGCGGCGAAGGAGAACGATTCCCACCTGCGCCACGCGCTCGCCGACGCTCGCAAGAGCCTCGCCGCGTTCCTCGACAACCAGGGAGTGAAGCTCCCCAAGGCGCGCCTCCCGAAGGGACCCCGGCCCAAGGCGGAGTGAGAATCCTCAACGCAGGTCCGGACGGAGTTCGAGGGCGGTGACGAGACTCGGTTTCGCGACCGGCTCGTTCGGGTCGAGGGCGAGTGCGCGCCGGAACTCCGCGACGGCGCGCTCGAGACGCCCACTCTTCGCGAACAGGAGTCCCAGGTTCGCGATGGTCGCCGGGTCGCGCGGAGCGAGCTCGAGCGCGCGCGCGAGATGTCGCTCAGCCTCCGCGAAGGCCTTGCGCCCCGTCAGCAACACCCCGAGGTTGTTGTGGGCGCTCGCGAGCCCCGGATCGAGCTCGAGCGCTCGCTGGAACGCGCGCTCGGCCTCCTCGAGCCGTCCGAGACGCCACAGGACGAGTCCGCGGTTCCCGTGCGCCGCGCCGTAGTCCGCCCGGAGCTCGATCGAACGGTCGTAGGATCCAAGCGCGGGCTCGAGCAGACCCTCGTCGGTGAGCACGCGTCCGAGATTGAAGTGCCCGGCCCAGGCCTTGGGATTCACGGCGAGGATCCGCCGCGCGTGGCTCGCTTCGCTCGCGAAGACGCGCGTGTAGCGGAGGGTCGCGACGGAGAGCAGAGCGAGCACGAGCAGGGCGGCCCCGCGTCCGACGGCACGGACGACGCGCGCGCGCTCCAGAGCTCGGACACCGAGCGCCGCGAGCGCGGGCAGCGCGATCGCGCTCGCGAAGTACTGGAAGCGATCGGCCACGAGCGCGTGGCGCTGCCAACTGAACTCGACGAGACCCAGCACGGGCGCGAGCGCGACGACCCAGGCGCACAGGACCGCGACCGGAGCGCGACCGATCCGCCGGCGGCAAGAGAACAGCACCGCGAAGAGCAAGAGCCAGCCCGCCGCGAGCGCCAGGTCGACGGGACCGACCGCGGCGAAGGGCGGGACCGGCGACAGACCGCGGGGGAAGAGGAGCGTGCGCGCGTAGTAGCCGAGCGCGCCGCCCGCCGCGCCCAGGCGCTCGAGGGCCGAGAGATCCACGTCGGTCAACGGATCGGCGCCCCCCGACACGCTCACGTCGACGAGCGCGAGCGCGAGCGCAATGGCACACAACGGGAGGAGCGAGGCCTCGAGCTTTCCGTCCTTCCACCACAACCCGAACGCGAGCGACAGGGGGAGCGCCACCACCATCGACTTCGCGAGGCAGGCCAGGGCGAAGAGCGCCAGCGCCAGGAAGAGCCGGGCGCCCACGCCGTCACCGCGGTATCGCAGCAACGAGAGCGTGCTCGCTAGCGCGAGCGCGGCGGACAGGACGTCCTTGCGCTCGATCACCCACGCGACGGATTCGACGTGGACCGGGTGCGCCGCGAACAGAGCCGCGCCGAAGAGAGCGCCGGGCACGGACAGGCGCACGAGGATGCGCCACAGGAGCACCGCGTTCAGCGCGTGCAGGAGAACGTTCGTGGCGTGATAACCGCGGGGATCGAAGCCCCACAGGGCGTGCTCGATCCAGAAGCTCGTGTAGGTGACGGGCCACCAGTGCTGCTCGTGCGGAATGCCTTCGGTCCCGCTCCAGATCGCGAAGAGCCCGCGCCAAGAGCCCATGTGCGGATTGGCCGTCAGCGCGTCGTCGTCCCAGATGAACCCGCCGGAGAGCGCGGGCCAGTAGCACGCGATCGCGAGCAGCACGAGGACGAGCGCGGCAAGAGCCGATCGCGAGCGCATCACGCGGCGGAGGCGCCCGGCTTCACGATCACGCCCTCTCCCGTGCGCCCGTTCATCACCACCAGGATCGGGTGGTCGAGGCGCACGTGTCGCACGAGCCCGGTCTGCTCGACGGCCGGCAGGCTCGCGAGCCATTCCCAGTCCAGGCGGCCGTCTCCCACGTCGGGATTCACGGTGAAGTAGCCGACGTTGCAGGATGTCAGGTTCTGGAAGAAGTGCGAGCCCTGAGACGGCGCGACCTGCACGTCCGCGAAGCCCGCCTCCACGATGACGCGCGCGCCTCCGATCTGGCTCCAGGCGACGGGGATGCCGAGGCTCGGATCCGCAGATCCCCAGCGTCCGACGCCAATCAAGAGGTACGGCCGCCCCGCTTTGCGCAAGAGGGCGTCGAAGCGCGCGACGTGCAGGGCCGCCTCCGGGCTCCGCAGGCGGTCGAAGCTCTCGCGCCCCACGATCACCAGGTCGCACAAGTCCGCGATTCGACCGTGGCCGAGCACGCGTTCCGTGCGGCACAACAGCGCCTCCTCGCGGACCTCGCCGATCTCGACCAGCTCGCGTTCGCTCGCCATCGCCAGGGGGCGCAACTGCAGGAATGCGAACTCGGGACGCCGGCCCGCGCGGGCCAGGTGGCCGGCGAACTCGATCTCCACCGGGCTCCCCATCTCCTCCGCACAGCGTTCCAGCAGACCGCACAGGATCTCGGCCAGGGGGAACGCGCCGTGCTTCAAGACCTGCGCGAAGCTGACGAGCCGCGTGCCTGGGCGCGAGATGCCGTCGACGATACGGTCGTCGTCGGGCGAATAGGTCGAGCCGAGCCAGGCGAGCGGACCGTCGCCCTCGGCGACCTCCAACGGATACTTCCGCATGTCCGAGAGCGGCGCATCGCGCGCCTCGCGGCCGAGGTCGAGCGCGTAGAACTCTCGCTGCGAAGTCTTCAGCGCGTCCGTCACCGAGGAGAAGCTCACGTTCTGCGTCGGATGACGCGGGCAGAAGCGGAAGCACGGGCTGCCGTCGACGACGGTGCGGCCGAGCCCCAAGGCGACGGCGGCCACTCCGTCCTCCGCGCGATGTCCGGGCTCGGGATAGAAGTTGTGCGAGCGCGCAACGCCGGAGAAGTCCGGATAGAAGCGATTCCCGTGCGAAGCTCCCACGAGCTCCTGGATCATCACCGCCATCTTCTCCTCCTCCAAGCGATAGGAGGTCATGGACAGGTAGGCCTTCGCGCGACTCGTGAAGGCCGACGAGTAGACGCGCTTCACGGCGGTGACGAGCTGGCGCCAGCGCACGTCGCGCTCCGGATCGTTGTTCGGCAGCATCAACGTCTGGTAGACGCCGGCGAAGGGCTGCGACAGCGAGTCCTCGAGCAGGCTCGACGAGCGCACGGCCACGGGATGCTTCACGTGCTGGACGAGCGCGCGCAGGTCCGACACTCCGCGGCGGGGAAAGGGCGCGGACACGAAGAGCTCTTCGATCCCGTCGTCCGAGTCCGAGCGAATGGCGAAGTCGCGGATCTCGCCGTACTCGAGGAACTCGTCGAAGACGTGCGTGCCGAGCACGACCGAGGGCGGAACCCGGATCTCCACGCCCGGGAACGCGCCGAGCAGGCCGGAGTCGTGCAGGATCCTGTTCGCGAAGGCCACCCCGCGCGCCTTGCCGCCGAGCGACCCGCCGCCGATGCGCGTGATCGTGGCCTCCGGTTCGAAGCGTTCGCGGTCGAAGTCCGCGACGACCGTGCGCAGACGCTGGCGCCGGTAGTCCCCGATGCTCTCGAGGAGGTGAGCGCGCAGGTGCTCGACGCTCTCGAACTCCGAGAGCTTGCGCGGCTGCAACCGCTCGGCCAGGGCCAGCTCGGTGCGCGCCTTGAGCCAGTTGGAGAAGTGGTTGCGCTCGGCGTGGTAGGCGATGCTCGCGGCCGGAACCGTGGCGAGCTTCTCCGCGAGCCCCTTCAGGTCCTGGGCGCGGTCGACCTCGACCCGATCGGGACCGCGGAAGACGAAGTCGCCGAACCCGAAGCGCTCGACGAGGATCTTGCGCAGCCCGAGCAGCAGCGTGGGCGACCCCTTCAGCAGGAACGAGGCGCCGATCCTCTCGGCCGGTGCGCGGTTCTCCTCGCGGCTCGACTGGAGCACGATACGGATGTCGGGAAGCAGCGCGAGCGCGCTCGTGCACAGCTCGAGCCCCGCGTTCGGATCGAGGACCCCTCCGTGCGGATACTCGAAGTCGGAGACGATGCCCAGCACTTGCCTGCCGTAGCGCGCGAAGAAGTCCCAGGCATCCTCGTAGGTGTCGCACAAGAGCACCTTCGGCCGCGCCTGCATCCGCAGCATCCTCTGCGACAGGTTCAGGTCTTCCGAGAGCAGCCTGTGGGTGTGCCGGAAGAGCTCGGTGTAGATCGCGGGCAGGAACGACGAGTAGAACCGGACGCTGTCCTCGACGACGATGATCGCCGGGACGCCGTACACGCCCGTATCGTTCTCCACGTTGAGCCGATCCTCCACGTACTCGACCATCGCGAGCAGGATGCGCGGATCGCCCTGCCACAGGAAGACGCGCTCGACGCTCGCGCGGTCGGGGCTGTGCTCGAAGTCGGCGAGCTCGCGGTTCGTGTACGCGAGCGCGATCACGCGCACGTCGTGACCCGCCAGGGCGAGGCTCTTCGCGAGCTTCCCGGCGTCGCCGTCGGAGGTCTGGATGCTCGCGATCACGAGGTCGAAGTCGGGATCGCGGTCGAGACATTCGAGCGCCTCGGCGCCGGTCTTCACCTGCACCAGGTCGGGAACGCTCGTGAGATTCAGGTCGATGAACTGCGAGAGCAGCGTCTCGTGGAGGTGCCCCTCCTCGGACATGATGAACGAGTCGTAGAGGCTCGAGACGAGCAGGATGCGCCGAACGCGGTCCTGCATCAGGTCGTTGAAGGTCTGCAGCCGCGTTCCGCTCACGCGTGGAAGCGTTCCCGACTCGTTGACGGCCATGATCGCGGCTCGCGCGAGGAACGGCTCACCGAGCGAGCCGGACCCGCGATCCTACACGAGCCCCTGATCGAGCATCGAGTCCGCGACCTTCAGGAAGCCCGCGATGTTCGCGCCGTTCACGTAGTTCCCCGGCGTCCCGAAGCGCTCCGCGGCGGCGACGCACGCTCCGTGGATGTCGGACATGATCACCTGCAGGCGCCCGTCGACCTCTTCGCGGCTCCATCCGTAGCGCATGCTGTTCTGCGCCATCTCGAGCCCCGACACCGCCACGCCGCCGGCGTTCGCGGCCTTGCCCGGCGCGAAGAGGATGCCCGCGTCAACGAAGATCTCCACGCCTTCGGCGGTCGTGGGCATGTTCGCCCCTTCGCTGACGAGCTTCACGCCCCCCTCGAGGAGGTTCGCAGCGTCCCTCCCGTTGATCTCGTTCTGCGTCGCGCACGGGAAGGCGCAGTTCGCGGGGTGGGACCACAACGGATCGAACCCGCGCGAGGCGTCGGCCGCCGTGTACACGGCGCCGCGAAACCTCGCCGCGTACTCCTCGATCCTGCCGCGCCGCGCGTTCTTGAGCTCCTTCACGAACTCGAGCTTCTCCCGGTCGAGCCCCGCGGCGTCGTACACGTGTCCGTTCGAGTCCGACAGCGTCACGACGCGCGCCCCGAAATCGATCAGTTTCTCCACGGCATACTGCGCGACGTTCCCGCTGCCGGAGACCAGACAGACCTTCCCCGCGAGGCTCTCGTCGTGCGTCTTCGCCATCTCGCGCGCGAAGTAGACGGCTCCGTAGCCCGTCGCCTCCGGTCGGATCAAGGACCCGCCCCAGTTGACGCCCTTGCCGGTCAGGACGCCCGTGAACTCGTTCGCGAGGCGCTTGTACTGTCCGAACAGGTATCCGATCTCGCGCCCGCCGACGCCGATGTCACCGGCCGGAACGTCCGTGTTCGGACCGATGTGTCGGAAGAGCTCGCTCATGAAGCTCTGGCAGAAGCGCATCACCTCCCCGTCGCTCTTGCCCTTCGGGTCGAAGTCGGAGCCGCCCTTCCCGCCCCCCATCGGCAGCGTGGTCAACGAGTTCTTGAACGTCTGCTCGAACGCCAGGAACTTCAGGATCCCCAGGTTGACCGAAGGGTGGAAGCGCAACCCGCCCTTGTACGGTCCGATCGCGCTCGAGAGCTCGATCCGGAAGCCGCGGTTCAGTTGCACCTCGCCGCGATCGTTCGTCCACGGCACGCGAAAGAGGATCTGCCGCTCCGGTTCGATGATCCGCTCGAGGATCCTGGCGCTCCGGTACTCGGGATGGCGCTCGAACACGAGCACCAGGGATTCCGCCACCTCGTGCACCGCCTGGTGGAACTCGGGCTCGGCGGGATTCTTGGCCTTCACGTCCTCCATCAACCGGGCGACGTAGTCCTGCATCGATTCCATCCTCCTTGGGGCCGTCACCGCCGCGCGAAGGCCCAGCGGAGCCCACGTTCTACCACCCCTCCCTCATGCGTGCATGTCGCTACGCTGCTTCGAGCTCAACCGGTGAACAGGTGCAAGCCGCCGCCCAGCGCGATCCCGGCGACGAGCAGACCGACTTTGAGCCCGGTGTCCTCGCGCTCGTGGAACACCTCGGGCAGGAGGTCGTAGAGGGCGACGAAGAGGAAGGTCCCGGCCGCCAGGGCCGTCAAGGCTTGCAATCCGAAGCTGCCCAGATCGGGCAGGAGCGCGTGACCCGCGATCGCTCCGACGGGCGTGGCGAGCGAGAGGGCGAGAACGAGGACGAGCACGCGCTTCGAGTCCATCGCTGCCAGGAGCAGCACCGTGGAGAGCGACAGCGCTTCGACCGACTTGTGGCTGACGACGGACAGCAGCATCGGAGCGCGCAGCTCCTCGATCTCCTCCGCGGCGCTCAAGCCCAGCCCGTTCGCGAAGGCGTGAACGCCGAGGCCGAAGAGCGTCGCGTATCCGAGGGCGCGGTGCTGGCCGTCGTCGGCGCCGCCGTGCAGGGAGCCGTGCGCATTCCCACGAATGGCGACGTTCTCGAGCAGGTAGAGACCGACCACGCCTGCGAGCACGAAGCTCCACAACCGCGTCTCCATGCGCGCGAAGCTCGCCACTTCGGGCAGGAGGTGGAGGAACACCACGGCCAGGAAGACGCCGGCGGAGAACGCGACGAGCAGGTGCTGCAAGCGCTCGGTGCGGCGCAGCACGAGCGGCACGATCCCTCCGATCGCGCTGAGCGCGAAGGTCAGGAGGCAGGTCTCGACAAGCCAGCTCACGTCGTGCTCGAACGCCCGCGGTCCTCGCGCGGCATTCGGGCGGGGACGATGCCTGTCCGCGCCCCCCGGGTAAAGCACGTTCCGTGGAGGAACGCTCGCGGTCCTGTCCACCGGGTCGCTCAGGTCGGGCTGGGCACGTCAGCCGCCCGCGCGAGCGATCACGTGTCGGCCGACGGACCTCCTCGGGCAGGTCCATGCGCACGTCTCCGGGCTTCGGGACCCGGCTCGGGGGACGCCCGCTCAGTCCATATGGGCGACGACGCGCTCGTCGCCCATCTGCAGGCCGATCTTGATCTGCCGGTGATGCTGGGCGAAGCGCTGGTTGAAGCGCGCGAACAGCACCTGGTAGGTGCGCAGCACGCCCTTCGTCGAGAGGCGATAGAAGAAGTCGATCCAGGTCGAGTAGCGGATCCCGCTCAGGCCCTGGGCGCGCGCGTAGATCTTCGATTGCTCCGCCACGAGGAACTCGGCGTGGAGCATGAACAGGATCAGGTACGGGCGGTACAGCCAGCGCGGCTTCACGAGCTTCGGCACGAAGCGCAGGAGCCACGGATTGCGCACGACGATGGGGAACAGCTTGTGGAGGTTCTCGATCTCGTGCTTGCGCTCGTACAAGGTCGGCGCGGTGCGGCGGAAGTTGACCGGGAACTCGTCCACGCTCGAAACCGCGTAGCCCATCTGCGTGGTGGTCTCGGTGATGTCGAACATCGGGTAGGGCTGCATCAAGGAAGCCATCGGGTGGTCGACCTTGCACTCGATGTTCAGACGGATCGTGTCGAGCTCGTCCTCCATCGTGCCGCCCGGCCCGCCGAGGATGTTCAGCGACCCGAGCCGGATGCCGTACTTGCGGATCCAGCCGGCCGCGTCGGTGAGCTGCTTGCGCGTCGTGTTCTTGCGGAAGATCTTGTTGCGGATGTGATCGCTCGCGGCCTCGAATGCGATGCGCGCGTACACGCACCCGGCTTTCGCGAGCACCTGGATGTGCTTCTCCTTCGTCAGGTTGGCCATCAGGATCACGTCGAACGGCAACGCGATCTCTTTCGCGTAGCGCTCGCAGAACTCCTCCAACCAGTCGGTGCGGACGTTGAAGATGTCGTCCACGAAGTGGATGAACTTCAGGTTGTAGCGCGCCTTGACGTCCTTGAGCTCCGCGATCAGGTGATCGACCGTGCGCTTGCGCGTGTATTCCTTGTTGTTCGCGCTGTAGATCTTCGACTTCCACGCGTGGTGGAAGCAGAACGAGCAGTCCATCGGGCAGCCGCGTTGGCTGACGAAGACCTTGCGGTCCGAGTCGCGGTAGATCGGCGCCGCGTCGTAGATCACGTCGCGGTCGGGGAAGCCGAGCGAGTCGATGCCCTGGATCAACGGCCGCTGACCGTTCTTGACGATCTCGCCCGTGTCGCGGCGCTTGAACCAGAAGTTCAGGGTGTCGTAGTAGTCCTCGCCCGCTTGGAGGCGATTGACGAGCTCGACGATCGCGTGCTCTCCCTCGCCGCGGCAGATGGCGTCGATCCCCTCGGTCTCGATGTACTCGGGGCTGAAGGTGGGGTGCGGTCCGCCGAAGACGCTGACCACGTCCGGCAGGACTTCCTTGAGCCGGCGGTTCAAGTCCGCCGTGTACACGTGCATCCCGGTCGTCACCGAGTAGCAGACGACGTCCGGGTGGTACTTCTCGACCTTCTCGATCCACTCGCGGTCGGGGACGAACAAGGCCTTCGTCTCGTGGCCGGCGTCCTTGAGGGCGCGCGAGAGCCACATCACCCCGAGGGCTTCTTGGGGCAGATACTCGCTCAGGAAGAGGATTTTCATCGAATGGCTCGAGGTGCGGGGCTCGGTGTCGCGACGCGCCGGGGCGACGGCGCCGTCGAACGCCTGACCGGACCCCGTGCTAAGAGCTTACTGTCAGCCGAAGGATTGCGCGCTGCCTGCCGTGTCGCCTTCCGGCGCAACGGAGCCAGAGACCCTTCCCTCGGCTTCTTCGGGCGCCCTCCGCCCCGACATTGAATCTCCGCGGTCGGAAGGGCAAAAGGGAGCTCCCCCACCCTCGCGGTGGCTCCGCAGGCCAGGCCCCCAGGCCCCGGGCCTGCCCGTCGCACGGGACGCGCTGCCCGCTACGGCTCGTGCCAGCCCTGCGCCCCGATCAGGGGCACGAAGCGCACCAGCGCGAGATCCTCCGCGCGGGACTCGTGCTCGGAGAGCCGCACGATGCGCTTGAGCTCCTGATTGCCCGATTCGCCGCCGACGGGCATCACGAGCCGGCCGCCGACGGCGAGCTGGCCTACGAGTTCGCGCGGCACGTCCGGCCCCCCCGCGGCGACGACGATGCCGTCGAAGGGCCCGCCCTCGGGCCAGCCCAGGCTGCCGTCGCCGTGCAGCACGCGGACGTTCGAACAACCCTCGAGCTCGAGGCGCTCCCGCGCCGCCCACGCGAGATCCTCCCGGCGCTCGATCGTCGCGACCTCGCCCGCGATCTCGGCCAGGACGGCCGCCGCGTACCCAGACCCCGTCCCCACCTCGAGCACGCGCTCCCCCCCCACGAGATCCAACGCCTCGACCATGAGGGCGACCATGTAGGGCTGGGAGATGGTCTGTCCGCCCCCGATCTGGAGCGGCGCGTCGTCGTAGGCGAAGTCCCGCAGGGGCGCAGGAACGAAGACCTCTCGGCGCACCTTGCCCATGGCCGCGAGGACCAGGGGCGAGCGCACGCCGCGCGCTGCGATGTGCCGCTGCACCATCCGCAGGCGCAGGCGTTCCCAGTCTCGTTCGTTCATGCTCTCCCCGAGGAATGGGCCCCGATCGAGCTTCGAGCGAGGGGCCATCTCCTCCCACCGGAGCACGTCCCGCCGCCTTCCAGCCCATTCTGCCCGGGCGATCCGATCCTATTCGAAGGCTCTCGCCTGCGCGCGGTGGATCGCCTCAGACGACCTTCTCGTCGACCTCGTAGCGTGCGAGCACCGCTTCGACCGCCGCGCCGTTGAAGTCCGGCAGCTCGCCCAGACGATGGCTCTCCTCGAGTTCGCCCATGCGTTGCGCCAGGTACGCATCGGCGAAGACGTCGCGGATCCAGCGCGACAGGTCTCCGCGCCGGAGGTGTCCGGCGATCCTCTCCTGCGGCGTGACGGAGAGCACTTCGACGAGCTCGTGCAGCGATCCGACGACCGGCCCCTCGGTTCCGTCGTCGAAGCTGAAGCGGAACGCCGCGATTCCGCTCACCGGAACGTCCATGTACTTGTTGCGGTGACGCACGTGCCGCGTGAGCCGCGCCGCGAGCCGGAAGGGGCGCAGTCGCCCCCCGGACTCCTCCGTGAGCGGCAGCAGCACGGCCTGGTCGAGCTCGAGGCCTCGCAGCAACTCCTCCCATTGCGCCAGGTCCTCCGTCCCGGGCGCCAGCTCCTCCGTCCCGAGCCAAGCCTTGCGCAGGAGGCGGATCTCCGCCGCGTCCGTCGCGCGTGTCACGACCACGCACTCGCTCGCCGCGAGCACGTCCGGGTGCAGGTCCGACGTGCGGTACGTGACGAGCGTGTACCCGGCGAGCTCGTGGTCGAGGACGTTCGCCTCCTGCGCCCCGTGCAGGAAGTAGTGCGCTTCGTCCACGACGATGCGGTGGGGAAGCCCCGTGCGGCGTCGCAGCTCGTAGAGCATTCGCAGCGCCCGCAACACGTACTCGCGCTTCGCGGGCTGCGAGAGCCGGGAGAGGTCGACGACGACGCTCGTGTCGGCATGCGACAGGATCCGCGCCAGCTCGTTCATCGAGGGCGCCGGCGCCTCGCCTCCCTCCACGACGACCCCGGGCAGCGCCTCGAGCGCCGTATAGTCGCCCTCCGGATCGAGCAGACACACACAGTAGCCCTGCAGGATCAGTTGCTCGCAGAGGAGTCCGGCGACCCAGGACTTCCCCGAACGGGGATCGCCCGCGATCAGGACGTTGCGTCCCCGCACCGCCAAGGAGACCACGGACGCGTCGGCCGCGCGACCGAGGACGAGCCGCCTGCGCGCCGGCCGCGGGTGCGAGATGCGCGTGGACGTGGTCGACTCGACGTACCGCGCGACCGCCTCCGGGCCGTCGCCCGCGATCACGACGTCCGCTCCCGCCCGCAGGCTCGCGCTGCCCCACTCCACCGCCGCGCCCACCTCGCAGGCGCCGAGGAGCTCGTGGTCGTTCTCGGCGTCGCCGACACCGATCGCGTTGTGCACGGAGAGCCGCATCGTATGCAGGGCCGCCCGGAGCCCGGTTGCTTTGCTCACAGCGGGTGGAAGAACCATCAATCGCCCGCGGTTGAAGTGGAGCGTGAGCGGTAGTTCCGTCTCGCGCACGGCGTCGAGCACACCGTGCGCCGCGGACGCGTCGAGTTCGACGACGCACTCGCCTGCACGGGCCTCGAGACCGCGAACCGCCAGCGCTTTCAAGAAGGCCTCCGGGCACCGCGGCGCGTACTGCGTGGAGTGACCCGAACCGGGGAACGTCGCCACCGCCCCGTTCTCGGCCACGACTGCGTCGAAGAGGCGCAGGTCGCCCACGAGCGCCCGCAGGTCGGAGAGGATCCGTCCCGTCACGAGCACGACGACGATCCCCCTCGCGCGCACGTTCTCGATGGCCGAGCGCACGGCCGAGTGCAAGAGCCCGTTCGAGGCGATGGTGCCGTCGTAGTCGAGGGCGAAGACGCGGAGCTTCAAGGAGTCCTTCCCGTCGCAGCGCGACACGCCCATTGTGCGCAATCCACCCTCCTCCGCGTCGACTACGCGGTAATCAGTACCCAGTTCTCCCGATGGTGGCGTCGGCCGGCGGTTCCTACCCTCGCACCTGCGACGCGCAGCGGCGCTCGATCCGCGCGGCTTCGCCCAGAGGTCCCACGTGCAGAAGAACGGTACGTGTCACGCGATCGTCCTCGCCGCGGGCGAGGGCACGCGCCTGCGGTCGCTGACCGCGGACGTCGACGGACGCTCTGTGCCCAAGCAGTTCTGCTCGCTCCGCGGCGGTCCGACGCTGCTCGGCGAAGCGCACCGCCGCGCGCGCGCTTCCGTCGGCGCAGGACCCATCGTCACGGTCGTCGCGCGCGAGCACGAGCGCTACTGGGCGGCCGAGTTCGGCGCTGGCGCCGCCGAGCCGATCGTGCAGCCCGCGAACCGCGGCACGGCGCCAGGGCTACTGCTCCCGCTCCTTGTCGTGCTCGAGCGCGATCCCGACGCGCGAGTCGCGGTGCTGCCGTCCGATCACCACGTCGAGAACGAGGAGCGACTCGCCACCGAGCTCGCGTTCGCACTCGCCCACGCGCACGACTCGCCCTGGTCCGTCACGCTGCTCGGGATCACTCCTGACGCGCCGGAGAGCGAGTACGGTTGGATCCTCCCCGACCCGGGCGCCTCGCGCTTCGGCGGCGTGCGGCGTTTCGTCGAGAAACCGTCGCCCGCCGTCGCCGCCGAGCTCTTCGCGCAGGGAGCGCTGTGGAACGGCTTGCTCCTCGTCGCGCGCGCGAAGGCGCTCCTCGATCTCTACGCCCGCCGGCTCCCCGCGCTCGCCCTCGACTTCGCGCGCGTCTTCGCGCTCTCCAAACGGCTCCGCGCCCGTGCGCTCGAGGATCTCTACGGGCGCATCGAACCCGCGGACTTCTCCCGCGACGTCCTCGCGGGATCCGAGGACTGCCTGCGCGTCCTCGCCGTCCCGCCCTGCGGCTGGACCGACCTCGGAACGCCGCGGCGCGTCGCCGAGTGCTTGAGCCGCGCGCCGCGCCGCCGTGCGGCGCGCGCACGGCTCACGCCCCCGCTCGTCCTCGCGCACCAGATCGCCGCCAGGTCGCTCGGACTGGGCCCGAGCGCCGCGCCCGTTCCGCTCGTCTGATCGCACCGACTGCTTCCGGCGGCTCACGGTCCCCTTGCGCGACGAGTTCGTCTGTGGACGACGAACGCCACGAAGGGCCCGAGCAGCACGACGACGACGGCAACCAGGTTGACCGCGTTGGCAACGCGTTGCCGTCCCGACGTCCGGAACGGGAAGGGGCGATACGCGAGGAAGGCTTCCGCCGAACGCCGCTCCGCCCCGCGGAAGGCGTCCCCCGGCTCGCAACCGTTCTCCCGGGGAAACAGCATGCAGGCGGGGTTCTTCACGTTGAGGCCGCCGTCGCGCTCCTGCAACGCCGCGCCCGCGCGCACGCCGCGCGCCGGGAACCACTCGAGGAGATAGCCGAAGATCGGCTCCGCGGCGGCGAGCTGCGACGCGCCGCGCGCCAGGGCGTCGTTGCGGCCCATGGCCAGGACGATCCGGCCCGCAGCGTCGTGCGACACCTCGAACGTGCGGACCGGGGGCGGGACGCCGCGCTCGTGCGCTTCCTGCCACGCCGCGACGACGGCGTCCGCGCGATAGGGCTGCTCGGCGTAGTAGCTCCGGTCGACGCCGGCGTGCCACAGGATCGCCGCGACCGAAGCGAGGGCGGCCGTCGAAAGACGCGCGCGCGCGGGAAGACACTCGAGCGCCAGCGCCGCGAGCACGCAGCACAGGGGCACGAAGAACGAGAACCAGCGCAGCAGGTTGCTGCTGCTCGCGAGCAACGGGATGCCCTTGATCCACGCCTCGCGCTCCGGATCGTGGACGTTGAGCAGCACCGGCACCGTGCACACGAGGGCGAGCAGCGCGATCCCCGCCGCCGTGCGCGCGACGCCGCGTTCCTTCGCCCAGGTCGGCAACCCGCGCGCGCAAGCTACCGCCCCCAGGACGAGCGCCGCCCCGGCCACCGGCGACACGCCGAACTCGCGCTCGTGGCGCTCGAGCGGCCAGCGCACGTTGACTAGCTCCGCGTCGACCGGGGGAAGGTGGAAGAGCGCCGCGGCGAGCATGCGCAGCGCCGCAGCGAAGCTCGGCGCGCCGGGCAGCGGGTAAGCGTCGCGCGGGAAGCTCGCGAGGAACGCGAGCATCGCGTTCACCTTGGCCGCGGAGAGCGCGAGGGCGACGAGACCGGCGACGGCGAGCCGCGCGAACACACGCCCCGAGGCCTGCCCGCGCAACCCCTGCACGAGCCACAGCGCGAGCACGACCGCGAGCGCGACCGGGACGCCGTACAGATCCGAGATCTGCACGAGGTAGGCGAGCCCCACGCCGCCCGCGACACCCCCCGTGACGGTCCGCGCGACGCTGCCGGCGGCGACTCGCGCGCCGCGACCGCGAGCGGATCCGAGCAGCGCGAGCGCCATGAGCGGCACGAGCGCGAAACCGTGGAAGACGAGGTGCCCGATCAGCATGCGGTGCGCGAAGTAGCCGTTGAACGCGAACAGCACCGCGCCGAAGCAGGCCGCAGGGCGCGCGAGCGCGAAGGCGCGGCGCAGGAGCAGGTAGCACCCCGCGAAGCCCAGAGCCGTGAAGGCGACGAGCGTGATGCGCACCGCCGCGAGCGGGTCGACCGCGAACGCGAGGAACTGCGGGACCGAGTGATAGAGGTTCTGCGGGTTCGGATAGAACGGCACTCCCCCGCAGAAGGCCGGCGTGAACCACGGCACGGCGAACGGCCCGTTCGCGAGCTCCCAGAACGATCCCGCGAGCATCTGCGGCAGGAAGTACGAGTGGTCGTGCCCGAGCGCTCCGTCGGGCCCCGGCAGGTAGCGCAAGAAGATCGCCGCGTGCACCGCGACGCCCAGCGCCCCCGCGATCCCCACGGCGAACCGCGCACGCCGCACCGCGCGCCGTTCGCCTCCCTCGATGGTCGCTGCCACGCGGCGGCATGGTAGCGGCCGGCCGCGCCGCCGCGCGCGTTCTCCATTCCCGCTTCCAACGCCCGGTCACTCGCGCCCGCGTCTACACTCGTTTTTGCATGACGACGGCCGCTCGTTCGCTCTCATCGACCCGCGCGCCGCCTCTGACGACCCCGACGACGAACGAACGAAACCATACGCATGCGGAAGACGCCACCCGACCTCGAAGCCGTGCGCAAGGCCGTCGCGAGCTATTTCGCCGATGACGTGGAGAGCGCGGCGGCGCGCGCGGCGCTCTCCGAATGGGGCGAGAGCGCGTTGCCGCACCTCGAACGACTCGCGCGCGAGCCCCACGATCCGCAGTTCGATCACCCGCTCTTGTGCGCCATCACCGACGTCTCGGCGCCGCGCGCCCTGGAGTTGTTCGTGGAGATCCTGGACGGCGCGACGGCGGTGCAGGCCGAGTCCGCACTCACGCGCGTGTCCGTTTGGGCCACTTCCGTGCGCGTCTTGGAAGGGAACTCCGTGACCCGCGGCCTGCTGCCCGAGCGCGTTCGCGAGAGCGCGAGTCCCAGGGCCGCCGCCTTCGTGCTCGAAGGCGGCGACGCTCTGCGGCGGCTCGACGCCGATCCGAGGTTCAAGCGTGCCATGCGTCGCTTCGGCTCCTCGGCGAGCATCAACGGTCGCGGCGTCGTCGCGGACACTGCGGCCGCGCTCGGCTGGCAGGACTTCGTCCCGTTGATCCGGACCATGCTCGAGGACGAGCACCTCTCGCTTCGAACGTCCGCCGCTCGCGCGCTCTCGGTGCTGACCGAAGAGCGCGTGCTCCCGCGGCGACCCGTCGCGTCGTTCCCGAAGCGCGACATCCGTCCCGGGTTCTTGGCGGCTCCGCGGGTGTTCGAGCGCGTGTCGCGCGGGCGTGCAGACTCCGGCGTCGTGACGCTCGGGAAGAGCGGTGCTCCCCTCGGACACGTCTCGCTCGCGAAGACCGACGGTCCGGCTGCCCCGACGCACGCCGTCTGCCGAGACGTGCGCGGAGAGGTCGCGTGGTGCTACCAACCGCCGCGCGCGAGGATCACGAGCCTGGCCGCGCTGTGGAGCGACGACGAGGTGTACGGCGTCGCGCTGGGGCTCGGCGGCGAGACGAGCATCGTCGCGCTCGACGCGTCCGGAGCGAATCTCTGGGACGTCCGAGAGAAGTACATCCTGTACGCGTTGCGCTCGCATCGCGCGTTGCCGGGAGTGCTGCTCCAGGTCGGAGGGCGCGTCACCGTCTTCGATCACGACCGCACGGGCGCGCGCGAGCGCGACCTCGCGCCCTACGGCGTCGGCTCGAGCGGCGAAGGGCGCGTGTATGCGAAGGACGCGCAGCTCTTCCCGGCGGAGGACGGCGGCGTCGCGTGGATCGTCACGAGCGCCAGCGCGGAGCCCTCGCTCGTCCGCTACGACGCTCGAGCCGACCGACGTTTCAGGGCCGTGCTCCCCGGTCGTCCGTCGCGCATCGCCGTCGTCGAGCCGTCGGACGGAGAGCGCTGGTTCGCCGTGGCCGCGGACTCGGGCGAGCTCTTCGTGCTCGACGCGCGCGGCACGCTCGTGTGGGAAGGCGCGCTGCCCGGAATGCCTCAGGACGAAGACGTTTCGATCCGCAACGTCGAAGCGAGGGAGGTGGACGGAGCGTGGTTCGTCGCCGTCCACACGCGGTTCACCTCGCTCGCCTACGAAGTTCTGGGTACCGGCGGTTGAGCGCACGCGAACGGCCGCGCTTCGTCAGGAGCCTCTCGATCCGGTATCGTGCGCCAGAGCGATCGATCGGACGTCTGGCCCCGCAACGAGTCCCGCAAGGGCTCACGGGCGACGCGCGGTCGCAGAGTAACCACAGGCCGAGGAGCACGTCGATCATGAGCTCACAACCGCGTATCTCTCGCCGTCGTCTGGTCCAGGGCGCCGCCGTCGTCGCACTCGGCGCCGGTGTCGCGAGCGCCGGCGTCCCGAGTTCGCGCGGCCGCACGGGCGCGCACGCGTCGACCGAGCCCTCGCTCACGTCCGGTCCCTTCGAGCTCGAACCCCTCCCCTATCCCGACGACGCGCTCGACCCCGTGGTCTCCGCGCGCACGCTCTCCTTCCACTACGGCAAGCACCACCGGGCCTACGTCGACAACGTGAACAAGCTCGTGGCCGGGACGCCGCTCGCTTCGAGCTCGCTCGAGGACGTCGTGCGCGCCGCGGCGGCCGATCCGGAGAAGCGCGGGCTGTTCAACAACGCCGCGCAGGTCTGGAACCACTCCTTCTATTGGAAGTCGATGTCGCCCGACGGCGGCGGGAAGCCCACGGGCAAGCTCGCCGAGCGCATCGTGCGCGACTTCGGCTCGTTCGAGACCTTCAGCGCGGAGTTCGCGAAGGCCGCCACGACGCAGTTCGGGAGCGGCTGGGCCTGGCTCGTCGAGGGCGCGGGCGGGAAGCTCGAGGTGCTCGCGACCGCCAACGCCGACCTGCCGCTCGTGCACGAGAAACGCGCGCTGCTCACGATCGACGTGTGGGAGCACGCCTACTACCTCGACCACCAGAACGCGCGCGCCGATTACGTGCGCAAGTGGATCGAGGAGCTCGCCAACTGGGAGTTCGCCGCGACGAACCTGGCCTAGAGCGCCGTCGTCCATGATCGTCACCGAGACCGATCCGGTCGAACTCACGACGCCCCGCGGCGGAATGCGCACCTACGTGTTTCGCCCGGCGGCGGGCGGAAGGTATCCGGGCCTCCTGTTCTTCTCCGAGATCTTCCAGGTCACCCCGCCGATCCGGCGCACGGCCGCGTTCCTCGCCGGCCACGGCTTCGTTGTGGCCGTGCCCGAGATCTACCACGAGTTCGAGCCGGCGGGGACCGTGCTCGCCTACGACCAGGAGGGCGCCGACCGCGGCAACGAGCTCAAGACGACGAAGGAGCTCGGAAGCTATGACGATGATGCGCGCGCGGTGCTCGCGCACCTCGCGGGCCGCGACGACTGCACCGGCAAGCTCGGCTCGATCGGGATCTGTGTCGGCGGGCACTTGAGCTTGCGCGCCTGCGCGAACCCCGAGGTGCTGGCCGGCGTGTGCTTCTACGCGACCGACTTGCACAAGCGCGGCCTCGCGAAGGGCATGCGCGACGACACGCTCGAGCGCGTGAAGGAGATCGGCGGCGAGGTGCTCATGATCTGGGGCAAGCAGGACCCGCACATCCCGCGCGAGGGCCGGCGGTTGGTGTACGACACGCTGACCGACGCCGGCGTCGACTTCACCTGGCACGAGTTCAACGGTCAGCACGCCTTCCTGCGCGACGAGGGCCACCGCTACGACCCCGAGCTCGCGCGCATCGGTATGGGCCTGGCGCTCGACCTCTTC